>NZ_JAESND010000009.1 GCF_016865585.1 Jeongeupia naejangsanensis | reverse complement strand
AAAGCTGACAAACTCATGCCATACGCATGAAATCCGTCAGTTTTGCCCCAACCAGACAGGCCAAACCGGCCCGAACGCCGCTGCCGGTCCGTCAAACACCGGCAGATCCCGCTTCACCGCCCCCAAAGCACCCAGGGCGGCCTGACGGCCGCCCTTCTCGCGCGCGATTATCCATATGCGGTAAAACGCACCAGGCGGCGACGCAATCGATACGCTGCACACTTGCACTCAAGCGGCGTCGCCCCCATCTAACAGAACTAGTTGTCTGACTCTTGGAAATTCAGTCATGCCCAAAGTAGTGATGTACAGCACCGGCGTGTGCCCGTACTGCGTGATGGCCGAACGCCTGCTCGTTGCACGCGGCGTTGCGACGATCGAAAAGATCCGTATCGATCTCGACCCGGGCCAGCGCGAGGTCATGATGCAGAAAACCGGCCGCCGCACCGTGCCGCAGATCTATATCGGCGAGACCCACGTCGGGGGCTATGACGATCTGGCTGCGCTTGATCGTGCCGGCGGCTTGATGCCGCTGCTCGAAGCGGAATAACCGCTACGCTGCGCCAAGTGGCAGCAGCGCTGGAATCGTGCGATGATTTCGCGCTGTCCGAAGCACTCAAACACACACAGTGACACCCAGGAAGGAATCATGAGCGAAGAAAACCAAGCAGCGGAAAACCAGCCGGTTTTCGCGATCCAGAAGATTTACGTGAAGGACGTTTCGGTTGAATCGCCGAATGCGCCGCAAGCCTTCCTCGAACAGCTGCAGCCGGAATTCAATATCCAGTTCCGCAACGAAGCCCGCGGCTTCGACAATGGCTTCTATGAAGTCAGCCTCACCGTCACCGCGCAGGCCAAGGTGGAAGATCGCACCGTGTTCCTGATCGAAACGACCCAAGCCGGCCTGTTCCAGATCGAACACGTTCCGGCCGATGAAATGGATCCGCTGCTGGGCATCGGTGCACCGAGCATCCTGTTCCCTTACCTGCGCGAAACCGTGTCGGACCTGACCACCCGCGCCGGCTTCCCGCCGCTGCTGTTGCAACCGATCAACTTCGAAGCGATCTATCTGCAGCAGCGCGCCCAGCAGGCCGCGCAGCAGCAGACCGGCGCCGCCGAAACCACGCACTGATCGTGCGTTCGCCCGCTTGACCGCGGGTCGAGCCCAGACGCGCCGTGGCTTGCCACGGCGCGTTGTCATTTGCAGTCCGATCGCGCAGATCGGCTATATCGGAATACTGGAGGACGATTAGATGAAACTCGCCGTACTCGGCGCCGGCGCTTGGGGAACCGCTCTGGCGATCCGCTTTGCCGATCAATGCGACGTGACGCTCTGGAGCCGCGATGCCGACCAGGTCGACACCATGCGCAGCGAGCACGCCAATCCGCGCTATCTGGCCGATGCACCGTTTCCGAAGACGTTGTCGGTCAGCGCCTCGCTGGCAGATACCGTTGCCGATGCCGACAGCGTACTGATCGTCACACCGATGTCCGGGCTGCGAAGCACGCTGCGCGCGCTGCGCGAACTTGGCTCGACCGCACCGGTCCTGTGGGCCTGCAAAGGGCTGGAAGCCGGAACGATGAAGTTCCCGCATGAAGTCGCCGACGAGGAGATGGATCCGTCCGTGCCGCGCGGCATGCTGTCCGGACCGAGTTTCGCGCAGGAAATCGCCAAGGGGTTGCCCGGCGCGGTGACGATCGCGGCGACCGATGCCGCGTTCGCGCAGCGCATCGTAGAAACACTCAATACGCCGGTGTTGCGGCTCTACGCCAGCGACGACCTGATCGGTGTCGAGATCGGTGCTGCGGTGAAGAACGTGCTGGCGATCGCTGCCGGCGTCTGTGACGGCCTCGGCTACGGGTTGAATGCACGCGCCGCGCTGCTGACGCGCGGTCTGGCCGAGATGAGCCGCTTCGGCGCTGCCCTGGGCGCACGCGCGGAAACCTTCATGGGCCTTGCCGGCATCGGTGACCTGCTGCTGACTGCGACCGGTGACCTCTCGCGCAACCGCCGTGTCGGGCTCAAGCTGGCCGAAGGGCTGACGCTCGAGCAGGCGCTGGCCAGCCTCGGCCATGTTGCCGAGGGCGTACCGACCGCGCGCGAGGTGAACCGCCAGGCCCAGGCACTCGGCGTCGACATGCCGATCACTGCGGCGGTCTGTCGGCTGTTGTTCGATCAGGCCGATGTGGCCGAGATCGTCAGCACGCTGATGGGACGCGCGCCCAAGATGGAAGCCCAGCGGTGAATTTGCGCTACGCGCTGCTTTCGGACATCCACGGCAACCTCGCCGCGCTCGACGCCGTGCTCGACGATCTGGCCGACTGGCCCGATGCGACATTGCTCGATCTTGGCGATACGCTGTACGGCCCGCTCGATCCGCGTGGCACGTGGCAGCGGCTGCTGGTGGAGTCCGAAACGCGGCGCGTCCTCGGCATCAACGGCAATCAGGACCGCGATGTTCTCGAGCGCAGGCCATCGGCGACGCTCGGGTTCGTCGTCGATGAACTCGGCGACGCCGGACTGCGCTGGCTGCAGAAACGGCCCGCCAGCATCCTCGTCGACAATCTGGTTTACGTTTGCCACGGCAAGCCCGGCGACGATACCCGCTACTGGCTCGAAGACCTCGACGACGGATTGCGTGCACTGGCCGACATCAATGCCGATGCCGCCGACATCGCCGCGGAAATCCTCGTCTGCGGCCACAGCCACATTCCGCGCGTCCTCACGCTGCCGGATGGTCGCATGATCGTCAATCCGGGCAGCGTCGGCCTGCCGGCATTCCGCGACAGCGACCCGCCCCATGCCATGCAGACCGGCGCGCCCTTGGCCCGCTATGCACGCATTGAAGCCACCGACCGCGGCTGGCTCATTGCCCATCGGGCCATTCCGTACGACCACGAGCAGGCTGTCGAGCAGGCCCTCGACCGCGACCGGCTGGATTGGGCGCAATGGCTTTCCTCGGGCTGGGCCTGAATCCATCGTATCGGGCGGCTGCACCTGCGCATTTCATTTCCGTTCGATGCTCGGGATCCTCGTGGACATCATGTCCGTTCCGGTCCCTGCGCTTCGGGCGGAAACGAACCGCTTTGGTTCGCTCGCCCACTACGCCGGATTGGCGCCGATCAACGGCTTCATCGCGCCGCTGCTTTAAATCGCGCCGAGAAACCGCCGCTGCGCCGAGATGAAGACGTCGCGATGCGAGACGAAGGGCACGTGCGCCGCGCCGTGGTGAATGACCAGCTCGGCCTGCGGCAGCGTCTGTGCCAGCCAGTGTCCGACCGGCAGCGGTGTCAGCGTGTCGCGATCACCAAATTGCAGCAACACAGGTAACGCCAGTGATGCCATCCGTTCGCGCAGATCGGTGTCGCGCAAAATGGCCAGCCCCTCGGTCAGTGCATTCAGCGTGGGTTCGCCATGCTCGAACAGTTCGTTGCCCAGTCTGCGTGCCACCGCGCGCGCCGATTCGTCGCCCATCGCCTGCAGGCTGATGAAGCGCTTTAGCGTACCGCGCCAGTCGTCGCCGAGGCTGGCTGCGAACTGGGCCAGCGTCGTTTCCGGCATTGCGCTGCGCCAGTCCGGCCGCTGCATGAAACACGGGCTCGACGCGACCAGCGTCAGCGACCGCAGCTTGTCGGGCGAACGCATCGCCCACGCCGCCGCCACTGCGCCACCCAGACTCCAGCCGACCACATGCACCGGCAGCGGAAAAGCCACATCCAGCGCGTCGACCATCGCCTCGAGCGACAGCGGCGCATCACTCGTACTGCGGCCATGACCGGGCAGGTCGACCAGATGGTGGCAGCCGTCGTCGGCCAGCGCATCGGCCACATCACGCCAGACGGTGCCGTTCATCGCCCAGCCGTGCAGCCAGACAACGTCCTCGCCGCGGCCGAGCGTTTCGAAATGCAGATTCATCAACGGGTTTCCTGCAGGAGCGTCAACAGTGTCCGGCCCAAGTGCTCGACGTCACCGGCATCGTGAGTCGCCGACAGACAGATACGCAAACGGGGCGTCGGCACCGTCGGCGGACGGATTGCCGAGACCCACAATCCGGCATCGCCCAGGCATTGCGACAAACGCAATGCGACGGCGCTGTCGGCGACCAGCAAGGGCTGGATCGGTGTCGCCGATGGCATCAGGCCGGCGCCCGCCAGCACGGCACGCAAGCTGTTGATATGCATTGCCAGTGCTTCGCGACGCCAGTGTTCGCGCTCGATCAGTCCGACGCTGGCGAGCACCGCTTCGGCCAGCGGCGGCGGCGCGGCGGTGGTGTAGATGTAGGGCCGCGCCATGTTGACCAGATAGTCGATCACGACCGCTTCGGCTGCAATGAAGGCACCGGCCACGCCGGCGGCCTTGCCCAGCGTCGCCATGTAGATCAGTCGCGGCGAGTCGATGCCGATCGCACTGCCACGGCCGTCGCCGAGCACGCCAAAGCCATGGGCGTCGTCGACGTAGACCCAGGCATCGTACTGCTCGGCCAGCCGGACGATCTCGGCCAGCGGCGCGCAATCACCGTCCATGCTGAACACCGCATCGACGACGATCAGCCTGCGATCCGCCTCGGTCGTTGCCAGCAGGCGCTCGAGTTGCGCGAGATCGTTGTGGGCAAAACGCTTGAACGCGGCGTGGGACAGCTGGCAGGCGTCGTTCAGCGAGGCGTGGTTGAGCTTGTCGGCAAAAATCGCGTCACCACGACCGACCAGCGCGGTCACCGCTGCGAGATTGGCCATGTAGCCGGTCGAGAACGACAGCGCCGCCGGCTTGCCGACGAAAGCCGCAAGCCGCTGCTCCATGGCCTCGTGCGCGGCACTGTGGCCGCAAACGAGATGCGACGCACCGCTGCCGACGCCCCAGCGTGCCGCCCCTGCTTGCGCTGCGGCGATCAAATCGGGGTGACTGGCCAGACCGAGATAGTCGTTGCTGCAGAAGTTGACGAGCCTGCGGCCGTCCACATCGACGGTGGCACCTTGCGGGCTGTCGAGCACGCGGCGTTGGCGGTACAGGTTCGCGACGCGGCGGGCGTCAAGATCGGCATCGAGCGCATCGAACGGCATGGCGGTCGCCAAAAATGGAGGAACGCAATTGTACCGCGCACGCCATGCCTGCCTAGCCGGCCACAGGGGCAAGGCACCCCGCCAGCGTGAATTGCCCCGGCCCCCGGTCATGTCCTGACCGTTCGGCGCCAACAAGCGCCAACGGCGGCTAGGGCTCCCAGTCGACGACGGACAGTTCGAGCACGAACATCGCGCCACCTTCCGGCTGATTGGTCGCGCTGAGCCGCCCGCCGCAATCACCGGCAATCGCCTTTGCGGTCACCAGCCCCAGCCCGAGCCGGTCGCTGTTGCCATCGGGCGCCGCAAACGGATCAAACAAGGTCGTCAGCTCCGCTTCGGCAATGCCCGGCCCGTTGTCGCTGATCGAAATCTGCACTCTCGGCCCCGAGCGCTCGACCGACACACGAATGACCGGCTGCGGCGACACCTGAACCGCATCGAGCGCGTTGCGCAACAGGCTCACGAGCAGTTGCTCGAGCTGGGCCGGATTGCCCGAGACGCGCACGCGGCTATCGGACTGGTCGAGGTCGAGCCGCACCTGCTGCTGACGGAACTGCGTTTCCAGCAGCAGTACCGCGTTGTCGATCACGCCGCGCAGCAGCACCGGGCCGAAGCGGTCGTCGCTCCGGCGCGCATAGGCACCCAGCCGGGTTGTCAGCGCGGCAATCCGCGTGGCGTGCGCGCCAATGCCGTCGAGATGCGTTCGCGTGCCTTCCGCCAGTTCCGGTGCGCCGCGCAGCGCATGCGTCAGCACGCGCACGGCCGCCAGCGGCTGCCCCAGCTCGCGAACCAGCGCCGCGGTCATCTGGCCGAGCACCGCGAGCTTGCCTGCATGCAGCAGCTTGTCGTGCGCGATGCGCAAACGGGCCTCGAGCTTTTGCCGCTCGGCCGTTTCACGCTGCAGCCGCAACTGCGTTTCGGCCAGTTCGCCGCCGCGCATCGCCACCTCGCGTTCGAGTACCGTCTGCGTGTGCCGTAGCGCCGAGCTGGCCTGCAAGCGGTCGAGCATGCGCCGGCGGTACTGACGCCAGTAAAGCAGTAGCGACGCCAGTGCCAGCAGCGCAAACAGCGCGCCGATCAGGGTATGGCGAACCGCCTGGCGCACCGGGGCCAGATCGTTCAGCGTCACCAGATGCCAGCCCAGCCCACCGAGCGCCATCCGCTGTACCAGTACCGAACGCGACGTACCGCCTGCATCCAGCTCGGCACGTTCGACACCGGTATCGAGGAGCTCGCGGTCCGACAGGCCCAGCGTCACGAACTCGCGGCGGTCACCGTACTGATGGGTATCCGCGATGTAGCGGAGCATTTCGGCCGGCAGCGGTGCCAGCGCACGCCATTTCAGCTCGGGCGCGTTCGACAGGAAGACGATGCCATTGCTGTCGGCCACCAGAATCGGCCCGCCGCCACGCGGCCATTCGCGTTCGACCGCATCGAGATTGATCTTGGCCACTACGACACCGACAACCTTGTTGCCATCACGGACCGGATACGAGAGGAAGTAGCCGGGCTGGTGGGTGGTGAATCCGATGCCGTAGAAATGGCCGGCACGGCCCTCCTTGGCCTGGAGGAAGTACGGCCGGAAGGCGTAGTTCTTGCCGACATAGCTTTGCGGTGTATCCCAGTTGCTGGCCGCGAGCGTCATGCCGTCGGTATCGAGCAGGTAGAGCACCGTCGAGCGCGTATCGCCGTTGCTCAGCGCCAGATAGCGGCTGATCTTGTCACGCAGGCCCGGCGCGTCGGGGTTGCGCAGCAGTGCCATGATGTCGGGATGGGTCGACAGCACGATCGGCAACGCATCGTAGCGCTCGATCGCGTTGCGCAGGCTGCTGGCGTAGATGTCGAGACGGTTCTGGCCCAGTTCGCGCACCCGCGCCGTTTCGGTCTTGCTGCTCCAGCTGGCCAGCATCGCCAGCACGACCAGTACAACCGCTGCGACGACGGGCCATCGCAACGGCCGCAGCAGCCGCAGCCATGCGGCAATGCGGGATCTCGCGCTCGTCATGGCACGCGTGGCCGCAGCCGGCCCGGGCCGGCGGGGCTGATGGATACATGGCGCAGAACGGCCGGCGTGGAAGCGCTTGAAAGCACGGAATCTGGATCGACAGGGGCTGGACGAGCCCTATGCTACCGAGATTCGGCAAATACTGTCTAAAGTCTTTCGTTAAACTTCTACATCAATCCAATTGGTTGTTGCAATTAACCAAATTGATTACATCCACGCCGTCAGTAACGGGCTCAGCCAGCGCCACAGTACGAACACCAGCAAACCGCCGCCAATCCCGGCCAGCAGGTGATTGAAGCGCCAGACGATCAGTCCGGTAGCCAGTGCGCCGACCAGCCGGGCATTGTGGATATCGAGATCGAACGCACCGTCCTTGAGCAGCACCGCCGGGACGATGATCGCCGTCAGCACCGCGACCGGCACGTAGCGCAGCGCCCGCTTGAACCACACCGGCAGGCTGTCACCGGCGCCAAACCAGAAGCCGACGCGCAGTACGTAGGTCACGCTCGCCATGCCGGCGAGCAGCAGCACCGTATTCATGTTTCACCTTCCGCGGGGGCCATCGTCCGTTCGAGCATCATGCCGACGGCGACCGCGGTCAGCGCCGCGACCATCAGGCCAAGCTGGTAAGGCAGCCCGTGCGCCAGCAGCGCAACGATGCCAGCGGTCAGTGCCGCGGCGATCTGCGCACGGTTCTTCAGTTGCGGCACGACGATGCCGACAAAGCTCGCCACCATCGCGAACTCCAGCCCCCAGTGCTGGATGCCGGGGACGACATTGCCGAGCAGCACGCCGATTGCGGTCGAACCGGTCCAGGCCGCATAGAGGGTCAGCGCCACGCCAAGATAGTAGCGCCGGTGATCGACACCGCCGCGCGGACTGCTGAAGCGGTTGTAAAGAACGGCAAACGCTTCGTCGGTCAGGAAATGGCCGAGGAAGGCGCGCCAGGGACGGGACAGCTCGCGCACATAGGGCTGCATCGTCGCGCTGTAGAGCAGGTGGCGCAGGTTGACGACCAGCGTCGTCGCGATGATGACCGGCAGGCCGACACCGGCGGCGAGCAGCGTGATGGCGATGAACTGCGCCGACCCGGCATACACCAGCGCCGACATCGCCAGCGCGGCCCATGGCGACAGGCCTGCGGAACTGGCAAGCGTGCCGAAAATCAGGCCGAACGGCACGATGCCGACGACCATGGCCAGCGTATCGCGCGCGCCGGACGCGGCACCATCGAGCGGCGGACAGGGTGAAGCGGTTGAAGTCATCATCCGATGATAGGTGAACCGGTCGGACCATCACGGTTACAGCTCCGAAATGAAACGACCGGTACAGACGCGGCGCCGGAAGCGCAGCCGGAGGGGCGTGGCATAATGCGCGCATGCCCCGTTCCGCTTCCTGGCACACGCCGCTCTGCCTCGCCCCGCCAGCACTCCGGCCCTGGCTGACCGAACGCGGTTCGCTGACCGCAAGGCTGGTCGCGCACTACCCCGCATTCTCGGTCCGTGTCTGCGCGCAAGGTCCGGCCGTCCCTCACGACGACGAAGTCCGGGCGATCGCACTGGCGCGCAGCAGCCAGCATGTCGAGACCCGGGAAGTATTGTTGATGAGCAACGACACCCCGCTGGTGTTTGCCCACAGCGTCTTGCAGCACCGTGCGTTGCGCAGCGGCTTCCGGCCGATCGGCCGGCTCGGCAACGCCTCGCTCGGCTCCTTCCTGTTTGCCACGCCGACCATCCGCCGCTCGCCACTGGCATGGCGCCGGATCGATGCGCGCCATCCCTTGTGGCGCAAGGCCGCGCAACATGTCGCCGCCTTGCCCGCACGCCTGTGGGCACGCCGTTCGCTGTTCTTCGCCGGCCATGACCGCCTGCTCGTGACCGAAGTCTTCCTGCCACCGTTTTTCGCGGCCGCCCCGGCCGCCGATGCCGCACCATGAATCCGAATCCCGACAGCACCTTCTCGCTCTACCTGCGCCTGGCGCGCCTCGACAAGCCGATCGGCATCATGCTGCTGCTGTGGCCCACGCTCTGGGCGCTGTGGTTCGCCAGCGGCGGCCTGCCGGACTGGACCATCCTGGCGATTTTCGTCGCCGGCACGGTGCTGATGCGCTCGGCCGGTTGCGTGATCAACGACTACGCCGACCGCGATTTCGACAAGCACGTCGCCCGCACCAAGGCCCGCCCGCTGACCAGTGGCAAGATCGGCCCGAAGGCCGCGCTGTGGTATGCCGCGGCGCTTGCGCTGGCCGCGTTGCTGATCGCGCTGCCGCTGAACCGACCCGCACTGCTGCTGGCGATTCCGGCAGCCTTTCTCGCCGCCAGCTACCCGTACACCAAGCGCTTCCTTGCCGTGCCGCAGGCGTATCTGGGCGTGGCCTTCGGCTTCGGCATCCCGATGGCCTATGCGGCGGTCACCGGTGCGGTGCCTGCTGCTGCATGGTGGCTCTTGCTGGCCAACATCTTCTGGTCGGTCGCCTACGATACCGCCTACGCCATGTGCGACCGTCCGGACGACCTGAAGATCGGCATCAAGACCTCGGCGATCACCTTCGGCCGCTTCGATGTCGCCATCGTCATGGCGTGCTATTTCGCCTTCCTCGCGATCATGCTGGTGGTCGGTCTCGACGCCGGTCGTGGCCGCTGGTACGTCGCCGGCGTCGGCGCTGCTGCCTTGCTGGTGCTGTTCGACCAGTTTCCGCGCATCCGTCACCGCGAGCCGCAGGCCTGTTTCCGCGCCTTCCTCAACGCCAACCGCATGGGCGCCGCGCTCTTCGCCGGCGTGCTGCTGGACTACGCGTTCGGCTGAGCGGCCGCTGCCGGCGCCGCACCGAAACACACGCGGTTGCGGCCGCCCTGCTTGGCGGCGTACAGCGCGGCATCGGCCCGCTGCAACAGGGACTCGATCCCGTCGGCCTCTGCGGCAGCCGCATAACCGATGCTGACGGTAAAGCCGATCCGCTGCTCCCCGGCCGTGAAGCCCCCGGCCTCGAACACCGCCCTGAGCCGCTGCAATACGGTGTCGGCATCCTGCTCCGACGTTTGCGGCAGCATCAGTGCGAACTCCTCGCCACCGATCCGCCCGAGCAGATCGCCTTCGCGGATCGCTGCGCTCACGGTCCTGACCAGATGCATCAGCCCGGCGTCGCCGACCGGATGGCCGTAGCTGTCATTGATGCGTTTGAAAAAATCGATGTCGATGATCGCCACGGCCAGTGCATTGCCGTAACGATGGCTGCGCGCCAGTTCGGCCTCGAGCATCCGCTCGAACTTGCGCCGGTTGGCACAGCCGGTGAGAAAGTCGCTGTCCGCCTGACGTTGCAGCTCGTGGTTGGCATCGGCAAGCTGCCTGCCCAGACGCTTGATGTGGCGCAGATAAGTCAGCAGCAGCGTCACCAGTGCCAGCGCCAGCGCACCGCTGCCACCGATCAGGGCGAAGTAGAACCGCTGTTGCGCCGGCAGCCGGTTCAGCTCTGGCAAGGGCAGCAGCATGTGCAAGGTCAGCCGGGCGGTGCTGCCGTCGCGCTGGCTCAGGAACAGGTACGGCGTCTCGCTGCCCGCCTTGTGAAAAAGGCCGGCCGGCAGCAGCGGCGAGCTGGCCGGCGTCAGGCCGATCGGTTCCAGTGACGCCTTGCCGTAGCGCAGGGTCTGCAGCGACGGGCTGATGGCCTGCGCCCCCGGCAGCGTATGCCAGAGCAGGCCGCGCACCTTGCTCATCACCACGACGCCCATCTGGTCGGAAATCAGGATCGACGGATCGCCGAACAGCGCGTCAAGCGTATCGATGCGCACCTTGATGGCGGCGACGCCGACGATGTCGCTGCCCACCCGGATCGGCACCGAGAAATAGAATCCCGGCTGGCCGGTATAGAGGCCATGGCCAAAAAACTGTCCGCTTTGACCCTTGAGCACGTCACGGAAGAAGGGCTGATCATGCAGCGTTCTGCCCACCAGGGTCGTCGGCTTGTCCGCATCACTGGCCAGCACGATCCGGCCTTCGGTACTGATGACCCAGATCGTGTCGCCGATCGTCCGTTCGATCAGCATGTCCAGATAATGGTTGGCCTCGTTGACATGCTCGTGGGTCGGCATCGCCAGCGCACGCAGCACGGCCGGGCTGTTGGCAATGATCTCCGGCGAGGTGGTCAGGTAGCGCCAGCGATCGGCAAAGCCCGAGGTCTGCAGCTTGAGCATTTCCACCCGGCGGCCCCGGATGTCGTCGACATTGCGTTGTGCCTCGGAACGCGTCAGCGAGCCGCTCAACCACCATGCCGCGGGCAGCCAGGCCAGGATCAGCAGGGTCAGGATGACCACCGCCAGCGCGAACGGACGTCGGGGATGCTCGGATTTCATCAGGGGCAATATATCACTCGTCTTCGCGGCAAATGCGGTTGCGGCCGCCCTGCTTGGCAGCGTAAAGCGCGGCATCGGCCCGGGCCCGCAAGCGGCCGACGTCATCCTCGTGCCTCACCGAGGCGTAGCCGATGCTGATCGTGACCACGACCGTCCCACCAGCAACCGGCAGGCCCTGCTGCTCGACCTGCCTGCGCAGGCGTTCGAGCAAGGGCTGTACGCTGTCAATGGCCGTTTGCGGCAGCAACAGGCCGAATTCCTCGCCACCCAGCCGGCCGAGCTGGTCGGTTTCGCGGATGCCCTGCTGGATCAGGCCCACGAGCTGGACGAGCACGGCGTCACCGACCGGATGGCCGTGAACGTCGTTGATGCGCTTGAAATGGTCGATGTCGATCAGGGCCAGCGTCAGCGGGCTGCCATAGCGCAGGCTGCGCGCCAGCTCGCTGGCGAAGTAGCGGTCGAACTTGCGCCGGTTCGCACAGCCGGTCAGAAAGTCGGTTTCGGCCTGCTGCCGTAGCTCGCGGTTTGCCAGTGCCAGCTGGCGGCTCAGCGCACGGGTGCGCAGCAGGTAAAGCGCCACGAGCAGACCGAAGGCGCCGATCAACAGCCCGCAGCCGCCGATCAGCCCGAAGTAGAAGCGGTGTTGCGCCGGCAGGACTTCGAGCGAGCGGATCGGCACCAGCATGTGGACGCGCCAACCGTTCAAATGCGGGTCGGAATGCGTCAGGAACATGTATGGCGTGGTTCCGCCATCAAGGAAAAACAGGCCCTGCGGCAGCGGGCGCTGCGTCGGGACCAGCGCCAGCGCCGGCACCGCACTGCGGTGATACAGTTGTTGAAGCATCTCGACCGACAATGACAACGCCGGGGCGCCAGGCAGCGCGCGCATGCGCAGGGCCTGATGCCGCGCGAGCACGCTGACGCCCAGCGCATCCGAAATCATCAGGTCGTTGTCGTCGATGGCCTTGTCCAGCGTGCTGACCCTGACCTTGAGCACCACCACGCCCAGCAGCAGACCATCCACCATGATGGGTGCGGAAAAGAAAAACCCCGGCACGCCGGTCCGGGTGCCGTAACTGAACTGCATGCCGGGCTGACCGCCGATGGCGTCGACGAAGTATTGCCGCTGCGGCAGATGACTACCGATCAGGCTGCCGGACAAGCCGGCGTCGCTCCCCATCACGACCTTGCCGCTGCGATCGAGCACCCAGAGCGTATCGGCCAGCGAGCGCGTGACATACATGTGCAGATAGCGGTTGCCGGTGTCGAGATTGCGGCTGTCCGGCTTCTGCAGGGCAAGACGGATCTCGCCGGTATTGGCAATGATTTCCGGCGCGGCCTTCAGGTAGTCGAAACGGCCGCGCAGGTTGTCGGAGACGCGGCTGAGTTCCGACTCCCGTCTTGCCTTCACCAGCGCGACGTAGCTTTCGGCCTCTTCGCTCACCACGCTGCGTGCCAGATACCAGGCCAGCGGCAGCCAGCCCAGCGCCAGCAGAACGAACAGCGCACAGCCGAACCCGACCGGCCGGGCCTCGATGCGGCGTTTCAGTCGTGTCAGCATGGCGGCGCGGCGCATACGCGATTGCGCCCGCCCTGTTTGGCTGCATACAGCGCCTCGTCGGCCCGGCGCATCATCTGTTCGGCGTCGTCGCCATCGCCACCGACGCTGGCGAAGCCGATGCTGATCGTCAGCGGAATCCGGACGCCCTCGTAGACCAGGTCACCGGCTTCGATGGCGGCGCGCAGGCGTTCGAGCAGCTGCGCCGCGCCCTCCTCGTCGGTTTCCGGCAGGACCAGTCCGAACTCCTCGCCCCCGAGACGCGCGAACATGTCGGTATTGCGTACCGCCAGCGCAAGAATGTCGGCGAGGTAGACCAGCGCGGCATCACCGGCCGGATGACCGTGAACGTCGTTGACCCGCTTGAAGAAGTCGATGTCGATGATCGCCAGACAGGCCGAATGTGCATAGCGATGCGCACGTGCCAGTTCCGCCTCGAGGACGACATCGAACTTGCGCCGGTTGGCCAGACCGGTCAGCGGGTCGCTTTCGGCCTGGCGGCGCAATTCGAGGTTGGCGACGGTCAACTGCTGGCGCAGCAGGCGGGTCCGGACCAGATAGATCAGCAGCATCAGTGCCAGCGCCAGTGCCAGGAAGCCGGCGCTGAGCATGGGCCAGAACAGCACGCGCTGCCTTTCGTGCAGATGTGTCAGTGAATCCAGCGGCAGCAGCATGTGCACCGCCATGTCGCCCGCGACCTCCTGCCGGCTGTCGATGTGCAGATAGGGCACCGGATCATCGGGCAGCATCACGACACTGTCAGGCATCGGCGCATTGCTCGGGTGCATCACAAGCGGTTTGAGTACATTGCGCCGATACAGGCGGTAGCGTTCCTTTTCCGGCAGTCGCTCGACCTTCGCCCCCGGATGCGCCATCAGCTGGAACGCCGCGTCGCTCGATGCGACGATCACGCCGTTCTGGTCGATCAGCATCAGATTCCGATTGAGGATTTCGCTGGTCACCGTGTCCAGATCCAGTTTGACGACGACGGCGCCGAGCACCATGTCGCCGAACTGGATCGGCACCGAAAAATAGAAACCGGGTTTGCCGGAAATCGCATCGACACCGTAAAAGGCGTCACTGTATCCGCCCATCGCGCGATTGAAGAACCGACCCGCCTGCACTGTCGACTCGGACAGTCTGCCGACCTCGGCCGGATCACTCGACATCACGAGCGTCCCGGTCCGGTCGAAGATCATGATCTTGCCGACCGGCAGGGTGTCCGCCAGCGTGCTGAGCATGCGGTAAACCGCGCTGCTGCCGTGCGGATCCGGATCGATCAGCGCGCGACGCACATCCAGCGATTGCGCCACGATCAGCGGGACGGCCTTCAACAAAGCAACCCGGCGGTTGAGACGGAAAATCGTTTGCGCCAGCTCGCCTTTTTTCTGCACTTCAAGACGCCGGAGCTCGGTGGCCACGTTGTCAACGACGATGGTCTCGCTCCACTTCTCGGCAATGATCAGCCATGCGCCGCCGAGCACCAGAAACAGAACCAGTCCCAGCTCCAGCGGTTTGGCGAGAATTTTGCTTTTGATGCCCTGCAATTGCAGCTCCCGTTGGGCCGCCTCCCCGGGCGGCCATGCGTGCGTCAGCGCTCGTGCCTCATATGGGCCATTGTCGGATACTTTGTTCGCGGTCGCGTCGTAGGATTTCCCTCTGTCAGGCTTTAATATCACCACATGCTGATTGACTCGTTCACGCCACAGCTGCGCGCCGGCGACGCGGCCGCACTGGCCTACCGGCTCTCCGATGGCGAGGCCGGCACACCACGACAATGGTACTGGCTGGAAATCGCCGCGCGCCTGCCGGCATCATCCGCACCACCGCGTCGCATCGTCGACCTCGCCGCGCGCGTCGGCCCCATGTGGTCATGGCCCTGGCTCGAACGCTGCGGGCTGCCGGGCATTGCCCTGTACGGCGCCGCGCAAGCACCGGTCTGGCAAGGCGCACGCGACAGCAGCACCGCGGCTGCGCTGTATGTCGCGGTCATTTCGGCGCTGCTGGCGGGATTCGGTTTGCTGCCGGCGACCCAGACCTTCGCCGCCTGGTTGCTGCTGCTGTTCGGCGCCTTGTACGCCGCATGGCGAACGCCGAAAGACACCCCCGCCAGCGACGACACGTCGCCCGGCCCGGAGGAATGCACCGGCCTGACCGGCCTGCTGCTGGCCAGCGGCTGTGTACCAGCCCGGGCACTGGCGCTGGTGGCGGATTTGCACGCTTCGCCTGATACCGGCTGGCCAGCCCTGATCGACGCCTGCCCGGCGCTACGGCCGACGGCCCCACCGCGCCGTCAGCGCGCCGGTCTGCGCGTGCTCGCCTGGATTGCCGGCGCCCTGCCCGCCACCGCCCTGCTCGCCCTGCTGCCGGCGCCGTGGGGACTGGTCACCTCGGTGCTCGCCAGCACCCTGTGGATCGGCCTGCTTGCCGGCCCCCGCGCGGCACTCGTGACGATCGGCTGCACCGTGCTCGTCTACGGCCTGGGCACTGCGGTCCATCTGCTGTAAGTCAATACCGCGGCAGCGGCCGTGCAGCCGCGAAATGCGCTGTGATAAAATCGCGCCCATTCAAACCGTTACGCAGGAATTCGAGCATGGCCGGCCACAGCAAATGGGCGAACATTCAACACCGCAAGGGTCGTCAGGACGCCAAGCGCGGTCAGGTCTTTACCCGGCTGATCAAGGAAATCACCGTCGCCGCCAAGATGGGCGGTGCCGATCCGGCCATGAACCCGCGCCTGCGTCTGGCGATCGACAAGGCCAAGGGCGAATCGATGCCCAAGGACAACATCGAGAACGCCATCAAGCGCGGTTCGGGCACGCTCGACGGCGTCGACTACCTTGAAACCCGCTACGAAGGCTACGGCATCGGCGGTGCTGCGGTGATGGTCGACTGCCTGACCGACAACCGCACCCGCACCGTCGCCGACGTGCGCCATGCCTTCAGCAAGTACGGCGGCAACATGGGTACCGACGGCTGCGTTTCGTTCCAGTTCAAGCACTGTGGCTACCTCGTGTTCGCGCCGGGCACCGACGAAGACGCGCTGATGGAAGCCGCGCTCGAAGCCGGTGCCGAAGACGTCGTCACCAACGAAGACGGCTCGATCGAAGTCATCACCCCGCCATACGAATTCGTCGGCATCAAGGAAACGCTCGAAGCCGGCGGCTTCAAGGCCGAAATGGGCGAAGTGACGATGAAGCCGCAGTCGGAAACCGAGCTGAGCGGCGAAGACATCGCCAGGATGCAGAAGCTGATCGACGCGCTCGAAAGCCTCGACGATGTGCAGGAGGTGTACACCACCGCACTGATGGACGAAGACGAGTAAACGGCGCATTGCGTCATGCAGGAAAAGGGCCTTCACGGCCCTTTTTTTTTGCCCCACATTTCCACACAGGCGAAACGATGACGCCAGCCCATTTCAGGCTTGCCCCGCAGACGTTGAACGGCAGCATCGTCCGGCTCGAACCGTATGCCGATGCGTTGAAGGACGACGTTCGCACCGCGCTCGACTGCGACCCCGACGGATGGAACCTCTTTGCCATGTCCGGTCAGGGGAAACACTTCGAATCATGGTGGACGACGATCATGGCGCAGGTCGACGCCGGCCAGTGGATCGCCTACGCCATCCGCGATCTGGCCGGTGGCCGCATCGTCGGCACCAGCAGCTTTCTCAACCTGAAGCCCGCACAGCAGGGCGTCGAAATCGGCGGGACCTTCCTGCACCCGTCGGTGCGATCGACACTGGTCAACACCGAAGCCAAGCAGCTGATGCTCGAACACGCCTTTGCCGCCGGTGTGCGCCGGGTCGAACTGCTGACCGATGCGCGCAATCTGCGCAGCCAGGCCGCCATCACCAGGCTGGGCGCGGTACGCGAAGGCGTGCTGCGGCGGGATCGCATCACCTGGACCGGCCATGTCCGCGACAGCGTGCTGTTCGCCGTCACCGATCTGGACTGGCCGCATGTACGACAGACGCTGACACAGCGGCTCGCGCCGGCATCGGACGGCGGCGCGTAAAGCGCTGGCGCCTTACCCTTTCGAAGCTGAAGCGCTACCCGCGGCCGGGATCACTGGTCGCCAGCGCTGCATCCAGCGTCGTCATGGCCGGCACCAGCATGGCCCGCAGGCGTTCAGCGCCGATGCCGTCGCGCGCCTGAACGGACACACCGTGCAGCAGTGCGGCATAGAAGTCGCCCAGCGCGGCCACGTCGGTCTCCGGCTTCAACTCGCCGCGCAGCCGTGCGGCAGCCAGCAGGTCGATGATCGATTGCGTACGCTGGCGCCGGTGTGATGCCAGCCATGCGATGACCTGATCGCTTTCCAGCGCACCGCTCGCGGCAGCGGACACCACCAGACACCCTTGCGGGTGATCGGGTTGCGTGTAGGTGTCGATCGCGTCGAGAAACACGCGCTCGATCGCCGCCCTGACCGTGCCCTCCTGCTGCATCGCGCGTTCGGCGAAGCCGCCCTGCCCCGACTCGTACAAGGCCACCGCCTCGCGGAACAGCGCCTCCTTGCTGCCGAAAGCGGCATAGATGCGCGCCGATGCGATACCGAGCGCATCGACCAGATTCGCCATCGACGTGCCTTCGTAACCCCGGGCCCAGAAGGCGAGCATCGCCTTTTCCAGCGCCTGGTCCCGATCGAACTCCCTCGGCCGTCCGGCCATAGTCTGCCCACCTTTCGCTATCTTCCGGCGGATTCTATCGCACCCGACTGTTGACGCAAGCCACCTTCATCCCTATTCTTTGTCGTTCGACAAACAATTGGAATCGAAGCATGCAAACCATCAAGGGCCCGAGCCTTCACCTCGCGCAATTCAGCGATGCCACCACCCCGTTCAACAGCCTGCCGGCCATTTCGAAATGGGCGGCGGGCACCGGCTTCAAGGCACTGCAGATCCCGGCGTGGGACGAGCGGCTGTTCGATGTCGGCCTCGCAGCGGAGAGCCAGACTTATTGCGACGACATCAAGGGCGGACTCGCCGAGCACGGCCTCGTCATCAGCGAACTGACCACGCACATCTTCGGCCAGCTGGTTGCAGTGCACCCGGCCTACGACAGCATGTGCGACAACTTCGCCCCGGCGGCGCTGCGCGGCAATCCGCAGGCACGCACCGCGTGGGCGCTGGAGAAACTCGAACAGGCCGCCAGGGCGTCGCGCCGGCTCGGTCTGACCGAGATGGGCACCTTCTCCGGCTCGTTCGCCTGGCCCTACCTGTTTCCGTTTCCGCAGCGCCCGGATGGCCTGATCGAGGCGGCCTTCGACGAGCTCGCCAGGCGCTGGCTGCCGATCCTCGACGCCTGCGACGAACAGGGCGTCAACCTCTGCTACGAGATCCATCCGAGCGAAGACCTGCACGACGGCGCGTCGTTCGAGCGCTTCTACGAACTGGTCGGCGAACACGCACGCTGCAACATCCTGTTCGACCCGAGCCACTTCGTACTGCAGCAGCTGAATTACCTCGACTACCTGGACATCTACAAGGAGCGGATCCGGATGTTTCACGTCAAGGATGCCGAGTTCAACCCGACCGGCCGGCAAGGCATCTACGGCGGCTACACCTCGTGGATCGAGCGCGCCGGCCGCTTCCGCTCGCTCGGCGACGGCCAGGTCGACTTCAAGGCGATCTTCTCCAAGCTCGCCCAGAACGACTACGCCGGCTGGGCCGCGCTGGAATGGGAGTGCTGCCTGAAGGATCAGGAAGACGGTGCACGCGAAGGCGTCGAGTTCATCAACCGCCACATCATCAACGTGACCACGAAGATCTTCGACGACTTCGCCGGCGCGGCGGTCGACCGCTCGCAGATCAACGCCATGCTCGGCATCGCCTGAACCCCCTGCTTCCAGCTTCCGGAGAACATCATGAATCCATCCATCGAACGTCCCGATCACGACAACTACACGCACCGCTATGTCCGCACCGACGGTCAGCGCATCCATTGCGTCACCGCCGGCAGCGGCGAACCGGTGCTGCTGATCCCGGGCTGGCCGCAGACCTGGTTTGCATGGCGCCACGTGATGCGGGCGCTGGCCGACAAGGGCTTCATGGCGATTGCCGTCGACCCGCCCGGCACCGGCCATTCGGACCGCCCGCTGGACGGTTACGACACCGGCACCGCGGCGGCCAGACTCCACAGCGTGATGGCGCAACTGGGCCACGACCGGTACGACGTCGTCGGCCACGATGTCGGCATGTGGGTCGCCTATGCGCTCGCCAACGACCAGCCGGATGCGGTCCGTCGGCTGGCGATCACCGAAGCGGTGATCCCGGGGCTGGCTCCGGCACCGGACATCTTCGCGCCGCCGGAGCAGAACATCTTCCTGTGGCACTTCATGTTCAACCAGCTGGCCGACCTGCCCGAGACGCTGATCGCCGGCCGCGAGAAGGCCTACCTCGACTTCATGTTCGACCGCTGGTCCCACCGTCGCGACAGCGTGGCCGTCGATGTCTACGTCGCCGCCTACGCGGCGCCCGGCGGCCTGCGAGGCGGCTTTGCCTATTACCGGGCGATTCCCGAAACGATCCGGCAGAACCGCGAACGCGCGAAGCGCAAGCTGGCGATGCCGGTGCTGGCCATCGGTGCCGAGCACGCCACCAACGATGCGCCATTGGTGACGATGCGCGACAACGCCACCGACCTGCGGGGCGTGGTCGTGCCGGACTGCGGCCACTTCATCATGGAAGAGGCACCCGAGGCCTTCATCGCCCACCTCCTGCCCTTCCTCGAAGGGAGGGCCTGAGCATGCCGCTCGATCCGCACATCGCCGCCTTCCTCGCCGCCCAGCCTGCCGCGGCCGCCGATGCCTCACTCGACGACATCCGCCGTGCCACCGAGCTGAACCTGCCGATGCTGCACGGCCCCGTACAGCCGGTCGCCAGGGTCGAAACCTTCACGGTGACGACCGGCGACGGGCATCCGCTCCGGGTCCGGGCGTACTGGCCGGCAGACACGCCCCGCGCGGCGGCGCCGCAACCCGCCATCGTGTTCGCCCACGGCGGCGGTTGGTGCCTGTGCTCGCTGGAGCTCTACGACAACCCGTGCCGCGCGCTGGCCAATGCCAGCCGGTGCGTCGTGCTGTCGGTCGATTACCGGCTCGCGCCCGAGCACCCCTACCCGGTGCCGCTCGAAGACTTCTACAGCGCCGTGCTCTGGGCGTTCGCGCACGCATCGCAGCTGGGCATCGATCCGGCCCGGATCGCCGTGGGCGGGGACAGTGCCGGCGGCAACCTCGCCGCCGCCGCGTGCCTGCTGGCGCGCGACCGCAACGGCCCGGCGATTGCGCACCAGCTGCTGCTCTACCCGGCGCTGGACGACACCTTGACGACGGACTCGTACGCCACCTACGCCGATGGCTACTACCTGACCCGGGACGTCATGGCGTTCTGCTGGGACACCTATCTGCCCGACACCGACACCGGCGACGGCCGGCCGGCCTGCGCTGCCCCGATGCGGGCCGCGACACTCGAGCGACTGCCACCGGCCACCATCCTGGTGTGCGAGTACGATCCGCTGCGCGACGAAGGCGAAGCCTATGCAAGGCGGCTGCGGGACGTGGCGGTCCCGGCGCATGACGAACGGCTCGGCGGCATGGTGCACGGCTGCATCCACATGCTCGGGCTGACGCCCGCAGCCGCCAGTCTGTTCACACAATCGGGCGCGCTGATCGGGGCGGCCCTGTCGACCTGACCGGTAACGGGCGGGACAGGTTTTCCTTGTCGCCACCCGCCCGCTGCCGCCATGCTGTGAGCGTGTCATCCGGTCACGCCCATGAAACCACTCAACCGCTACGCCTACCTCGTCCTGCTGGCCGTCGTCGCGCTGCTCGTCGGCGCCGACTACCGCTGGCGGCTGTTCGAGCGCGTCGATGCGCAGGCCGGCGACGTGCTGACGCGGGCCACGGTACACGCGCGCGCGCCGTCGCCCGACATCGTCATCGTCAACATCGACCAGACCAGCCTCGAGCAGCTCAACGACGAGGCCGGCAGCTGGCCGTGGCCGCGTGCGATCCACGCCGAGCTGGTCTCGGCCATCGCGGCGCAGCAGCCCAAAGCCATCGTCTTCGATCTGCTGTTCAACGAGGCCGACACCTTCCGTGCCGACAGTGACGCATTGCTGCGCGACACGATTGCCGCGACGCCGGGCGTCTACATGCCGACGGTGCTGCTCGGCGACGGCCAGGGCGCGAAGCTGGCCGACCTGCCGGCATCGCTCGGGCTGATCCGCACGCCGCAGGCTCAGCCCGACGCCCGGGCGCCGCTGCTGCTGCCGCTGGTGCTTGCGCCGGCGAGCTGGCACGGCGGGCTGATCAACTTCGACCATGACCGCGACGGCATCGGCCGCCACTATCTACTGTATGCAACACGGGACGGCTGGCGCATTCCGGCGATGCCGGCAACGCTGGCACGCGACTTCGGCTGGCCGCATCCCGACCGCACGCGGATGCGGCTGAACTGGACGCCGCGCCATGCGACGGTGAGCTACGCAGACATCTACCTCGACGCCGGCCGCGAAACGCCGCAGCGGCCAAAGAACGAATTCACCGGCAAGATCGTGCTGATCGGCACCGCCGCGCCGGGACTGATGGACCTGCGGCCGACGCCGCTGTCCAAGACCTGGCCCGGTATCGAGATCCTCGCCACCGCGATCGACAACCTCGAACACGGCAACTGGCTGCGCGACGCACCGAGACCGTGGTTCGCCGCGCTGGCCATCACCATCGCCGCCCTGCTTGCAGTGGGCTTCCAGCTTGGCATCAACAGCCTGTGGCTGGGCGTCTCGATGGCCGCCATCTCCGTGATCGGTGCAGGAGCGATGTGGCTGGCGCAGGGCCGGCTGTGGTTCCTGCCGCTGGCGATGCCGCTGGTATGGGGCTGGGTCTATTACGCGCTGGCCGCGCTGGTCGCCTACGTGAAGGAGCGCGCCCGCCGCGAAGCCACCGTGCGGCTGTTCGGCCGCTTCCTCGATCCGCGTGTCGTCGGCCAGTTGGTCGCCGGCGGCGCGATCGACAGCGCACCGGCCGCCCGCGAAGTGACGGTACTGTTTTCCGACATCCGCGGCTTTACCTCGCTGTCCGAAACGCGACAGCCCGAAGAGGTGGTTGCTTTACTGAACCGTTATTTTTCACGGCAGGTTGCCGTTGTCTTCCGTCACGGCGGTACGCTTGATAAATTCATCGGCGACGCGATCATGGCCTTCTGGGGCGCACCGGTCGACGACGCCGATCACGCCCGCCACGCCGTGGCCGCCGCGCTCGACATGGGGCGCGAACTCGAAGCGTTCCGGGCCGAACTGGCGCTGGACGGCATCGATTTCGACATCGGCATCGGCGTCCACACCGGCCGTGCCGTCGTCGGCTTCATCGGTGCCGATGATCGGCTCGATTACACGGCGATCGGCGATACGGTGAACCTGGCCAGCCGGATCGAGGGTCAAACCAAGGGAGTCGCACGCGTACTGGTGTCCCAGGCCACACGGGATGCCTGCGGCGACCGCTATCATTTCGACGATCGCGGCGAACACCACGTCAAGGGACGTGCCGAGGGCACGCGTTTGTACGAACCCCGACTCATTGAGGAGAAGCGATGAAATCGTTTCTGGCAATCGTGCTGCTGGGTCTGGCGAGCTTCGCCTGGGCCGAGAGCGGCACGCTGGTTCGCGCCAGCGACCTGAAACAGAAGCCGTTTACCGACGCCGCCAGCGCCGGCAAGCTCGGCAGCGGCGCGCGCGTCGACATCGTTGCGCGCCAGGGCGCATGGATGCAGGTGAAAGCCGGCAGCCAGAGCGGCTGGGTCAAACTGCTGAACGTGCGCACCGGCAGCGGTAGAGGCAACGGCGGCGGTATCGGCCAGATCGGCAGCGTGCTGACAACCGGTTCGTCCGGCACCACGGTGACCACCGGCGTGAAGGGGCTGTCGAGCGAACAGATCCGCAACGCCAGGCCCAACTACAACGAGCTGAAAAAGCTCGACGGCTACGATGCAACGCGCCAGAGCGCTGCGAACAGCGCCGCCGCCAACGGCCTGAAGGCACGCAGCGTGCCTTATGTGGTGTCGCGTGCGACGACGTCCGACAGCACCAGCGGCAACGATCCGCAAAACCGCCGGAGGGGCCCGTGATGCACATCCGAACCACACTCGCCGCACTGGCGCTCGCGCTGCCGCTGGTGCAGCCCGCGCAGGCGTCCAGCCTGTCCGACTTCCTCGGCAAGGCGATGGAGAACCCGGACCTCGTCAACTCGGTCGTCGGCGCGGTGCAGAACACCATCGACGCCAACCGCACGATCGGCCCGAAGGAAGAAAAAACCCTCGGCGACGGCATGGCCGCCAACCTGCTCGGCGCGGCACCGCTGGTGAACAACGCCGGGCTGCAGAGCTACGTGAACCAGGTCGGCCGCTGGGTTGCCAGCCAGAGCGAGGCGCCGAACCTCGACTGGCGTTTCGGCGTCATCGACAGCCCCAACGTCAACAGTTTCGCCACGCCGGGCGGCGTGGTGCTGATCACGCGCGGGCTGATGGACCGGCTGCGCAACGAGTCCGAACTCGCCGGCGTGCTCGGCCACGAGATCACCCACGTGCTGCGTCACCACGTGACCCGCGCCGCGCAGTCGGGCAAGGGCCGCGAGGCCGTCGCCAATGCCTTGCAGGGCGTCGCCCAGTACAAGACCGACGACGCGCGCCGCCAGCTCGGCGCCAACGTGCTGTCGGGCGTGTCCGAGGTCTACGTGCGCGGCCTCGACAAGGACGACGAGTTCGAGGCCGACGTCACCGGCATGGTGCTGGCCGCCCGCGCCGGCTACAACCCGTACGCGCTGGTGTCGGTGCTGCAGACGCTGGGCGAAATCAATCCGTCCGACAGCAGCGTGCAGCTGATGTTCAGCACCCACCCGAGCCCGCAGGCTCGACTCGACTACATCGACCGCAATGTCGGCAGCAAGCTCGAGAAGTACGCCGGCGGCGTGGAGAACACCGGGCGCTTCCGGGCCGCGACGGGCCGTTAATACTGCGCCGGGGACTGGGCGGCAATCCGCCTCTTGCCTGATGCAGAAACAGAAAAACCGGCAATGCCGGTTTTTCTGTTTCTGCCGTACAGCGATCAGAACTGATCAGAACTGGTAACGCGCGCCGATCGAGTATTCGCTGTAATTGATGTCTTCGCCGCCTTCCATCCAGACGCGGGTCGCGCCCGGATCGCCGAATGCCCACGCGGCTGCCGCCGGCGTCAGGTCGCCGTCGATATTGTCGAAGCTCGTGCGATAGAAACCCGCAGCGGCGGTCACCGTCCAGTTGGTCGTGACGTCGTATTCGACCCGGAACGACAGGCCGGTCGTCTTGACGTCGCCTTCCGGGTCATCGTTGAACACGAAGTTCGCATCCGAACCGGCGATCAGGGCCTTGTCGTAGGTTGCCTTGCTCATGCCCCAGCTGAGCAGCGCCTGCAGGCGCAGCGACGGGTTCAGATCGAACTGCGCGCCGCCAAACAGCGTGTAGCCGCTGGAACGGATGTCGCCCGAATAGCTGCTGTCCTGACGGGTACCGTCAAAGCTGCGGCCCGTATATTCGTCCTTGCCGATCTGCCACCTGGCACCGGCCAGCACGCGCACCGTGTTCGCCAGCAACGGCGATTTGTACAGGCCTTCCAGCGCAAAAGCATTGCCGTTGTCGTAGCCGTCACTGTTGTCGCCATACCCCTTCCGGTACAGGCCGCTCCCGCGGATGTCGAAAATGCCGTTGTCGTCGACGACCTTGTAGCCGACGCCGAATTGCGTGTTGTACGTCTCGCTATCCCGGGTCTGGATGGTTTCATTGAGATCGAGATATACGCCTTCACGTTCGACGGCTTGCGCAGCCATGGCCACGCCGAAAAAAGCGAGAGAGAGTGCAGAGAATTGTTTTTTCATTTTTCTGTCTATGTTTACATATTTACTTACAAAAACATGACCAATTATGAATGAAATTGACATTGGCGACGAATTCGACTGCGCTTTGTTTCAACGGCCTGTCGCATTTCTGAATCATTATCCAATTGTCATTCTGACAAAATGACGCAGGCAACAACGGGCTTCCGGTTTGCGAACGCCCGGCCGTGTCAGCTCCACCGGACCGGCTGCGTGATGCCGCGCGCGCCATTGCCCGGCCACCTGCCGGCCCGTCCGGCCTTATAATTGGCGGATAACACCCGCACAACAGGACGCGCCCCATGCAGCCCTACGCTCAACGCCGCGCCGCGCTGGCCAGCCAGCTGGCCCCCGGCCTCGTGATCCTGCCGACGTCGCCGGAACTGAACCGCAACGCCGACACCGCCTTCCCCTACCGTTTCGATTCGAGCTTCTATTACCTCAGCGGCTTTGCCGAACCCGAATCGGTGCTGGTGCTCGTCACCGGTGACGCGCCGCAATCCATCCTGTTCTGCCGCGAGAAGAACCTCGAACGCGAGATCTGGGACGGTTACCGCTACGGCCCGGCCGCCGCCGCCGAAACCTTCGGCTTCGACGCGGCCTACCCGATCGAAGAACTCGACGAGCGCATCGTCGAGCTAATGAAGAACCAGCCACGCGTGTATTTCCCGCTCGGTCAGGACAAGGTCTGGGATGCGCGGCTGTCGGGCTGGCTGGCCGGCGTGCGCGCCTTCACCCGCGCGGGCATCGCCGCCCCGGGCGAGATCGTCGAAGTCCGCGACGCGATCAACGAGATGCGTCTGTTCAAGGATGAACACGAGCTCGACATCATGCGCCGCGCCGGCCGGATCAACGTCGAGGCGCACAAGCGTGCAATGCGTTTCGCCCGGCCGGGCGTGTTCGAATACGAACTCGAGGCCGAACTGCTGCACGACTACTACCGTCAGGGCAGCCGCTTCCCGGCGTACACCAGCATCGTCGCCGGTGGCGCCAATGCCTGCGTGCTGCACTACATCGAGAACAACGCCTGCATCGCCGACGGCGCGCTGGTGCTGATCGACGCGGGTTGCGAAATCGGCGGCTACGCGTCCGACATCACCCGCACCTTCCCGGTCAACGGCCGCTTCAGCCCGGCGCAAAAAGCCGTGTACGAAATCACCCTGGCTGCACACGAAGCCGCCCAGGCCGAATCCCGCCCGGGCAACAGCTGGGGTGCAGTTCACGATGCCGCGACCAAGGTACTCGCGCAGGGCATGCTCGACCTGAAACTGCTGAAGGGCTCGCTCGACGAAGTGCTCGAAACCGGCAGCTACCGCCAGTTCTACATGCACCGCACCGGCCACTGGCTGGGCCTCGACGTCCACGACGCCGGCGCCTACATGAAGAACGGCGCGTGGCGCACGCTCGAACCGGGCATGGCGTTCACGATCGAGCCGGGCTTCTACATCCGCCCGGCCGACAACGTGCCAGCCGAGTTCGAAAACATCGGCGTACGCATCGAGGACAACGTCGTCATCACCGGGACCGGTTTCGAATGGCTGACCGACGACTGCCCGCGCAGCGTTGCCGACATCGAAGCCTGGATGGCCGGCCGATGATCGCCGGACACCTGCCCGAGCATGTTGACGTCGCCATCGTCGGCGGCGGCCCGGTCGGCGCGCAGCTGGCCTTGCGGCTGGCCGATGCCGGCATCAACGCCCTGGCGATCGAAGCGCGTGTCACCACGCCGGCCGACCCGCGCGCGCTGGCGCTGTCGCATGCCAGTGCCGAGGCGCTGGGCCGCGTCGGCCTGTGGAACGACACACTCGGCGCAACGGCGATCACCCGCGTGCATGTCTCGCAGGCCGGCACGCTGGGCCGCACCGAACTGTCGGCGGCGGAAATCGGCCTGCCAGCACTGGGCCACGTCGTCCCGTACAGCGCGCTGGCCGCGCTGGCACTGGACCGGCTCAAGACCGGCAAGGCGGCCGTTGCACTTGGTGCCACCGTGACCGGGGTCGACCGGCTGGCCCGCTATGCGCAATTGAACGTGGCAACGCCACACGGCGTTCACCGGCTGACAGCCAATCTCGTCGTGCTCGCCGAAGGCGGCAAGCTGCTGGAAACGTTCGACGACGTGACCCAGACGGTCAAGCCGTACGACCAGCACGCCATCCTGGCGACGATCACGCCGAACGAGGCGCATCGCGGCGTTGCGTTCGAGCGCTTTGCCGACGACGGCCCGATGGCGCTGCTGCCCAACGGCGACGATTACACGCTGGTCTGGACGCAGACACCGGAAGGCGCCGACGCCAAGCTCGCCCTGTCCGACGCCGAATTCATCGCGCAGGTCGGCGAACGATTTGCCGGCCGGATCGACGGCTTTGCGAAAGTCGGTCCGCGCGCCAGCTGGCCGCTGGCACTGAAAACGCTCGATTCGGTCGTCGGCCGCCGCGTGGTGATGATCGGCAACGCCGCGCAGACGCTGCATCCGGTCGCCGGCCAGGGGCTGAACCTCGGCCTGCGTGACGCGACGACGCTGGCCGACCTGCTGACGATCACCCCGCGGGCCCTGCTCGGCGAACCCGCAACGCTGGCCCGCTATGCCGACCTGCGCCGCAAGGACGCCGGCCGGGTCACGCGCTTTACCGACGGGCTGATCGGCTGGTTCGAATCGCCGAATCCGCTGCTCAAGCACGCCCGCAGTGCCGGCCTGCTGGCGCTCGACCAGATCGGCCCGCTGCGGCGCGGCTTTGCGCGCAAGATGGTCTTCGGCGCACGCTGAACGCGCTTTGCCCCCGAAAAAAAAAGGCCCGCTTGCGGGCCTGTTTTCATTCACGGCGGACGCCGGTCAGGCCGGCGGGTCGCGCAGCAGTTCGATCTCGACCAGCTTGGCCATGTCGACGAGCATTTCGCGTTCGAATGGTTCGAGTTTGCGCGGCTGCCGGTCGATCAGGCACAGCGTACCCAGATTGCAACCGTTGCCCGCCTTGACCGGCGCACCGGCGTAAAAGCGGATGTTCGGCGCACCGGTCACCAGCGGATTGTCGGCAAAACGCGGATCGAGCAGCGCGTCTTCGACGACGAAGGCGTCGTCCTCGAGAATCGCGTGCGCACAGAACGAGACCTCCCTCGACGTTTCGGTCACGTCCAGCCCGCATGCCGACTTGAACCACTGCCGGTCGGTATCGATCAGGCTCACCACGGCAATGGCCACGCGGAAAAACCCCGCAGCGGCACGCGTCAGGTTGTCGAACCGTTCCTCGGGCGCCGTATCCAGAATCAGCAGGCTCCGCAGCGTCGCCAGGCGGACCGCCTCATCAGCAGGAAATCGGGGTACTTGCATTCGGTCCATCCATGATTGGCGACATTAAAAAATCTACTGCATGGCCGGATGCAAATCCAGTTCGCCCGGGCGCAGACACGGCCGGATACGCCAGAGCGGCCGGCACCCGCAGACTTGCATACACGAGCGTGCCGGTTGGCTGCCGATTTCCCCTGCCCGGTTTGACGTTCGTCAGCCATGAAAACAATTTTCTTGATTAACCAAAAAATAACCATGTAATCTCGAAAAAGTTTCAACACATACCGGGAAACAGCATGGCCGCGCATCCATTCTCGACACATCCGATTGCCCCGTGTGGCAAAGGCCTGGGCGCCTTCGGCACCGAAGACACGCTGGGCGACGTTGCCCGATTGGGCTGGAACATCCTCAACGAGGACGTGAGCCTGCCGGTTGCCGTATTGCGCGGCGAGCGCATCGTCCACAACCTCGTGTGGATGCGCGATTTCATCGGCCGCTACGGCGTCAAGCTGGCGCCCCACGGCAAGACGACGATGAGCCCCGCGCTGTTCCAGCGCCAGCTCGATCAGGGTGCATGGGGCATCACGCTGGCCACCGCGTCGCAGACCCGCGCGGCCTACCGGCACGGCGTGCGCCGCGTGCTGCTCGCCAACCAGCTGGTCGGTCGCGGCAATATGGCGATCATCGCCGCGCTGCAGGCCGATGCGGACTTCGACTTCTACTGCTGCGTCGACTCGGCTGCCAACGCCGATGCGCTGGGCGCCTACTTCGCCGAACGCGGCCAGACGCTCAAGGTCCTGCTCGAACTCGGCGTCACCGGTGGCCGCACCGGCGCCCGCGATGCCGCCGCCGAAGACGAAGTGCTCGCGGCGATCGCCCACCAGCCGGCGCTGAAACTCGCCGGCATCGAACTCTACGAAGGCGTGCTCAAGACCGAGGCCGAGATCCGCGCCTTCCTGCAGCGCGCCGCCAGCCGGCTGCGCCAGCTGTGCGACAGCGGCGCGATCGGAACCGGGACCGCCATCCTCAGCGGCGCCGGTTCGGCCTGGTACGACGTGGTTGCATCCGAATGGTCGGGGCTGTCGCTGAGCCGCCCGGTCGACATCGTGTTGCGCCCCGGTTGCTACCTGACCCACGACGTCGGCATCTACAAGGCTTCGCAAGCCCGGATCGACGCCGACAATCCGGTGGCGCGCGAGATGAACGCCAGCCTGCTGCCGGCACTGCAGCTGTGGGCCTACGTGCAGTCGCTGCCCGAGCCGGGCCGCGCCATCATCGCGCTGGGCAAGCGCGACGCGGCCTTCGACGCCGGCCTGCCGCAACCCGCACTGCAGCACCGCCCCGGCGAAGCCGCACCGCGCGCGGTACCGGCGCACTGGGAAGTGAGCGGCATGATGGACCAGCACGCCTACCTCGACGGACTGCGGGACGGCGACGACATCGCCGTCGGCGACCTGATCGCCTTCGAGATTTCCCACCCCTGCCTGACCTTCGACAAGTGGCGCCAGCTCGCCATCGTCGACGAGGGCTATACGGTGACCGAACTGGTCGAGACCTTCTTCTAGCGATCGACTCCGCCGGCTCACCACGCCGGCGACCACCCCCGATGTTCGAGTAGCCACACAGAGGGCACCGCATCGGCGGGGAAAAGGCCCGAGCTTGCCGCCCGCGGCAACGCCCAGCGCCAGCAATCACACTCCAGGAGTCGTTTAACCATGCTCACAAGCAGTCCGCTGTTGCTGTACGCACTCGTCGCGATCATCGCGCTGATCCTCCTGATCGCGCGCTACAAGCTCAACCCCTTCATCACGCTGACCATCATTTCGCTCGGCCTCGGCCTCGTCGCCGGCATGCCGGTCAGCAGCATCGTCTCGTCGTACGAAGGCGGCGTCGGCAAGACGCTCGGCCACATCGCGCTGATCGTCGCGCTCGGGACCATGCTCGGCAAGATGATGGCCGAATCGGGCGGCGCCGAACGCATCGCCCGGACGCTGATCGCCAGGTTCGGTGAAAAGAATGTCCACTGGGCGATGGTCTGCATCGCCTTCCTCGTCGGCCTGCCGATCTTTTTCGAAGTCGGCTTCGTACTGCTGATTCCGATCGCCTTCAACGTCGCCCGCCGTACCGGGACCTCGCTGCTGCTGGTCGGCCTGCCGATGGTCGCCGGCCTGTCGGTCGTCCACGGTCTGGTGCCGCCGCACCCGGCGGCGATGATCGCCGTCGGCGAATACCACGCCAACGTCGGCCGGACGATCTTCTACGCGCTGATCGTCGGCATTCCGACCGCGATCATCGCCGGCCCGCTGTTCGCCAGGTTCATCGCACCGCGCATCACGCTGCCGGCGCACAATCCGCTCGAAGCGCAGTTCATCCATCAGGACGAAACGCGCGAGCTGCCGGGCTTCGGCATCACGCTGATGACGATCCTGCTGCCGGTGTTCCTGATGCTGATCGGTGGCTGGGCCGACGTGCTCGCGACCAAGGGCACGCTGGCGAACGACCTGCTGCACTTCATCGGCAACTCGGTCGTTGCGCTGCTGATCGCCACGCTGGTGAGCTTCTTCACGCTGGGTCTGGCCCGCAGCTTCAGTCGCGAAACCATCCTCAAATTCACCCAGGAATGTCTGGCGCCGACCGCCGGCATCACCCTGCTGGTCGGCGCCGGCGGCGGCCTGAACCGCATCCTCGTCGATTCGGGCGTCGCGCACGAGATCGTCTCGCTGTCGAACGTGCTGCACCTGTCGCCGCTGCTGCTGGGCTGGATCATGGCGGCGCTGATGCGCATCGCCACCGGCTCGGCCACCGTGGCGATGAGCACCGGCGCGGGCATCGTCGCGCCGATCGCGATGGCGCAGGGCTATCCGCACCCCGAGCTGCTGGTGCTCGCCACCGGCGCCGGTTCGCTGATCCTCTCGCACGTCAACGACGGCGGTTTCTGGCTGATCAAGGAATACTTCAACATGACCGTCGCCCAGACCTTCAAGACCTGGACGGTGCTGGAAACGATGGTGTCGGTGATCGGTCTGATGCTGGTACTGACACTCTCGCTGGTGATCTGAGGCCCCATGACTACATCCGACATCGTTTTCCAGATCCGCGCCCGCTACGACCAGCTGTCGGTCACCGAGCAGAAAGTCGCGGACGCCATCCTTGCCGACCTCGGCTTTGCCGCCAGCGCCAGCATCAACGAACTGGCCGAGCGCGCCGGGGTCAGCATTGCGACGATTTCGCGCTTCGCCAAGGTGGCCGGCTGCGACGACGTGCGCGACCTGAAACTGCGGCTGGCGCAGGCCGGCGCGATCGGTACGCGCTTTCTCGCCGATCACGCCGGTGGCGAGGAAAACGTGTTCTACAACCGGATCTGCGCCGAGATCGAGGATGCGCTGCACCAGAGTCTGGCGCACTTCTCCGAAACGCAGTTCCGCGCCGCCGCCTCGCTGCTCGACAAGGCCCGGATGATCTATGTCGCCGGCTTCGGCGGCGCCTCGACGATGCTCGGCGACGAGCTGCAGTTCCGGCTGGCGCGGCTTGGCCACCCGGTTGCGGCCTATCACGACCCGGTGCTGCTGCGCATGCTGGCGGCGACGCTGTCCGAGCGTGACGTGCTGCTGGTGCTGTCGGTGTCGGGCGTCACGCCCGAGTTGCTCGAGATCGCCGACATCGCCCGCCAGTACGGCGCGAAAACGGTGATCGTCACCGCGCCGGCCTCGCCGCTGGCCGAACGCGCCGACGTGCTGCTGCCCTTCCACGTCGAGGAGACCGATTTCATCTACAAACCGTCGGCATCGCGCTACGGAATGATGCTGGTCATCGACGTGCTCGCCACCGAACTCGCCTTGCTGCACAAGAGCCACAGCAAGGAAATGCTGCGCCGGCTCAAGTTCGTGCTCGACGACTACCGCGGCGGCGGCGACCAGCGCCTGCCGCTCGGCGACTAGCGTGGCCAGCGGCGCGGCGCAGCATCCGCTCCCGGCACACCCCGGACACCGGCCGCGCTGCGCGGCCCATCAGGAGACACCATGTACGATCTGATCATCCGCAATGCCCGCATCCTCGACGGCGATGGCGGCGAGTTCGCCGGCGGTGTCGCCGTCCGTGACGGCCGCATCGTTGCCGTGGTTCCGCAGGGCGGCGAATTCGATGCCGGCGCGAAGGACGACATCGACGCCGGCGGCCTTGCGCTGGCCCCCGGCTTCATCGATGTCCATACCCACGACGACACCAACGTGATCCGCCAGCCCGAGATGCTGCCCAAGCTCTCGCAGGGCGTGACCACCGTCGTCGTCGGCAACTGCGGCATCAGCGCCAGCCCGGTCCGGCTCAAGGGCGATCCGCCCGATCCGATGAACCTGCTCGGCGAAGCGGCGCATTTCGCCTACCCGCACTTTGCCGACTACCGCAATGCCGTCGACGCGGCGCAACCGGCGGTCAATGTCGCCGCGCTGGTCGGCCATACCGCGCTGCGGCAGAACCACATGGACCGGCTCGACCGCGAAGCGAGCAGCGACGAAATCGCCGCGATGCGTGCCGAACTCGACGACGCACTGCGCCACGGCGCGCTCGGGCTGTCGACCGGACTGGCCTACGCCTCGGCGTTTTCCTGCTCTACCGATGAAGTCAAACAGCTCGCCGAGGTGCTCGATGCGCACGGCGGCGTGTACACCACGCACCTGCGCACCGAGTTCGACGGCATCATCGGTGCGCTCGACGAAGCGTTCGAGATCGGCCGCCATGCGCGTTCGCCGGTCGTCGTCTCGCACCTCAAGTGCGCCGGCGCCGGCAACTGGGGCCGCAGCCGCGAGATCATTCCGCACCTTGAAAAAGCGGCGCAGGGCCACCCGGTCGGTTGCGACTGCTATCCGTACTCGGCCAGTTCGTCGACGCTCGACCTGAAGCAGGTCACCGACGAATTCGACATCCTGATCACCTGGAGCACGCCGCATCCCGAAGAGGCCGGCCGCAAGCTTGCCGACATCGCTGCCGGCTGGGGCGTATCGCTGCTCGACACCGCGCGCCGCCTGCAACCGGCCGGTGCCGTCTACCACGGCATGCAGGAATCCGACGTCCAGCACATCCTCTCGAACCCGCTGACCATGGTCGGCTCGGACGGGCTGCCGAACGATCCGCTGCCGCACCCGCGGCTGTGGGGCGCGTTTCCGCGCGTGCTCGGCCACTACAGCCGCGACGTCGGCCTGTTCCCACTCGCCGAGGCCGTGCGCAAGATGACCGGGCTGTCCGCCGACCGCTTCGGCCTGACCGACCGCGGCCGCATCCGCGCCGGTGCCTGCGCCGATCTGGTGCTGTTCGATCCGGCCAGCATCCGCGACGTCGCCAGCTTCAGCGAGCCGCAGCAGGCCGCCGACGGCATCCACGGCGTCTGGGTCAACGGCGTGCTGTCCTATCGTGAAAAAACCCCGACCGGCGTTCGCGCCGGCCGCTTCCTGCCGCGTCAGACCGACGTGCGCACGACCTTCAATTCATCGTCCCACCCGCAACAGGAGCACTAAATCATGACTGACATCATTCGCATCGGCGTCGAAGGCGGCAAGGGCACCGGCGGCCAGCATCTGCCGTTCGCACGCGCGGCCGGCGCTGACGGCTGGCTCTACGTGTCGGGCCAGGTGCCGATGGTCGCCGGCGAAGTCATCGACGGCGGCATCGTCAAGCAGTCGCACCAGGCGATCCAGAACGTGCTGGCCATCCTCAAGGAAGCCGGCTACGGCCCCGAGCATGTCGTCCGCTGCGGTGTCTGGCTCGACGACGCGCGCGACTTCATGTCGTTCAACCGCGTGTTCATGGAGTACTTCGGCGCCAACCCGCCGGCCCGCGCCTGCGTCCAGTCGAGCATGGTCGTCGACTGCAAGGTCGAGGTCGACTGCATCGCCTACAAGAAGCCGGAGTGACCATGCGGATCGGTCTGATCGGCGAAGCGATGATCGAGCTGGCCGGTACGCCGCTCGAACGCCGCTGGGGCGGTGATACGCTCAACACCGCCGTCTACCTGGCGCGCCAGCTTGGCGACGCGCATCCGGTGCATTACCTGAGCGCACTCGGCGATGACAGCCTGTCCGACGGGCTGCTCGCCGACTGGCAGGCCGAAGGCATCGCGATCGAACGGATCGCCCGCCTGCCCGGCCGCCTGCCGGGGCTGTATCTGGTCGAAACCGACGACGCCGGCGAGCGGCGCTTCCATTACTGGCGCAGCGACAGCGCGGCCCGTCACTGGTTTGCCAGCGGCCTCGATTTCGCCCCGCTGTTCGACGGTCTGGATGCGGTCTACCTGTCCGGCATCACGCTGGCGCTGTTCGCTGCACCGGAACGCAAGCGGCTGATCGAGGCACTTGCCGCGTTCAGGCAGCAAGGCGGCCGGGTCTGGTTCGACAACAACTACCGGCCGCAGCTGTGGTCCGTGGCCGAAGCACGGGACGCATACGCGCACTTGTACGCGATCGCCGATATCGCCCTGATCACCGAGGACGACGAAGTCCGCGTCTTCGGTGACGAGGACGGTGCGCTGATCGCCCGCGTCCAGGCGGCCGGCTGCCCCGAAATCGTCGTCAAGCGCGGCGCAATGCCGGCCCTCGTCGCCAGCGACGGGCAACTGGTCGCCATCGCGACTCAGCCGGTCGAGCACGTTGTCGACACCTGCGCTGCGGGCGATTCCTTCGCCGCCGGCTACCTCGCCGCGCGCATCCTCGGCGCGACGCCTGCCGATGCCGCCCGCAACGGCCACTGGCTGGCCGGCCGGGTGATCCAGTATCCGGGAGCGATCATCCCGGCCGGTGCGATGCTGCGGTAAGCACGTTCCCCCCGACTGATGGCGGCCGGTCTGCCGCTTTCGGCCGGGGCGGCGGTCCCCGCCGGAACGCATGCCGCCGGCTTGAAACGGGCATGACGGGCGGTGTTTTAATTGATAACCATTATCAATTATAATTCCGCCGTCATTGCTCCTGCTCCCGCCGCCGTGTCCCCGCTCGACATCAGCCCCCATCTGGGCCCGCTTTACCGCGATCATCACCGCTTCCTGCACGGCTGGCTGCGCCGCAAGCTCGGCTGCAGCTTCGAAGCCGCCGACCTGACCCACGACACCTTCCTGCGCCTGCTGATGGCACCGCCGGAACGCTGCGCCGACATCGCCAAACCGCGCAGCTTCCTGACCACGATCGCCCGGCGGGTGATGGTCGACCATTTCCGCCGGCAGGCACTCGAACGCGCCTATCTCGACGTACTGGCACAGCAGCCCGAAGCGCTGGCGCCGTCGCCGGAAGAACGCGCGCTGCTGCTCGAAACGCTGATCGAGATCGACGCAATGCTCGACCGGCTCAACCCGAAGGCACGACAGGCCTTCCTGCTGTCGCAGCTCGAAGGGCTGAGCTACGCCGACATCGCGCTTCGCCTCGACGTGTCGGTCAGCTCGGTGAAGAAATACATGGCCAAGGCCATCGAACACTGCCTGCTGTTCCAGCATGAACACTGAGCCCGATCGCGCCGCGCTGCGGCAGGCTGCGGCCTGGTATGCGCAGTTCTGCTCGGGCGAGGCGACCGCAAGCGACACCGCCGACTGGCAGGCCTGGCTCGCCGCCGCGCCGGCACACCGGGCCGCATGGCAGCGGGTCGAGCACCTGCAGGCAAGACTGCAACAGCTGCCGGCACCGATCGCGGCCGGTGCGCTGCAGCGTGCCCCGCATGATCCGGCGATGCAGCGCCGGCGTGCACTCAAGCTGGTCGTGTTCGGCCTCGGCGGTGGCGTCATCGCGCTCGGCAGCCGGCACTGGCTGCCCTGGGGCCAGGCCGATTACCGTACCGCCGCCGGCGAGCGCCGCGAAATCCGTCTGGCCGACGGTTCGACGCTGTGGCTCGATACCGCCAGCGCCGCCGACGTCCGCTTCGATGCCGCGCTGCGGCGGGTCCGGCTGCGCGATGGCGAAATCCTGATCCGCACCGCGAAGGACGCGCAACAGCGCCCCTTCGTCGTCAACACCGGACACGGCCGGATCCGCGCGCTGGGCACCGAATTCACCGTGCGGACCGGCGACGACGCCACCGTCGTCACCGTGCTGGCCGACGTGGTCGAGATCACCCCGGCGGCCCTATCCGGCCCGGCAGCAACGCTGCGCGCCGGGCAGACGCTGCGCTTTACCGCCAGCGGCGTCGGCCCGGTGGAAGCCGCCGGCCCGGCACCGGCGGCGTGGATCAACGGCCGGCTGATTGTCGACGACCGGCCGCTGGCCGAGGTGCTCGCCGAGATCGGCCGCTACCGGCGCGGCCTGCTGCAGTGCGATCCGGCCGTGGCCGGGTTGCGCGTCAGTGGCGCCTTCGATCTGGCCGATACCGACGCCGCGCTCGCGGCACTGGCGCAGACCTTCCCGGTCCGCCTCGGTTACCGCAGCCGCTGGTGGGTACGCGTCGACCCCGCCTGATTTTTTTTCACGCCGCATTGTCCTTTTGACGGTCCCCGTTCGACCTACCGGATGAAGCCTTTCCAAATCGATCCGGAGTTCTCGATGTTTGCATCCCCTTCCCGCCCCCGCAGCGCGCTGACTTCCGTGCGCTGCGCCGTGCTCGCCTTCGCGCTCGGCAGCACCGCCGTCATCGCGGCCCCTGCCGAACCGGCGCGCCAGTATGCAGTGCCTGCAGGCACGCTCGGCGCCGCGCTCGGCCAGTTCGCTGCAGCGGCCGGCATCACGCTGTCGTACAACGCGGCCCAGACCAAGGGGATGAGTTCGCCCGGGCTGAAAGGCAGCTTCGGCGTCGACGCCGGCCTCGCGCAACTGCTGGCCGGCAGCGGCCTCGTCGCCACGCAGACGTCGCCGGGCGTGTACACGCTGCGGGCGAAAGCCGCGAGCGCCAGCGCCGACAGCACCGCGCCGGCGGAGACCACGCTGGCGACGGTCAGCGTCGTCGGCGACTGGCTGGCCGACGCCAATGCGCTGACGGTGTTCGAGCACGCCGGCGCACGCGACGTGATCCGCCGCGACGAACTCGATGCGCTCGGCGCGACGACGATGCGCGAGGCGCTGAACCGCATGCCCGGCGTCGTCGCCCCCGAAAACAACGGCACCGGCAGCCACGACATGGCGCTGAACTTCGGCATCCGCGGCCTCAACCCGCGGCTGGCGTCGCGCTCGACGGTGCTGATGGACGGCATTCCGGTGCCGTTCGCACCATACGGCCAGCCGCAGCTGTCGTTCGCTCCGGTGTCGCTCGGCAATATGGACGCGGTCGACGTCGTGCGCGGCGGCGGCGCCGTGCGCTACGGGCCGCAGAACGTCGGCGGCATCGTCAACTTCGTCACCCGCGCGATCCCGAAGCACGTCGGCAGCCAGATCGAGGTTCACAGCGAGATCAGCCCGGCGTCGAGCGTCGATTCCCCCAAAACCACGACTTCGCTGATGGTCGGGGGCACCAACGAACAGGGACTGGGCGGCGCGCTGCTGTATTCGGGCGTGCGCGGCAGCGACTGGCGCGAACACAGCGACACGACCATCGACGACGTGATGCTCAAGGGCAGCTACCGGATCGACCCGGTGCAGACGCTATCGGGCACGCTGCAGTATTACGAAGGCCGGGCCGACATGCCGGGCGGGCTGAGCACCGCCGACTATGCCAAGGATCCGTTCCAGTCGACGCGGCCGTACGACAGCTTCTGGGGCCGGCGCACGCTCGCCAGCGTCAGCTACGCCTACAAGCCCGACACGACGCGCGAGTTCACCGCCACCGGTTTCTACACCACCACATTGCGCAGCGGCTATCTCGACCAGGGCAAGAACCTGACGCTGTCGCCGCGCGAATACTGGGTTCGCGGTGTCGAAACGCATTACTCGCAGGTCTTCAGTCTTGGCGAGGTCCGCCACGAAATCGGCGTCGGCTACCGCTTCATCAGCGAAGCCAGTCACGAGCTGCGCTACTGGCGCCCGGCCAGCAGCGGCGCGTTGCCGGAAACGTCGAGCCCGGTCGACCGCGACACCCGCGGCGCGACCACCGCCAACGCCTTCTATGTCGACGACCGCATCGACGTCGGCAACTGGACGATCACGCCGGGCATCCGCTACGAAATGATCCGCTCTCACCAGGACAACGTCCGGACCGGCAAGCGCGACGCCGGCAACTACAACGTGCCGCTGCCGGCGCTGAACGTGCTGTACCACGTCAACGAAGCGTGGAACGTCTACGCCAATACCGAAGGCTCGTTCGGCACGGTGCAGTACAGCCAGATGGGCAAGGCCGTTGCCAGCGGCAGCGTCGAGCCGGAAAAGGCCCGCACCTGGGAAATCGGCACGCGCTACAACGACGGCATCGTCCAGGCCGAAATCGGCGCCTTCCTGATCAATTTCGACAACCAGTACGAGAGCAACCAGATCACCGACAGCGTCACCGCACGCGGCAAGACCCGGCATCAGGGCATCGAGACGGCGGCGCGCTACCAGCTGGCCGCACTGGATGCGCGGCTGAAGGGCCTGAGCAGCTACGCCAACTATGCCTATGTCGACGCAACGATCCGTGAGGCCGGCGCCAACTACGGCAATCAGGTGCCGTTCTCGCCGAAACACAAGGGGCTGGTCGGCGTCGACTACCAGACTGGCGGCTGGCGGATCGGCTTCAACGGTCAGGTGCAGTCGGGCATGTACGCCGACAACGCCAATACCGAGCAGGAAAGCGCCCGCGGCAACAACGGCCGCATTCCGGGCTACATGATCTGGGGTATCGGCGGCGGCTACGACTTCGGCCCGGCGCTGGCCAACCTCGAGCTGAGCTTCGGCATCAAGAACCTGTTCGACCACCGTTACTACACCCGCTCGTTCGACGACAACAACGCCGGCAAGTACGTCGGCGAACCGCGCACGGTCTACCTGCAGGCGGCGGCGAGTTTCTGAGTCGCGCGCTTCGCCAATCGCGCCACCGAACCATCCATGACAAAGCCCCTGCAACACAGGGGCTTTTTGTCGCCCGGCATCTCCCGGCGTCCGGTCCGGCCCCACGGCAACACATTCGACACGCCCATCTGTCCGGTTTTGTCCAAAGCAGCCGCCGAAGAAACTAGTGTTCACAACATAGCCAGCGGCCGCCCGGATGCGCGCCGACAGTCGACCCTCAACGACTTGGCAGATCCGCTCACCTGCTTTGACAGATGACACCGAGCGGATCATGAACAGGCCAGCTTCCTCCGTCGCCCTTCGTCGCGACTGCGTCCGCAGCGTGAACGATGCACGCGGCCGGCACATGCCACGCGCCGCCCTGTCCACCTTCCCCGCAAGCCCCCGCATTCGCCTCCCGCATCGACAACCGCACAACCGAAGGTGCGCGCGGCACACCCCGCCCGTCTTCAACCGAATCCCCGTTTGCCGAGGAAAGCATCATGGCCAGTCCACTCCTGATTCGCGGCCACCAAGGCGCCGACGTCGCCGCGCTGAAACAGGCGCTGCGGACCGCACTCGAACAGGCCGGCATCAACGCCGCCCCCTTTCCCGGACTGATCGACGGTGGTGACGGATTCGACGCCGATACCGAGGCTGCGCTGCAGCAATGGCAGGGCAGCGCCGGCTTCGTCGCCGACGGCATCGCCGGCCCGCGCGTGCTCGGCGAACTCGGGCTGCTGCAGAGCGATCCGGCCCAGGTCCAGGTCAATGTCGCGTCGGTGCAGAAGATGTTCCCGGCGACCAAGGCGTCGAACATCGAGCGCAACCTGCCGTACGTGGTGGCCGCGCTGCGCGCCGCCGGCCTGATCGAACGCGAGCTGATCTGCATGGCGCTGGCGACGATCCGCGCCGAAACCGAGGGTTTCGTACCGATCAGCGAAGGCGTGTCGAAATTCAACACCGCCCCCGGCAAACCGCCGTTCAGCGCCTACGACCCCGGCACCGACATCGGCCACACCCTCGGCAACACCCAGCCCGGTGACGGTGCGCGCTTCAAGGGTCGCGGCTACGTGCAGCTGACCGGCCGGGACAACTACACCCGCCTCGGTGCCAGGCTGGACATCGACCTCGTCGGCCGGTCCGAACTGGCCAACGCCCCCGAAATCGCCGCCAGCCTGCTCGCGGCCTTTCTCGTCGCCAAACGGGACCCGATCCAGGCGGCACTCGACGGCGACGACCTGAAAAAGGCGCGCAAGCTCGTCAACGGCGGCAGTCACGGGCTCGACCGCTTCACCGACGCCTACCGGCGCGGGCTGGCGGTGCTCGGCCCGGTGCAAGCGGCCCGCGCCACCGGCAAGGCCAAGGGCTTTACCGTGCCCGAGACGCTGACCGTCGTCCGCGACGGCGTCGACCTGCGCGACCGGCTGTTCATGCCGCGCGTGCAGTCGCTGGCACCGCAGCATCCGAACGATGCCGACGTTGCGATGCTGCTGCCCGCCTATACCAGGGCCGGGCTGGTGCTGAATCAGGGGACCGAAGGCGCCTGCACCGGCTTCGGCCTCGCCTGCGTCATCAACTACCTGCGCTGGCGCGCCAACGACGGCAAGGAGACCGAATCGGTCAGCCCGCGCATGCTGTATGCATTCGCCCGCCGCTACGACGAATACGATGGCGAGGACTACGAAGGATCGAGCTGCCGTGGCGCGCTGAAAGGCTGGCATCGCCACGGCGTCTGTCCGGCGCACGACTGGCCCTATCACCCCGGCGAGGACACGACGCCGAATCCGGGCTGGATCGACGCGGCGCTGGAAACCACGCTCGGCGTCTATTACCGGATCGACCCCAAGGCGCTGGTCGACCTGCAGGCGGCCATCGCCGAAGTCGGCGCGATCTATGTTTCGGCCTACACGCATCCGGGCTGGGCCGGCGTCGCGCGGACCAAGGCACCGAAATCGCACGCGGACCTGCCGCTGATCGCGTTCGACGACCGGCCTTCGCTGTCGGGCGGGCATGCCTTCGCGCTGGTCGGCTTCAACCGGACCGGCTTCGTCGTGCAGAACTCGTGGGGCGAGGCATGGGGCGCCGGCGGCTTTGCCGTGCTCGGCTACGCCGACTGGCTCGCCAACGCGATGGACGCTTGGGTCGCCGCGCTCGGCGTGCCCGGCAACCTGTCCGGCCAGCGCGTGCCGCGTTCGCACCGCAATGCGCCCAGCGGCGTCGCGGCGTCGAACTGGGATGACGAAACAACGACAAGGCACAGCATCATCAGCGGTAACGACGGGCGCATCGACAGTTTCATCGCCGAGGACGAGCTCCAGCGCTCGCTGCGTGCGCAGGCCTGTACGCTACCCGACCTGTGGTTCCGCACCCAGCCGGGCGAGGTCAAACGGCTGGTCATCTACGCCCACGGTGGCCTCAACAGCAAGGACGCAGCGCTCAAGCGCGCCCGCGTGATGGGCCCCTACTTCACCGGCAACGGCTGCTACCCGCTGTTTCTGGTCTGGAAAACCGGCCTGCTCGAATCGGTCGGCCAGATCTTCGGCGACCACATCGACCAGCTGCGTTCGGGCCTGTTCGGCGCCGATCGCGGCATCACGGACTTTTTCGCCGACCAGCAGGATGCGCTGGTCGAAACCGTCATCGGCCGCCCGCTCGCGCGCCCCATCTGGAGCGAAATGAAGGACAACGCCGGGTGCTCGACCGAACGCGGACGTGGCGGCGACCTGCTGGCGCTGGCGCTGCAGGCACTGGCGCACCTCTGGGGCGACAAGCTGGAAATCCACCTGATCGGCCACTCGGCCGGCTCGATCCTGCTCGGCCAGCTGCTCGACCGCTTCGCCCAGCTCGACCTCGGCGAGCGTCTGGCCTCGGTCCACCTGTACGCGCCGGCCTGCACGATGGCGTTCGCCAACACGCACTACACACCGCATCAGGCACTGATGAAACGCCTGCATCTGCACGTGCTCAGCGACGACAACGAGCATAACGACACCGTCGCGGAAATCTACCGCAAGTCGCTGCTTTACCTCGTCAGCAACGCGCTCGAAACGGACAGGCGCACGCCCCTCCTCGGGCTGGAAAAGGTGTTCACCACCCCCGATGCGCGGGACTGGGACGGCGCGTCGACGACCTTCGACACCGTCAACGACTGGCGCCGCGCGTGGGCCGATGCGGGCGGCGCCAGGCGGCTGCACGTCTGGCGGGACGCCCGGGTCAGGTCCGGCCCGGACACGATGATCTCCGCATCCCACGGCAGCTTCGACAACAACATCGAAGTGATCGACCAGACACTGAAACTGGTGACCGGCAACGATGTGCTGACCTTGCCGGTCGATGACCTGCGCGGGTTCTGAGCTGATCCGAACGGCGGGCCGGCGATTGCCGCACGCCCGCCGGGATCAGCATCGAGTGTGCGGTGCAGTACCGGATGGAAATCGGGTTGCCCTGACCTGCACCACGACTACTCGAGCAGATCCTGAAGTACCTTCGCGCCGGCACCGTTGCTGTCGTTGTACGCGCCGATGATGGCCTGCGTCAGCTTGCCACGGTTGATCGCGTGCCCGGCCGGCAGCTCGTTCTCGCTCTTGAAACCCAGCGAGGCGACGTAGAAGAAACTGATCTTGTCCAGATCGGCACCGTCCCGGCGCAAACGCCGGTCGCCGACCACGGCAAGGCTTTCCCGGGCCAGCAGGCGGTACCAGTCCGAATCGGCCAGCCACGTCCGCATCGTGGCCTCGCCCACGCTGTTGCGGATGTTGGCCTGTGCTAGCCGGCGCAGCAGCTGGTCGGCGCCGGCGTCGGGAGTCCGGTCGGCGCGCTCCGTCACTACCGCCGACGGGCCGGCTGACGGCTGCTGCGCACCGGCCTGCGCCGGTACGGCCGGCGCCGCCTTCTTTTCGGCGAAAAAACCCGATTGCGACAGCACCGCAACCAGCCCGCCCACGGCTGCGATCACGGCGGCCACGCCGGAAAGCACGCCGGGAAGCGTTTTCCACCACGAACCCTTTTCGCTGTCTGTATCCATGCCCGCCGCCGCACCAGAACCGCCTGTTTTCGCTATGGCAGCAAGCCCCGACCACCGCGCCTGTTTTCGGACAACCGGCCGGCCAAGGGCATGGCAACCGACGAACGTCCGGCCTGCGCAGGAATGACCCGGTAAGTGGTCATGCGTCTTCATTGACATCCTGACTGCGGAATTACAAAATTGCAGAAGGCTCGTGCAGCCTGCCGCTTGCGCCCTTTCGGGATGGTGAATGCACGCACTCCTTACTTCCGATCCCTTGCATCCGCGAGCGTTTCGGCAATGCAAGCACCGACCGTGCAACGCTCGCCCCATGCAAAGGATGTCTCCCCATGCGTACCTATCGCGACGCCAAACTGATGGCGAAATCGCTCCGCCATGCGCTTGCCGAAAGAAACATCGAACTGGGTCACGGCGAATGCCTCGACGTGATCGCCCGGCTGTTCGAACATGACAACTGGAATGTGCTGTCGGCCAGAATCGAAGTCGATCAACCGCCGGCCCTGCCAAACAAGCTGCTGTTGCCCGAAGGTTGGCTCAAGGCAGGATCCCGCCCCGAGCTCTATCTGATGGGGGTCGATCAGGCCGCCAGACATCAGGGACAACACCCCGCCGTGGTTCGCTGCATTCTGAGTGGTGAAGCCGGCAGGATCTACGACAAGGACCCCGGCTTTGGCACGCTGATGCAGATGGCAAAAGCCGAGGCTTATCGTGGCAAGCACTTGAGGTTGCGGGCACAACTACGCTGTGAAGATGCGACATCGGCGCAGATGTGGTTGCGCATCGACAGCAAGTTCACCCGCGCCATCCGCTTCGACAATATGGACAACCGGCCGCTGCGGGGCACGCGGGACTGGACGCCGGCCGAAATCGTCCTGTCGGTGCCCGAGGAGGCTGAACACATCAGTTTCGGTTTTTTCGTCACCGGTACCGGTACCGCGTGGGCCAGCGGTTTCACGCTCGAGACGGTCGGCTCTGAGCAGGTGGAAACAGGTGCCCGCGCGATGCAGGTGCTCGAAGCCCCCAGCAACCTCGACTTCAGTACTATCGCACAACCCGCCACCTAAGGCTTCAGCCCGGAAAGAGCCGTCCGAGGGCGGCTCTTTCTCCGGCAACAGCTCAGGGTTGCCAACCCAGCTCGACTGCTTCGCCGAAAAACACGTCAACGCCACTGTCGACCAGATCGAGCATCTGGCGCGTGGCCTCGGTGAGCATGAACGCATCCAACCCCGCTATACATGCATCGCGGTCTCGCCAGGCGATCCGGTCCAGCCAGTCCAGATCACTCGTGTTTCGCTCGTAACCCGTAAAGCCCGGCTGCTAAAGCCAGACATGCATCAGTTCGATGAGCGCGGGCCGGCTATCGGCATCCCTGAACCGGAAGCGCACGACCTGTGCATGCACTGGCATCCCTCCCCCAAAAAAAACGCCCCTTTCGGGGCGTTTGGTTTATGCGTTGCAACCGCAGCTGCCACCGTGCTCGTGCACCTTGTAGGCATTGACCGCGTCCACCGCCAGCTTGCGGCCTTCGGCAATCGCCTTGCGGGCTTCGATCGTCGCTTCGAGCATGTTCGCCAGCGCGGCTTCGGTTTCGGGCCAGCCGCGGGTCTTCAGGCCGCAGTCCGGGTTGATCCACAGCCGTTCGGCCGGAACGACGTCGAGCGCCTTGGCGATCAGCCGCAGCATGTCGGCCACCGGCGGGACGCGCGGGCTGTGGATGTCGTAGACGCCCGGGCCGATCTCGTTCGGGTAGGCGAATTCGCCGAAGGCTTCGAGCAGCTCCATGTCCGAGCGGCTGGTTTCGATCGTGATCACGTCGGCATCCATTGCGGCGATCGCCGGCAGGATGTCGTTGAACTCCGAGTAGCACATGTGGGTGTGGATCTGCGTGCTGTCGACGACGCCCGATGCCGAGATCCGGAACGCGCGGCCGGCCCATTCCAGATACGCATCCCAGTCCGAGCGCTTGAGCGGCAGGCCTTCGCGGAACGCCGGTTCGTCGATCTGGATCACCTTGATGCCGGCGGCTTCGAGATCGACGACCTCGTCGCGGATCGCCAGCGCGATCTGCAGCGCGGTGTCGCGGCGCGGTTGGTCGTCACGGACGAACGACCACTGCAGGATCGTCACCGGGCCGGTGAGCATGCCCTTCATCGGTTTGGCGGTCAGGCTTTGCGCATAGCGGCTCCATTCGACCGTCATCGGCTTGGGGCGCGAGACGTCGCCGAAGATCACCGGCGGCTTCACGCAGCGGCTGCCGTAGCTCTGCACCCAGCCGAAGCGGGTGAAGGCGAAACCGGCCAGCTGTTCGCCGAAGTATTCGACCATGTCGTTGCGTTCGGCTTCGCCGTGCACCGGCACGTCGAGGCCCAGCGCTTCCTGCTTGGCGACCGCGAGGCGGATCTCGGCCTGCATCGCGGCCACGTAGTCGGCCTCGGCCAGCGCACCGCGCTTGAACGCGGCCCGCGCGGAACGGATGTCCTGCGTCTGCGGGAAGGAGCCGATCGTCGTCGTCGGCAGCAGCGGCAGCTTCAGCCATTCGCGTTGCGCGACCGCACGTTGCGCATACGGGCTGTGGCGCTCGGCGTCGCTGGCCACCAGCGCGACCAGACGGGCACCGACGGCACGGTTGTGGATGCGTGTCGACGTGGCGCGGCTGCGTGCGACGGCGTCGCTGGCGGCCAGTTCGACGGCAACCGCGTCACGGCCACCGTCGATGCCGCGCTTGAGAATCGCGACTTCGTCCAGTTTCTGCCTGGCAAACGCCAGCCAGGACTTCAGTTCGCCATCAAGCCGGTCTTCCGAATCCAGATCGACCGGGCTGTGCAGCAGCGAGGAGCTGGCCGATACCCACAGACGCTCGCCGAGCTGCGCCCTGGCCGTTTCCAGCTGCGCCAGCTTCGTCGTCAGGTCGGCGGCCCAGATGTTGCGGCCGTCGATCACGCCGGCACTGAGGATGCGCTCGGCAGGCCATGCCGGCAGCAAGGCATCGAGTTGGGCCGGTGCGCGCACGAGGTCAAGGTGTACGCCGGCCACCGGCAGCGCGTTGATCAGCGCAGCGTGTCCGGTAACGCTGTCGAAGTAGGTCGCCAGCAGCAGCTTGACGCCGGCATTGCCGAGCTCGCGGTAGGCCGGCACGAAGGCGGCCTGCCATACGGTGTCGAGTTCGAGCGCCAGCACCGGTTCGTCGATCTGCACCCATTCGATGCCACGTGCAGCGAGCTTTTCCAGAATGCGCCGGTAAGCCGGAATGATTTTTTTCAGCAGTTCGAGCTTGTCGAACCCGGCCGTCTTGGTTTTGGACAGATAAAGGAAGGTCAGCGGACCGACCAGCGCCGGCTTGACCTTGTGGCCCTGCGAGCGCGCTTCGTCGATGTCGTAGAACAGCCAGTCGACACCGCCCTCAAACGCCGTTGCCGCATCGAGCTCCGGCACGATGTAGTGGTAATTGGTATCGAACCACTTGGTCATTTCCATCGCCGGCTGTTCGGCATTGCCGCGCGCCAGCTCGAAGTACTGCTTCAGGTTGAGCGCCCTGGCATCGAAGCCGAAGCGGGCCGGCAGCGCGCCGAGCAGCGCAGCGGTGTTGAGCATCTGGTCGTACCAGGCGAAATCGCCGACGGCAACAAAATCGAGACCGGCATCCTTCTGCCAGTCCCAGTGGCGACGGCGCAGCGTGCTGCCCACGGCGGCGAGTTCGGCCTCGGACGATTCACCGCGCCAGAACGCTTCGACGGCGAACTTCAGTTCGCGCTGGCCGCCGATGCGCGGAAAACCCAGAACATGAGCAACAGTCATTTCATTCATCCATTTATATGAGTCACTTGCATGATGCGCGTTGCAGCATCTATGATTCAAACTCATTATTTTCAGAATTAATGTGAACAAAGCTCATGCAATCGATCCTCGAACTGCGCCATCTGAAAACCCTGGCGGCGATCCGCGATACCGGCAGCCTGACGCGTGCCGCCGAGCGTCTGCACCTGACGCAATCGGCACTTTCGCACCAGCTGCGCCAGCTCGAGGAGCACTACGCGATGCCGCTGTTCGCGCGCAAGTCGGCGCCACTCAAGCTCACGCCGGCCGGCGAGCGGCTGGTGGCGCTGGCCGACGGGGTGCTGCCGCAGATCGCCGGCACCGAGCGCGACATCGCCAAGCTGCGTGAAGGCGAAGCCGGCAGCCTGCGCATCGCGGTCGAGTGCCACACCTGCTTCGACTGGCTGATGCCGGCGATGGACACCTTCCGCGGCCGTTGGCCCGAGGTCGAACTCGACATCGTTTCCGGCTTTCACGCCGACCCGGTCGGCCTGCTGTTCGACGACCGCGCCGATCTGGCCATCGTTTCGGACATCGACGCCGAGGCCCGCATCCACTTCGCGCCGCTGTTCGCGTATGACATGGTCGCGCTGCTCGCCAACGACCACCCGCTCGCGGGCAAGGCCTGGCTGTCGGCCGAGGATTTCCGGGACGAAACGCTGATCACCTATCCGGTGCCGGACGAAATGCTCGATCTGGTCCGGCAAGTGCTGAAGCCGGCCGGCGTGAACCCGAAGCGACGCACGACCGAGCTGACGGTGGCGATGCTGCAGCTGGTCGCCAGCCGCCGCGGCATTGCCGCGCTGCCGCGCTGGAGCGTGCAGCACTACCTCGACCGCGGCTATGTCGTCGCCAAGCCGGTCACCGAAAACGGGCTGACGGCAAGGCTGTACGCGGCAATGCCGCAGGAACGCGCCGGCGCCGCCTATCTGCGCGACTTCGTCGACATCGTCCGCGAGGTCAGTGCTGCGGAGCTGCCGGGGATCCAGCTGGCGCTGTAGCCAGGGCGCGGATCGCGTCGACACTTTTCACCAGCAGGCGCTGGTGCTCCATCAGCGCGCCCTGCAGCACCATGTTGTACGGGTTGGCGCTGTCTGCCGGCGTGTAAGGGGTGTCGAGGTAGGGGTGCGCCGGCGGTTCGGTCCGGCGGTGCTCGAAATACGCCGCCAGCTGCCGGTGCACTTCGTGGATCTGCGCCAGATGCGCGAACACGTGGTCGCGGAACGACGGCTCGAGCAGCTCGAACAGACCCCTGCTGTCGCCGAGTTTGCGCAGCAGCCCGGTGCCGCTGTCGATCAAGGCCAGCCGGTGTTCGAACAGCCCCCGCTCACCACCGTAACGCCGCAAATGACGACGGCCGCGCGGGCCGTAGTCGGCCTTGAAGTTCGCCAGCTGCGCGCGGGTTTCCAGTTGCGACTGCGTCAGCGGATCGAGGCAGGCCGGTGTCAGGCTGGCCAGCGAGCGTGTTGCCACCACAGCCTCGAACAGCGCGGCCAGCTGGGTGCTGCCGCGATGCGCGAGCTGGTGGAAGCGGTAGCCCTGATCGGGCGGCAGCACCAGCAGCTCGACCAGAAAGCCGATCGCCATGCCGACCGCAACGGCGAACATCCGCCCTTCGGCCGCCGCCAGATCCCGGCCGAAGCCGGCGACGAGGCAGATGGCGATCCCCATGCTGGTCAGCCGGAACGCATCCGGAAAGCGCTTGACGAGTACGAACATGACGATGGCGACCAGCACGATGATGGCCATCGGCTCGGGCACCAGCGGATACAGCGCCAGACCGATCGGAATCGGCACCAGATTGGCCATCGATCGCTGGATGAAATACTTCTTCGACGTTTCGATCGACGGCCCGAGCCCCAATGCCAGCCACGCCGACGAAGCCATCGTCTCGGCGATATAGGGTTTGGCGTTGAACAGCGTCGGCAGGCCGTAGCCCAGCAGCAGCGCGATCAGCAGTTTGACGAAGCGTCCTTCCTGCGAGATCGACAGCCTGGAGAGTCGGTCGCGTAGCGTCATGGTCCGGCTCCGGATTGCGAAGCCGCTACCCTGCCACGAACCGGCGCATTACGCACCGGTCCGCGATCAAGATCCGGCCCCGTCACTATTGCAGCTTGAACTGCGCCCGCGTACTCGGCCCCTTGTCCTTGTCGCCGTCCTTGGCACTGGCGTCGCGCCTGGCCTTGGTCAGGAACAGCCGGTCTTCGGGCACCCCGGCTGCGAGCAGTGCATCCTTGACGCCACGGGCGCGCCGGTCGGCGAGCTGGGCGAGGTCGGTATCGGTCACCGGCAGCTCGGCCAGCAGGATCTTTTCCATTTCCTCGGTCGGCAGCGATTTGTTCAGCCCGATCGCATTGGTCGGCTTCTTGATGTCGGCCGCCTTGTAGACACGCTTGAGCAAATCGGGCTTCTCGGCATCGCTGATCTTGATGTCGTCGACCGATTCGCCGCCCTGCGAGGCGTCCTTGGCTTTCAGCGCCCGCATCTTCTGCCGGATCATCCGCTCGCGCAGCCCCGGGGTGTCCTTGTCGCGATCGACCCAGCCGGTGATTTCCAGCTTGAGCGCCGGCCGGTCCTGCAGCGCCTGCGCCAGCTGCTTGATGCCCTCGGTCGCCGCCGGATCGATCCGGGCCGAACCTGGCTCGAAACCGACGTAGGACAGGCTCGGCCCGCCGCCGAACGCCGAGGCGATCAGGTCGAACGGCGCGGTCACAGCCTTTTCCAGCAGATTGACGATGACCTGGACGATCAGCCCGCCGACGCTGAAGTCCGGATCGTCGAGCGAGCCAGCGATCGGGAGGTTGACGTTGATCTGGCCGCGCCGGTCGGTCAGCAGCGAGAGCGCGAACTTCACCGGCAGCTTGGTCGCCTGCGGGCTGTCGACCTTGTCGCCCAGCGTGAGCTGGTCGAGCAGCAGCTTGTTCTCGGCCTTGAGCTTGTTGTCGTCGATCTTGTAATGCACGTCCATCGACAGCTTGCCCTTCTCGATCCCGTAACCGGCGTACTTGGCCGAGTACGTCGACGCCGACGCCAGCTCGTAGCCCTTCACGCCGGCCTTGATGTCGATGTAGCGCTTCTGCGCCAGCGGGTTCAGCTCGCCCGAAATCGTCACCGGTGCAATCCGGTCGACGCTGCCCTTGAGGTCCAGCTTGGCGCGGGTGTCGTCAACCGACGAGAGACCGGTGATCGTGCCGCCCATGTCGGTCAGGTTGGCCGTGTAGTTCGGCTTGATGAACAGGTCGGTGTAGTTGATCCGGCCTTTGCTCAGCGTCACCCTGTCGACGCGGACCGGCGTGACCGGCTTTGGTGCCGCGGCCGGCAGCGATGCTTCACGCACCCGCGCACCGGCAACGGTCTTGGTTTCGCTGGCCTTGTCGTTCGCCTTCGCCGCAGCAGCCACTTCCTCCGGCACCGGGCCGCTGCTATCGCCGGCGGCGATGTCCTTGAGGTTGAGCTGGCCCTTTTCGGTCAGCACCAGCCGCGCGTAGTAGTCGCTCAAACTGACGTCGCGCACCGCGATGTTCAGCGGGTCGAAACGCGTATCGATGCCGGACAGTGCCAGATTGCTCCAGCGCAGCAGGTCCTCGCCGCTGTTGCGGTCGATCGCATGCAGTCTGGCAACGCCGGCATTGCCGCGATAGCGGCCCTTGAACCCCGATGCGGTATCGAAATCGAGGTCGCCCTTGGCCGAAATGCGGCCGCTGACGAGGTCGATGTTCAGGTAATGGGCAAAGTAGGGCTGGGTCGGCGCCGCATCGAGGCCGCGCGCGTCGATGCTCAGCTTGCCCGACAGCGGCAGCAGCTTCAGCGCGCCCTGCGTCGCCAGACTGCCGGTGCCGTTGCGTGCCGACAGTTTCAACCGGGTCGTCACCACGTCGGGCCAGGCGAACGGCCCGGCGTCGAGCGCGATCCGGTCGAACACCAACGGCACCGGTTTCGGCAGCGTCCGGTCTTCGAAACTGAGCTTGAGCTGGTTCAGCGCGATCTTGTCGACCAGGACATGGATCGGCTTGTCGGCCGTCGCCGCCTTGCGCGACGCTCCCTTGTCGGTCGCCACCTTGGCGGTCTTGGCCAGATTCTGCAGATTGAGCGTGCCGTCGGCCTGACGCACCAGCTTGATCGCGCCGCCGTCGAGACCGACGGTGGCGATGTTCACGGTATTGTCGTCGTTGGCGTAGCGGATCCCGCCGACGTCGAGCGTGGTGATGTCGATGACCCGCTGCTTGTCGAGCAGCGACTTGGCGCCGTCGATCCGCAGCATCCCGTCCTCGAGCCCGAAACGCGGCCCCGCTTCGCCGGTCGCGAAGTGGTACTTGCCGCCGGCAGCCAGCGTACCGGTCTCGGGCTGCGCATGCGTCAGGTCGCGGTAGTACGGCAGGTAATCGACAAAAGGCAGCGCTTCGATCGAGAACGTGCCGTTGGCGGCCAGCGGGCTCAGCGTCAGCTGCGAACTGGCGGCGAGCTTTTCGCCATGGCTGCCGTCGGCGGCGAATTCGAGTCTGGCCGGCGCCTTGGCATCGCTGCCCAGACCGTCGGCATGCAGTTTCACGCCGGTCAGTGCCATCGAGACCGCCGGGCTGACCGCCGCGTCGCGCCAGTCGATGCGGCCATCGTCGAGCGTGAAACGGCCGATGCTGTAGCGCAGCGCATCGCCGGTCCCCCGCTGCTTCGCGGCAACCGCCGAAGCGCTTGGTGCCGGCTTGACGGCCGGTTCGGCCGGCGGCATCAGTTGCTGCCAGTTGAGCACGCCGGCCGCATCGCGGCTGACCGCCAGCTGCGGCGCAGCGATGCTGAGCGACTTCAGCCGGTAGATGCCGGCCAGCGGCTCGATCTGCTGCGCCTCGGCCTTGATCGACGCCACCGACAGCAGTGGCGCGCCCTCGTCGCCGTCAAAACGCAGTGCGTTGAGCGCCAGCTTGCCGTCCAGCCGCAGCGTTTGCGTCTTGCCCTGGCTGAACACCAGTTGCAGATCGCTGTCGAGCTTGCCCGACGTCAGCGCGCCATTGAGCTTGGCAGGCACGTATGCCCAGAAACGGGCCAGATCGAGTCCCTTCCAGTCCAGCGCGAACCGCGTTTCACGGCGGTCTTCGAACGGCTTGGTCGTGCCGCTGAGCGTAAAGGGTGCGCCGTCGAGCTTGAGCGACAGTTTCGGCTCGACATCGGTGTCGACGAAGACCGGCAGATTGGACACGAAGGGTACGCCGAGGTCGATCGCGTCGACCTTGTGCTGCTGACGCAACAGCCGGTCGTCGAAGTCGATGCGGCCGCCGCTGACACGGATGTTGTAGACGGCAAAACGCTGCGGCTCGCCTTCCGACGGCGGCGCGGCGCGTGCCTTGTCGATCAGGTCGGAGATGTTGTAGCGGTTCTGCCCCAGACGGACGAGGCGGAAATACGGCTGGTCGATCTGCAGCGATTCGAGCACCGGCGCCAGCCGCCACAGCGACTTGAGCGTGGCGTTGGCCTCGACCCGCTTGAACGCCAGCACCGGCTTGCCCGCTTCGAGTACGCGGAAATCCTCGATGCGTGCGGTCAGCGTGAACGGATTGACCGCCAGCTTGCCGATTTCGACCTGCCGGCCGCCCAGCGCCTGTGACAGCGCCGTTTCCAGCCGTGGCCGCGCCAGCCACGGCAGCAGGCCGGCCCCCAGCACGCCGATCAGCACGACGGCAATCAGCATGATCAGACCGAGCTTGCGCAGTCGCTTGCCATCGAACAGCCGCTCGATCCGCTGTCGCAGTGCTACCGGTTTCATGAGCCTGACCTCGCCATCAATATTCTTACCTGGCATTTTAGCTCGCCACCGCCTTCGAGCGGATTAGGCTTCGTCCACTTGATCCCGTGCTTTGATTCGGGCAAGCAAGCGCTTAAAATCGGGAATCCAGCCGTTAAAAGAATTCGCGCCGTGGTGTTCTCCCTATTCCGCAAGAAAGACGGCAGCCCTGCCAGCACCGGGCCAGCCACGCAGCAGCAACAACCGACGACCACGATCGCCCGGCAGCTCGACCCCTCGCCGACGCCGGCGACGCCGAAGCCCGTCGAAGGTCCGGCGGCCGAAAGCTACAACCTCAGCGAACTGTCGATCGAGGTCGAAGAAGCCGCATCGCACCTGAGTGCTGCCGAGGAAGAAGCCGTCGTATTGCACGCCAACGGCCAGATCGCGCTCGCCACCAAGGCACTGACCAGCCATCTGCCGACGATTTCCGGCCAGCGCCGTACCGAAAGCTGGCTGATGCTGTTCGAGCTGTACCAGCAGGCGGGCGACCGCAAGGCCTTCGACGATCTGGCACTCGCCTACGTACTCGAATTCGAAATCTCGCCGCCGCTGTGGCGCGGCGTCCCCGTGCAGGAAAGCGCGCCGGCGCAAGGCGGCAGCTATGTCGCGCTGCCGGCGCAACTGAACGCCAACAGCTTCGAGCGCGAACTCGACCGGCTGATCGACGCGTGCAAACCCGGCAATACTGTGCGCCTCGATTTCTCCAAGGTGACCGAAATCGATCCGTTTGCCGCCGCCGAACTCCTGTCGCTGTGGCCGCGCACCCGCAAGCAGGGCGCCATCCTGCAGGTGCTGGGCGCCAGTGAAATCGTCGCCCTGCTGAGCGGCAAGATCGAAACCGGCCGGCGGCTGCCGGCCGAGGCGCCGTTCTGGCTGCTGTTGATCGAACTGATGCAGGCCACCGGGGACGCCGAGCGTTTCGACGAGGTTGCCATCGACTACGCGATCACCTTCGAAGTCTCGCCGCCGTCATGGGACGACAAGCTGGTACCGAAACAGCCTGTCGCCAAGGCACCGGCCGTACCGGCCGCGCAAGCACCTACCCCGTCGCCCACCTCGCCGGACCGTCTGATCATCAGCGGCGTACTGGTCGACGGCGCACCGCAGGCGATGGCGCAGATGCGCGACTTCATCCGTCAGCACGGCAAACCGGTCCTCGATTTTTCCGCCGTCACCCGCGTCGATTTCGAAACCGGCGGTCAGTTGCTCAATCTGACCATGGAAACGCTCGCGCGCGGCCAGACGGTGACGTATTCGCGCGTCAACGAGCTGGTGCTCGGCCTGATGCGGCTGATGGGCATTGCCGATCTCGTCAGCGTCGGCCGGCAATCGTAACGTCGGTACACGCACTTGAACCGGGGCCCTTGGGGCCCCATTTGTTTTGAATCATTCATTCCGGCGGAACACAGCATGCAGCAATTTGACGGCACCACGATCGTATCGGTCCGGCGCGGCGAACACGTCGCGGTCGGCGGTGACGGCCAGGTCACGCTCGGCAACATCGTCATCAAGGGCACGGCGCGCAAGGTGCGCAAGCTCTACAACGATCGCGTCATCGTCGGCTTCGCCGGCGGCACCGCAGACGCCTTCACGCTGATGGAGCGCTTCGAGGCCAAGCTGGAAAAACACCAGGGCCAGTTGACCCGCGCTGCGGTCGAACTCGCCAAGGACTGGCGCACCGACCGGATGCTGCGCCGGCTCGAAGCGATGCTGATCGTCGCCGACAAGACCCAGACGCTGGTGATCACCGGCAATGGCGACGTGCTCGAACCAGAGGAAGGCATCGCTGCGATCGGATCGGGCGGCGCCTACGCCGAATCGGCCGCGCGCGCGCTGTTCCTCAACACCGATCTGCCGGCCGACGTTGTCGTGAAGAAGTCGCTCGAGATCGCCGGCGACCTGTGCATCTATACGAACCAGAACCACACGATCGAAACGCTGTAAACGCGGTCCCCGGTCCCGACGCCCCGCTGACCGTAGCGGGGCGTTTTTCTTTGCCCGGCCCATGCCGACGCTTTCGCTGGCAAAAAAACCGGCGAGCCGTCCCGGCTGTCAGCCCCGTCGAAAACCGGGACCGGCCTGCAGGTTTTCGCCAGCTGCTCTAAAATCGCCGCCATGGCCGATACCCTTACCTGTCTGCATTTCCTCAGCGCCGAACACTTCACCTCCGGTGCCGACATCGCCGCGTCGCTCGGCGTCTCCCGCGCCAGCGTCTCGACCGCGCTTGCCAGCGCCGAAGACTACGGCATCACGCTGACCCGCCGTACCGGCGCCGGCTACAGGCTGAGTGCGCCGATCGACTGGCTAGACCGTGCGCAGGTGCTGGCCGCGCTGCCCGAAGGCAGCCGGATCGACGTCGATATCGTCCAGCGCACCGACTCGACCAATCGACGTCTGCTGGCCGCACCGGTCCACGCCAGGGCGCTGGTCGCCGAATGGCAGGACGGCGGTCGCGGCCGGCTGGGGCGCCGCTGGCTGGCCCAGCTCGGTGGCAGCATGATGTTTTCGCTCGCATGGCGCTTCGAAGGCGGCACCGCCAGCCTGTCCGGCCTGTCGCTGGCGGTCGGTGCCATCGTTGCCGACGCCTTGCGCGACACCGGCGTGCAGCTCAAGTGGCCCAACGATCTGCTGCTGGACGGCGCCAAGGTCGGCGGCATCCTGATCGAAATCGCCGGCGATGCAATGGGCCCGACCGACGCGGTCATCGGCATCGGCCTCAACCTTATCGCCCCGGCGGCGGTGACCGATCAGGCCTGTGCCGGTCTGGCCGACCACGGCGCCATCCCCGAACGCAACGTCCTGCTGGCCCGGCTGCTGGCCGCGCTCGAGCGTGGCCTGAACGAATTCACCGTCCACGGCTTTGCCCCGTTCAAACCGCGCTGGGAAGCCTTCAGCGCGTGGCACGGCCAGCAGGTCGAACTGATCGCCCCCGACGGCAGCCGGCGCGCCGGCACGCTGGCCGGACTGGCCGACGACGGCTCCTTGCGTCTGGCGACCGATGCGGGCGAACTGGTCGTCCATACCGGTGATCTAAGCCTGCGGCGTACGGAGCCAGCACGATGAGCACGCTGTTCCTCGACCTCGGCAATACCCGCCTCAAATGGGCCACGGCAGACACCTGCGGCGACTGGCTCGCGCAGGGTGACGCCGCGCACGACCAGCTCGATACCGCGTTTGCGGCATGGCGGGCAATGCCCGCGCCGGGTACCGTTCACGGCGCCTGCGTGGCCGCACCGGCCTTGCGCGAGCAACTCGATACCTTTGCCACGGCGCACTGGGGTTGCAAGATAGACTGGCTGGCGCCGTCACGTCAGGCGCTTGGCGTCGAGAACCGCTATCGCCGGCTCGAACAGCAAGGTCCCGACCGCTGGGCGGCGGTGCTCGGCGCACGCGCCCGCTTTCCCGGTGAAGCACTGGTCATCGCCAGCGCCGGCACCGCGCTGACCGTCGACGCACTGACCGCCGACGGCGTCTTTCTCGGCGGCATGATCCTGCCCGGCTACCGTCTGATGAAACGCGCGCTTGCCACCGGCACCGCCCGACTGCCCGATGCCGAAGGTCGCGTGCACGACTATCCGACGTCGACCGAAGACGCGATCGAAACCGGCATCCGCACCGCGCTGGCAGCCAGCATCGACGCGATGGTCGGGCGTCTGCAGGCTCGTGGCGAGACACCGCGATTGCTGCTGGCGGGCGGCGATGCATCACAACTGGCCGCCTTGCTTAACACACCGGCGACGCTGGTCGATAATCTCGTGCTTCACGGGCTGGCCGCGCTGGCCTTCGCCCAACCCGCCACCCGCCCCGCCCCCTGACCCGACCACGGATAGCCGCACGATGAAATGGTTTCTGGCCGCGCTCGTCGCGCTCAACCTGCTGTACTTCGGCTACACCCGCCTTGCCCCCAACCGGCCGGGCGGTGAGGTGCGTGCCCCCGAAGTCGCTGCGAGCCAGGTCAGGACAGTCAACCTTGCCCAGATCGACAACACGCCGGTTTCACCTGCGTCGACTGCGGCCAGCCAGCCCGCTCCGACTCCGACTCCGACTCCGACTCCGACTCCGACTCCGACTCCGACTCCGACTCCGACTCCGACTCCGACTCCGAAGCCTGGCCCCAAGCCGACGCCACCGGCGCAGGCACAAGCCGATACCGCAGGCGTCTGCCTGCGCTGGGCCGGCCTGAGCGGTCCCGACGTCGATACCGCGCGCGGCAAACTCAAGGCGCTCGGCATTGCCGCACAGGAGCACGGCAGCGGTGACAACGCCCGGGTCTGGGTCTACATCCCGCCGATGGCCGACCTCGAAACGGCCAAGCAGAAAGCCGCACAGCTGGCAGAACTCGGCGTCGACGACTATCTGGTCGTCAACGACGGCAAACGCTGGCAGAACGCCATCTCGCTCGGTGTCTTTTCAAGCCGGGAGGCGGGCGATCGTCGCTTGGCCCAGCTTCAGGCCAAGGGCGTGCGCTCGGCGGTGGTCCGTGAGCGCGACGACGGCCTGAAGCCGACGAGCTTTGTCACCGCCAGGGTCACGCCGGATCAGCAACAGAAACTGCTGAAGGCCAGCAGCCAGCTGCGCGGGGCGCAACTTCAGGAAGCCGCCTGCAAGTAATCCGTGTCAACGTGAGCCGGCATGTCGTGCTGCGGCATCATCGTTCATCGTCCGGTGCTCAGTGGCCGGCACCATCCCAGCGTGCATAGTCGCCCACTTCGGGCTGCGGACCGGCGATCTTCGCCAGCGACATCAGTGGCTGGATCTGTTCGATGGTCAGCACGCTGCCGCGATCCTCGATCATGCCGAGCCGTTGCGCCGGGTCGCCATTGAGGCTGTCGACCGGCAACTGGAAGCTGCGCAGCCGGTAAAGCTGCAGCGTGTCACCCGGGCGCAGCCCTGCCGCCGTCCCGGCGTCGAGCACGACTTGGCCCTGCGACAGACCGACGACCCGGGCCGAGAACGGCTGGCAGCGGATGGCTTCGGCAATCACATTGGCGGCGCTGCCCAGCTGTGCGGCAACCACCTGGCCATAATCGCCACTGACGAAGCCGACACCGGCCACGGCCTGACGGGGATCGCCGAGCACGTCGCCACCGGCGTTCGCCTGCAGCGGATAGCGGCCAAGCATGGCGCCCGACACACCGTCGAACAGGTAAAGCGTGGCGTCGAAATTGCGTGATGCCGGCGTTCGCTTGAGGCCGAACCCGAAGAAATCCACGATCGGCAGGCTCAGCGACAGCTTGCTCTCGCCGGGTTTGACCTGCGTGCCGATCGCCGGCATGAAACGCGTTCCCTCGGTCGACGCGTCGTCGACCACGCCGGCAACGACAAACTGGCTGCCGTAGCGGCGCGCCAGCTCGCGCACGCGCTCGGGCTTCCACTGCACGTCGACGCTGCCCGGTTGCAGCATGAACGCCCCCTCTCCGGCTGCGATCCGCGCATTGAGCTTGCCGCCGGTGTCGAGACTGCGCCGCAGGATGTCCTGCGTGCCCTCGAGAAATTGCGGCAGATCGGCGATCTGCCCGGGCTGACGGACCACGAACGGCAGCACGACGACCGAGCGCTTGAACAGGCGCTGCGGCGGCGCCTTGGGTGCCGGCGCTTCGGCAGCCACCGGCTGCGGTGCGACGGGCTGCGCGGTGGTCTGCATCACCGCTTCGGCGGCCGGGACCGGCGCGTCGAACCGAGCCGGAAGCGGTTCGGTCCGGGGCGTCATCGTTACCGCCAGCGCCCGGTCGACGTCGACCGTCTGCCGGCCCAGCTGCGCGCTGTCCAGCGGCGTGACGGTGACGTCGTCGGCCGCCTGTGCGGCGCCGGACATTAGGGCGAGCATGGCGGCGAATCGGGAGAGGGACATGCGCGGACTTCCGGCGGGAGATGCTGCGAGTCTAGATCAGCCGGCCTTGCGGCGGAATACCAGATCCCACACGCCATGGCCCAGCTTGATGCCGCGGTTCTCGAACTTGGTCAGCGGCCGATAGTCCGGGCGCGGCGCGTAGCCGTCGGCGGTATTTTCGAGCAGCGGCTCGGCGGACAGGACCTCGAGCATCTGCACCGCATAGTCTTCCCAGTCGGTCGCCAGATGCAGGTAACCGCCAACCTTGACCCGCGACAGCAGCTGCTTGATGAAATCAGGCTGCACCAGCCGGCGCTTGTTGTGGCGTTTCTTGTGCCACGGGTCCGGGAAGTAGATGTGCACGCCGTCGAGGCTATCCGGCGTCAGCATGTGCTCGATCACTTCGACCGCGTCATGCTGGACGATGCGGATGTTGCCGATGCCCTGCTCGCCGATCAGCTTCAGCAGGCTACCGACGCCGGGCGTGTGCACTTCGACACCAAGGAAATCGGTATCGGGACGGCCGGCGGCAATCTCGGCGGTGGCCTGGCCCATGCCGAAGCCGATTTCCAGCACGCGCGGTGCTTCACGGCCGAATGCCGCAGTCAGATCGAGCGCTTCGGCAGCGTACGGGATGCAGAAACGCGGACCGAAATCGGCCAGCGCGCGTTCCTGCCCGGCCGACAGGTGGCCCTGACGCAGCACGAAGCTGCGGATGCGGCGCATATAGTTCGGATTTTCCATGACCTTTCCAATCAAGCTTCCAAGCAAAAGCGCCGCAAAGCGGCGCTTTTCAACGATGGCGCGATTATAACCGGCGTTCCCCGCCGTCCGCAGTACCTCAGAGCAGCAGGCTGTAGTAGCGGTAGACGGTATCCAGCTCGTAGCCGAGCGATTCGTACAGCGCCTGCGCGCGCGTATTGGTGTGCGCGGTCGACAGCTCGAGGTGCGAGGCACCGGTGGCCCGCGCGTGCGCGGCGGCCTTGTTCATCAGCAGCCGCGCCACGCCGGCGCCGCGCGCGGATTCGGCCACGTAGAGATCCATCAGGCTCCACGCCCGCGTCGCAGCAATCGAGCTGAAGTAGGGATAGAGCTGGATGAAACCGCACGCCACACCACCGGTTTCGGCCAGCAGCAGCACCGACTCGCCCAGATTCAGGCGCTCGGCCAGAAAAGCCCGGGCAAGGGCAGGATCGCTCGCTTGTTCGTAGAACACGCGATACGCGTCGAACAGCGGCGCAAGCCGGTCGAGATCATCGAGACTGGCGTAACGCACGACCACGTCGTGCGCCCCTCCATCCTTGTCTGCAGCAGTAGACATCGCGTACTCCGGCTCAAAAAAGCGCCAGAGTGTAAGGCCAAAGTCAGTGCGTTGCTACAGCTTCAGCGCATAGCCCTGGAACTCGGAATCGCGCTGGTAACCGAGCGATTCGTACAGCGCCTGCGCCGCGTGATTGGCATGCGCCGTCGACAACCGCAGGCTGGCCGCGCCGGTCGCCTGTGCATGGTCGCGCGCCTTGCCCATCAGCGCCCGCGCCGCCCCCTGCCCGCGTGCCGCCTCAAGGACGAACAGGTCGTTGAGCAGCCAGACCCGCCGCATGCCGACCGAGCTGAACAACGGAAACAGCTGGACGAAACCGACCGGATGACCGCCGGCTTCGGCGAGCAGCAACACCGATTCGCGCAAGGCCAGCCGCTCACCCAGATAGGCGCGCACGCCGTCGACGTCGCTCGCCTGCTTGTAGAACTGCCGATAGGCATCGAACAAGGGCACCAGCAGATCGAGATCATCGAGGCTGGCATAGCGGACCGTGGTCATGCGTGACTCCTGGATATGAAAAAAGGCGGTCGTCGACCGCCTTTTGAATTGGCAAGCTTGCTTACTTGCTGCTGATCATACCGAAAAGCGGGCTCGACGGATCGGCGCTGTAGAGCTTCTTCGGCATCCGCCCTGCGAGGAAAGCCTCGCGGCCGGCTTCGACCGCCAGCTTCATCGCGTACGCCATCCGGACCGGGTCCTTGGCAGCAGCGATCGCGGTGTTCATCAGCACGCCGTCGCAGCCCAGCTCCATGCCGACGGTCGCATCGGACGCGGTACCGACGCCAGCGTCGACCAGTACCGGCACTTTCGATTGCTCGATGATCAGCCGCAGGTTCCACGGATTCAGAATCCCCATGCCCGAGCCGATCAACGAGGCCAGCGGCATGATCGCGCAGCAGCCGATCTGCTCGAGTTCACGCGCAACAATCGGATCATCGGAGGTGTAGACCATCACGTCGAAACCTTCCTTGACCAGCACTTCGGCGGCCTTGAGCGTTTCGCGCACGTTCGGGTAAAGCGTGTTCGGGTCGCCGAGCACTTCGAGCTTCACCAGCTTGTGGTCGTCGAGCAGCTCGCGCGCCAGCCGCAAGGTGCGGATCGCATCATCGGCCGAATAGCAGCCAGCCGTATTCGGCAGATAGGTGAACTCGCTTGGCGGCAGGTAGTCGAGCAGGCTCGGCTCGTTTGCGTTCTGGCCGATGTTGACCCGACGTATCGCCACGGTGACGATCTCGGCCCCCGATGCGTCGATCGCACGTCGGGTTTCGTCGAAATCCTTGTACTTGCCGGTACCGACCAGCAGGCGCGAGTTGTAGGTTTTGCCGGCGATCTGGAAAACGTCAGACATGCTGTTCCCTTTTGAAGCGAAGTAGCGATTCAGGAGGCCGCGGCGGCAGTCAGCCACGGCGTCACCGCGTCCACCTGCTGGTGGACAACGATGGGATCGGAAATCAGGCCGAAACGTGCGTCCTCGGGATACGTGACGGCAATGTGCGGCTGCGGGCCAGCGAAATCATGGATGGCGGCCCAGTCGGCCCAGTAGGTCAGCAGGAAGAAATGCGTGTAGCCGTCCTGCTCGACCCGCTGCACGAAGGCGCCCAGGTTGCCGTTCAAAGTCGTGCTCTCGGCGACCCCGGTCTGCTGCAGGTAGGCGGCAAACGCATCACCGTGCCGCGCCGGAACGACACCATGCCAGCTGCGCGCGATCATTGCTCAGCCACCACCGACAGCAACCACCATCTCGAGCACATCGCCGTCGACGAGCTGCGTTGCCGCGTGCGTGCTGCGCGGCACGATCTCGCCGTTGCGCTCGATCGCGACGCGCTTGCCGGTCAGCTCAAGCACCTGGATCAGTTCGGAAACGGTCAGCGGGGCGGCGAAAGCCTTGGCTTCGCCATTGATGGACAGCTGGATCACGACGCGGCCTTGGCAGGATTGCGAATGGCGCCGATTTTAGCACGCGCGAAGCGTCAGACTTTGATGCCGCTCAGGCGCGAACCCGCTGCAAGCGGTAGATCACCGGCAGCTGACGCAAGCGGCGCATCACCTTGGCCAGATGCACGCGATCGTGCACCTGCAGCGTGAACTGGACCTGAACGTAACGCTCGCCCTCGGCCTCCTGCGTGGTGACCGCGCCGATATTGGCCTCGGCGTCACCGATTGCCGTGGCGATCTGCCCCAGCACGCCGCGCTGGTTGTCGGCCAGCACCCGCACCGGCACGTCGAAGTAACGCTCGACCAGCGGATCCCATTCGACGTCGATCAGTTTCTCGGCGTCGACATGTCCCTTGGCGAGCAGCGGACAGTCGTGGGTATGAATGACGAGGCCCTGATCCTTCTTGACGATGCCGAGAATCGGATCACCCGGAATCGGGTTGCAACAGCGGCCGAACTGCACCGCCATGCCCTCGGTGCCGCGGATCGTCATCGCCGCCGTCCGGCGTCCGCCACCGCTTTCGTCACGCCACAATCCGGCGAGCTGCAGCAGCCGCTTGACCACCACCACGGCCAATCGCTTGCCCAGACCGATGTCCGCCAGTATCTCGGCCTTGTCACGCGCGCCATTTTCCTTGACGTAGCGGTCCCAGACGTCGTCGTCGAGTTCGACGGCCGCGTGGTGCAGGGTCGAGAACCCCTGTTCGAGCAGGCGTTCACCCAGCGTCACCGACTCCTCGAAACGCATGCTCTTGAGGAAGTGGCGAATGTGGCTGCGCGCCTTGCCGGTAGTGACGAAGGTCAGCCAGCTCGGATTCGGCTTGGCATGCGCGGCAGTGACGATTTCGACCTGATCGCCATTCTTGAGCTTGGCGCGCAGCGGCACCAGCTCGTGGTTGATCTTGGCCGCGATGCAGCGGTCGCCGATGTCCGAATGCACCGCGTAGGCGAAGTCGACACAGGTCGCACCGGCCGGCATCGACAGTATCTTGCCCTTCGGCGTGAACACGTAGACCTGATCCGGGAACAGGTCGACCTTGATGTGTTCGAGGAATTCGACCGCATCGCCGGATTCGGACTGCAGCTCCAGCAGGCTCTGCAGCCACTGGTGGGTCTTCTGCTGCACGTCCGAGAACGTCTCGTCGCCGCTCTTGTACATCCAGTGACTGGCGACGCCGGCATCGGCGATCCGGTGCATTTCGGCAGTGCGGATCTGGATCTCGATCGGCGTCCCGTACGGCCCGAACAGCGTCGTGTGCAGGCTCTGGTAACCGTTGGACTTCGGGATCGCGATGTAGTCCTTGAACTTGCCGGCGATGGGCTTGAACAGCCCGTGCAGCGCGCCGAGTGCCAGATAGCAGGTCGGCACGTCCTTGACGATGACGCGGAAGGCGTAGATGTCGAGGACTTCGGAGAACGACAGCGATTTCTCCTGCATCTTGCGGTAGATGCTGAAGAGGTTTTTCTCTCGACCCGACACCGTCGCGTCGAGCCCGGCGCCCATCAGTTGCGCCCGCACCGCGTCGAGAATCTTGCCGACCACCTCGCGGCGGTTGCCGCGGGCGGCCTTCAGCGCCTTGCTCAGCACCGCGTAACGCCGCGGGTGCATGTACTTGAACGACAGGTCGTCCAGTTCCTGATAGACCGCGTTCAGGCCGATGCGGTTGGCGATCGGCGCATAGATCTCCATCGTTTCACGGGCGATGCGCTTCTGCTTGTCCGGCCGCATCGCATCCATCGTGCGCATGTTGTGCAGCCGGTCGGCAAGCTTGATCAGGATCACCCGCAAGTCGCGCGCCATCGCCAGCAGCATCTTGCGGAAGTTTTCGGCCTGCGCCTCTTCCTTGCTCTGGAACTCGAGCTTCTCGATCTTGCTCATGCCATCGACCAGATCGGCGACATGTCGGCCGAACTTCTCGGTGATCTCGAGCTTGGAGACGCCGGTGTCTTCGACCACGTCGTGCATCAGCGCGGCGGCGAGCGCCTGCGCATCGAGATGCCACGCGGTCAGGATCGTTGCAACGGCGAGCGGATGCGAGATGTACGGCTCGCCAGACTGGCGCGACTGGCCGCGGTGGGCGATTTCGGAGAACTTGAACGCGCGGGCGAGGAACTCGCGGTCTTCCGGCTTCAGGTAGCCGGTGTCGTCGGACAGGAAGCTGTTGGCCGCATCGAGGACATGCGGCGCCTGGGTAGCCAGCTCGGGGAGTTCGTGCGGGCTTATCGCGGGCATGTGCCCGCCTTTGCCTGCCGGTGCGGGCAGGCCGGGTCGTCAGCGTGGCGACACCGTCGTTTCATCGTTGTTCGCGGCCCGGACACGCCGGGCCGGCTCCACAACCGGTCAGATGCGGTTGCGGTTGAGGATGTCGCGACCGACGAGGCCGGACGCGACTTCGCGCAGTGCCAGCACGGTCGGCTTGTCCTTGCCCGGATTGTCGACCTGCGGGGTCGAGCCATTGGCAATCTGGCGGGCACGGTAAGCGGCAGCCAGTGTCAGGTCGAAGCGGTTTTCGATGTTCGGCAGGCAATCGTCAACGGTCACACGGGCCATGTCATTTACTCCAAATCAGTGAAATCGCCGGATCAGGCGATAGATGGGGCCATTCTACCAGAGCCCCCGGGTGACGATCAGCCCTTGAGGCTGGCGAGCAGTTGCGCGTGACGTTCGGTCTGCAGCGGTTCGCGCAGACGCTCGGCGCGCACGATGCTGACGATGTCGCGCACGGCCTCGTCGATGTACTCGTTGACGATCAGGTAATCGAACTCGCCGGCGTGGCCGATTTCGGCACGCGCCTCGGCCATGCGGCGGGCGATCACGTCATCGGCGTCCTTGCCGCGGTTCTTCAGCCGCTGTTCGAGCACATCGAGCGACGGCGGCAGCACGAAGAGGCCGATCGCATCGGGAAACAGTTCGCGCACCTGCGCGGCGCCCTGTGTGTCGATCTCGAGCAGGATGTCGCGACCGGACTGGCGTGCTTCGTTGATCCACGCTTTCGACGTGCCGTAGTAGTTGCCGTAGACCTCGGCGTATTCGAGCAGCTCGCCTGCGGCGATCATGGCTTCGAACGTTGCACGATCGACAAAACGGTAGTCCTTGCCATCGACCTCGCCGGCGCGCGGTGCGCGCGAGGTGAACGAGATCGACAGCTGGACATTGGCGTCGGCGGCGAGCAGCGCGGCAACCAGCGTGGTTTTGCCGGCGCCCGACGGCGCGGTGACGACGAGAATGTTGCCTTGGGTCATCGCGGATCAATTCCGTAAGAAAATTACAGGCAGCGTAGCATAGGCGGGCGGCATCGAAAACGCCGCCGTGGGCCGGCCTCCACCACGCAGCCGGCCGACACTGTGCAAGCGGCAGGTTTACTCGATGTTCTGGATCTGCTCGCGCATCTGCTCGATCAGCACCTTGAGCTCGATCGACGCCCGGCTGGTCTCGGCCGATACCGACTTCGAACCCAGCGTGTTGGCTTCGCGGTTCAGTTCCTGCATCAGGAAGTCGAGCCGCTTGCCGACCGCCCCGCCTTTTTGCAGGATGCGGCGGATTTCCGAAAAGTGCGCGGTCAGGCGCGACAGCTCTTCGTCGACGTCGATCTTCTGCGCAAACACGACGATTTCCTGGCGGATCCGGTCATCGTCGGCCGAACCGATCGCCTCGACGAAACGCGCGGTCAGCCGGGCCTCGTAATCGGCGACCAGTGCCGGAATGCGCGGTTTGACGTCGGCGACGATCGCTTCCATACCGGTAATGCGCTCGAGCAGGTGGTCCTTGAGCTTTTCTCCTTCGCGCGCGCGGCTGGCCTTGAAATCGACCAGCGCAGCGTCGAGCAGCGCAGCCAGCGTTTCGCCGAGTGCATCGTCCTGCGGTGCCTCCTGCGCCAGCACGCCGGGCCAGCGCAACAGCTCGCCCAGCTTGAGTTTTTCACCGCTGCCGATCACCTCGCCCGCTTCGGCGCTGACGCGCAGCAACTCTTCGAGCAACGCCCGGTTGAGCTGCAGCTTGGCCGAGCCGGCGGCCTGGGCATTGAAATAGGCACGGCATTCGACCTTGCCGCGGGTCAGCGCGGCGCCGATGCGTTCGCGAATCGTGCCCTCGAACGCGCGCAGGTCTTCACCGAGCCGCAGCGACAGATCGAGAAAACGGTGGTTGACCGCGCGTACTTCGACGCTGAGCGTGCCCAGCAACAGCTCTCGCTGGGCGTTGGCATAACCGGTCATGCTGAAAATCATTGGAACTCCTTGTGGTCAAGCGGGTGCACCGGTGAAACAGCGTGAGCCACGCAACTTTACTTTCACCGGGGCGGCACTCAGAATCGGCGCAGACCGATCAGGCAATGCCAGTATAAAAACACGGATGGCGACACCGAGTAATCAGCCGCTCTCGCGCGGCTACCAGCTGCAGAACTATACGATCGCCAAGCTCTTGTCAGCTGGCGGCTTCAGTATCGTCTACCTCGCGCACGACGAAAACGATTATCCGGTCGCGATCAAGGAGTATCTGCCAAATTCACTCGCGCTCCGCTGCGAGGGTGAACGCGTCGAAGCCACCAGCGACGAGAATCTGGCGATGTTCCGTCACGGCCTCAAGTGCTTCTTCGAGGAAGGCAAGACGCTGGCGCGCATCCAGCATCCGAACATCGTCCGGGTGCTGAATTTCTTCCGCGCCAACGACACCGTCTACATGGTGATGGAGTACGAGCGCGGCCGCACCTTGCAAAAGGAAATCCAGCTCAAGCACGAACGCGAAGGCGTCGACGAGAAGCTGATCCGCCACGTGTTCTTCCACCTGCTCAACGGCCTGCGCGAAGTCCACCTGAACAAGCTGCTGCACCTCGACATCAAGCCGGCGAACATCTACGTCCGCAAGGACGGATCGCCGGTGCTGCTCGACTTCGGCTCGGCACGGCAGACGCTGACGCAGGAACACGCCAAGCTCACGCCGATGTACACGCCGGGCTTTGCCGCGCCGGAGCAGTACAACAAGAAGAACGAACTCGGCCCGTGGACCGACATCTACGGCGTCGGCGCATCGATGTTCGCCTGCCTCGCCGGCACCGCGCCGCAACCGGCCGACGCCCGGTCGCGCGCCGACAAGCTGGTCGACCTGCGCGCCGCCTACGGCGACCGCTACTCGCCCGAACTGCTCGACCTGATTCACCAGTGCCTGCTGCTCGATCCGACCGCACGCCCGCAAAGCGTGCCGCAGCTGCAGAAGGCGCTGATCGAAGCCGCATCACCGCCGGCACGCAAGCCCGGCCTGATCCGGACCGTCCAGCTCGCGTGGCGCAAGCTGACCATCAAGCCTGACCGGGGGATCGAATGAAATTCACCGTATTCCAGGATTCGCGCTGCGGCGCGCGAAAGAACAACCAGGACCGCGTCGGCTACTCGTACAGCCGCGATGCGCTGCTGCTGGTCGTCGCCGACGGCATGGGCGGCCACCTGCACGGCGAGGTCGCCGCGCAACTGGCGGTCGAGCTGCTCACCGACCAGTTCGAGCAGAAGGCGCAGCCTGCGCTGGCCAATCCGCTGCAGTTCCTTGCCGACAGTTTCCAGCGCTGCCACGAAGCGATTTACGACTACGCCGCACGCAAGGAGATGCTCGAAATTCCGCGCACCACCTGTGTGGCCTGCATCGTCCAGGACGGCATCGCCTACTGGGCGCACGTCGGCGACTCGCGGCTCTACCTGCTGCGCGGCAGCAAGGTGCTGGCGCAAACGCGCGACCACTCCAAGGTGCGGCGCCTGCTCGACGAGCGCAAGATCACCGAAGAAGAAGCCCGCGTCCATCCGGAAAAGAACAAGATCTACTCCTGTCTCGGCGGCGTCTACCCGCCCGAGATCGACCTAGGCGGCAAGATCGCGCTGTCGGACGGCGACACGCTGCTCCTGTGTTCGGACGGGCTGTGGGGCTCGCTTGAAGACGACGAACTCGCCCACTTCCTCGGCGCCTTCCCGGTGCTGTTCGCGGTGCCGCAACTGATGGACCGTGCCGAGCTGCGCGGCGGCAAGTTCGGCGACAACCTCTCGGCGCTGGCGATCAACTGGCACGATGCCGACGAGAAGGAAATCAGCGGCGACGCCTTCGTCTCGACGCAAAAGCTCGACCTGCACACGATCGCGACCCACGTCGATCCGATGACCGCCAAGGATGGCGGCGATTTCACCGACGACGACATCGAAAACGCCATCGCCGAAATCCAGGCGGCCATCGCCAAGTATTCGAAGTAAAACGGCCGGGCAATATTCGCGCGGCCGGCCGCCACCCCGGCGGTATAATCCCTTGATTCGATTGAACCAAGGATGATCATGCGCCCGTCCGGCCGTACCCCCGCGCAGCTGCGCCCTGTCCGTCTCACCCGCAACTACACCCGCCATGCCGAAGGCAGCGTGCTGGTCGAATTCGGCGATACCAAGGTGCTCTGCACCGCCAGCGTCGAAGAAAACGTGCCGCCCTTCCTGCGCGGCAAGGGTCAGGGCTGGGTGACGGCCGAATACGGCATGCTTCCGCGCTCGACCAACAGCCGGATGAAACGCGAAGCCGCTGCCGGCAAACAGTCGGGACGCACCCAGGAAATCCAGCGTCTGATCGGCCGGTCCTTGCGCGCCGTCGTCGACATGGCAGCGCTGGGCGAGCGCCAGATCGTCATCGACTGTGACGTGATCCAGGCCGACGGCGGCACCCGCACCGCCAGCATCACCGGCGCCTTCGTCGCGCTGACCGACGCCATCAACGGCCTGATCAGGGCCGGCAAGCTCGAAATCAGCCCGATCCGCCAGCACGTTGCCGCCATCTCGGTCGGCGTCTATCAGGACACGCCGGTGCTCGACCTCGACTATCCGGAAGATTCGGACTGCGAAACCGACATGAACGTGGTGATGACCGACAGCGGCCAGTTCATCGAAGTCCAGGGCACCGCCGAAGGCGTACCGTTCTCGCGCGACGAAATGAATGCGTTGCTCGATCTGGCCGACGCCGGCATCCGCGAACTGATCGCGGCCCAGAAGGCGGCGCTGGCAGCATGAACGATGCAGTGAAACGGCCGTCACGGCGCTTTTCCATCGCACCGATGCTCGACTGGACCGACCGCTTCTACCGCCGCTTCGCCCGCGAACTGAGCCGCGACGCCTGGCTGTACACCGAGATGGTCAATACCGGCGCGATCCTGCACGGCGACAAGATGCGCCATCTGCGCTTCGACGACGTCGAGAATCCGCTGGCGCTGCAGCTCGGCGGCTCGGACCCGGCCGATCTGGCCAAATGTGCGAAAATCGCCGAAGACTGGGGCTATGACGAGGTCAACCTCAACGTCGGCTGCCCGTCCGAGCGGGTGCAGTCCGGCAGCTTCGGCGCCTGCCTGATGCTCGAACCGCGGCTGGTGTCCGACTGCCTGAAAGCAATGCGCGATGCCTGCGGGATCGACGTGACCGTCAAGCACCGGATCGGCATCGATGCGCTCGAGGATTACGAGTTCCTTCGCGACTTCGTCGGCCACGTCCACGCCGCCGCCGGTGTGAACACCTTCATCGTCCACGCCCGCAACGCCATTCTCAAGGGCCTGAGCCCGAAGGAAAACCGCGACATTCCGCCGCTGAAGTACGACTATGTCTACCGGCTGAAACGCGACTTCCCGCAACTGGAAATCCTCATCAACGGCGGCATCACGACCCACGACGACATCGCCACGCACCTTGCGCACGTTGACGGCGTGATGGTTGGCCGCGAGGCGTATCACAACCCGTGGATGCTTGCCGACGTCGACGCACGCTACTACGGCGGCGACTGGCGGCCGCAAAGCCGCGAGGCGGTGATGCACGCGCTGCGCCCCTTCGTCGAAGCCGAACTCAAGGCCGGCACGCCGTTGCGCTTCGTCACCCGCCATGTACTCGGCCTGTACCAGGGCGAGCGCGGCGCGCGCGGCTGGCGCAGAACGCTTTCTGACGCCAAACTGCTCAAAGATGCCAGCTGGCCACTGATCGAAGCCGCACTGGCGCAAATGCAAACCCCGGAGTCCTCGCCCGCATGAAGCTTGCCGCCGCCCTCGCCGTTACCCTGCTCGCCCCGGCCGCATTCGCGACCAACATCACGCTGATGGCCGTCCTCGGCAACAAGGCCATCCTGAATATCGACGGCGCACAACGCACCGTCTCGGTCGGCCAGAGCATCGGCAGCATCAAACTGCTGGCCCTGAACAGCGATGCCGCGACGATCGACGCCGGCGGCGCACAGAAGCGCCTCGTCCTGGGCGAGGGCTACACGGTCAGCGGCGGACGCGACACCAGCGGCGGCAGCCTGACGTTGACTGCCGATCGCGGGGGCCATTTCTATACCGACCTGCGCATCAACGGTATCGCGCAGAAAGCCGTCGTCGACACGGGTGCGAGCTTCATCTCGCTGAGCAGCAGCGTCGCCGACAAAATGAAGATCGACTACCGCAAGGGCCGCGAAGGCATGGCCAGCACCGCCAACGGCAAGATCAGCGTCTGGATCACCAAGGTGCCACAGGTACAGATTGGCAACGTGATGCTCTACGACGTCGATGTATCGGTACAGAACGGCGACACCCTCGATATCGCCCTGCTCGGCAACAGCGCACTGAACCGCTTCCAGATGAAGCGTGACAACGACCTGCTCACGCTGACCAAGAAAACCTATTGAATTCGGCCATGACCATGCAAAAAATCGTCCTCGCCAGCAACAATGCCGGCAAGATCCGCGAATTCCGCCATCTGCTCGCCCCGCTCGGGCTCGAGATCATTCCGCAGGGCGAGTTGAACGTCCCCGAATGCGATGAGCCCTTCGGCACCTTCATCGAAAACGCGCTACGGAAAGCCCGCCACGCCAGCCGCATCACCGGCCTGCCGGCGCTGGCCGACGACTCGGGCATCTGCGTCCACGCACTCGGTGGTGCACCGGGCGTGTACTCGGCGCGCTTCGCCGGCGAGCCGAAATCGGATGCGCGCAACAATGAAAAACTGCTGGCCGAAATCGCCAACCACACCGATCGCAGTGCCTATTACTACGCAGCGCTGGTGCTGGTGCGCTCCGAAGCCGACCCGCAACCGCTGATCGCCGACGGCACCTGTGCCGGCACGATCATCGAGGCGCCGCGCGGCGACGGCGGTTTCGGCTATGACCCGCTGTTCCTGCTGCCGCAATACGACCGCACCGTCGCCGAAATCAGCGCCGACGAGAAGGCCGCGATCTCGCACCGCGGCCGCGCACTGCGTCAGCTCGTCGACAAGCTCAGGGAAACGCAGCTATGAGCGCGTGCAGCAACGAAGCCCGCTACGCGATCTGGCACCGCGACGACGGCTCTGTCGTATCGTGCACCGAAAAGGTCAAGGTTATGAACGAGAATCTCGACGAAATCGCCCAGCTGCTGCAGGACGCGCTCGAGGACGGCATCCTGATGGAAGTCTCCGAAGCGCAGATGAAGGACGTGCTGCACAAGCTGGTCGATGCGCTGCGCAACCCGTACGCCGGGCGCGAATGACATCCCGATGACGAAAATCGCTTTACCGACCACCCGCAGCAACTGGGGCCTGACCGCGCTGCCGCCGCTGGCGCTGTACATCCATTTCCCGTGGTGCGTGAAGAAGTGCCCGTACTGCGACTTCAATTCGCATGCCCTCAAGTTTGGCGGAAGTGGCGGCAGCGGCGACGACGGCCGGCTCGATGCAACGCTCGAATCGCAGTACATCGACGCGCTGATCGCCGATCTCGAATCCTGTCTGCCGCTGGTCTGGGGCCGGCCGGTGACGTCGATCTTCATGGGCGGCGGCACGCCGAGCCTGTTCTCGGCCGAATCGATGGACCGGCTGCTCGCGGCGATCCGCGCGCGGGTCAAGCTGTTGCCCGACGCTGAAATCACGCTCGAAGCCAACCCGGGGACGTTCGAGGCCGACAAGTTCGCCGGCTTCGCCGACGCCGGCATCAACCGGCTGTCGATCGGCATCCAGAGCTTCGACGACGCCAAGCTCAAGGCGCTCGGCCGCATCCACGACCGCGACGCGGCGCATCGCGCGATCGAAATCGCCCACCGCCACTTCGACAACTTCAACCTCGACCTGATGTACGCGCTGCCGCAGCAGACGCTGGCCGAGGCGCTGGCCGACATCGACACGGCCATCGCCGCCGGCTCGACCCACGTCAGCGCCTACCATCTGACGCTGGAGCCGAACACGCTGTTCCACCGCTACCCGCCCGCAGTCCCCGACGACGACCTCGCCGCCGACATGCAGGACGCGATCGAGGCAAGACTGGCCGCCGCCGGTTTCGAGCACTACGAGACCAGCGCCTTCGCCCGGCCCAAGCGTCAGGCCAAGCACAACCTGAACTACTGGCGCTTCGGCGACTACCTCGGCATCGGCGCCGGCGCGCACGCCAAGATCAGCTTTCCCGACCGGGTGATCCGGCAGATGCGCTACAAGCAGCCGGCCGATTACCTGGCGAAAATGCGCGAAGGCAGCGCAGTGCAGACCGAAGACGCGATCACGCTCGAACAGCTGCCGTTCGAGTTCATGCTCAACGCATTGCGGCTGACCGATGGCTTCGCGCTGAACCTGTTCACCGAGCGCACCGGTCTGCCACTGACCCGTGTGATCCACGAAATCGACCGCGCCTGTGCCGAGGGCCTGCTCCAGCGCGACCTCGAACACGTGAAGCCGACCGAACAGGGCCGGCGTTTCCTCAATACCCTGCTCGAGCGCTTCCTGCCCGACGACTAGAAGACCAGATCGTGTGGCCACCTGAAACGGATGAACGGAGCAGGCGCACCGCGTGCAGTGCGTCGAGAGCATGTTTGATCCAAGGCTTCAGCACGCGCCATTCCGAATCAACGAAAACTTCTGATCGACTTCTCACCACCTGCTTGCGTCGAGAAACCCCATGCCATCAAGTGACAACTTCCAACCCGCAAGGGATGAAGCAACAACAGCCACACTCACAATCTACGCAAGATTGTTGGCGGCTTGTTGGCTGATCGCGGCAATCGCCACAATCTATCGAATCAGGCTGTCGGCTTGGGATTACACCCCGTCTGCAACAGAAATCCATGCATCACTTGTGTTGCTTGTCGTCGCAGCGACAGTGTCGATCTCCCCGCCTGTAATCGGCGTCGTTCACGCGCTTGCCGCTAAGCGCGCTTTCCCGTTACTGGCATCAATTGCGATTCTGCCCGTTACGCTGTTCGGCCTGTTTATCTGCATCAACATCACCAGCGACTGTGAGATCAAAGCCGAACTGCAGGAATATATGCGTGCCAATCTTTCGGAGAGCGAACTGAAATCTGTGCGCGCGTTTGCCGGGATTTGCCCCACCGGTTATTCATTCAGGAACGAGCAAGGCGATCCGCAATGTGCAACGGGCAGCGCAGCCATCTTCGGCAGCAACGACATTGGCATTGGCAGCTGCGGCTAGCCCTTGAAACAAGGCCAGCCGCCGCTTGCCATGTTCCATCAAGCGGCAGCCGCCACCTCGCCTTGTTCCACCTGCTGCCGGTACCAGACCAGGTCTTCGATCGTCAGTACCGGCAGGCCGTGCTGTTCGGCGTAGGCGATGACCGTGTCACCACGCATCATCGTGCCGTCGGGACTCATCAGTTCGCACAGCACCGATGCCTCGCTCAGGCCGGCCATCTTCGCCAGTTCGATCGATCCTTCGGTATGGCCGCGCCGTTCGAGTACGCCGCCGGGACGACCGCGCAGCGGAAAAACATGGCCGGGGCTGACGAGCTGCGCCGGATCGTGGCTCAGCGCCGCACGGATCGTCGTCACACGGTCGGCGGCCGACACCCCGGTCGACACGCCGTCACGCGCTTCGATCGAGACGGCGAACGCGGTGCTGTTGCGGCTGCCGTTGTGGGTCACCATCTGCGGCAACTGCAACCGGTTCAATGCCGCATCGCTCAGGCACAGGCAGACGATGCCGCTGCCGTCGCGGATCATCTGCGCCATGCTGCTGGCGTCGATGCGCTCGGCTGCGACGATCAGGTCGGCTTCGTTCTCACGGTCTTCGTCGTCGAGCAATACGACGGGCCGGCCGATACCGGTGGCGATGACGGCAGCTTCGAGCCGTTGCCGGGGATGGGTGGAGGAAAAGTACTGGTCGAACCTGGAATCAAGCCTGGACATCGGGGAAACGCTCCGCAGAATTGGCGAAAGCGTTCAGGGCCAACCCGGAACCGGGTCGGAGACGGCCGCCCGCCTGCCCTTCGGCATGCGGACTCACCTGGTCTTCTCTCATCCGGACTGTGACCGTCGGCTCCGGAATCGGACCGGATCTGCTGACCCTGCTTGCGCAGGCGCTCGCGGGCTTGGCCCCCCTGTTGCCAGATGGAGCCCTACCGCCGGTGGGGAATTTCGCCCCGCCCTGAAGACGCATTGTGTCGCGACCTGTGTCACGACGATTCAGATGTTAACAAAATCGTCGCGATACGGGCAGCTGCGGCCTTCCCGCACGGCCACGCACCATGCGCACCCACCGGTTCTTGCGCCCGGACAGGGAACAATGGCCGGCAAATCGGTCTAATGGACTTCATGCAACCCGATGAGGCTTTCCCATGTCCGCATTGCCCCCGATTACGGTGTCGTCGCTCGACGCCGATCGACTGTACGAACTGATCGACACGCTGCCCGCCAGCGCCTTTCCGGGTGCGGCTGCACTGCGTGCCGAACTCGACCGGGCAACGCTGCTCGAACCGGAAGACATGCCTGCCGACGTGGTGACGATGCGCTCGCGCGTGCGCTTCGACATCGCCGGCTCGGGTCAGCCCTTCGAGTTGACGCTCTGTTACCCGAAGGACCTGAACGGCGCGGCCGACCAGATTTCGATCACCGCACCGGTCGGCAGCGCGCTGCTGGGCCTGTCGGTCGGCCAGCAGATCAGCTGGCCGGCACCCGGTGGCGGCACGACCAGCGTCACGATCCTCGACGTCGTGTATCAGCCCGAGCGCGCCGGCGAACTGGGCCGCTGAGCCTGGCTCACGGCGCAACCGACGCAGCATCGTCGCGATGCTGGCGCGGCTCCGGCAACGATGCATCGTTGGCATCAATGCCATAGGGCGCAAACGCGTATGATTCGGCCGGCAGTGCCGCCAGCGCGGTGGACAGCGCCGGACTGTCGGCATTCAGGGACTGCGGTATCGCGCTGGGGTCCGCCAGCAGCTTGCGCACCCGGTCCTGATCCAGCGGTTGGCCGGCCAGTACCGCTTCCATGATGCGCTGGTCGAGCAGGCTGGCTGCCAGCGTCGCCGGCGCCGGCTGATCCGGATACTCGGCGACACCGTCATAGCTCGCCATCCAGACCTGCCCGCCGGCGTCGCCGACCAGCACCGGCTGATTGATCACCCGGAACGGCGTGCCGACCTTCAGTTGCGGAAACAGCTCGGCGGCGTCTTCCGGATACAGGTGCATGCAGCCGTGGCTGGTGCGCATGCCGATGCCCCACGGCCGGTTGGTCGCATGCAGGTAGATGCCCGGCCAGCCGGTACGCATCGCCAGCATGCCCATCGGATTGTCGGGGCCGGGCGGAAAATACTCGGGCAGCTCGACGCCCTCTTCCTCGCGGTGTTCGTCGCGGATGCTCTTGGGAACGAACCAGCCCGGATCGCGGTATTTGGCGGTGACCTTGCTGGTGCCCAACGGGGTCGACCAGCCCTCGCGGGCAATGCTGATCGGATAGGTGATCACCTGCGCCGGCTGGCCTTTCTTCGGCACCGGGAAGTAGTACATCCGCCGCTGCGGAATGTTGACGACGATGCCTTCCCACGGTTTGGGCGGCAGGATGAACCGGGTCGGAATCACCACCCGGGTGTTCGCCTTCGGTGTCCACACCGATACCCTGGGGTTGGCGCTGGTGATTTCGTCGTAACCCAGATCGAAATGGCGCATCAGGTCGAGCAGCGTATTGTCGGGTGTCGGCACGACGACCTTGACTTCACCGACCACGGTGCTGCCATCCTTGGGTAAAGCGAACGTTGCCGCACCGGCAATGGTCGAAACCAGCATGGCCGCCCCGGCGAGTGCTCCGAGCACGCCCCCGGGCGCCTGCCGCGGAGTCCGATGATGCGCATCCGTCTGTTGTTGCCCGTGCTGTTGCTCGCCAGCCTGAGCGCCTTTGCCGAGCCCTGGGCGCTGGTCGATACCGGCGCGCAGACGCTGACCGTTTTTTCGACCTCGGGCGTGGCGCTGCTCACGGTCGATCACGTCGCCCTCGGCAGCGGCGGCGTGTCCGACGTGCATTACCGCGGCGACAACACGACGCCCCGCGGCCACTATCGAATCCGGGCGATTCGCAAGTCGCATCGCTTCGTCACCTTTTACGAGCTGGATTACCCTCTGACCGCGCAAGCCGAGCAGGCGTTCCGCGACGGACGGCTCTCCGCCGCCACCCGCGACCTGATCGTGGCGCAGAATGACGCCAGTCAGCGTGCGGTCCAGCGCTCCATTCTCGGTGGCTGGATCGGCATTCACGGCGTCGGCCTCGGCAACCTGGACATTCACCGTTCGTTCAACTGGACCGACGGCTGCGTGGCGCTGGACAACGATGCACTGGCCGCCTTCGGCGAGTGGGCCGACGTCGGCATGCGGATCGAAATCCGCTGACCCGGCAACCCAGCAGCTGCGGTCGCCAGCGGGACGCACGGTGGCGCGCCCCGCGTCACCCGTCATTTCATCATCGATTTCTTGAACGCCCGATCGACCTTTTCGTTGGCGGCGGCGGCTTCCTGCCGTGCCGCTTTCGCCTCGGCCAGGGCCTGGTCGGACTTCTGGTTGGCCTGCTGCGCCATGGCTGCCGCGTTGTTCGCGGTGGCAGCATTGGCATTGGCCTTGGCGAGCGCCTGATCAGCGGTCGCCTGAGCCTTGTCGACAGCGGCCTTGAGCGCGCTGTCGCTCGCACAACCGCCGAGCAAAGTCAGGGTGGCGGCCGCAACGACGAGCGCGGCCCGGTGGCGAAGAACCGTCTGCATGACGTACTCCTTCAAGAGAGTCAGTAAGGACACGCCGAAGGCGCATCTTTCCTCTTTAGAGTTCGCCATTCCGCGCGACGCAAGCGGGATATGCCAAATCAATGGATGCCGGGCCGATGACCGGCAGATATCGGCGCCGGGGGCGCAATCGTCGCTACAATAGCGGCCTCTACAACGCCACCGGAAAACGCCTCATGAGCAAGACCATCATCCACAGCGATCATGCGCCGGCCGCCGTCGGTACCTACTCGCAGGCCGTCAAGGTCGGCGATACCGTCTACCTGTCGGGCCAGATCGGCCTCGACCCGCAGAGCGGCGCCCTGGTCGACGGCTTCGAAGCGCAATGCCATCAGGTATTCAAGAACCTGCGGGCGGTGTGTCAGGCTGCCGGCGGCGACCTCGGCGACATCGTCAAACTCGGCGTGTTCGTCACCGATCTGGCCAACTTCGCCAAGCTCAACGAAATCATGGGCGACTACTTCAGCGCACCGTTCCCGGCCCGCGCCGCCATCCAGGCCGCCGCACTGCCCAAGGGTGCGCTGGTCGAAGCCGACGGCGTGCTGGTGCTGGCACAGTAAGCCACGCCGGTCACGGCAAAGGGCAGCCCGGCGGGCTGCCCTTTTTCATTGGCGGAACTGTAACCCGCCCCCATCCGGCGGATTGCCACTATCGCGACAGAGCACTGCCGCCTAGGCTGGACACCTTGACCACGCCCCATGCCCGACACCATGCACCTCGAACTCTGGCTTGCCTTCGTTGCGACAACGTTCTTCATCTCCGGCACGCCGGGGCCGAACATGCTGCTGATGCTCAGCCACGGCACCCGTTATGGCTGGCAGCCGACGCTGTCGACCATGGCTGGCGCGCTGACCGGGCTGGCGCTGCTGTTCACGCTGTCGGCGTTCGGACTTGCCGCCATTCTCGCCGCCTCCGCCAAGCTGTTCCTGCTGCTCAAGCTCGTCGGCGCCGCCTACCTGATCTATCTGGGCATCCAGTGCTGGCGCGCCGGCGACACGCTCGAGGAACCGAACATCCGTGGCGATTCGGCGTGGGCACGCTACCGGCTCGGGCTGACGGTCGCACTGTCGAACCCCAAGGCCATCCTGTTCGCCGCCGCCTTCCTGCCGCAGTTCGTCGATCCGAAGCTGGCGCAGGGTCCGCAATGGGCGCTGCTGCTGCTGACCTTCTTCGTGATCGAGGCCGGCTGGCAGGTTGCCTACGCCGCCGGCGGCACGCGCCTCGCCGCCTGGCTGCACCGTCCCGGCCGGATCCGCAGCTTCAACCGCTTCTGCGGCACGGCGTTTTTTGCCGTTGGCGGGATGCTGGCGCTGGCAAGGCGGTAAAGCAATGACTCGGCAATTCAGGCAAAAAAGGTCGAGATACTTTTAGCGTACATTACGCATAGACAATTAATTATGTAATCTAAGGTTTTTCAAGCCTGCCAGCTTAATTGCTAAATCGCCAGATACATTCAAGTATGCTTTGGAGCAATCAATGCCTGCTTATGCTGTTGCCGTGATACGTGAAACCCGGTTTGGTGACGAGATCAAGGAGTACTTGCAACGTATCGACGACACGTTGGCCCCTTTCTCTGGCAAGTACCGTGTACATGGCGGTCCCTATCAACCGCTTGAAGGTGCATGGTCCAGTGACCTGGTTGTCATTGAGTTTCCCTCCATGGCGCAGGCCCAAAGCTGGTACGAATCCGATGCCTACAAGGCAATTCGCCCTCTGCGTACCGAACATACGGAGGGAGAAGTATTTCTGGTTCAAGGCGTACCGGAGGGTTATAGAGGCGCAGATATTCTTGGCTAACAACACGGCGTGAGCCAACAATTCGCACAAACCGAAGTTGCCTCGCAAATTGACGCTAATTGATTATTAGTCGCCATGACGCCGGAGAATGCTGCAATGAATATTCCTTCGTTTGCATCACACTACTATCTTCCGGAAAACGGCCCGTTCAAGACCCTTTCCGATCTTCCTGGCGGCGATGACAATCCGGTTTTCCATGAGTTGTTGACCCGGCATCAAAGAGAACCCGGCTACCGTCGGCGGTTCGGGCGTGAATACATTCAAAGACGAAAATTCACCGAAGACAGGCTACGGGCGCTGTTCATTGAGCGGGGCGGCAAACCCGCGCGCGACTATCCGGTTTATCTCACGCTCGGCGCGTCGCCATGGTTCAAGGGGCTCAACGAGCTGCATCACGAAATCCGGATTCCCCTGTCGCGCCTCGATCCGGAAACGACGTCGCTCACCTTCCCCGACAGCTTCATGACCGTGAGCCGGCCCGACAAGCCGTACTACAACCAGGTTTTCCTGCTTGGCGAGCTGGAACAGATGCTGGATCGCTTCGGTCTGCCGGCCAACGACCATCTGGTTCCGTATGAAAAATACTGGGAAACGGATTTCGAACTCTATGTCGAAATTCAGGTATGGGATTCCGCAGAGAGTCTGCTCCCGGCCGGATGCTTCGCCCAGTCGGGACCGGTTTAAATCGGCCTGTCATCTTGAAACATCAAGCTCGCGTCTCGGGAACAACTGCCAGCAAGCAGAGGAAACCATGAACGATCATCATCGCCTTCACCTGGTATGCGGCCCTGTTGGCGCAGGGAAAACAAGCTATTCGTACCAATTGGCCGAGCAGTCGAACGGCGTCGTGTTTTCCATTGACCAATGGATGGCCAAGCTCTTTCAGCCCGACCTGAATCCGGAGGTCGACCTCAAGACGATGAACCCTTCATGGTTTTCGGATCGTGTTGATCGTTGCGAATCGATGATCTACGAAACAAGTTCGCACATCCTGTCAGCCGGTGGCGTGGTGATTCTTGACCTCGGCTTCATCCGCCAGGCCCGGCGAGACACCGCGTACGCTTTTGCGTCGAACCAGAACGTTCAGGCCCGGTTGCACTACGTCATGGCGGAACAGGCCGTGCGCCAGAAGCGTGTCGAACACCGGAATGCCGAGCGAGGCCAGACCTATGCAGTCGCCATCACGCCGGCGATGTTCGCTTTCGCCGAGAGCATGTTCCAAGCGCCAAACGAGCAAGAGCTGGCATCGGCAACGGTCGTTCGTACGTAGCCGGTCAGCCGCCAGGACATGTAACGGCAGCTGGGGCATCATTCCCTGTTTGGCAGCAACCCAAAGAAAGAAGGCTCCCGCAGGAGCCTTCTTTCATTTCAGCGCGTTCATTCTCCGCAGCCGCGGCAAACGCTCAGCACTGGATTTCGATATTGTCGATCAGTCGTGTCGAGCCGATCCGCGCCGCCAGCAGGATCACCAGCGCATGGTCGGTGTGCACCGCCGGCTTCAGCGTCCGGGCGTTGCGGGTTTCGACGTAGTCGACGACCCAGCCGTGGCGGACCAGATCCTCGATCGTTTCCTCGGCCAGCCGGGCGAAATCCCGCTCGCCCGACGCGATCGCGTCACGCATCCGCGTCAGGTGGTGATAGAGCCGCGGCGCTTCGGCGCGCTCGGCTTCCGACAGATAGCTGTTGCGCGACGACAGCGCCAGCCCGTCACCGGCACGGCCCGTGTCGACCGGGACGACGTCGATCGGCATGTTCAGCTCTTCGACCATCTGCTGCAGGATGAACAGCTGCTGGTAGTCCTTCTTGCCGAAACAGGCCACGGTCGGCTGGACGATGTTGAACAGCTTGCTCACCACGGTGGCGACACCGCGGAAATGCCCCGGGCGGAACGCGCCACAGAGCTCGTCCTGCAGCGCAGGCGGTTCGACCTTGTACTGCTGGATCACGTGCGGATACAGCTCTTTCTCGTCCGGCGCGAACACCACGGCGTGCGGGCATTCGTGCTCGATCAGCGACGCGTCGTGGCTCAGCGTGCGCGGATAGCGGTCGAAGTCCTCGCCCTGGCCGAACTGCAGCCGGTTGACGAAGATGCTGACGACCACCGACTGCGCGCGCTCGCGGGCTTCGCGCACCAGCGCCATGTGGCCGGCGTGCAGGTTGCCCATCGTCGGCACGAAGGCGACGGTGCCGGCGGTTTTGCGCCATTCGCGCAGTTCTTTGATCGTGTGGATGATTTTCATGTCGTTCACTCGGAGACAGGCGGATTCAGGTCGATCGGCCGGGCGCGGTACTGCGAGACGCTGTCGCACGCTTGCAGCCGGTCGACGAGTTCGGGCCACGGTTCGGCCCAGACTTCTTGATATGTGCATTCACCGGCGTATTGCACCGGATACGCGAGGTTTTCGGCGCCGGGCGTGAACTGGCAGTCGATGCCGGGCTTGCTGTTGCCGCGCGCGTCGCAGCGGTACCAGCCGTGGCCGTCGAGCCAGACTGCGGCAAAGCCGTGCAGGCAGTACGGCGGAATCGGGCCGTCCCAGGTCAGCCGCTGGTAGCTGAAACCGCCCGGCAGACCGTTGGCGCGCCACAGTGCCACGAGCAGATGGCTCTTGGCGTGACAGAAGCCGGTGCCGGTCGCCAGCGTGTCGGACGCCGATACCGGCACTTCTTCCCGGCTGAAATCGATGCAGTGCTCGATCCGGTCGCGCACCCAGTTGAAACAGTTGCGCGCGGTTTCGAGCTGGGTCGGCGCCGCCAGCGACTCGGCCAGTGCGGCGACGTCCAGGTGGTCGAAATCGACGACTTCGCTGGCGTTCAGGTACGGCGACAGATCAAGGGCTGCGTTCACTTCGTCACTCCGTTCAGGGTTGCAGGTCGCCGCGCGCGATGGCGTCGTCGAGACCGGCGCGCAGTTTCGCCCAGACGCCGGGCAACACCGGCTCGACCTTGGGCTGGTTCATCGCGACCACCTGCGACACGCGGATGCCGTGTTCGCGCCAGCTCTGGCCACCGTTGTTGAGGTTCTGCAGCATCGGCATCACCCGGTCGATGGCACGGGCGAAGCGCGCGTCGTCATCGTCGCCGTGCGAGAAATCGTGCCACAGCGCGAACAGCGCCTTGCCGGTGTCGTCCGGCAGCAGGCCGAAAATGCGCTCGGCCCCGGCCAGCTCGAGCGCTTCGGCGGCCTGGCGCTGCGCCGCGTCGTAGACCATCACGTCGCCGGCATCGATTTCGGGGATGTCGTGGACCAGCAGCATCTTCAGCACCCGGTCGACGTTGACCGGGCGGACCGCTTCGGGCGCCAGCGTCATCGCCAGCATGGCGATCTGCCAGCTGTGCTCGGCGGTGTTCTCGCGCCGGTCCAGCCCGATCGGCTTGTTCCGGCGCAGGATGCCCTTGAGCTTTTCCAGCTCCAGCGCGAAGGCGAAAATCGCGTCGAGACGTTCGGCCATCGCGCCGCCTCAGTAGCTGTGTTCGGCGGCCGGGAAGGTCGCGGCACGGACCTCGTGCACATAGGACTCGAACGCGCCCTGGATGCTGGAGACGCCGTGCATGAAGTTCTTCACGAAGCGCGCCTTCTTGCCCGGGAACACGCCGAGCATGTCGTAGACGACCAGCACCTGACCGTCGACGTCGACGCCGGCACCGATGCCGATGGTCGGCACCGACAGCGACTCGGTCACGGTCTTGGCCAGATCGGCCGGGATCATTTCCATCAGCACCATCGCCGCACCGGCCTGCTGCAGCGCCAGCGCATCGCGCTTGAGCACCTCGGCCTCGTGCTGGGTCTTGCCCTGGATCTTGAAGCCGCCGTAGACATTGACCGACTGCGGCTGCAGGCCGATGTGCGCACACACCGGAATCCCGCGGGCAGCGAGGAAGGCGACGGTCTCGACCATCACCATGCCGCCTTCGATCTTGACCATTTCGGCGCCGGCGGCCATCAGCCTGGCGGCGTTTTCATACGCCTGCTGCGGGCTTTGCTGGTAGGCGGCGAACGGCAGGTCGGCCAGCACCAGCGCTTCGCGGTTGCCGCGGGCAACGCACTGGGTGTGGTAGACCATCTGGTCCATCGTCACCGGCAGCGTGCTGGTCTGCCCCTGGATCACGTTGCCGAGCGAATCGCCCACCAGCAGGATATCGACCCCGGCTTCGTCCATCAGCGTGGCGAAACTGGCGTCGTAACACGTGAGCATGACGATCTTCTGGCCGTCCTGCTTCATTTTCTGCAGCGTGGTAATCGTGGTCTTCATTGCGTAATCCCGTGGATGGTTGGGCAGACGTCACGGCAGCAGGGTAATACCGCCGCGAGGGGCATTATTCCACCTGTGCGGCGGCTGCGCCCATACGTATTGTTGCCGAGGGCTGCAGTTGATCCCGCTCAGGGCCGGCGGCCGCTGCCCGGTATCCGCGCGATGGCCTGACCGGCCACTGCCGCCAGACCGTCCTTCGCCGGGCCGAAACCGGGGATGACGACGTCCGGCGCGATCTCCAGCAGCGGCAGCAGCACGAAGGCGCGCTCGTGCATGCGCGGATGCGGCACGTTCAGCTGCGGCAGGTGCAGCGTTGCGTCGCCGTACAGCAGCAGGTCCAGATCGAGCGTGCGCGGCGCATTGCGGAAACTGCGGTGCCGCCCCAGTCCGGTTTCGATGCCGAGCAGCGCGTCGAGCAGCGCCGGTGCCGCCAGCGTTGTCGTGACCCGGGCGACGGCATTGTGGAAATCGGGCTGGTCGGCATAGCCGACCGGCGCACTGCGGTAGTAATCGGACACGGCGATCAGCCGGGATTCCGGCAGCAGCGCGAGCGCGTCGACGGCGGCGTCGAGCTGCCGCGCCGGATCGCCCAGATTGGCGCCCAGCGCGATATAAGCGTCGACCATCACGCGCCGCTGGCCGGGGCCGCGGCGGGCTTCTTGCGGCGCGGCTTGCGCTTGCGCTGCGGACCGCTCTTGTCGCTGCCGGCGACATTGGCGATCAGCGACGAGCGCGTCGCATCGTCACAGTACTGGAACTGCTGCCACCATTCGGCCAGCGCCTTGTCGGCCAGACCGCACTGCGCGCGCAGCACCAGGAAGTCGTAGGCAGCGCGGAAACGCGGCTGCTCCAGCAGGCGGAACGGGCGCTGGCCGGCACGCTGTTCGAAGCGCGGCTGCATCAGCCACACTTCCTTCATCGCCGCGCCGTAACGGTTCGGGATCGCCAGGCGTTTGCTGACGCGGTCGTCGACCTCGTTCATCGCCGCGACCAGCGCCGGCATCGTGTGCTCGCCGGCTGCTTCCTTCTTCTTCCACAGCTGCTCGACGTCGTGCCACAGCAGCGTCGCGAACAGGAAGCCGGCCGACACCGGCTTGTCGTCGGCAAGGCGGGAATCGGTGTTTTCCAGCGCGCGCTGGATGAAGGTGGCCGCGTTCGGATCGTCCAGCTGACGCTCGAGGATCGGCAGCAGCGAGCGGTGCAGCCCTTCGGCACGCAAGGCGGACACACAGGCCCAGGCCTTGCCCGACAGCAGCAGCTTCATCGTTTCGTCGAACAGCCGGGCGCTCGGAATGTTCTCGAGCAGGCTGGTCAGCGTCGCAATCGGCTTCTTCGTTGCCGGCGCAATGGTCAGTTCGAGCTTGGCGGCCAGCCGGACGGCACGCAGCATCCGCACCGGATCTTCACGGTAGCGCTGCGCCGGGTCGCCGATCATCACCAGCTGGCGACGCTCGAGGTCGTCGACACCGTGATGGAAGTCGAGGATTTCCTCGCGGTTCGGGTCGTAATACAGCGCGTTGACGGTGAAATCGCGCCGCGACGCGTCTTCCTCGATCGTGCCGTAGACGTTGTCGCGCAGGATGCGGCCGGCGTCGTCGGTCGGTGCTTCGGCCGCGCTGCGGAAGGTCGTCACCTCGATGATTTCCTCGCCGTCACGGTCGTAGAACGGCACGTGGACGATCTTGAAGCGGCGGCCGATGATGCGCGAGCGGTTGAAGACGTGGCGGACCTGCTCGGGCGTCGCACTGGTGGCGACGTCGAAATCCTTGGGATGTTTACCCAGCATCAGGTCGCGTACCGCGCCGCCGACGATGTAGGCATCGTAGCCGGCGGCTTGCAGACGGTCGCAGACCTTGAGTGCACCCGAGTGCAGCTGGTCGCGGCGGATGCCGTAATGTTTGGCGTGGAGGACGCGCTTGCCGGGGCGGCGAAGCACTTTTCCGATCAGTTTGCGGATCATTCGCGAGTCAGGAAGGTTTGATGGCTTGACGCTGCATTATACAGGCGCGCGCGGCCACGACCCGATGCAAAACACAGCCCCGCGCGCGCCGGCCGGCTGTGGTGGCGATGCGGGCTGCGGATTGTCACTGTCCCGTGCAACGGGCTCGTGGTTGAATGAGCCTCCCGAATCCTGCCGGAGCCCGCCATGCGCACGCTGCATTACCACGTCGTCAACGTCTTCACCGCGCCGGACGGCAACCCGTTCAGCGGCAACGCGCTGGCGGTGTTCCCGCACGCCGATGGCGTTTCGGATGCGCGCATGCAGGCCATTGCCCAGCAACTCAACCTGTCCGAAACGACCTTCGTGCGCGACTGTGCCCGAGAAACCACCGGGGCCGACGCCGACGTACGCATTTTCACCCCCGGTTACGAGCTGCCGTTTGCCGGCCACCCGACGCTGGGCACCGCAGCGGTGCTCGATACCGAACGCGGCCTCGGCGGTGAAGTGGCGTTGCGCTTTCCGTCCGGCACCGTCCCGGTGTCGATCCGGGACGGACTGGTCACGCTGACCGCGCAGCCACCGCGCTATCGCGACGCGCCGGACGATTCGGTGCTGGCCGGGGCGCTCGGGCTGGCGGCCAGCCGGTTTGCCGGCCGCGCCCGCTTTGTCGATACCGGGACCGAACAGCTGATCGTGCCCGTCGCCACTGCCGGCGACGTCTTCGCCTGCCAGCCCGATATCACGCGATTCGGCGAAGCGGCCGTCAACGGCCGCGGCATTGCCCAGGCGCTGGTGTGGGCTCCGTCGGAGGCCGGCATCGTCGCCCGTTTCTTCTGGGTGCAGGCCGGCCAGATCGGCGAGGACTTCGGGACCGGCTCGGCCTGCGCCAACCTCGGCGGCTGGCTGCTGGGACAGGGCCAGACGCTGCCGTTCTCGTCGACCATGCTGCAGGGGCACGGCGTCAACCGCCTCGCCCACCTGCAACTCGACCTGACCGGCAATGGCGCGATCCGCGTCAGCGGCCGGGTCAGGCGCATCGGTTACGGCACGTTTGAACTGCCGGACGAATGATGGCTCCAATGAGCTGCACCGCCATCACGCCGTGACCCATGCCATCCGTCAGTGCAAGGCAATTTGCACGGTCATGACGGCAGACCCGGCCTGCATGCCGGTTTTATACTTGGCCGCTTGTTCCGCCCCCTACCCAAGAGCGTTGTCCCACCAATGACTATCCGCCGTACCCTCGCCCTCGCCGCCCTCGTTGCCCCGCTCGTCTCGATGACCGCCCAGGCCTTCACGCCGCCGCCGCCGGACATCGCCGCCAAAGCCTATTTCCTGACCGATTTCCAGAGCGGCGCGACGCTGGCCGCGCGCGACGCCGACACCCGGATCGAACCGGCCTCGCTGACCAAGCTGATGACCGCCTATGTCGTGTTCAAGGCCGTCAAGGAAGGCAAGCTCAAGCTTGACCAGCAGCTGACCGTGTCGGCCGCCGGCATGAAGGCCGGTGGCGGCAGCGGCGGCTCGACGATGTTCCTCGACCCGCGCACCCCGGCCACGGTCGACCAGCTGATCAAGGGCATGATCGTCCAGTCCGGCAACGACGCCTGCGTGACGCTGGCCGAAGCCATCGCCGGCAACGAGGAAGTGTTCGCCCAGCTGATGAACCGCGAAGCCCAGCGCCTCGGGATGAAGAACAGCCACTTCTCGAACTCGACCGGCCTGACCGACCCGAACCTGTACACGACGACCGCCGACCTCGCCAAGATCGCCGCGGCCATCATCCACGACTTCCCCGAGTTCTATCCGATCTACTCGATGAAGGAATTCGCGTTCAACAACATCAAGCAGGGCAACCGCAACCTGCTGCTGTACCGCGATCCGAACGTCGACGGCATGAAGACCGGCCACACCAGCTCGGCCGGCTACAACCTCGTCGCGTCGAGCAAGCGTGACGGCCGCCGGGTGATTTCGGTCGTCGTCGGCGCCACCAGCGACCAGGTCCGCGCGACCGAATCGTCCAAGCTGCTGAACTGGGGCGTGCAGTTCTACGACACACCGAAGGTCTATTCTGCCGGCCAGAGCATCGCCACCGTGCCGGTGTGGAAGGGCAAGCTCGACAGCGTCAAGGCCGGCTTCCTTGAAGACCGCTACCTGACGGTCCCGAAGGGCGATGCCGCCAAGATCAAGCTGGAGTTCACCAGCCAGCAGCCGCTGATCGCGCCGATCGCCAAGGGCCAGCAGATCGGCACCGTCAAGGTCCAGCTCGATGGCAAGGCGCTGGGTGACTACCCGGTCGTCGCGATCGAACCGGTGGCCGAGGCCGGCATCTTCGGCCGTGCGTGGGATGCGATCCGCCTCTGGTTCAAACAGCTGTTCGCCTGACACCGAACCCGCCGGCATGACCCGGTCATGCCGGCGGCGTAAACTGTCGCCATGAACGTACCCGACCTCACTGCCTACCTGAACGGCCGCTTCGCCCCGCTGGGCGATCTGAGCGTGCCGGTGCTCGACCGTGGCTTCCTGTTCGGCGACGGGATCTACGAAATGATCCCGGTCTACAACCGCACGCCGTTCCGGCTCAACGAACATCTGGGCCGGCTCGCGGCCAGCCTGGCGTCGGTGCGGATCGGCAATCCGCATACGCTGGCCGAATGGCGCGGAATCATCGAAACCATCGTGGCGCGCCAGCCGTTCGACGACCAGTCGATCTACCTGCAGGTGACACGTGGCGCCGCCTATCCACGCAACCATGCATTCCCACCTGAACCGACGACCCCGACGGTCTTCGCGTTCGCCGATCCGCTGACGCCACCGCCGACGCAACTGGTGCAGACCGGCATCGCCGCAGTCACGCAAGCCGACGTGCGCTGGCTGCGCTGCGACATCAAGGCGATTTCGCTGCTGGCCAATGTGCTGGCCCGGCAGAGCGCCGTCGACGCCGGCGTCGCCGAGACGGTGCTGCTGCGGGACGGAAAGCTGATCGAGGGCTCGGCCAGCAATATCTTCGTCGTCAAGGACGGCGTGATTCTTGCGCCGCCGCCATCGAACCTGATGCTGACCGGCATCACCTACGATCTGGTGCTCGAACTCGCAGACCGGCACGGCCTGCCGCATCAGGTACGCGACATCACCGAGGCCGAACTGCGCGGCGCCGGTGAAGTCTGGCTGACGTCGAGCAGCAAGGAAGTGCTCGCCATCGTCACGCTCGACGGTGCCCCGGTTGGAAACGGCGCGCCCGGCCCCATCTACAAAGCCATGTACCAGCATTACCAGGTCTTCAAGGCCGGGGTGATGCGCACCGGCAAGGATACCCAATGAACACCAATACCCCGGCACCGCCGCCGCTCGAAGAACTGGTCGATTTCCCGGCCAAACTGCCGATCAAGGCGATCAGCCACAAGCAGGTCAGCCACGACGAATTCCATGCCGTGCTGTTCGCGCTGTCGTGCGAGCACGTGCCCGGCGTCACCGCCGACGTGCTGACGATCCGCCCGAGCAGCGCCGGCAACTATTTCGCCGCGACGCTGATGATCACCTTCGAGACCGCCGACCAGGTCCGCGCGCTCGACGCCGCGCTGCGTGCGCACCCGCTGGTGCGGATGGTGCTGTGAGCGAGGTCGCGGCCGCGCCGGCGACCGTGGTCAAACAGTTCGGCCTCGCCGACTACGAGACCACCTGGCACGCGATGCAGGCGTTCACCGACGCCCGCGACGCGGCCACGCCCGATGAAGTCTGGCTGCTCGAACACCCGCCGGTGTTCACGCTCGGCCAGGCCGGCAAGCCCGAACACATCCTGCAGCGCAGCGACATTCCGATCGTCAGGATCGACCGTGGCGGTCAGGTCACCTATCACGGCCCCGGCCAGCTGATTGCGTACACCCTGCTCGACCTGCGCCGGCTCGGTTTCGGCGTGCGCGAACTGGTGCGCCGGCTCGAGAACAGCGTGATCGCGCTGCTCGCCGACTACGGCATCGACAGCTACGGCAAGGTCGACGCGCCGGGCGTTTACGTGAAGGATGCGCTCGGCGAAGCCAAGATCGCCGCGCTCGGCCTGCGCATCCGCAACGGCTGCTGCTTCCACGGCCTGTCGTTCAACGTGAACATGGACCTCGCGCCGTTCTCGATGATCAATCCCTGCGGTTACGAAGGCCTGCGCGTCGCCCAGCTGAACGATTTCGGCTTTGCGGAGACACCGGCGACGTTAGCCGGTAAAATGGCCGACAAAATCCTGCAACAAATCAACTGATTAACCCTGTTCACCGCAAGGTTGATCGGCACGGATCATGACCCAAGACACCAAGAACGCCCCCGTTACCACCGGCACCAAGCTCAAGGGCGAAGCCAAGACCGCCCGCATTCCGATCAAGGTGGTCCAGCTCGAATCCAAGCTGAAGAAGCCCGACTGGATCCGCGTGCAGGCACCGAGCCTCAATGGCCGCTTCGGCGAGATCAAGCAGATCCTGCGCGAGCAGAAGCTGCACACGGTGTGCGAAGAAGCCTCCTGTCCCAATATCGGCGAGTGCTTCGGCAAGGGCACGGCGACGTTCATGATCATGGGCGACATCTGCACCCGCCGCTGCCCGTTCTGCGACGTCGGCCACGGCCGGCCGAACCCGCTCGACGCCAACGAACCGGTGCATCTGGCCGAAACCATTGCCGCGCTCAAGCTCAAGTACGTGGTAATCACCTCGGTCGACCGCGATGACCTGCGCGACGGCGGTGCCCAGCACTTCGTCGACTGCATCAGCCTGACCCGCGCCAAGAGCCCGGATACCCAGATCGAAGTGCTGGTACCGGACTTCCGCGGCCGGCTCGAGCTGGCGCTCGACCTCTTCGGTCAGGCGTTGCCGGACGTGATGAACCACAACCTCGAAACCGCGCCACGGCTGTACAAGCAGGCTCGCCCGGGCTCTGACTACCTGCATTCGCTCAAGCTGCTGAAAGACTGCAAGGCGATGTATCCGGACGTCAAAACCAAGTCCGGCATCATGGTCGGCCTCGGTGAAACCGACGAGGAAGTCGTCCAGGTCATGCACGACATGCGCGCGCACGACATCGACATGATCACCATCGGCCAGTACCTGCAGCCGTCGAACGGCCATCTGCCGGTGCTGCGCTACGTGCACCCGGACCAGTTCAAGGCGTGGGAAAACCTCGCGTACGAGCTTGGCTTCAAGCACGCCGCCGTCGGCGCCATGGTGCGGTCGAGCTATCATGCAGATCAGCAGGCGCATCACGCCGGCCTCTGATCAGGCTCGCTGCAGACGACAACGCCGGGCTCGCCCGGCGTTTTTCATGCCCATCAAGGAAAACCCATGACCGACCTGCCCCGCCACCAGTTGACCATGACCGTGCTGATGACGCCGGACATGGCCAATTTCTCCGGCAACGTCCACGGCGGCGCGCTGCTCAAGCTGATGGACGAAGCCGCCTATGCCTGCGCCAGCCGCTTCGCCGGCGCCTACTGCGTGACGCTGTCGGTCGATCAGGTGACGTTCAAGCAGCCGGTCCACGTCGGCGAGCTGGTCACCTTCCTCGCCAGCGTCAATTACACCGGCCGGACGTCGATGGAGATCGGCATCAAACTGATCGCCGAGGACATCCGGGCACGCACCGTGCGTCATACCAACAGCAGCTATTTCACCATGGTCGCGCTCGGCGACGACAAGCGCCCGCTCGAAATCCCGACCCACACGCCGAACGACGCCAGCGAGCAGAAACGCTGGCAGGAAGCCGAGCAACGCCGCCAGCAGCGGCTTGCGGTGCGTTAATCGCGCCGGGACGACAGCCCCCAGATCGCCGGCGGCTGTGGCAGCGGCCTCGACCGCACCAGATCATAGATGAGCGACAGCACGATCAGTTCACGGCCGATCAGCGTCGGAAAGCCCTTCCTGTCACCCCGGCTGTCGATCAGCAGCGCGTCGAAATAGTCATCCAGTTCGGCTTTGCCCCACAACGTGGCGACGCGATCGGCGATGCGTGGAAACTGCCGGATCAGCTGATCCGGATAGGCTTGCGGATAAGGGCCGACGCATTCGCGAAGCTGGAATTCGAGCAAGGTGGACATGGCGCATCTCCGGTGTTCTGCCGGGCCGGCGCATCCCGCGTACGCGGTACCGGCCTTCTCCACGCTAGACCAGCCCCTTCCATGGCCCCAAGCCCGACCGACCAACGAAAAAACGCCACCCGAAGGTGGCGTTTTCTTTGTTGCGGATCGCGCGGGGAAAGCCGGACTCAGAAGTCCATGCCGCCCATGCCGCCCATGCCGCCGCCCGGCATTGCCGGTGCGTCTTCCTTCGGCAGCTCGGCGACCATCGCATCGGTCGTCAGCAGCAGACCGGCAACCGACGCAGCGTGTTGCAGCGCCGAACGGGTCACCTTGGCCGGATCCAGCACGCCGATCTCGACCAGATCGCCGTATTCGCCGGTGGCAGCGTTGTAACCGAAGTTACCCGTGCCTTCGACGACGCGGTTCACGACCACCGACGGCTCGTCGCCGGCGTTGGCAACGATCTGGCGCAGCGGTGCTTCGATCGCCTTCAGCACGATCTTGATACCGGCGTCCTGATCGGCGTTGATGCCCTTCAGCTCGCCCAGGTTGGCGCGTGCACGCAGCAGCGCAACGCCACCACCGGCCACGATGCCTTCCTCGACCGCAGCGCGGGTAGCGTGCAGCGCATCTTCGACGCGAGCCTTCTTTTCCTTCATTTCGACTTCGGTCGCAGCGCCGACCTTGATCACGGCAACACCGCCAGCCAGCTTGGCCACGCGTTCCTGCAGCTTTTCACGGTCGTAATCGCTCGACGATTCCTCGATCTGTGCACGGATGGTCGACACGCGTGCCTTGATCGCGTCTTCCTGACCTGCGCCGTCGATGATGGTGGTGTTTTCCTTGGCCACTTCGATACGCTTGGCCTGGCCGAGCATGTCGAGGGTTGCCTTTTCCAGCGACAGGCCGACTTCTTCGGCGATCACGGTACCGCCGGTGAGGATGGCGATGTCTTCGAGCATGGCCTTGCGACGGTCGCCGAAGCCCGGAGCCTTGACGGCCACGGTCTTGAGGATGCCGCGGATGTTGTTGACGACCAGAGTCGCCAGCGCTTCGCCATCGACGTCTTCAGCGATGATCAGCAGCGGACGGCCAGCCTTGGCGACTTGCTCGAGCACCGGCAGCAGATCGCGGATGTTGCTGATCTTCTTGTCGAACAGCAGCACGAACGGGTTGTCCAGCAGGGCGATCTGCTTGTCCGGGTTGTTGATGAAGTACGGCGACAGGTAGCCGCGGTCGAACTGCATGCCTTCCACGACAGCCAGTTCGTCTTCCAGACCCGAGCCGTCTTCGATGGTGATCACGCCTTCTTTGCCGACCTTGTCCATCGCTTCTGCGATCTTCTGGCCGATGGCTTCATCGCTGTTGGCCGAGATCGAACCGACCTGGGCGATTTCCTTGCTGGTGGTCGTCGGCTTGGAGATCTTCTTCAGCTCTTCAACCAGGGCGATCACGGCCTTGTCGATACCGCGCTTCAGGTCGGTCGGGTTGAAACCGGCAGCCACGTACTTCAGGCCTTCGTTGACGATGCCCTGGGCCAGCACGGTCGCGGTGGTGGTGCCGTCACCGGCGATGTCGCTGGTCTTCGACGCCACTTCCTTGACGAGCTGTGCTCCCATGTTCTCGAACTTGTCCTTCAGTTCGATTTCCTTGGCAACCGACACACCGTCCTTGGTGATGGTCGGGGCGCCGAACGAGCGCTCGAGCACGACGTTGCGGCCCTTTGGGCCCAGGGTCACCTTGACCGCGTCGGCGAGCACATTGACGCCGGCAACCATCTTCGAACGGGCGGAATCACCAAACTTGACTTCTTTTGCAGCCATTTTCCAGATACTCCTGAATTCTTTAGGGAAAGATTGAACCGTGCGGATCGGAGCTTATTGCTCGACGACGCCCATCACGTCTTCTTCGCGCATCACCAGCAGCTCGTTGCCGTCGACCTTGACGGTCTGGCCGCTGTACTTGCCGAAGATCACCTTGTCGCCGACGGCGAGGCCGAGCGGACGAACCGAACCGTTTTCCAGGACCTTGCCGTTGCCGACGGCGACCACTTCGCCCATGTCCGGCTTTTCGGCGACGTTGCCCGGCAGCACGATGCCCGAAGCGGTTTTTTCTTCGGCTTCGACACGCTTGATGACAACGCGGTCATGCAAAGGACGGATTTTCATCGTTGACTTCTCCTGAAGATGAGTAACGCAAATCGAACGCAACGCGTTCTAGACAGACGGTTTTAGCACTCGAGGCTAACGAGTGCCAATAGTAGGGGCGAGGTAGGGGTTTTTCAAGAGGGTGAAACCACCGCGCTTGTCGGCACGTACCGTTCACGCGAGTTGTGAACACAACTGTCGGGCGCCAAGGAAGACCGCCCATCACCCCGGGGCAAAGTGTCCGGGACAATTCACACCCGCGCAGTCAGCCCGCCAGCGCCCGCTTCATCCACTGGATGAACAGACGGGTCCGGTGCGGCAGCAGGCCGGCGTGCGGATAGACGATGTGGACCGGCAGAGGCGGCAGCTGGAAATCCTGCAGCAGCGGCAGCAATCGGCCGGCGGCCAGATGCTCGGTGATCTGGTAGGACAGGAACTGGCCGATGCCGAGGCCGGCCACGCAGGCATCCACCGCAGGCAGGCCGTGATTGCACTCCAGGTTACCCGAGATCGGCACGCTCAGCGACCGCCCCTGATTCTGGAACAGCCAGGTCGTGCGGCCGTTGCCGGTAAAGCGGATACAGTTGGCGTGAACGAGATCGCCGGGAAGCTGCGGCGCCGGGTGCCGGGCCAGATAGTCCGGGCTGGCCGCCGCAATGCGGTGGATTTCGCCGACACGCTGGGCGATCAGGTTCGAATCGTCGAGCGGGCCGATGCGGATGCCGACGTCGATCCCTTCCTCGATCAGATTGGCGACGCGGTCGAGCAGCACCAGCCGGCACTGCACCTTGGGGTGGGCCTGCAGGAAGCCCGTGACCGCCGGCGCAACGTACATCTGGCCATAAAGCACCGATGCCGTGACGACGAGCCGGCCGCTCGGTTCATCGTGCTGGTCGGACAGGCGCTGCTCGGCTTCGTCGACCGCGCCGAGGATGTGGCGGCAGCTCTCCAGATAGGCGCGGCCTTCGTCGGTCAGCGACAGCCTGCGGGTGGTGCGGTTCAGCAACCGTACGCCGAGCGCCTCCTCCAGCGCCGCCAGCGTGCGCACCACCACCGGCAGCGACGACGCCAGCGCGCGGGCCGCGCGGGTGAGGCTGCCGTGTTCAACGATGGCGACGAAAGTCTGCATCGCACGCAATTTGTCCATGAGCTTTCCCGATGACCGGAACGGCCGGATTGATCCGGATTATGGAGTAGTTAAATAGTCGAGATGACATTTATCCGGAAGAAGAACCTATCCAGAATGCATAACACCTACTCCCCAACGAGGCCACCATCATGAGTACCCAACACCCTGCCCAGCCTATCCGTCTCTACCGCCACCAGCTGTCCGGCCACAGCCATCGCGTCGAACTGTTCCTCGGCCTGCTCGGCCTGCCGTACGAACTGGTCGACATCGACCTCCGTGGCGGCGAGCAGAAAAGCCCCGATTTCCTGAAGCTGAACCGCTTCGGCCAGATTCCGGTCATCGACGACAACGGCACCGTACTGGCCGACTCGAACGCGATCCTCGTCTATCTGGCGCAGCGCTACGGCGAAGGCCGCTGGCTGCCGGCCGATCCGCTCGGCGCGGCCCGGGTGCAGCGCTGGCTGTCGGTCGCCGCCGGCCAGATCGCCGCCGGCCCGGCATCGGCGCGGCTGGTCAACCTGTTCGGCGCCAAGCTGGACCTGCCGGCGCTGATCGCCCGCAGCCATGTACTGCTCGCGGTGATCGAATCCGAACTGCCGCCACAGGGTTATCTGGCCGGCGAACAGGCAACGATCGCCGACGTGGCCTGCTATAGCTATATCGCCCGCGCGCCGGAAGGCGACGTCTCGCTGGCCGATTACCCGCAAGTGCGCAGCTGGCTGGCCCGGATCGAGGCACTGCCGGGCTTCGTCCCGATGATCGAATCGCCGGTCGGCCTCGCCGCACAGACCGCATAGGAGACAACGATGGCCCTGGTCGGATGGTCGCACGAGTCCTCGCCGTTCCACCCCGGCGAGCAGGCGGTACAGGCGCGCGTCGGCGTGCGCGACAAGGTCGAGGCGATCGGCCGGCAGGTCGTTCGCGGCTACATGCCCGACCAGCACCGCGAGTTCTTCGCCCAGCTGCCTTTCGTCGTCCTCGGCGCCGTCGATGCCGACGGCCAGCCGTGGGCGACGCTGCTGGTCGGTGATCCGGGCTTTGCCCGTTCGCCCGAGCCGCGCACGCTGCGGCTCGACGCCCGACCGGTGACCGACGATCCGCTCGCCACCGCGCTGCAGGCCGGCGCACCGGTCGGCCTGCTCGGCATCGAGCTGGAAACCCGCCGGCGCAACCGGATGAACGGAACGGTTGCCGACACCGATGCGCGCGGCATCTCGGTCGCGGTGACGCAGAGCTTCGGCAACTGTCCGCAGTACATCCAGAAACGCGAATACCGCCGCGTCGAGCCCGACGCGATACCGGCGCCACCGGAGTCTGCAACGGTGCTCGATGAAGCGGCACTCGCCCGGATCGCCGCCGCCGACACCTTTTTCATCGCCACCCACTTCGCCGAAGCCGGCGTCGATACCGGCCGCGACGGCGCCGATGTCTCGCACCGTGGCGGCAAGCCCGGTTTTGTCCGCGTCGACGACAACACGCTGGTCTGGCCCGACTTCGTCGGCAATTTCCACTTCAACACGCTAGGCAACCTGCAGGCCAATCCGCGCGCCGGGCTGCTGTTCCCCGACTTCGACAGCGGCGACCTGCTGTATCTGGCCGGCCGTGGCGAGATCGTCTGGGACGGTGACGAGCTGCGCGCTTTTGCCGGCGCCGAGCGGCTGGTGCGCTTCCGGGTCGAGCGGGTGCTGCGGCTGCGCGGCCGCCTGCCGCTGCGCTGGGCCTTGCAGGAAACCTCGCCGATCCTCGCCGGTACCGGCGACTGGCAGGCCGTCGACGAAGCGGTGGCACTGATGCAGCTGGCCGACCGGTACCGGCCGCTGCGGGTGCTGCAACGCGTCCGCGAAAGCGGGACGATCACGTCCTTCCATCTGCAGCCGGCCGACGGCCTCGGCGTCGTCCCGTACCAGCCCGGCCAGTTCCTGCCGATCCGCATCGACGTGCCGGGCCTGGGGCTGCTGACGCGGACATATTCGCTGTCGCAGGCGGCCGACGGCCAGACGTACCGGATTTCGGTCAAACGCGAAGGCCGGGTCTCCCGGCATCTGCACGATGCACTGCAGGCGGGCGACCTGCTCGACGCACAGGCGCCCCGCGGCCAGTTCGTGCTCGACGCGGCGAGCACACGCCCGGTCATCCTGCTGAGCGGCGGCGTCGGCATCACGCCGATGCTGGCGATGCTCGACACGCTGGCGCCGGCCAGCGGCGAACGCCACCGCGCGCGTTCGGTCTGGTTCGTCCACGCCGCGCGCAACGGGCGAGAACACGCGTTCGGCGCGATGCTGCGCGAACGCGCCGCGCAACACGCGAAGCTGCGGGTTCACGTCCGTTACTCGCAACCGGACGAAGCCGACCGGCTCGGGCACGATTACGACAGCGCCGGCCGGATCGACGCCGACCTGCTGCGCAGCCTGCTGCCACTCGACGATTACGATGTCTATCTGTGCGGCCCGGACGGCTTCATGCGCCAGACCTACTGGGCGCTGCGCGGGCTCGGCATCGCGAAGCACCGCATCCATTACGAATTCTTCGGTCAGGGCGAGCCGCTCGAAGCCGACGCTGCCGCAGCGGTACCGGCGCCGACGGTGGCACAACCGGTCCGGTTCGAACGCAGCGACCGAAGCACCGAATGGAACCCGGGCCAGACCCTGCTGGAGGCCGCCGAAGCCAGCGGGCTCTCGCCGGCCTACAGCTGCCGCGCCGGCCTGTGCGGCAGTTGCAGCACGCCGCTGCGCTCGGGCGAGGTCTGCTATCCGAATCCGCCCGCCTACACGCCGCGTGAAGGCGAAGCGCTGATCTGCTGTGCGATGCCGGTCAGCCCGGTCGTGCTGGCGCTCTAGCCGGCGTCCGCGCTGTCGGCCCGGGGCGGAGCTAGGCCGTCAAACACCACACTGAGCATGTGGGCGACGATCGCGTCGCTGTCGTACTTGCCGTAGAGCTGCAGGTACTCGACCGCCGGATCGCAGGTGCGCGAATAGTAGTTGTAGAGGATCACGTCGTTGGGCAGGTCGGCACGCAGCGCCCCCTGCTGTTTGGCCTGCGTGACGATCCGGTCGAGCTGGCCGTTCAGCTTCAGCACCCGCGTCACGTAACGCAGGCTGCGCACCAGCATGGCACGCACCTGCGGGCTGCCCGACGGCAGGAAAGGCAGTCCGCCCTGCAGGCGCACCCGCAATGCCCACGCCAGCAGGTCCTGCAGGCGCTGCAACGGTGTCAGCGCGGCATCCTGCCCGGCCAGAAAATCCAGCGCGCCATCGAGCAGCCGCACCATCGCCTCGGTCGCCAGGTCTTCCTTGGACTTGAAATGCTTGTAGAGGCTGGGCTTGGAAATGCCGACCTCGAGCGCGACGTCGTCCATCGTCATCAGGTCGAAACCCTTGCTCGCCAGGAGACGCGTCGTCGCCGCCATCACGGCCTCCTCGCGCAGCCGGAAGGCCTGATCCTTGAAGCTCAACCTGTCGGATAAACTCATCGGTATTCTCTTTTACTAACGAGTAGCATTTTTTACTTTCCGGTTCTAACCTGCATATTAGCACCGCACGCACTGGTGCCAAGCCCTTCCGGCCCAGCAGGGGAAAACCCGTGAACGCTACCGTTGCCCAGCACAGCAGGATCGCCGTCGTCGGTGCCGGCATTGCCGGCCTTGCCAGTGCCTGGCTGCTGTCCCGCCAGCATCACGTCACGCTGTTCGAGGCCGGATCGCGGCTGGGTGGCCACACCAATACCGTCGACGTCACGCTCGAGGGCCACACCCACCCGGTCGATACCGGTTTCCTGGTCTTCAACGACCACACCTATCCCAACCTGATCGCCCTGTTCGACGAACTCGGCATCGGCTCGCACGCCTCGGACATGTCGTTCGGCGTTTCGGTCGACGACGGCCGGCTCGAATGGGCCGGCAGCAGCCTGCGCACGGTATTCGCCCAGCACCGCAACCTCGTGTCGCCGGGCTTCTGGCGCATGCTCGGCGACATCCTGCGCTTCAACCGGCTGGCCGAAAACCGGCTGCTGGCCACGGCCGGAACGGACCAGACACTGGCGACACTGCTGCAGCGCGACGGCTACGGCCAGCGTTTTGCCGACGACTACCTGCTGCCGATGGCAGGCGCGATCTGGTCGAGCTCGACCCGCGACATCCTGCAGTTTCCGGCCGAGACCTTCCTGCGCTTCTGCCTCAACCACGGGCTGCTGCGGCTGTCGAACCGGCCGCAGTGGCGCACCGTGGCCGGCGGCGGGCGCGAATACGTGCGCCGGCTGGCCGCCGCCGTCGCCGACATCCGTCTCGACACGCCGGTGTGGTCGGTCACCCGGCACGCGCATGGCGTACAGCTGCATACCGATGCCGGCAACGAACAGTTCGATGCCGTGGTGCTCGCCACGCACGCACCGCAAACGCTGCGCATGCTGGCCGATGCGAGCGAGCGCGAACGCGCCGTGCTGGCATCGGTGCGCTACCAGCCCAATACCGCGCTGCTGCACACCGATGCCACGCTGCTGCCCAAGCGCCGCAGCGTCTGGTCGGCGTGGAATTACCTCGGCGACGTCGATGCCGGACAGGGCCGGACGACGTCGGTCAGCTATCTGATCAACCGCCTGCAGCCGCTGCCGTTCGACACCCCGGTGATCGTCACGCTCAACCCGACCCGCTGGCCGGCCGAATCGAAGCTGCTGGCGCGTTTCGAGTACGAACACCCGCTGCTCGATACTGCGGCGATCGCCGCGCAACAGATGCTGCCGGCTTTGCAGGGCCAGCGGCGGACCTGGTTCGCCGGCGCCTGGACCGGCTACGGTTTTCACGAGGACGGGCTGAAATCGGCACTGCGCGTCGCCGCCGATTTCGACCTGCTGCCGCCATGGGCCAAGCTGTGAACGCCGGCTTCGTCCTCGTCGGCCGCGTGATGCACGCGCGGCTGCGGCCGGTGCGCCACCGTTTCGTCTACCCGGTGTTCTGCATCCGGCTGAACCTCGGCCAGCTCGACGCCGTCGGCAACCGCTGGTTCGGCATCGACGCCCGCCGGCCGCTGTCGCTGCGCATCCGCGACTACGGCCCGCGCGACGGCAGCCCGCTGCTGCCGTGGATCCGCCGCCAGCTTGCCGATGCCGGCCTGCCGGCCGACGGCGAGGTCTGGCTGCAGACGTTTCCGCGCGTGTTCGGCCACGTGTTCAACCCGGTGAGTTTCTGGTTCTGCCACGACGCGGCCGGCGGTTTGCGGGCGCTGCTGGCCGAGGTCAACAACACCTTCGGCGAGCATCACGCCTACCTGCTCGGCGCCCCCGACGGCGGCGTGATCACCGCCGGCACCGAGCTGCACTGCCGCAAGCGCCTGCACGTGTCGCCGTTCTGCCGCGTCGAAGGCGGCTACCGCTTCCGAGTGACCGAACGCGACGGCCTGAGCTGCGTCGCCATCGACCATGACGACCGCGACGGCACGCTGATCCGCACGGCGATTTCGGGCCGGCTGCTGCCGTGGCAGGCCCCGACGCTGCGCCGCGCGCTGCTGCGCCAGCCGCTGCTGACACTCGGCGTCGTTTTCCGCATCCACTGGCAGGCGCTGCAGCTCTGGCTGCGCGGCGTGCCGTTCTTCCGCAAACCGGCGCCACCCGAACAGCGGCTGAGTGCAGAACCGGAGTCCCGACCATGAGCGCCATCCTGCCCCGTTCCGCCATCCCGCTGCCGGCATCCCGGCCGCCGGCCACCGCCCGCGCGCTGCTCGCCATGCTGCCGCGGCTGCAACGCGGCCAGCTGCTGCTGACGCTGCCCGACGGCCAGCAGCTGCGCTTCGGCCAGCCCGACGGCGGCCCGCATGCCGAGCTGCAACTGCACGACTGGCGGGCCTGCGCGCGGATCCTGCGCAGCGGCGACATCGGTTTTGCCGAGGCGCTGCGCGACGGCTGGCTCGCGTCCGCCGACCTGACCGCCCTGCTGCGGCTGGTGCTGCAGAACGAAGCCGTGCTGACGCGGACGCTGTTCGGCGGCCGGCTCGCCGGCCTCGTCCACCGCCTGCGCCACTGGCTGCACCGCAACAGCCGGCGCGGCAGCGCCCGCAACATCCACGCCCACTACGATCTGGGCAACGATTTTTACGCGCTGTGGCTCGACGACAGCCAGACCTATTCGAGCGCCTGGTTCGACGGCGACCTGCGGCAGGACCTCGGCCATGCGCAGGCGGCCAAATACCAGCGCATCATCGACGTACTGAAGCTGCGGCGCGGCATGCGCATTCTCGAAATCGGATGCGGCTGGGGCGGCTTTCTCGAACATGCGGCGCAACGGGGGCTGACCGTGCACGGCGTGACGCTGTCGCGCGAACAACTGGCACTGGCGCAGACGCGGCTGGCCGGGCTGCCGTCCGCCAGCGTGGAGTTGTGCGACTACCGCGACCTGCGCGGCCGCTACGACGCCATCGTGTCGATCGAGATGTTCGAAGCCGTCGGCGAAGCCTACTGGGACGGCTACATGGCCACGCTGCAACGTCTGCTCAGGCCCGGCGGCGCGGCACTGGTGCAGAGCATCACCATCGACGAGGCCCGCTTCGCGCGTTATCGCGCCGGCAGCGACTTCATCCAGCAGTTCGTGTTTCCGGGCGGCATGCTGCCCAGCCCGCAACGCTTCGTTGCCGCCGCTGCACGCCGCGGCCTGCGCTGCGAGGACCAGTTGCACTTCGGCGCCGACTACGCCGAAACGCTGCGCCGCTGGCACCGGGCCTTCGAGCACCGGCTGCACGAGGTCCGCGCCCAGGGTTTCGACGAGGCCTTCATCCGCATCTGGCGGCTTTACCTTGCCTACTGCGAAGCCGGCTTCGACGAAGGGCGGATCGGCGTCGCCCAGTTCGCGCTGCGCCGGGACTGAGACGATGAAAACCGCGCTGCTGCTCGTGCTGGCGCTGCTCGGCCCTGCCGCGGCGGCGCAGTCGTGGCGCGAGGCATTGCCGCAGGCGGCACTGCAGGGCCAGGGCGACTTCACCTGGCTGGGCTGGCGCGTGTACACGGCAAGGCTTTGGAGCGCCGGCCCGCTGCGCGACGACGGCACGCCGTTCGCCCTGCAGCTGACCTATCACCGTTCGATCAGCCGGTCCCGTCTGGTCGACACCAGCCTCGACGAGATGCAGCGTCTGGCCGCAAGGCCGGTCGATGCCGCCACGCTGGGCCGCTGGCGCAGCCAGCTGGAACAGGCCTTCATAGACGTCGCCCCCGGCGACGAGCTGACCGGCGTCTATCTGCCCGGCTACGGCTGCCGTTTCTACGCGCGCGACCGCCGGCTTGCCGGCATTGCCGACCCCGAGTTCGCCCGGGCCTTCTTCCGCATCTGGCTGGCGCCGGACAGCCGCGACGCCGGGCTGCGGCGGCAACTGCTGGGCCTGCAGCCATGAACCCGCTGCTGCCCTACGGCCTGCTCGGACTGCCGCTGGCGATGGCGGCGCTGCCGGTCTACGTGCTTGCACCGGCCTATTACAGCCAGCAGCTGGGGCTGCCGCTGGCGATCACCGGCACGGTGCTGTTCGCCGCCCGGCTGATCGACATGCTGCAGGACCCGTGGCTGGGCCAGTGGGTCGACCATCTGGTGCGGCGCCGGCACCTGCACCGCTGGCTCGCCGCGAGCGGCCTGCTGCTGGCGACCGGCTTTGCCGGACTGTGGGCACCGCAGGTCGTCGACGGGGCCCTGGCATGGTGGCTGGGCACAATGCTGGTCCTCGCCTGTACCGCGCACGGCTTCATCAACATCGCCTATCTGGCCTGGGGCGCAACGCTGGCGCCAGCCAGCCAGACCGCTGCGGCCGCCTGGCGCGAAGGCGCGGGGCTCGTCGGGGTCCTGCTGGCAAGCGCCTTCGCCGGCTACGGTGCAACGCTGACCAACCCGGATCAGGCACGCTGGTGGCAGCTGTTTTCGCTGGTCTTCGCGCTGCTGCTGGCCATCGGACTCGGCCTGCTGTTGCGCGCGGCGCCGTCGATGGGTCAACCAGCCGGTCCGGCCCGGGGTGGCTGGCGGCATGCGCTGGCGCTTCCGGTGTTCCGCGGTCTGCTCTGGCCCTACTTCATCAATGCCGTGGCGGTGGCGATCCCGGCCACGCTGGCACTGTTCTTCATTCGCGACCGCCTGATGGCACCGGCGTGGTCCGGCGTCTTCCTGTCGGCCTATTTCGTCGCCGGCGCAGCCGGCCTGCCGGGCTGGACACGGCTGTGCCGCCGCATCGGCGTCGCCCGCGCGTGGCAGGCCGGCATGCTCGCCGGCATGGCCGGCTTCGTCTGGGCGGTGCTGCTGCAGCCGGGGCAGGTCTGGGCCTATCTGGCGGTCTGCGTGCTGTCGGGGCTGGCGTTCGGCGCCGATCTGGCGCTGCCGCCGGTGCTGCTGGCGCGGATCATTCCACTCGGTGATGCACCGGGCACCTACTACGGCGTCTGGAGCCTGCTCGGCAAACTCGCGCTGGCGCTGTCCGGGCTGGCACTGCCGCTGCTGGCCGCGCTCGGCTACCACGGCGGCAACCGGGGTGGCCCAGCGGGGGGCACGGCGCTGGCACTCGTCTACGCCGGCCTGCCCTGCGCGCTGAAACTGCTGGCCTTCCTGACCTTGCAGCGCTGGCTGGCGCGCCTGCCCATGGGGAAGATGCGATGAAAACGGTCTGCAGCCTGTTGGCCGCGCTGTGGCTCGGCGCCTGCGCGGCACCGGATATCGAAACGTACCGCCAGCAGACACCGGTCTTCGATCCGGCCCACTATTTCACCGGCCGTACCGAGGCATGGGGCATGTTCCAGAAGCGCGACGGCGAAGTCATCAAACGCTTCAAGGTCGACATCGACGGCCGCCGCGACGGCGACCGGCTGATCCTGGACGAGCGCTTCGTCTACAGCGACGGCAGCCGGCAACAGCGCATCTGGACGCTGACACCGGACGGCCCCGGCCGCTGGCGCGGCCGCGCCGACGACGTGATCGGCGAAGCCGTTGGCGATCTGGCCGGCAATGCGCTGCACTGGCGCTACCGGCTGCGACTGCCGGTCGACGGCAGCGAGTACGAGGTCGACTTCGACGACTGGATGTTCCTTGCCGACGACCGCACGCTGATCAACCGGGCCAGCATGCGCAAGTTCGGCATCGAACTCGGTCAGGTCACGCTGTTCTTCCGCAAGCGCTGCGGGGAGGCGCCGCCATGTTCGGACCGCTGAATCCCCGCTTCGCGGCCTGGACCGGGCAGACCGTCTGGGTGATCGGCGGATCGAGCGGCATCGGCGCGGCGCTGGTGCGCAGGCTGCTGGCCGCCGGCGCCCGTGTCGCGCTGTCGGCCCGTCGCGCCGACAAACTTGAAAGGCTCGCCGCGCAGAATCCGGCCGCACTCGTGCTGCCGCTCGACGTCACCGACCCGCAGGCATGGGCAACCGGCTGGCACACCTTGTTGCTGCACTGGGGCATGCCGGATCTGGTGGTCTTCTGCGCCGCAGACTACCGGCCCGAACGCAGCTGGCAGATCGCCGCCGGCCCGGCCCGCCGTACGCTCGAAATCAACCTTGCCGGTGTCTACTACGGGCTGGAGCTGATCGTGCCGGCGATGCTCGCCAGCCGGCACGGCGGCATTGCGCTGATCGCCAGCGTGGCCGGTTACGTCGGCCTGCCCGGCGCCACCGTCTACGGGCCGACCAAGGCGGCGCTGATCAATCTGGCCGAGCTGCTGTACTGCGACCTGCACCGGCACGGGCTGGGGGTGTATCTGGTCAACCCGGGCTTCGTCAAAACGCCGCTGACCGACAAGAACGACTTCACCATGCCGGCACTGCAGACCCCCGAACAGGCCGCCGCCCGCATCCTGAGCGGCATTGCGCGCGGCCGCTTCGAAATCCACTTTCCCCGCCGTTTCACCCTGCTGATGAAGCTGCTGCGGCTGTTGCCGCAACGGCCGCGTCTGGCCCTGCTGCAAAGGATGGTCGCCCATGAGTCCTGATCTCGACGCGCTGCTCGACTGGTACGCCGGACTGACGCCGGCCGGTCTGGACCGGATTGCGCAGTTCTATGCGGCCGACGCGTATTTCAAGGACCCGTTCAACGAGCTGCAAGGCCATCACGACATCACCCGGCTGTACGCGCACATGTTCGCGACGCTCGAACAGCCGCACTTTCGCATCGTCACGCGGTTGCAGCAGGGAACGCAGGCCTTCGTGACCTGGGATTTCGACTTCGGCTTTCGCGGTCGCCCCTACCGCGTGCATGGCGGCACCCATTTCCGTTTCGATGACCGGGGCCGGATCACCGTGCACCGCGACTACTGGGATGCCGCCGAGGAGCTGCTGCAGAAGCTGCCCGTGGTCGGTGCACCGCTACGCTGGCTGCGCCGCCGTCTGGCGCTGCCAGCGGCTGCAGCCGGCTGAATCCCTGGCCGCAAGCGCCGGAGACGGGGCTGCACAATTTGTTAACAAATTAATTGCTTACTGGGCATCGCCGCTCGGCCGCGTTTTAGGCTATCTTGTAAGAAACATCATCCTTTGGTCACACAAGCCGACTAGAATCGCAGCCATGAACTTCAAACTCCCCGACGGCATCAAGGATGGCGACCATCCGTCGCTGTTGTTCGCCACGTCACCGGCCACGGTCAGCCCCGAAGACCGTGCCGAGCAGGCCGCCAAGGCGCGCCGTATGGCACTGGTCAAACTGAAAAGCGCGGTGATGTCGCGGATCGTGGCCAAGGCTCGCGAGCTCGGCGATACACCCGAGCACCTGCTGAGCGAGCTGGCACAGATCTACCGGCAGCAGTCCGGCCACATCTGACCCGGCGCAACCGCTATTCGCAGTTGACCATCCAGTTGATCCCGAACCGGTCGGTCAGCATCCCGAAGCCTCTGGCCCAGAACGTCTGCTGATACGGCATCTGCACGTTCCCGCCATCGGCCAGCGCATCGAACATCCTGCGCCCCTGCTCGAGATCGCTGGTGGCAATCGACAGCGTACAGCCGCTCATCGCCTGCGGCGGCGAACCGGGCATCCCGTCCGACCCCATCAGCTGCGAATCGCCGACGGTAAAGTCGCAGTGCATCACCTTGTTCAGCCACACCTCGTCCAGACCGTCGCAGCCCGATCCCGGTGGTGCATCCTTGTTGCGCATCAGCATGCCCACCTTCGCGCCGATCGCCTGCTGATAGAAGGCCAGCGCTTCGTCGCAACGGCCGTTGAAGGTCAGGTACGCTTGCACGTGCATGATGTACTCCTCGAGAGTCCGGCCGCGGCGCGGCACACGTCGCGTTCTAGTCCGCGCGCCGGACTCCAGCAAGGCGAAACGGGAGTTGGCCAGGCCGGAAGGCAGCTCAGTCGTCGGCCGGGGGAGCCTCGGGGAGCCGGCCACCGCGCAACCGGTCACCGGCCTGCTTCAGCATCTGCACTTGGCGACGGAAGTTGCGGCATCCGGAACAGATCGGCAAGTGGGCGTGCACCACCAGCCACTCGTGCGGCGATAGCGGACGATCGAGCGCGTCGGACAGCAACTTCGAGACGGTCTTACAGTTGGCCATGGTCGTCCTCCGCCGAGAAGCCTTTTTCAGACAGACAGGTGCGCAGCCGCAACCGGGCACGGTAAAGCAGCACGCTGCAGTGATTGGCGGTCACTTCGAACTCGCCGCAGATTTCCTCCATTTCCAGCCCGAGAAACTCCCGTGCCATGAACACGCGGCCGTACTGCTCCGGCAAATGTTCGAGACAGGCCTCGAACAGGCGCCAGAACTGGCGCTGCGCCAGCAGCGTCTGCGGGTCGGGCCACGCCCTTGGCTTGACGGGTTTGTCCCAGTGGCCGCCGGCATCGAACAGCAAGGCGTCGAGCTGCGCGTCGTCGTCACGCTCGCTGCCCAGATCGGCCAGATTCACCAGCCGCTGCCGCTGCCGCATCGCGTCGATGATCTTGTGCCGCAGGATGCCGAACACCCAGGTCTTGTGTTCGGACTGGCCGGCAAAACCGTCAGCCTGCAACCAGGCCGCCGTCATGGCCTCCTGCACCGCATCCTCGGCGGCGGCTTCATCGCGCAACTGCAGACGCGCGAAGCGGAACAGGTCGCGGCGCAGCCCGACCAGATAAGCGTCGTCGTGAATCCCGTCCTGCGCGCGGCTTGTATTCAAATGCGTGTCCTGATGAGGGTGGGCGGACTCGCAAGGCCAGCCGCCCGACTCCGGTACGTCGAGACTTACCCCCACGTTTTGCCCAGTTGCTCCAGTCCGGCCTGCTGCAGATCGGCCGGCGTCATCAGGATGCGGAACTTGCAACAGGCATCGAAGTTGAGGAAAAAAGGCTCGGCCAGCGACGGCACCGCCGACGCGCTGGGCACGTCCACGACAAAGAAGCCGCCGCGCTTGCCGTCCTGTTCGGTGAAGTACGCGGCCTCGGGTTTGATCGTTTCAAGGATACGCCCGATCACCTCACCCACCTTGCCGCTTCTGACCAGCGAATTGAAGGGTTCGATCGGAAACTCGACCGTGAGCAACATTTTCATCTGATGAACTCCTCAAAAGCGCGGCATTGAATGGCGCTGCCGCAGACGCCTACTTCGTGTAGCGCCGCTGCCAGAACCGGTCGAGCGACCACGCGCCGCAGCCGTGAACCACCAGATAGACGAGCATCACGCCCCAGAGCACGTGATCCTTGATCTCCGCAGCGCCCAGATCCGGGTACGAAATCACCGCGACGATGTTGACGACGAACAGGCCCGCCGCGGCAAACCGGCCGAACAGGCCGAGCACCAGCAGCACCGGCAGCACCAGCTCGCCCGCCGTCGCCAGCGGTGCCGCGACCGCAGGCGCGAGAATCGGGACGTGGTATTCCTCGGTAAACAGCAGCAGGGTCGTGTCCCAGTCGCGGATCTTGGTCAGCCCGGACAGGAAAAAAGCCCTGGCCACGTACAAGCGGGCAGCCAGCGCCAGCAACGGCGCCAGTTTCGCGACCTGCGACTCGCCCCAACCGTAAATGCAGCCCAGTCTGGCCAGTATCGTCATCATTCGTTCTCCTCGAGATTGCGGATCAGCCCGTGGCCGAACAGCCATGCCAGCAGCAGTTCGGGCTCACCCTCGGCACCGGACAACGCGTCACCGACCGGCGATCCGGCCAGCAATGCGCTCAGCCATCCGGCTTCGTGCAGCTCGACCGCCCGCCAGCCTTCGCGCCAGACCAGCACCGCCTGCCCGCCGGCATCCGGGTCGGCCGATGCGCCACCTTCGTGCATGGCCGCGATGTCGGCGATCGGCCAGCGCGATGAAACAACCAGTGCCAGCGCCGGATCGAATCCGAGCGTGCAGCGCCCAAAGCCGCCCTCATCCAGCGCCGCAAGCCGCGCCCGATCCAGCGGCGCCGAATCGGGGGCATACCACGCGCGGTGGCGCGCCCAGTCGAAACGCGCGACGTCGGCGAGGTAAGGCAAGTCCGCAGCCGGCGCGAAGCCGTCAAGAAAACCGGCCAGTGCCGCACCGTCGTCGTGCAGGTTCGCCGACGCAGCCGGCATCGCGATCACGTAGGCGCGCGCCATCGCCCGGAACCAGTCGCGCCCGACCAGCGCCGCCACGGTCGGAAATGCGTTTTCCAGCGCGTCGACCCGGTTCAGCCGGACATTGTTGCGATACAGCGCCAGATTGCCCCGGCTTGCCGCAGTCAGGCAGCCTGGCTCGAACGCGTCGTCCACCAGGCCGGCGGCGAATTCGGCCAGCGTGTCGGCATAGCTCAGCATGCGAAGACCTCGCTCCTGGCTTCGACCCGCGCCGTCAGCGCCCGGTACTCGTCGAGCAATTCGGCCAGCGGCGGCAGATGGGTGTCGCGCTCGAGCAGCACCGGCTGCGGCCCGAACCGCGCCAGCGCGGCGTCGAGCAAGGCCCACACCGGTGCGCTGACCGATGTGCCGTGGGTATCGATCACCACACCGTCGAGGACTTCGAAACCCGCGACATGAATTTCACCGACACAATCAACCGGCAGGCAGGCCATCTCGGCCAGCGGATCGACCCCAAGATTGAGCGCGTTGACATACAGATTGTTGACATCGAGCAGCACGCCACAGCCGGTCCGCCCGACCAGCGCGGCCAGCAGCTCTGCCTCGCCATAGCTTTCGTCGTCGTAGGCAATGTAGCTCGAGACGTTTTCGATCAGGATGCGCCGGCCCAGCGCGGTCTGGACCGCGTCGATGCGGTCAGCCAGCAGCGCCAGCGCACCTTCGATCCGCGGCACCGGCAGCAAGTCATTGAAAAAGCGCCCGGCCGCGCGGTTCCAGCACAGGTGTTCCGACACCATGGCCGGCTCGATCCGCGCGACCAGCGCCTTCAGCTGCGCCAGATGCGCCGGATCGAGCGGCTCGGCGCTGCCCAGCCCCAGACCGACACCATGCAGACTGACCGGGTAATCGGCACGCACGGCCTCGAGCTGGGCAATCGACAGACCACCACCGAAATAGTTCTCGCTATGCACTTCCCACCAGGCGACATCGGGACGCTGCGACAGCACGTCGGCGACATGCGGCGATCGCAGCCCCAGCCCTGCGGCAGGCGGCAAAACGGAGTGGGGTAATGTACTCATCTCATCTTCCAGCGAGCCGGTCGGACGGACCCGGCCCCGTTGTAGCGCAAGAAGCAGCTGACAGGCCCCGGAGAAACGCATGCAGACAAGGCACGCAGACGCCGTTCGGACTGCAGGGACACCCGGCCAGCACCGCGCCACCCGCCCCGGTTTTGTCAGCCACTCGTTTACATTGCTTTCAGCGAGCCGCCCATCTTGGCGCACGTGCCTGCCGGGACGAACTTCCATTCAGCCGGGTCCATGTCCTTGCTGGCCTGACCGGCGCACGAATGGCTGTTGCCCTTGCAGTCGTTCTGGCCTGCCTTGGCAACGCCAAAACACTTCTCCTTGTCCGCAGCAAATGTCGGCGCCGACATCGTTGCGCCGAGGACCGCGGCCAGCGCCGATGCAACCAGCAAATGTTTCTTTTCCATGATCGTTCTCCAGAGAGTTGAAAGGGAGCCGCAATTGCGTCTCTCCCAATCAGAGTCGGACAAGGCCCCTGGATATGACAGCGAGGGCGAAAAAAATCTGGCCATCGCTCTGCCGAGCGGCGAAAACGGTCTACGGCCGTAAGAAAACCTTGCCTCTGCTCTGCTTGGCCATGACGACGCAAGAAGGCCACAGCGGCAGCCATACCGGCGCTTCCGGCACGCGGATGCGGCTACAATGACATTCCAAACCTGCAAGTTTTCCCATGGCCAATTCCGACCTGCTCGCCCGCAGCCTTGCCGCCGTCTGGCACCCCTGCACCCAGATGAAGCGACACGAGGCGCTGCCGCTGATACCGATCACCCGTGGCGAAGGCGCATGGCTGGTCGATGCGGATGGCCGGCGCTATCTCGACACGGTATCGAGCTGGTGGGTCAACCTGTTCGGTCATGGCGAACCGCGGATCAAGGCCGCGATCAAGACCCAGCTCGACGAACTCGAACACGTGATGCTCGCGGGCTTCACCCACGAACCGGTCGTCAGGCTGTCCGAACGGCTTGGCGCACTCACCGGTCTCGGTCATGCCTTCTACGGCTCCGACGGTGCGTCGGCGGTCGAAATCGCGTTGAAGATGGCCGCCCACTACTGGCGCAATGTCGGCCATCCGGCCAAGCACCGATTTGTTTATCTCGAAGGCAGCTATCACGGCGAAACCGCTGGCGCGCTGGCCGTCACCGACGTCCCGGTATTCCGCGACGCATACGCCCCGCTGATCGGCCAGCACTTCGTCGCGCCGAGCCCCGATCCGCGCCGCGCGCTGCCGGGCGAAAGCGCGGACGACGTCGTCGATCGCGCCGCCAGCCGGCTCGAGCACCTGCTGGCGCGGCATCATGGCGAAATCGCCGCGCTGATCGTCGAGCCGCTGGTTCAGGGCGCCGCCGGCATGGCGATGCATTCGCCGCGCTACCTTCAACTGGCGCGTGCCGCCTGCGACCGGCACCACGTCCTGCTGATCGCCGATGAAATCGCCGTCGGTTTCGGCCGCAGCGGCAGCATGTTCGCCAGCCAGGGCGCCGGTGTGCAGCCGGACCTGATGTGCCTGTCCAAAGGCATTACCGGCGGCTTCCTGCCGCTGGCGTGCGTGCTGTGCAGCGATACGCTCTACCAGGCCTTCTATCACGACGACGTATCGCGCGGCTTCCTGCATTCGCACTCGTACACCGGCAATCCGCTGGCCTGTGCCGCAGCGAACGCGGTGCTCGACATTTTCGAGACCGACGACGTCATCGCGACCAACCACGCCAAGGCCGAGCGCTGGGATGCGCTTTTCGTGCCGCTGCGTGCGCATCCGAACGTCACCCATTTCCGCCGGACCGGCATGATCTGGGCTTTCGATGTTTCGGACGCCGGTGCCGGCTTTGCCCAACGCTATTTTGCCGCCGCGCTCGAACAGCGCCTGCTGGTCAGGCCGATCGGCAATACCGTCTATTTCATGCCGCCGTACGTGATGAGCGACGACGAAGCCCGGCTGCTGGCCGATGGCGCGCTCGCCGCACTCGACGCCGCGCTCGCGAGCGGCGATCACACCCAGGACCTGCCGCTGGCCTGATGATGCTGACGCTCGCCCTCCCCGATTTCGATCCCCGCCTCGACCCCATCGTCGAGCGCGACCCCGCCAAGTTGCGCGACTGGCTGATCCGCCTGCCGATGTCGCAGGTGCAGGACGCAGGCCGCCAGGTGCTCGACGCACTCGCCAGCTGCAACCGTGTCCGCATCGCGCCGGACGAACGCTTCGCGCTGCTCGAGCAGTACGGCACGGCCATCGACCTGCTCGCTGGCGGGCTGGAAAGCCTGTATCGCGTACCGGGGCTGCCGATGGCGGAACGCGCCCGCCAGGCCGCGCAGCTGATGCGCGCGCTGTGGCAGGAGCTGGCCACCGGCTACAAGCGAACCCTGATCGACCGGCTGGAAAAACGAAGCCTGTTCGGCAACCAGCGCCTGGCCGCGCAAGTGATCCAGCGGACCATGCAGACGCACTACCAGCAGCTGCGGCTGGCCAGCCGGACCTATATGGCGATGCCGGCCGGTTTCTGGCGCGAGACGCACCAGCTGTTCCGTCATGCCGGTGAACACAAGCTGCTCGAGGAAGGCAACGACGATCACCAGACCAGCAGCAATCTGTACTACAAGCGCATGCTGTTGCTGGCCTTGGCCGACCCGTCGCGCTATGCACAGGACGAACTCGACAAGGTCATCGAACTCGTCGACAGCTACGCGCCGCTGATCCGCTTCCAGTCCCCGTCCAAGCTCAGCGCCGCGGCCGGCTTCTTTCTGGTCCGGCTTGACCAGGACAGCGCGCCGCGTTACATCGGCGCGCGCAACACCGACGGGATCGACGGCGCCGCACTGCTCATCGATACGATCGAACTCGGCAAGAAGCTGTATCGCGCGCTGCATGCGCTCGAAGCCAAGGCTCCACTGGCGCACGACCGTGCCAAGGTGCTGATGTGGATGGAAATCCTCCGTCGCGTCAGCCGGCAATGGAGCATCGCGCCGAAACGCCTGTTCCAGCGCATCCTCGCCGATACGCGCATCGAGCTTTGTCTCGGTCTCGCCGCCACCGTACACACCACCAGCGCCGGCCAGATCGACACCGGCACCGTATCGCCGAAAATCAGCCAGTGGCGCATCGTCAACGAGAGCCCGGGCGGCTACGCGGTACGCGGTGACGCGATGCCGGCCGAACTGGCCCGCGCCGGCGAAATCGTCGCGCTGCGGGCCAGCGCCGACGAACCCTGGATGATCGCCTCGGTCCGCTGGTTGCAGCAGCGCGACGACGGCGGCATCGACATGGGCCTGCAGGTGATGAGTGCCCAGCCGACACCGGCGATGGTGCGCGCGGCCGGTCCGAGGGAAAACGTTCCGGCCCAGCCGGCGCTACTGATTCCCGAAATCACCGTCCTCAAGCAGGCCGCGCAACTGGCAGCATCCAAGGGGACCTACGCCCCGCTACGCGAGCTGGCGGTCGATACCGGCAACGGCGTACTGCGGTTGCGCGCCACCAAACTGGTCGAGCAGCAGATGGGCTACGACCTGTTCGAGTACCAGCCCGGCTGAGCGCGGGTTGCAGGACCACACCGTGCACGGCTCACCGAAAACCATCGCCGAGTCCTTTCGAACATCGCGACACTGCTTTCCGGAGCTGGCTGCCAAAGCGGACTGCCAGAGCCGCTAAACACTGGAGCGAACTCGACAAAAACAGTCACGGCTGCATCCGGTTTGAAAGCCCCCCAGCGCGATCACTATGGAATGGCCTGATTTGGTGCAGCTAGTGACGTGTAGAATCTGCGGAAATCAACGACGAAGCGGCCTGTGGGCCGCTTCGTCGTTTTCATGACTACCAGCGCCAGTGTTTACAGAGTCTGGAAGTAAAAACGGTAATCACCCTGACCGTACAGCAGCGCCATGCTCGTCAGATTGCTGTTTGACGGCGTGCCTTCCAGATTCAGCACGGGGATCGACTCATGGCCGTACTGATAAGTTTGCGTCTGCGGGTTGTAACCAAACTGGTAGAAGCTGTTCACGCTGCCCACCTTGAATGCGTACAAACGGTAGACGCTGCCATCGAACAGCATGGACCAACGATGAAAGTCGGTATCTGCCGGTGCACCGGTCACATGCAGCACCGGGATCGAGTTGTGGCCGTACTCGTAATGATTGGTGGCGGGGTTGAAGCCGAACTGATACAGCACCGTAGCATCACCCAAACGACGCAAATACAGGCGGTAGGTGTTGGTGCTCCCGTCATAAAGCATGGACACGCTGCTTGCATCGGCATCTGCTGGCGCGCCGGTGATTTTCAGTTCCGGAATGGACTGAAAGCCATATTCATAGTTTCCGGTGGCCGGATTGAAAGCAGCCTGATAAAGGGTGTCGTTCGTGCTGCCCTTGAAGCAGTAAAAACGGTAATGCTGACCGTCATTCAGCATCGTCCAGCGCGCCAGATTTGCATCGGACGGCAGGTTGACGATTGCCATGTTCGGGATGGATCCGCCGTAGGCGAATTGGTAGTAGGTGCTATTGGGTACATAAGCGAACTGATTAATCGACGGCATGGCATTCATCCTCATGGTTTGGTTTTTCGACAGGCAATCTGTCGAACAGTCACCGTAGGCCATGATTTTTAAATTACAACAAAAGAAAGCGTACAAAAGAGATGGGGTGATCTATGCATGCCAATGCAGCACAGCGCCTATGCCGACGGGACTCAGATACTTTTCGACTTTGTCGGTCGTGCCTATGCATCGGGCAGCATCGAAGTCAGGAACTGCATTAACGTCGCTTTTGTTGAAAGCCTGTTCTGGCAAGTCTCCCGCCGGACCACCGTCCTTTGCTGGCCGCTCCTGCCTAATATGACGGTCTTGTGCAGGCAATACCGGAACAACGGCTATGTTGACGCCCGGTTTGCCCCTTCGGCATTTCTCGCCCAAGGACCGGATCATGCCGTTGTCGACTTACAGTGAACAATCGAACGCACCGGCGAGCTGCCTTCATGGCGGTTTCACACGACCTGCAACCTGCTGCGCGGCAACGACGGCTGGCGTATTTTGCTCTGTACGGCGTACGAGGAGCTGCCGCTGGAATGAGGCCGCAACTAAGCCGTGTTCAGGTTAGAACGGCAGCAACAAGCCAAGGCGTTCAAGCGTCGCTGTCGTCATCTCCGCTTCGCTTCGCGCGCGGGTGGGCCTTCAGATAGCCTTCCTTCAGGTGTTCGAAGTCGAGGTGGGTGTAGACCTGCGTCGTGCTGAGGTTGGCGTGGCCGAGGAACTCCTGTACCGCGCGCAGGTCGTGGCTGCGCTGGAGCAGATGGCTGGCAACGCTATGGCGCATCTTGTGCGGATAAAGCCGTTCACTCAGGCCCAGTTTGCGCTGCCAGTGGCGCAGCCGGTATTCGACTGCGCGTGTCGTCATCGGCGTACCGCGAATGCTGACGAACAGAGTGGCGACCCCGACCGACGCGTATTGCGGTCGCAACAGCAGCCAGCGCCGGATCGCTTCGATCGCGGAGGCACCGACCGGCACTTCGCGCGTCTTGCCGCCCTTGCCGAGCACGCGCACGAAGCCGGTAGAGAAATCGATGTCCGCCAGCGGCAGTCCGGCGAGTTCGGCAACACGCAGCCCCGACGAGTACAACAGTTCCAGAATGGCCCGGTCGCGGCAGTCGATCGCATCGTCGTCGCCGATCCCGTCGATCACGGCGTTGACCGTCGCCACATCGAACGCCGCCGGCAGCGGCTTCGGCGCCTTGGGCGCGCGCACCGTGGCGAACGGATTCTGCGTCCAGCCCCGATCGCGCATCATCACCCGGTAGAAACTGCGCCACGCCGACAGCATGCGTGCCACGCTCCGCCCGGAGAGTTGCCGGCTGACAAGCATGCGCACATAGCCACGCGCAGTTCTGGTCTCGAGCCCGGCCAGATCGGTATCGCCGGCCAGTTCGGCCAGCACCAGCAGGTCGCGGCGATAGGCCGAACGGGTCTGCGGGCTTGCCGCTTCGGCCGTCAGGACGAGATCGAAATGCTCGAAATCGCCGAGATGGCGCGGCGGCTCAGACCGGATCGCTGACGGCGGCTTCGGCATCGTTCAGCACCGCATGCCGCGACAGCGCCGCCGCGACAAGCTCGGCCAGACGGTTCAGGTACAGCGTGCCCATGTCCGGGTAGAAACGCTCGGCATCGTCGCTGGCGAGCACCATCAGGCCGACCGGCCGGTCCGCGATGCGCAGCGCGAACAGCCCGAACGATGCCAGCTCGGCACCGCGTTCGCCGAACCAGGCGCGGAGGTCGTCGCTCAGATGCGCGCCGCAGTACGGCGACACCAGCTGTTCGGCGAGCCGTTGTGCGGCCTCGCCGGCCGGTGCCAGCTCGGGCAGGCCGGCATCGGCCCCATCGGCGTCGAGCCCCCAGAGCCGCAGCGCGACGTTGGCCAGACCGAATTCGCCGGCCAGCGATGCCCGCAGCGATGCCAGCATTTCGCCGACACTGGTGGCACGCAGCAGGGACAGGGTCAGCCGATGCAGCCGTTCGCTGGTGACATCGTTTTCCTCGCCGAACTGCAGCAACGCGCCCATGCGCGACTCGAGCTTGCGGGTGCGTTCGCGCAGCGTCACCAGCTGGCGTTCGGCCAGCGACACCGCCTGCCCGTGGTGATGGTGCGGTACGTAGATCTGGGCGATCTCGTCGGCAAAATCGTCGAAAAATGCGGGATTGGCCTGCAGCCAGGCGACGATCTCGTGCGGTTGCATCGGTACTCCTCGATTGGAATCGCTGCTTCTGGGAATTGATTAAACAGCCGCCCTGCCGCCATCCCGGGACGCAGCCCGGTATACGACGACAGGGAAACGTGCTGCCTAGAGCGTGATCACGCCGTCGAACACGGTGACGGCCGGGCCGGTCATCAGCACCGGCCGGCCTTCGCCGGCCCAGCTGATGCTCAGGCCGCCGCCACGCGTATGCACGCGCACCGTTGCATCGAGCAGACCGCGGCGGATGCCGGCAACGACCGCCGCGCAGGCACCGGTACCGCAGGCCAGCGTCTCGCCGGCACCGCGTTCGTGCACGCGCAGCGCGATCTCGTCCCGCGCCAGCACCTGCATGAAGCCGGCGTTGACGCGCGCCGGGAAGCGCGGGTGGTTTTCGATGGCGGCGCCGAAGCGTTCGACCGCGCCGTTGTTGACGTCGGACACGACCTGCACCGCGTGCGGGTTGCCCATCGATACGACGGTGATCCCGACGGTTTCACCGCCGACGTCAAGTTGATGAACCACCGCGTCGGCCTCGGCAACAAACGGAATGTCGGCCGGAATGAAACGCGGCGCGCCCATGTCGACGGTAACGTCGCCACCGGCTTCGAGCCGCGGGTAGATCACCCCGCGGGCCGTCTCGACGGCGATCTCGGTCTTGTCGGTCAGACCCTGATCGACGACGAAGCGTGCAAAGCAGCGCGCGCCGTTGCCGCACTGTTCGACTTCGCTGCCGTCGGCGTTGAAGATGCGGTAGCGGAAATCGATGCCGGGCGTGCTCGATGTCTCGACCAGCAGCAACTGATCGAAACCGACGCCGAAATGGCGGTCGCCGAGACGGCGCAGCGTTGCCGCGTCGAGCGCGACCTGCTGGCGCACACCATCGACGACGACGAAATCGTTGCCGAGGCCCTGCATCTTGGTAAAGCGGAGTGAGCTCATGAGTCGGAATTCGTTCGGGATTCGTTCGGATTAAGGGGCGGCCACAATCGGACCGGCCAGCGGCGTCAGCCGAGCAGCCGTGCGTGCTCGACCATCAGGCAGCGGTCCATCACGACGAACAGCCCGGCGTCGCGCGCGCGCTCGGCGGCTTCTTCGTTGATGATACCCGACTGGATCCAGATGCCACGCGCGCCCTTGGCGATCGCCGCGTCGACCACCGCACCGACTTCTTCGGCACGACGGAACACGTCGACCAGATCGATATCGCCGGGAATGTCATCCAGTGTCGGATAGGCAATTTCGCCCAGCACGTCGTTGACGCCCGGCCGCACCGGCACGATGGTGAACCCCTCGGCCTGCAGATAGTACGAGACGCGAAAGCTCGGCCGGTCCTGCTTCGGCGACAGGCCGACCACGGCGATGCGTTTCACCCCGCTCAGGAAGTCTCGGACCTCTGCGTCAGTCGGATTGCGGAACATCGTCATTCTCCTTGCGGCGTTCAAGGCCGCGCAACAGGCCGGGATGCTCGCGGTTGGGCAGGTCGAGGTAATAGCCCTGCACCAGATCGACGCCCATCTCGAGCAGCATCCGGTAGATCGTTTCGTTTTCGACGAACTCGGCAATCGTCGTCTTGCCCATATCGTGCGCCATCGACACCATGCCGCGCACGAACACCTGGCTGTCGGTGTCGTTGGGCAGATCGCGGATGAACAGGCCGTCGATTTTCAGGATATCGGCCTTGAGCTGCTTCAGGTAGGCGAACGAGGCGAAACCGTTGCCGAAATCGTCAAGGCAGACCGTGCAGCCGGTCGCGCGCAGCGCGTCGATGAAGCGCTGCGCTTCGCCGATATCGGACACCGCTGCGGTTTCGGTCAGCTCGACCAGCAGCCGCGTCGGCTCGACGCAGTGCAGCCGCAGCAGCCGGCCGATGAAATCCGGCAGCTCGGGCTCGTCGAAAGAACGGCCGGAGACATTGATCGCCACCGACGGCATGTTCGGCCGGGCGGCGAGCAGCTCGATCGTGCGCTTGATGACCCAGCGGTCGATGTCGACGATCTTGCCGGTTTTTTCGGCATGCGGAATGAACGAGCCGGGCATGATCAGCGCGCCGCTGGCGTCCTTCATCCGCACCAGCGCCTCGAGGTGCACCAGTTCGCGATCGGCCGTACGGTAGATGCCCTGGAAGTGCAGCTCGAAGCCGTCGGTTTCCAGCGCATTGATGATGCGCTCCTTCCACGACAGCCGGGTCAGCGCGATGCGCGAGGTATCGGAGTCGGCACGGTACATGCGCCACGTCGACTTGCCGGCCGCCTTGGCCTGGTACATCGCCGCATCGGCGTGGGCGACAAGTTCGGCGGCATTGTTCGCATGCTGCGGATACAGGGCAACGCCGATCGACGTCGACGGCCGCAGCACGTGGCCGTCGGTGGAGAACTGCAGTTGGGCGATGCGGCTGACCAGGCGGTCGGCCAGCTTGCCGACCTCGAATACCGTACAGTCGGGCAGCAGAATGGCGAATTCGTCGCCGCCCAGCCGGGCCAGCAACTCGTGCCGACGGACCTGGGTGCCGACTTCGCGGGCGATGGTCTTGAGCAGTTCGTCACCACTGGCGTGGCCGAAGGTGTCGTTGACGTACTTGAACTCGTCGAGGTCGAAATACAGCAAGGCCGTCGTGCCGTTCCGACGCTCGGCATCCACGACCATCCGTTCGATTTCTTCCTGAAAACGGTGCCGGTTGTAGAGTCCGGTCAGGGCATCCCGTTCGGCGAGGTTGACCATGCGCTCGGCCAGCTGCCGTGCCTGGGTGACGTCCTCGAACAGCCAGACGCGGCCATTGGCACTGCCGTCGCGCTCGGCGACACCATAGCCCTGCTGGGTGATGATGCGGCCGTCATTCATCGTCAGCTCGCCAAAATCGACGCGATCGTGCCCCGGCGGCAATTCGCCCCGATAGTGCGCCGGCAGATCGACCAATGGTGGCCGATTGGCGGCCTGCCGCAGGACGTCGTCGACCGGCCGGCCGGTCAGGCCCGTCGACGGTACGCCCCACAACGCGGAAAACGCGGGATTGTGAAACACGATGCGCTGCTCGTTGTCGACGAACAGCACGCCGAAGCGCATCGCCGACAGCAGTGCGGTCAGGCGGGCACGCTCGGTCTCGGCCAGCGCCAGATTCGCCTCGCCGCGCCGCCGTGCCTCGGCCAGCTCGCGCAACCGCTCGCGAATGGCCTCGCCCATGCCGTTGAAGCGGCGCGTCAGCAGCGCCAGTTCGTCACTACCCTCCGGCACCGGCAACGGCGAAAAATGCAGCGGATCGGCGGCGCTGTCGACCAGCCGGTTCAACGCCCGCGTCAGCCAGACGATGAGCCAGATCATCAGCACCAGCGTCGAGATCAGACCGAAAGCGAGAATGGCGGCGTTCTGTACGCTCAGCGTGCCGATCAGCGAGTGCCACGGCTGGGTCGATACGCCGTAGCGCAGCTCCCCCAGTGCCTGATCGCCGACACTGATCGGCGCCGCGGCATGGACTTGCTTGCCGAGCGGATGATCGGCGTCGAGCACGTCGACCTCGGGCAGCGGCACGCCGATCTGCCAGCCCCGCGAGGCAATCACGGTCCCGTCGGCACGCCGCAGCACCAGATAGCGGATACCGTCGACCGACTGCAGCGAGTCGAGCACCGCCTTGGCCTCGGCGGTGCTGCGGGTCAGCGGTGGCGCCAGCGTGGCATTGAACAGCTGCGACAGCGCATTGATGCGCACGCCGAGCGCCTGCCGTACCGTGTCGTGCCAGATACGCGAGGTATTGGCCATCACCATCATCAGCACGACAAGCTGGATCACCGCGCAGGCGGTCAGCAAGCGACCGCGCAAACTGCGCATGAAAGGCGGAACGGACAGCCGCATTCTATCCCTGTGAGCGAAATCGCCGCCTCGGGCAGGCCCTAGCCCTTGAGCGACTTGATGAAAACCTTGGAGCGGCGCTGGTAATTGTAAAGGCGCATCTTCTCGATCGGTAAATCGTCGATCGAAGCCTGTGCAAATCCGCGTTCGACGAACCAGTGGCTGGTGCGCGTCGTCAGCGCAAACAGCCGGGTCATGCCGAGCGAACGCGCGCGCTGTTCGACGTGATGCAGCAATTGTTCGCCCCGATCCTCGTCGCGGTAGTCCGGATGGATCACCAGACAGGCCATTTCGGCCATGCGGCTATCGGCAAACGGATGGATGGCGACACAACCGATGATCTTGCCGTCGTGTTCGAGCACCGAGTAGCGGTGGATTTCCCGCTCGATCAGCTCGCGCCCCCGGAACACCAGCACGCCGGCATCCTCGAGGGGCTCGATCAGCAACAGCATGCCACCGACGTCGTCGATCGTCGCCTCGCGCAGCGTTTCCAGCGATTCGCGCGACACCATCGTACCGACGCCGTCGTGGGTGAACAGTTCCATCAGCAACGCGCCGTCGAGCGAGTGGTTGATCAGGTGTGCCCGTTTCACGCCGCGCCGCACCGCGCGCGCCGCACACGGCAGATAGAGGCGGATGTCTTCGTTGACCTCGGGGTTCGCGACCAGGAACTGGTCTGCTTCGAGCGCCGTCAGTTCGTGCAGCAGCTCGCCCTCCGGATCGACGACGCCGTCGTGGCCGAACATGAACAGCAGCTTGTCGGCCTTGAGCGCCACGGCCGCGCTGGTCGCGACGTCCTCGAGCGTCAGATTGAAGATCTCGCCGGTCGGCGAGTAGCCCAGCGTCGACAGCAAGACCAGCTCGCCGTCGTCGAGCCGGTAGTTCAGCGCCGTGGTATCGACCTTGCGGACCTCGCCGGTGTACTGCAGGTCGATACCGTCGCGCACGCCCATCGGCTGCGCGGTAATGAAGTTGCCGGCCGAAACGCGGATGTCGGCATTGGCCATCGGCGAATTGGCCATCGCCATCGACAGCATCGATTCGATTTCGACGCGGACCTGGCCGATCGCCTGCATCGCGCATTCGAGCGTGACGCTGTCGGTAACGCGCACGCCCTTGTGGTAATCGAGTTCGAGTCCCTTTTCCTGCACCCGCGCATCGATCTGCGGTCGCGCCCCGTGTACCACGACCAGCCGCACGCCAAGGCTGGCGAGCAGGTTGATGTCGTAGGTCAGCGTCGAGAAACGGCCGTCACGCACCACCTCGCCACCCAGCGCGATCACGAAGGTGCGGCCGCGGAAGGCATGGATGTACGGGGCGGCCTGACGACACCATTGCACGAAATCGGGGGTATCCATGCGCGGGAAGCTCTCCTTGGGTTCGGTGGGTTTGCTCGCGGTCACGTCAGTACGCGCCGCGACCGGTTACGACGGTCTTGATCGTCTTGCAGACGATTGCAATGTCATACCACAGGTTCCAGTTCTTTACATACCACGCATCCAGCGCCACGCGTTCGGCGTAGGTCGTGTCATTGCGGCCGGAGACCTGCCACAGCCCGGTCAGCCCTGGTCGCGCCTCGAGGTAGAAATCGACCTTGTCGCCGTAACGCTCGAGTTCGGCCTCGATCACCGGACGCGGCCCGACGAGGCTCATCTCGCCCTTGATCACGTTCCACAGCTGCGGAATCTCGTCGAGACTGGTCTTGCGCAGGAAGGCGCCAATCCGCGTCACGCGCGGGTCGTTCTTGAGCTTGAAGTCCTTGTCCCACTCGGCCCGGGCTTCCGCATCGGACGCCAGCAGCCTGTCGAGCACTTCCTGGCTGTTGTGCACCATGGTGCGGAATTTCCAGCACTTGAACGGCACGCCGTTCATGCCGATGCGCACATGACCGAAGAAGACCGCGCCGGGACCACCCTGGCGCTTGATCTGGATTGCCGCATAAGCGAACAGCGGTGACAGCAGCAAGAGGCCGACCGATGCGCCGAACAGGTCGAACGCGCGCTTGAGCAAGGTCAGCGGCCAGACCATCAGGTTGTTGCTGACCCGCAGCAACAGCACTTCATGGCTGAAAAAATGGTGCGGTACGACGCCGAACAAGGGCAGGCCGGCAACCGGCGGAATGATGTGCAGATGCTTGTAACGCAGGCTGAGCTGCTCGATCGGCCCTTCGAGCGCGCGCAGCTCGTCTGCGTCGACGGCGATCGCTACGTGCGGCCGCCCCTCGGCCTCGAGCCACGGAATCAGTTCGCCGGCGTCGAGCTTGACCACGCGCAGCACATGCTTGTCGTCGACGGCGATTTCGTCCGGCGCATCACGGTCGATCGACACCAGCGCCTTGACCCGGAAACCGAGCTGCTTCTCGCTCATCATCGCCCGGAATGCTTCTACGGCGTTGCTGCCGGCACCGATGATCACCGTCGGCAATTGCCAGACACCGCGCTTGAGCAGCCACGACCGCATCAGTGCGCGGAACCAGGGCACCAGCACCAGCGCCAGACTCCACGACACCGGCCACAGGAAGCGCGAGACGGTGAACTTGCCGAGCAGCACGACCATGCCGTTCAGCAGTGCCGCCAGCAGCAGCCAGCGGCACAGTTCGAGCAGTTCGTCCCAGAACGGCAACCGCACGCTGTAATGACCGCGCCACCAGAAATTGGCGACCGACAGGCCGGCGAGCAACAGGAAGGCCTGGCCCTGCTGCTTGCCCTCCCACTCCCACCACAAGGCCAGGCCGCTGCCGATCCGGTGGTAGCGGAACAGGTACAAAAGACCGATCGCGATGGCGAAACCGGCGGCCAGCGCGGCAAAGTCGGCCAGCGCCAGCCAGGGCTTGGCGCGTTCGGGTTGGCGGTGCTTATCCATGCGGGGGAATTCCGTAAACGTCGTAGAGCGTGTTCATCATCGTATCGAGCGAATAGTGGCTGGCCGCAAAACCGCGCGCACGCGCGCCCATCGACCGGCGCGCGTCGGCGTCGGCAATAAGCGGCGCCAGCCGTTCGGCAAAGCCGGCCGCATCGCTGACCAGATAACCGTTGTCGCCATGGCGGATCAGGTCGCGGTTGCCGACGACATCGGTCGCGACCACCGGCAGGCCGGCGGCCATCGCCTCGATCACGGCCACCGGCAGGCCTTCCCAGCGGCTCGTCTGGATATAGATGTCGAGCGTCGCCAGTTGTTCGAGCGCCTGCGCGCGCGGCAGCCAGCCAAGCACGTCCACGCCGGCGGCTTTCAGCGCCGCTTCACCGGCCGCGTCACCGCCACCGATCCAGACGAACTCGACGCCGGCTTGCCGGCAGCGCGTTGCAACCTCGGCGAACAGCTCGGGATTGCGCGCCAGCGCCACCCGGCCGACGGTACCGATCCGCACCACGCCGTCGTTGCCGGCGGCTTGCGGAATCGCCGCGACGTCGACGGCATTCTCGACCACGACGACGCGCGGCGTCAGGTGCTGGCGGATCTCGCCGGCTTCCGAGTGCGAACACGCGATCGCGGTGACCGAGGTATGTGCGAGCAGTTTTTCCAGCACGAGGAATACGGTGTTCTTCAGTTGGCCTTCGGCACGCTGCAGGAAGGACAGTCCGTGCGGCGAAAAGAAGTAGCGCGGACCGCGCACGAACATGCTGGCGATCCGTCCTAGCGCCCCGGCCTTGCTCGAATGCAGGTGAACGACGTCAGGCGCCAGTTCCTTGAGCCAGCGTGCCAGCGCCCTGCCCGCGCGCCAGTCGTTGACCGGGTGGATGGACCGCTGCATCGGCAGCTGGATGAAACGGATGCGCGTGTCGAACAGCGCCGGCCAGTTGTCCGGCGTTTCCTCTCGCACGCTGTGGATCACCGTCACCGTATGGCCGTCGCGGGCCTGGCGGTTGGCAAACGCCGACACCATCGACAGCGTACCGCCGCCGAACGATTCGACGACGTGGACGATGGCGCTCATGTGCGCCCCTTGCGCAGGCGGGCCTTGAGCCTGCCGATCAGCCCGGCCGGTGCCAGACGCAGCGCATACGTGCGCGCGATGCCGGCCAGCGCGGCGGGGCTGCCGTCCGAATGACGGCGCTGCACCAGCAGCCGGCTTTTCAGTTGTTTGCTGCGCTTCGACAGTGAAATGCCGCCCGGATCGAGTTCGTACCGGATCAGCACCTCGGGCAGATTGGCGGTCCGGAAACGCGCAACGAACTGCCAGAATAGTGCGTAATCCTCGGCGGCGGGCGTATCGAGCGGATACAGCCCGGTTTCGGCCAGCGCTGCAACGCGGTACATCACCGCCGGGTGGATGAAGGCCGAATTGGCGCGCATCGTCCGGGCGATGTCGGCGTGTTCGCTCGGATGGCGCATCACGTAGAGCACCTTGCCCTGCTGGTCGACGAACTCCGCCGCGCCGCCCAGCAAGGCAATGTCGGGGTGGGCATCCAGAAACGCGGTCTGCATTGCGAACCGGTCGGAGACGTTGAGATCGCCGCAGTCGAGTCGGGCAACCAGTTCGTAACCGCGTCCGCGAATCCACTCGAGGCCGGCGTTCAGCGCATGCTCGATGCCGCGGTTCTGCGGCAGGTTCAGGAAACGCAGCGTCCCCTGCGCGACAAACGCCGAGCGGCAGGCGGCGACATCGATCGGCGCACGCGTGCTGCCGTCGTCGACGACGAGCACGTCGCAGGCTTCGGCTGCGCCGATCGAGCCGAGCGACGCGACCAGCGCACCGGGATTGTTGTAATGCGGGATCAGGCAGATCAGCCGGTTTTGCGTGTCGTTCATGACCAGTTCTTGCGCCCAATGAGACGTTTGATTGTACGGGCTGCGGCTAAAGGGAGAATGAGCGAGATCAGCGCCTTGGCCATTTTCGCGGCCGAGCGCGGCGTCCAGTCGAAATGGCGCCACAGGAGCTTCAACCGCGCGGCCTGCTGTACCCGTCGCTTGCTCATCGAAATGCCGGCGTCGTTGTACTCGCTCTTCGTCAGCACTTCGGCGAGATTGGCGGTGCGGTAGCGCGCGACAAAGCGCCAGAAATAGGCAAAATCCTCGGCGGCACGGCAGTCGGTCGGATACAGGCCGATCTCGCGTACCGCGCTGGTCCGGAACATCACCGCCGGATGGGTGAAGGCGTTGTCGTCGTGCATCTGCAGCACGATTTCTTCATGCGTCTGTGGCTGCTGCACGGTGAAACGGTCACCGCTCTCGTCGAAGAAGGTCACTGCACTGCCGAGCAGCATCACTTCGGGATGGGCGTCGAAATGGGCCGCCTGTCTGGCGAATCGGTCCGGCATGACCAGATCGTCGCAATCGAGCCGGGCGGCGAATTCGTAGCCGGCGTCGACGATGTGCTGCAGCCCGGTGTTGAGTGCGTGCTCGATCCCGGCGTTCTGCGGCAGATAGAGGAAGACCACCTCACCGCGCGCCCTGAACGCAGCGCGGCATGCCGCCTCGTCGATCCGGGTACGGGTGCTGCCGTCGTCGACGACAACGGCATCGACCTGCTCGGCGGCACCGATGCTGGCCAGCGACGCGGCCAGCCCTTGCGGGTTGTTGTAGTGCGGAATCAGCAGTGCAACGCGATTCGATGAAGCGGTCATCGGGTGTTTTCCAGCAAATGCAGCCAGCGCGCGCCGAGCGCATCCGGACTGTAGGCATCGGCACGCCAGCGCAGCCATGCTGCGTGTTCCGCGTGGTGCGGAGCCTGTGCAACGATCAGTGCCGCGATTGCTTCGCCGCTGGCGTGACCGGTGACGAAATCGGCTTCCCGCTCGGCAAACAGCTCGTACACGCCGCCGGCACGCGTCGACACCACCGGCAGCCCCGCCCGCATCGCTTCGAGTACGACCAGCGGGCAGCCTTCGAACAGCGAGGTCAGCAGCAGCCAGTCGGCATCGGCCAGCCAGGCGCCAATGTCGTCCTGACGACCGGCGATGATCAGGTGCTCTTGCAAGCCGCGCCGCACCGCCTCCTCCTGCAACCATGGCAGCAGCGGGCCGTCGCCGACGACGGTCAGCGTGGCCGCATGTCCCAGGCGATCGAGTGCCATCAGCGCATCGAGCCACAACGCCGGCTGCTTTTCCTCGGCAACGCGGCCGACGAACAACAAGCGCAGCGGATCGCGAACCGGCCCGGCCGGGCGTGCCGGCTGCGGTTCGACAAAATTCGGAATGACCTGCCAGCGCTGGGCGACGCCCTGCCCGACAACCCCGGACTCATGGCCGAGCCATCTCGCCAGCGAATCGCGCGCATGTGCCGAAACGAAGACCAGCTCGGGCAGCCGCCGGTAGATGTACTGGCAGGCGCGGCGATGCAGCGGATTCATGTGTGCGCGCGCGTCGACCTCGGCCAGCGGCCCGTGCACCCAGCCGAGCACCCGCCGGCCCAGCCCCCGCGTCGCGGCCCAGGTGAGGTAGAGCGGCATCAGGAATGTCGCGGCGATCACCGCATCGTGCCGTTGCGCCAGACCGCGCAGCGCGCACCAGCCGGCGAACCAGGTCCACGGCTTTTTCGGATGCCACGCACCGGAGAGATCGACGATCTCCAGCGTCGCCGTCCGCGCGCCCCAGAGGTTGCGGCTACCACCGAGCATCGCGACGGTCACCTTGAAGCCCCGTGCGGCCAGCCAGCTGCCGACCAGCACGACGCAACGTTCAACGCCGCCAAGACCGAGGTCGCGGACCACGAACAGCAGTCTCATGCCCGTCCCCGCAGCTTCTTGATCAGGCCGTAGACGGCGTCGCCGGCCAAAACGCGCGCGCGCTGGCGCTGCCATTTCCCCCGCTCTTCCGCAGGTGGCGGCAGTTGCTGCGACAGCAGTGAAAACCGCTTCTTGCAGCGCCAGTCGACACCGTGGGTCCGCACCAGCGCATCAAGCCAGACGGTACAGAACGCCGGCCGTGTCGCCGGATCGCGCTGTGCCAGCGTCACCAGCTGCGCGGTGAAGGTGAACCAGTCGCTGCGGTCGAGCGCGCGATCGGGTGCGGCCAGCTCGGCGAAACCGTGCTTGTCGGTGTCGGTCCACTCGGTCGGCAGTGCGTGGTGTGCATAGTCGGCACGGATTGCCGCCCCGGTCGCCGCCATTTCGGCGCGGCGGGTCTGGGTGATCTGGCCCGGATGGACGCGATAATCGAGCAAGGGCTCGGCAATGCCGGTAAAGCGGGCACCGGCCCTGGCGAACGCGCACCACAGTGCATAGTCCTCGGCATGCTGCGCGCCGGCGTCGTAGCCGTGCGCCTTGAACAGCGCGGCCCTTGCCACTACGCCCGGATGCGCGAATGGCGGATTGAACAGCAAGGCCGCCTTGAGCGCCGCATCGGACTCCGGCGGCAGCCAGATGCCGTCGCGTTCACCGAAGAAACGGATGCCGACACCGCAGACGTCGGCGCCGGTCTCGTTCAGCCTTGCCAGCTGTCTGGCCAGCCGTTCGGGACGGGCGATATCGTCGGCGTCCATTCGCGCGATCCATTCACCGCGAGCCAGCGCGATCGCCTCGTTCAGGGTCGCGATCAGGCCGCGGTTTTCACGACTGACGACGATGAATCGCGGATCACGTGCTGCATGCGCTTCGAGCACCGCGCGCGTCGCATCGGTCGAACCGTCGTCGATCGCGATGCATTCGAAATCGGCCAGCGTCTGCGCCGACAGCGACGCCAGCGTCTCGGGCAGCAGTGCGGCGGCGTTGTAGCAAGGCAGGATGATGGAAATGACCGGCATCATGCGGCCTTCTTCAAATGAACGCGGGCACGCCACCAGAACGCCATCAGGATGAAGACCTCAACCGCGACAACGATCTGTGCGGCAGCAACCGCGCCGCGCCCCGGCAACAGCAACAGCAGCAGGCCGACGTTGACCACGCCGGCCACGACCAGCACCTTGCTGTAGTAACGCTCGTCACCGAAGGGCAGCAGGCTTTGCAGGCCGTAGACGTAGGACAGGGCGCCGAGTAGCACCACCGGCGCCAGCCAGATCAGCGTCTCGACGCTGCCGAGCATGCCCTTGCCGAGCAGCAGCGGTACGATCCACGGCGCGCCGAGCATCAGCACCAGGGTCAGCCCGAGGCCGGCCGCGCCCTGCATCCTGAACGCCTTGCCGATCAGCGCGACTGCCGCCGGCTTGTCGTGGCTGGCGAGCTGGGCGATGCGCGGATACGTCGCCTGCACCAAGGGGCCGATCAGCCCCTGCACCGTATAGGTGAGCTTGTTGGCGGCGGCGAAATAGCCGACCTGCGCCGGACTGGCGAACCAGCCGAGCAGCACGGCAGTGCTGGTCGTGTAGAGATTGGTCGACAGCGCCGACAGGAACAGCGGCCAGCCGGCCTTGAGCGACGCGCCGATATCGGCGCGGGTCGGGGCGACCCAGGACGGGCGCGGCGCGCCGTGGCCGGTGCACCACCAGTAGGCGCCGGCGACAAAGGCCGGCAGCGCCTGCAGCACCACGGCGATTGCGACATCGTCCGGGCCGCGCACCATCAGCAGCAAGGCGCCCAGCACGACAACCCGACCTGCGACGGTCAGCAGCGACGCGGCGCGCATCAGTTCCAGCCCCTGGAAATACCAGATCGGGAAGAACACGCTGGAGACGACATAGAGCAGCGACAGCCAGAACACCGGCGCATGCTCGCGCCACTCGGGCACCGTGCCGATCGCCACGGCGAGCGACACGCAAGACACGCACATCAGCATGGCCTTGGCGACATTGGTGCGCCAGAACACCCGGGCGATCGCCGCAGTATCGCCGCGCGCGATCGCGACCTCGCGCGTTGCCGACAGGTTGAAGCCGAAGTCGGTCAGCAGCACGCCGTACTGGACCACGGCGAAGGCGTACGACTGCACGCCGAAGCCATCGGCGCCGAGCGTGCGGGCCAGAAACGGGAACGTGACCAAGGAGACCAGGTAGTTCAGCCCCTGGACCAGGTACAGCGCGAAGATGTTGCCTTTCAGGCGAGCGTCGAGTGCCATGCAAGCGAAAAGCCCGCGCAGGGCGCGGGCGAAGTCTGTGTGGTGATCATTTTAGCCGTAGTGCGGCAGTGGCCGGCGGAAATAACACCGCACCGTCAACGGCAACCTGCCCGAATGGGCGAGGGAGCCAAAGCAGTTTGGCGCTACAGCCCGGTCGAGCAAATTTGGAGCTTTTAACAAAACCCGGTGCAACGGTGCTGGCAATGGGCCCTTTAGGGTCCGAAGCGCAGACAGTACGAGTAGTACGGCAAGCGAGCACAACGCAGCCAGCAGGGTTTTGTCAGCCGCTCCTAGTCGCCGTAGCCGTTCGGGTTCTGGCTTTGCCAGCGCCAGCCGTCATTGCACATGTCCTGCAGCGTCTTTTCGGCAACCCAACCGAGCTGCTCGCGCGCCGACGCCGGATCGGCATAGCAGGCGGCGATATCGCCCGGGCGGCGTGCCACCAGCTTGTACGGCACCCGCTTGCCCGACGCTGCCTCGAAGGCCTTGACCATGTCGAGCACCGAATAACCGACGCCGGTACCGAGGTTGACGGTCACGAGGCCCGGATTCGTAGCGAGTTTTTGCAACGCCTTGACGTGGCCGCGCGCCAGATCGACCACGTGGATGTAGTCGCGCACGCCGGTGCCGTCCGGCGTCGGGTAGTCGTCGCCGAACACCGACAGCTGCTCGCGCTTGCCGACGGCAACCTGCGCAACGAAAGGCATCAGGTTGTTCGGAATGCCCTGCGGGTCCTCGCCGATCAGCCCAGACGCATGCGCGCCGACCGGATTGAAGTAGCGCAGCAAGGCCAGATCCCAGCCCGGATCGGATTTGTACAGGTCGCGCAGGATGTCTTCGACCATCAGCTTGGAGCGGCCGTACGGATTGGTCGCCGACAGCGGAAAGTCCTCGCGGATCGGCACTGCGTGCGGGTCGCCGTACACGGTGGCCGAACTCGAGAACACCAGCTTCTTCACGCCGGCATCGCGCATGGCCTCAAGCAGGCGCTGGGTGCCGACGACGTTGTTGTCGTAATACTCGAGCGGCTTTTCAACCGATTCGCCGACCGCCTTCAGGCCGGCGAAATGGACGACGGCCGAAATCGGAAAGCGCTTGAATACCTCGTCGAGCGCGGCGCGGTCGCGCACGTCGGCCTTGACCCATTCGATCTCGGTGCCGGTAATCGTCGCCAGCCGCTCGAGCACCGCCGGCTTGGCGTTGTAGAAGTTGTCGAGGATCACCGGCTTGAAGCCGGCGGCAATCAGTTCGACGTAGGTATGCGAGCCGATATAGCCGGCGCCGCCAGTCAAAAGCACGTGCATGCAATGCTCCGGGTTTGGATTTAGCGTTTTTCCTGCCGCCACAGCAGATACAGCGCAACGGCCATGAAGGTCAGCGTCGGAATCGACACCACCGCCGGCGCAGGCCAGTTCTGCAGCTCGCCCAGATAGACGACCAGGCGGTTGAAGAAGTGGAAGGTCACGCCGGTCAGGATGCCGATGAACAGTTTCACGCCAACGTTGGCGCTGCGCCGCTGTGTCTGCGAGAACGGCAAGGCAATCACCACCATCGACAGGCAGGCCAGCGGATAGAACAGCTTGCCCCACAGTGCCAACTGGTAACGCTGCGTCTTCTGGCCGTTGAGCTCGAGGTGATCGATATAGCGCAGCAGCGCCCTTGCCGACATCTGCGCCGGCTCGACCAGCAGCACCGCGAGCATGTCCGGCGTGATCTGCGTCGGCCAGTCGAACAGCTTGTCGCTCTTCAGCGTGACGCCGCCGGAGGCCGGCAGGAACGTCGTTTGCACCGCCGGTTCGAGCCGCCAGACGCCGTCGCCGAGGTAACGTCCCTGCACGCCGTCGACGATGCGGTCGAGCGTACGCTCGGGGGTGAATTCATAGATGCGCACGCGCTGGATGCTCAGGTCCGGCATCATTTCGGCGATGTTGACGATCTGCCGGCCATCCTTGACCCAGACGCCCGAACGGAAGTCGCCGGCGATCATCTGCTTGGTCGCCGCCAGCCGGTACTGGCTGGCCATGCGCATCGTCACCGGCGCGACGAACTCGCCCATCAGCACGGTGAAACTGCTGTAGGCGATGCCAATGCCAACCAGCCAGACCAGCAGGCGTTTCACCGAAACACCGGCGGCGCGCATTACCGTCAACTCGGAATTGCCGTTCAGGTTCGAGAGCGCAAAGATGCTGCCGATCAGCACCGCGATCGGCATCAGTTCGTAGGCATTGCCCGGAATCTGCAAGGCGACGTAGATCAGCGCATCCAGCACCGAGTAGCCGCCCTTGCCAAGCTGCGAGAATTGCGCGATCACGTCGAAGAACATGTATAGCGCCAGCAGGCCGATCAAGGTAAACAGCACGAACAGCGTGATTTCCTTGAGCAGGTAGCGCGACAGCAGTTTCATCATCGCGCGCGTCCCCGCCAGCGATAGAGCGCGAACATCATCGCCAGTGCCGCCGCGTGGATCGGCCACATGCCGACCACGGCCGGAATCTTGCCGTCAGCGATCCAGGCCTGGCCGATATTGATGAAGTTGTAATACAGGAAATACACGAAAATCGCCCCGAGCAGATTGAGCGCCCGGCCACCGCGCGGGTTGAAAAAGGCAAACGGAATCGCGCACAGCGCCATGATCAGCGCCGAAATCGGCAAGGCGATGCGCCAGGCCAGCTCGCCCTGCTCCTCGGGGCTGCTGCTGCCCCACAACTCCAGCGAACTCTTGGCCTGGGTGCTCGGGCTTGAAACCGGTTTGTCCTGCGTTTCGACCTTGACCTGTGCGCGCTGGAACTCGGTCGTTTCATACGCCGCCGTGCCAGGCACGCCGGTATAGGCGTGTCCCTTGCCGAGCCACAGCCAGCGCTCGCCGTGCTGGTCGAGGAACAAGCCCCCCTCGTTCGCGACGACGACGGTAATCTTGCCGTTCTTGCCGCGCAACTGGGCGAACACGTTCCGGCCCTGGCCGGTATCGGCAACGAACTGCTCGACGAAGTAGATCCGGTCAGCTTCCGACGACTCGCGGAACACCCCTGGCGCCACCTGCGACACTTCCTGACGCTGCGCCGATTTCTCGCGAAAATCCCGGCTCTCGCGCTGCGCCCACGGCCACGCGAACAAGGAAAGCGCGGCGATCAGCAACACGATCGGCACCGCGAACTCGAGCACCGGCCGGACAAAGCTGCGGATCGAACGGCCGCTGGCAAACCAGACGACCATCTCGTTATCTTTCCAGAGTCGGGTCATCGTCATCAGGATGGCGATGAACAGCATCAGCGACATCAGCATCGGCAGATAGCGCAGCGAGGTGAAACCCATCAGCACCCAGACCGCGCCACTGCCGAGCACGCCGAGCGTCGCCTGGCCCAGCAGCTTGACGATCTGGGTGGTCATGACGACGAGCAGCAGCACCGAGAAAACGGCGATGGCAACCCAGGACATCTCGTGAATCAGGCTTCGTCTGAACAGCATCCGCGTTTTTGACTTATAAGGGGGGCTGGGAAATAATCGGTCGAATCTTGCCGGCGTCGCCAGTGGGCCACCAGTGGGCTGATTCACTTGCGCGTCGCCCATCCTGGCCCGTTCTATGTGCGATCGGGCAATCCATCCTGCCCCGACACACCAGGCTGCCGCTGCGGCAAGCCGCTACCGCGACACCAATGGAGATCCGCCATGGAGTTTAGCATCAATCTTACCGCCCCCGAAAAAGCCGCCGCCGACTGCCTGGTGCTGCCGCTTGCGGGCGCCAAACTCCCTGCTTCGCTGGCCAAGCTCGACGAGCGAGCCGGCGGCTGGCTGACGCAACTGGCCGGCAGCGCCGAATTCGGCGACAAGGCCGGCAGCCTGCTGGCTGGCTATCTGCCGATCGACAACCAGCCGCAAAAAGTACTGCTGCTGCAGCTGGGCAAGGACGCCAACGTCACCACGCTGCGCAAATCCTTCGAAGCCCTGGCGCGCACGCTGGTCCAGGGCAAATCGGCCAGTGCGGCCATCGCGCTGCCTGCACTGAAGGGTATTGCAAGCGACGACGTCGCCGCGACGATCGCGCAGGCGATCACCTTCGAATCCTACCGTTTCACCCAGTTCAAATCCGAGCCGGAACCGGCACCGGTTCTGGCCAGCATTGCACTCCTGCTCGGCAAGAAGGGCGAACAGAAAGGCGCCGAAGAAGGTCTGGCGCGCGGCCTGGCCATCGGTCACGGCATGAATCTGACCCGCGACCTCGGCAACCTGCCCGGCAATGTCTGCACGCCGACCCGGCTGGCCGACGAAGCCGCGCTGCTGGCTGAGCGTTTCCACCTGAAGCTGACGGTGCTCGAAGAGGCCGACATGGATGCCCTCGGCATGGGCTCGCTGCTGTCGGTCGCCAAGGGCTCGACCCAGCCGCCGAAGCTGATCGTGCTCGAGTACTTCGGTGCCGGCGACGGCAAGAAAGCCGCCAGGCCGGCCGTGCTGGTCGGCAAGGGCATCACCTTCGACTCGGGCGGCATTTCGCTCAAGCCCGGCGAAGGCATGGATGAAATGAAGTACGACATGTGCGGCGCCGCCACCGTGCTCGGCACGCTGCGCGCGGTGTGCGAACTGGCGCTGCCGGTCAACGTGATCGGCGTGATTCCGACCTGCGAGAACATGCCCGCCGGCAATGCCGTCAAGCCGGGCGACGTCGTCCGTTCGATGTCGGGCCAGACGATCGAAATCCTCAACACCGATGCCGAAGGCCGGCTGATCCTCTGCGATGCGCTGACCTATGTCGCCAAGTTCGACCCGGATGTCGTCGTCGACATTGCCACGCTGACTGGCGCCTGCATCATTGCGCTCGGCCACCATACCTCCGGGCTGTTCGCCAACGACGATGCGCTCGCCGACGCGCTCTACGCCGCCGGCCAGCACACCGGCGACAAAGCATGGCGCCTGCCGATCTGGGACGAGTACCAAGAGCAGCTGAAGTCGAACTTCGCCGACATGGCCAATATCGGCGGCCGCCCGGCCGGCTCGATCACCGCGGCAGCCTTCTTGGCGCGCTTTACCAGAGACTACCGCTGGGCCCACCTCGATATCGCCGGCACCGCATGGAAATCCGGCGCGGCCAAGGGCGCGACCGGCCGGCCCGTGCCGCTGCTGGTCGAGTTCCTGCGCCAGCGCGTCGCGAAGAAAAAGTAAGGAAAGCCGGTGGCGCAGGTCACGTTCTACTTCAATGTCCGCAGCCGCGAGCAGGCCCTGTGCCAGCTCGTCGGCAAGGCCATGGCGCAAAAGCTGTCGATCAGCGTGCTCGCCGCCAGCGAGTCGGCGGCCTACGCACTCGACCGCCTGCTGTGGGAACTGCCGCAGACCGGTTTCCTGCCGCATTGCGCCGCCGACCACCCGGACGCCGGCCGCACACCGATCCTCGTCGACCATCGCGTCGAGCTGATGCCGGCGCGTGACGCGCTGTTCAACTGGACCGACGGCGTACCCGGCGGACTGGCGCAGTACACCCGGGTGATCGAGATCGTCGATCAGTCCGACGAAGCCCGCAGCGCCGCGCGCGCGCGCTGGCGTGCCTACCTGGCACATGGCATCACCCCCGAGGGCATCGACCTTCTCGAACTGGCAGCCCAGCGATGAACGACACCGACGACAGCGTCAGCCCCCTGTTCGACAAGATGGACGCGCTGCTGGCCCGCCACCGTGGCGAGCCGCCGCGCGACGACGACATTCCGGTGCTGACCGTCGAAGCCACGGCGCACGACGACGACATTCCGGTGCTGACCGACGAAGCCGGCGCCGCCGAACCGGTGCTGATGTTCGATCCGGAAGAATTCTTTACCCCTCCGCCCCCGCCTGCCCCGACCGCTACCGTGGTCGCCGCAACGCCAGTGCCGGCCCCCGCCAGCCCGGCGCCGGGGGAGTTTCTGGATCTGCCGCTGCTCGATCTCGACGCGCTGGTGTCGCCCTACCCTGAAAGCATCGACAACGACTGGCTGCCACCGCTGCCTGAAGTCTCCGAAGCCGTGGAGTCCGGCGTCATCACGCCGGCCGGACTGGGCTGGGACGACGAAACCGTCAGAATCAGCGACCTCGCCGAGCCCGCCCAGGCCGATGCCATCGTCTTCTCCCCCGCGCCCGAGGCACCGCTCCCGCTGCAGGACGACGACACGGTGCCGGCTGAAAGCCCTGCCCCGCTGACCGAGGACGCCGTCGAGCCGACGCTTGAGGCTGAGGCTGAGGCTGAGGCTGAGGCTGAGGCTGAGGCTGAGGCTGAGGCTGAGGCTGAGGCTGAGGCTGAGGCTGAGGCTGAGGCTGAGGCTGAGGCTGAGGCTGAGGCTGAGGCTGAGGCTGAGGCAACGATGATCGCCGATGCGGTGACCGATGCAAGCGATGGCCTGCACGAATTGCGCTGGCACGGTGATCACGCCGACGTTGCGCCGGAAGCCGTCGAAGCCGAGTCACTCGTGCCGGAACCGGCAGAGCCCGAAACCACCGAATTCGAAACCGGCTCCGAGAACGGCATCGGGCCGGTCGTCGAAACGCACGCGGCCGTCACGCATGCGGTCTGGTCCGCCGGGCCGAATACGCTGCAGGTGGCCGACCCCGCCGATGACGACATCTGGATCATCGATCTCGATGCACTGGACGCCGCCCCGCCCATGCCGTCTACCGCACCGGCCAGCCTGCAGGCGGCAACGGCCGCTGCCGAACCCGCACTGGCGGCGCCACCATTGCCGACGCCCCCGCCGGTCGATGCCGACACGGTGTCCGAGATTACGGCCGCTGTCGGCGCGCATCTGGCGATCGACATCGCGCTCGAGGTCGAACAGCGGGTCAAGCAGCAGATGGCGACGGTGATGAACAGCGTTTACAACGATCTGCTGCAGAGGCTGGGCCACGACATCGCCAGCGAACTCGAAGCCCAGCTGGCACCGAAAATCAGCGCACTGGTCCAGGACGAACTGCGTCGCAAGCGACTGCTGGATTGAACTCCGGCCATGCCGGCCTGCGGAGCTAGTCGTCCAGACGGAAAACGATCGGCACGTTGACGTCGGCGTCCACCGGCGTATCGCCACGGCGTGCCGGTGCAAAGCGCCAGCGCTCGGCCACGGTCTTGCGCGCGGCTTCGTCGAGCCGGGCAAAGCCGCTCGTGTGCAGTACGCTGACGGCCTGCGGCCGGCCGCTCTGGTCGACACGCACCTTGAGCACCACCTTGCCGACCTCGCCGCGCTGGCGTGAAGCCAGCGGCATCTCCGGCGCCGGATTGGCGAGGTAACCGGGCCAGCTCGGCGCCACATCCACACCGCCTGCCGCCCCGTGATCCGGCGCCGACAGATTGGCTCCGCTGGCGGCTTCGGCCCGTGCCTGTTCCTCCGCTGCCCGAACCGGACTACTCGGCATCACCGCTGCCTCGACCGGCCTCGCCGTATCCGAGTGTCGTCGAGCCGCTGCAGTCACGGGTGCTGCCGTGTTCTGCGGAGCAGATTTGGGCGACGCCGAGCGGGCCGGTACCGGTGGATGCCGGCCAGCAGGTGGCGCAGGGTGACTTGGCGCCGGCTGCGGGTTGGTCGCGGCGATGCCCGGCCCGACCTGCAGGCGGACGGTCAGTACCTGCTCCGGCGGTGACGATGGCGGCACGCCACGACCGAGCCAGCCGCCCCCGAGCACGGCCGCGTGGCCGGCCAGCGACAGCAACACGGCGTGGCGCAAGTGCATTAGCGCGCCCTGTGCCGTCGCCACCACAGCGTCAGGCCGAGTGCGGCGGCGGCGACATTGGCGGCAGCAAAGCCGGCAAGGATGACATCACGCGGCGTCTTGCCGAGACCGTCGAGCCAGTGCCATTTGTGCAGATAGGCGAACACGTATCCTTCCAGTCGATCGCGATCGTCGATGCGCGCCGAAAACGCGCCGGTCGCCGGCTCGACATAGTAAGCCGGCTTGCCCGGCACGGCATAGTCGACACGATAGACCGGCAGCCGTTTCTGGAAGAAGCCGTACTCGCCACCGAACTGCGTCACCAGCGACACGGTCGCTGCCTGCCCCGCTGGTGCGCCGGCGCGCTCGGCCAGCGCCAGTGCGTGCTGCTGCGCCAGATCGGTCTCGGCCTGACCATTCCAGTAGCGTGGCAGCGCATCGGCGTCAGCCGCGTGGTGATGCTGGTGTTCGCCGCCGCCACTGGCGCCCGGCTGCGCAGCAGCGACCAGCCAGCCGCTGTGCTCGCCGAACCGGACCGCGCTCAGTCGCTGCGCACCGTCCGGCACCACGGCCAGCGCCGGAATCGCGGTCAGCAACGGCGCAGGCTGGGCCGGCGCCTGGGCGCGCGAGAAGTACAGGTGGATCAGCCCGCTGCCGACCAGCAGCATGCCGGCCACGCCCACCGCCGTGCCCAGCCCGCGATGCCAGCGCCGCAGGCGAGGCTGTCCCGGCTTGAGCGTCGCGGCGCGCTGGCGCACCAGCCACAGCACCAGGCCGCCGGCCATCGTCAGCAGCCCGCAGCCCAGCAGCACGGCGATCCCGGTCAGCTTGACGGGCTCGCTTGCCCACGCCCAGCTGTGCAGCAGCACGAAAGCCCCCATCAGCACGCGCTTGCGGTCGTCGGTCAGCGTCGACAAGCGGGCTTCGCCGGTATCGACGAAGGCGGTCAGACCGTCATCGCGCGCGAACTCGACCCGCCAGACCGGCAGGATCTTGTTCATCGCCGGGTAATCGCCGCCGAAGGTGCTGACCGGCGTGATCCGCGCGACCGGGCCGGATGCATCCCCGGCAAAGGCCCGCGCCAAGCGTTCGGCCTCGACCCGGTCGGCATCAACGATCTCGCGGCCGGTCCGTGCGTCGGCCCAATGCCGCAGCCGGCCATCGCCGGTCAGCCATTGCCATGCGGGACGGCCGGCGAACATCATCAGTTTCAGCTCGCGCACCGGTCCGGTCAGCGCCGGCTGCACCGGCACGAATCCGGCCGGCAAGGTCGCCGCCGGCGCAGGGCGCTGCGGTTGCGGCGACAGCGCCGACATGATCGGATGCATCACGCCGGACAAGCCCCACAGCAACACGGCGACACCGGCCGGCAACGCCAGCCGACGGTGCCAGCGGGTCAGCACGCCGACAAGCCGGCCGGTCCCGAGCGCCTGCAGCGCGACGAAGCCCGCTTGCCGGTGTGGTGGCGTCACCGGCTTGGGCCGGCGCCGGCGCAAGTATCGAAAGAAGCCGCCGCTCATTTCGCCACCTCGCCGCCAAAGGCATAGCGTACGCCGACCAGCGCGGTGCGCGGCGCGCCCGGCGTATAGGTGTCCTGCGCATCCGGGCTGTAGACGCCGGTGCCGCTATAGGTCGACGATGCCGACTCGGCATAGTGCCGGTCGGTCAGGTTGATCACGCTTGCCCACGCCTCCCAGCCACGGGCGAAGCCCCAGTTGGCGCGCAGGTTCAGCAGCGTATGGCCGTCGTAGCGCACGGTATTGGCGTCGTTCATCCAGTACGGACCGACATACTGGACCTCGAGCGCGAGCCTCGCCTTTTCGACCGGCAGCCAAGCCAGCGCGGCGTTGCCGAACCAGTTCGGCGCCTGCGCCATCGTCTTGCCGGCGTAGTTGAGCTGCGGTGTCGCCTGGTAGTCGCGGTACTCGTGCTGCGCGTAGCTGCCCGACAGCCGCCATTGCCACACCTCGGCCAGCGCGCCGTTCAGGCCCAGCTCGACGCCGCGATGCCGGGTCCTGCCGGCGTTGCGCGGTTCGGACTTGCCCGGCTGGCTGCTGTAATTGACGATCTCGTCGTCGCCGTCGAGCTGGTACAGCGCCAGTTCCAGCGACGTTTTGTACGGCAACTGCGCGCGCAGGCCGATCTCGACGTTGTTGTACGTCGCCGGCTTCAGGTCCGGCACCGCCAGCGACGAGAACAGCTGGCCGACTTCGGGTGGCGTGAAGCCTTGGCTGTAGCTGGCGTAGGTGCTGACGCTATCACTCGTCTGCCAGGTCAGCCCGAGCTTGGGCGAGGTGTGCGAGAAGGTCTGTTCCTGGCTCGGTGCGCCGGTGGTCGCACTCGGGCTCAGGTTGTTGCTGTAGTCGTAGCCGACGCGGTCCCAGCGCAAGCCGGCCGTTGCACGCCACGCACGGCTGATCGCCCATTGCGCTTCGCCGTACACGGCGGCGTTGCTCAGGTCGACGTGGTAATCACGGCGCCGTGTCGTCTCCCGGTAGCTCAGGTAGCGGCCGGAGGCCGGATCACGCTGCACGGCGAGGTTCCACTCGCCCTGATCGTTCGGACTTTCCTCGAGCGTCGCGCCGCCGATCAGCCGCAGCGGCCCCCAGTCCTGCCGGTGACGCGTGTCGATCCCGACCGAGCTGAAGAAGTTCTCGGTCGTCCGCCCCGATGCGCTGGCCGGACCGGTGTTGAAGATCAGATAGCTCGGCAGCTGGTCGGTATTGTTGTGCCGCCAGTAGACGCTGGTCGTCGTCTCGCCACCCTCGTTCCAGTTGCCGATCAGCTGCGCGTACGCCCGCATAGCTTCGACGTTGCGGTAGGTGAAGCTCTGGTAGCTGAAGCCGGGGCGGCTGTTGTAGTCGCTCGGGTTCAGGCTGCCCGGCATGTCGGTGTCGAGCTTGTTGTAGCTGAACAGCGTTTTCAGATACGCGACGTCCGACAGCGTCAGGTCGCTGCGCAGGGTCAGCGAGGTCTTGTCGGCATCGCTGTAGTCCTGCCAGCCGTCGCGCTGCCAGCTGCGGTAGCCGCTCAGGCGGCTGGCGAGTACATCGTTGCCGCCGGTGACTTCGGCATCGACACGGCTGTAGCCCTGGTTCGAGCCGCGCAATGCGATGTCGCCGCCGAGGGTACTGCTCGGTGCACGGCTGATGAAGTTGACCGCGCCGCCGACGGCGTTGCTGCCGTACAGGCTCGACGCCGGGCCGCGCATCACCTCGATGCTGTCCTCGCCGTCGAGGTTGATCTCGTAGGTGGCGTTGTGGTTGAACACGCCGACCGGGCGGATCGGAATCCCGTCCTCGAGATACTGGTACAGCGGCCGGGTCGAGATCGGCTGGCGGATCGCCATGCTGTGCTGCTCGTTGCCCAGATCGGGCATCAGCACCCCGGGTACGGTGTCGAGCACCTGACTGATCGACGTCGGCTTGGCGTCGGCAATGGCTTTCGCGTCGACCTTGCCGATCGCGGCGGCGGTTTCCTTCAGCGGTGTCGCTTCACGCGAACCGGAGACGACGACCTCGTCGAGCAACGGGGTGTCGTTGGCATAGACGAACGCCGACGCAACCGCGACGGCAAGCGCACAGCGGCGCGCCAGTGTGTGTGGCTGTTTCATGCAGGCTCCAGCACCGCGCACGTGCGCGGCAGCCGGCCGCGCGCAATGGCGGGCCGGCGATTCGTTGTTCTAGGTGTGGGGGAAACGAATCAGAGCAGGGAGGGCGGGGCCCGCGGCGCATGCGCCCAGACGCGGCGTGCCGGTGCCGGCCACAGCGTCGCGACGAGTTGCGGCGTGACCGAAATCAGCGCGACCAGCGGCAGCGTGAAAGTCGGTACCGGCGGCGGCAAGGCCTGCGCCGCCATGATCGCGCAAACCGGGCAAGCGGTGGCAGACTTGACCGGCTGGTCCTTGCCACCAATCACGACCTGACGGATCTCGCCGCCCGGTGCGCACAGCGCCACGGTGACCGCACCGCTCGCCATCGCCCCCGCGTGCACGAACGGCAGCGCGAGCTGCAACACCAGCGCAATCAGCGCCGGCACACGGCCGAGTCGGAGGAAGCGGTTGAGCGAGAAGGACACGATGATGCCGGCAGAATGACCGGGCGATTCTAGGTGGGCCCTCTCCGGCCCACAAGCGCCACCCGGCACGCACGAACGGCAGGCAACAAAAACGGGCCCCGAGGGGCCCGTTGTCGACGGCAGCAGTGAACGCTTACTTCACCAGTGCCTTGGCACGCGCGACGACATTGTCGACGGTGAAGCCGAACAGCTTGAACAGCTCGCCGGCCGGAGCCGATTCGCCGAAGCGGTCCAGACCGATCACGTCGCCTTCGAGGCCGACATACTTGCGCCAGCCGTCGGTGACACCGGCTTCGACCGCCAGACGCGGCACGCCGGCCGGCAGCACCGATGCCTGGTAGGCCTTGTCCTGCTTGTCGAACACATTGGTCGACGGCATCGACACGACGCGGGCGGCAATGCCTTCGGCCGCGAGCTTCTCGGCAGCCTTGACGATCAGGTCGAGCTCGGAGCCGGTCGCAATCAGCACGACCTTGGCATCGGCCGCGTCACGCAACACGTAACCGCCCTTCTTGATGTCGGCGATCTGCGCTTCGGTCCGCGTCTGGAACTGCAGGTTCTGGCGGGTGAAGATCAGCGTCGACGGGGTTTGCTTCTGCTCGATCGCATCGGCCCAGGCCACCAGCGTTTCGATGGTGTCGGCCGGACGCCAGACGTTCATGTTCGGGATCAGGCGCAGCGTTGCGGTCTGCTCGACGGCCTGGTGGGTCGGGCCGTCTTCGCCGAGGCCGATCGAATCGTGGGTGAACACGAACAGCGTCGGGATCTTCATCAGCGCGGCCATGCGCAGCGCGTTGCGTGCGTATTCGCTGAACATCAGGAAGGTTGCGCCGTACGGACGCCAGCCGCCGTGCAGCTGGATGCCGTTCATGATCGCGCTCATGCCGAATTCGCGCACGCCGTAGCTGATGTGGTCGCCGACGAGTTCGTTGCCTTCACGGCGCAGTGGCGTACTGCCCTTCCAGTTGGTCAGGTTCGAACCGGTCAGGTCGGCCGAGCCGCCGAGCATTTCCGGCACGTTCGGTACATAGGCCGACAGGGCGTTCTGGCTGGCCTTGCGGGTGGCGATGGTTTCGGCCTTGGTGTTGGCTTCGGCGATCGCGTCGGCAACGACCTTGTTCCAGTTTGCCGGCAGCTCGCCCGCGTTGCGGCGCTTGAACTCGGCAGCCAGCGCCGGATGCGCCGCTTCGTACTTGGCGAACAGCGTGTTCCACTCTGCTTCCCAGGCTGCGCCGGCTTCCTTCTTGTCCCAACCGGCGTACACGTCGGCCGGTACTTCGAACGGGCCGTAATTCCAGCCGATGGCCGCACGGGTCGCAGCGATTTCGGCATCGCCCAGCGGTGCGCCGTGCGAATCATGGCTGTCGGCCTTGTTCGGCGAACCCTTGCCGATGATGGTCTTGCAGCAGATCAGCGTCGGCTTGTCGGTGACGGCCTTGGCGGCGTCGATCGCCTTGCGCACGGCTTCGACATCGTGGCCGTCGATCGGGCGGATCACGTGCCAGCCGTAGGCTTCGAAACGGCCCGGGGTGTCATCGGTGAACCAGCCTTCGACGTGGCCGTCGATCGAGATGCCGTTGTCGTCCCAGAAGGCGATCAGCTTGCCAAGGCCCCATGTACCGGCCAGCGCAGCGGCTTCGTGGCTGATGCCTTCCATCAGGCAACCGTCGCCGAGGAAGCAGTAGGTGTGATGGTCGACGATGTCGAGGCCCGGCTTGTTGAATTCGCGCGCCAGCAGCTTTTCGGCCAGCGCGAAACCGACGGCATTGGTGATGCCCTGGCCCAACGGACCGGTGGTGGTTTCGACGCCGACGGTGTAGCCGTACTCCGGGTGGCCCGGGGTCTTGCTGTGCAGCTGGCGGAAGTTCTTCAGGTCGTCGATCGACACGTCGTAGCCGGTCAGGTGCAGCAGCGCGTACTGCAGCATCGAGCCATGGCCGTTGGAGAGGATGAAACGATCACGGTTGGCCCAGTCCGGATTCCGCGGATTGAAGCGCATTTCGCCTTCGCCCCACAGCGCCAGCGCGATTTCGGCCATGCCCATCGGCATGCCGGGGTGACCGGAATTGGCTTTCTGCACGGCATCCATCGCAAGAGCGCGAATGGCATTGGCAAGTTCGGCGCGGTTGGCCATGAGGTACATCCTCCGCAAACAATTCGATTCAAAGGGAAAACGGCATACAGCGGTTCGCAGCATTATCCCCGACGCATACATGCCGGGACAACCGGAATCGGGTTAGGTTTTACCGCAACCCCCGCAAGATGACGTTGCGCCAGCGCAAAGCCGGCTGGCGCATGGTGCGTACGCTACTCCATAGCGAGCGGCTATGTTGGTAGAAGGGAAAAATCACTTCCACAAGTGAAAATGATTCTCAATAATGAATTGTATCGCAACACTTGATGTCGCCGCCGCCTGACCGTCGGCGACCGCCGGGAGGTCCACATGTCTGCCCACGTACTGCGCCGCCGTCTGCGTTACGGTCTCGGGGGGCTGATCTGGCTCGGCGCCCTGCTCGCGCTTACCCTCTGAACGCTCATTCCGGAGCTGCCCATGTCCACGCTGATCCTGATCCGCCACGGCGAATCGACCTGGAACAAAGAAAATCGCTTTACCGGCTGGCACGACGTCGACCTGACCGAACTCGGTGCCGAGCAGGCGCGCGACGCCGGCCGCAAGCTGCGCGACGCCGGCATTCACCCCGACCTGGCATTCACCTCGGTCCTGAAGCGCGCGATCCGCACACTGTGGCTGGCGCTCGACGAAATGGACCGGATGTGGCTGCCGACCGAAAAGGACTGGCGCCTGAACGAGCGCCACTACGGCGGGCTGACCGGACTGAACAAGGCCGAAACCGCCGAGAAGCACGGCGACGAGCAGGTGAAGATCTGGCGCCGCAGCTACGACGTGCCGCCACCGGCACTGGACCACGATGACGAGCGGGTCGGCCGTGGCGATCCGAAGTTCGCGGCGATCCCGGATGCCGAACTGCCGCTGACCGAATCGCTGAAGGACACGATCGCCCGGGTGATGCCCTACTGGTTCGATGCCATCGCCCCGGCACTGCAATCGGGCCGCACTGTGCTGATTTCGGCACACGGCAACTCGCTGCGCGGGCTCATCAAGCACCTCGAAGGGATTTCCAACGACGCCATCGTCGGTGTCGAGATTCCCAACGGCGAACCCATCGTCTACACGCTCGACGACAGCCTCAGGGTCGTCGCCAAGCGCACGCTCTGATCACTCGAGCACGTAAGTCCCCGGCGCCGGCCCCAGATCGGCCCCGGCGACCGGCGGTTTGACGTCCTTGCCCGAGCGCGGCTGCAGCCACTCGACCCAGCTCGGCCACCACGACCCGGCCACCGGTGTCTGACGCGCCAGCCACGCTTCGGCACCCTCGCCGCGTTGCGCCTCGCCCTGCCAGTAGCTGCGTTTCGAATCGGGCCGCGGCGGGTTGACGATGCCGAGGATGTGACCCGAACTCGACAGCGTGAACGTCACCGAGCCGCGTGCCTTGCCGGTCAGCGCCCACGTCTGCTGCCACGGCGCGATGTGGTCTTCCTGCGTGCCGACCATGAACAGCGGCGTTTCGATCCGGGACAGGTCGATCGGCTCGCCGGCGATCGTCAGCGCATCGGGCTGGATCAGCTTGTTGTGGACATAGAACTCGCGCAGATAATAGCTGTGCATTTTCTGCGGCATCCGCGTCGTGTCCATGTTCCAGTACAACACGTCGAACGCCGTCGGCGTTTCGCCGAGCAGGTAGCTGCTGACCCAGTAGTTCCAGATCAGGCTGTTCGGCCGCAGCATCCGGAAGCTCGACGCCATTTCCTTGCCGTCGAGATAGCCTTTGCGCGCCATCACGCTTTCTACGAACGCCAGCCCCTCGTCGTCGAGGAAGACGTCGATGTCGCCCGGTCGCGAGAAGTCGGTCAGCGTGGTCAGGAAGGTCGCGCTGGCGATCTTGTCGGCCTCGCCCCGCTTCGCCAGCCAGGCGAGGTAGATCGCCGTCAGTGTACCGCCGATGCAGTAGCCGGCCAGATGCACCTGCTTGCTTCCCGATGCTTCGCGGGCGACGTCGACGAGGGTCGCGATGCCGTCGGTGACGTAGTCGTCGAAGCCGACATTGCGCTCGTCGCCCCCCGGGTTCTTCCAGCTGGTGACGAACACCGTATAGCCCTGCTCGACCAGATAGCGGACGAGGCTCTTTCGGGCATCGAGGTCGAGCACGTAATACTTGTTGATCCACGGCGCGACGATGACGATCGGCACGGCTTTGACCTTGGGCGTCGCCGGCGTGTACTGGATGACCTCGAGCAGCCGGCTGCGATGGACGATGGTGCCCGGCGTCGTCGCGAGGTTTTCACCGACCTTGAATGCATCCATGTCGGTCATCGGAATGTCGCCACGGCCCGCGTCGCGGGCGAAATGCTTGTAGCCCTGCCAGGCACTGTCGCCACGGGTCAGTGCGGCCTTGGTCATCGCCACCGGGTTCAGCCAGAACCAGTTGGTCGGCGCGACGGCATTCAGCCATTGCCGCAGCCAGAATGCGCTGCGGTTGCGCTCGATGTCGGACAGGCCCGGCGTGGCGTACAGCACGTCCTGCAGCCAGCGGGTATTGAAGAGGTACCACTCCTTGACCGCATCCCATTGCGGCGAATCGGACCAGATCGGATCGGCGAAACGCGTATCGTCGGGATGGGACGGGAACAGGTCGATGTCCGGGGCGCCGGCCAGCCGGCTGATCGAATGCTGCTGCCACTGCCAGGCATCTGATCCCCACTCGACCAGCGTATCGGCCAGTTCACCCGGGTGCTGCAGCCACGCCTGCTGTGCCTTGAGCGCGGTACTTGCAAAACCGAACGGATCGAATGCCTGACGCAATGCATGCTGCAAGGCGGTGAAACGATCCGCCTGCTCGTGGAAGAATCGCTTGTCGGCCATGACGGCCCCCTGTGCGGCTACCTGAATACGCTCAGCTTACGTTGCAGTGCAACAGAACTCAATGCGCAAATTCAACCATCGTGCACGCAAGAACGCGCGATTTTCCCCGCATATTCAAGCCTTTCCACCGTGCCGACATCGAGCCACAGACCGTCGAAACGCTCCGCACCGACCTGCCGCCGCGCCATCGCCGTCAGGAAATGCGGCAGCAACGGCGACGCCTGCCCTTGCGGAACAGCGGCAAAAAATGCCGGGTGGTAAACGGCGATGCCGCAGAACGTCATCGGCGCGTCGCCCTCGTCGCAGGCCTTGGCCAGCCCGTCGGCCGCGATCGCCAGATCACGGCCGGTCGGGTAGCCGGCCTTCGGCGTCAGCACCAGATGCGCCCGGATGGCATCGTTTGCGCGCAGCCGCTCGGCCACACCGGCCAGTGCGCCGAAGTCGTAATCGGTAAATACGTCACCGTTGATCACTGCAAACGGCGCATCGCCGAGCAGCGGCAGTGCCTTGGCGATGCCGCCGGCGGTTTCCAGCGCCGAAGTTTCCGGCGAATACGCAATGCGCACGCCGTATGCAGAGCCATCGCCAAGCGCCGCCTCGATCATGCCGCCCAGCCAGGCGTGGTTGATGACCACGTCGGTGATGCCAGCTGCAGCCAGCCGCCTGAGATGCCAGCCGATCAGCGGTGTTCCGCCGACGTCGAGCAGCGGCTTGGGGCAGGTATCGGTGAGCGGACGCATCCGCTCGCCACGGCCCGCGGCCAGAATCATCGCTTTCATCGCGGCGCCTCGCTCAGAAAGTGAAGCCGACGTCGACCTGATCGCCGTGTGCCTTGACCAGCAGGCGCTTCAGGCTGCCGAGTTCGACGTAGCGTTCGCAGACCTTGTTGACGTAATGCAGCACGCGCGGAATGTCGGCCAGATAGCGGCTCTTGCCGTCGCGATGATGCAAGCGTGCGAACAGGCCGAGGACCTTCAGATGGCGCTGCAAGCCCAGCCACTCGAAGGCCTTGTAGAACTCGCCGAAATCCGCCTGGATCGGCAGCCCGGCTGCACGCGCCTTTTCCCAGTAGCGGATCGCCAGATCAAGGACGAAGGCCTCCTCCCAATCGACGTAGGCATCGCGCAGCAGCGAGACGATGTCGTAACCCAGCGGCCCATGCACGGCATCCTGAAAATCGATGACGACCAGTTTGTCGTCCTTGATCATCAGGTTGCGCGAGTGATAGTCGCGATGCATGAAGCCGGCAGGCTGGCTGGCGTTGAACGCGGCAATCAGCGCGCAACTGCGTTGCCAGCTCGCCAATGGCTCGCCGTCGAACACGACACCGAGGTGCTTCTCCAGATACCACTCGCGGCCGATTTCCATTTCGCGCTGCATGAACGCGGTATCGAACGGCGGCAGCTGCTCGCTGACCATACGGGCCTGCATCGTCACCAGCAGATCGATTGCGCGTACATACCAGGCTTTGGCCTGTGTCTCGTCCGTCAGCAGCGGCGCCAGCAGCGTCTCGCCCATGTCCTCGAGCAGGACCAAGCCCTCGTCGGGGCTGTGCGCCAGCACCTCCGGCACGCGGATGCCGGCCGACTTCAGTTCGGCCTGTCGAGCGAGAAACGGGCGGGCATCGAACAGTGCGGGGTCGGCCTGCATCACGATCAGGCTGCGATCGGGCCAGCTTGCCCGCCAGTAATGGCGCACGCTGGCATCGGAACCGCCAGAGGCAAGCGAATCGGGCGGTGTGCCGGTCGTCGCGGCCAGCCAGGTGGAAACGGAATCGGAAACGTTCATGAAATCAGAGAAAAACCGGGTAGAATTCAGCGATTCTATCAAGAGCTTCCACCGGCCGCATGACCCGCCTTCCGCCGCCGCCTTTCCGCTACTCAGCCCTCCTGCTCGCCCTGTCGTCGGCCCTGTCCTGCGCAGCCGAGAGCGCCAGCGATGCCCCCATGTATGTCGAGGCCGATCGCGTCGACGCACAGAATCAGGCCGATGGCGCCAAGACCCTCAAGGCCGAGGGCAATGTCGTCATCCAGCAGGAGAATTCGACGCTGTACTCCGAATGGGCGACCTACGACGAGGCGCAGAAGCACCTGCGCGCCGGCGATGACGTCAGGATGGAAAAGGAAGGCGACGTCCTGACCGGCAAGGGGCTCGACTATTACCTCGACTCGTCGACCGGTGAGTTGTCGGACCCCGACTACGTGGTCGGCCAGGGGCTCGGCCGCGCCGACGGCGTCAAGTTGCTGTTCGGCGGCGAGAAGCTGTATCACATCGACTCGGGCCGCTTCACCTCGTGCCCGGTCGGCAACGACGACTGGTACATCCACGCTTCAAAGCTCGACCTCGATTACATCGACAATATGGGCGTCGCCCGGAACGGCTGGATCCAGTTCAAGGGCGTGCCCGTGATGTACTCGCCGTGGATGAACTTCCCGCTGACCGGCAACCGCCAGACCGGCATGCTCACGCCGACGGTGAGCTTCGACAGCCGCAGCGGCGTCGACTTGCTGACGCCGTTCTACTGGAATATCGCGCCGAACTACGACGCGACGCTGTATCCGCACTACATGACCGAACGCGGGCTGATGCTGGGTGGCGAATTCCGCTACCTGCAGCCGAACTACTCGGGGCAGATCGGTGGCTCCTTCATCAAGGACAAGGAAACGGACACCAACCGTTCATCCTTCACCTGGTTGCACAACCAGCAGTTCACCAGCCGGCTTTCCGGCCACATCAACATCCAGTCGGTCTCCGACGACGATTACTTCAACGACTTCGGCAGCCGCGACGCCATCGCCGAACAGACCAATCTGCCACGCGAAGCCGGCCTGAACTACGCCGGCGACGGCTGGAACGCCTCCCTGCTGTGGCAGCGCTTCCAGACGCTGCAGAGCGACACCAACGCGGTCGACATTCCGTACGACCGGATGCCGGTGGTCAATTTCAGCGCAGCACCAAGCTGGATCAAGGGCGTGCAGACCTCGGTCGCGGCCGAATTCGCCGACTTCAACCATCCGACCAAGGTCAACGGCACCCGGACCTGGATCACGCCGACGGTGAAGATGCCGTTCAACACGGCCTACAGCTTCATCGTTCCCAAGATTTCGCTCGACGCGACCTACTACCAGCTGCAGGACGCCAACGGCCAGAACGACCGGACCGAAAGCCGTGTCCTGCCCATCACCAGCATCGACTCCGGGCTGTTTTTCGAGCGTGACGCCGACTGGCGCGGCAACGAGTACATCCAGACACTCGAACCAAGGCTGTTCTACGTCTACGTGCCGTACAAAGACCAGTCGATGCTGCCAAACTTCGACTCGGGCCTGACCGACCTGTCGATGACCCAGCTGTTCTCGGACAACAAGTTCGTCGGCCACGACCGGATCAACGACGCCAACGAAATCACCGCGGCGCTGACCAGCCGCATTCTCGACGCCGAGGACGGCTCGGAGCTGTTCCGCGCCACGATCGGCCAGCGTTACTACTTCACGACGCCCAAGGTGACGCTCGACAACTCGGCACCTTCGGACGCGACCAAGACCGACCTGCTGTTGTCGGTCGGCGGACAATTGTGGAAGCAGTTCAAGTACGATTACACACTGCAGTACGACGGCGTCAACAGTAGGACCAGCCGTGCCGACGCATCGCTGCAATGGGCGCCGGACGCCGCGCGGGTGATCAACCTGCGCTACACACGCAATACCAATGCGCCGATCAACTACAACAGCAACGGTGTCGCCACCACCGACGGCATTCTCGAGCAGGTCGACCTGTCGGGCCAGTGGCCGCTCGGCCGCGGCTGGTACGGGGTCGGACGCTATACCTATTCGCTGCACGACAGCCAGACCTTCGAGGCGCTCGCAGGGCTTGAGTACAACGCCGGCTGCTGGGCATTCCGGATGGCCGCGCAGCGCTACATCACCAGCGACGGCGACTACAACACCACCTACTTTGCCGTACTCGAACTCGGCGGCCTCGGCCTCGGCAGCAATCCGGTCGGCACCTTGCGCGACTCGATCCCCGGTTACTCCAGTACTTTCGATACTTTGAAGTGAACTCCACCATGAAGCTCCGTTCCCTGACCCTGGCGGCCCTGCTGCTGTCCACGCTGCTGGCGCCGCTGGCCAACGCGGCAATCGAAACCGTCGACCGCGTCATTGCCGTCGTCAATCGCGGTGTGATCACGCAGGACGAGCTGGACGACCGGATCGCGTCGGTCAAGCAGAACCTGACCAACCAGAAGATCCAGGCGCCGCCCGAGGACGTGCTCAAGCAGCAGGTCCTCGAACGGATGATCACCGACCTGCTGCAGGTCCAGTACGCCAACGCGATGGGGATCAAGGCCGACGATGCGACGCTCGACCGCGCCGTGAACCGGATCGCCGAACAGAACAAGATGAGCCTGCCGCAGTTCCGTGCCACGCTGGAAAAGCAGGGCATGACCTGGAAAGGCTTCCGCGAAGACATCCGCCGCGAAATGGTCATGGGCCGTCTGAAGGAACGTGAAATCGACTCCAAGGTCGTGATTACCGACAGCGAAGTCGACGACTACATCAAGCTCAACGCCGGCAAGACCAAGGTCGAGTACAAGCTGCAGCACATCCTGATCTCGGTGCCCGAAAACGCTTCGCCGGAACAGATCCAGCAACGCCGGCTGCGTGCGCAAACGGCGAAGCAGGAGATCATGTCGGGCGCCGATTTTTCGGCGATCGCGGCCAAGTTCTCGACCGCACCCGATGCGACCAGCGGCGGACAGCTCGGCTGGCGCCCGGCCGGCAGCCTGCCGCAAGCCTTTACCGAACTGCTCGACAAGCTGCCAGTCGGTTCGACCACCGAAATCATCCGCAGTCCCGCGGGCTTCCACCTGATGAAGCTGCTCGACAAGCGCGAGCAGAATCCGAAGGAAATCGTCACCCAGACGCATGCGCGGCATATCCTGATCAAGACCAATGAACTCGTTTCCGAGACTGATGCGCGCCAGAAGCTGGTTCAGCTGCGCGACCGCATCGTCAACGGCGGCGCCAAGTTCGAGGACATGGCCCGCGCCTACTCCGACGACACCAGCGCCAGCAAAGGCGGCGATCTCGGCTGGGTGAACCCGGGCGAAACCGTGCCGGAGTTCGAACAGGCAATGAATGCGCTGCAACCGAACCAGGTCAGCCAACCGGTGCACAGCCCGTTCGGCTATCACCTGATCCAGGTTCTCGAGCGCCGCCAGCAGGACGTCACCCAGGAACGCGAGCGCTTCCGCGTCCGCCAGGAGCTGAAGCAGCGCAAGGCCGAAGAACAGTACGAAGACTGGCTGCGGCAGCAGCGCGATCGCGCCTATGTCGACATCCGGCTGAAGGAAGAGTAATGCACCGCCTGCCGGTACTGGCGCTGACGACCGGCGAACCTGCCGGCGTCGGCCCCGAGCTTGCCGCGGCCATCTCGGGTCAATGCGGCAAGGCGCGGCTGGTGCTGCTCGGAGATCGCGCCCTGCTGGCCGAGCGCGCCGCCGCCGTCGGCGTCGATGCCGACTGGCCCGACTACCGCGCCGGCGACCAAGCACCGGTCTCGGTACTGCACCTGCCGCTGGCCGCGCCCTGCGTTGCCGGCACGCTGGATCCGGCCAACGCACGCTACGTGCTCGACCTGCTCGACCGGGCAATCGATGGCGCGCAAGCCGGCGAATTCGACGCCATCGTCACCGCGCCGCTGCACAAGGGGGTGATCAACGACGGCATCGGCGGCCCGTTTTTCTACGGCCACACCGAATATCTTGCCGAACGCACCGGCACCGAACAGGTCGTGATGATGCTGGCCGGTGGCGGTCTGCGCGTCGCACTCGCCACCACGCACCTGCCGCTCAAGGATGTCCCGGCGGCGATCACCTTTGAATCGCTGAGCAAGGCACTTCGCATTCTGCACGCCGATCTTCAAACCAAGTTCGGCCTCGCCCGGCCGCGCATCCTCGTTGCCGGGCTCAACCCGCACGCCGGCGAATCGGGCCACCTTGGCCGCGAGGAAATCGACGTCATCATTCCGGTGCTCGATGCATTGCGCGCCGAGGGCATGACGCTGATCGGACCCTTGCCGGCCGACACCCTTTTCAACCGCAAGCAGCTTGATCAGGGCGACGCCGTGCTGGCGATGTACCACGACCAGGGCCTGCCGGTGCTCAAGTTCGCCAGCTTCGGCGAAGGCATCAACATCACGCTGGGTCTGCCGGTGATCCGCACTTCGGTCGATCACGGCACCGCGCTCGATCTGGCCGGCAGCGGCCGCGCCGATCCGGGCAGCCTCGCCGCCGCGATCGACCTCGCCGCCGAGCTCTCCCGTCACCGCGGCTGATCCACGCTTTACCCGGGTTTCTCCATGTCACACATTCCACGCAAGCGCTTCGGCCAGAACTTCCTGCAGGACCAGGGCGTCATTCACGGCATCATCGCCGCGATCGATCCGCGTCCCGGCGACGTGCTGGTCGAAATCGGCCCCGGCCTCGCCGCACTGACCGAACCGCTGATGCAGCGGGCCGGCAGGCTGCACGTCGTCGAGATCGACCGGGACATCGTCAGTCACCTTTCGGCGCGTTTTTCGCCCGAACAACTGGTCATCCACAACGCCGACGCACTGAAGTTCGATTTCGCCGCACTCGCCGCCGACATCAGTCCGGACGCGACGATCCGTCTTGCCGGCAACCTGCCGTACAACATCTCGACACCGCTGCTGTTCCATCTGGCCAGTTTCGGCCCGGCCATTTCCGACATGCATTTCATGCTGCAGAAGGAAGTCGTCGACCGGATGGTCGCCGAGCCGGGCACCGCCGACTACGGCCGGCTCTCGGTGATGCTGCAGGTGCGTTTCAACATGGACAAGGTACTCGATGTCCCGCCGACCGCGTTCTACCCGCCACCGAAGGTCGACTCCAGCGTCGTGCGGATGATGCCCTGGGCCGCCAATCCGTGGCCGGTCGGCGATCTCGACGCACTGGAGAAGCTGGTCACCACCGCATTCGGCCAGCGGCGCAAGACCATCCGCAACAACCTCAAGGGCATCGCCGACGACGCGCAACTCCTCGCGGCCGGCATCGAGCCGGGCTGGCGCCCCGAGAATGTCACGGTCGGCCAGTACGTCTCACTCGCCAACCTGCTGGCCACCCGCTGAGCGGCAGCCATTGATCGCAAAAACCGAGCAATACCCTTGCCCGGTGTACGACCCCGGACTCACAATCGACCGCCTGAACCCATGACAGACAGCCCTCCCATGATCCGATTTTCCAGCGTCAACAAGTGGTACGGACGCGACCACCATGTGCTCAAGAACCTCAACCTCGAGGTCAGGCAAGGCGAAGTCGTTGTCGTTTGCGGGCCGTCCGGGTCGGGCAAATCGACGCTGATCCGTACGATCAACCAGCTCGAACCCATCAACGACGGCGAAATCAGCGTGGGCGGCATCGTCGTCAACGACCCGAAGACCGACATCAATACGCTGCGGGCCGAAGTCGGCTTCGTCTTCCAGCATTTCAATCTCTATCCGCACCTGTCGGTGCTGGACAACATCACGCTGGCGCCGATCCAGGTCAAGAAAATGAGCCGCAGCGCGGCCGAGAAGCTGGCAATGGAATTGCTCGAGCGCGTCGGCCTCGCCAACAAGCGGGACGCCTACCCGTCCAACCTGTCCGGCGGCCAGCAGCAGCGCGTGGCCATTGCCCGTGGCCTGGCAATGCAACCCAAGGTGATGCTGTTCGACGAGCCGACCTCGGCACTCGACCCGGAAATGATCGGCGAAGTGCTCGGCGTCATGCAAAAGCTCGCCGAATCCGGCATGACGATGATGGTCGTGACGCATGAAATGGGCTTCGCCCGCGAAGTCGCCGACCGGGTGCTCTTTCTCGCCGACGGCGAAATTCTCGAAGACACCACGCCGGAAGCCTTTTTCACCGCGCCGAAAACCGATCGTGCGAAGCAGTTCTTGCGACAGATCCTGTCGCCAATGCATGGCTAAAGCAGCAAAAAGCCGCCTACGGGCGGCTTTTTTCATGTTTGAAACGGGGTATCGCATCCAGGTTGTAAGCCAGGGTTTTCACCAAGCGCAGCATTCCCGAGTGCCACCTATACTCGGTTTGTGTGAAAAAACACGCTATGGAGATTTCCCACATGAAGAAACTGCTGCCGTTGTGTTTGGCCATGTCCGCCGTTTTCGCAGCCTCCGCCCAGGCCGAGGAGCTGACCGGTACGCTGAAGAAAATCAAGGAAACCGGCACCATCGTCGTCGGCCACCGCGACTCCTCGATTCCGTTCTCGTACCTCGATGCCACCCAGAAGCCGGTCGGTTATTCGATGGACCTGTCGGCCAAGATCGTCGATGCGGTGAAGAAAGAGCTGAAGATGCCGAGCCTTGTAGTCCGCTACAACCTCGTCACCTCGCAGACGCGGATTCCGCTGGTCCAGAACGGCACGGTTGACGTCGAGTGTGGCTCGACCACCAACAACCTAGAGCGCCAGAAGCAGGTTGCCTTCTCGTCGGGCATCTTCGAAATCGGTACCCGCCTGCTGGTGAAGAAGACCTCGGGCATCAAGGACTTCGCCGACCTCGCCGGCAAGAACGTCGTCACCACCGCCGGCACCACGTCCGAGCGGCTCATCAAGAAGATGAACGACGAGAAGAAGCTGAACATGAACATCATCAGCGCCAAGGACCATGGCGAGTCCTTCCTGATGCTGGAATCGGGCCGTGCCGTCGCCTTCATGATGGACGATGCGCTGCTGGCCGGCGAAATGGCCAAGGCCAAGAACCCGAACGACTGGACCATTGTCGGCAAGCCGCAATCGTACGAAATCTACGGCTGCATGCTGCGCAAGGACGACGCCCAGTTCAAGAAGCTGGTCGACACCGCGCTGACCAACACCTACAAGTCCGGCGAAATCAATACCATCTACAAGCGCTGGTTCCAGAGCCCGGTTCCGCCCAAGGGTCTGAACCTGAACTTCCCGATGAGCGACGAGCTCAAGGAACTGATCGCCAAGCCGACCGACAAGTCCGCCGAGCAAATGTAAAGCGGGTAGTACCGGAACGAAGCCGGCCGTGGCAAACCGCGGCCTGTCCGATTGAATCGAGCAGGCCAGCGGATTGCGGCCGGCTTCTTGTTTGATAGGGGGAACCCCGAGATGCATTACAATTGGGATTGGGGCGTATTTTTCCACTCCACAGGTATCGGCAGCGAAATCTACCTGGACTGGTTCATCAAGGGCCTGGGGTGGACGATCGCACTGTCGCTGGCCGGCTGGGTGATCGCTTTGCTGCTGGGTACCGTACTCGGCGTGATGCGCACGCTACCGGGCAAGATCCTGCCCAAGATTGCGGCGGTCTACGTCGAAATATTCCGCAATATTCCGCTGCTGGTGCAGCTGTTCGTCTGGTACTTCATCGTGCCCGACCTGCTGCCGCAAGGCCTGCAAACCTGGTTCAAGCAGGACCTGAACCCGGCGACCAGCGCGTTCATCAGTGTCGTCATCTGTCTGGGGCTGTTCACCGCCGCGCGCGTCTGCGAGCAGGTGCGCACCGGCATCCAGGCGCTGCCGAAAGGCCAGACCAACGCCGCCTATGCGCTGGGCCTGCGCGTACCGCAGATCTACAAGGAAGTGCTGCTGCCGCAAGCGTTCCGGATCATCATCCCGCCGCTCACCAGCGAATTCCTGAACATTTTCAAGAATTCGTCGGTTGCGTCGCTGATCGGCCTTATGGAACTGCTGGCACAAACCAAACAGACCGCCGAATTCACCGCCAACCTGTTCGAAGCATTCACGCTGGCGACGATCATCTACTTCGTGCTCAACATGGGCCTGATGCTGTTCATGCGCTGGGTTGAAAAGCGTGTGCGCGTGCCGGGACTGATCGCGCTGGGAGGCAAGTAAGATGGATTTCTCATCGCTCATCACGGCGATGCCCGGGCTGCTCTCGGGCATGATGCTGACGCTCAAGCTGCTGGTGCTGGCCATCATCGGCGGCGTCGCGCTCGGTACGCTGCTGGCGCTGGCCCGGCTGTCGAACAACAAGCTGCTGTCGACGCTGGCCGGCTTCTACGTCAACTACTTCCGTTCGATCCCGCTGCTGCTGGTCATCACCTGGTTCTATTTCGTGGTGCCCTTCATCATCGGCTGGCTCACCGGGACCAATGAACCGATCGGTGCGTTCTATTCGTGCCTGGTCGCGTTCATGATGTTCGAAGCCGCTTATTATTGCGAAATCGTCCGGGCCGGCATCCAGTCCATTTCCAAAGGACAGGTCAACGCTGCCTACGCGCTCGGCATGAGCTACAGCCAGACGATGCGTCTGGTGATCCTGCCGCAGGCCTTCCGCAAGATGACGCCACTGCTGTTGCAGCAATCGATCATCCTGTTCCAGGATACGTCGCTCGTCTACGCGGTCGGCCTGATGGACTTCCTGAACAGCGCCCGCTCCGGCGGCGACATCGTCGGTGAGCTGCACCAGTTCCTGCTCTTTGCCGGCCTCGTCTATTTCATTATCAGTTTCGGCGCCTCCACCCTGGTGAAGCGCCTGCAAAAGAGGTTGACCGTATGATCTCGATCAAGAACGTCAGCAAATGGTACGGCGACTTCAAGGTCCTGACCGATTGCACTACCGAAGTACAGAAAGGCGAAGTCGTCGTTGTCTGTGGCCCGTCGGGCTCGGGCAAGTCGACGCTGATCAAGTGCGTCAACGGGCTGGAGCCGTTCCAGTCCGGCGACATCATTGTCGACGGCATCTCGGTCGGCTCGCCCAAGACCGACCTGCCCAAGCTGCGTTCGCGCGTCGGCATGGTGTTCCAGCACTTCGAACTGTTTCCGCACCTGTCGATCACCGACAACCTCGCACTGGCACAGATCAAGGTGCTCGGCCGCAAGGAAGACGAGGCGAAGAAAAAGGGCCTCGCTCTGCTCGACCGCGTAGGCCTGTCCGCGCACGCCGCCAAGTTCCCGGGGCAGCTCTCGGGCGGTCAGCAGCAGCGCGTCGCCATCGCCCGGGCACTGGCCATGGACCCGATCGCCATGCTGTTCGATGAACCGACCTCGGCTCTGGACCCGGAAATGATCAACGAAGTGCTCGACGTGATGGTGCAGCTGGCCCACGAAGGCATGACGATGATGTGCGTCACCCATGAAATGGGCTTTGCCCGCAAAGTGGCCAACCGGGTGATCTTCATGGACCAGGGCGCCATTGTCGAAGATGCCAACAAGGACGACTTCTTCGGCAGCCCGCGCAGCGAGCGCGCGCAGACCTTCCTGTCCAAGATCCTCCAGCACTGAGCAAGAGACCGCACGAATCACAAAGGCCGCTGATCGCGGCCTTTGTTCCGATCATATAATAAATATGTTAATTATTGCTTTGATCAACCAAATGGCATGCCATATGATGAGCTCATTGACGCACCGGTCATCAGGTCCGGCGCCCCATCAGGAGAACTGTCATGCGTACATCGAAACTTGCCATTGCTGCCACCCTGCTTGCCTTCGCCCAGTTTGCCAGTGCCCAGGCCATGCCGATGCAGCGTTCGATCAACCTGCATCCGAGTGCCCACTCGCAAACGGCACAATCCACACAAGTCAGCAGTGTCGACGGCCGGGTCCAGAACCAGCGGCTGCACGAGCTGGCCGGCCCGGGTTCGATGGCGGGCTAACAAAAAACCGGGCAATGCCCGGTTTTTTTACGTCATACCTTGTTCGCCAGTCCCAGCCGCATCCACAGCTCGGCGACGCCGGCGGGGACCGGCTCGCTGAAGTGGAACCCCTGCAGGTACTCGACGCCGAGCCCCTGCAGATAACGTGCCGCATCCAGACTCTCTACGCCTTCGACCACCAGCCCGAGGCCCAGCCCCTGGCCGAACTGGACGATGGCCTGCATGACGCGCCGACCGGCCTCGGTATGCAGTTTCTGGGTAAACGACACATCGACCTTCAGCCACTGCGCCCGCATCTCGTTCACCTGCGCCAGCGACGAATAGCCGGTACCGAAGTCGTCGATGGCGATCTGGAAGCCGGCGCTGGCCAGCTGGCGCAAATGCTTGAGCTGTCGCGCATAGTCGTTGAGCGCGGCCGATTCGGTGATCTCGACGATCACGTCGTGCGGACGCAAGCGATGAGCGGCCAGCCGTTCGACCAGCCTGGACACGAACACCGGTGAAAACAACTGGCTGCGCGAGATGTTCAGCATCAGCTTTTGCGTCAGTCCGGCATCGCGCCACGCACGCAGCTGCGGGAACGCCTGCTGCATCACCAGATCGGACAGCTCCTGAATCAGGCCGACCTTCTCGGCCATCGGCACGAACAGGTCCGGACTGATCCAGCCATTGTGTTCATCCTGCCAGCGCGCCAGCGCTTCGACCGCGATCACGCCGCCATCACGCGCGGACACCACCGGCTGGTAGAACACGCTCAGCCGCTCGCAGCGGATCGCGGCAGACAGACGCGACTGCAACGCCACGTGCTCGCGACCCAGCGCCTTCAGGTGCAGGATGTCGCCGTAGAAACACACATTGTTCCGGCCGGCGTGCTTGGCGTGGTACATCGTGTGATCGGCCGCCGAGAGCAGCTCTTCACACGATTCGGCGTTATCGGGGAAGATCGCGAAACCGCAGCTGACCGACGGGTGGGCTTCGAGTCCGTCGAGCATCACCGCCTCGCGCGCCGCATTGCGCAACTGTTCGGCCATCGTCCGGATCTGCTTCGGGTCAGCCAGATCCGGCATCAGCACGACAAACTCGTCGCCGCCCCAGCGCGCCAGCAGGTCCTGCTCGCGCAACACCGCCGAAAGGCGCGTCGCCATGCTGGTCAGCAACTGGTCACCGACCCGATGACCGAAGGCATCGTTGATCTGCTTGAAGTGATCCAGATCGATGAAGCCGAGCGCGACCTTGCGGTGCGACTGTCGCGCCTGCGCGATCGCCTGCGCCAGCGCATCGTCGAGCATCAGCCGGTTCGGCAATCGCGTCAGGTCGTCATACAGCGCCAGCCGGCTGATCTGCTGCTGGTTCAGCTGAATCTCCGTCACGTCCCGCAGCACGCCGCGCATCGTCGCAGCACGGTCGGCCGCCGCGGGCAGCGGCAGCAGACAGGCCTCGACCCAGATCAGCTCGCCGCTTTCGCGGTACAACCTGAAACGAAGCGTGGCCGGCTCAAGGGCAGGTCGAACCAGCACGGCCTGCACCGCAGCCACATCCTGTTCATGCACCCAGTGCAGCAGCGGCATGCCGAAATCAAGGTCGATCAGCCGCGGATCAAGCCCGCGCAAACGGGCCCACGCCGCGCTGGCGCGAACCAGATAGCCCTGCCGCGACAGATCGATCACCGCCTCGCCCAACACCTGCAAGGTCTCGCCGAGCGCCTGCTGCTGCAGCGCATCGAGCCGGCTGCTGCTGACATCGCGCAGCAAAACCAGCACATCCCCCTGCGCCGGCCGCATCCGGCCTTCGAACCACACCGGGCCATGCACGCCGTCCAGCCGGCATTCGACCGTTGCGGCCTCGCCCGCCAAAACCGAAGGCAGCTTGGCGACCAGCAAGCTTGCCAGCTCGACCGGCAGCACCTGCGTCAGCAAGCGGCCTTCGAGCGCCGCGGCATCCGGCATGACCGGATGACCCGACCAGGCCCGGATGATCGCCCCTTGGGCCGACACCTCGAACACCATGTCGTCGGTCGCGCCGACCAGCGCGGCCAGCCTGTCGCGCTCGGCGCGCAGTGCAGCGTCGATATCGAGCCGCACCATACCCTGCGCCAGCTGCCGACCGAGCATGGTCAGCAAGGTCAGTTCATCGTGACTGCGGACCCGAGCCTCGTCCTCGTCGAAAAACGCCAGCAGACCGAACGGCTCGCCGCGATCGAGCAATGGCAGCGTCACGATGCGGCGTGCGCCAATGCCGGCCAGCAGCATCTGTTCGGGCATCGGCAACTCGAGCAGCGAGCGCTGCAGCAACATGCCGACCGCAAGCGTATCGGCAAGCAGCGGGTGCTCGCTCAGCGGCAGCCTGCCCAGCGGAATGAGCGACAGGCCGGCGCCCGGCGCCAGCCATCGCGCGTCGAGACGAAGTCGCGCGCCATCGCAGCGGTACAGGCAGACGAGATCCGCCAGGCTGGCGTCGGCCAGGGCTTCGACCAGTGCGTCGAGGTCGGGCGCATCAAAGCCGGCGAACTGGGCCACGACGCGATCGAAGGCGTCAAAGTAGGCTTGTTGGCGGGCAAACGGTGCCGGAGCGGCCGAGGCGGCGGCGGGCAACCAATCGGAGGAATGGGGCATGGGAGTCCATTGAAACACCCGGCCGTAGCCGGGTGTTCGTCATCATTCCTTCGGTGCCGGCGGCTCGATCACTTCGGACCAGCCGCATTCCTTTTGCGGGCACTTCTTTTCGACGCCACGACGCTTGGTCGTCTTGATCGTCAGTACCGGCCACTGGCACTGCGGGCAGGCTTCGGCGATCGGCGGATCCCAGGTCGCGTACGTGCAGTCCGGATAGGTGCTGCACGAATAGAACAGCTTGCCGTAGCGGCTCTTCTTTTCCTTCAGCGTGCCCTTGTGGCAGGACGGGCATTCGACGCCAGTGTCCTTCGGCGGCTCCAGCGGCTCGATGTGCTTGCACTTCGGATAGGCCGAGCAGCCGATGAACTTGCCGTAGCGGCCCATCTTGATGTGCAGCGGGCTGTCGCACTTCGGGCAGGTCCGGTCCGGCACGACCTCGGGCTCGACCGGCGCCGCATCGGCGTCGTCACCGAGGTTGCGGGTGTAGTCGCACTCAGGATACGTGGTGCAACCGATGAAGCGGCCGCGCTTGCCGAGCCGGATCGCCAGCTTGTTGCCGCACTTCGGGCAGTCTTCCTCGAGCTCTTCCTGCGTCACTTCCTTGCGCGACAGGCTCTGCTTTTCCTCGACCGTGCTGTGGAAGCGCTTCCAGAAATCGTCGAGCACCGGCACCCATTCGCGCGAGCCGTTGGAGATTTCGTCGAGCTGGTCTTCGAGCTTGGCGGTGAAGTTGTAATCGACGTACTGGGTGAAATGGTCGGTCAGGAACTTGTTGACCACTTCGCCGGTATCGGTGGGGATGAAGCGCTTCTTGTCGAGATCGACGTATTCGCGATCCTTCAGGGTCTTGATGATCGACGCGTAGGTCGACGGCCGGCCAATGCCGAACTCTTCCAGTGCCTTCACCAGCGACGCTTCGGAGTAACGCGGCGGCGGCTGGGTGAAGTGCTGTTCGCCGAAGACCTTGTCGACCGGCAGCGCTTCGTCCTCTTCGAGCGCCGGCAGACGGGCTTCGTCCTCGTCGTCCTCGACGTCGTCCTGGTCTTCCTGATACACGGCGATGAAGCCCGGGAACACCAGGGTCTGGCCCGAAGCACGGAACACCGCCTGCGCGCCGACTTCGATGTCGACGCCAACGGTGTCGAACTTGGCCGGCGTCATCTGGCACGCAAGCGTGCGCTTCCAGATCATCTGGTAGAGCTTGAACTGGTCGGCGCTGAGGAAGGCCTTGACCGAGTCGGGCGTGCGCGCGATCGACGTCGGGCGCACCGCCTCGTGCGCTTCCTGGGCGTTCTTGGACTTGTTCTTGTAGACGATGGCGTCTTTCGGCAGGTAGTCCTTGTCGAAGTTGTCGCCGATATAGCCGCGGATGTCTTCCAGCGCCTCGTTCGACAGCGCCACCGCGTCGGTACGCATATAGGTGATCAGACCGACGGTTTCACCGCCGAGGTTGATACCTTCGTACAGCTGCTGCGCGGTACGCATGACGCGGTCGGTCGTCATGCCGAGCTTGCGCACGCCTTCCTGCTGCAGCGTCGAGGTCGTGAACGGCGCCGCCGGGCTGCGTGACTTCTTCTTCTTCTCGACCTTGGCGACACGTGCTTCGGCGCCGTCGAGCGACTTGAGGATGTCGGCCTGCGTGGCCTCGTCCGGAATGTCGAACTGGTCGAGCTTCTTGCCCTGCCACTGCGACAGCCGTGCCCCGAACTTGGTCCGGCCTTTGTGGCTGTCGAGATGGATGCTCCAGTACTCCTGCGCGGTGAAGGCGCGGATTTCGATCTCGCGCTCGCAGATCAGCCGCAGTGCCGGGCTCTGTACGCGACCGGCCGACAGACCCGAGCGGACCTTGCGCCACAACAGCGGCGACAGGTTGAAGCCGACCAGATAGTCGAGCGCACTGCGCGCCTGCTGTGCGTTGACGAGGTTGCTGTCGATGTCGCGCGGGTGCTCGATCGCGGCCTTGACCGCCGATTCGGTGATTTCGTGGAACACGACCCGCTTGAACGTCTTGGCCGGATCCAGCAGCTTCTTGCCCTTGAGGATCTCCATGATGTGCCAGGAGATTGCTTCGCCTTCGCGGTCCGGGTCGGATGCGAGGTAGACGTTGTCCGCCTCTTTCACCGCCGCACAGATCGCGTCGACGTGCTTCTTGTTCTTGTCGATCACCTGATACTTCATCTTGAAGTCGTGTTCGGTGTCGACCGAGCCGTCCTTGCGCACCAGACCGCGGACGTGACCGTAGGAGGCGAGGATCTGGAAATCCTTGCCGAGGTACTTTTGCAACGTCTTCGCCTTGGAGGGCGACTCGACGATCAACAGATTGGCGGGCATGGCGGCCGATGCTCAAAAAAGTGGCGGATATTAGACCCGGTGTGCCGGGGTGGCAAGCGAGGCTTAATGCAGCGTCGCGCCGTCGCGACCGAAGAGTATCTCCTCGATCAGGAGGTTAGACAGTTCATCGCGTTTGCGCCAGACGACCATCAGCACGATCAGCTTGAGTCGGTCGGCCTCGACTTCGCCGGCGTCGTCGCGCAACACGCGATCCAGCACCAGCTCGCGTTCTTCGGGCGACAGGACCTTCGAAGCTTCGAGCGAATGCCAGTAGCCGATTGCCTCGTCGCTCAGCTTGTGGGCTTCGATCGGATGCAGCATCCGTGGCCCGTCGATCGACAGCGCGGCGTAGGCACCGGCATCGAGCTGCGGCAGCTCGGACAGCCAGGCCAGCGCTTCACGAATCTCTTCGTCGTCGAAACCCGCCCCTGACAAACGGCGCGCCAGTTGCGGCATGTCCGGTTCGCCATCGGCGTCGTAGTACTGCTGAAAGAGGTAGGCAAGAACGTCGAGCATGCAATCCATCTGGGGCCGCTGCCGCACGATTCAAGCCAGCCGCTGGTAGCGGCCACCCGGTAACGTCGCGACCCGGCCGGTCAATTCCAAGCCGAGCAGAATCGCGCACAGCTGCTCGACCGTCAAGCCGCTTCGTACCACCAGGGCGTCGAGATCGGCCGGATCGTGGCCGAGCGCACTCAGCACCACGTCGTCGACGCCGGCCTCGGACGTCGGCGTCGGCGGCAGGCTGACGCGCTGCGGCGGCGATGTAATTGAACGCTGCTGCGGCAGCAACCGCGCCTGCCAGTCGAGTTCGTCGAGTACGTCGTCGGCCGACTCGACCAGCTTGGCACCGTCTTTGATCAGACGATGACAGCCGCGCGATTGCGGAGAGTGGATCGAACCGGGAATGGCGAACACCTCGCGCCCCAGCTCGACCGCCTGCCGGGCCGTAATCAGCGATCCGCTGCCGAGCGCCGCCTCGACCACCAGTACACCGTGCGACAAGGCCGCAATCAGCCGGTTGCGGCGCGGGAAGTGTTCGGCCTTCGGCGGTGCGCCGAGCGGAAACTCCGAGACCAGCAGGCCGGCCTCGGCAATCCGGTGTGCCAGCGCGCGGTTGCCGGCCGGGTACACGCGGTCGAGCCCAGTACCGACGATCGCGATCGTGCCGCCCGTCCCGTCCAGACCGCCCTCGTGCGCGGCCGCATCGATCCCCGCGGCCAATCCGCTGACAATGCCCAGCCCGGCCACCGACAGCGCGGCGGAAAACGCTCTGGCATTGGCGATCCCCTGCGGCGTGGCACCCCGACTGCCGACGACGCCCAGCATCGTGCCTTGCAGCTGCGCGGCACAACCCTTCAGATAAAGCAGTACCGGCGGATCGGGCAGATCGAGCAGGCGTGCGGGATAGTTGGCATCGCCCAGTGTGATCACCGCCGTTGCCGGCGTCTGCAACCATGCCAGTGTGGCGTCGACCTGCGGCGATGGAGCTGCAGCGGCGGCCCTCCAGGCCGAAACGAGACTCTCCGGCAGGTGCTCACGCAGCGCGGCTTCGCTCGCTGCCAGCGCAAGGCCGGGCTCGCCGAATGCGTGCAACAGGGCCAGCTGCCGGCGCGGCCCGATGCCGGGCACGGTCGAAAATCGCAACCAGTCGACTAGGTCAGTCTCAGCCATCGCTGCTCCGAAATGAAACGGCCGCGCAATGCGCGGCCGTCAGGTTCATCCAATCATTCAGCTTGGCGACTTCACGTCGTCACCGATATTGACCGGCAAGGTGCTGTCGAGCAGCAGACCGTAGCTGAACTTCGGAAACACGCGGTAGACGAACAGGTTGCCGCTTTTTTCCGGCGGCGTGACGCGATCCGGCTCGGCACTGCTTTCCTTCTTGATCGGTCGCTCGCGCTTGTAGGTATTCAGTACGGTGCCGATATCGACACCGGCCTCGCTGCCGCGGTTGACGACCACCGTCGTGTACTGGCCCGCCTCGGCAACACCGCCGTAGGCCGACACAACGCGGCCGTTCAGCGGCTGCAAAGGTGCATGCGGCGCATAGTTGATGAACGGTGCATCGTTGGCGCGAATCAGCCGGCTGCCGACGCCGATCTCTTCCTTCGTGCTGACGACGCGCAGCGTTGCAACGTCGCCGCCCTTCTCCATCCGCACGTCGCCAAGATAGTCGACCTGATAACCGATCACCCGCTTGCCGTCCGGATCATCCGGGTCGGTCAGCGGCTGGCCGGGGCGGAAGGCCTGCCAGGTATCGCCGGGCTCGCCCTGGAGGTCGACCGCATAAATACGATCACCGTTGGCGAACATCACGCGCGAATCGGGGCCGGCAGCCACACGCGGCGCGGCCTTGAACGCGTCGGGTTCGATCACCAGCGGCTTGTTCAGGAACGGCTCGATCGCGGCATACGGAATGCTTGGCGCGGCGCCGTTTTCGTCGATCGGGGTCGAACGCACGCGCGGTCCGACCTTGACCACGCCGCGATTGGCGACCTTGTCGGACTTGAGCAGCTTCAGCCGCGGCGTATCGCCGGAACGGTCGAGGATGACCACGTCACCGGGGTAAATCCAGTGCGGATTCTTGATTTCATCCTTGTTCAGCTTCCAGATTTCAGGCCAGCGCCACGGTTGCTTGAGAAAATGGCCGGAAATGCCCCACAGCGTATCGCCCTTGACCACCACATAACGCTCCGGTGCGTCCTGCTGCAGCGCCAGCGTATCGGCCTGTACTGAACCAATGCCGGCGCCCAAGGCCAAAAGAAGCGATATAATCGTTTTACGCATGGTGGCGCTCGTCTCTGTTTAGTTTGAATCCGATTCCGGATTCTTTATTAAGCGATATGTAATGCCGGGCGATAAGCCCTGAAAGCCAAACCGATTCCGATTCTGCATACAAACTTTTTCAGCCGCAAGCAATCATGGCCATTCTGAATATTCTGCACTACCCGGATGAACGACTGCATACCGTCGCCAAACCGGTCACTGTTTTTGACGAACATTTGCAACAGTTCGTCGCCGATATGGCGGAGACCATGTATGCCGCACCGGGCATCGGCCTAGCCGCGACGCAGGTCGACGTGCACAAGCGCATCGTCGTCATCGACCTGTCCGAAACCAAGGACGAATTGCTGGTGCTGATCAACCCGGAAATCACCGAGATGGACGGCAAGACGCGCTACGAGGAAGGTTGCCTGTCGGTTCCCGGCATTTACGAGGAAGTCGAACGCGCCGAACGCATCAAGGTCCGGGCCCAGCGCGTGAATGGCGAGCAATTCGAATTCGACGCCGACGAGCTGCTGGCGATTTGCGTCCAGCACGAACTCGATCACCTGAACGGGAAGGTTTTCGTCGAAAAGCTTTCCCGGCTCAAGCTCGACCGCATTATCCAGAAACTGAAAAAAAACCAGCGCAAGACGCTGTAACGGGGTCGAATGAAGATCGTTTTTGCCGGTACGCCGGACTTTGCCGCCAGCGCACTGCGCGCATTGATCGCCGCCGGCCACGAGGTCGTAATGGTGCTGACCCGGGCGGACCGCCCGTCCGGCCGGGGCATGAAACTCACACCGTCGCCGGTGAAGCAGGTCGCACTTGACCACGGCCTGCCCGTCTACCAGCCGGAAAAGCTGCGCACGCCGGAACAGCAGACGCCGCTGCAGGACCTCGACATCGACGTGATGGTCGTCGCGGCCTACGGGCTGATCCTGCCGCAGGCGGTGCTCGACCTGCCGCGACTCGGCTGTCTGAACATCCATGCCTCGCTGCTGCCGCGCTGGCGCGGCGCGGCACCGATCCAGCGCGCCATCCTCGCTGGCGACGCCGAAACCGGCATCACCATCATGCAGATGGACGCCGGACTCGATACCGGCGACATGCTCAGCATCCACGTGACGCCGATCGCCGCCGACGACAACGCACATACCCTGCACGACAAGCTGGCCGTGCAAGGCGCCGATGCCATCGTCGCCGCTCTGGCCGACCTGCCGGCGCTGCAGGCCGCGCGCCGGGTACAGCCGCAAGACGGCGTCACCTACGCCGAGAAGCTGCAAAAGGACGAATCGCGCATCGACTGGCAACGCCCTGCAACCGAGCTCGACCGGATGATCCGCGCGTTCAATCCCTTCCCGTCGGCACAGACGACGCTCGAAGGCGCGGCGCTGAAAATCTGGGCCGCACACCCGGTCGACGCCCGAGGCGCCGCCGGCACCCTGTTGTCGGCCGACCGCCACGGCATCGTCGTCGCCTGCGGCACGGGCGCACTGGCGTTGACGACGCTGCAGCTCGCCGGCGGCAAACGCCTCGACGCCGCGGCCTTTCTCGCCGGCCGCCCGCTGTCGGCAGGAATCGTGCTCGGCGATTGAATTTTCCGCCGCCGCCGCAATCACATCTGCAGCAGGGCAGTACAGCCGCACCGTACTGCCCGTCACCACGCCTCTTACCTTTGCGAGACTTCACGATATGAACAATTGGCTCAAGACGACCATCCTGATGGCCGCCATCATGGCGCTGTTTGTTTTCATCGGCGGCCTCATCGGCGGCAAGAGCGGCATGATGATGGCGCTGCTGTTCGGCGGCGCGATGAACGTGTTCGCCTACTGGAACTCCGACAAGATGGTGCTGAAGATGTACAACGCCCATCAGGTCGACGCCCGGACTGCGCCGGAGCTCTACGGCATGGTGCAGGAGCTGGCGCAGCGCGCCGGCCTGCCGATGCCCAAGGTCTACGTGATCGACGAAGACCAGCCGAACGCCTTCGCGACCGGCCGCAACCCGGAAAATGCCGCCGTCGCCGCGACCACCGGCATCATGCGCGTACTGTCGTACCGCGAGCTGCGCGGCGTGATGGCGCATGAACTGGCGCACGTCCAGCACCGCGACATCCTGATCTCGACGATCTCGGCAACGATGGCCGGCGCGATCTCGGCACTGGCCAACTTTGCGATGTTCTTCGGCGGCCGCGACGAAAACGGCCGTTCGATCAACCCGATCGTCGGCATCCTGCTGGCCATTCTCGCCCCGCTGGCGGCCAGCGTGATCCAGATGGCGATCTCGCGTTCGCGCGAATTCGCCGCCGACGCCGGTGGCGCCCGCATCAGCGGCGACCCGCAGGCGCTGGCCGACGCCTTGCAGAAGATCGAAGCCTACGCCCGCGGCATTCCGATGCACGCCGCCGAAGCGCACCCGGAAACCGCGCAGATGATGATCATGAATCCGCTCACCGGCGGCGGCCTGTCCGACCTGTTCCGCACCCACCCGCAAACCGCGGACCGCGTTGCGCGGCTCAGCGCGATGGCACGCGGCCAGTTGCCGTACTGATACTCCACGCCGGGTTGCGCGACCGACGCCAGCCGCCGATGACGCGGCGGCGCATTCAGTCCGTTTTCCGGCGCACCCCATAGCGGAACCCGATATGTACGCCACCCAGAAACACGCCACCCGCATCCTGTCCGCCGTCATGGGCGGCAAGACGCTGACCGACGCACTTGCCGAAGTCTGGCGTGCCGACCCCGAACTCAAGCCGCAACAGCGCGGCGCCATCCAGGACGTGTGTTACGGCGCACTGCGCCAGCTTGGCCTGCTCAACACCATGCTCGACACGCTGCTGTCCAAGCCGGTGCATGAAATGGAGCTGCGCGCCCTGCTGCTGGTCGGCATCTACCAGCTCAACTTCACCCGTGCGGCCCCGTATACCGTCGTCGATCACGCGGTGAAGGTCGCTGCGCATACCGGAACCGGTCAGGGCAAAGGCCTCGTCAACGCCATCCTGCGCAACTTCCTGCGCCGGCGCGACGAACTGGTCAAGGAAGCACGCCGCACCGACGCCGGTCACTGGTCGCACCCGGACTGGTGGATCGCGGCAATGCGCAAGGCTTACCCGAGCGCATGGCGCAGCGTACTGGAGCAATCCAACCAGCACCCGCCGATGACCTTGCGCGTCAATCGTCGCCAAGGCACGGTCGATGGCTATCTGGCCGAACTCGCCGCCGTCGACATCCAGGCCCGCGCACTTGACGACACGGCCATCCTGCTCGCGCACCCGGTTGGCGTCGACAAGCTGCCCGGCTTTTTCGACGGCCGCGTGTCGGTACAGGACTGGGGGGCACAACATGCCGCGCGCTTGCTCGACGCACAGCCCGGCATGCGCGTGCTCGATGCGTGCGCGGCACCGGGCGGCAAGACCGGGCACCTGCTCGAACTTGCCGACCTCGACCTGATGGCGATCGACGTCGACGGCCAGCGACTGGCGCGCGTCGACGACAACCTCAAGCGCCTCGGCCTCAAGGCGGCGCTCAGGGCCGGCGACGCGGCCGTACCGAAGATCTGGTGGGACGGCAAGCCGTTCGACCGCATCCTCGCCGACGTCCCCTGCTCGGCCACCGGTGTCGCCCGTCGCCACCCCGATATTAAGTGGTTGCGCCGATACAACGATTTTGTCACTTTTTCGCAACAACAGCGGCAGATGCTCGATGCACTCTGGCCGCTCTTGGCACCCGGCGGCAAACTGGTCTACGCTACTTGCTCGATTTTCCCGGCCGAGAACAGCGCACAGGCCGACGCCTTTGCGGCTCGGCATCCGGATGCCGAGCGACTGCCGCTGAGCGAAGGCCTTCCCGTCGATGGCCAGCTGTTGCCGACCCCCGAGCACGATGGCTTCTACTACGCGCTTTTCCGCAAACGTCCTTAATGCCGTCTTCGCGCTACTGCTGTGGCTCGCGGCCAGCGTCGCATTCGGCGACGGCATCCGCGCGCAATCGGCTGGCGCCAGCTACGCCAGCAACCGGGTCGAACTGTCGGCCCGGTTTGTCGTGACCCTGAATCCCACACTCGAAAACGCCCTTGCCAACGGCGTTTCGCTGCCCTTCGTTTACGAATTCCAGCTGACGCGGCCGCGCGGCTACGCGATGTACCGTCAGGTCGCCGACTGGTTTTCGCCGACCGCCGAACTCGGCTACCGGCTTTCCTATCACGCGATCTCGCGCCAGTACCGTTTGCACCTCGGCAGCTTCTACCGCAGCTTTGCCTCGCTCGACGATGCGCTGGCCGCGCTCGGCGTCGTTCGTGGCTGGAGCGTGCTCGCCGGCAGCAGCATTGCCGAAGACAAGGCCGATTTTGCCGGCAAGGTCAGATTGCGGCTCGACCTGTCGCAGATGCCCAAGCCCTTCCAGCTGTCGACGCTGGGCCAGAACGACTGGAAGCTCGAATCGGCTTGGGTCGACATCGTACCGAGCCGCGACGAGGCACGTGAATGAGGCGGTTGCTGCTGATTCTCGCGTCGATCGCGACGATTCTGGTTTTCCTGCTGGCGACGGCATCGGGCAATACCTCGGCATTCTCGCAGTACTACTCCGAACTGCTGACGCTGAACGGCATCCTGCTGTTCGGCCTGATCATCGTCGTCGGCGCGCGGCTGTGGCAGCTGATCAAGCGCGTCCGCGCCAAGGTATTCGGCTCGCGGCTGACGCTGCGGCTGGTGCTGTCGTTCTCTCTGGTCGCTGTGCTGCCGGGCACCTTGGTGTACACGCTGTCGGTGCAATTTCTCAACCGTTCGATCGAGAACTGGTTCAACGTTCGCGTCGACAATGCGCTCGACCGCGGCCTCAATCTCGGCCACAACGCGATCGACTATCAACTGACCGACCTTGTCCGCAAGGCCCGGGTCATTTCGCTCGACGTCCATGACGAAACCGGTTCGGAGCTGTTTTCCCGGCTGACCCGGCTGCGCGAACAGGTTGGCGTTCAGGAAATCTCGCTGTTCGACGAACAGGGCAACACCGTCGCGCACATCGGCAACGAAAACGCCGGGCTCTTCCCCAATCTGCCCGAACGCTCGCTGCTACGGCGGGCCTTGCGCGAACCCGTCCGGCAGATCGAATCCACCGCCGATCAGGGACTGATGATGCGCACGCTGGTCGCGATGCACGGGTCAGGATTCGGCGAACGCGCCCGTGTACTGCAACTGATGCAGCCCGTGCCCAAACAGCTGGCCGACGACGCCGAACTGGTCGAAACGGTGCGCGCCGACTACAAGCAGTTGTCGCAAGCCCGACAGGGGCTAAAACTGATTTTCAGCCTGACCCTGACGCTGGCACTGCTGATGGCGCTACTCGGCGCACTGGCGCTGGCCATGTATCTGTCCGACAAGCTTTCCGCACCACTGTCGGTTCTGGCCGAAGCGACCCGTGCCGTCGCCTCGGGCGACCTGAGCCGGCGCCAGCCGGTGATCAGCCGCGACGAGCTCGGCATCCTCACCCACTCGTTCAACCGGATGACCCGGCAGCTGGCCGAAGCACGTACGTCGCTCGAGAAACAGGAAGCGGCCCAGGCGGCCGGCAAGGTCTATCTCGAGGGCATCCTCGGCTCGCTCTCGGCCGGCGTGCTGTCGTTCGACCGCGACTGGCGACTGGCGTCGAACAACCAGAGCGCCCTGCGCATCCTCGGTGTCGATCCGGCCCGCGTCAGTGCGCTCCCCCTGCCCGAATGGCCGGTCTGCTATCCGGCGCTGACCGGCCTCTGCGACGAAGTTGCCCGCGGTTTCGCCAGCGACGACGAACACTGGCAGCGTCAGGTCGAAATCGCCGAACAAAAGCGCGTGCTAAACCTGCGCGGTACCCACCTGATGCTCGGCGACGAGGACAGCGGCTATCTGGTCGTCTTCGACGACATCACCGAACTGCTGTCGGCGCAGCGCGATGCGGCCTGGGGCGAAGTCGCCCGCCGCCTGGCGCATGAAATCAAGAATCCGCTGACCCCGATCCAGCTCGCCGCCGAACGGATGGAGTTCAAGCTGGCCGATAAACTCGACGCCGCTGGCGCCGAGCTGCTATCAAAGAATACACAGACCATCGTCAAGCAGGTCGCCGCCCTCAAGCAGATGGTCGACGCCTTCCGCGATTACGCCCGCAAACCGACCGGCAAGAAAAAAAGTCTGGACTTGCAGCAGCTGCTGGCCGAAGTGCTGGTACTGTACGAGGCAGCGCCGGTCACCCGGATCGACAACGCCCACGAGCCGATGTTCGTCATGGGTGATGCGACGCAGTTGCGCCAGGTCATCCACAACTTGCTGCAGAACGCGCAGGATGCGATCGAGGCCAGCGAAGTCCGGCAAATTTGCGTGAAAACGGAAAAAGCCGATAAATTTGTTCGCTTGATAGTAGAAGACAGCGGTTCAGGCTTCCCCGGCGATTTGCTGCCGCGGATTTTCGAACCCTACGTGACCACCAAGCAAAAGGGCACGGGGCTCGGATTGGCCATCGTCAAGAAGCTCATCGAAGAGCATCACGGCCGGATCACGGCCGGAAACCGCGACAGCGGCGGCGCGTTCGTCAGGATCGAACTGCCGCTCACGGAGGAAACAAGTGGGTAGTCAGGATATTTTGGTCGTCGACGACGAGGTTGGCATTCGCGAACTCTTGTCCGAGATTCTGCAGGACGAAGGCTACAGCGTTGCTGTAGCGGAAAACGCCGAAGCGGCGCGCAAGCTTCGCAATCAGGCCCAACCGCGACTGGTGCTGCTCGATATCTGGATGCCGGATACCGACGGTGTGACGCTGCTGAAGGAATGGGCGCGCAACGGCCAGCTGACGATGCCGGTCGTCATGATGTCGGGACACGCAACCATCGATACGGCGGTCGAAGCCACCCGGATCGGCGCACTCGATTTTCTCGAGAAGCCGATCGGCCTGCAAAAACTGCTCGCGACGGTCAAGCGCGCGCTGTCGCAACCGGTCGAAGCCGCCAAGCCGCTGCCGACGCTAGCCCGCCTTGGCGAAGCCGACGTCGTGCGCGAGCTGAACCGCGTGCTCGATACCGCCCGCAGCCAGGCCTCGCCGGTGCTGCTGGTCGGCGCGCCGGGCGTCGGTTTCGAGATCTGCGCCCGCTACCTCGCCGCACCGAACCAGCCTTTCGTCGCACCGCTGTCGAACGAAGACATCGCCGTTGCGCCGCTCGAACTCGTCAACAAGGCGACCGGCGGCACGCTGTTCCTGCGCGACATCGCCTACCTCGACCGCCGCGCACAAGCCGGCTTGCGCACGCTGCTCGGCAAGCTCGAGAAGCAGAAGGTCCGCCTTGTCTCGGCGTCGAGCAAGCCGCTCGACCAGCTCGCCGGCCAGCTTGATCCGGAGCTGCTGAACGCGCTGTCGCAACTGATCGTGCCGGTCCCGCGTCTCAAGGATCATCGCGAGGACATCGCCCGGCTGGCAGAAAATCTGCTGGCCGAAACGGTGGCCGTCAACAAGCTCGGTCCGCGCCGTTTCAGCCAGGCTGCACTGCAGCTGCTGGCGCAACAGGAATGGCCGGGCAACCTCGACGAGCTCGCCAACGTCGTCAAGAGCCTGGCACTGACCAGCCGCGACGGCGATATCGACATCACGCCGGTCTCGCGCATCCTGTCGCAGTTCGCGCCGGGCGGCGAAAGCATCGTGACCCTGCCGCAAGCAGCACCGCCACCGCTGCCGATGCTCGACCTCGCCCTGCCCCTGCGCGAGGCACGCGACCAGTTCGAGAAGTATTATCTGGAGCGCCATATCGAGCTGTCCGGCGGCAACATGAGCCGCGTCGCCGAGAAGATCGGCCTCGAGCGGACGCACCTGTACCGCAAGCTCAAGTCGCTCGGCATCCAGATGCCGAAGAAGAACCGGCCGGTCAGCGAGAGCTGAGCCCGGCGCAGTACGCACTACACTGAACGCAGCCGCTCGCGGCTGCGTTTGGCATTTCAGCCCAAGGAAGAACGTGTCGAACATCCTCATCCTCGGCGCCGGTCGTGTCGGCGCGTCGGTCGCCGAACAGCTGGTGCAGGAGCACTATCACGTCACCATCGTCGACGAGCATGCCGCCAACCTGAAGGGGCTGCAGGACCGGCTCGACCTGCGCACCCTGGTCGGCAATGCCGCCAGCCCGGCAGTGCTCGAGGCCGCCGGCGCACGCGATGCCGACCTGTTGCTCGCGGTGACGCCGAGTGACGAGGTCAACATGGTCGCGTGCAAGATTGCCCACGAGCTCTTCAACGTTCCCACCCGGCTCGGCCGGGTGCGCAATCCGGACATTCTTGCCCGGCCCGAGCTGTTCGATCACGGCAACTTCGCCATCGACCACGTGATCACCCCGGCGCAGATCGTTACCGACTATCTGGTCAGCCTGGTCGAAACGCCCGAAGCGCTGCAGGTCCTCGACTTCGCCGACGGCAAGGCGCAGATGGTCGTCGTCCGGGTCGAGGCCGATGCGCCGATGCAGGGCAAGACGCTGTCGAGCCTGTGCCAGCGGCTGCCGAACGTCGACAGCCGCGCCGTCGGCATCTACCGTCGCAACCGCTACATCCGCCCGGACGGCGACAGCGTGCTCGAAGTCGGCGACGAAGTCTTCGTGCTCGCTGCCGGCAAGCACATGCGCAAGGTGATCCGGGAACTGCACGGCGAGGAACGCAAGATCCGGCGGATCATGATCGCCGGTGGCGGCAACGTCGGCTTCCGGCTGGCGCAATCGCTGCAGGACGACTACCAGATCAAGCTGATCGAATCGAATCGCGAACGGGCCGCCTGGCTCGCCGAGGCCTTGCCGAAGACGCTGGTGCTCGCCGGGGATGCGACCGACGAGACGCTGTTCGACGCCGAGCAGATCGACCGGACCGACCTCTATCTGGCGCTGACCAGCGACGACGAGGACAACATCATGTCCGGCCTGCTGGCCAAGCAGATGGGCGCGCGCAAGGTCATCGCCATCATCAACCGCTCGCGCTACGTCGGCCTGCTGCAGGGCAGCCGGATCGACGTCGCGCTGTCGCCGGCGCAGGCGACGATCGGCTCGCTGCTGGCACGCGTCCGGCGCGGCGACATCGTCTCGGTACACAGCCTGCGCCGTGGCGCGGCCGAAGCGCTGGAAATCATCGCCCACGGCAAGCGCGCCACGTCGCGCGTCGTCGGCCGGCGTATCGAGGAGCTGAACCTGCCCGCCGGGCTGTACATCGCCGCGCTGATCCGGGGCGACGAAGTGCTGATGGCCCACCACGACACGATGATTGAAGCCGAGGACCACGTGATCGTCTTCGTCGACAAGAAGCGCGGCATCCGTGAAGTCGAGCAGCTGTTTGCCGTCAAGCTGGGGTTCCTCTGATGCGCCGCCGGACCGCACAGGGCCCGGCGCTGATGGCGCTGCCGGCCGGCATTTCGGCGGCGCTGCGCGTGCTGCCGGTCGTCAACGTGCTGGCCAAGGTCGCGCTGCTGTTCTCGTTCACGATGCTGGTGCCGATTGCCGCATCGCTGTATTTCGACGATGCCGCACTGTGGCACTTCATCGACGCGCTGGCCGGGCTGACGACGCTGAGCCTGATCACCATCGCCCTGACCCGGCGCTTCCACCGCGAGCTGAAGGTGCGCGACGGCTTTGTCCTCGTCGTCGGCTTGTGGACGCTGCTGCCTGCCGTGGCGATGGTACCGATGATTTTCCAGATGCCGGACATCCGGCTCTCGGTCGCCTATTTCGAGGCGCTGTCGGCACTGACGACGACCGGCGCCACCGCACTGTCCGGGCTCGAACACCTTCCGCCGTCGATCAACCTGTGGCGCCACCAGCTCAACTGGATCGGCGGCCTCGGGATCATCGTGCTCGCGGTCGCGATCCTGCCGATGCTCGGCGTCGGCGGCATGCAGCTGTTCAAGGCCGAAACGCCCGGGCCGATCAAGGACGCCAAGCTCACCCCGCGCATCCGCGAGACCGCGCGCAACCTGTGGCTGATCTATGCGGCGCTGACGCTGGCCTGCGCGCTGATGCTCCGTTACGTCGGCGGCATGCGCTGGTTCGACGCGGTCTGCCACGCATTGTCGGCAATGAGCCTCGGCGGCTTCTCGACCTACGACAACAGCGTAGGCCAGTTCGACTCGCCGGTCGTCGAGGCCATCCTGATCGGCTTCATGCTGATCGCCGCGACCAACTTCGCCACCCACTATCTCGCGCTGACCAACCGCAGCCTGAAAAGCTACTGGCGCGACTCGGAGTTCAAGGCGATGGTGCTGCTGCTGGGTTTCAGCACGCTCGGCCTCGCCGGCTACCTCGTCTGGCAGCATACCTATGGCGATTACCTGACCAGCCTGCGCATGGTGCTGTTCAACCTGGTGTCGATCTCGACCGGCAGCGGTTACGCCAGCACCGACTACGGCCAGTGGCCGATCTTCGTCCCGCTGTGGATGCTGTTCCTGTCCGGCGTCGCGGCGTGCTCCGGGTCGACCGGCGGCGGCATCAAGATGATCCGCACCATCATCCTCGTCCGCGGTGCCAGCCGGCAATTCACCACGCTGCTGCATCCGAACGCGGTGCGGCCGCTGCGCGTCAACGGCGTGGGCATTCCCGACCCGGTGGTCTTCGCCGTGCTCGGCTTCATCTTCCTGTACTTCATGAGCGCGGTGGTGCTGACGTTCGCGCTGCTCGCGACCGGCCTCGATTTCGTGTCGAGTTTCTCGGCGGCCATGGCCTGCCTGAACAACGCCGGCCCCGGCCTCGGGGTCATCGGCCCGGCGTCGAACTACGGCGTGCTCAACGACGTCCAGCTCTGGCTGTGCTCGCTGGCCATGCTGCTCGGCCGGCTCGAGGTCTTTTCGGTGCTGGTGCTGTTCACGCCGGCTTTCTGGCGCAACTGATGCATCCGATGCCGCATGCCGACCGTATGTGGTGACAGGGACGCAATGCGGCAGCCGCCGCAAGGCGGTTCCCTTCGGAGAACGACCATGCGCACCCTGAAGACACTCGCTGCAGCACTTGCACTGACCCTCGGCCTCGGCACGATCGCCTGGGCGGCTGACGAAGACTCGGACCACGGCAGCGGTCTGGCCCAGAGCAACTGGCTGCAAAAGCACGCCGGTCCCGGCAGCAACTCCGGCGGCGGAATGAGCGGTGGCATGGGCGGCCGCTAAGCCTGACACGGTGTCGAGGACGTCGATATACTCGCGATATGGACGTCTTCATCACCGGCTTTCTGCTCTCGCTCTCCCTTTGCCTCGACATCGGCATCGTCAACGTGGCGATGATCGATTCAAGCCTCAAGCACGGCCGGCGCTCCGGGCTGCTCGTCGGCCTGGGCTCGTGCTTCGGCGATCTGGTCTACGCTGTCCTGTCGCTGGTCGGCATGAGCATCCTGCTGCAGTTCAAGGCCGTGCAGTGGATCACTTGGCTGGTCGGCGGCACGCTGCTGCTGTGGCTTGCGGTGAAGATGGCGCGCGAAGCGTGGCGCTCGGCCAAGCAACCCTCGCAGTCGACCGATGCCGCATCCAGACCGCACCCGCGCCAGCTGTTCAATCGCGGCCTGATGCTCGCGCTGGCGTCACCGTCGTCGATCCTGTGGTTCGCCGCCGTCGGCGGTGCGCTGATCGCCAATGCCACCGACGGCAGCGCCGGTTCGGCCGCGCGTTTCCTCTGCGGATTTTTCGCCGGCGGGCTGGCGTGGAGCAGCTTCATCGTCATGACGGCCCATCATGGCGGGCGCACGCTCGGCCCCCGCTTCATCCAGGGCTGCCACCTCGTCTCGGCGGTGCTGTATCTTTATTTTGCGGTGCTCGTGCTCAGCAACGGGGCACGTACGCTGCTGTAACACGCACACGGCGTCACCTGCGCGGCAAGCGCCCGGTTTGGACTTTGCCGGCCGGTTTGCGGCGTCACGACATCGAGTCAGGCCGGCGCGATCTCGGTGCGGCTCTTGCCGGTATTCTTGGCGCGGTACAGCGCCTCGTCGGCGCGCAGCAGCAGCGCCCGGCCGTTCTCATCGGGACGCAGCTGGGCGATCCCGGTCGAAAAGCTCACCTCGATCCGCTGCCCCTTGTGCAGGAACGGCGTCCGGCCGGCGACGGTACGCAGCCGGTCGATGACGTAGCTGGCGCCGTTGACGTCGGTATCGGTCAGCAGAATCAGGAACTCCTCACCACCATAACGGACCAGCAGATCGTTCTCGCGCAGGACCACCCGGGTCAGGTTGGCGACGTGCACCAGCACCTGGTCGCCGATCAGATGGCCGTGCGTGTCGTTGATCTGCTTGAAATCGTCGAGATCGAAGATCACCGCGGTCAGGCGACCGCCATTGCGCAGCGCCACCTTCACCTCGCGCGCCAGATGATGATCGAGCCCCTGGCGATTGAACGTCCCGGTCAGCGCATCCTGCTCGAGCATCCGGCGATTGAACGCCAGATCCTCTTCGATATGCCGGACCGAATCGCGGATCGACTGCAGATCGCTGTGCGACGCCGAAACGGTCGAATGGATCGAATTCGTCGACGTGATCACGCTGTCGAGCAGGTCGGCGAGCGTGTTGTGCGTTTCCTCGACACTGGCCCGCCGCGCCGCATGGGCATCGCGTGCATGCTGCAGCCGCCCCAGGCTGACCAGCATCGCGCCACGCTCGCTGTCCAGCGTGTCGATCAGCTGCTGCATCGCCTCGCTCGCCTCGCCCACCGCCTCGTCGACCTGGCACAACACCTGCCACGCCTGCTGCAATTCTTCCGGCGCCTTGGTCTGCGGCGACTTGATCGTGACGATCGCGTTGTAGAATTGCGCATAGTTGTCCGGCGTCGGCGGCAAGCCGCGCTCGGACAGGCGCTTCAATGCAATTCGGGCAACTTCGACCGGGTTATCCGGCGGCGTTATGCTCATGTTCTTTTTGGCTTTTTTTGTTCAAGTGGGCGACGGAATTGTACGCGAAGCGCATCAAGCCGCACCATCCGTCAATACCCAAAGGGCTTTTCATGCATATTCACATCCTGGGCATCTGCGGCACCTTCATGGGGGGCGTTGCGGCGCTGGCCCGCGCCGCCGGCCACACCGTTACCGGTTGCGATGCCGGCGTCTACCCGCCGATGTCGACCCAGCTCGAAGCACTCGGCATCGAGCTGATCGAAGGCTGGGACGCATCGCAGCTGACGATCGGTGCCGACCTCTACGTCGTCGGCAACGTCGTCAAGCGCGGCAACCCGTTGATGGAGGCCATCCTCGACGCCGGCCTGCCCTACACCAGCGGCCCGGAGTGGCTGCGTGACCATATCCTTGCCGACAAGTGGGTGCTCGCCGTCGCCGGCACCCACGGCAAGACCACGACCAGCGGCATGCTGGCGTGGATACTCGAGGACGCCGGGCTCGCCCCGGGCTTCCTCGTCGGCGGCGTGCCGGAAAACTTCGGCATCTCGGCCCGGCTGCCGGGCAAGCCGGCGCAGGATCCGGCCAGCACCTCGCCGTTCTTCGTCATTGAAGCAGACGAATATGACACAGCGTTTTTCGACAAGCGCAGCAAGTTCGTCCACTACCGGCCGCGCACGGCGATCCTCAACAATCTCGAGTTCGATCACGCCGACATCTTCGCCGATCTTGCCGCGATCGAAACGCAGTTCCACCATCTGGTGCGCACCGTGCCCGGCAATGGCCGGCTGGTCGTCAACGGCCGCGAGGCCAGCCTCGACCGCGTGCTCGAACGCGGCTGCTGGACACCGGCGGAGCGCTTCGGCACCGAGGCCGGCTGGGCGATCGGCACCGTCCACGCCGACGGTTTCGAGGTGCTGCTGAACGGCGAACCGCAGGGCCGGCTGGTCTGGCCGCTGCTCGGCGAACACAATGCGCTGAACGCCCTCGCGGCCATCGCCGCCGCCCGCCATGTCGGCGTCACGCCCGATGTGGCGATCGATGCGCTGTCGCGATTCCGGAACGTCAAACGGCGGATGGAAATCAAGGGCGAAGCCGGCGGCGTCACCGTCTACGACGATTTCGCCCACCATCCGACCGCAATCGCGACCACCATCGCCGGCTTGCGCCACAAGGTCGGCAAGGCGCGGATTCTGGCGGTACTCGAACCGCGCTCGAACACGATGAAGCTCGGCACCATGAAGGCCGCCCTGCCCGGCTCGGTGGCCGACGCCGATGCGGTGTTCTGCTACAACGCCAACCTCGGCTGGGATCCGGCCGAAGCGATGGCGCCCCTTGGCGGCAAGGCGCAGACCTTCACCGACCTCGATGCGCTGGTTGCGGCCGTCGCGCAGACCGCCCGCCCCGGCGATCAGGTGCTGGTGATGAGCAACGGCGGCTTCGGCGGCGTGCACGGCAAACTGCTCGCGGCACTGGGTGGAGTGTGAACGGGTTCTCTTGTCATCGCCGGACCGGGCCACTTAAGCTCGGTCGATATGATGACAGGAGAAACACGCATGAAACGATGGCTCGCCCCGGTAGCGCTGCTTGGCCTGATCGCCAGCCCATTTGCCGCAGCCGACGATGACAGCGCCCGCTACTGGAGCAGCGGCGGACGCGGCGAAGGCCATTGCGAAATCCGCCAGCGCGTCGATGACCGAGTAGTGCTCGAACTGCGCGGCAACGACGTCCGCGTGCGCACGCTCGGCGGCGAGCACTTCCCGCTCGGCCAGGTGAACTGCTCGGGCCCGCTGCCGGACAATCCCAAGGACTTCCGGGTCGAACTGCGCAGCGGCCGCGGCCACCTGACCCGCGCCGATCCGCCCAGCGGCCGCCGCCCGGCGCAGATCGAGCTGTTCGACCCGCGTTCGAGCAACGCGCTCTACATCGTCGACATCCGCTGGCGCGACGATCGCTGGTCCGGTGATGACGACGGCTACGACAACAACAAGGTGGTCAAGCGTTGCCAGAACGCGGTGCAGGACGAGTTTGCGCGCCGCAACTACGGCGACGGCAAGCTGCGCTTCCGTGGCCAGCCGCAGCTCGACCGCAACGGCAACGAGGTCCGTGTGTTCGGCAGCGGCGAAGCGCGCAACCGCAACGACGAACGCGACCTGCGCTACCAGTGCTCGCTGGACCGGCGCTCGGGACGGGTCCGTTCGGCCGACTACTGGTACGACAGCGGCGCGCTGCGCTCGGCAACGCCGCAGCGCTGATCGCTGCCTACCACCAGACGGGTTCGGACTCGATCAGCACACCGAAGCAGGCCCGGACGCCGGACTGGACCGCGGCGGTCAGCGCAGCCACATCGGCACGTTGCGCGCCGCCGTGGTTGACCAGGACCAGCGCCTGCTTCTCGTACATGCCGACCGGGCCGAGGCAGCGCCCCTTCCAGCCGGCCTGCTCGATCAGCCAGCCGGCGGCCAGCTTGTAGCACCCATCCGGCATCGGATACGACACCAGCTTCGGATGCGCGGCGACGAGTGCATCGCGCAGCACCGCCGGGACGACCGGGTTCTTGAAAAAGCTGCCGGCATTGCCGATCACGGCCGGGTCGGGCAGCTTGCGCTGACGGACGTTGATCACCGCCTGCGCCACGCCGGCCGGCGTGCGCGGCAGACCGGCACCGGCCAGCTCGGCTTCGATGTCGCCATAGCCGGTATGCAGCGCCGCAGCCTTGCTCAGTTTGAACACCACCTCGCCGATCAGCCAGCGCCCGGCCTCTTCCTGCTTGAACACGCTGTCGCGGTAGGCGAAACGGCAATCGGCATGCGTGAACACCCTCGCACTGCCGTCGTCGAGCCGGTAGGCCGTCAGTTCGACCAGGGAGTCCTTGACCTCGACGCCGTAGGCACCGATGTTCTGCACCGGCGCGGCGCCGACGGTCCCCGGAATCAGCGCCAGGTTTTCGAGTCCGCCCCAGCCCTGCGCCAGCGTCCACATCACGAAGTCGTGCCAGACCTCGCCGGCGCCGGCGGCGACGTAGACCGCATCGCCGTCCTCGGCGAGCACGCGACGACCCTTGATGCCGACCTGCAGGACCAGGCCGTCGACGACATCGGGCAGCACCAGATTGCTGCCGCCACCGAGCACGTGTTTGGGCATTGCCGCCAGCGGCGCGTCACCCGCGATCCCGGCCAGCTGCGCCGGATCGGCGATCGTCAGCAGCCGGCTGGCACGCGCCGGCAGACGCAGCGTGTTGAACGGACTGAGGTCGACGTCGGTCCGGACGCCGGGGCTGGAAATGGTCATGATGGCTCCGCGAAAGCGCAATTATCGCCGATGCGCGGACGGTGCCAACAGTTAAAAAAAACCGGGGCCCGCAGGCCCCGGCTGGTCAGTGAATGCCCGGCTTAGAAGTTGCCGAAGATCCTGCTGAAGTCCCACTGCTGCTGCACGATGCCGCTGCACTGCCAGTTCGCTGCGGTGTTGCCGGCGCAGTTGCCGTTGTCACGGCCGAGCGACCAGAACGCCAGCCGGCCCATGCCCTGCTGTACGGCAAAGTCGCGCACCAGTTGCGCATCGGCCAGCGTGAAGACCTCGGTCGGGTTGTCGTTCTGACCGATCATCGCCGTCGCCCCGATCATCGCCCAGTACTGCGCATCGGTCTTGCCCGGCCACAGCGTCTTGAGCTGCGAGAACACGCCCTGCAGTGCCGACACCGAGCGCGCGCCCATCTGGTTGCCCGAGACGCCGTCGTAGTAGTCCATGATCATCGGATTGACGATGGCGACTTCGACGCCGGCATTCTTGGCCGACTGCAGCACGTACAGGTCGGCCGAAGCGAAGCCGGTCACCGGATGAACACCGAGCGTGAACGACACCGTCAGCGTCTTGCCCCTGGCCTTGAAGCTGTCCTGGAGGATCTTCAAGGCGGCGCTGCGGCGGTCGACGATGGCCGGCTCGAGGTTGTTGTAGACGTCGCCCGCTTCCGGATCGAGGTCGAGATGGTCGACGCCGAACTTGTCGAGCTGCGCCTGATAGACCGCGGCAAGACTGGCGGCATCGCTGCAGCGGCGCGCCAGATCGTTCGCATTCCAGCCGCCGCTCGAGATGATCACGTCACCGCCCAGTGCGCGCAGGCCCTGCACCTTGGACAGGATCGTGCCCTCGTCGGATGGCCAGGTACCGGCGCAGCCGCCGTTCGAGTTGTAGAACGCCAGCGTGATGTACTTCAGCCCGGTAGCTTGCGACCAGCCGATCGGATCGAAGCTGCCGCTGACATCGACATACGGCGCAAACCTGAACTTGCCCGAGACCGGCCTCGGCCTCCGCCACGGCGACTGTCTCTAAAACACATCTCACCCTCCCGACCAA
>NZ_JAESND010000008.1 GCF_016865585.1 Jeongeupia naejangsanensis | reverse complement strand
CGTATTCCGATTGATCACCTTCCAGCGCCAGACGGGCCGAACCGGTGATGATCGGGCAGTCGTCGCCCGGGAAGTCGTACTTCGACAGAAGTTCGCGAACTTCCATTTCCACCAGCTCGAGCAGCTCAGCGTCGTCCACCAGGTCTGCCTTATTCAGGAAGACGATGATGTACGGCACGCCAACTTGGCGCGACAGCAGGATGTGTTCACGGGTTTGCGGCATCGGGCCGTCAGCAGCCGAGCAGACCAGGATCGCGCCGTCCATCTGCGCGGCACCGGTGATCATGTTCTTCACGTAGTCGGCGTGACCCGGGCAGTCAACGTGTGCGTAGTGACGTGCTTCGGTTTCGTACTCGACGTGTGCGGTGTTGATCGTGATACCGCGAGCTTTTTCTTCCGGCGCACTGTCGATCTGCGAGTAGTCTTTGGCTTCGCCGCCAAACTTCTTCGACAGGATGGTGGTGATCGCTGCGGTCAGCGTGGTCTTGCCGTGGTCAACGTGACCGATGGTGCCGACGTTGACGTGCGGCTTCGTCCGCTCGAACTTACCTTTAGCCATGATATTTCCTTACCGGGATTTGAGAATGAAATATACAAGCGTGATTGGAGCTGATGGTGGGAATTGAACCCACGACCTCTCCCTTACCAAGGGAGTGCTCTACCCCTGAGCTACATCAGCATCAAACTTTTTGGAGCGGGTGAAGGGAATCGAACCCTCGTCATAAGCTTGGAAGGCTTCTGCTCTACCATTGAGCTACACCCGCCGGGAACTAAGCCACACTGCAAACAACGACTCTTCACTACCGCACTACTGTATCTGGTGGTGGGGGCTGGATTCGAACCAGCGTACTCAGAGAGGGCAGATTTACAGTCTGCTGCCTTTAACCACTCGGCCACCCCACCGGATGAGCTGCGCAGTATGAGCGACGAACACCCCTCTGTCAAACCATCCATGCAAAAAAAACCGACAATATCGATAGAGCACTGAAATGTAAGGAAATTATTTTCAATCGAACTAGCGCCTCACCCGATTTTTCTTTGATCACCACACGAAGCAGCATCGTCACTCTCGAGTAAAAAGCCCCGACGGAAACGTTTTTTCTTGCAGCCACACGGACATTTCTTCAGATGCGCAGGCCCACCCCTCGATTTTCACCCTTCCTCCGCCATGCCGCCCCACCGAAACGAGCGCGTCAAACCACGTTTCATCGCCCCACACAGACCTAGCCTCTGCCAGCCCCATGGTTTAGGTAGCAACCCACAGCACACCCGGCGGCCGACCCCGCCAAGCCCGGAACACACCAGCTGACGCGTGAATCGTCATTCAGACAACTATCCGCAAACGGCCTCGCCACTCTTCGCTTCCCTCGGCCCAATGTTGCCGGCTTTAAGTGCATCACCCACACAAAACTGTGGCGGCGAATGAATTCGGCCTCACATCATCTTTTTTTCGCGAAAGGTGTTGACGTGGAAGAATCGATAGTGTTTAATTCGTCTCCTTGGTTGGCCAGTTAGCTCAGTTGGTAGAGCAGCGGATTGAAAATCCGCGTGTCCGTGGTTCGATTCCGCGACTGGCCACCAGAAAATTCAAAAAGCCGCTTCTTTCGAAGCGGCTTTTTTCATTTCCGGCGCAGATATCTACTTAAGCGTACTTAGCGCGCCGACGGCCAGCGGTACTGCTTCAACGCGATCCTGCCGTCCGCGCCGAACACAACCCCTTCGGCCTCAAGCAGATAGCGCTGCAGATCATCATTGCCGTCGAGGCCACGGCGGCTGATCCGGCCTTCGTGGTTGACGATGCGGTGCCACGGCACCGCATTGCCGGACTGGTTCAGTGCCACGCCGACCTGGCGCGAATGACGGGGAAAGCCGGCCAGCCGCGCGATGTCGCCGTAGGTAGCAACAAAGCCCTGCGGCACTTCGGCAACCACTGCCAGCATCCGCGAACGGATCACCGCCGCCGTCACGCTTTCCATACTCCTGTTCCCCATGAAAAAGGCCGGCTAAGCCGGCCTTGTCTTCTTACTTGCGCTCAACCTGGGAGACGTCACGCACCGCGCCGGTATCAGCGCTGGTCGTCATCGCCGCATACGCACGCAACGCGGGGCTGACATAGCGTTCACGGTTCAGCGGCTTCCAGGCGTCCTTGCCGCGCGCCTCCATTGCGGCACGGCGGCGGGCAAGCTCGTCATCGCTGATGGCCAAATGGATGGAGCGATTCGGAATGTCGATCTCGATGGTGTCGCCCTCCTCCGCCAGGCCGATCGCACCGCCTTCGGCAGCCTCCGGGCTGACATGACCGATCGACAAGCCCGAGGTACCGCCGGAGAAGCGTCCGTCGGTGAGCAGCGCGCATTCCTTGCCCAGCCCCTTCGACTTCAGGTACGAGGTCGGATAAAGCATTTCCTGCATGCCCGGACCGCCCTTCGGCCCTTCGTACCGGATCAGGACCAGATCACCGGCGACGATCTGATCGGCCAGCACGCCGGCCACGGCGTCGTCCTGGCTTTCGAAAATGCGCACGCGCCCTGTGAACTTGAGGATGCTCTCGTCCACGCCCGCGGTTTTGACGATGCAACCACGCTCGGCGATGTTGCCGTACAGCACGGCAAGGCCGCCGTCCTGGCTGTAGGCGTTTTCCTTGTTGCGGATGCAGCCGCCAGCGCGATCCAGATCCAGTTCCGGATAACGCATGCTCTGGCTGAATGCGACGGTAGTCGAGATCCCGCCTGGCGCAGCACGGTAGAACAAGCGTGCCGGGCTGTCTTCGCCGTTGCGAATGACGTCCCACTGCGCCAGACCTTCACCCAGCGTCTTCGCGTGAACGGTCGGCACGTCGCGGTTGATCAGGCCGGCACGATCGAGCTCGGACAGGATGCCGACCACGCCACCGGCGCGATGAACGTCTTCCATATGATATTTCTGCGTCGCCGGCGCCACCTTGGCGAGGCACGGTACACGGCGGCTGATCCGGTCGATGTCGGCCATCTTGAAGTCGACACCGGCTTCGAACGCCGCTGCCAGCAGGTGCAGCACTGTATTGGTCGAGCCGCCCATGGCCACGTCGAGGCTCATCGCGTTCTCGAACGCTTCATAGGTTGCGATCGAACGCGGCAGCACGCTGGCATCGTCCTGCTCGTAGTAGCGCTTGGCCAGCTCGACAATGGTGCGGCCAGCCTGCAGGAACAGCTGCTTGCGGTCGGCGTGCGTTGCCAGCATCGAACCGTTGCCCGGCAACGACAGTCCGAGCGCTTCGGTCAGGCAGTTCATCGAGTTGGCGGTAAACATGCCCGAGCACGAACCACAGGTCGGGCAGGCGCTACGCTCGACGGCAGCGACTTCTTCGTCGCTGACCTTGTCGTTGGCCGCTTCGACCATCGCATCGACCAGGTCGAGCTTGCGGATTTCGCCGTGCCAGTTGACCTTGCCGGCCTCCATCGGCCCGCCCGAAACGAAGATCACCGGAATGTTCAACCGCAGCGCGGCCATCAGCATCCCCGGGGTGATCTTGTCGCAGTTCGAGATACAGACGATCGCGTCGGCGCAGTGGGCGTTGACCATGTATTCGACCGAATCGGCGATCAGGTCGCGGCTCGGCAGGCTGTACAGCATGCCGCCATGGCCCATGGCGATGCCGTCGTCGACAGCGATGGTGTTGAATTCCTTGGCAATGCCGCCGGCCTTTTCGATTTCGCGGGCGACCAGCTGGCCAAGATTGTGCAGGTGCACGTGGCCCGGCACGAACTGGGTGAACGAGTTGGCAATGGCGATGATCGGCTTGCCGAAATCACCGTCCTTCATGCCGGTGGCGCGCCACAGGGCGCGTGCGCCGGCCATGTTGCGACCGTGGGTAGAAGTGTGCGAACGATATTGGGGCATGATGGCCTGCGGCAAACGGTTGGGTACGTGTCGATTCTAACGAATTTCGATCGCCACGACTTCACCCCGGTGACAAGCCGCGTTGTCCCGCATTGCAGTACGATGACGTAAAGTTCCCACGCACGAATCCCGCACCGGCCTGCACGGGACACGGACTATAATCGTGCCCGTTCTCAAACGTGGATGCATTACATGCTGATTCACCCGCAACTCAACCCGGTCGCCTTTTCGATCGGCTCCTTCGGCGTGCACTGGTACGGGCTGATGTATCTGTTCGGCTTCATGCTGTTCCTGCTGCTCGGCCGCATGCGCATCCGCCAGGGCAATCCGGCGGGCTGGAAAGCCGAAGAAATGGACGACCTGCTGTTCTATGGCGTCCTCGGCGTGATCCTCGGCGGGCGACTGGGCTATGTCCTGTTCTACAAGCCCGGCTTCTATCTGTCGCACCCGCTCGACATCCTCAAGGTCTGGGAAGGCGGCATGTCGTTCCACGGCGGCTTTCTCGGCGTGCTGTTCGCGATGATCTGGTTTGCCCGCAAGACCAATCGCCGCTTCTTCGAAGTTGCCGATTTCGTCGCCCCGCTGGTGCCGATCGGCCTGGCGTTCGGCCGGCTTGGCAACTTCATCAACGGCGAACTCTGGGGCCGGGTGACCGCACCGACCAATTTCTGGGCCATGGGCTTCCCGAGCGCACGCGCCGAGGATCTGCGTGTCGCCGCCGACAATCCGCAATGGCAGGACTGGCTTTCGCAGTACGGCATGCTGCCGCGCCATGCCTCGCAGCTCTACGAGATGGTGCTCGAAGGCATCGTGCTGTTTGCCCTGTTGTGGTGGTACTCGGCCAAGCCGCGCCATCGCGGCCAGGTCTCCGCCTTGTTCCTGCTCGGCTATGGCGGCTTCCGCTTCATCGCCGAATTCGCCCGCGAACCCGACGACTTCCTCGGCCTGCTTGCCGGGCAGCTGTCGATGGGCCAGTGGCTGAGCCTGCCGATGATTATCGCCGGCGGCGTGCTGTTCTGGCTGGCCTCGAACCGGCCGGCGGAAACCCCGCAGGCCTGATCCGTAGGTCCGCAAAACGCAACGGGCAGCCAAGGCTGCCCGTTTTTCTTGGTCATGACTCGGTCATGCCCCGCCCGAAAGTTTTTCCAGTGACACCGCCAGCTCGTTGATCCGCAATTTGGTTTCGTCGACCAGACCGCCGATTTCGCGGGCCGAATCGGCCGAGCGCGTCGCCAGATTGCGGACTTCGTCGGCCACCACCGCGAAACCGCGCCCCGCCTCGCCGGCACGCGCCGCTTCGATCGCCGCATTGAGCGACAGCAGATTGGTCTGCGCGGCAATGCCGTCGATCACCGCGACAATCTGGCCGATCTGGTTGCTCGACGTCAGTACCGCCGCCATTGCGGCGTCGGTGGTGTCCCGTGCCTGGCGGGTCACCGTCACGTCCTTGACGAAGGCCGTATAGGCGATCTTGCCGTCAAGCCGGACCTTGGACAGCGACAGTTGCCCCCAGATTTTCTCGCCGTCCTTTCGCTCGATGCACACCTCGCGACTGGTGCCGACAATCTTGTCCTGCCCGGTATTGCGGTTGGCGTTCACATAACCGTCGTGATTCGACTGGATCGCCATCGGCACGAGTTTCTTGACGTTCTGGCCGATGACTTCGGCGCGACCGTAGCCCCACAGCTTCTCGGCCGCAGCGTTGAACGAAGTGATGTTGTTGTGTTCGTCGATCGTGACGACCGCATCAAGCGCCTGCTCGAGCGACTGGTTCATCATCTCCCGCGCTTCGCGTTCACGCGTGATGTCCTTGACGAAGGCGGTATAGCTGATCTGGTCGCCCGAATGCACTTTCGACAGCGACAGATTGGCCCAGACCAGACTGCCGTCACGCCTTTCGATGCACACCTCCCGGTTGGTGCCGACGATCTTGTCCTGCCCGGTCGTGCGGTTGGCGTTGACGAAATGATCGTGATTCGCCTGGATGCCCTGCGGCACCAGCATCTTCACGTTCTGGCCGATCACTTCGTCACGCCGCAGGTTCCACAGTTTCTCGGCAGCGGCATTGAAGAAGGTCACGTTGTTGGCCGAATCGATCGATACGACGGCATCCAGCGCCTGTTCGAGCGTCTGGTTCATCGCCTCGCGTACTTCGCGTTCGCGCGTCACATCCTTGACGAAGGCGGTGTAGATGATCTTGTCACCGACCCGGACCTTGGACAGCGACAGGCCACCCCACACCTTGCTGCCGTCCTTGCGCTCGATCTGCACTTCGCGGCGGGTGCCGACGATCTTGTCCTGACCGGTATTTCGGTTGGCGTTCACATAACCGTCGTGGCTGGGCTGAATGCCGCGCGGGACCAGCATCTTGACGTTCTGGCCGATGACCTCGCCGCGTGCATAACCCCACAGCGTTTCGGCAGCGTGATTGAAGAAGGTCACGTTGTTGTGTTCGTCAATGGTCACGACGGCGTCGAGCGCCTGCTCGAGCGTTTGCGAGATCACTTCGCGGTTGGCGTGCTCGAGCGAGATGTCCCGTACGAAGGCGGTAAACGCCGTGCTGCCCGGTACGCGCGACAAGGAAAGGTGGACCCAGACCTTGCGACCGTCACGGCCCGAAATTTCGATTTCCCGCCCAGCCCCATCACGGCTTGCATCATCGACCAATACCGATGAAGGCAATAGCGCATGCACCGGCCGCCCCAGCACCTCGTCACGCCGGAAGCCCCACAGGCGCTCGGCCGCTGCGTTGTACAAGCTCACACAGCCCTGGGGGTCGACACTGACAACGGCATCGACGGCCTGTTCGAGCGCCAGACGGCTGCCGCCATCGTTGCTGCCGAACTTCAACCAGCCCAGCATGGTGCGCAACGAGCCCGGCGAACGGGATACGGAAGGCATGAGTGGATCTCCTCTTTGCTAACAAACAAAGTAAGCTTTACAGAAGACCAATCTAGCAGGTGATTTCAAGCCGGCAAGTCTGCCGGCGATCGGTGGCGATCGGTGGCGTTCGTCGCCGGCACGTTCCCGGTGCCACCGGGAACTCGCCGCTGCCGGCAGACTCCGTTCAGGACATCAAGGAGGAAAGACACGCATGACCGATCCGTCGACACTGTGGTTTTTGCTGGCTGCCGCACTGGTGCTTGTCGGCTTCGCGGGCACCCTGCTGCCGATGCTGCCCGGCACACCGTTCATTTTCGGCGGCATGCTGCTGGCCGCGTGGGCGGACCATTTCACACGCATAGGCTGGGTCACGCTGGTCATACTGGCGGCCTTGCTGGCGCTGTCGGTCGTGCTCGACTTTGTTGCCGGCGCACTGGGCGCCAAAAGGGTTGGTGCCAGTCCGCAGGCGATATGGGGTTCGCTGATCGGTGCGGTGCTGGGCATTGCCGGCGGCCTGATCGGCCTGATCATCGGACCGTTCATCGGCGCCGCCGCAGGTGAATTCATTGCCCGACGCGACGTGGTTCAGGCCGGCAGGGTCGGCGTTGCCACGTGGATCGGGCTGCTGGTCGGCGCCATCGCCAAGGTCGCTGTTGCCCTAGCGATGCTGGGGGTCTTCATCTTTGCTTGGTTCTGGTAGTCAGTCCGACTATGCTGAACGAAAGCGACAGACGAGGATCAGCCTGATGTCGAACTCAGACCTGAATGATTTCTGGCTGCCACGCCGCAACGGCGAGCGCCGCAGCCCGAGGAAAGCCGAGCCCCCCTTTCTGACCGAGGACGGCCTCGTCATCGCCGACCTGCGCGAAGGGCCACGGCGCACAGTTGAAACCGATGCAGCGTCAGAACCACTGCTTCCGGCGGAAAAAAGCGATTAGCCCGACGGTAATCGCCGCCATCAGGCCCAGTGCGGCGAAGTAGCCACCGCGCCAGTGCAGCTCGGGCATGAACTCGAAGTTCATCCCGTAAATGCCGGCAATCAGTGTCAGCGGCATGAACACGGTGGTGATCACCGTGAGCATGCGCATCTGCAGGTTCATCCGGTGCGACTGCAGCGACAGGTAGGAGTCCTGCAGGTTGCCGACCAGTTCGCGCAGCGCCTCGGTGCTTTCGATCAGCTGCACCGTGTGGTCGTAGACGTCGCGCAGATAAAGCTGCGTTTCCTCATGGAAGAAGTCCGCGTCGTCGCGCTGCAGGACGTTGACGACTTCGCGCAAAGGCCACAATCCGCGCTTGATACCGAGCATGCCGCGCCGCAGCTCCTGAATGTCGGTCAGATGATCGGGCACCGGCCCTGCGGCGATCTGGTCGTCAACCGATTCGATCCGGTCACCGATGCTTTCGAGCACGCTGAAATAGCGATCGACCAGCTTGTCGAGCAGCGAGTAGACCAGATAGTCGGCGCCGAGCTTGCGCACCTGCGACTGCGCGTTCTTCAGGCTGTCGCGGATGCCGGTGAACGTGCCGGTCGGCTTTTCCTGGAATGTCAGCACGAAACCGTGGCCGAGCACGATGCTGACCTGTTCGCTGCACAGCACGCCGTCGGCGTCGACGCTGGCCAGCCGCGCGACGATGAACAGATAGCCCGGATAAACCTCGACCTTGGGACGCTGCTCGGTGTGGACGATGTCCTCCATCGTCAGCGGGTGCAGGCCGAAGCGCTTGCCGACGTACTTCAGCAGTTCGAGATTGGCGAGACCATGCAGGTTGAGCCAGAACGTCTGGTGCGTCCGCTCGAATGTCTTGCCTTCTTCGAGCGACGTGAAGCGCGTCTCGATGAAGTCGTTTTCCTCCGGACCGAATTCGATCAGCGTCGCCAGCGTTTCTTCGGGCCGGCGCGGGCCGACGTACTGCATCGTCCCGGGATGGGTGCCCGCCTTGTCGGCGCGCAGGTGCTGCCTCAGCTTGTTGGCCTTGCGATGATGAGCCGCGGCTTTTGCCATTGGCGTGTTTCCTCGTCGAGCGCGAATGCGGTAAGTGGATTGGCCGACAGCCAGCCGGAATCGATCTGCAGCAGAAAGTCGCCGTCGGCGCGACGCAAGCGGATACCGGCGGGCCATTGTGATTTTCTGCCGCGACAGAACAGCACGGCAAGCCGCAGCGCAAGCATGGCGCCCCAGTCCCGTTCGTTCCGGCGCTCGCTGCCGAGCTTGTTCAGGCTGCCGCGCTGGACCAGCGCCCACTGTGCCAGCCTCACCTGCTCGCTGCGCGAGAAGCCCTGCATGTCGGCGTGCTGCAGGATGTAGGCGCCGTGCTTGTGATAACCGACGTGGGCAATCAGCCGGCCGATCTCGTGCAGTCTTGCCGCATGGTGCAGCGCGCGCGCCGTGTCGTCGTCGTCCGGATGCAACTGGCGGAACAGCAGGCCGGCCAGTTCGGCCACCCGCCCCGCCTGTGCCGTATCGACGTGGTAACGGCGCTGGAACGCGCCGATGGTGCGTTCGCGCACGTCGAGCATGCCGTTGCGGGCCATCAGGTCGTACAGCACGCCGTCGCGCAGCGCACCCTGGGTGATCGTCATCCTGTCGATGCCGAGCATCTCGAAGACGGCGGCCATGATCGCGAAGCCGCCCGCCAGCACCGGCCGGCGATCGGCCCGTAATCCTTTGAGCTCGACCGCGTCGATATGACCAGCCTGCAGCAACAGCTGGCGCAGGCGCTTCAATGCATCGAGGGTGATGCCCGACTCGGTCAGGCCGTTCAGTTCCAGCACGTCGGCAATCGAACGGGCCGTTCCCGAAGTCCCGATCGCGGCCTGCCAGTGCTGCGCGCCGAACTGCCCGGCGACGGGTTCGAGCATCTCGCAGGCCGCCAGCTCGGCGGCCCGTAGCGTCGCTTCGGTGATCCTGCCGTCGGGAAAAAAGCGCTGGCTCCAGCTGACACAGCCAAGCAGCACGCTTTCCATCGTCTGCGCATCGAACTGTCGGCCGATGATCAGTTCAGTCGAGCCGCCGCCGATGTCGACGATCAGCCGGGCCTTGCGACTGCCCGGCAGGCTGTGCGCCGCGCCGATGTAGATCAGCCGGGCTTCTTCAAGCCCGGCGACGATTTCGATCGGATAGCCCAGCGCGGCCTCGGCCAGCGGCTGGAAATCGTCGATGTTCTTCGCGACACGAAAGGTATTGGTTGCCACGATCCGCACCTGGGCACGGGCCAGACCGTTCAGCGCCTTGCCGAAGCGGCGCAGGGCCGCCAGCGCTTCATTCTGGATGTCGGCGGAAAGCCGGCCGTCGGCATCGATTCCGCCAGCCAGCCGCACCGTTTCCTTCAGCGTGGTCAGCGGCACCAGCGAGCCGCCCTGAACACGTGCAATCTGCAGGCGGAAGCTGTTGGAACCCAAGTCTACGGCGGCAATCAGCGAAGCATCGGTCATGGTGGTCGCAAACGGTTTGGAAACTCAACGATACCCGGCCAGCTCAACGCCGCCAACCCGCTGCGGGTGGAACGCCAGTTGCCGCGAACGCAAAAACGCCCCGACTGGCGGGGCGTGGTGTTCGGGTGACGGTCGCTTATTCGTCGCGCTTGGCGTGCACGACACTGTCGACTTCTTCCTGGGTCTTGTGCCGGACGTCCTGGCCCTTGACGAGGAAGATCACCTGCTCGGCGATGTTGACCGCCAGATCGCCGATGCGCTCGATCGCCTTGGCGATCCACAGGATGTCCAGCGTCAGCGTGATCTGGCGCGGGTCTTCCATCATGATCGTGATCAGCAGGCGCTGCAGTGCGCGGTATTCGTTGTCGAGCTGGCTGTCGTCGCGGATCACTTCGGATGCCGGCACCGCGTCGAGGCGGGCGAAAGCGTCGAGCGCCTTGCTCAGCATGTCGAGCGCATCTTCGGCGATGTGGTCCAGCTCGGCAAAGCGCGGCACCTGCAGGCGGCCGGCATCATAGATGTTCTTGGCGCGCTGGCAGATGCGGGCGGCCTTGTCGCCGATGCGCTCGAGATCCTCGACCGACTTGATCACGGTCATCACCATGCGCAGGTCGGTGGCGGCCGGCTGGCGACGCGCGATCATGTGGATACACATGTCGTCGAGCTTCACGTGCATCTCGTTGACGCGCTCTTCCTGCTCGATCACCTTGTCGATGATCGCCATGTTGCCGGTCGACAGGGCCTCCATCGCCAGGCGCACCTGATCTTCGACCAGACCGGCCATGCCGAGCACGCTCGAACGGATCGCCTCGAGTTCGGCGTCGAATTGTTTGGAAATGTGTTCGGACATCATGGGCGCTCCAACGGACAGACCCCGGATCATCGCAGAGTCTTGTTAATTTTTTGTTTCAAGTCTTCCGGGGTCCGCCTGCGCAGGCTTTATTTGTAGGTCTTGACCCCGTCCTCGGTACCCAGCAGCAGGACGTCGGCGCGACGGCGCGCGAACAGGCCGTTGGTGACGACACCGACGATCTGGTTGATTTCGGCCTCCAGTTTAGCCGGTTCGGCGATCCGCAGTCCGTGCACGTCGAGGATGATGTTGCCGTTGTCCGTCACCACGCCCTCGCGGTAGGCCGGATGGCCGCCCAGCTTGACCAGCTCGCGCGCGACATAGGAGCGTGCCATCGGGATGACCTCGACCGGCAGCGGGAAGTTGCCGAGCACGCCGACATACTTGCTGGCGTCGGCGATGCAGACGAACTGCTCGGCGACGGCCGAGACGATCTTCTCGCGCGTCAGCGCCGCGCCACCGCCCTTGATCATCTGCAGCTGGTGGTTGATCTCGTCGGCACCGTCGACATAGACCGGCAGGCTGTCGATGGCGTTGAGGTCGTAAACCGGAATGTTGTGCTTTTTCAGCCGCGCAATGCTCGCTTCGCTGGAAGACACCGCGCCGCGGATGCGGCCCTTGATTTCGGCCAGCGCATCGATGAAGTAGTTCGCGGTCGAGCCGGTACCGACGCCAACGATGCAATCGTCCGGAATATAAGCAATCGCCGCGCGGCCGACGGCTTCCTTGAGTTCGTTCTGGGTCATCTGACTACTCCTGTGGGTCGGGTCTGTTCGGAATTCTAAACGCAAATGGCATCGGCCCTTTGCCTGGTATCAAGCGCTCACGTCAGCGACGCAATGTACTCGCGCACACCGGACAGCAGCATTTCGACCGCGATGGCGGTCAGCACCAGCCCCATCAGCCGCTCGAACGCCGTGGTGACGCGCTCGCCCAGCACCTGGCCGATCTTCTCGGAGAACCCGAGCACCAGCGCACAAACCAGCATCGTCAGCGCCAGCGCGCCGATCCACTCCCACAAGCGGTCCGGTGCCCGCGATACCAGCAGCAATACCGTCGCCAGGGCCGACGGCCCGGCAAGCAGCGGAATCGCCAGTGGCACGATGAAGGGCTCTCCCCCCTTGACGTCGCCGAACACGCCATCGGGGTGCGGAAACACCATGCGCAGCGCGATCAGGAACAGGATGACGCCGCCGGCGATGCCGAGCGAGGTCTGCGACAGATGCATCAGCGCGAGGAACTGCTGGCCGGTCAGCATGAAGACCAGCAACACGACGAAGGCCACCGACACCTCGCGCACGATCATGCGCAGGCGCCGCTGCGGTGGCACCTGCTTGAGCATGGCGACAAACAGCGGAATGCTGCCGAGCGGGTCGGTCACCAGCAGCAGCAGCACGAAGGCGGAGACGAAGGACCAGGATTCCATTGCGCCATTATGCGCAGGCGGCTTCAGCCGTGAATCAGGACTTGCAGCAGGCCGGGGTGTTGACCCGTTTGGTACCGCGACCCGAGTTACGTTACCAGCAGGTTCGGGTCAGGCGGATCAGTCGATCGGCTGACGGTACGAGAACACCGGCAGCCGCCAGCCGCGGTAGATCGCGAACAGACGGATCACCAGACCGAGCGCGAACGACATCAGCACATTGACGTCATGCTGGACACCGAGGCGCCCCAGACCGAGGTAGCTGAGTGCCACCAGCAAGGCCACGCTGGCGTACAGCTCGTGGCGGAACACCACCGGCACGCGTGAACACAGGATGTCGCGCAGCACGCCGCCGGCAATGCCGGTGGTCATCCCGGCCATGACGACCACGGTCGGGTGATAGCCCATCGTCAGCGCGACTTCGCAGCCGATCAGCGTGAAAGCGATCAGGCCGAACGCGTCGAGAATCAGGAAGATCTTGCCGAAGCGGTGCATGAAGCGGGCGATCAGCACGGTGAACAAACCGGCCGACAGTACCAGCCAGATGTACTCGGGGTGCTGCGTCCAGCCGATCGGGTAGTGGCCGAGCACGATGTCGCGGACGGTACCGCCGCCGAGCGCGGTGAGGAAGGCGATGACCATGACGCCGAACAGGTCCATATTGCGCCGGCCGGCGGCAAGCGCGCCGGTCATGGCTTCGGCGGTGATCGCGATGATGTAGATGGTGGAGAGCATGGGATATCCGCAAGTGGTTGCGGCCTCTCCCCTTGTCCTTTTACCTGAGAGTTTGGCGCGACGGATCGCGCATTGCCCCTTCGGTGGACCGGTCATGCCGGCCTCTCTCCAATCGGCCTTGATACTGACTTCGCGGTTCGTTTGCCTGAGCGATTATGGGAGCTTGCGCCTTCGGCGGACCCGCGACCTGTTGCTCAGGCCGGGCCACTCTCCCGCGAAGCGGCGGATTATCCCGGCCCCCCCGGCCCCGGTCAACGACACAATGCACCGGCATCGGGTGTCGCGGCAACGCCGCAGCCGTCGGCCCGAAACGGCATTGAAGGCAATCTGAAAGCTGCGTGGCGCTAGCATGGGGGATCGAACTCGTTACGGTTTCAATCATGCCGCCGCTACCGATCACGCCGGCCACCCTATTCCGCACCTTCGCCCGCATGGGGCTGATCGGCTTCGGCGGCGTGTTGCCGTGGGCGCGACGGGTGCTGGTCGACGAGCGCGGCTGGCTCGATGACGCCGAATTCGCCGATCTGCTCAGCACCGGCCAGATCCTGCCCGGGCCGAACATCGTCAATCTGGCGATGATGTTCGGTTACCGCCATGCCGGCCTCAAGGGCGCGCTCGCCGCCTCGTTCGGGCTGATCGGCCCGCCGGGGCTGATCGTGCTGGCGCTGGGTGTCGGCTACCGCTATGTCGCCGACCTGCCGGCCATTCAGGGCGCATTGCACGGCATGACGGCGGTCGCCGCCGGACTGATCATCCTCACCGCCATCAAGCTGGCGCTCGCCCAGCGCGGACTCGGACTCGCCTGGCTGACCGGTGGCGCGGCCTTCGTCGCCGTGGCACTGCTGCGCTGGCCGCTGCTGCCGGTACTGGCGGTGCTGATTCCGCTCTCGCTGCTGATCTGCCTGATCGGAGCCCGCCGATGACGCTGCTGCTCTCGCTCTTCGGCCACTTCGCCCAGCTGTCGCTGATTGCCTTCGGCGGCGCCAGCGCGGTCCTGCCCGACATGCACCGCGTGCTCGTCACCGAGCATCACTGGCTGAGCGAGTCGGCCTTTGCCGCCAGCTACACGATCGCACAGGTCGCCCCGGGCCCCAACCTGCTGTTCGTGCTGCTGTTCGGCCTGCAGATTGCCGGCCTGCCCGGGGCGCTGGTGGCACTGCTGGCGATGTGCCTGCCCTCGTCGCTGATCGCGCTGGCGGTCGAGCATTACGGCCACCGGCATCGTGAACACCGCTGGCACCAGTTGATCCGCCGCGCGCTGGCGCCGCTGACGATCGCGCTGATCCTCGCCACCGGGGTGCTGCTGATCAACGGCAGCCGGCCCGGCATCGTCAGTCTGACCCTCACCGCCGCCACCGTGGTGATCGGGCTGAAAACCCGTTTCAACCCGATCTGGCTGATCGCCGCCGGCGCGCTGCTGGGTGCCTTCGGCTGGCGCTAGCAGCGCTGGGCATACGGGGAGTCTGGATGCAAAAAGGCCCCGCGATACGGGGCCTTTGACTGCGATCGATGCTGCGCTTACGGCCGTTGTGCCGCCAGCTCGCCTTCGGCGACGAAGGCGTCGACTTCCTTGGTCCCGCTGATCATCCGCGCCAGCAACGGTGCGGTGACGATCATCAGCACGGCGATCACGCCGGTGACGATGCCGATCTTCATGAACACGTCGCTGTACACCGCCAGCGAGGCCTGGGCGTTGCTGACGTCGCCGCTGACCGCGGTCAGGCCGGCGACCATGCCGCTGACCGCCGATGCGGCAGCTGTGGTCAGGAACCACGCGCCCATGATGAAGCCCATCAGCCGTTCCGGTACCAGTTGCGCCACCATCGCGAGGCCGAGGCCCGAGATCAGCAGCTCACCGACGCTCTGCAGCGCGTAGCACAGCACCAGCCAGTTGGCCGACACCAGCCCCTGTTCACTGGCGAAGCGCGCACCCAGCGGCAGCACCAGGAAGGCCAGCGAACACAGCACCATGCCGAAGGCGAACTTGTGCGGCATCGGCAGCTTGTCGCCGAGCTTGTTGTACGTCAGCGCCAGAATCGGGCTCGCCACCATGATCCAGAACGGGTTCAGCGCCTGGAACTGCTCCGGCTGCACCGCAAAACCGAGCAGGCTGTGTTCGGTATTGTTGATCGCGAAGAAGTTCAGCGACGTCGGCATCTGGTTGTAGAGCACGAAGAAGATCACCGCTTCGACCATCAGCACGAAGGCGACGATCATCTTGCTGCGGGCCGCGCCTTCGAGCGCGAAGGTTTCCTTGGCAAAGATCGCGACGATACCGATCGAGATCGCGGCCAGACCGTAGTTGGCGACGGTCGGATGCTTGAGCAGCCACGACGCGGCCAGACAGACCGCGACAATGCCGGCGATCACGTAGGCAAGGTATTTGAGGTTCAGCGGCTTGAAGTCGGGTTCCGAGCCGTACTGGGCGACCATCTTCTTGCACAGCAGGAAGTTGGCAATGGTGATCAGCATGCCGACGACCGACAGCGAGAACGCCACGCCCCAGCCGAATTCCTTGGCCAGCCACGGCGTTGCCAGCATCGAGAAGAACGAACCGATGTTGATCGCCATGTAGTACATGGTGAACGCACCGTCGATGCGCGGATCACCCTTTTCGTACAGTTTGGAGAGCAGCGAGCCCGGGTTCGCCTTGAACAGGCCGTTACCGACCGCGACCGTCCCCATGCCGAGGTAGACCCACGAGACCTGATGGTTCGAGAACGCGATCATCGCGTAGCCGACCGCCAGCGTGATCGCGCCGAGGATGATGGTCCGCTTGGTCCCGAGCACCTTGTCGCCGATCCAGCCGCCGACGGCGATCAGGCCGTAGACGAGGGCAACGAAGGACGAGAACAGCGTGAACGAATCGGCCTGATGCAGACCGAGCACCTTGACGAGGTACACCGCCATGATGCCCTGCAGGCCGTAGTAACCGAACCGTTCCCACAGTTCGATCGAGAAAATCAGGTAAAACGCCTTGGGTTGGCTGAGTGATGAATTGCCGGCCACGGTTTGCCTCCAGGTTGATTGGCCCATCCGGTTGGATAACAGCGCGCCGCATCGTTCACGGCGCAATGCCGGGCACTGGGCTGGAGTACAGAAGCGTTGCTGTCGATCTCGTGCTTGATGGGTGTTGATCAAGGGTGCAGGGTTGCGGTGTTGGTCGTCCCCGGTGCCGGCAGCGGACATTGCTTGTGGCAATGCTTGCTGATCGACAACCTTTTTTACCGTCATCCCGTCATCATGTAACCGCAAATAGTTCCGCTACGTCCCTCGCGGTTGCTTGCGCTGGATCAAGTTTGCGGACGGCCCGGCAGCGCAGCCGGCATCAGGCCACGGCGAAGCGGCGCCGGTAGACCGACGGCGCGACGCCAACCACCCGTCGGAAATGCGCCCGCAGGCTTTCGACCGAGCCGAAACCGCTGGCGGCGGCCAGCCTTTCAAGGCCGACATCGCCGGCCTCCAGCAGGCCGCGGGCAATGCCGATGCGTTCGCGCAGCAGCCAGTCATACGGACTGGCACCGGTCGCGTCGCGGAACTGGCGCAGGAAGGTTCGCGGGCTCATCGCCGCGTGGTCGGCCATCTGCGCCAGCGTCAGCGGCTCGACGGCCCGTGCGCGCATCCAGTCCATCGTCAGCGCCAGCCGGTTGTTGTCGAAGCGCGGCACCGGCCGGTCGATGTATTGCTGCTGGCCACCGTCACGGTGCGGCGGGATCACCAGCCGGCGTGCCACGCTGTTGGCGACATCGGCGCCGTAATCGCTGCGGACGATGTGCAGCATCATGTCCAGCCCGGCGGCCGAGCCGGCCGACGTCAGCAACAGGCCTTCGTCGACATAAAGCACGTCCGGCTTGACGTCGATCTGCGGATAGCGGCTCGCCAGCAGCCCGGCGTAGCGCCAGTGCGTCGTGGCCCGACGGCCGTCGAGCAGGCCCGACTCGGCCAGCACGAAGGAGCCCGAACAGATGGTCGCAACCCGGGCGCCACGGGCATGCGCGCGGCGCAACGCATCCAGCAGCGCTGCCGGCGGTGGCGATTCGGCGCCCCGCCAGCCCGGCAGGATGATCAGATCGGCCTCGTCGGCCGCCGCCAGACCGGCATCGACGCCGACCGTAATACCGCCCGCGGCACGCAACGGCCCGGCTTCGATGCCGGCGATGGTCAGCGTATACCACGGCACCGTTAGCTCGGGTCGTACCAAGCCGAAGACCTCGACGGTGCAACCGAACTCGAACGTGCACAGGCCGTCGTAAACCAGCACGACGACGCGAATGGGGCGCGAAGACATGGCGTTATCCTGCCGATGATTGTCAATCCCGCCACTATGGCGCAATCCGTACCGGCTCGACAATGCTCTGCCAACCCGTATGAGGAACACCCCGATGTCCAACGCCGTGACCGCTGTCCCAGCCGCAACCAGCGCGGTTGCACTCGCCCACTTCTCGGCCAGACTGGCGCTCGAAACCGACTGTTCCGACGTGCATGCTGCGATGCAGTCGGGCGCGCCGGGCTTCGTACTGCTCGACGTGCGCGGGCCGACGGCCCATGCCGCCGGGCATGTCCGCGGCGCGGTAAACCTACCGCACCGCGACATCAGCGCCGAACGCATGGCGGCATGGCCGGCAGCGACACTGTTCGTCGTCTACTGCGCCGGCCCGCACTGCAACGGCGCGGACAAGGCCGCCTTGCAACTTGCCCGGCTCGGCCGGCCGGTGAAGCTGATGCTCGGCGGTATCGCCGGCTGGCGCGACGAAGGCTTTGCCCTCGACGATGGCGCCGCCGCAGTGCAGAGCTACGCCTGCGATTGCGCCCTCGTCTAGACGGCTGTTGATGACCGGTCGCCCGCTGGCGGCCGGATGTCGGCACCCTTACTTCAGGGAGGATGAATTGCCCGGCGAGCCGTAGAATACGGTTATCGCCCTCCTTTCCGAAGCACCGGTGACCGCCCTCCAGACCCTCGACGACATCGAGCAGATCGTCTTCAGCGACCCGACCACGGCCAAGCGCCTGTGCAGGCCGCTGCTGGCGCGCGCCCGCGAAGAGCACGATGTCGAAACGCTGGTGCGCGCCGCCACCCTGCTGTCGCTGATCGAGGATCAGCTCGGCGAGCGCAACGAAGGCAGCATCCTGCTCGCCGAAGCGCTGGCCTGCTGCCAGATGTACGGGCTCAGCCACCTCGAGCCGGCGGTGCAGGAACGGCTGGGACGCGACAACTACACCGGTGGCGACTACCGGCTGGCCCTGCTGCACTGGGCGCAATGCGCGCGGCTTTGCGGCAGCGACCCGCGGCATGTCCGTCCGCTGGCGCTCTCGCTGATCGGCCTCGGCCAGGTCTGCAGCGCCTACGGCGCGATCGAGCAGGCGGTCACCTTCCATCAGGCCGCCGACCGCCAGCTCGCCAGCAGCGACGACGTGCACCTGATCGCCAAGGTGCGGATCAGCCTCGGCTGGGACCTTCACGTGCTGGGCCGGGAGGACGAAGCGCGCGCGATCCTCGTCGAGGCGCTGACGCTGTGCCGCAACCGGCAGTTCGAGCACTTCCAGGCCGAGCTGCTGCTGCGGCTGGCCGAAATCGACACCGAACAGGACGACGACGACGCGGCCGAACAGAAACTCGAGGAGGCGCTGTCGCTGCTGGTGTTCACGCCGTCGCACTGGTGCGAAACCCAGGTACTGGGCCTGCTGGCCCGGCTGCGGCACCGGCATGGCCGCCCCGATCTGGCGATCAGCATGATCCAGCGGGCGCTGCATATCGCCGAAGTCGACGGCATGCGTCACGTCGAGGCACGGCTGCTGGCCGACCTGATCGGCTACGCCGATGCGGACGGCAATGCGGCACTGGTCGAAGCGCAGCAGCCACGGCTGACGGCGCTGCGCAACGCACTCGACACCTCGATCGGCAGCGGTGAAGTCCCCGACCTGACCCAGTTGCGCGACCTGCTGGCCAAGTACGCCTGAACGCGGCCCTGCGCCGCGTTCTGCGGATCAGAGCGCCTTGGCCATGAAGCGCAAATCCGGCTTGCCGTGATAGCCGCCCGCCAGATAGAAATCCTCGGCCGGCGTCGAACGGGCCGTGAGCAGCGTGACCGCACCGATGCCCGCAGTGCGCAGATCGTCCTCCAGCGCATCGAGCAGCTGCCGCCCCAACCCCTGCCGCTGGCAATCGGCGTGAATGAAGAACTCGTCGACGAAAAGTTCGTCACCGCCCCACCAGCGCCGCACATGGCCCAGCGCGGCGCCAAGCAGCACGCCATCGCGTTCGATCACCCAACCGTAGCCGGCCGGATGCGCACGCAGGCCGGTCAGGTAAGCCTGCGCGGTCCCTTGCTGCCACTCATCGTGCCAGGGCGCGGCGTTGAAGGTGGCGATAAACGCGCCGACGAGCGACGACACATCGTCGTCCCCCAGCCGCCGGACTCTTGCGTCCATATGACATTCCTTTCACCCATAAAAAATCCCCGTGCCCTGACGGGACGGGGATTGTCCGACCGACGCCTGTTACCAGACGTTCAGGTACTCGAGGATGCCCTCGGCGGCCTGACGGCCTTCGTACACCGCGCGCACCACCAGATCGGCGCCGCGGACCTGGTCGCCGCCGGCGAAGATCTTCGGGTTGCTGGTCTGGTGCTTGAACTGCTGCTTCAGCGGTGCAACGGTGCGGCTCCAGTCATCCACCTTGATGCCCTGCGCGTCGAACCAGCTGGCCGCTTCGGCCTGGAAGCCGAACGCCACGATGACGTGATCGCAGTCGAGCACGCGCTCGGAACCGGCGACGACTTCGGGCTTGCGACGGCCCTTCTCGTCCGGTGCACCGAGTGCGGTCGTCACGAGCTTGAGGCCCAGGCTGCCGTCGGCGTTCTGCTGGATGCCGACCGGCTGGCTGTTCCACTGGAACTCGACGCCCTCTTCCTTCGCATTGGCGACTTCGCGCTTCGAACCCGGCATGTTGGCTTCGTCACGACGGTAGGCACAGATCACCGACTCGGCGCCCTGGCGGATGCTGGTACGGTTGCAGTCCATCGCGGTATCGCCACCGCCGAGCACGACGACGCGCTTGCCGGCCATCGACTGGTAGGCCTCGCCTTCCGGCAGGGTGCCCATGCTGTTGCGCACATTGTTGATCAGGAACGGCAGCGCTTCGAGCACGCCCGGCAGCGCTTCGCCGTCGAAACCGCCCTTCATGTACTTGTACGCGCCCATACCCATGAACACCGCGTCGTAGTCGCGCAGCAGTTCTTCGATGCTCACGTCACGGCCGATTTCGGTGTTCAGACGGAACTCGACGCCCATGCCTTCCATGATTTCGCGGCGGGTGGCGACGACGTTCTTCTCGAGCTTGAACTCGGGAATGCCGAAGGTCAGCAGGCCGCCGATTTCCTCGTAGCGGTCGAACACCACCGGCTTGACGCCGTTGCGCACCAGAATGTCGGCACAGCCGAGGCCGGCCGGACCGGCTCCGATGACGGCAACCTTCTTGTCGGTCCAGACCCGGCCCGACATGTCGGGGCGCCAGCCGGCCTTGTAGGCCTCGTCGGTGATGTACTTCTCGACCGAACCGATCGACACCGCGCCGAAACCGCCCTGGTTCAGCGTGCACGCGCCTTCGCACAGGCGGTCCTGCGGGCAGACACGGCCGCAGATTTCCGGCAGCGAGTTGGTCTTGTGCGAGAGTTCGGCCGCTTCGAACAGCTTGCCCTCGTTGACCAGCTTGAGCCAGTCGGGGATGTAGTTGTGGACCGGGCACTCCCACTCGCAATACGGGTTGCCGCAGGACAGGCAGCGGCCGGCCTGCTCGGCCGCATCGCCCTGGTTCAGCGCCTGGTAGATTTCCTTGAACACGATCTTGCGCTTGTCGGCGGGGACTTTCTCGCCGGGGTTGCGCGCCACGTTCATGAACTGGAATACGTCGGACATTGTGGATTTCCTAATGCATCACATGCATCGCCGGGCGGGCACCGCCCGCCCCGGCTCTATCAGTCTTTCAGCAGATCGTCGAGCTTGGCGACCTTCGGCTTGACCAGCCAGAAGTAGTCGGTCGCTTCGTCGAAGTTCGCCAGCAGCTCGGCCGCCTTGCTCGATCCGGTCAGCGCGACGTGCTGGTTCAGCTTCTCGCGCAGGAACGCACGGACCGCGCCGTAGGCTTCGCCGTTGATCAGGTTGATGTCGATCAGCTCGTTGTTGTAGCGGTAGGCGAACTTCTCGCCGCGGTCGTAAACGAGCGCGAAGCCGCCGGTCATGCCGGCGCCGAAGTTGTAGCCGGTCTCGCCGAGCACGATCACCGCGCCGCCGGTCATGTATTCGCAGCCGTGGTCGCCCACGCCTTCGACAACCGCCGTCGCACCCGAGTTGCGCACGGCAAACCGCTCGCCGCCACGGCCTGCAGCGAAGAATTCGCCGCCGGTCGCGCCATAGAGGCAGGTGTTGCCGACGATCACGCCTTCGTCCGACTTGAACCCGCTGCCCTTCGGCGGGTAGACGACCAGCTTGCCGCCCGACATGCCCTTGCCGGTGTAGTCGTTGGCATCGCCTTCGACTTCGATCGTCAGGCCCTTGGCGTTCCAGACGCCCAGACTCTGGCCGGCCGAGCCGTTGAGCTTGATGTGCAGGCAGTCGTCCGGCAGGCCGTCGGCGCCGTGCGCCTTGGCGATTTCACCGGACAGCCGCGCACCGATCGAGCGGTTGATGTTGCGTACCGCGTATTCGAAGCGCTGCGGCGCCTTCGCCTTGATGCCGGCGAGGGCGTCCTTGACCATTTCCTCGGCCAGCTCGCCCTTGTCGAACGACGGGTTGCTGTCCTCGACGCAGAAGCGCGGCTCGGTCGCCGGGATGCTGCCCTGGCTCAGCAGCACGCCCAGATCGAGCTTCTGCTGGCGGGCGGTGCTGCCTGCGGCGACGTCGAGCAGGTCGGTGCGGCCGATCAGCTCTTCCATCGTCCGGATGCCGAGCTTGGCCATCCACTCGCGCGTTTCCATCGCGATGAAGGTGAAGTAGTTGACGACCATGTCCGGCAGGCCGGTGAAGTACTTCGAACGCAGTTTGATTTCCTGCGTCGCGACACCGGTCGCACAGTTGTTCAGGTGACAGATCCGCAGGTATTTGCAGCCGAGCGCGACCATCGGACCGGTGCCGAAGCCGAAGCTTTCGGCGCCCATCATCGCGGCCTTGATCACGTCGAGGCCGGTCTTCAGTCCGCCGTCGGCCTGGACACGGACGCGGCCGCGCAGACCGTTGGCACGCAGCACCTGCTGCGCTTCGGTCAGACCGAGTTCGAACGGTGAACCGGCGTACTTGACCGACGCCAGCGGCGACGCACCGGTACCACCGTCGTAACCCGAGATCGTGATCAGGTCGGCGTAGGCCTTGGCCACACCGGCGGCAATCGTGCCGACGCCCGGTTCGGCAACCAGCTTCACCGACACCAGTGCATCCGGATTGACCTGCTTCAGGTCGAAAATCAGCTGCGACAGGTCTTCGATCGAGTAGATGTCGTGGTGCGGCGGTGGCGAAATCAGGCTGATGCCCGGCTTCGAACAGCGCAACTTGGCGATCAGCGGGCTGACCTTGTCGCCCGGCAACTGGCCGCCTTCACCCGGCTTGGCCCCCTGGGCGACCTTGATCTGCAGCACTTCGGCGTTGACCAGATAGTGCGGCGTGACGCCGAAACGGCCCGACGCGACCTGCTTGATCTTGGACATCTTCATCGTGCCGTAGCGCGATGCATCCTCGCCGCCTTCGCCCGAGTTCGAGCGGCCGCCGAGGCGGTTCATGCCTTCGGCCAGCGCTTCGTGCGCCTCCGGCGACAGCGCGCCGAGCGACATGCCGGCCGAGTCGAAACGCTTGAGGATGGCCTCGACCGATTCGACTTCGTCGATCGCGATGGCCTGGGCGTTGTCGAGTTTCAGCGACATCAGGTCGCGCAGCATCGCCACCGGGCGGTTGTTCACCAGCTCGGCGTACTTGGTGTATTCCTTGTACTCGCCGCCCTGCACCGCCTTCTGCAGCTGCATCACCACGTCCGGGTTGTAGGCGTGGTATTCCTCGCCGAACACGTACTTGAGCAGGCCGCCCTGCTGCAGCGGGCGCATCGGGTTGAACGCGAGCTTGTTGAGCTTGGCCTGATCGGCTTCGAAGTCGCCGAAGTCGGCACCGCCAATCCGCGACACCGTGCCCTTGAGGCACAGGCTGACGACTTCCTCGCCGATGCCGACGCCTTCGAACAGCTGCGAGCCGCGGTACGACGCGATCGTCGAGATCCCCATCTTGGAGAGGATCTTCATCAGGCCCTTGTTAATGCCCTTGCGGAAGTTGTTCGTCGCCTTGGCGAGCGGGCCGTCGACCTGGCCGAGTTCGACCAGTTCGATGATGGTCTGGTACGCGAGGTACGGGAACACCGCGGTCGCGCCGTAGCCGATCAGGCAGGCGAAGTGGTGCGGATCGCGCGCGGTGGCGGTCTCGACGATGATGTTGGTCTTGCAGCGCAGGCCGGCTTCGACCAGCGCATGGTTGACCGCGCCGGTGGCGAACAGTGCCGGAATCGGCAGCCGGCCCTTGGCGATGTGCTTGTCGCTCAGCACGACGATGACGGTACCGTCTTCACGCACCGACTTCAGCACCGCAGCCTGCAGCGCTTCGATCGCGGCCTTCAGCGTCGTTTCACCGGCAACGAAGCTGGTGTCGAACGTGACCGACTTGTAGAACGGATCGGTCTGGCTGGTCAGCGTGTCGAACTTGTCGGAGGACAGCACCGGCGAGCGCACTTCGAGGCGACGCGCGTTGTCTTCGGCTTCGACAAACAGGTTGCGCTCGGGGCCGAACACGGTGTTCAGCGACATCACGATCGCTTCGCGGATCGGGTCGATCGGCGGGTTCGTCACCTGCGCGAACTGCTGGCGCAGGTAGTCGAACGGCGAGCGGACCTTTTCCGACAGCACGGCCATCGGCGTATCGTCGCCCATCGAGCCGATCGCTTCGGCGCCGTCGCTGGCGAGCACGCGCACGATGGCATCACGCTCTTCGAACGTCAGCTGGAACTGCTTCTGGTACGACAGGCGCGTTGCGGCGTCCATTGCCGGCAGCACACCCTTGTCGTCGGCGATTTCGAGCTGCTGCGCGTGGTTCTTGATCCACTCGCGGTAGGGCTTGGCCGACTTCAGGCGATTGTCGATGGTTTCGGTATCGAGGAAATCACCGGTCTCGAGGTCGACGGCGACGATCTGGCCCGGCTTGACCCGGCCCTTCTTCACCACGTCTTCCGGCTTGTAGTTCCAGACGCCGATTTCCGACGCGATGGTCAGGTGGCGGTCCTTGGTGATCACATAGCGGGCCGGGCGCAGGCCGTTGCGGTCGAGCGCGCAACCGGCGTAGCGGCCGTCGGTCCAGACCAGGCCGGCCGGGCCGTCCCACGGCTCCATGTGCATCGAGTTGTATTCGTAGAACGCACGCAGGTCGCGGTCGTTCGAGTCGACGTTCTGCCATGCCGGCGGCACCAGCATCCGGAAGGCGCGGAAGATGTCCACGCCACCCATCATCAGGCCTTCGAGCATGTTGTCGAGGCTCATCGAGTCCGAACCGTTGGTCTGGACGATCGGGCGCACCGAGTCCATGTCCAGGTGTTCGGAGTCCATGATCGCTTCGCGCGCCTTGGCCCACAGCCGGTTGCCGGCGACGGTGTTGATTTCGCCGTTGTGCGCGAGGAAGCGGAACGGCTGCGCCAGCTTCCACTGCGGCCAGGTGTTGGTCGAGAAGCGCTGGTGATAAACGGCCAGCGACGATTCGAAGCGCTCGTCCTTCAGGTCGAGGTAGAACACCGGCAGGTTGTCCGGCGTCACCAGACCCTTGTACGACAGCACGTGCGGGTTCAGCGTCGGGATGTAGAACGAGGCATCGGCCGCGTTGGCCTTCTCGGCCAGACGGCGTGCCTGGTAGAGCTTGCGTTCGAACAGCTTGCCGGCCATGTCGGCAGGCGCATTGACGAAGACTTGTTTGATCGCCGGCAAAGTACGCAGTGCGTATTCGCCGCATGCTTCGAGATTGACCGGCACGTCGCGGAAACCGGCGACGATCAGGCCTTGCGACTCGAGCGCGTTGCGCAGATTCGACAGCGACGCATCGCCGAGCGCAGCATCATTGGCGTGAAACACGATACCGGCAGCATACTGCTCGCCAAGGGTCAGGCCGATTTCAGCGGCGACTGTGCGCAGGAAACCGTCCGGCTTGCGGAACAGCAGGCCGCAGCCGTCACCGGACTTGCCGTCGGCCGCGACGGCGCCACGGTGGGTCAGACAGGCCAGCGAGGAAATCGCGGTCTGTACCAGCCAGTGGCTGGGTTTATCGTCCATCTGGGCGATCAGACCAAAACCGCAACTATCCTGCTCGAATCGAGGATGGTAGAGGGTACCCCCCAACCAGCTTTGTCTATCCATGACACTACCCTTGAGTAAGCCGCACAACACAAGCGAAAAGGCGTCAATTTTAATCAGGGATTAGGGTTAACCACAACCTGAGCGAATAGACGGCGCGATTTGCTGCGCAGTTCTGTGCATTTCTTTCGGTAATTCTCCCTTGCAATGCAAATTAATTACTAATTACGTAATTTAATTTGCAGGCTGCATATAGCTGCCGAAATAAAAAACCCGCCGAAGCGGGTTTTTTACTGGATGCCGGCCGGGAACCTCAGCGCGGCAGCAGGGATGATCCCATCAGGAAGGCATCGACTTCGCGTGCTGCCTGACGGCCTTCACGGATTGCCCACACCACCAGTGACTGGCCACGGCGGACGTCGCCGGCGGCAAAGACCTTGGCGACATTGGTCGCATAGCAGCCTTCGTCGTCGGTCGTCGCCTTCGCATTGCCGCGGCTGTCACGCTCGACGCCGAAGCCTTCGAGGATGTTCGCGACCGGATTGGTGAAGCCCATGGCCAGGAAGACGAGATCGGCCTTGATTTCGAACTCGCTGCCGGCAATTTCGACCAGCTTGCCGTCCTGCATTTGCACACGCACCGCCTTGATCGCGGTGAGCTTGCCGTTTTCGCCGACGAATTCCTTGGTCATCACGGCGAAATCGCGTTCCACGCCTTCTTCGTGGCTCGACGAGGTACGCAGCTTCAACGGCCAGTACGGCCACACCAGTGCCTTGTTTTCCTGCTCCGGCGGCATCGGCATCACTTCGAGCTGTGTTACCGCAACCGCGCCGTGACGGTTCGAGGTGCCGACGCAGTCCGAACCGGTATCGCCACCGCCGATGACGACGACGTGCTTGCCGGTCGCCGAAATCGGGTTGGCGCCGTCACCGGCAACGGTCTTGTTCTGCGGAATCAGGAATTCGAGCGCGTAATGCACGCCGGCCAGTTCACGCCCCGGCACCGGCAGATCGCGCGGCACTTCAGCGCCGCCGGCGAGGATCACCGCGTCGAATTCGGCCTTGAGCTGGTCCGGCGTGACGACGGTCTTCGCATCGTTGACGATGCCGGCCGGCAGCTTGCCGTCGGTCGAGACGATGGTCGACGTGCGGAACGTCACGCCTTCGGCTTCGAGCTGGCCCATCCGGCGGTCGATCACGCTCTTGTCGAGCTTGAAGTCCGGAATGCCGTAACGCAGCAGGCCACCGACGCGATCGTTCTTCTCGAACACCGTCACGGCGTGACCGGCGCGCGCCAGTTGCTGCGCAGCGGCCAGACCGGCCGGGCCCGAGCCGACCACTGCGACGGTCTTGCCGGTCTTCACCGCGGCGATCTGCGGCTTGATCCAGTCGTTTTCCCAGCCCTTGTCGACGATGTAGCGCTCGATCGACTTGATGCCGACCGGGTCGGCGTTGATGCCGAGCGTACAGGCCGCTTCGCACGGTGCCGGGCAGATGCGGCCGGTGAACTCGGGGAAGTTGTTGGTCGAGTGCAGCACCGCCAGCGCATCCTGCCAGTTGCCGCGGAACACGAGGTCATTCCAGTCCGGAATGATGTTGTTGACCGGGCAGCCGTTGTTGCAGAACGGAATGCCGCAGTCCATGCAGCGCGCACCCTGCGTCTTCGCCGCGTCGTCGACCAAACGGGCGACGAACTCGCGGTAGTGGGTGACGCGCTCGGCGACCGGCGCATAGCTTTCCGAGACGCGCTCGAATTCGAGAAACCCTGTGGGCTTGCCCATTTATGCAATCTCCTTCTGCTGCTCAGCCTTCGCGGCGGCCAGTTCCTTGAGCGCGCGGCGGTATTCGTTCGGATAGACCTTGATGAAACGGGCGCGGCTCGCGTCCCAGTCGGCCAGAATGGCCTTGGCACGGTTGCTGCCGGTCAGCGCGGCGTGGCGTTCGACCAGCGACTTGAGCTGGGTTTCGTCAGCCAGATCGCGATGATGCGGCTCGTCCGCCGATTGCTCGCCGGCCGGCAGGACGGCTTCGAGCGCGACCTGCGCCATATTGCAGCGATCGGCAAACGCGCCGTCCTCGTCGAAGACGTAGGCGATGCCGCCCGACATGCCGGCGGCAAAGTTGCGGCCGGTGTTGCCGAGCACGACGACGGTGCCGCCGGTCATGTATTCGCAACCGTGGTCGCCGACACCTTCGACAACGGCGGTCGCACCCGAGTTGCGCACGGCGAAGCGCTCACCGCCGACACCGGCAAGGAAGGCCTCGCCATCGGTCGCGCCGTACAGCACGGTGTTGCCGACGATGATGTTGGCCGCGGTGTCGCAAACGAAACCGGCCGACGGGCGCACGATGATGCGGCCGCCCGACAAACCCTTGCCGACGTAGTCGTTGCCTTCGCCGACGAGCTCGAAGGTGATGCCCTTGGCGAGGAAGGCCGCGAAGCTCTGGCCGGCCGTGCCGTTCAGACGCACATGGATGGTGTCGTCCGGCAGCCCGGCATTGCCGTAGCGGCGTGCGACCTCGCCCGACAGCATCGCGCCGACGGTACGGTTGACGTTGATGATGGCCGTTTCGATCGCCACCTTGGCACCGGTTTCGAGTGCGTTTTGGGCCTTGGCGACCAGCACGTTGTCGAGCGACTTCTCGAGGCCGTGGTCCTGCACGTCGACGTGCAGGCGCGGCTCGGCAGCGTCGACCGCCGGCAGGTGGAACACCTTGCTGAAGTCCAGACCCTGCGCCTTCCAGTGTTCGATGCCGGCGCGCTTGTCCAGCAGGTCGGCGCGGCCGATCAGCTCGTCGAACTTGCGCACGCCGAGGCTGGCCATCAGTTCGCGGACTTCCTCGGCAACGAAGAAGAAGTAGTTGACCACGTGTTCCGGCTGGCCGGTAAAGCGCTGGCGCAGCACCGGGTCCTGCGTCGCAACGCCGACCGGGCAGGTGTTCAGGTGGCACTTGCGCATCATGATGCAGCCTTCGACGACCAGCGGCGCGGTCGCGAAACCGAACTCGTCGGCACCGAGCAGCGCGCCGATGACGACGTCGCGGCCGGTCTTCATCTGGCCGTCGACCTGGACGCGGACGCGACCGCGCAGACGGTTCAGCACCAGCGTCTGCTGGGTTTCGGCAAGGCCGAGTTCCCATGACGAGCCGGCATGCTTGATCGACGACTGCGGGCTGGCGCCGGTGCCGCCGTCATGGCCGGCGATCACCAGATGGTCGGCCTTGGCCTTGGTCACGCCGGCGGCAACGGTACCGACGCCGACTTCCGAGACGAGCTTGACCGAGATCGATGCCTGCGCGTTGACGTTCTTCAGGTCGTGGATCAGCTGGGCCAGGTCCTCGATCGAGTAGATGTCGTGGTGCGGCGGCGGCGAGATCAGCCCGACGCCCGGCACCGAGTGGCGCAGGAAGCCGATGTATTCGGAGACCTTGTGGCCCGGCAACTGGCCGCCTTCGCCCGGCTTGGCACCCTGCGCCATCTTGATCTGGATCTGGTCGGCGTTGACGAGGTATTCGGCGGTGACACCGAAACGGCCCGACGCGACCTGCTTGATCGCCGAACGCAGGCTGTCGCCTTCCTTGAACGTGTAGTCGCGTTCGATCCGGCTCTTGCCGATCACTTCGGACAGCGTCTGGCCGGCCTTGAGCGGGATGAAGCGCTTGGCGTCTTCGCCGCCTTCGCCGGTGTTGGACTTGCCGCCGATGCGGTTCATCGCCAGCGCCAGCGTGCTGTGCGCTTCGGTCGAGATCGAACCGAGGCTCATCGCGCCGGTGGCGAAACGCTTGACGATGTCCTTGGCCGACTCGACTTCGTCGAGCGGCACCGGCGCACCGACCGGCTTGATCTCGAACAGGCCGCGCAGCGTCAGGTGACGCTTGGTCTGGTCGTTGATCAGCGCTGCGTATTCCTTGTAGGTCGAATACTGGCCCGAGCGCGTCGCGTGCTGCAGCTTGGCGATCGAGTCCGGCGTCCACAGGTGGTCTTCGCCACGGATGCGGAACGCGTAATCGCCACCGGCGTCGAGTGCGTCGGCGAGTACCGGGTCCTGCGAGAACGCTGCGGTGTGCAGCTTCAGCGCTTCCTCGGCGACCTCGAACAGGCCGATGCCCTCGACGTTCGAGCTGGTACCGGTGAAGTACTTGTCGACCAGCGCCTTCTGCAGGCCGACGGCTTCGAAGATCTGCGCGCCGGTGTACGACATGTAGGTCGAGATGCCCATCTTGGACATCACCTTCATCAGGCCCTTGCCGACCGCCTTGATGAAGTGCTTCTGGTACTTGGCCGCGAGCTCAAGATCACCGTTGGCGAAATCGGCCAGCGTGGCCATCGCCAGATACGGGTGGACCGCTTCGGCACCGAAGCCGCCGAGCAGCGCGAAGTGATGCGTTTCGCGCGCCGAGCCGGTTTCGACAACGAGACCGGTGCTGGTGCGCAGCCCCTGCTTCACCAGATGCTGGTGCACCGCCGACGTCGCCAGCAGCGCCGGAATCGCGACATTGGCGCCATCGAGCTTGCGGTCGGACACGATCAGGATGTTGGCACCGCCCTTGACCGCGTCCTCGGCTTCGGCCGCGAGCGACGCAAGGCGTGCCTCGATGCCGGCCTTGCCCCATGCCGCCGGGTAACAGATGTTCAGCTCGTGCGAGCGGAACTTGCCGCCGGTGTATCGCTCGATGTGGCGGATCTTCTCGATGTCGCCGGCCGACAGCACCGGCTGCGACACTTCGAGGCGGATCGGCGGATTGATGTCGGCCGGGTTCAGCAGGTTCGGCTTCGGGCCGATGAACGACACCAGCGACATCACCAGATCCTCGCGGATCGGGTCGATCGGCGGGTTGGTCACCTGGGCGAACAGCTGGCGGAAATAGTTGTATAGCGGCTTGGCCTTGCCCGAGAGCACGGTCAGCGCCGAGTCGTTGCCCATCGAGCCGGTTGCTTCCTCGCCGTTCTCGGCCATCGGCTTCAGGATGACCTTGATGTCTTCCTGCGTGTAGCCGAAGGCCTGCTGGCAATCGAGCAGGCTGCTACAGGGCGACTTCGGCACTTCGGTCGCGTCCTGCACTTCGTCGAGCTTGATGCGGATCTTGTCGACCCACTCGCGGTACGGCTTGGCGTTGGCAAGGCCGTCCTTGATTTCCTTGTCGTCGATGATGCGGCCCTGTTCCATGTCGATCAGGAACATCTTGCCCGGCTGCAAACGCCACTTCTGTGCGATGCGCTCGTCGGCGATCGGCAGCACGCCCGATTCGGACGCCATGACGACGAGGTCGTCCTTGGTCACGAGGTAACGCGCCGGACGCAGGCCGTTGCGGTCCAGCGTTGCGCCGATCTGGCGGCCGTCGGTGAACGCCACGGCGGCCGGGCCGTCCCACGGCTCCATCATCGCGGCGTGGTATTCGTAGAAACCGCGGCGGTTTTCTCCCATCAGCGTGTGCTTTTCCCACGCTTCCGGAATCATCATCATCACGGCCTGCGCGAGCGAGTAACCGCCCATCACCAGCAGCTCGAGTGCGTTGTCGAACGACGCCGAGTCGGACTGGCCCGGATAGATCAGCGGCCAGACCTTGTTCAGGCTGTCGCCGAGCACCGGCGAGCTGATCGCGCCTTCGCGCGCGCGGATCCAGTTGACGTTGCCGCGCACGGTGTTGATTTCGCCGTTGTGTGCGATCATCCGGAACGGATGCGCCAGATCCCAGGTCGGGAAGGTGTTGGTCGAGAAACGCTGGTGGACCAGCGCCAGCGCCGAGACGCAACGCGCGTCGGCGAGGTCGTGGTAGTAGACGCCGACCTGGTCGGCCAGCAGCAGGCCCTTGTAGTTGACCGTGCGCGCCGAGAACGACGGCACGTAGAACTCGTGGCCGTGGGTCAGCTTCAGGCGGCGGATCGCGTGGCTGGCGTCCTTGCGGATCACGTAGAGCTTGCGTTCGAGCGCGTCGGTGACGAGCACGTCCGGACCGCGGCCGATGAAGATCTGCCGGATCACCGGCTCCTTGGCCTTGACCGCCGGCGACATCGGCATCGTTGCGTTGACCGGCACGTCGCGCCAGCCGAGGACGACCTGGCCTTCGGCGCGCGTGGCGCGTTCGATTTCTTCCTGACAGGCTGCGCGCGACGCGGCTTCCTGCGGCAGGAACACCATGCCGACGCCATATTCGCCGACCGGCGGCAGTGCCACGCCCTGCTTGACCATTTCCTCGCGGAACAGCGCGTCCGGAATCTGGATCAGGATGCCCGCACCGTCGCCGGCGAGTGCATCGGCACCGACGGCACCGCGATGGTCGAGGTTCTTCAGGATCAGCAGACCCTGCTCGACGATCGAATGGCTCTTCTGTCCCTTCACATGGGCAATAAAGCCGACGCCACAGGCGTCGTGTTCATTGGCAGGGTCGTACAAGCCCTGCTGCTCTGGCTTTGCCGGGTCCATCACGCTCGTTTCCTTTCCAGCGCACGCTGGCCTGATGCAATAAATGAATGCAAAAAAATCGCGAAAAAAAAGCCGGCCACAGGCCAGCTTTTTCGAGGTGTTCGGGCAGTCTGCAAAGCCGTGTCTTGTGGACAGGCGCGGCGCGCGAATCGGATTAGGCCGACATCCGCACATTCCGCCGAGGGCAAGGGCTGCACCAACCACAAACCGGTACTATTTGGCTTGGTCGGATGATCGAGTGTGCCAGAAAAATTCGGCGCTGCATTGTTTGAAACGCAAAAAACTTAATGTAGGTCAGTACCTTGGGACTACATGTGCTCAGCGGTCAGCGCCAAGCCTTGCCCGGTAAGCGTTCAGCGCGCTGTCATCGAAAGGAGCAAAGCGGACTTCGGCGACACCGAACGGCGCCGCCAGCACGGTGGTGACGGCAATATCGACGGCCGCGGCCAGCGGATAACCGTAGACGCCGCAGCTGATCGCCGGAAACGCAATGCTCGCCACACCGTTCTCGGCCGCCAGTTTCAGGCATTCGCGATAGCAGCTGGCCAGCAGTTCGGCCTCGCCATGGCCGCCTCCCCGCCAGACCGGACCGACGGTGTGGATCACGTGCCGTGCCGGCAGCAGATAGCCACCGGTGATGCGCGCCTGCCCGGTCGGGCAGCCTTTCAAACTGCGGCATTCGGCCAACAGTCCGGGGCCCGCGGCGCGATGGGTTGCGCCGTCGACGCCACCGCCGCCGAGCAGCGGTTCGTTCGTGGCGTTGACGATCGCGCCGACCGCCATCGTCGTGATGTCGCCCGGCGTGATCAGGATGCGGCTCATGCCTTGCTCCCGACCCGGATCGCGACCGACTGCCGCCACCACGCCCAGCCGGCGACCAGCGCGATCGCCAGCGCCGACCAGCGCGCGCCGGAAACGAAGAACGGCACGAATACCGCCGTACCGAGCAGCGCCGCCAGCGCCCGGCGTCGCGTTGCCGCGTCGGGGAAGTGCCGCCACGCCGCCCAGAATGTGAACAGGTAAACCAGCAGGAAATTGAGGTCGGCCAGATGGATGATCGCCGTCTCGTTCTGCCCGGAAAGCCGCAATCCGAGCAGTACCAGCGCATACAATCCGGCAAGCAGCCACAACGCCGGAACCGGCGTCTCGCCCCGCCCTTCGGTACGCGCCAGCCAGGCCGGCAGGCCGCCGTCGCGCGCGGTCGCCGACATCAGCCGCCCGGCCGCGAGCACCCAGACATTGCTGGTCACGAACAGCAGCACACCACCGATCAGGTCGGCGGCCAGCCCGGCCCGCGGGCCGACACTGCGCGCCAGCAGGTCGCTGATCACCGCATACTGGCCGGCAATGTCGGAGGCCGGCACGACCAGCGCGTAGACGACGGCGATGCCGAGGTAGAGCCCGCCGACAGCAACCAGCGCCAGCCGGATCGCACGCGGGAACGTCGTTTCCGGTGTCCGGACCTGGGTCGCCACGGTCGAGACGTTTTCCCAGCCCAGAAAGGAAAAGAAGCACACCGACGCGGCAATCCCGACCGCCCACAGGCCGTTCGGCGCAAACGGCGCCAGATTGGCCGGATCGGTTGCCGGCAGCGCCAGTACCAGCACGCCGATCAGCACGATGACCAGCAAGGAGAGCATCGCCGTCTGCGCCCGGCTGCCGAAACGCAGGCCGCCGAGGTTGAACGCCACATTGCCCCACATCACCGCGATCGCCGTCAGCGTCAGCCCCCACGGACTGGTGATGCCGAGCGCGTGGCAGAAGTAGCGCGCCGCAGCGAGGCCGACGACCGGATTGCCGAGGATCATCGTCCCGAGCAGCAGCAGGGCGGCGATCCGCGCCATCACCGGCGGAAAGCACACGCCGAGGAAGCGGACGATGCCGCTGCTGTCCGGATACGCGACCGAAATGCGCGCGAACACCAGCGCCACCGGGTAGGACAGCGCGACCAGCGCCAGCCAGGCAATCAGTGCCGCCGGCCCGGCAATCTCGGCTGCCATGGCCGGGATCACCAGAATGCCGGAGCCGACCAGCGACGACACGTAGTACGCGGTCAGGTGGCGGGTGCTGAGCAGCGACATCTCAGGCCAGCCAGTCGCGGATCGGCAGGAAATCGGTCAGCAGGCGTTCCTCCTCCGAGCCCTGCGGCGGCTGCCAGTCGTAGCGCCATTTGGCCGATGGCGGCATCGAGCAGAGGATGGATTCGGTGCGCCCGCCCGACTGCAGGCCGAACAGCGTGCCGCGGTCCCAGACAAGGTTGAACTCGACGTAACGGCCACGCCGGTACGCCTGCCAGTCGCGCTCGCGCTCGGCCCATGGCAGTTCGCGCCGGCGCTCGACGATGGTCGTGTACGCCGGCAGGAAGGCGTCGCCGACGGCGCGGATCATCGCGAAGCCGCCGTCGAAGCCGAGCTCGGTCAGGTCGTCGAAGAAGATGCCGCCGATGCCGCGCGCCTCGTTGCGGTGCTTGAGGAAGAAGTAGCGGTCGCACCAGGCCTTGAACTTCGGGTAGTAGGCCTCACCGGACGGCGCCAGCGCGTCGCGGCAGGTCGCGTGGAAGTGGACCGCGTCCTCTTCGAAGCCGTAGTACGGCGTCAGGTCCATGCCGCCGCCGAACCAGAACACGTCGTCGACGCCATCGGCGTAGGCCCGGAAAAAGCGCACATTCAGGTGGACGGTGGGGATGTACGGGTTCTTCGGGTGCAGCACCAGCGACACGCCCATCGCCTCCCACGCGCGGCCGGCAAGTTCGGGCCGGTGCGCGGTCGCCGATGCCGGCATCGCGTCGCCGAGCACGTGCGAAAACAGCACGCCGCCGCGCTCGAACAGCGCCGACTCCTCGATCACCCGGCTGACCCCGCCGCCACCGGCCGGACGCTCCCAGCGGTCGGCAATGAAGGTTCCGCCGTCGTACGCCTCCAGCGTGGCAACGATGTTCTGCTGCAGCGAGAGCAGGTAGTCCTTGACGGCGGTCGGGTTCATTCGGCGTTCCGATAATCAGTGGCAATACCCCGGATGATACGCCTGTCACCGCCCTGCTTCTCGCGGCAGCCGACGGCAAAACGGCCCGATACACGGGCCGTCTGCCCAACCTGGAGCGCCAGCGTCAATGTTGATGCATCGTCTCTGCCTTGGCCCCCATCGCCTCGACCTTGATGTCGACCTTGACGTTGCCGGCACGCTTGAACTTGAGCGTCAGCGGAAACTTGTCGCCCTCTTTCAACGGTGCCGCCAGCTTGAACAGCATCACGTGGTAACCGCCGGGTTTGAGCTCGGTATCGGCCTTGGCCGGGATGTCGACGGCAGTCACGGCATTCATTTTCATCACGCCGTTGTCGAGCTTCATCTGGTGCAGCTCGGCAGTCGCGGCCGCAGCGGTCTCGACGCCGATCAGCTGGTCAGCCGTATCGCCGTTGTTCTTGACCAGCAGGAAGACGCCGGCATTGCTTGAGCCCGGCGGCGTGGCGCGCGTCCACGGGTGGTGGATGAACAGGTCGCCGGCCTTGTATTCGTGGGCGTGGGCGTTGGCGGTCAGCGACAGCGCAGCGAGGACGAGGCCGCTGCAGAAAGTGCGAAGGGAAATCATCGGTGGATCCTGTGGAATCAGTGGGTGGCCGTACGGGAAGACGGCACGGCCGGCGGATCACGCGCCCGGCACGCCGGTGCGTCGGCGCCGCAGCCGGACAACGGGATCGCGGCGACTTCGACCGCGCGGAGCGGATCGTGCGGCAGGACCGGCAGTACTGACGGCAGCGCCGCCGGCATGCAGCACGGCGCGTCATGGCAATCGGGCGTGTTGCCGGGCGGCACCGTTCCGGCCGCCGAGCAGACAGCGGGTTTTGCCGGCGCAGCATACGCCACCGGCAGGCCGCGACCGGCCAGCGCAAGGCAGAACAGCAGCAGCGTCAGCAGGCGAACGCGCATCGGAACCCGGGGCGGGATGAGAATGGGACGGATTGTACGGACGCACGACGGCAACAAAAAGGCCAGGCTGCGGGGCCTGGCCTTGGTGCATGCATCGCACAGCGTGCTCATATCAGATATCGATAATATTCAGCGACATTGCAAGCAGATGACCGCGCCGTTCGTCGCCGCCCAAATGCAAAGACCACCCGAAGGTGGCCCGAACGGCGACGGTGCTGGCGATCAGGCCAGTTGCGTCGGCGTGGCGCTCTTGACGCTGACGATGCGGTTGGCTTCGTTGACGAAAACCAGCGACGGCGAGTGCTGCTTCAGCTCGGCTTCTTCGTAACGGGCAAAGGTCGCAATGATCAGCAGGTCGCCGACCTGGGCCTGGCGCGCCGCCGAACCGTTGACCGAGATGATGCCCGAGCCACGCGCGGCCTTGATTGCATAGGTTGCAAGGCGGGCGCCATTGGTGACGTTCCAGATTTCGATTTCTTCGAATTCGAGGATGTTTGCCGCTTCCAGCAGATCCTCGTCGATCGCACACGAACCCTCGTAATTGAGTTCCGAATGCGTCGTCGTAACGCGGTGGATCTTGGATTTGAGCATCGAACGTTGCATGGCGAACCTCGGCCTGACCGAAACGGGTAAACAGGGCTGAGGATTATAAACCTCGTGCCAAGCAATCCAAGCGGTATTTTCGCCAAGCGGCAGGCTTGAATCGTCTGCCCCTGCCCGCGGGCCTTGCAACGGTCGGTCTGCGATCGCTCAAGACGAAAAAAAACCGGGCACAAGGCCCGGCCAACGAGTGCTCCAGAAAAAACGGCTTCAGTAGAATTTGTACCTGATGTTGCTGTCCCGGTTGTCCCAGATCGGCGCGGACAGCGGCTGCAGGCCCATCGTCGACAGCGTCGATTTCGTCGCGGCATCGACCGGAACCCCCCAGCGCTCGAAGAAACTGCTCAGGTCGTAACTGGCGACGCGGCTGGTCTCGATCACGAAGGTCTGCTTCTTGGCCGCATCGGTCGTCGGCCGCTGCGCCGCCGGCATGTTGCGGTAGTTGGTGCCGAGCTTTGCGTAAAAGTCGCGACCGAAGGCCAGATCGAGCTGCCAGAACATCGTCGCCCTCACGAACAGGTCGGACTGCGCGGCGAAGTCGCGGCTCGGCTGCGCCAGATAGGCAAAGGTCTTGGTCCACGTGCCCTGCGTTTCGTAGCGCGACGGCTGGCCGAGCGCGCGCTGCACGTAGGCCGACGACAGGTTGACCGTGACCTCGGTCTGGTCGGCCCAAGTCATCGTCGACATCTGGTACTGGTGGCCGAGCTCATGCCACGGACCCCAGCCGTCGGTTCCGAGTTTGCCCGCGTTGAGCACCGCACCGATCGCGCCGTCGTCGGATGCACTGGCCATCCGGTACTGCCACGAATACATCCAGCCGTCGTACGGCGGCAGCTCGACGAAGTGGAAGCGGTGCGGCGTCGGGTTGTGCGGCCAGGCGTTGCCCGGCTTGATGCCGTACTGTTCGTCCTCGAGGTCGACGATGCGGTCCCACAGCTGCAGCAGCGCCACCGGATCATCGACGTGTTTTTTCGCCTTGGCCAGCGTCGCCGTCAGCATGGTCCGCTTGCCGACGAGTTCGGCATACGGCGCGTTGCCGTAACTCGCGAGCATCTGCGTCCAGTCGGCAGCGCTATGCTGGCCGAGCACGAAGCGCGGCATCACCCGGCCGCCGGAGACGATCTCGACATTCATCTCGCCACCGGTCGGGTCATTGAATACCGAGACGTAGACCGCACCGGTCTTTGTGGCGGTGATCGTCGTCGAACCGGTCGCCAGCTTCACCTTCTGGTCGCTGTCGTAATTCCAGGTATCGTCGTCGATTGAATGGATCCAGATTTCCGGCACCCGGCTCGGTGCGGTGCCGGTGGCGTAATAGCTGACGACGAGCACGTCACCGGGCTGGACCCAGTAGCCGGTCGACTGGAACGGCGTGTGGTTGAACGAGCGCAACTGTGCCGAGCGCAGCTTGCCGATATCGCCAGGTTGTTCGAGCAACAGCTTGCGCGCCGGCATGAGGTTGCCTGCCGGCGTGGGTGCTGGTGTGGGTGCTGGTGTTGGAACGGGTGTCGGTGCGGGAGTTGGAACGGGCGTCGGCGCAGGTGTCGGAACCGGCGGAGGAACAGGTGTCGGCGTTGCCGAGCCGATCAACAGCCAGACCTTGCCCGAACCGGCGACGCCGGAACTGGTCGCCGGGCTGTCGCCGCGTGTCCACCACTGGTTCTCGTACACCTTGCCGTTGAAGCTGACCCGCTGTCCCGCGGTATCGTAGGTTCTGGATGCGTCCCAGGCCGGATACTGCCCCGCCGGGGCCGGAGTTGCGGCAGGTGTCGGTGCCGGAGCGGGCGTCGGAACCGGTGTAGGTGCCGGGGTTGGCACAGGCGTCGGTGCGGGGGTCGGCGCTGGCGTGGACACCGTGCCGGCGACCTCCCACGGCCCCCACTGCTCGGCGCCCGGCGTGTTGCCCTGGGTCCACCACTTGGCGCGCCAAGTCTTGCCTGCGTAGTCGGCAGTGTTCCCGGCCACGTAAATCTGGGTGCTGTTCCACGCTGCAGCCCATGCCGGCGACGTCAGTGCCAGCAACAGTGTTGCTGCAATCGTCCGCTTCGTCCCCATCCCGCCTGTCCCTTTTCGGTGTTGTCATCCCCGTCCGCAAACGGAGGCAGGCGATTCTTGCGGCAAAGAAGGCGCAAGACAAGCGTCAGACGTTCTTAAATATCATCAAAACAACATATTCTAATGAGTTGCATTTCTGGCAAGAGGACGAGGCCGTCGTTCGTCCGCCCGTCCCTGCCGGCGGTCGCATTCGGCCAGCCGGCCGCCGTGAGCGACCTGCATGAAAAAACCGGCCACGCGGGCCGGTTTCATCTGCGACTGCGGCTTCAGGCCGCGCGGTACACGAGGCATCCATCGAGCAGGAATTCGCCCGGCGCAACCCGGTCGCCGAGTTCGACGCGTTCGAAATTGAGCTGCGCCCCGTCGACGACCACCCAGGCCGGAATCGGCTTGTCGCCGTAACGGCCGACCAGCTCCTCGGCACGCTGCACGTTGCGATGCTCGATCCGCGCAGCGGGCTGCGGCACCGGTGCTTCGTCCGCACCGGCCTGCGGTCTCGGCTCGGGCGCCGACGCCGGATTCAGCTCGCCGGCCTGCGTCGGCAGGTTGCGCAGGTACAGGCCGAACGCCCATGACGGAATGATGACGCGGCGCACGCGTTTGGTATTGTCGACGACACAGGCAATACCGAACGTATCGCCGCATTTCGGGCAACGCGCGGTCGCAGCGATCGCCAGATGGTCTTCGACCAGCCGGGCGGCGCCTTCCATGTCGCGCGCCTGCAGCATATTGCCGCAGCGCACGCAGGGCTTCGAGAATTGCTTGACCTGCTCGCCGTTGCGAAAGCGCACCGGCAGCAGTTCATCGAGTTTTCGTTTCGGCAACATGATCGGACCCGTTACATCGTCGCCAGACGGCATTCGACGGTCAGTTCAAGAAAATCGATCGCCAGCCTTTGCAGTTTGACCGTCGATCCGGCCGGCAATTCCGGCAGGCCCGGTACGCGCATTACCAGCGGCAGACCATCGATACGGACGAGGTTTTCCTTGATCAGGGTCGCGGAGAGTTCGGTCAGCTGCTCCTGTTCAAGGTAGCGCAGGCACCAGTAGCGTTCCAACTTGTCCTGGAACTCGCCGTACGCGGCATACGCGGTATCGAACGCGCCGATCGCGCCGAAGAGTTCGGCATCGTTTTTGGCGAAGCGCGGCGTGGTCCCGCCGATCATCGCGACGATCTGCGTCTGGTTGACGAAGTCGACCGCGCGCCGCAGCGGCGAGCTCGACCACGCGTAGCACTCGACGCCAAGGCCGACGTGTGGGCCGAACTGCGTCGTCATGCGCACGCGGCCCTGCCCCTGCACGCGGTAGATCGCGGCAATCTCGGCCTTGTGCAGGTCCATGCCCCAGGTGCTGTTGACGAAGATCATCATCTCGGCGACGAGTTTGTCCATCGGCGAGCCGCGTTTGCGCGGCAGGATGCGGACTTTCTTCGTCCCGTCGGCGAGCTTGTCGACGTAGAAGCTGTAATCGAGCCGGACCGGTGCGTTCGGGTCTTCGGCGCGGCCGCGACGGGCCTCCATCGCATTGGCCAGTTGCCACAGGAAATTCAGTTCGCGCTTGTACGGGTAGTCACCGCCATCCTTGCCGGCGGTGTCCTCGTTGAAGTGCGTTTCGATCTGGTCGTGGCGCAGGTTGGCGGCAATCGGCACGCGCTCGACGATCGAGCGGTGTGCGACGACGTCGAAACCCGGGTTGATCTCGACGTACATGCTCACCGCCGGCCGGGCACTGCCGGTCTCCAGCGTGAAGATGTTCACCGCCGAGTCGGGCAGCATGGTGATCTTGTCGCCGGGGAAGTATACCGTCGACAGCCGTTCGAACACCTGCGCGTCAAGCGGACTGCCCGGCGGGATGCCGAGCACCGGCGCGGCGATGTGGATGCCGACCTCCCAGTTGCCGTTGGCGAGCTGCTTGATGCTGAACGCATCGTCGATTTCGGTCGTCGTCACGTCGTCGATCGAGAAGGCTTCGACATCGGCGACCGGCAGATCGTCCGGCGCCGTGATAGCGGCGTCGGTCACGCCGTCGCGACCCTTGGGGAAGTATTCGAGTTCGAAGCCGTCGAGGAAATACTGTTCGACATCGGCGATCGCGCCGACACGTTCGAGCAGGCGCAGCACGCTGGTCTGCTGTGCATCGGCCGCAGCGGCGAGTGCCTTGTACTCGAGGCCGTTCTTGTCCGGACGGTGGATCAGTCGCTTCAGGCCTGCACGGAACGCTTCCGGCAGATTGCCGGCTTCCAGCTCGGCCTGCCACGCGGCCATCTGCTCGGCCTCGCGCTTCTTGCGCTCGACGCCGGCCAGTGCCGCCTTGACGTTCTCTTCCGGCGCGGCCTTGTAGCGGCCACGGCCCTTTTTGTAGAAGTACATCGGCGCCTGGGCGATGCGGATCAGCGCCGCCGCCTGCTGTTGCGGCGTCGGGCCGGCGCCGAAATATTCGGCAGCGATGTCCTCGAAGCCGAACTCGTCGGCGCCGCAGACTTCCCACAGGAAGTCGACATCGATATCGGCGGCCAGCGTCTCGGCCTCCGACAGCAGGCTGGCCGGGTCGGGCCGCTCGAACTTCAGCAGCACATTGGCCGCCTTGATCTTGCTGCGCTTGCCGCGCACGTCCTCGATCATGAAGCTGGCGGCCTGCGCCTCCTTCACCGTGGCGACCTTGAAGCCGCCATCCTCGTCATAAAAAACGTGCATACACCGCGCAGCCCGAACAAAACCGACGATTATACAGCAGCGGCTTTGCCGGGCAGCGGCGAAAACGTCGTCAAATCAAGGGTCGGACCGGCGGTCGGCGGCTTCAGAAACCGGCGAGGACGATCTTGCCGATCGTCTGCCCGGCTTCGAGCGTGGCGTGGGCGCGCTTGAGGTTGGCCGCGTTGATCGCGCCGTAGTGCGCACCGACGGTGGTGCGGATCGCGCCCGAATCGACCAGGCGCGCCACTTCGGTCAGCAGTTCGTGCTGCTTCACCATGTCGGCGGTCCGGTACATCGCGCGGGTGAACATGAATTCCCAGACGAAGGTCGCGCTCTTGGACTTCAGCAGGTTCAGGTCCAGCAGCGTGCTGTTTTCAACGATGGACACGATCTTGCCCTGCGGCGCGATCACCTGCGCCATCGTGGCGAAGTGCTGGTCGGTGTCGTTGAAGCACAGCACGTAATCGACGGTCTCGTGGCCGAGCGCCTTGAGTTGCGCGGCGATGTCCTCGCGGTGATCGACGGTTGCGTCGGCGCCGAGCTGCGTGACCCAGTCGCGCGATTCGGGGCGCGACGCGGTGGCGATCACGGTCAGCCCGGCAACGACCTTGGCCAGCTGGATCGCGATCGAGCCGACGCCACCGGCGCCGCCGATGACCAGCGCGGCCTTGCCACGATCGGCACCGGCGGTACTGACGCCGAGCCGGTCGAACAGCGCTTCCCACGCGGTGATCGCCGTCAGCGGCAGTGCCGCTGCGTCGGCGGCATTCAGGCTGGCCGGGCGAAGTGCGGCGATGCGTTCGTCGACGAGCTGGTACTCGGCATTGCAGCCCGGCCGGGTGATGTCGCCGGCGTAGTAGACCGGATCACCGACCTTGAACAGCGTCACGTCCGGGCCGACGGCCTCGACCACGCCGGCGGCATCCCAGCCGAGCACGCGGGGGCTGGTCTCGACCTTGTCCTTCGGTGCGCGCACCTTGGTATCGACCGGATTGACGGCGATCGCCTCGATCTTCACCAGCACGTCGCGGCCGGCGGCCACAGGTTTGGGCTGCTCGACATCGAGCAGTGCATCGGCATCGGTGATCGGCAGGTAACGGTTCAGGGCGACGGCTTTCATGCGGGTTCTCCTGGTGCAGCAAATTTCGGGTAATCGGTATAGCCAGCGGCATTGCCGCCGAACAGCGTGGCCGGATCGAGCGCGGCCAGCGGTAGGTGGTGTTGCAGCCGGACCGGCAGATCCGGATTGGCGACGAAGGGCCGGCCGAAGGCGACCAGATCGGCCCAGCCGGCTTCAAGCACTGCTTCGGCGCGTGCTTCGTCATAGCGGCCGGCGACGATGATCGTGTCCTTGAAGCGCGATCGCAGCGCCACGCGGAAATCGTCCGGAATCTGCGGTGCGTCGTCCCAGTCGGCCTCGGACAGGTGCAGGTAACCGACCTTGCCGGCGAGCCATTCGCCGGCCAGCAGGATGGTGCCGGTGATTTCCGGGTCGGCCATGTCCTTGAACGTCACGAACGGCGCCAGCCGGATGCCGGTGCACTCGGCACCGATCTCGTCGGCGACCGCATTCACCACCTCCTGCAGGAAGCGCAGCCGCTTTTGCGGGCTGCCGCCGTAATCGTCGTCGCGTTGGTTGGACACGCTGCGCAGGAACTGGTCGACCAGATAGCCGTTGGCACCGTGAATCTCGACGCCGTCGAAACCGGCGGTCATCGCGTTGCGCGCGGCAACGCGGAAGTCCTCGACGATCTCGGCGATCTCCTCGACCGTCAGCGCCCGCGGCATCGGGCAATCGAGCATCCGGCCGACGCCGTCGTCGCCGACGACCCAGACCTGCGTGCCCTGCGGCTGGATTGCCGACGGCGCAACCGGCTGCCCGCCATCGTGGAACACCGGATGCGACACGCGGCCGACGTGCCACAGCTGCAGATAGATGCGCCCGCCGGCGGCGTGTACCGCGTCGGTCACCTTGCGCCAGCCGTTGACTTGTTCGGCGCTGTAGACCCCGGGTGTGAACGAGTAACCCTGGCTGGCCGCGCTGATCTGCGTTGCCTCGGTAACGATCAGCCCGGCACCGGCGCGCTGTGCGTAGTACTCGGCCATCAGGGCGTTGGGAATGTCGCCGGGCTGGGTGGTCCGCGCCCGCGTCATCGGCGCCATGACGATGCGGTTCTTCAGCGTGTCGCCACCGAACTTGTACGGGGTAAACAGGGCGCGGCTCATAGCAGGGCCCCTGCTTCGAGGTCGAGGACAGAACCGGTCATCGCGGCCTGCGTCATGGCCAGAAGATAAAGCTGCGCCAGATCGGCCGGCTCGACCACCCGCCCCAGCGGCAGGCTGGCGCCGATGCCGGCGAGCCTGTCGTCGCGCGCGGCACCGCTGCCCCAGCTCCCCGTTGCGGTGACACCGGGCGACACCACGTTGACGCGGCGCGGCGCAAGCTCCTTGGCAAGGTTGCGGCCCAGCGCTTCGGTTGCGGCATTCAGCGTTGCCTTGGTCACGCCACCGACCGACGGCTTGCGCGACAGCACGCCCGAGGTCAGTACGATTGATGCATCGGCGGCCAGCTTGGGTAACAGCGCCTGGATCAGCGCGATCGTGCCGAAGAACTTGACCTCGAAACCGAGCCGCCATTCAGCCAGATCGGCATCGGCAAAGCGCGGCGACGACACGCGGGCACCGGCGCTGAACACGACGTGATCGAGCACCGGCAGCGCGGCGACGGCAGCGCCGAAGTGGGCCGGTGCGGCCAGATCGATCGCCAGCGGCACAGCGCCGGCCGCTACATCGGCACTGCGCCCGGCTGCGTGCACCTTTGCCCCTGCAGCCAGCGTGGCTTCAACCACCGCGCGGCCAATGCCGTGAGTGCCGCCGACGACGAGGACCGTTTTTCCATTCAGTGTTGCCACGCGTTTTGCTCCAGCGGATGAGGTGAAGCGATGATGCGCCCCGCACACCCAATGAAAAACAGCGTAATGTTCAAAACATATTCAAAAATATGTTGATAAAGGCAAGGCATGGCGACCGAACCACCGGGCTGGGACTGGTTTCTGCGCATCGTCGAACGCGGCTCGCTCTCGGGTGCAGCGCGCGACCTGAACCAGACGCCGGCCGCGCTGTCGGTGGCGCTGAAACGGCTGGAGGCCCAGCTCGGCGTGCGGCTGTTCCTGCGCAGCACGCGACAGTTGTCGCTGACCGCCGAGGGCGAGATCTGGTACCGCAGCGCGCTAGCGGCGCAGCAGGCACTCGACGCCGGCCGCGATGCACTGGCCGCGCACCGGGGCGAGCTGGTCGGGCCGCTGCGGATTTCGGCGCCGTCGGATTTCGGCCGCCAGTTCGTCGTCGACTGGCTCGACGCTTTTTGCGGCCAGCATCCGGGCATCGTGCCGTGGCTGACGCTGTCCGACCGGGTCGACGATCTGGTCGCCGATTCGATCGACCTCGCCTTCCGCGCCGGCGAGCAGGACGGCAGCGTGATCGCCACACCGCTGACGCCGGACAACCGCCGGGTGCTGGTGGCCAGCCCGGCCTACTGGGACCGCCACGGCCGGCCTGACTCGCCCGCCGGGCTGAGCGGCCACGCCTGCCTCGCGTTCAGCATCCGCGACAGCGCCCACGTCAGCTGGCGCTTTCACCGCGACGGCCAGACCGAATCGGTACAGGTGGCTCCGGTGCGCCACGCCAACGACGGCGCCATCGTCAGTGAATGGGCACGGCGCGGCTGGGGTGTCGCCTACAAGTCGCGGCTCGACGTCGCCAACGACCTCGCGGCGGGACGACTGGCCCAGGCGCTTGCCGACTGGCAGGGCGAGCCGACGCCGATGTACATCGTCCGGCCCGGCGCCCGTCAGCTGCTGCCGCGCGTGCGCGCGTTCCGCGACTTCTGCCTGGGCCAGCTCGGCCGGCCGGCACCGGCATGAAAAAACCCGCCGGATGGCGGGTTGGCTTTACTTGATGATCTCGACCAGCTTGACGTCGACGGCCTCGAAGCCGGTGAACTTGCTGCGGTCGACCTTGCCCGACAGCCTTACCTTCATCTGCGGCGTGATGTTCTGCACCGGCCACTTGTCATGATCGATCTCGACCTGGATCGTGCCGGTATTGTCGCGGAACTCGTAATGGCTGCCCTTGACCTGCTTGACGATGTAGCCCTCGAGCACCACCGGCACGTCGTCGTCGGCCTTGGCGGCGTCGGCGGCCGTCGTCATCAGCGGCGCACTGTTCGGGCCGACGAAGGCGGCAGCGGCAAAACCGGTGCTCAGTGCCAGCACGCTGGCGAGAATGATCTTTTTCATGGTTTCTCCTTGTTATTGAACCGGTTTTGAGTGGCCATCACCCTTCCCGGTTCCGCCAACTATTCACGCCGCTACGACGCCTGCCGCAGCGTCACCAGTTCCTCGGCCGCGCTCGGGTGCAGCGCCATCGTCATGTCGAACTGCGCCTTGGTCGCACCGGCAGTCAGCGCCACGCCGGCCAGCTGGATCATTTCGGCCGCCGCGTCGCCCAGCACGTGGACGCCGACGACGCGGTCGGTCGCGCCGTCGACCAGCAGTTTCATCAGCATCCTGTCCTCGCCTTCGGCAAACGCAGAACGCATCGTCCGGAAACCGGTGCGGAACACCTTGAGCTGCGGATAGCGCTCGCGTGCCGCCGCTTCGGGCAGGCCGACGGTGCCGAGTTCGGGTGTCGAGAACACCGCGGTCGGAATCAGGTCGTAATCGATCGGTTGCGGCGTGCCGCCGAATTCGCGATCGGCGAACGCATGGCCTTCACGGATCGCCACCGGCGTCAGGTTGACGCGGTCGGTGACGTCACCGACGGCAAACACCGACGGCGTACTGGTGCGCGACTGACTGTCGACGATGATGGCGCCGGACGGCGCCAGCGCCACGCCGGCACTGTCGAGTCCGAGCCCGCCGGTATACGGCCGCCGCCCGGTACACAGCATCACCACGTCGGTGTGCGCGACGCTGCCGTCCGACAGGCTGACCGTCAGCCCGTACGCGTCGCGGACGATGCGCTTGACCGTCGCACCGAGCCGCAGGCCGATGCCGTTGCGGCCGTAGCTGCTCGCCAGCTCGTCGGCCAGTTCGGTGTCGAAGCCGCGCAGCAGCCGCTCGCCGCGGTGGACCAGCGTCGTTTCGCTGCCCAGCCCGGCGAAGATGCCGGCAAACTCGACCGCGATGTAGCCACCACCGACGATGAGGATGCGTCGCGGCAGCTCGGTCAGGTGGAAGGCTTCGTCCGAGGTGATCGCCAGCTCCTGCCCCTCGAACGCCGGGCCGCGATACGGCCGCCCGCCGGTAGCGATCAGGATCTTGCCGGCGCGGATGCGCTTGCCGTCGGCTAGCCGTACGGTATTCGCGTCCTCGATCACCGCGCGCTGCGCGTGGATGGCGACGCCGGCCTTGTCGAGGTTGCGCCGGTACACCGATTCGAGCCGGGCGATTTCACGGTCCTTGTTGGCGATCAGCGTCGCCCAGTCGAACGCCGTCTCGCCGACCCGCCAGCCGAACGCGGCCGCCTCGTCGAAATCGCCACGATAACGGCTGGCGTAGACCAGCAGCTTTTTCGGCACGCAACCGCGGTTGACGCAGGTGCCGCCGAAATTCGCCTCCTCGGCGATTGCCACCTTCGCACCGTAACCGGCCGCGATCCGCGCCGCGCGCACGCCACCCGAACCGGCTCCGATCACGAACAGATCGACTTCGTCCATCGCTTCAACCATGTCTTCTCCCTGTTGATTCACTTCCGCCAAAGTCAGCCCTTGAAGCCGACCTTTCTGTGCGACCCGTCGCAGAACGGTTTGTTCGCCGATGCACCGCAACGGCACAGCGCGGTGCGCGGCCCGTCGCAGGCCTGCTCGTCGCCGTTTGCCAGCCGCAGCGTCACCGGCCCGTGCACCAGCAGCGGCCCTTCGGGCTGCAGCTCGATACAGGGGATGTCCGGTTTGGGTGCATCGGGCGAATGGCGCTCGTCGACGAGGCTCAGCGCGCCCGACGGGCAGTCGTTCACCTGCCGGACGATCTCGGCGCTTGCCGCCGCCTCGATGCGGATCCACGGGCGGCTGGCCGGATCGAACACCGCCGGCAGGCCGTGGAAACAGCGTTTGGAATGGATGCATTTCTCCGGCTGCCACAGGATGGTGACCTCGCCGTTGCTGTAACGCTTGCCGTGCCCGTTCATCATGTTTCTCCCGGATCTGTCGTGCTTCCAATCTAGGCGATGGTTGCGGCACACGACAAAACGGCCCGCGTAGTGCGGGCCGTCCGGTCATTCGCCCAGCTGCGCCAGCAGCTCGGCCTGTTGCTCGTTGACGAGCGCCTGCGTCAGCTCGTCGAGGTCGCCATCCATGATCGCGTCGAGCTTGTACAGCGTCAGGTTGATCCGGTGGTCGGTCATCCGGCCCTGCGGGAAATTGTAGGTGCGGATACGCTCGCTGCGGTCGCCCGAGCCGATCAGGCTCTTGCGCTCGGCGGCTTCCTTGCTCTGGCGCTCGCGGTCCTGCACGTCCTTGATCCGCGCCGCCAGCACGGCCAGCGCGCGCGCCTTGTTCTTGTGCTGCGAGCGGTCGTCCTGGCACTCGACGACGATGCCGGTCGGCAGGTGGGTGACGCGCACCGCCGAGTCGGTCTTGTTGATGTGCTGGCCGCCGGCACCACTGGCGCGGAAAGTGTCGATGCGCAGGTCGGCCGGGTTGATGTCGATTTCGCCGACTTCGTCCGCCTCGGGCATCACCGCAACGGTGCACGCGCTGGTGTGGATGCGCCCCTGGGTTTCGGTCGCCGGCACACGCTGGACGCGGTGACCGCCCGATTCGAACTTGAGCCGCGAGTACGCGCCGAAGCCGGCAATGCGTGCGATCACTTCCTTGTAGCCGCCAAGGTCGGATTCGCTGGCCGAGACGATCTCGACCTGCCAGCGCTGGCGTTCGGCGTAGCGCGTGTACATCCGGAACAGGTCGGCGGCAAACAGCGCCGACTCGTCGCCGCCGGTGCCGGCGCGGATTTCGAGGAACAGGTTGCGCTCGTCGTTCGGGTCCTTGGGCAGCAGCGCCTTTTGCAGCTCGACTTCAAGCTCGGTGATGCGTGCCTTGCCCGAGGCGATTTCTTCCTCGGCCATTTCCTTCATGTCCGGATCGGACAGCATTTCCTCGGCGGCAGCGATGTCGGCTTCGGACGCCCGGAAGGCGTTGTACAGCGCAACGACCGGCTCAAGCTCGGCGTGTTCGCGCGTCAGCTTGCGATAGCGGTCCATGTCGCGCGTGGCGTCTTCGGACGCGAGCAGCGCGCCCACTTCTTCAAGCCGGTCGCACAGTTGCGAGAGTTTGGTCTGGATCGACGGTTTCATGTCTGGTCGGGTAGGCGGAACAACCGCCGCGTACAGGCGGCCAGCGGTTCCTGGTCTTGGGGGGATGCCGCGTTCAGGCTCGCGAGCGGGGCATGCAGTATTTTTGCGGCAACCTGCTCGGCCAGGCGCTCGAGCACGTCGTCGATGTCGTCGCCGGCGGCCAGGCGTTTCTTCGCCCGGGCCAGCTCGTTGCGCGCCACGCGATCGGCCTGATCCTTGAGTTCGCGGATCGTCGGCACCAGCGCGCGCGTCGCCTGCCACTGCTTGAATGCGGCCACGCCTTCGGCCACCAGCGCCTCGGCAGCGACGACTTCGCCTTCGCGACTCGCAAGGCCCTGACGGACGATCTCGGACAGGTCGTCGACGGTATACAGATAGGCATCGGCCAGATCGCCGACTTCGGCTTCGACGTCGCGCGGGACCGCGAGGTCGACGAAGAAGATCGGCTTGCGGCGGCGCGCCTTCAGCGCCCGCTCGACCATGCCCTTGCCGATCAGCGGCAGCGGCGCGGCGGTCGAGCTGACGACGATGTCGAATTCGGCCAGGCGGGCGCCGATATCGGTCAGCAGCATCGCATCACCGCCGTACTGCGCGGCCAGCGTTTCACCACGTTCGAGCGTGCGGTTGGCGATGACGATGCCGCGCGGCTTTTGCGCGGCGAAATGCGCGGCGCACAGCTCGATCATTTCGCCGGCGCCGACGAACAGCACCCTGCATTCGGACACGCTGGTGTAGATCCGTTCGGCCAGCCGGACCGATGCCGCGGCCATCGACACCGACGACGCGCCGATCCTGGTTTCGGTGCGCACGTCCTTGGCGACCTGGAAGGCACGCTGGAACAGGCCGTTGAGCAGCACGCCGAGGCTGCCGGCGCTGCGCGCGGCGCGTTCGGCGTCCTTGAGCTGGCCAAGAATCTGCGTTTCGCCGACGACCATGGAATCGAGGCCGCAGGCGACGCGGAAAGCATGGCGCACGGCGGCATCGTGCTCGTAGCGGTACAGGTGGCTGGCAATGTCGTCGACGCTGCGACCGCGGCTGGCGGCCAGCCAGCCGAGCACCGCGTCGACATCGCGCGCGTTGCAGTACAGCTCGGTCCGGTTACAGGTCGAGACGATCGCGGCTTCCTGCACGCCGCGCACCTGCGTCAGCTCGGCCAGCGCCTTGGGCAGCTCGGCGTCGCCAAAGGCGAGCCGCTCGCGCACCGCCAGCGGGGCAGTCTGATGATTGAGTCCAAGGACAAGCAGGTTCATTGCGGGCGTACGGGTCGCGCGGATAGCAAACCGCCCATTTTAACCCGCCGCCCATCGCACGTCTTGCTTGCGGGGAACATTGCCAAATCGCAACGGAACGCGGCCAGTCGTCGCGGCCCAGCGGCAGGCGCAGCCGGACGCCCTAGGATCGCCGCCAATACCCTGCGAGTAAGCGCAACCATGAAAGAAACCTTACGACTACTGTTAGTTTATCCCCACCTGATCGCGTGCTGCGTCGCCATCGGTGCAACGGTGCTCGCCGACCTGAAAATCATGGGCCAGCGCACCGGGCCGGGCGATCGCGCCCTGCTGCAGCTGGTCAGCCGCGTCGTGCTGGTGGCACTGGGGGTGCTGTGGTGCACCGGCCTCTCCATCATCGTGCTCGATTTCGGCCACTGGCCGGGCTGGCAAGAACTGATCGCCAAGCCCAAGCTGATCAGCAAGCTCTTCGTCGTCTGCGTGCTGACGCTGAACGGTGCCGCACTGCATCACTATGCGCTGCCACGCCTGCTGCCGACCTCCATGGAGCGGGCCAAGCTGTGCCGCACGCAGCGACTGCGCCTTGCGTGCATCGGCGGCGTCTCGGCGGCGTCGTGGGCGTTTGCCGCCTTCCTCGGCGTCGCCCGGCCGCTGGTCGGCAAGCTCAGTACCGCCGGCTTCCTCGGCCTGTATCTGGGCGCGCTGATGGTGGCACTGGCGATCGGCGTGGCATCGGCACCGCGCGTGCGCGCGCTGCCCTTCTGACCACGCTCAGAAGCCGAGCGCCCGCGCGCCCTGGTAGAAGACAAAGGACAGCATCCAAGCCAGCACCAGCGACCAGACGACCGAGAACGCGGTGAAGCCGGTGCTTTTCGACTCCTTCTTCATCGCCGCGATCGTCGCCACGCACGGGACATAGGTCAGCGCGAACAGCATGAAGCTGTAGGCCGAGACCGGGTCGAGCGTCTGCGCCAGATGCGTCGCCAGCTGCGCGCCGTCGGCACCAGCGATCACCGCCAGCGCGCCGAGCACGACTTCTTTGGCGACGAATCCGAACAGCAGCGCGATCGACAGCTCGGCCTGGATGCCGATCGGCGACAGCAGCGGCTGGAAGAAGTTGGCGATCACCTCGGCGTAGCTGTGCTGCGGGTTCGGATAGTTGGTCAGCAGCCACACGGCGACCACGCCGATCACGATCATCGTCGTCGCCAGCTTCAGGAAGGACTTGCACTCGTTCCAGCCGCGGAACACCACGTGCTTCATCACCGGCAGACGGTAAGGCGGCAGCTCGAGCGCGAACGGCTCTCGCGACGGAAAATACTTGCGGAACAGCAAGGCCGTACCGAGCGCAATGAAGATGCTGGCGAAGTACAGCGACAGCAGCACCCACGGTGCCTGACGCGGGCCGAACAGCGCGCCGGCGAAGAACAGGAAGATCTGCAGCCGCGCCGAACACAGCGAAAACGGAATCGTCAGCATCGTCAGCAGCCGCGCCTTGTGGTCGCGGATAACCCGCGTCCCCATCAGCGCCGGTACATTGCAGCCGAAGCCCATCATCAACATCACGAAGCCGCGGCCGTCGAGGCCGACGCGCGCCATGATGCCGTCCATCATGAAGGCGGCGCGGGCGAAGTAGCCCGAATCCTCGATCACCGCCATCAGGCAGAAGAACACGAAGATCAGCGGCGCGAAGGTCAGCACCGTGGTCACGCCGTCCCACACGCCGCTGACGATCAGCCCGGACAGGAACTCCGGGAGCCCGCTGGTCAGCGGCACCAGCCATGCATCCTTGACGCTGCCGAGCAGCGCCTCGGCGCCGTCCTGCAGCGGCGTACCGATCGCATAGGTCAGCTGGAACAGCAGCGCCATCATCAGCACGAACAGCGGCAGACCGGCCAGCGGATGCAGCAGCCAGCCGTCGAGCTTCTGCGTCGGGCCCGGCGACAGCGTCGGCGGCCGGCGCACCGCCTGCGCATACAGCGCGGCTTCGGCATCGCGGCTGGCTTCGGCCGGCCTGAGCCGGGCAAAGTCGAGCCGTGCCGCCGTCTGGTTCAGGCTGGTCGCGAGCAGCGCCTTTAGTCCGTCGACGCCGTGGCCGTACTTGGCACTGATTTTCAGCACCGGACTACCGAGCGTTTCGGAAAGTGCATCGGTATCGATGTCGAAACCGCCGCGCTTGGCCTCGTCGGCCATGTTCAGTGCAACGATCAGCCGTGCGCCGACCGATTTGAGCTGCAGCGCCAGCGCCAGTTGCCGGTCGAGCTGGGTCGCGTTGAGCACCAGCAGCACTGCATCAAGGTCGGTGTCGGCAAGAAAACGCTGCGCGACCTGTTCGTCCTCGGCGCCACCGGTCAGGTCGTAGATCCCCGGCAGGTCGACCAGCTGGACCATGCTGCCGCCGAGCAGCACGCGGTGGCTGGCGAGTTCGACCGTCAGCCCCGGCCAGTTGGCAACGCGGGCATTGCCGCCGGTGATCCGGTTGAACAGCGTCGACTTGCCGGTGTTCGGCATGCCGACAAGGGCGACGCGCTTCATGCCGTCACCCCGCCGGCGCGTGCAGGCGCGATCTCGGCCGACGGTGCGACAACCCGGATCAGCGCAGCCTCGGCCCGGCGCAGCATGAATTCGGTGCCACCGACCTTGAGCTGCAGCGGTCCGCCCAGCCAGCCCCGGCGGATCACCTCGACGTCGCGCCCCGGCCGCAGCCCGAGTGCGGCCAGCCGCTGGGTCAGCTCGGCCGAGGTGCCGACCGCCTGAACACGGGCCGGTTGCTGCGTCTGGAGTTCGGCAAGATTCAGGATCACGGCAGGCCTCGGCATCGAAAAGGAGAATGATTCCGAATTATCCGCCCCGTCCCGCCGCCATTTTTGACGTCCGTCAACATTCACCGCGCCATTTTTCACTTTGGCGCCGGCAACACACCGTCACAGCAGGGCGGCGTGAATCGCACGATAATGCGCACCGCCCCCTCCTCCGTGCCCGCCCATGTCCGCCCTGACCCTGATCGTCGCGCTCGTTCTCGTTCTCGTCGCCACCCGCCTGGGTGCTGCACTCGCGCGTGCTGTCGGCCAGCCGGCGGTCATCGGCGAAATCGCCGCTGGGCTCCTGCTCGGGCCGACGCTGCTGACCGGTGTCTGGCCGGCGCTCGGCACACTGGCGTTCACGCCGGCCACCATTTCGCTGATCGGCAAGATCGGCGACGTGGGGGCCGTGCTCTTCCTGTTCCTGCTCGGCGCGGAATTCGACCTCGGCGCACTGCGCCAGCGACCCCGCGTGGTGGTGCTGGCCAGCAAGCTCGGCATGGTGCTGCCGGTCGCGCTGGGCGGACTGGCCGCGTGGAGCGCGTCGCGCTGGCTTGGCGCGCCCTTGCCGCCGATGACCCTGGCGTTCATCGCGCTCGCCAGCGGCATGACCGCCTTGCCGGTCCTCGCCCGCATCGTGACCGAGCGCGGTCTGGCCGGTACGGTGATCGGCAATCAGGCCATTGCCTGCGCGGTCCTGACCGACGCGCTGAGCTGGGCGCTGCTCGCGGTGCTGATCTTTGCCTGGCTGCCGCAGCACGGCGGTCACGGCCCGTTCCAGTTCGTCGTCGCAGCGGCCTACGCCGCCCTGCTGTTCGGCCCGCTGCGGCGCCGGCTCGCGACCATCGCGCCGGCACTGGCGACCGGACGCGTCGCGGCACTGGCCGAAGTCCTGCTGTATGTCGCCGCGTCGGCCACGACCAGCGCCTGGCTCGGCCTGCATGCGCTGCTCGGCGCCTTCGCCATCGGTCTGCTGCTGCCACGCAATCCGCAAGTAGTTGTAGAATTGCAACGTTTTTTGTCGCCGCTGTGCCGCTGGCTGCTGCCGTGCTTTTTCGCCGCCATCGGTCTGTCGACCGACCTCGGCGCACTGCTCTCAGGGGGGCTCTGGTGGCTGGCCGCCCTGATGACGGCGGTCGCGGTCATCGGCAAGGTCGGCGGCTGCCTGCTCGCCGGCAAGCTGACGCTGATGCCGCGCCACGACGCATGGATGCTCGGCATCCTGATGAATACGAGGGGCATGATGGAACTCGTCGTCCTCAATCTGGGGCGCCAGCTCGGGCTGATCGCCGAACCGTATTTCTCGGCCATGCTGCTGATGGCCATCGCCACGACGGTCATGACATCGCCATGGCTGCAGGCACTCGACCAAAAAGACAGCCTGGCGAAAGCATAAGCCGATGATGACCCGCATGAGCGTGCGTTGAGCGCCGTCCTTGCGGCGCGATACCATTAGAAATTCTCCATTTTGCTTACGAACGTCATGTCCACTACGCCGACCTCCACACTGCGCTTCTGCCTGAGGCAGTGGTCGGCGTGGGCGCCGGGTCTGGAAACGCGCGAAGCCTGGTCGGGCTGGGACGGCACGTTGCCGCACGGCGATGCGTCACCGAAGGTCGACGCGATGCCGGCCATGTTGCGCCGCCGCGCAGACCGGCTCGGCAAGATGACGCTCGAAACCCTTTACGCCCCCGACATCGCCTACCACGGCCAGCCGCTGATCCATGCCAGCCGCCACGGCGAAGCCACGCGGACCGTGCCGCTGCTGCAGGCGCTTGCCCGCGACGGCGCGGTGTCTCCGCAGGCGTTCAGCATGGCCGTACACAACGCGACCGCCGGCCTGTTCACCATCGCCACCCGCACCCACGCGCCGGTGACCGCGATCGCCGCCGGTCCCGAAACCGCGCTGGCCGGACTGCTTGAAGCCTGTAGCCAGCTGGCCGACGGCGCAGCCTCGGTCCTGCTGTGCTTCAGCGACGAGCCGCTGCCGGCCTTGTACCAGCCTTATGCCGACACGGCCGAAGCACCGTTCGCGCTGACGCTCGACCTTGTTGCCGGCGATGATTTCACGCTTGGGACGGGCGCGGCCTGCACCGAAGACGCAACACCACTCTCCCTGCTGCACTTCCTGCTCGGCGGCGAGACCGCGCTGCCGCTGAGCATTCGCGGCGGCTGGCAGATCGTCCGGAGCGCGATGTGAGCACGCTCAACCGCATGTGGCGCATCGGCGCCACCGGCTTCTGCTTTGGCGTCTTCGGTCTCGGCGGCCTCGTCATCCTCTGCGTGCTGTTGCCGCTGCTTCAGCTCCTGCCCGGCAGGACGCGCCGGCGGCAGGCCGCCAAGAACACCCTGCACTACGGCATGCGCCTGTTCTCCGGCCTGATGGCACTGGTCGGCGTCATCAGCTACGAAGTCCGTGGCGCCGAAAAACTGCGGCGCAACGGCCTGTTCGTGCTCGCCAATCATCCGTCGCTGATCGACGTCGTGCTGCTGATGTCGCTGGTCCGGCGTCCCGATTGCGTCGTCAAGGCCGCACTGTGGGACAATCCCTTTACCTGCGGGCCCGTGCGTTTCGCCGGATTCATCAGCAACGCGGGCGGTCCGGCCGTGGTCGACGACTGCGTGGCCTCGGTCCGCGCCGGCAACAACCTGATCGTTTTTCCCGAAGGCACGCGCAGCGTGCCGGGCCAGCCGCTGAACCTGCAGCGCGGCGCCGCCAACATCGCCGTGCGGGGTCCGCTGGCGATCACGCCGGTCAGCATTTCGGTCTCCGAACCGATGCTGACCAAGGGCAGCAAGTGGTACCGTGTGCCGCAACGCAAACCGCATTTCATCCTGACGGTGCACGATGACGTGCACCCGGACCAGCTGTTCGACCAGGAGCCTGCGCTCGCCGCGCGCCGGCTCACCGACTGGCTGACGCAGTTCTTTACCCGGAGTTAGTCCCGAATGTCCGATCTGGCTGTTGAAATCAAGGCACTCATCATCGAGAGCCTCAACCTCGAAGACCTGACCCCGGCCGACATCGACACCGATGCGCCGCTGTTCGTCGACGGGCTGGGCCTCGATTCGATCGACGCGCTCGAGCTAGGCGTTGCGCTGCAAAAGCGCTACGGCCTGTCGCTGTCGGCCGAGTCCGAGGAAACCCGCAAACATTTCGGCTCGGTCGCGAGCCTCGCCGCCTTTGTCGCGGCCAACCGCAGCAAGTAAGGCCACGCCATGCAAAAGCAGGACATCTACGACTGGATTGCCAGGACGCTCGAAGAAACCTTCGAGATCGAGGCATCACGCATCTCGCTCGACGCGCGGCTTTACGACGACCTCGACATCGACAGCATCGACGCCGTCGACCTGATCGTAAAGCTGCAGAAACACACCGGCAAGCGGATGCAGCCCGACGCATTCAAGAGCGTGCGCACCGTCGGCGACGTCGTCGACGCCGTACACGCGCTGCTGCAACAGTAAGGCGGCAATGAACCGGGTGTTCGGCATCGCCGCCGGTGTGGCGCTGCCGCTGCTGTTCTGGCTGTGCCAGTGGCAAGGCTGGCCTTTCTGGCTCGCAGGCCTCGTGCTGCTGCCGCTGGCCTTCAGCAAGAAGGTACGTGGTGCGCGCAGTTCCGGCCTGATCGGCCCGCGCACGGCGCGCTGGCTGGGCCTCGCCGCCGCGCTGCTCGGCATCGCGGCACTGGTGTCGCGCTCGTCGCTACCGCTGACCTACTACCCGGTACTCGTCAACGCCGTGCTGTTCGCCGTCTTCAGCGCCAGCCTCGTCCGACCGCCGCCGATCATCGAACGGCTGGCACGCCTGACGACACCCGCACTCCCGCCCGAAGGCGTCGCGTACACGCGCCGCGTCACCCAGGTCTGGGCCGTGTTCTTCGTTCTCAATGGCGGCATCGCGCTATGGACGACGACGCAGCCGCAGTCCGTCTGGGCGCTGTACAACGGCCTGATCGCCTATGTGCTGATCGGCACGCTCGGCGCCTGCGAATACCTCGTCCGCCGCATCGTCATGCACCGCAATGGAAGCCGCAATGCCTGATTCATGGCCGAGCCCCGACCATCCCGTCATCGCCTGGCGCGGTGACACACCGATTTCCCGCGATACGCTGCGCGCCGACGTCAACGCCGCAACGCACGCGCTGGCCGCACTCGACGCCACAAACGTCGCCCTGTTCGACACCGATACCTACCGCTTCGCCGTCTGGCTGCTCGCCGCATGGCGCAACGGTCTCACCGTCACCGTCCCCGGCGATACGCTGCCGGCCACGCACGCGGCACTGACGCTGCCGTGGATCGGTGAGACGCCCGGTTCGGTCCTGCACGACTGGGCGCATGCGCCGGCGGGCGACGCACTCGGCCAACCCTGCGGCACGCCGTCGCTTCGGGTCTTCACCTCGGGCTCGACCGGTGCACCCAGCTCGATCGCCAAAACGCTGGACCAGCTGCGCAACGAAACCGATGCGCTCGAAGCCGCTTTCGGCGCTGCGATACCGCAGGACGCACGCATTGTCGCGACCGTACCGCACCAGCACCTGTACGGCCTGCTGTTCCGCGTCCTGTGGCCGCTGGCCGCCGGCCGTGCCTTCGACTGCGACACGCTCGCCTATCCCGAATCGGTCTGGTCGCTGCCGGCCCGCCGTGCGCAGGTGCTCGTCGCCAGCCCGGCCATCCTCAAGCGCATTCCGACCGTGCCCGACCGTGGCGCCATCGCAGCCCGTTTCGACGCGGTGTTCTCGTCGGGCGGCCCGCTGCCGCCGGACGCCAACCTCGCCGCGCGCGCCCTGCTCGGGTCGCGGATCACCGAGGTCTACGGCAGCTCCGAAACCGGCGGCATCGCCCATCGCCACGACCCGCAGGATGCCTGGACGCCACAACCCGGCGTCGAGATCGCACTCGACGACGACGGTCTGCTGCAGGTGCGTTCGCCCTTCCTCGCCACCGACGGCTGGCTGGCGACCAACGACCGTGCGGCCATCAACGACGGCCGCCTGACCCTGCTCGGCCGCGCCGACCGCATCGTCAAGGTCGAGGAAAAACGCGTGTCGCTGAGCCGGATCGAACAGCTGCTGGCCGGATGCAACGAGGTCGACACGGCAAGAACGCTGCTGCTGAGCCGGCAGCGCGATGAAGTCGCCGCCGTCGTCGTCCTCAGCGCGGCCGGCTGCGCGGCACTCGCACGCGACGGCAAGGCATCGCTGGACAGGCGGCTGCGCGATGCACTGGCCGGCGACATCGAACGGGTCGGCCTGCCGCGCCGCTGGCGCTACGTCGCCGCGCTGCCGCAGAACGATATGGGCAAGACGCCCGAATCGCTGCTCGCCGCACTGTTCGCCCCGCCGACCGAGCCGGAGATCGTCACCGAAACCCGAGACGAACACGGCCTGACACTGACGCTGTCGATCAGCCCGCATCTGGCGCATTTCGACGGCCACTTCGACCAGACCCCGGTGCTGCCCGGCGTCGCGCAGATCGACTGGGCGGTCCGTCATGGCCGGGCGCGTTTCGGCATCACCGGCGAATTCGCCGGCATGCGTCAGCTGAAGTTCCAGCGCATCATCCAGCCCGGCATGACCGTCACGCTGGCGCTGACCTGGGCCGCCGACAAGCAGCAGCTCGGTTTTGCCTACACCTCCGATGCCGGCGCGCATTCGAGCGGCAAGATCGTGTTCGGCGGAGACGCCGCATGAGCTGCATCGCAGTGATTCCGGTCTACAACCACGGCCATGCGATCGGCGCCGTCGTCGACGCGCTGCGCGGGCACGATCTGCCGGTGCTGCTGGTCGACGATGGCAGCGAACCGCACTGCGCGGCGGTGCTCGACCGGCTCGCCACCCTGGACGGCGTGACGCTGCTGCGCCATACGCACAACCAGGGCAAGGGCGCGGCCTGTGTCAGCGGCTTTCGCGAGGCTGCGGCGCTCGGTTACAGCCACGCGCTGCAGATCGACGCCGACGGCCAGCACGATACCGCCGACGTGCCGCGCTTTCTCGCCGAGATGGCAGCCCATCCCGACGCAGTGATCGCCGGCTGTCCGGTCTACGACGACTCGGTGCCCAAGGGCCGGCTCTACGGCCGCTATGCGACCCACGTCTGGGTGTGGATCAACACGCTGAGCCTGCGCATCACCGATTCGATGTGCGGCTACCGGATCTACCCGCTCGCGCCGACGCTGCCGGTGCTCGGCGCAATGCCGCAGGCGCGCCGGATGGACTTCGACCCGGAAGTACTGGTGCGGCTCGACTGGGCCGGCGTGCCCGTCGTCAACCTGCCGACCCGGGTGCGCTATCCGGCCGACGGCGTCTCGCACTTCGATTACTGGCGCGACAACGTCCGCATCAGCAGGATGCACACGCGGCTGTTCTTCGGCATGCTCCGCCGCTCGCCACGCCTGCTGGCGCGGCATCTGGGTGCACAGCGATGAACCGCGCTCCGGACAGTCACTGGGCGTCGATCGGCGAAGCCGGCTTCATCGGCGGCATCCGGCTGCTGGTCGGCATCTACAAGCTGTTCGGCCGCTGGCCGTTCCGGCTGGTGCTCTACCCGATCCTGAGCTGGTACGTATTGAGTCACCGGGTTGCCCGTGCGGCGTCCCGCGATTATCTGGCCCGGCTGCATGCGTTCAGCGGTGGTGTCACGCCGGCGCCGAATCTGGCCAGCGTGCTGCGCCATTTCGCGTCGTTCGCCGAAACCGTGCTCGACAAACTCCTGGTCTGGCGCGGCGACCTCGACGACACCGAGATCCGCCGCGACGGCGGCGAAATCCTGCAGTCGGTCATCGATGCCGGCCGTGGCGGCGTACTGATGACCGCGCACATCGGCAATTTCGAGATGCTCCGGAAGCTCGGTGAAACGCGCCGCAACATCCGCCTCAACATCCTCGTCCATACCAAGCACGCCGAGCGCTTCAACCGGCTGCTGCGCGAGACCCACCCGGAAGCGCACATCCGGCTGATCCAGGTCAGCGAGGTCAGCGCCGCGACCGCCGTGCTGCTGTCCGAGCGCGTTGAAGCCGGCGAATTCGTCGTGATCGCCGGTGATCGCGTACCGGTGTCGCAACGCCCCGATACCGTCGACGTGCCCTTCCTCGGCGCACCGGCGCCGCTGCCGATCGGCCCCTATGTACTGGCGGCCGTCCTCAAATGCCCGCTGATCGCGCTGGTGTCCAGCCGGCGACGCGACCATTTCCATATCACCGTGCGCCTGCTGGCCGAGCGCGTCGTGCTGCCGCGCGCCGATCGCCGCGGCGCGATTGCAGCGCTGGCTGCCGGCTACGCGGCGCTGCTCGAAGCCGAATGCCGCGTCGCGCCGCTGCAGTGGTTCAACTTCTATCCTTTCTGGTCCGAACGATGACGAACAAATCCGGCTCCCCTCTTCAGGGTGCGACCCGCACCGGCCCGGTCACCTTCGGCGAAGGCCGCCTGACCGTTGCCGACATCACCCGGCTGGCGCGGCGCGAAGCCCGCCCGGCGCTGTCCGGCAACGACGAATTCACCGGCCGCATCGCCCGCGGCGCAGCCTTCCTCGACAAGCTGCTCGACGTGGACGGCGTGATCTACGGCGTCACCACCGGCTACGGCGATTCATGCACCGTCGCCGTACCGGTCTCGCTGGCGTACGAGCTGCCGCACCACCTGTACACCTATCACGGCTGCGGCTACGGCGAAGTGTTCGGCGACACCGAAACCCGGGCGATTCTTGCCGCGCGGCTGACGTCGCTGTCGCAGGGTTACTCGGGCGTCAGCGCCGGCCTGCTCGAACAGCTGACCGCGCTGCTCGAACACGACATCCTGCCGCGCATTCCGCAGGAAGGGTCGGTCGGCGCCAGCGGCGACCTGACGCCGCTGTCCTACGTCGCCGCCGTGCTGTGCGGCGAGCGCGAAGTACGTGTCGACGGCCAACCGCTGCCGGCCTTTGATGCGCTGGCGCGTTTCGGCCTGACGCCGCTGAAGCTGCGACCGAAGGAAGGGCTGGCGATCATGAACGGCACAGCGGTGATGACCGGGCTGGCCTGCCTGGCGTGGGAGCGCGCCGAGTATCTGGCCCGGCTCGCGACGCGGATCACCGCGCTGGCGGTTGCCGCCAGCGACGGCAATCCGCAGCACTTCGACGAAACGCTGTTCGCCGCCAAGCCGCACCCGGGCCAGCAGGGCGTGGCCGGCTGGCTGCGCGCCGATCTCGGCGACAACAAGGCCGGCCGCAACGACCACCGCCTGCAGGACCGCTATTCGCTGCGCTGCGCGCCGCACGTGATCGGCGTGCTGGCCGACGCGCTGCCGTTCCTGAAAAACGTGATCGAGAACGAGCTGAACAGCGCCAACGACAACCCGCTGGTCGACCCGGACGGCGAACGGGTGCTGCACGGCGGCCATTTCTACGGCGGCCACATCGCCTTCGCGATGGACAGCCTGAAGAACCTCGTCGCCAACGTCGCCGACCTGCTGGACCGGCAGATGGCCCTGCTGGTCGACGCGCGCTACAACCACGGACTGCCGGCGAACCTGTCCGGCGCCACCGGCCCGCGTGCATCGATCAATCACGGCCTCAAGGCACTGCAGATCAGCGCATCGGCGTGGACCGCCGAGGCACTGAAGAACACGATGCCGGCGTCGGTATTCAGCCGCTCGACCGAATGCCACAACCAGGACAAGGTCAGCATGGGCACGATCGCCACGCGCGACTGCCTGCGGGTGCTGCAGCTGACCGAGCAGGTCGCCGCGGCGATGCTGGTCACCGTGCGTCAGGGCCTTGCGTTGCGGCAGGCCACCCTTGAGGGTGCCATGCCGCTGCAGCCCGGCGCCGACGCCTTTGTGAGGCAGCTCGCGGACGACATCGCCTTCATCAACGAGGATGTGGCGCTCGAACCCACGCTGCGCCGCCTCGTCGACGGCATCCAGCATCAGCAATGGAAGCTGTATGAATAAGTCCGCCAAGCCGCCCCGCGGCACGAGTGTCGAGTGGGTCATCCCCTTCCACGATCTCGATCCGATGGACATCTGCTGGCACGGCAACTACGTGCGCTATTTCGAATACGCACGCACCGCACTGCTGCAGGCTCTCGATTACGACTATCCGCAAATGCGCGATTCGGGCTACGCCTGGCCGGTGATCGAGCTGAACATCCGCTACGCCAAGCCGCTCGTCTACCAGCAGCGCATCGAGATCTGCGCCGAAATCGTCGAGTGGGAAAACCGGCTGAAGATCCGCTACGAAATCCGCGATGCCGACACCGGCACCCGGCTGACCAAGGGCTACACGGTGCAGGTCGCCGTCGAGATCGCAACGCGCGAGATGTGCTTCATGTCGCCGCCGGTGCTGTTCGAGAAACTCGGAGAACCCGTTCCATGCTGAAACGCCTGCTTGCTCTGACCCTGCTGCTCCCGGCACTGGCGCACGCCGATCCCGATGGCAAGCTGCTGCAGGACGTACAGAAGCGCCTTGTCGACGCGCCGGTGATCCGCGGCGAGTTCGTGCAGGAGCGTCAGCTCGTCGGCGTGAAGAAGACGCTGACCGCCAGCGGCCATTTCGTCGTCGAAAAGAAACGCGGCGTCGTCTGGCATACGGTCAAGCCGTTCGACCAGCGGCTGCAGGTGGCCCGCGACGAGATCGTCCAGAAGGACGGCAAGGAGACGCTGATGAAGCTGACCGCCGACAAGGAGCCGGTTGTTCGCACCGTCGGCGGCGTGCTGTTCTCGCTGTTCTCGGGCGACCTGTCCGGGCTGGCCAAGCATTTCGACGTCAAGGGTGACGCCAGGGGCGCGCGCTGGAATCTGGTCCTGAGCCCGAAGGACGCCGGCATGGCCAAGCTGATCGGCAATCTCAAGCTCGCCGGCGACAAGAGCATCGAACAGGTCGAGATGAACGCCGCCAGCGGCGACGTGACGCGGATACGGATGAGCAAGGTGACGACGTCGACGCAGATGAGTGCCGAGGACGAGGCCGATTTTGACTGATCCGCAGCCATGACCGAATCCCGACTCTGGCGCGCACTGGCGCTGGCCTGGCTGATCGTGCTGCTCGGCTGTGCCGGCTGGCTGGCGAGCCAGCACCGGCAACTGGCGAACCGGCTCGATACCGACCTGTTCGCGCTGCTGCCGAAGAACGAGCGCGATCCGGTCGCCGAGCGGGCGATGGCCTCGCTGTCGCAGGCGTCGGAGCGCCAGCTGGTGCTGCTCGTCGGCAGCGCCGACCGTGATGCGGCAGCGCACGCCGCCGACACCCTCGCCACCGGCCTCAAGGCGTTGCCGGTCACGCCGCAGACGCAGGCGCTCGACCTCGACACCCTGCGCGATTTTTATGCGCCGTATCGCAACGTGCTGTTCACGCCGGCCGATGCCAGCGCGCTCGCGCAAGGCCAGGCCGCGTGGCAGGCACGCGCGCTGCAACAGGCCTACGCCACCGTGTCGACCAGCGGGCTGGCCTGGCGCGACGATCCTTTCGGTACGTTCGGGCGTTGGCTGCAAGGCTTCGGCGACCTGACCCGTGTCCGCCCCGACGGCGGCCGGCTGTGGGTCGATGCCGACGGCCGCCACTACGTAGTGCTGATGTACACGCTGAATGACAGCGCCTTTTCGCTGTCCGCACAGAAAACCGTCGCCGACGGGCTCGACCGTGCGATCGCCGGCCTGAAGGCCGCTTCACCCGACATCAGCGTCCTGCGCGCCGGCGTCGTGCTGCATGCGGCGAAGGCAGCGCAACAGGCCGAGCAGGAGATGTCGACGATCGGCATCGGCTCGCTGGCCGGCATCCTGCTGCTGGTGCTGCTGACCTTCCGTGGCTGGCGCGCATTGCCGCTGGTCGCGCTGTCGATCGCCACCGGGATGACGATCGCGCTGGCGCTCACCTTCGCGCTGTACGGCCGCGTACACATGCTGACGCTGGTGTTCGGTACCAGCCTGATCGGCGTCGCCGTCGACTACAGCCTGCTGCTGCACAGCACCAGCCTTGGTGCTTCTGTGGCCGCCGGCAAGCGGCTCGAGACGCTGCTGCCCAGCCTGCTGGTCGCCACACTGTTCACCGCGCTTGCCTACCTGTGTCTGGCGCTGACACCGTTTCCGGGTCTGGCGCAGATGGCGGTGTTCGCCGCCACCGGCATCGCCTCGGCATGGCTGTCCGAACTGTTCTGGTATCCGCGCCTCGCCCCAAGCAAGCTGGAACCGGGCGTGCTCGGCACACCGTTGCTGAAACTGCTGGCGCGCTGGCCGCGCCTCGGCCGGCGTGGCGGGCTGATCGCGCTGGCGGTCGCCACACCGCTGATCGTCGCCGGCTTGCTGAAGCTCACCGCCAGCGACGACGTGCGCAGTCTGGTCAGCACCGACGGGCAGCTGATGAAGGAACAGATCGCCATCGGCAAGCTGCTCGGCCTGCCCAGCCCGGCGCAACTGTTCATCGTCAGCGGCCCGGATGCGCAGACCGTGCTCGAACGTGAACGCGCCCTCACCCGCCAGCTCGACGGTTTTGTCGCCCGGGGTGCGATGACCGGTTACCAGAGCATCAGCCGCTGGCTGCCGCCGATCAGCGAACAACAAGCGCTCCAATCCGGTGCGCAAGCACTGCGCGATCCCGCCTTGCTGCAGTCGCTGGCCCACGATCTCGGGCTCGACGACGCCTGGGTGCGTCGGCAATCCGCCGCCCCACCGCTGCTGACACCCGAAATCTGGCTGGCATCGAAGGCATCGCTGCCGGCCCGCCACCTGTGGCTCGGTAACACCGGCCACGGCTACGCCAGCGTGGTGATGCTGACCGGCCTTGCCGGCGCCGCTCACGCCGAAGCACTGGCAAACGTGTCCTTGCCGGGCGTACGCTGGGTCGACAAGCCGGCCGAGATTTCCGCCGTGCTCGACCGCTACCGCGACCGACTGGCGCTGGTACTGCTCGCGGCCTATGTCGCCACTGCCGTACTGCTGTGGCGGCGCTACCGTCGCGATACCTGGCGGGTGCTGGCGCCGTCGCTGATCGCCAGCATCGCAACGCTGGCGATCTTCGGCTGGCTGGGCATTCCGCTGCAGTTGCTGACCGTGCTGACCCTGCTGTTGCTGCTCGGCATGGGCATCGACTACGGCATTTTCGTCAACGAACACCCGGGCGAGGTGCGCATCGTGCTGGCGATTTCGCTCGCCGCCTGCTGCACCCTGCTGTCGTTCGGCCTGCTGGCATTCAGCCGCACGCCGGCACTGGCCACCTTCGGTACCGCAACGCTGTCCGGCGTCGGCCTTGCCTGGCTGATCGCGCCCTTGCTGCGCCGGCCGGCCGCTTCCCGACCGCTGTTCCAACCCGCACTCCAACCGGACCCACCTTCAACGGATCAAGCCCCATGAGCACTCGTCAAAGCACCGATATCGTCATCATTGGCGCCGGCCCGTCCGGCAGCGTTGCCGCCGGCCTGCTGCGCAAGGCCGGACGCGACGTCGTCGTCATCGAACGCGAAGCCTTTCCGCGCTTCTCGATCGGCGAAAGCCTGCTGCCGCAGTCGATGGCCTACATCGAGAAGGCCGGTTTTCTGCAGGACGTGGTCCAGGCCGGCTTCCAGTACAAGAACGGCGCCGCCTTCGCCAAGGGCGACGAGCGCACCGCGTTCGACTTCCGCGAAAAATTCTCGCCGGGCTGGGGCACCACCTACCAGGTCCAGCGCGGACACTTCGACCACGTGCTCGCCACTGGTGCCGAAAAAGCCGGCGCCGACGTCCGCTACCGCCACAGCGTGCTGGCCGCCGACGTGACCGGTGCGAAGCCGGTGCTGACGGTGCGTGGTGCCGATGACCACGTCTACGAGATCGAAGCGAACTTCCTGCTCGACGCCAGCGGTTTCGGCCGCACGCTGCCGCGCCTGCTCGATCTGGAAACGCCGTCCGACTTTCCGGTACGCGGCGCGATCTTCACCCACATCGAAGACGGCATTCCGACCGGGGCGTTCGACCGCAACAAGATCCTGATCACCGTCCACCCCGAGCATCACGACGTCTGGTACTGGCTGATTCCGTTCTCGAACGGCCGCTGTTCGATCGGCGTGGTCGCCGAGCCGGCTTTCCTTGCGCAGTACCAGGGCGAAGATACCGAGCGGCTGAAGGCCATCGTGTTCGAAGACGCCGGCCTTGCCGCGCTGCTGCAGAACGCGCGCTGGGACACCCCGGCGCGCACGCTGACCGGCTACTCGGCCAACGTGAAATCGCTGCACGGCAACCGCTTCGCCCTGCTGGGCAATGCCGGCGAATTCCTCGACCCGGTGTTCTCCAGCGGCGTCACCATCGCGGTCAAATCGGCCGACCTTGCCGTCACCGCGCTGCTGCGCGAAGCCGCCGGTGAAACGGTGGACTGGGAACTCGATTACGCAAAACCGCTGAAGAAAGGCGTCGACACTTTCCGCGCCTTCGTCACCGCGTGGTACGACGGGCGCTTCCAGAAGATCATTTTCCACAAGGACAAGAATCCGCAGATCGAGGCGATGATTTCGTCGATCCTGGCCGGCTACGCCTGGGACGAAGCCAATCCCTACGTCGCCAAGCCGGAGCGCCGGCTGTCGTCGCTGGAAGCCGCATGCAGCCTGTTCGACTGATCATTGCCGCAGCCGTGCTGGCACTCGCCGGCTGTGCGACGCTGCTTTCGGGCGGCCTGTCGCTGCTGCAGTTGCCGCCGGCGGCGTTCGGCGGCGAGCACGTGCTCGAACAGCGGCTGACGATGCGCTGGCCCGGCGAAACGCGCACGCTCGACGTCGTCGCCAGCATCGACGTGCAGCGGATTTCGCTCGTCGGCCTCGGTCTCGGCGTCCGGCTGTTTTCGCTAGACTACGACGGCCGTACCGTCACGGCGGTCGAAAACGTGCCGATGGCGTTGCCGGCCGAACGGATGCTCAACGATTTCCTGATCGTCCATGCGCCGCTGCCAGCCTTGCAGGCGGCGTTGCCGGCCGGCTGGCAAGCCAGCGAAAACGGACGCCAGCGTACCGTCTCGCATGACGGCCAAAACGCCATCGTCGTCGATTACAGCAATGACGACCGGCTCGCCGGTCGGGCACAACTGACAAACCTGCCGCTGCATTACCAACTGACCATCGATACCGCGCCATGATCTACCTGCATTCTCCCGGCCTCGTCTGTGCGCTTGGCGCCGGCATCGACACCGTGCGCGAGCACCTGTTCGCCGGCGACAGCCCCGGCATGGTCGAAACGGCGCAGTACAGCCCGGGCCGGTCGCTGATGCTCGGTACGGTGACCGATGCCCTGCCGTCGATCGATCCCGTGCCGCCACGACACCATTCGCGCAACAACGCGCTGCTCGCCGCCACGTTCGCGCAGATCGACGCCGCGTACCGGCAACTCGCCACCGGGCTGGACTCGGTCCGGATCGCCATCGTGCTCGGCACCAGCACGTCGGGCATCTGCGAAGGCGAAGTCGCCATGGCCGAACGCGGCCAAAGCGGCGTCCTGCCCGACGACTACCACTACGGCCAGCAGGAGCTCGGTTCGCCGGCGCAGTGGCTGGCGGCCGAACTCGGCATTGCCGGCCCCGCCTACAGCATCTCGACCGCCTGCTCGTCGAGCGCCAAGGCGCTGTCCGCCGGCGCACGGCTGATCGAAACCGGCGTCGCCGATCTGGTGATCGCCGGCGGCGTCGACACACTGGCCGCCTTCACCGTTGCCGGCTTCACCGCGCTCGAATCGGTCAGCGCCACGCGCTGCAATCCGTTCTCGCGCAACCGCAACGGCATCAACATCGGCGAAGGCGCCGCGCTGTTCCTGATGAGCCGCACGCCGTCGCCGGTCGCGCTGAGCGGCTGGGGTGAAACCTCGGACGGTCATCACATATCTGCGCCGGACCCCACCGGGCGCGGCGCGCAACGCGCGATCGAAGCCGCCCTGCAACGCGCAGGCAAAACCGCAGCCGACATCGGCTACGTGAACCTGCACGGCACCGCGACGCGGCAGAACGACGCGATGGAGAGCCTTGCCGTCGCCACCGCCCTGCCCGGCGTGCCGGCGAGCTCGACCAAACCGCTGACCGGCCATACGCTCGGCGCCGCCGGCGCAATCGAAGCCGCGCTGTGCTGGATCACGCTGACCGACCCGGCGCACCGCTTGCCTCCGCACCTCTGGGATGGCGAAGCCGATCCGGAGATCGCGATGCTGCCGCTGGTCGTGCCGGGGCAGCGTGCCGATACCCGCGCAGTGCTGTCGACATCGTTCGCCTTCGGCGGCAACAATATCGCCCTGATTCTGGAGCGGACATGAACCAGCCCTGCCCGCAACCCTCGCCGCCATTCCTGCCGATCGCCGACTACCTGCCGCACTCCGGCCGGATGGTGCTGCTCGATCGCGTCGTTTCAGCGGCACCCAATACACTGACCGCGGTGACGACGATCCGTGCCGATTCGCCGTTCTGCGACGGCCTGGCCGTCGGCGGCTGGGTCGGCGTCGAATACATGGCGCAGACGATCGCCGCCCTGGCCGGTTTCGAAGCACGATCGCGCGGCGATGCGGTCAAGGTCGGCTTTCTGGTCGGCACCCGGCGCTACGACTGCGACCAGCCGGCATTCCGCATCGGCCAGACGCTGACCGTCACGGTAGTGCGCGAATTCCAGGCCGACAACGGCGTCGCGGTAATGGACTGCCGCATCGACATCGACGGCGGACCGGTCGCCCGCGCGCAAATCTCGGCCTATCAGCCGGACAATCTCGACGAATACCTGAAGCAGGCATGAATACACACACGCAAACCGTACTGGTCACCGGCGCATCGCGCGGCATCGGCCGCGCCATCGCCACCCGCCTCGGCCGCGACGGCTACGACCTGATTCTGCACTGCCGGTCGCGCCGCGACGAGGCCGATGCACTGGCCGGCGAACTCGCAACGCAGTTCGGCATCCGCACCCGCGTCCTCCAGTTCGACGTCGCCGACCGGGCTGCGGCACGGGCGGCGCTTGAAGCCGATCTGGCCGAACACGGAGCGCCGTACGGGGTCGTCTGCAATGCCGGCATTGCCGCCGACGCGGCGTTTCCGGCCATGACGGCCGAAGAATGGGACGGCGTGATCCACACCAATCTCGACGGTTTCTATAATGTGCTGCACCCGCTGGTGATGCCGATGGTGCAGACGCGCAAGCCCGGCCGCATCGTCACGCTATCGTCGGTCTCCGGGCTGATCGGCAATCGTGGCCAGGTCAACTACAGCGCCGCGAAGGCCGGCATCATCGGTGCGACCAAGGCGCTGGCGGTCGAACTCGCCAAGCGCAGGATCACCGTCAACTGCGTGGCACCGGGGCTGATCGATACCGAGATGGTCAGCGACGAAGTCCGTGAACATGCGCTGAAGGCCATTCCGGCCCAGCGCATGGGGCAGCCCGAGGAAGTTGCAGCGGCTGTGGCCTTCCTGCTGTCGAACGATGCCGGTTACATCACCCGGCAGGTGATTTCGGTCAACGGAGGTCTGGCCTGATGAGCACGAATACCCGCCGCGTCGTCGTCACCGGCATGGCCGGCATCAGCCCGCTCGGCTGCGACTGGCCGACGATCGACGCCGCGCTGCGCAGCGAACGCAACGCGATCCGCTACCTGCCCGAATGGGAGGAGTACGTCGGCCTCAACACCCGCCTCGGCGCGCCGGCTGCTGCCTTCGCGCTGCCGTCCGAAACGTACACGCGCAAGCGCACGCGCAGCATGGGTCGGATCGCGCTGATGGCCTGCCGTGCCAGCGAGCTGGCGCTCGTCGACGCCGGCCTGCTCGGCGACACCGCCCTGCTCGGCAGCGGCCGCGTCGGCGTGTCGTACGGCTCGTCGGCCGGCTCGCCGCCTGCGATCGGCGACTTCGGCCGGATGATCTACGAAAAGACGACCGAGGGCGTCAACGCCAACAGCTACATCAAGATGATGGCGCACACGACACCGGTCAACATCGCCGTGTTCTTCGGCCTGACCGGCCGGGTGATCACCACGTCGAGCGCGTGCACGTCGGGCAGCCAGGGCATCGGCTACGCCTACGAGGCGATCAAGTACGGCGCAGCCGACGTGATGATCGCCGGCGGCGCCGAGGAGTTGTCGGCGACAGAGGCCGCAGTGTTCGACACGCTGTTCGCCACCAGTACGCGCAACGACGAGCCGCAGCTGACGCCGCGTCCCTACGATGCCGGCCGCGACGGTCTCGTGATCGGCGAAGGCGCCTGCACGCTGATCCTCGAGGAATACGAGCACGCCATCGCGCGCGGGGCGACGATCCGCGCCGAGCTGGTCGGCTTCGGCACCAACTGCGACGGCACCCACGTGACCCAGCCCCAGGCGGCGACGATGGCCCAGGCGATGAAGCTGGCGCTTCAGGACGCACGCCTGCCGGCAGAGGCGATCGGCTACGTCAACGGCCACGGTACGGCCACCGAGCAAGGCGATATCGCCGAAACGCATGCAACGCACGCGGTGTTCGGTGCACGGATGCCGATCTCGTCTCAGAAGAGCTATGTCGGCCACACGCTCGGCGCCTGCGGGGCGCTGGAAGCGTGGTGGAGCATCGAAATGATGCGCCACGGCTGGTTCGCGCCGACGGTCAACCTGCGCGATATTGACCCGCGCTGCGCGGCGCTGGATTACATCACGGCCGGCGGACGCGAGCTGGACTGCGATTATGTGATGAGCAACAACTTCGCCTTCGGCGGCATCAACACATCGCTGATTTTCAAGCGAGCGCGCTAAGCCCGGCCGCCTCCGTCCGGACGAACGGCCTTGGCGATGCGGAACGTGACCATTGCCATGCCCCCGCGCCGGTCGGGTCGATATACTCGCGACTTTCCTTTCCCGTGTTCGCGATGTTCCGCTCCACCGTTTCGACCACGGCGCTGCAACGCCTTGCCCTGGGGGTCGTGCTGCTGCTGCTCGTCCCGCTCGCAGGTGCGGCGCCGATCCGCTTCCTGCTGACCTTCGACGACGGCCCGAGCCTGTGGTCGTCGCAACCGACTGCCCGCATCCTCGCCCAGCTGGCCGACAATCCCGTCACCCCCGGCGCCAAGGCGATCTTCTTCGTGCAGACCGAACACGAATCCCACGGCGGCAGCGTCGAAGGCGAAGCGCTGATCCGGGCCGAATGCTGGGCCGGTCATCGCGTCGGCGTTCACGCCGGCACCGCCAGGGGCCATATTCCGCACACCGCGCTGCCGACCGACGAACTCGTGCAGTCGCTGCAGATTGGTCGCGCGCACTTGCAAGCGTTGTGCGGCGAAGTCTCGTCGCTGATCCGCCCGCCCGACTGGCGCTTCGACGACCGCACCACGGCGGCCTACCGCTCGCTCGGCATGGCGATGCTGCTGGCCGACGTCCGCGCTTTCGACGGCAAGATCTACGGCTGGTACGCCAGCCTGCGCAGGCGCAGCAACATCAACACCGATCTCGAACGCGTGCGCGATGCCATCGCCGCAGGACGGATGCCGGAAGTCGATGGCGTCATCCCGGTCGTGGTCGGTTTTCACGACACCAATCCGTACACCGCATCGCATATGACCGAGTACCTGCAGATCCTCGTCGAGGAGGCCGCCAACGTCGGCTTGCCGCTCGCCGACCCGCCGTTCTACACCGACGGCCACGCGGTCGAGCACGCGGCGCGCGTACGCGGCGAACGCGACAGCTACGCCCGGACCAAGTGGCCCAAGCCCTGGTTCCAGTAGCGCAGCCCTAGCGGCCCGCCAGGCGATGGGTGACGAAGGATTGCTCCAGCGCAGCGTCGACCGCCTCGATCACGACCTTGCTGGTCAGGATCGAATCGTGCGTTTCATCGAAGCCCTGCACCCGCGCGGCTTCCTGCTGAGCCGGCATCGCCAGCTGGCTCGACAGCGCAATCGTCCCGTCACTGTTGCCCTGCACCAGCAGGTTGCTGCCGCGATAACCGAAGAACAGCTGATGCGTCAGCGATGAGGGCAGCCGCTGGTCGAGCAGGTTGCGCAGGAATTCGCTGTCGGCAGCGACGTCCTGCCACGACGGAATCGTCACCGGCGAGCGGCTGACGCCGAGCTGTGCCAGCGCATCGCCGCCCCACGGCGTCGAGAGCGTGACAAACAGCGTCACGGGCTGATTCTGATCCGCCTTCGACATGCGCAGGATGGCCTGCCGCGACACCAGTCCGCCGACGCTGTGCGCCACGATCATCATCCGGCTGAAACCGTACTGTTTCTGCAGGTTCTGCAGGAGGTCGGCCAGCGCGTCGCCGCTCTGGCGCAGCCGCATGCCGCTCGGGTACTGGAAAACCCAGGGCTGGAATCGGTTGCCGTCGAGGCTGGCGATCATCCGCGACCACTGCTGCGGGTATCCGCCGATGCCGTGGACGAAGAGCACCGGAATCCGGTCGCTGCGATACGGCGCCAGAAAATACACGCCGATCCCCATCTCGGATGCGAAATCGAGCGGCGCCCACAGGCCTTTGGCACCGAAAGTACGACCGAAACGCGCGTCGTCGAGCGAGGCGATGCGCCCGGCGAAGGCCTGTAGTTTGCGCACCCCCGCCGGAATGTTGCCCGTCTGCAGCGCAGAGCGGACATCCGCCGGCAGCGGCGCCATCTTTGCGTTCAGCACGATGCGCTGCTGCTCCGACTCCACGCCTGGGCCAAGCGCCAGCCCGGCAGGCAAGCCGGTCATCGCACCGGCTTCAAGCTCGTCGGCCCGACCATTGCCGTCACGGTCGTGAAACGCCGCCAGCAGATAACGCCCCTGCTGCGGCACCATGAATACGAAATAACCGCCCTCGCCAAGATGGCTTTGCGCCACGAGATGCAGACCGTCCGGATCGATGCGCAGCAGGACGATCTCGACGTGGTCCAGCGGCAGATCACCCAGCGCGACGGTGCCTGCAACCACGCCGTTGCGGGCGATCTCGTTGCTGTTCGCGTCAAGCCGCGCCAGGCGCCGGGCAAAGCCGCAAGCACTCAGTGCCGCGATCAGCAGGACAAGCAGCGCACACCGCAAGCCACGACGATAAACCATCAAACGCCTCCCGGGTCCCATCACCGAACCAATGTCTTCAGCATACGCACTCGCCAATAAAAAGGCCGCCCAAAGGCGGCCTTGAAACGGGCGATGTGCTTACTTGCGCGCAATTGCACGCCAGCCGATATCGCGGCGGGCTTGCATGCCGTCGAAATGCACGCCGTCGAGGATTTCGTAGGCGCGCTTTTGCGCCTGCTTGAATCCTTCGCCGAACGCCGTCACGCACAGCACGCGGCCACCGCTGGTCACCGGGCGGCCCTGCTCGTCGAGCCTGGTGCCGGCGTGGAAGACGTGGCCGTCTTCCAGTTCACCCGGCAAGCCGGTGATCACGTCGCCGGCGCGCGGGGTTTCCGGATAGTTGGCAGCGGCCATCACTACGCCCAGCGCCACACGACGGTCCCACTCGGCCTCGACCTGATCGAGCGTGCCTTCGATGCCGTGCTCGACCAGCGTCACCAGATCGCTCTTCAGCCGCAGCATGATCGGCTGCGTTTCCGGATCACCGAAGCGGCAGTTGAACTCGACGACCTTGACCGAGCCGTCTTCGCCGACCATCAGCCCGGCGTAGAGGAAGCCGGTGTAGACGACGCCATCCTTGGCCATGCCGGCCACGGTCGGCAGGATCACTTCGCGCATGGCCTTGGCATGGATTTCCGGCGTCACCACCGGTGCCGGGCTGTATGCGCCCATGCCGCCGGTGTTCGGGCCTTCGTCGTTGTCCAGCAGGCGCTTGTGGTCCTGGCTGCTCGCCATCGCCAGCACGTTCTTGCCGTCGACCATGACGATGAAGCTCGCTTCCTCGCCGGTCAGGAACTCCTCGATCACGACGCGGGCGCCGGCGTCGCCGAACTTGTTGCCCTCGAGCATCATGTCGATGGCCGCATGGGCTTCGTCCAGCGTCATCGCGACGACGACACCCTTGCCGGCAGCGAGGCCGTCGGCCTTGATGACGATCGGCGCACCTTTGGCATCGATGTAGGCATGCGCCTTGGCGGCGTCACTGAAGGTTTCGTAGTCGGCGGTCGGAATGCCGTGGCGCTTCATGAAGGCCTTGGCGAAATCCTTCGACCATTCGAGCTGCGCGCCGGCCCTGGTCGGCCCGAAGATCTTCAGCCCTTCGGCACGGAACGCATCGACGATGCCCTTCGACAGCGGTGCTTCCGGCCCGACCAGCGTGAACGCGACGTTCTCGCGCTTGGCGAACTCGATCAGCACCGGAATGTCGGTGATCGGCACATTGGTCAGGTTCGGTTCGAGCGCGGTACCGGCGTTGCCCGGCGCGACGAAAACCTTGCCGACGCGCGGCGACTGGGCGATTTTCCATGCCAGCGCATGTTCGCGGCCGCCGTTACCGATGACGAGAATATTCATTGAATCACTCCAAAACCGCCCTGTTTAGAATTCGTAGCGGCCGAACACGAAGCCGACGTTGCCGCTGTTGAGGCCGCTGCTCAGCGACGGGATGAACGTGCCCATCACCGAAGCGCGCCACACGCGCAGCGACACCACCGGCAGGATGTACGGGAACGGGATCCCGTTGATGATGTCCTGCCGCGACGTCAGCCCGATGGTGTAGCCGGCGCCCACCGAGACGACGCTGTACGACGGCCAGAACCAGATCTTGGCGTAGCCGAGCATCAGCTCCGGATCCTTGTGCGAATCCGAAAAGATCATGCCGTACAGCATGTCGTGATTGCCGTTTTCGTCGACGAGATGCTTGCCGAGACCGCCGCCCCAGGCCTTGTCGTTCAGCTCTTCGAGCTTCTCGTCGGTCCAGGTGCTCGGATCGTGCCAGGTATAGCCGGTGACGTACGCGTCCCAGCTGCCTTCATCGGCAATCTTGCCGATGTGGCTGCACGCGCTGCCCAGCCATTCGCCCATGTTGCCGCAATCGGCCTGCGCCGGCGAAGCCAGCGCAAGCGTCGTGGCGGCGATTGCCAACCATCGTTTCATCGCGCCTCCGGCTCAGTGACGGAAGTGGCGCACGCCGGTGACGACCATGGCGATGCCATGCTCGTCCGCAGCAGCGATCACTTCGTCATCACGCACCGAACCACCCGGCTGGATGATGGCGGCAACGCCGTTCTCGGCGATCACGTCGACACCGTCGCGGAACGGGAAGAACGCATCCGACGCGGCAACCGAACCGCGCAGTTCGAGACCCGCGTTGCGCGCCTTGATCGCGGCGATCTTGGTCGAATCGACACGGCTCATCTGGCCGGCGCCGATGCCGAGCGTCTGGCCCTTGCCGCAGAAGACGATGGCATTCGACTTGACGAACTTGGCGACATTCCACGCGAACAGCAGGTCCTTCAGCTGTTCCGGGGTCGGCTGCTTCTTGGTCACCACCTTGAGGTCGGCCAGCTTGAGTGCATGGGTATCCGGCGTCTGCACCAGCAGGCCACCACCGACGCGCTTGAGGTCGAACTTGTTCTCGCCCGATTCGATCGCGACTTCGAGCACGCGAACGTTGACCTTCTTGGCCAGGAGTTCGAGCGCGGCCGGCGTGTAGGCCGGGGCGATCAGCACTTCCATGAACTGCTTGCTGACCGCTTCGACGGTATCGACGTCGATCGGCTTGTTGAAGGCGATGATGCCGCCGAATGCGCTGGTGGTATCGGTCGCGAATGCGAGGCGGTACGCCGCGTACGGATCGGTCGCCACGGCGACGCCGCACGGGTTGGCGTGCTTGACGATGACGCAGGCCGGCTCTTCGAACTGCTTGACCGCTTCCCACGCCGCATCGGCGTCGGCGATGTTGTTGTACGAGAGCTCCTTGCCCTGATACTGCTTGTAACCGGCCAGCGTGCCGGCAGCCGGGTGCAGGTCGCGGAAGAATGCCGCGCTCTGGTGCGGGTTCTCGCCGTAGCGCATGTCCTGCACCTTGACGAACTGCAGATTCAGCCGGTTCGGGTACGCGGCCTTCTCACCGTCGTCGTTCAGCGCGGTCAGGTAGTTCGAAATCGCGCCGTCGTAGGCCGCGGTATGACTGAAGGCCTTCTTGGCCAGATTGCGGCGGGTCGCCAGCGTCAGCGCGCCGCCGTTGGCCTTCATTTCGTCGATCAGGCCGGCGTAATCGCTGGCGTCGGTGACGATGGCCACGTGGGCGTGGTTCTTCGCCGCCGAGCGCACCATCGCCGGGCCGCCGATGTCGATGTTCTCGATCGCGTCGTCGAAGCTGCAGTCGGGCTTGGCGATCGTCGCTTCGAACGGGTACAGGTTGACGCAGACGAGGTCGATATTGCCGATCTCGTGCTCGGCCATCTTGGCGACATGCGACTCGAGGTCGCGACGACCGAGGATGCCGCCGTGGATCTTCGGATGCAGCGTTTTCACGCGGCCATCGAGCATTTCCGGGAAGCCGGTGTAGTCGGCGACTTCGATCACCGGCACGCCGTTGTCGGCAAACAGCTTGGCGGTACCGCCGGTCGAAAGGATTTCGACGCCTTGTGCGGCCAGCGCCTTGGCAAAGTCGAGAACGCCGGACTTGTCGGACACGCTGATCAGCGCACGCTGAATCTTGCTCATACTGCTCTCCTGAAGGTCATTCCAAATCGGTTTACAGCAGATCGTAGGTCTGCAGCTTCTTCCTGAGGGTATTGCGGTTGATGCCGAGCACTTCGGCCGCCCGCGTCTGGTTGCCCCCGACGCGCTCGAGCACGAGCAGCAACAACGGCTTCTCGACGCGCGCCAGCACCATGTCGTACACGGCGCACGGCGCTTCACCGTCGAGATCGTCGAAATACTGCGTCAGCGACGCGTGGATCACCGCGGCGATCGGATCGCTTGGATCTTCCCGGTTCATACTTCCCCCTGTTCTTCTGGTTCGGTCGCGACATAGACCAGACGCTCGCCCGCGGCCAGGAGGCCGTCGAAGAACGCCTGCGTCGCATTTTTTTGTTCGTGGGTGGTGTCCAGCCGGTACATGCGCTGGCGGAACTCGTTGCCGCCGGCGAGGCCCTTCGTATACCAGGCGATGTGCTTGCGGGCGATACGGCAGCCCGAGTACTCGCCGTAGAACGCATGCAGCGCGTCCAGATGCTCGAGCAGCACGTCGCGGATCTCGACCACCCGGGGCGGCGGCAGCAGCTCGCCGGTGGCCAGGTAATGGCCGATCTCGCGGAACAGCCAGGGCCTGCCCTGGGCCGCGCGGCCGATCATGATCGCGTCGGCACCGGTCGCGGCGAGCACTTCCGCAGCCTTCTGCGGGCTGTCGATATCGCCGTTGGCGATCACCGGAATGCTCAGCTGCTGTTTGACTTCGCGGATCAGCGCATAGCGCGCCGCACCGTTGTACATGTCCTCGCGGGTGCGGCCATGGATGGCCAGCGCGGCGATGCCCGCTTCCTCGGCGCGACGGGCGACACGCAGGATGTTTTCCTCGCCGTTGCAGAAACCCAGCCGGGTTTTCAGCGTCACCGGCACGTCGACGGCGGCGACCACCGCGTCGAGAATCCGGCCGACGAGGTCCTCGTCCTTGAGCAGTGCCGAGCCGGCGAGCTTGTTGCACACCTTCTTGGCCGGGCAGCCCATGTTGATGTCGACGATCTGCGCGCCGTTGGCCACCTGGTATTGCGCCGCCTGCGCCAGCTGCTCGGGATCGGAACCGGCGATCTGCACCGAGATCGGTGCCAGTTCGCCGTCGAAATCGGCGCGTTTCAGGGTTTTTTTTGTCAGCCGCAGGCTCTGATCGGCCGTGATCATCTCCGACACCGCGTGACCGGCGCCGAAACGCTTGCACAGCATGCGGAACGGCCGATCGGTCACGCCTGCCATCGGCGCAACGATCAGATTGTTCGCAAGGGTGTAGGGGCCGATGTGCATGCGCGGGCGGGTCAACGAGGAAGGGCGGGATTCTACGTCCTGCCTAATTTTTAGGCAAGCGCCATTCGCCGCCTGTCTCCTCGCTCAAACCTGGCGTGCTTCTTGCCCGGCGGCGGCTTCCCACTCCAGAAAAGCCGGCAGCGCCAGCAGGGTCTCCGCATACGCTTGCGCGGCCTGCGAAACCGGCAGACCGTAGCTGCGGATCCGCGTCGCGACCGGCGCAAAGAACGCGTCGGCGTGGCTGAAGCGACCGAACAGGAAGTCGCCACCGGCGCCGAAGCGCGCACGGCAGTCGGCCCACAGTGCGGCCACGCGTTCGAGGTCGGCACCGAGCGCTGCATCGACGCTGGCCAGCGTGCGCAGGTGGACATCCATCGGACACTGCGTACGCAGCGCAGTGAACCCCGCGTGCATCTCGGCACAGACAGCGCGAGCCACCGCACGCGCAGCGCGATCAGCGGGCCACAGCGACGGCGCCGCTTCGGCCAGATATTCGGCAATGGCCGGCGTCTCCCAAATCGTGACGTCGCCATCAATCAGTACCGGCACCTTGCCGGTCGGGCCAAAGCGCAGCCGCTGGTCGCGGGCGCCTGCGGCGTACAGGTCGTGATTGACCTCGTCGAACGGCAGGCCGGCGATCTTCATCGCCAGCCACGGCCGCAGCGACCACGACGAATAGTTCTTGTTGCCGATCACGAGCTTCATGGCTGAATCCTCAATGCATCGCCGTTCGAACGAGTGAGCGTCAGCCGGGGCGATGCCTGCAGCAGCACTTCGAATTCGTCGACCGGCAGCGGTTTGCTGAACAGGTATCCCTGGATGGCGTCAGTACCGGCACGACGCAGGAAGTCGAGCTGTTCGGGGGTTTCGACACCTTCGGCAAGCACCGTCATGCCGAGCGTCTTGCCGAGGCCGATGATCGCCAGCACGATGGCCGCATCGTTCTGGTCGGTGGTCAGATCGCGGACGAAGCTCTGGTCGACCTTGAGCTTGTCGAAGGCAAAACGCTTCAGGTACGAGAGGCTCGAGTAACCGGTCCCGAAATCGTCGACCGACAGCTTGACCCCGAGCCGCTTGATGCCCGACAGCATCGTCATCACGTGTTCGACTTCCTGCATCACCACCGACTCGGTGACTTCGAGCTCGAGGCACTGCGGCGGCAGCTCGGCGTCGGCCAGCGCGTCGGCGACGATCTCGAGCAGGTTGGACTGGTGCAGCTGCAGCGGCGAGAGGTTGACCGCAATCGTCATAGTCTGCCCCGTATCGCGCATCCACGTGGCGGCGCGACGGCAGGCCTCGAGCAGCACCCAGTTGCCGATCGGCACGATCATCCGGCTTTCCTCGGCGATCGGAATGAACTTGGCCGGTGAAATCAGCCCGTGCTCCGGGTGGCGCCAGCGGATCAGCGCCTCGGCACCGGTGATACGGCCATCCTTGAGGCAGACCTGCGGCTGGAAGTAGAGTTCGAATTCGTTTTCGGTCAGCGCTTGGCTCATGCTGGTTTCCAGCACCAGCCGCTCGGAGACGCGGGCATTCATGTCTGCGGTGAAATACTGGTAGTTGTTGCGGCCGGCGCTCTTGGCCTGGTACATCGCGACGTCGGCACTGCGGATCAGCGTATCCGAGTCGGCACCGTCGTCCGGATAGACGCTGATGCCGATCGACGTCGTCGTGGCAAAGCCGCCGGCCTCGAGCACGAAGGGATCGGCGAACGACGCGAGGATCTGCTCGGCAACCAGCCCCGGATGCATCGCATTGTCGATCTCGGTCAGCACCAGCACAAATTCGTCGCCGCCCAGCCGCGCCAGAATGTCGCCCTTGCCGGCAATGCGCCGCAGCCGGTCGGCGACTTGCCGCAGCATCTGGTCGCCGGCGGTATGGCCGAGCGAATCGTTGATCGTCTTGAAACGGTCGAGGTCGAGGAACAGCAGGGCCAGTTGCCGGCTGTGGCGCTCGGCGCCGGCGACGGCGAGCCGGAGTTCGTCGCGCAGCAGGTTGCGGTTGGCGAGCCCGGTGACGGTATCGAAGTTCGCCAGCTCGATGATGCGGTCCTGCGCGACCTTGCGCTCGGTGATGTCGGTCACCGTGCCGATCAGCCGCGTCGGATTGCGGCGGGCATCGAACTCGACGAACTTGCCGCGCGACAGGAACCAGCGGTATTCACCGGTCCGGACCTTGCGGCGATACTCGATGACGAACTGTGGTGCGGTACCGGCATAGCAATCGCGGAACGCGTTCAGCGCAACCTCGCGATCGCCCGGATACATCTGCTCCTTCCACTTCTCGAAGGTCTCGACCAGTTCGCCCGGCACGAAGCCGAGCAGCCGGTCGTACTCGGGGCTGGTGATCGCGCCTCGACGGCTGTCGAGCGGCATGTCGAACAGGCCGGTGTTCGATGCATCGAGCGCCAGCCGCAGCTGCTGTTCGCTCTTGACGATGGCCTCTTCGGCCATCCGCCGCTCGGAAATGTCACGCACGACCGCGCAATTGAATTCCTGCCCCTTGAAGACGATGTAGTTCGAGTACGACTCGATCGGGAAGGCATCGCCATTGCGTGTTTTCAGCGCAAACTCTTCGAACAGGTGCTTCTGTTCGCGCAAGCGCTCCCAGAACATCCCCCAGTTTTCCGCATTGAAGGTCGGGTTGATGTCCTTGAACCGCATGCCCAGCAATTCCCGCTCGCCGTAGCCGAGGCGATGGCAGGCGGTGGTGTTGACGTAACGGATGATGCCGTCGGGATCGAGCCAGATCGCCATGTCGGCGCCGCGCTCCACCGCCACGCGAGTCAGGTACAGCGCGTCCTCTGTGCTTTCAAGCCGGCGCAACTGCCGCAGCACATAGACGACCAGCAGCGCCGCCAGCGCCAGTACGCTGGCCGTCACGCCACCGTTGACGAAACTGTCGTGGCGCCACGATGCAAGGACTTCCTGCCGGTCGACGCCGACCATCACGCCGAGCGGCCAGCCACCGACATGACGCCAGCCGTAGATCCGGGTCACGCCATCGCGGGTGCTGTGTTCGGTGAAGCTGCCGCTTGGCGCACCACCGAAGTCGGAATCGAAGAACGCCCGGTGCGACAGGTCGTGACCGACGTCGTAGGCGCTGTCCGGATAGTGCGTCAGCGAGATGCCGTCATCGCGGAACATTTCGATCGCCAGCCCGTTGTGCGAGGCAATGCTTCGATAGAACTGACGGAAGTATCCGGGATCGATGCCGGCGAACAGCACGCCGACAAATTCGCCGCGCCGGTTGTTCATCGGCATGACGAACGGAATCACCGAGCGGTCACCGGTCGGATCGGCCTGCTGTTCCGCGATGTAGAACGGCGAGGCAGCTTGTGACCGTGCGGCCTTGAAATACTGGAAATTGCTTAGGTTGTGCGCCGGCGCCGGGTACTGCTGCGTCGACGCGATCAGCGTGCCGTCGGCCCGCGCAACGGCGAAGGTCGCCATCTGCGACGCATGGCCGAGCTGGCGCTGCAGATAGGCATGAATGCAGGCCGTGTCGTTGGCCTCGAGGCAGGTCTGGAACAGGCCGTCCTGCTGGATTGCGAACATGGTGTTCAGGCTCGCGTCCATCGTCCGGCCAACGTGCTCGTCCATGGTCCGCGCCAGCGTGAGCATCTGCTGTTCGGCGTTGTCGAGCGTTTCCTGGTAGCTGCGCCAGATGGACCAGGTCACCGCCGCCAGCGCAAACAGCACGACGCTGATCGAAAGGGCGATCAGCATCCGGCGAATCAGGCCGAAGGAACGGCCGCTTTCGGCGTCCTGCAAGGTGACCGGCACGCGGGTCAAGGCAGCGTCCTGAAAGTGAAAATTTACGAAACCCCATTCTTGGGGCAAAGGTCACCGCTTGGCAAGCTGCAACGCCGGGCTGTCCCCTGCGGGACGCAGTCGCCGAAGCAAGGCCAGCCAATGCTGACAGCCGGAACGGCTTTCTACCAGTCCATCAGCATAACTGAAAATTATTTTCATACTGCCGAATATGTACAGCAACTTATGAAAGGCCACTGATCAAATACAGGCGGTAGAAACACCGGCATGCTGCCCTCGTTACCGCCGTAAAAAAGGGCGGAAAATTCCGCCCTTGATCGGGTTCATGCTTTAACGCGCAATGACCGCCTGCAGGTTGTGCTGACCGGTCAGTGTTTCCGCCGCCGCCAATGCACTCTGCCGGTCCGGGTACGGGCCGATGCGAACGCGGTGGACTGCGCCGCTCGACTGGATCACCAGCTTGGCACTGTTGCCGTCGAGCATGCTGGCATAGCGGTCCCGGAAGGATTCCGCATTGGCCAGACTGCTGAACGCGGCCAGTTGCAGATAGACGCCGGCGTCAGTATTAGCGACCGGTACCGGTTTTGGGTCGCCATCGAAAGGGAGTGGCGCATCCACCTGCTGCTTGGCCTGCGCCAGCACCGACGTCGGCGCATCCGGCGGCAGCAGGCTTTCCACCTTGAGTTCGGCGCTGCCCTGCATCGCATAACCCAGACGGCATGCGGCGAGGAAGGACAGATCCATCACCCTGCCCTTGTGGAAAGGACCGCGGTCGTTGACGCGGACAATGATGCTGCGGCCGTTCTTGACGTTGGTGACGCGCGCATAGCTCGGCAGCGGCAGGACCGGACTCGCCGCCGTCATCGCGAACATGTTGTAGGTTTCGCCGATCGACGTTTTCTGGCCGTGGAACTTGCGGCCGTACCACGAGCCCATGCCCGTTTCGACCGAGTTGCCGGGCGCAGCCAGCGGCGTGAACGACAGTCCGAGCACGGTATAAGGGCGGTTGGCCCACTTGTGCAGCGGCTCCCAGCGCGGTACCGGTTCGGGGATCAGGTCGATGTTGGCGGGGATGTCGGCCATCGGGCCGTCGTCCTTGTAGAACGCCCCGCCGTTGTCGAGTGCCTTGTAGTCGCAGCTGTACTGCGATGGCGTCCCGCCAGCCGGTGCCGGCGTCGTGCCGGCTACCGGTTTCGTCGGTGTCGTGCTGCACGCGGTCAGACCAAGCAGCGCCGCCACGGCGAGCAATCCACGCAATGTCATTGTTACCCCTTCATCAGCTTGCGATCGCGGCCGACGCTCATCAGGAGGCCGAAGGTCGCGAGAATGGACACCATCGAGGTGCCGCCATAGGAAATCAGCGGCAGCGGCACGCCGACGACCGGCAGGATGCCGGACACCATGCCCATGTTGACAAAGGCATAGGTGAAGAAATTGAGCGCAATCGCCCCGGCCAGCAGCCGGCCGAACAGCGTCGGTGCCCGGCTGGCGATGGTCAGGCCGCGACCGATGACCAGCAGGTAGAGCACCAGCAGCACGCCGTTGCCGAGCAGGCCGAACTCCTCGCCGAACACGGCGAAAATGAAGTCGGTCGTCCGCTCCGGAATGAAGTCGAGGTGGGTCTGCGTGCCGTTGAGCCAGCCCTTGCCGAGCACGCCACCCGAGCCGATCGCGATCGTGCCCTGGATGATGTGATAACCGGCCCCGAGCGGATCCTGCATCGGATCGAGCATCGTCGCGATCCGGCGGCACTGGTACTCCTGCAGGATGTTGATGCACAGTTCCCAGTGCGTCACCGTGTAGGCGAGCGCGCCACCGGCCACACCCATCACCGCCAGGAAGCGCCAGCTCAGTCCGGCCAGAAACAGCACGTAAAAGCCGCTCGATGCGATCAGCAGGCTGGTACCGAGGTCGGGCTGCTTGAGGATCAGGCCGACCGGCACCACCATCAGCAAGGCAGCTGCGACGAAATGCTTCCAGTTCAGCGTCGTTTCGAAGTGATGGAAGAACCACGCCAGCATCAGCGGCATCGCGATCCGCATCAGCTCGGACGGCTGGATGCGGGTGATGCCGATATTCAGCCAGCGCGTCGCGCCGTGACTGGTGACGCCGAACAGTGCCACCGCCACCAGCAGCGCCACACCGACAACGTAGGCCGGCAACGCCAGCCGCATCAGCGTCTGCTGCGAGATGTTCGCGAAGAACCACATCACGCCCAGCGAAATCCCCATGAAGGTGACCTTGTCCATCACCTTGTCGAGGTCGCGGTTCGACGCCGAAAACAGCACGATCGCCGAGACGGCGAAAATCAGCAGCGTGAACAGGAACAGCCACGGGTCGATCGGCTGCTTGATCCGGTTCCAGATCGTCTTAATCACTGATGTCTTCCTGCGCCGCCACCGGCGCCGAGGCTACGGCCGATGCGTCGGCGGCCAGGGCCGCCGGCATCTTGCCGAGCAGATAGTAGTCGAGCACCTGACGCGCGATCGGCGCTGCGGCGGCGGCGCCGAAACCGCCGTTCTCGACGATGACAGCCAGCGCGATCGTCGGCTTGTCGGCCGGCGCGAAGGCGACGAACCACGAGTGGTCGCGCAGCCGTTCGTTGATTGCCTTGGCGTTGTACTTGCCACCGCGCAGGCTGAACACCTGGGCGGTACCGGTCTTGCCGGCTGCGACGTATGGCGCACCGGCAAAAATGCGCGTGGCGGTGCCGTACTGGGTCACGCCGACCATGCCGCGTACGACACGCTCGATGTTCTCCGGCTTCCACGGCAAGGTACGCTCGGGCTGCGGTTCGATCCGGGTCTGCTTGCCGCTGCTCTTGTCGATCACGGTTGCAACGACGTGGGGCCGGAACATCACGCCACGGTTGGCGATTGTCGCGATGCCGTGGGCCATCTGCAGCGGCGTGTACGAGTTGTAGCCCTGGCCGATGCCGATCGATACGGTCTCGCCCGAATACCACTTCTGCTGCGCCGGCGTCCTGAAGCGCTTCTTTTTCCACTCAGGGCTCGGCAGCACCCCCGGACGTTCGCCCGGCAGGTCGATGCCGGTCAGCTGGCCGAGATCGAGCGTCGCCATGAACTTGGCGATGTAATCGATGCCCATCTGCACCGCGAGCTGGTAGTAGTAGGTGTCCGACGACAGCGGCAGCGAGCGGTCGAAGTTCATCGAACCGTAACCGCCCTTGTGCGAGTCGCGGAAGCGGTTGTTGCCGTAGATGAAATAGCCCGGATCGGAAATCGTCTGCCTTGTGAGCGGGAAGTTGCCTTCGAGCGCGGCGATCGCCATGAACGGTTTGAACGTCGACCCCGGCGGATACTCGCCACGCAGTCCCCGGTTCAGCAGCGGCTTGTCGGGCGATTCGTTCAACGCCTTCCAGCTGTCCGGATCGATGCCGTCGACGAACAGGTTCGGGTCGAAACCGGGTTTGGATACGAAGGCCAGCACGCCGCCGTCGCGCGGATCGATCGCGACCAGCGAGCCACGGCGTTCGCCGAACAGCTTTTCGACCATCTCCTGCAGCTTGATGTCGACCGACAGTGTCAGGTCCTTGCCCGGTTGCGGCGGCGTCCGGCGCAGGGTGCGGATCGCCCGGCCGCCCGAGTCGATTTCGACTTCCTCGAAACCGGTCGTGCCGTGCAATTGGGTCTCGTAACTGGCTTCGATGCCGAGCTTGCCGATGTGATCGGTCCCGCGGTAGTTGGCCAGCTCGCCATCCTCGTCGAGCTTGGCCAGATCCTTGTCATTGATCCGGCCGATGTAGCCGATCAGATGGCTGGCCACTTCCTGAAACGGATACTGACGGAACAGCCTCGCCTTGATCTCGACGCCGGGAAACTGGTAGCTGTTGGCAGCAAAGCGCGCCACTTCCTCGTCGGACAGCCGGGTGCGGATCGGCAGCGATTCGAAATCGCGCGTTTCCTCCATCAGCTTCTTGAAGCGGCGGCGATCCTTGCCGGTGACGTCGACGATCTTCGACAGCCGCGCGATGGTCTCGTCGAGACTGTCGGCCAGCTTGGACGGCGTGATTTCGAGGGTATAGGCGGAGAAATTGTGCGCCAGCACCACGCCGTTGCGGTCACGGATGATGCCGCGCGCCGGCGTCACCGGCACCAGCGAAATCCGGTTGGCTTCGGCCAGCGTCTGGTACTTGTCGTGCTGCGCCACCTGCAGCCAGACGAAACGGGCAAACAGCAGCCCGAACAGGGCGAGCACGAACAGCACCGCCGTGACGATGCGCAGCTGGAACGCGTAACGCTCCGCCAGCGAATTCTTCAGTTCATTGCGCGCCATTACGCCTCCGCGCGCGACGATGGGCCACTCATAGCTCGTCCGGCACCGATTTGCGCTGATGCATCAGCATCAGGTTCGACAACGGCGGCCACAGCAAGGCCGCCAGTACGCTACCGGCGAAATAGGCCCAGCCGACGAAGGGCGCGCCGAGCGCCATGCGCACGATGACCATGATCACCTGCGCCAGCGTCAGCAGGCCGAAAACGATGAGTGCCTGCTGCCAGAACGCGAACACCGCCATCTGCCGCTGACGGATCAGCACCAGATAGGCGATCACCGAGTACGCCAGCGCGTGCTGGCCGAGGACATTGCCGTCACCGACATCCATCAGTACGCCGAGAATGAAGGCCGTGGCGACACCGACGCGACGCGGCTGGTTCAGCGCCCAGTAGACGATGAACAGCGCGACGAAATCCGGCGCGAAGTTGGCGATCGACACCTGCCACGGCAGCAGGTTGACCAGCAGCGCGACGATGAAACTGAGCACGATGAAACCGATGCTCACCGGTCGCAGCAATTGATGGGAAATGGGCATCAGTTACCCTTCTTGTGCTTGCCCGCACCCGCCGGCTGCGACGCGGCCTCGGGGTACGGTGGCATGTCGCTGCGATGATCGAGCAGCAACAGGAAGCGGTGCCGGTCGACGGCTGCAACGGGTGCGCAAACGACGCGTGCGAACGAGGAACCGCGCTCGACCTTGACGACCTTGGCCACCGGCAGGCCGACCGGATAGATCCCGTCGATCCCCGACGTCACCAGCACGTCGCCGAGCTGGATGTCGACATTCGGCGCCATGTTGCGCACCTCGAGCGGCTGATGCGCACCCATGCCGTAAACGACGGTTCGCAACTGGTTGCGCTCGACCACGACCGGCACCATCTGGTTGCGGTCCGAAATCAGCCGGATCTCGGCGGTCAGCGGCTGGACACGAACGACCTGCCCGACCACGCCCGATGCATCGATGGCGATCTGCCCCGACCGGACGCCCTGCTGCTCGCCACGATCGACGATCAGCCGCGACGTGAACGGGTCACGCCCGTTGTAAAGGATTTCGGTCAGCTGCGACGACTGCCCCACCGTGTCGCGCCGCACACTCAGTTCGCGCAGGCTCGCATTTTCGGCCTCGAGCGCCTTGAGCCGCATCGCCTGCGCGCGGGCCGCGAGCTGGGCGTCGTTGAGCTGGCGGTTCTCGGCCATCAGCTCGGTCTGGCGCGACAGGAAGTCGGCGGTGTTGCGCAGCGTCGCGAACGGCGCGGTTGCGGCCCACTGGAGCGGATACAGCAGCACCGAGACCTGCTCGCGAATACGGCCGAGCATGCTGTACTGCGCATCGCCGACGATGAGTCCGATCGACAGCAGCGAAAAGATCAGCAGCCGCGTAAGCGGCTTCGGACCCTGTTTGAAAAAAGCGGGAGGGCTGGTTTGCATGACCGGTCAGGCGCGAAATCAACGAAAAACCGGACGCCGGGCACATTGCCCTGCGTCCGGCACGCCTTATCCTTAGTCGCGGGTAAAGATCGCCGTGACCTTGTCGAGCTTGTCGAGCGCCTTGCCCGAACCGCGCACGACGCAGGTCAGCGGATCTTCGGCGACGATGACCGGCAGGCCGGTTTCTTCCATCAGCAGACGGTCGAGATCGCGCAGCAGCGCACCGCCACCGGTCAGCACCATGCCCTTGTCGGCGATGTCGGCGCCGAGTTCCGGCGGCGTCTGTTCCAGCGCCTGCTTCACGGCGGAAACGATCTGGTTCAGCGGCTCGGTCAGCGCTTCGAGGATTTCGTTGCTCGAAATCGTGAACGAACGCGGAATGCCTTCGGCCAGGTTGCGGCCCTTCACTTCCATTTCGCGTACTTCGGCGCCCGGGAAGGCCGAACCGATGCGCTTCTTGATTTCTTCGGCGGTGGTTTCGCCGATCAGCATGCCGTAGTTGCGGCGGATGTAGTTGATGATCGACTCGTCGAACTTGTCACCACCGACGCGCACGCTGCTGGCATAAACGATGCCGCCGAGCGAGATCACGCCGACTTCGGTCGTACCACCGCCGATGTCGACGACCATCGAGCCGGTCGCTTCTTCGACCGGCAGGCCGGCACCGATCGCCGCAGCCATCGGCTCCTCGATCAGCTCGACCTTGCGTGCGCCGGCGCCCAGCGCCGATTCCTTGATCGCGCGGCGTTCGACCTGGGTCGAACCGCAGGGCACGCAGATGACGATGCGCGGGGGGGAGCTGAACAGGCGGCTCGGGTTCACCTTCTTGATGAACTGCTTGAGCATCTGTTCGGTAATGGTGAAGTCGGCGATCACGCCATCCTTCATCGGGCGGATCGCGGTAATGCTGCCCGGCGTACGGCCGAGCATTTTCTTTGCTTCGGCGCCGACGGCCAGAATGGTTTTCTTACCCGACGGACCGCCTTCCTGCATGATCGCCACCACCGACGGCTCGTCGAGGACGATGCCCTTGGCTTGCATGTAGATCAGGGTGTTGGCGGTGCCGAGGTCGATCGCGATGTCGTTGGCGAAGTAACCGGAGAGAAGACCGAACATTAGTTTACTCGCAATGGTATTGGGGTCGTGTACAGGGCGCCGGCAAGGGCCGTCGCCAAAGAATAGGTTTTAAAGCCAGAACGGGTTGCGGGCGATAAGTTCCGCCGACGTTCATACCCGGGGCCAGCTTGGGTGAAACAAACCCGGCATGATACCCTAAGGCGCTGATGATCATAAGGACTTAGCAGGGGGAAAATGCTCATGTCTCTCTCCTTGGACGACGTACGGCGCATCGCCAAACTGGCCCGCATCGCCGTTACCGACACCGAGCTTGCTGCAACGCAACAACAGCTCAACAAAATCTTTACGCTGATCGAAGAAATGCGCGCGGTCGACACCACCGGCATCGCGCCGATGGCCCACGCGCAAGACGTCCATCTGCGCCTGCGCGACGACGTCGCCACCGCGCCCGACCGTCGCGATGCCTTCCAGGCGATCGCCCCGGCCGTCGAGAACGGCCTCTACCTGGTTCCGAAGGTGATCGAATGAGCATCAGCACCGTAGCGCAGCATCTGCGCGAAGCCCAGCAGGTTCTCGAGCGCGTGCTCGCCGACGACGCCTTCCTCGCCTCGGTCGATGCCGCCGCCCAGTTGCTGGTCAGCAGCCTCAAGGCCGGCGGCAAGGCGATCTCGTGCGGCAACGGCGGCTCGCACTGCGACGCCATGCACTTTGCCGAAGAACTCTCCGGCCGCTACCGCGACAACCGCCCGGCACTGGCCGCGATCGCCGTGTCGGATCCGTCGCACATCACCTGTGTCGGTAACGACTACGGTTTCAACGACATTTTCTCGCGTTTCGTCGAAGGCCTCGGCCGCGACGGCGACGTGCTGGTCGGCATCACCACCAGCGGCAACTCGGCCAACATCATCCGTGCGGTCGAAGCCGCGCGCGAGCGCGGCATGAAAGTGCTGCTGCTGATGGGCAAGGACGGCGGCAAGCTCAAGGGCCAGGCCGACGTCGAAATCATCGTGCCGCACTTCGGCTACGCCGACCGCATTCAGGAAATCCACATCAAGGTCATCCACACGCTGATCGACCTCGTCGAACAGGGCATGGGCTACCGCCCGGCCGATCCAGCCTGAGCTACCCATGATCGAAAAATCACTCAAACAACTGTCCGGCATGCTGGCGGCCAAGGACGTCTCCGCCGTCGAGCTGGCCACCGAGTACCTCGGCCGGATCAAGGCCAACGCCGCGCTGAATGCCTTCATCGCCATCGACGAAGCCAAAACGCTGGCGCAGGCGCAGGCCGCTGACGCCGCTCGTGCGGCCGGCAATGCCGGTGCACTGACCGGCATCCCGGTCGCGCACAAGGACATTTTCTGCCAGCAGGGCTGGGTCGCTTCGTGCGGCTCGAAGATGCTGGAAAACTTCGTCGCGCCCTACAACGCCCACGTGATCGAACAGTGCGATGCCGCCGGCCTCGTCACGCTCGGCCGCACGAATATGGACGAGTTCGCGATGGGCTCGTCGAACGAGAACAGCGCATTCGGCGCGGTGCTGAACCCTTGGGACCGCAAGGCGGTACCGGGCGGCAGCTCGGGCGGCTCGGCCGCGGCCGTCGCGGCACGGCTGGCGCCGATCGCGACCGGCACCGATACCGGCGGCTCGATCCGCCAGCCGGCGAGCTTCTGCGGCGTCACCGGCATCAAGCCGACCTACGGCATCGTCAGCCGCTTCGGCATGATCGCCTACGCCAGCTCGCTCGATCAGGGCGGCCCGTTCGGCAAGAGCGCCGAAGACTGCGCGCTGCTGCTGAACGTGATGGCGGGCTTTGACGAGCGCGACGCGACCAGCCTGCAGCACGCCAAGGAAGACTACGCCCGCGATCTGGACGCACCGCTGGCCGGCCTGCGTATCGGCCTGCCGCGCGAGTACTTCGCCGAAGGTCTTGCCGCCGACGTCGCAGCAGCGATTGACGCCGCCATTGCCGAATACAAAAAGCTCGGTGCTACCGTCGTCGACATCAGCCTGCCGAACACCAGGCTGGCGATTCCGTCGTACTACGTGATCGCGCCGGCCGAAGCGTCGAGCAACCTGTCGCGCTTCGACGGCGTCCGCTACGGCCATCGTGCTGCCGACTACGACGGCCTGACCGAAATGTACGAGAAGAGCCGTGCCGAAGGCTTCGGCTGGGAAGTGAAGCGCCGCATCCTGACCGGCACCTATGTGCTGAGCCACGGCTACTACGACGCCTACTACCTGCAGGCGCAGAAGATCCGCCGCATCATCGCCGACGACTTCCAGCGCGCCTTCGCCGACTGCGACCTGATCATGGGTCCGGTCGCACCGGGTACCGCGTGGAACCTCGGCGACAAGAACGCCGATCCGGTGGCGATGTACCTCGAGGACATCTACACGCTGGGCGTCAACCTCGCCGGCCTGCCGGGCATGAGCGTACCGGCCGGCTTCGACACGGCCGGACGGCCGATCGGCCTGCAGATCATCGGCAACTACTTTGCCGAAGCGAAGATGCTGAACGCCGCTCACCGCTTCCAGCAAGCCACCGACTGGCACCAGAAGGCACCGGCGCTGTAATGACGCCGGACCGCATCACCGAGATCGAGGCGCTGACGACCAGCGCCTGGCCGGCCCGGGCAACCGAGCTGGTCGACGGCTGGGTGCTGCGGTTCGCCAACGGCTACACCAAGCGCGCCAACTCGGTGACGCCGCTGTACCGGGGCGTGCAGGCGAATGCGGACAAGCTTGGCTATGTCGAGCAGCGTTACAACGCGCTCGGCCAGCCGGCAATCTTCAAGCTGACCGCCGCCTCCGGCGAACTCGATGCGCTGCTGGGCGCACGCGGCTACGCGCAGACCGACGTATCCAGCGTACAGACGCGGATGCTCGATGACTTCCCGACCGCCAGCGATCCGGCCGTGACGCTTTACGACCACGTCGATGGCGTGTGGTTCGACGCCTTCGCAACGATGAACAGCGTCAGCGCCACCCAGCGCCCGACCGCGCTGGCACTGCTGAAAAGCTACGTCTGCCCGGTTGCGTTCGCAGCGCTGGCCGAACAGGGGCGCCTCGTCGCCTGCGGCTTTGCCGTACGCCAGCAGGACAGCATCGTGCTGTACGACATCGTTACCGACCCGGCGCAGCGCCGTCACGGTCATGGCCGCCGGCTGGTTAACGCGCTGCTGGCCTGGGGCCGGCGCACCGGTGCAAAGCGCTGCGTGCTGCAGGCCGTTGCCGCCAATACGGCGGCAACGGCGCTGTACGCCAGCCTGGGCTTTGCTGAACAGTATTCCTATTGGTATCGCCGTCAGCCCCGCTGACGGCCACACAGAGAGACACACCATGAAATGGGAAGTCGTCATCGGGCTGGAGGTGCATACCCAGCTCACCACGCAATCGAAAATTTTCTCGTCGGCCAGCACGGCGTTCGGCGCAGCACCGAACACCCAGACCGCTGTCGTCGACATCGCCCTGCCCGGCGCGCTGCCGGTGATGAACAAGGCCGCCGTTGAAAAGGCGATCCAGTTCGGTCTGGCAATCGGCGCCAAGGTCAACCAGCGCTCGGTGTTCGCGCGCAAGAACTACTTCTACCCCGACCTGCCGAAGGGCTACCAGATCAGCCAGTTCGAGCTGCCGGTGGTCGAGGGCGGCGCGATCACGATCAATGTCGACGGCGTCGACAAGACCATCAACCTGACCCGCGCACATCTGGAAGAAGACGCCGGCAAGTCGGTACACGAAGACTTCCACGGCCTGTCGGGCATCGACCTGAACCGCGCCGGCACACCGCTGCTCGAAATCGTGTCCGAGCCGGAAATGCGTTCAGCTGCCGAAGCGGTCGCCTACGCCAAGGCGCTGTATTCACTGGTGACGTGGATCGGCATCTGCGACGGCAACATGCAGGAAGGCTCGTTCCGCTGCGACGTGAATGTCTCGGTGCGCCCGGAAGGCCAGAAGGAGTTCGGTACGCGCCGCGAGGTCAAGAACCTCAACAGCTTCAAGTTCATCGAACAGGCGGTCAAGGCCGAAGTCCAGTACCAGATCGAACTGATCGAAGATGGCGGCAAGGTCCAGCAGGCGACGGTGCTGTTCAACCCGGACACCGGCGAAACCCGCGCAATGCGCAGCAAGGAAGACGCGCACGACTACCGCTACTTCCCGGATCCGGACCTGCCGCCGCTGGTGATCAGCGACGAATGGGTAGAGCGCGTGCGCAGCGAACTGCCGGAACTGCCGGCGGCGATGCAGGCTCGCTTCGTCGAGCAGTACGGCATCCCGGCCTACGACGCGGCCACGCTGACCGCAAGCAAGGCACTGGCCGGCTACTACGAAGCCACCGTTGCCGCCGGCGCCGATGCCAAGCTCGCCAGCAACTGGATCATGGGCGACGTCTCCGCGACGCTGAACCGCGAGGAAAAGGACATCGTCGATACACCGGTCTCGGCCGAAGCACTGGCCGGTCTGATCCGCCGTGTCTCGGACAACACGATCAACAACAAGACCGCCAAGGACGTGCTGCGCAAGATGTGGGACGAGGGCGTGACCGATCCCAATGGGGCCGACGCCATCATCGAGCGTGACGGCCTGAAGCAGGAAACCGACACCGGTGCACTCGAAGCCATCGTCGACGAAGTGATCGCCAACAATGCCAAGTCGGTCGAGGAATACCGTGCCGGCAAGGAAAAGGCGCTGAACGCACTGGTCGGCCAGTGCATGAAGGCCAGCAAGGGCAAGGGCAATCCGGGCGTGTTGACCGAACTGCTGAAGCAGAAGCTCGCGTAATCACTTGCGGTGATCTGCCAATAAAAAGCGGCCTGCGGGCCGCTTTTTCATTGTGCGCAACGATCAGGAGTCGTTGCGCTTGAGTTCTTCGACGAGGTCGATGTACTGCTGCTTCGCGCCGTCGTTGCTCACGCCCTTGAGCTTGGCCCAGGCGTCGTACTTGGCCTGTGCGACAAAGTTGAGCGCGCCTGGGCGGTCACCGCTGACGTCGCCTTCGCTCGCCTGCTTGAACAGCGCGTAGAGCTTGAGTTTGGTCTGCACATCCGGTGCATCGTTGAGCTTCACCACTTCATCCTGAGCGGTCTGGAACAGGCTGGCCAGATCGGACATGTAATCTCTCCTCTCAAATTTCAAACACACGTTTGAAAAACAGATCCGAGTATAGCGGGGCCGTTGCACGACGCCAAGCGCCGACGCAAAAACGCCCGTCACCGGGACGGGCGTCGGTCGATACCGGTTTCGCTCAGACCGTGTACACGCACTTGCCCTTCACAAAGGTATAGCGCGCACGGCCCTTCACTTCCATGCCGGCAAACGGCGTGTTCTTGCCCTGGCTGCGCAGCGCTTCGCGCGTCACCGTCCACGCCTCGTTCGGGTCGAACACGACGAGGTCGGCGCGGCTGCCGACCTGCAGGTCGGCGCTGAAGCCGATCTTGGCCGCCGGCACGCTGGAGATCTTCGCCAGCGCGATCGGCAGCGCAATGCGGTTGCGTTCTGCCCATGCCAAGGTCAGCGGCAACAGCAGTTCCAGACCGGTGGCGCCGCGTTCGGCTTCGGCAAACGGCAGCAGCTTGCCGTCGTCGTCGACCGGGCTGTGGTCCGAGCAAATGGCGTCGATGGTGCCGTCGTTCAGGCCGGCAACGATCGCATCGCGGTCGCGCAGGCTGCGCAGCGGCGGATCGAAACGGTACTGGCTGTCGAAGTAGCCGATGTCGACGTCGGCCAGATGGATGTGGTTGATCGCCACGTCGCACGACAGCGGCAGGCCTTCGCGCTTGGCCTCGCGGACCAGCTCGATGCCGGCGCCGCTGGACAGCCGGGCGATGTGCACCTTGCAGCCGGTGGCGCGCATCAGCTGGACGATCTGCGCAATGGCGATCGTCTCGGCGATCACCGGGATGCCGGTCAGCCCGAGGCGCGACGCATAGTCACCGTCATGGGCAACGCCGTCGTTGACGAGGCTGGCCTCTTCCGGACGCAGCCGCAGCTCGAAGCCGAACGTTGCCGCGTACTGCATCGCGCGGTACAGCACCTGCAGGTCGGCGATCGGCACGTCGCCTTGCGAAAACGCCACGCAGCCGGCCTCGCGCAGCAGCGCCATTTCGGTGATTTCCCGGCCCTTCAGGCCGACGGTCAGCGCGCCGACCGGATACAGCCGGGCCAGATCGTGCTTGCGCGCACGCTGGCGCAGATTCATCACCAGACCCGGTTCGTCCAGCGGCGGATCGGTATCGGGCGGGCAGACGATGCTGGTCACGCCGCCGGCGACCGACGCGGCCATCTCGCTCTGCAGCGTCGCCTTGTACTCGTTGCCCGGCTCGCGCAGCCGCGCGCACAGGTCGACCAGACCCGGGGCGACGACGAGGCCGCTGGCATCGATGTCCAGTTCGGCCACGAAGCCGGCCGGTGCACTGCCGACGCCGACGATCTTGCCGCCGGCCAGATACAGGTCGCCCTGCGTGTCGGTACCGTGGGCGGGGTCGATCAGGCGACCATTGCGGATGACGGTGTTCTTGGTCTCGATCATGCTTGCGCCCCCCGGCCGCGCTGGTTTTCGGAAACGATGGCCATCACTGCCGTACGCACGGCGATCCCGAAGGTCACCTGCGGCAGGATCACCGCCTGCGCACCGTCGGCAACGGCCGAGTCGATTTCGACGCCGCGGTTCATCGGCCCCGGATGCATCACGATCGCGTCGGGCTTGGCCAGCGCGAGTTTTTCCGGCGTCAGGCCGTAGTACTTGAAGAATTCGTGCGTGCTCGGCAGGAAGGCGCCGCTCATCCGCTCGTTCTGCAGCCGCAGCATGATCACGACGTCGACGTCCTTCAGGCCTTCGGCCATGTCGTGGTAGACGTGAGCGCCGAGGCTCTCCATCCCGGTCGGGATCAGCGTCTTCGGCCCGATCACGCGCACTTCCGGGCAGCCCAGCGTCGTCAGCGCATGGATGTCCGAACGGGCAACGCGCGAGTGCAGGATGTCGCCGACGATGGCGACGCGCAGCTTGGTGAAATCGCCCTTGAAGTGGCGGATCGTGTACATGTCCAGCAGCGCCTGCGTCGGATGCGCGTGGCGGCCGTCGCCGGCGTTGACGACGGCGATGCCCGGCTGCACGTGCTGGGCAATCAGGTGCGCCGCGCCCGATTGCGCATGGCGCACGACGAAGAGGTCGGCGCCCATTGCTTCAAGGTTGTGGATGGTGTCGAGCAGCGTTTCGCCCTTGGCGGTGCTCGATGCCTGGATGTTCAGGCTGGTGACGTCGGCGCTCAAACGCTTCGCGGCGATCTCGAACGTCGTCCGCGTGCGGGTGCTGTTCTCGAAGAACAGGTTGAACACCGAGCGGCCGGCCAGAGTGGCGAACTTCTTGTTGCCGGCCTCGCCGGCGGCGACATACTCGGCGGCGCGGTCGAGAATCTGGGTGAGGATGCGCTTGGGCAGCCCCTCGGTCGTCAGCAGGTGGATGAGCTCACCCTGCGCGTTCAGTTGCGGGTTGTACATGATGCTCCCTGAAAAATGGATGCAAAAAGGCCACGCCGCTGCGGCGGCCGGAGGGCGCGCTGCGGGAGGAATTCGGGGAAAATCCGGGCCGGCTGGCCCGGCAGGACAGGAAGATGGGCGAGCAGGCCGTGCCGGCTCACTGCTACCGCGCCCCGCCCTGTTCGGCGATCTGATCGAAATGGGCCTGCAGGATCTGCATCGCCGCGACTTGGTCGAGGACCGGCTTCTGCCGGCGGCCGCGCAAGCCGGTATCGTCGAGCGCCATCGATGCCGATTTCGACGTGTAGCGCTCGTCGACCAGCGTGACCGGCAGGCCGAAGCGGCCGGTCAGCCGACTGGCGAACTTGCGCGCGAGCCGGCTCGCCAGCTGTTCTTCGCCGTCGATGCCGAGCGGCAGGCCGACGACGAACAGCGTCGGTTGCCACTGGGTGATCAGTGCTTCGATGCGGGCAAAGCGCTTGTCGGTTTCAACGGTGGCAATGGTTTCGAGCGGATGGGCGATACCGAGCTCGGTACTGCCCATCGCGACGCCGATTCGCGCCTCGCCGAAATCGAAAGCCAGAATCGTGCTCATGCGTGTCCGGCTTCGTCCGACAGCATCGCCACGTCGATGCCCAAGAGTTTGAGCGCCGCATCGTAGCGTTCCTCGGCCGGCAGCGCGAAGATGATTTCCGGATCGGCCTCGACCGAGATCCAGCTGTTCTGGGCCATTTCGGCCTCAAGCTGGCCGGCTTCCCAGCCTGCATAGCCGAGCGTGACGAACATTTTCTCGGGACCGCCACCCTCGCCGACGGCAAGCAGGATGTCCTTCGACGTCGTCAGCCCCATCTCGTCCGACACCGACAGCGTCGACTGCCAGTCGCCCAGCGGCGTGTGCAGCACGAAACCCCGGTCGGTCTGGACCGGGCCGCCAAAGCACACCGGCAGCTCGGCCACATCGGGCCGGTGCAGCTCGACGTCGATCTGCTCGAACAGCGTCGTCAGCGTCATGCCGACCGGGCGATTGACGATGACTCCCATCGCGCCCTTGTCGTTGTGATCGCAGACGAAGGTCAGCGTCTTGGCAAAGATCGGGTCGGCCAGTGAAGGCATGGCGATCAGGAAGTGGCGTGAAAGGTCGAGGTCCATGGGGCAATTATCGCACAAGCGGGCTGCCGAACGCAGGCCGTCCCTGCGCCGCAACAAACGCTAGACTAGGCAAGTCAGGGACTTCCGATTCGAGCTTCATGTCTACCGCCCTCGTCTGGCTGCGTCGCGACCTGCGACTTTTCGATCACGCAGCGCTGTTTCATGCGCTCAAGCATCACGACTGCGTGATCCCGGTCTTCATTTTCGACCGCGACATCCTTGATCCGCTGCCTCGTGCCGACCGACGGGTTGCCTTCATTCACGCAACGCTGGCCGAGCTCAAGGCCGAGCTGGTCGCGTGTGCCAGCGAGCTTGTGGTCCGTCACGGACAACCGACGACGGCCATTCCGGCGCTGGCACGGGAGTTCGGCGCCACGGCCGTCTACGCCAACCGCGACTACGAACCGGCCGCGATCGCCCGCGATGCCGAGGTTGCGGCGAGGCTGGCTGCTTTGGAAATCGGTTTCGAAACCTTCAAGGATCAGGTGATCTTCGAACAGGACGAAATCCGGACGAAGACCGGCGGCATGTACAGCGTCTTTACCCCCTACAAGCGTGCCTGGCTGGCGAAGCTCGACGACTTTTACGTCCGCGCCTATCCGGTGCGGCAATACGCCCACCGGCTGGCGCTGCTGCCCCCGCAGCCCTGGCCTTCGCTGAGCGAACTGGGCTTCGAGCCGGACGAGGCACCGGCCTTGCCGGCCGGATGCAGCGGCGGCGAAACGCTGTTCAACGATTTTTGCACCCGGCTGGACCGCTATCACGAGACGCGCGATTTTCCGGGCATCAAGGGGCCGTCCTACCTGTCGGTGCACCTGCGCTTCGGCACGGTGTCCATTCGCGAACTGGCCGCGCATGCCTGGCGCCAGGGCGGCGCCGGAGCCGAGACGTGGCTGTCCGAGCTGTGCTGGCGCGATTTCTACCAGCAGATCCTCTGGCACCGGCCCGACGTGGCCGGGCACGCCTTCCGGCCCGAGTACGATGCCCTGCCGTTCCCGAACGACCCGGCACTGTTCGCCGCCTGGTGCGAGGGCCGAACGGGCTATCCGATCGTCGATGCCGCGATGCGCCAGCTGAACCGGACTGGCTACATGCACAACCGGTTGCGGATGATCGTCGCCAGCTTTCTGGTCAAGGACCTGCTGGTCGACTGGCGCTGGGGCGAGCGCTACTTCGCCGAAAAACTGCTCGATTTCGATCTTGCCGCCAACAACGGCGGCTGGCAGTGGGCCGCCAGCACCGGCTGCGATGCCCAGCCCTATTTCCGCATTTTCAATCCGGTCACGCAGTCGGAGAAATTCGACCCGGACGGCCGTTTCATCCGCCGCTATTGCCGCGAGCTGTCCGCACTGGGCCCGGATGCAATCCATGCACCGTGGCTGGCGCATCCGATCGGTCTGCGCGAAGCCGGCGTGCGGCTGGGGACCGACTACCCGTGGCCGGTGGTCGACCATGCAAAACAGCGCGAGCTGGCGCTCGCGCTGTTCAAACGGTCAGGGCATTAACGGATCGGTATCGGCTCAGGCAGCGAGCTGGATCACGTTGTGCTTTTGCAGAAAGCGCGATGCCTGACCGGCCGCGCCGAAAGCGGCGTAGCGGTCTTCGCAGACCTTGCGCATCGCCGCGATCGCCGGCTTCAGGTAGGCACGCGGGTCGAAATCGGCCGGGTTGGTCGCGAAGTGCTTGCGGATCGCGCCGGTCATCGCCAACCGCAGGTCGGTGTCGATGTTGATCTTGCGCACGCCGAAGTAGATCGCCTTCTGGATTTCCTCGACCGGCACGCCCCAGGTCGGCTTCAGTTCGCCGCCGTACTCGCGCAGTTCTGCCAGCAGTTCCTGCGGCACGCTCGAGCTGCCGTGCATGACCAGATGGGTGTTCGGAATCGCGATGTGGATGGCGCGGACGCGGTCGATCGCCAGCACCTCGCCGGTCGGCGGCTTGGAGAACTTGTACGCGCCATGACTGGTGCCGATGGCGATGGCCAGCGCGTCGACGCCGGTGGCGGCAACGAAATCGCGCGCCTGAATCGGATCGGTCAGCAGCTCGTCGTGCGACAGCTTGCGGTCGGCACCGACGCCGTCCTCGGCCTCGCCCATGCCGGTATCAAGCCGGCCGAGGCAGCCAAGCTCGCCCTCGACCGATACGCCGCAGGCATGCGCCATCTCGACGACCTGCCGGGTGACACCGACGTTGTAGTCATAGTCGGCCGGGGTCTTGCCGTCGGTCATCAGCGAGCCGTCCATCATCACGCTCGAGAAACCGAGCTTGATCGCGGTCATGCACACGGCCGGGCTGACGCCGTGATCCTGATGCATCACGATCGGCAGATTCGGATAGCTGGCCACGGCACCTTCGATCAGCTGCTTCAGGAAGGTTTCGCCAGCGTATTTGCGGGCACCGGCGCTCGCCTGCAGGATGACCGGGCTGTCGGTCGCGGCAGCGGCCTGCAGGATGGCCTGCACCTGCTCGAGGTTGTTGACGTTGAACGCCGGCACGCCGTAGCCGTTTTCGGCAGCGTGATCGAGCAGGGGGCGTAATGCGACGAGGGGCATGGGGTCTCTCCGGTAGCGGCGGCTGGCGCCGTGTTGCATTGCATCACACGCACTTTAGCCTTCCGTTCGCGCCGCACCCAATCGGGATATTCGGCATTCGGGATACGCCCATTCGGGAAAGCACTGAAACCAGTCGTTGGCATTACGCCCGGCAAAACCGGAAACAAATGCCTTTCCGTTCAGTACCTTGCCGAAAACAGGCGCTACCCCGAAGCAGACCAATGCCCTACTTCGACGGCGCGGGCATCACCTCGAAACGCGCCCCGCCCATGCCGTCGGCGGTAAAGGCGACGTCAACCGGGAAAGTCTTGCCGCACGCGGCAAACAACCACGACTCCTGCCAGTGGCCGGTAATCAGTTTGTAGCGCACCGGCGGCTTGAATTCGAGCGTCAGGTACTGGGCGTCGGTCAGCGGCGCAACGATGCGCACATCCTTGAGCGCCAGGTTCTCGTCGATGCACTCGGCCTTGCGCGCCGCCACCTCGAGCCGCTGACCCAGCGTCGGATCGTTGATCACGTCCCGGCGCAACTTCAGCGAGGTCAGCGAATCGTTGGCTTTCAGCGGAGCGATCCAGTCCTTCTTGCCGGCCTTTTCAAACCACATCGCGACCTCGTCGCGCGGCACACCGTTGATGCTGCCAGCCAGTTCCTGCGCGATGGCCTGTACCGCCTCGGGCTGGCCGGCTTCGGCCGCACGCCACAGCCATTCGGCCGCACGGCGGTCGTCGCTGCGCGCCGACAGCGGTCGTGCCGCCAGCGCCTTGTAGCGGTCGGAGTCGAGCTTGCCGTCCGGCTTGATCAGCCCGTCGGTCACCCGGCTGGCCAGACTGGCCGACAGCAGCAGCTGCGCGTCGACATTGTCCTTTTCCGCCATGGGCGTCAGCACCCGGATCGCCGCGCCGACATCGGCCTCGGTCCCCAGCCCGCGCTGGTAGAACTGCGCGAGCTGCAAACGCGTCCAGTCCGTGGCGCTGCCGTCCTTGACGTCGGCGCTCGCCGATGCGAACGCCAGCGCGTAATCATGCTTGGCCAGCGCCGCTTCGATGACGCTTTCGGCGGCCTGCGCCCCGATACTCGCGCAGCACAGTGCCGCGATGATCCATTTCTTCATGCCACATCCTTGCTCGGCAGCCCCCGGAGCGGGGCCGGCTCCAATGAAAAACGCCGGTCCTTCGACCGGCGTTGATCATAACCGAGGCTGCGCTACTGCGTGACCAGCGGCAGAGAGACGCGTATCGGCGCCGGATAAACGCGACCATCGGCGTAGGTCAGCTGCACATCGATGCGATGATTGCCATCCGGCAGCGCCGGCAGGATGACCGCGCCATAGCGCGTGCCTTCGTAGTCGTGCACCACGCGCTGCAGCCGGTGCACCACCACGCAGCGGCCGTCCGAATTGCTCCAGTCGCACGGATCCATGCCCGCCGACACGTCGAAGACACTGCCGTCGAACCACGGCTGACCATCGATCGTTACGGTGACACGCTTGAGCCACGAATCCGGGTGATCGACCCGCTGCTGCAGATAGACCGAAGTCGGCCGCTTCTGCTCGTCGAACAGCAGATCGATGATCGGCTGCTGGCCCGGAATGGCCATGAAGTCGCCCTGCGCCTTCAGCTGCTCGTCGATGCCGCCGACGATGTCGACCTCGACCGGCTCGCTCAGGGTGCAGTCACCGGTATTGAGCGGTGTACGGCTGCACAGCTCGACCCGGAAGCGGTGCTTGCCGGTCCACAAGCCACGGTAGGTATTGCTGTGACGGTAGAACGGCGGCTGATGGACTTCCAGCCATTCGGGCTCGCCCCCGGAGACCGAATAGTTGTCGTCATAGACGTGCCAGTCCATGGCGTTCTGCCAGTTGGTCGCCTGCCAGGTAAAGCTGACGCTGTCGCCACTGACGACCGGCGCGATGATCTGGGCCAGATTCGGTGCAGGGGTAGGCGCCGGAGTGGGTACCGGCGTCGGGGTCGGGGTCGGCGAATGGCAATCGCCCGGTGTCGGCGTGTAAGGCGTGGGGGTCGGCACCGGGGTAGGTGCAGGAATCGGCGTCACCGAGCCGATCTTCTCCCATGCGCCCCACTCGCTGCTGCCCGGCACTTCGTTCTGGGTCCACCACTTGGCGCGGTAGCGGTAGCCGAGGTACACGACCTCGTCACCCTGCTGGTACACGCCGTTCGCCGTCCACCCAAGGCCGCGGTTCTCCAGCCGCCACGCACCGCTGGTGCCGTCGGGGGCATCGTTCTGGTTCCACCAGTTGGCGACGTAGACCTTCCACTGGTAGCTGACACGCTCGCCGGCCTGATAAGACATGTCGGGATACCAGTTGGCCTGAACGGGAACCACGGAAGGCGCCGGCGTCGGTGCGGGCGTCGCCCCCGGATACTGGGGATAGGTCACCGGTGTCGGCGAAGGTGTAGGCGGTGGCGGGGCGCACCCCAGCGCCTGGGTCGCGCTCAGTGTCAGCAGCAGTAGTGCCGGCGGAATCAGGGTATTCGGCTTCATCGTGTCTCCTTGTCGTTATGCGGTCGTCATTGACGGCCGCCACCAATCTGGGTTGGCGTTGACGCAAGGCGCAAAAAAAAACCGGCACGCGGCCGGCTTTTGCTGAGGGACGGTGATCAGCCGCGCTGCGCAAGCATGTCGACCGCAGGCAGGGGCCGGCCCTCGAGAAACGCGAGGAACGCCCCGCCCCCGGTCGAGAGGTAGCTGACCTGATCGGTGATGCCGAACCGGGCCACCGCCGCCAGCGTGTCTCCGCCGCCGGCGATCGAAAATGCCGGGCTGGCGGCGATCGCCCTCGCAATGGCCTCGGTTCCCCCACCGAACTGATCGAACTCGAACACGCCCACCGGTCCGTTCCAAACGATGGTCCCTGCACTGGCCTGCAGCCAGGCGATCCGCGCGGCCGATTCGGGTCCGATGTCCAGAATCATGTCGTTCTCGTCCACTTCTGCCACCGGCTTGATGACGGCAGCTTCGGCCGGATCGAAACGCCGGCCGACGACCACGTCGGTCGGCAGCGGCACGTCGCCACCGCGTGCGCGGCACTTGTCGATCACCCTGCGAGCCTGGTCGACCAGTCCGGTTTCGACCAGCGACCGGCCGACCGGCAGGCCCGCCGCCAGCAGAAAAGTATTGGCGATGCCGCCACCGACGATCAGCCGGTCGACCTTGTCGGCCAGCGATTCGAGCATCGTCAGCTTGGTCGATACCTTGGCCCCGCCGACGATGGCAACCAGCGGCCTTGCCGGCGCCAGCAAGGCCCGGCCCAGCGCGTCAAGTTCGTGCGACAGCAACAGGCCGGCCACAGCCTGCGGCGCAAACCGTGCCACGGCATGCGTCGACGCTTCGGCGCGGTGCACCATGCCGAAGGCATCGTTGACGAACACATCGCACAACGCCGCGTATTGCCGGCCCAATGCCTCGCTGTCCGCCGCCTCGCCCGGCAGGGTGCGAACATTTTCGAGCATCACCAGCTCGCCCGGCAGAACCTGATGGTTCTGCCAGTCGGCGATCACCGGCACGGTGCGGCCCAGCAGTTCGCCGATGCGGCGGGCAACCGGCTCCAGCGAGTCGGCCGGCCCGCACACGCCCTCGACCGGACGACCCAGATGACTCATCACGATCACCCCGGCACCGGCCCGCAGCGCCGCGTGGATTGTCGGCAGCGAGGCGCGGATGCGCGTGTCGTCGCTGATCCGGCCGTTGGCGAACGGCACATTGAGGTCCGCCCGGATCAGTACCCGGCAGCCGGCCAGTGCGAGATCGGTCAGCGTGCGGAGGGGCATGGTCTTTTTCCTTGGTCGGGAGTCGTGATCGGACATTGCGGCATGAAGCCGGTGGCGCAAAGTTTGCTGGCCTTGTCGCACAGTGTGGACGGGCCGTCGGCGGCCGGCTCGCGGGCTTAGAATCCGGGGGTCAAAAATACTAGCACAGCGTTTTTCCCTCATGACCGATGCTCCGCCACTCCTGCGCAACCGCAATTTCCTTTTCGTCTGGCTGGCCAGCATCCTCGGCAACCTCGCCCTCGCGGTCGCGATGCTTGCCGAGACCTGGTACGTGGTCAAAACGCTCGGCGCCAAGGAAGACCTCGGCCTGGTGATGATCGCCGGCTCGGTGCCGCGGATCGCGCTGATGGCCGTCGGCGGCGTCGTCGCCGACCGGATGCGTCGCAGCCGGATCATTTCGTTCTCGCTCGGCCTGCGGGTCATCGCCGTGCTGTCGCTGGTCGGCCTGCTGCACCTCGGCCTGCTCGACATCTGGGCGATGACGGTATTCGCCTTTGCCTACGGCGCGCTCGATGCCTTCTTCTGGCCGGCACGCGATGCGCTGCTGCCCGGCATCGTCGCCGAGCGCGACCTGATGCGCGCCAATTCGATCATGCTGACCACCAACCAGATCGGCCTCGTGTTCGGCCCGGTGCTCGGCGGCGTGATGCTGGCAACGCTCAGCTACGAATGGGTGTTCACGCTGACCGCCGCGCTGCTCGCCGTCGGCGTCGGCTTCACCGTGCTGGTGCGCGAGGCCCCGGTGCCCGTCCACCATGCGCGCCGCCACCTGCTGACCGAACTGAAGGAAGGGCTGCAGTACGCGCTGCAGACGCCGGCACTGCGCTCGCTGATGATCATTTACGCGATTGCCAACCTGCTGTTCATGGGGCCGCTGGGACTGGGCATTCCGATCGTCGTCACCGACCACCTCGACGGTCAGGCCAGCACGCTGTCCTATCTGCAAAGCGCGATGGCGGCCGGCATGGTCGTCGGCGGCACGCTGCTGACGCTGTTCCCGCCGACGAAAAAACGCCTGATGATCATCATCGTGGTGATCGTGCTGGAAGGCATCGTGCTGGGTGCGCAGGCGTTCACCGGCTGGATTCCGCTGGCGATCACGCTGCAGTTCCTGCTGGGCTTCGGCGTCGTCAGCAACAATGTGCCGATGATGTCGGTGCTGCAGCAGTACACCGAGCGCAGCAAGATCGGCCGGGTGATGAGCCTGAACACCATCGCATCGATGGGGCTGTCGCCGATCTCGTACGCGATGGTGACCGCGCTGCTGGCGCTGCACGTCGACATCCGCATCATCATGCCGGCGTTCGGGCTGACCATGGCCGCGCTGATGATCGTGATCGCCGCGCGGACGCCGACAGTGCGGACGCTGGACTGACAACGCCCTGCCGCCTTGCGTATGCTGTGGCTTTGCTTCCGGAGTCCCAGCGCGCATGTATACCGATGACGACCTGAACGACGCCGTATCCGCCGGCGTCCTCAGCCACGATACCGCCACCGCCTTCCGCGACCACGTCGCCGCCCGCCGGCAAACGCCGGTGGCCGACGAGGAACAGTTCCGGCTGATCACCGGCTTCAACGACATTTTCGTCGTCATTGCCTGCGTGCTGTTGCTGGTGTCGGTGTCGTGGATCGGCGGTACCGTCACGCCGGTGCTGGGCTCGCTGGCGAGCGCGGCCACCGCCTGGGGGCTGGCCGAATTCTTCGTGCGCAAACGCCGGATGGCCTTGCCGGCGATCGTACTGCTGCTGGCGTTTGCCGGCAGCGTGTTTTCGGCCGGTCTAGGTCTCGCCGCGCCGGCCCTTGGCGGCAGTAGCGTCGAAGGGATGATGCGGCATGCGCCGTCCGCCGCCGTCGCCCTCGCCAGTCTGCTGGCCGGGGTGGCGACCTGGCTGCACTGGCGGCGTTTTCAGGTACCGATCACCATTGCCTGCGTCTCGGCCGCCGCGGTCGCCTGCCTGATTGCGCTGATCACCTCTGTATTGCCCGCCGTCGACGGCGTGATGACGCCCTTGCTGCTCGTCGCCGGCATCGCCGTGTTTGCTTTCGCAATGCGCTGGGATACCAGCGACCCCACCCGCCAGACCCGTCGCTCCGACGTCGCCTTCTGGCTGCACCTGCTGGCCGCACCGCTGATGGTCCACCCGGTGTTCATGTTGCTCGGCGTCACCGACGGCGATGTCGGCATGCCGCAGGCTGTCGCCGTCGTCGTGCTGTACGTCGGCATCGCACTGGTATCGCTGTGCATCGACCGCCGCGCACTGATGGTCTCGGCGCTCGGCTACGTGCTGTATGCGTTCAGCTCGCTGCTCAAGCAGTACGGCGTCGTCAGCCTCGGCTTCGCCACGACGGCACTGTTCATCGGTTCGGCCCTGCTGATGCTGTCGGCGTTCTGGCAGCCGAGCCGGGCGGCGCTGATCGCGCGACTTCCGGCATCGCTGCAAGGCCGGCTGGCACCGGTCCGTTAACCCATTTTTCCTTCCCCCGGAACCATGCCATGACCACGACCATTCGCCGCCTGACTCCCGCCGATGCGCCGCACTATCAGGCACTCCGGCTCGCCGCACTGCGCGACACACCCTCGGCGTTCGGTTCGAGTTACGAAGCGGAAAAGGACCGGCCGATCCCGGAGATCGAAACCCGGCTCGCACCGGCCCCCGATCACGGCCTGTTCGGTGCCTTCGACGGTGACGCACTGGTCGGCACCGCCGGGCTGGGCCGGGAAAGCATGACCAAACTTCGCCACAAGGCCATCCTCTGGGGCATGTACGTCGCCCCCGGCTACCGCCAGCGCGGTCTGGCCGGCGCGCTGGTCCGCGAAGCGGTTGCGCTGGCCAAGTCCGTCGACGACCTCCGCCAGATCAACCTGAGCGTCAACGCCGGCAATACCGCGGCGCTGCGGTTGTACGAAGGGGCCGGATTCCGGCGCTATGGGCTCGAGCCGGATGCTTTGCTGGTGGACAGTGAACTTCATGACGAAATTCTGATGCGCCTCGCCTTGCATGCCAGCAAGTAGGGGTAACGAAGTCAGGGTGCCGACCTCCCTTGTCCGTCGAGCTTTTCAGCTGAAACAGCTTTCTGTCCTTTTCGGAACCAGTCTGTATTTGTTAGCCCCGGGGGCGGCTTCGGCGACAAAACCGACGGTATTGCCGTTGGTCAAACTGTCCTCGGTCCGGCAGGCGCAGCTGCACATCCCGGAAATTTGCGCGTCGCTTCCGACCCCTTGCCTCCCCGCCTCCACGGGCGCCTGGGTGGGCAAAGGCAGACCCGCCGGACCGATTTATCTGATCGACGCCGCCAAGCCGATGCTGATCGAACTGCCCTCGTGGGCGCCCTCCGAATCGGCTCGAATCCGTTTCTGGAATTTCGACACCTATCGACACTCCGCGATGACAGTCACGGAGGATGCTCCCCGAGCAACACCAAGCATTTATCCGGCCCTGTACCCGGTCAGCACCACCGACAACGCGATCGCCCTCGTCCACTCAACCAAGGAAGCCTATTCGGGTGGTGGCGCCTCGTTTGAATCGGCCGACTTCGTCGCCCTGAAAGCCGACTCGCAATGGACTGTCATCCACCAAGCCGTGCCGTTTTCGTGCTGGGAGATGATTCGCGCCTGCTTCTATTCGGACGCAAAAACGGACAAATCGCCGCATTGCCATGACGAAACGACCGGCACGCTGAGCATCGAGTTTTCAAAGGGAACTGGTTCGAGCCTCGACTGGCACTTTGTCTGGAAGAGCTATCGATGGCCCGCACACGTTCCAAAATCGCAAGCCGTCCGTTCGCGCGTCCAGTTTGTAGCGTCGGATCAGGAAAAGGGCTTTTCGCCGCAATGCGGTCCAGGATTCGAATGACCTTGGTACATGCGGCGAATCCGGCTGCGGTCCGCTAGTCAGAGCACGCCCAGCACCTCGTAACACGCCCCCATCGTGTGATAGTCGACCTTCCCGGCGGGACTCTTTTCGTCGCTGTATTTGCTGTTGTCGGCGCGCAATATCCGGTACCAGCCGCCGTACCGGTGGTCGACGAAGTGTTCCCACGAATACGCCCACAGCCGCTGGTAATCGTTCCAGTAACGCACGTTGCCGGTGCGTGCAGCGAGCAGCGCGGCGGCGGCGAGGCTTTCGGCCTGGACCCAGAAGTACTTGTCGCTGTCGCAGATTTCGTTCTGCGGGCCGAAGCCGTAGAACAGGCCGCCGTGCTCGGCATCCCATGCGCGGTTCATTGCCGCATCGAACAGCGCTTCGGCGCGCGGCAGCAGCCACGGTTGCGGGCGGTGGCGCTCCAGGATCAGCAGCAGCTTGGCCCATTCGGTCAGGTGGCCGGGCTGGTAGCCCCAGGGGCGGAAGATGTTGGTCTTGTCGTCGCGGTTGTAATCCCAGTCGACCTGCCAGCCGGCGTCGTAGTGCTCCCACATCAGCCCGTGCGCGAGCGCGGCCTGCCGTTCGGTGATGTTGTGCGCCAGCAGCTCTGCACGGTCGAGAAAGCGCGTTTCGCCGGTCGCCTCGAACGCCGCCAGCATCGCTTCGCAGGCGTGCATGTTGGCGTTCTGGCCGCGATACGGCTTGAGCTGCCAGTCCGGTGTCGCCTCGTCGGCGTACAGGCCGTGCTGCGGCTCCCAGAAGCGCGCCTCCATCAGATCCCATGTTTCGTCCAGCCAGGCGCGCGCTTCGGCCACACCGGCCATCAGCGCGTGCGAATACGCCAGCAGCACGAAGCCGAGGCCGTAGCAATGGTTGGTCGCGTCGTCGACGGCCTTGGCGCCGTCGCGCCACTGCAGCTGCCACGCATAGCCGCCGGTCGCCGGATCGCGGTGCGCATCGCGCAGGAAGGCGATGCCGTGGCGCACCGCGTCCAGATACGCCGGATCACCAAACTGCCGGAACGCCATCGCGTAGTTGAAGACGAAGCGCGTGCTGCTGACCAGATGCCGCGTATGCGTGTCGTAGACGCTGCCGTCGTCGCGGAAGAAATGGTAGAAGCCGCCGGACGGGTCGATGGCGCGCGGGTGGTAGAACGCCATCGTATGACGCACGTGGTCGAGCAGGACGGCGGGGTCGCGAAAATCGGGCAGGTTCATCACGTCACTCCGGAGTGGATGCGGTAGTTGCGCGGACGATCAGCGATACCGGCTGCAGCCGGTTGCCCTCGCCCGCCTGATTCAATACGAGTTCGATGCCGGCGCGGCCGAGCGCAGCCTTGTCGACGGCCAGCGTCGTCAGCCCGGCGCCCGCCGCGTCGGCGATGTCGTCGAAACCGGCGATGGCAATATCATCTGGCACGCGCAGACCGGCATCGCGGCAAACCTGCAGCGCGACCAGCGCTGCGGCATCGTTATAGGCGAATACCGCGTCGGGCGGCGCCGGCAATGCCAGCAGCTCGCGCATCGCCAGCGCCGCGCCGGTGGCGACGTCCAGCCCCGGCGCGATCAGCGCTTCAAGGCTGGGGTCGGCGAGCCTGCCGGCGTCGAACAGCGCCTGACGGTAGCCGCGCTCGCGCAGCCGGATCGAGTAGTGCGCCAGCGGGCCGGACAGGAAAGCGATACGCTTGCGGCCGGCTGCCAGCAAATACTGCGTCACAAGGTATGCACCCTGCCGGTTGTCCGGATTCACCGCGGCCAGCCCCGGCGCCCACAGGTCGGCCAGCGCCAGCGGCTTGCCAAGCCGGGAAATCACGTGGATCAGCTCGGGCTCGAAGAAGCCGACACACAGCAGCGCGTCGGGCTCGCATTCGAGCACCTGCCGCCGTACCGGCCGCCCCGGACCGAGCGAGCGCACCTGCAACTCGATGCCATCCTTGGCACAGCGGGCACGGGCGCCGTCGAGCAACGCCGCGTAAAACGGGCTGTCGGCCGGGTGCTGGCTGTGCAGCAGCACGAGGATGCGGCGGACGGGTTGCTGCTTGAGCCGGCCGGTGTCGTAGCCGAGCTCGGCGGCAAGCTGCAGCACCCGGTCGCGCGTTTCGGCGCTCAGCCCCTGCTGGTGCTTGAGCGCCCGCGACGCCGTGCCGACCGAGACCCCGGCGGCGGCGGCGAGTTCGCGGATGCTGATGCTGCGACGGCTCACGCTACCGCCACGGGCTGGCTGCGCAGGCTGCCGACGACCCTGCCCGCCTCATCGGTGATGAAGACCAGCGCACGGCCGGCGGCCAGTGTGGTCGTGTAGCTGCGGCCAGTTGCGGCGTCGAACCAGCTCAGCGCGTGATCGCGCGCGGCCTCGGACACGGCGATCCAAAGCGTGTGGTCGACAAAGGCCTGACGATGCAGTGCGACGCCCTCGGGCGCATCACCAAGCCAGCGCCACGGCAGCGCGACGCCGGCACGGGCCAGCGCGTGGCGGTACAGCGCGTCGAGCACGTCGGTACGCTGATTCAGTTCCAGCGGCAACGGGCACCACAGCAACCGGCCCCGGCCCATAGTCCGTTCGACCAGCGCGTCGTCGTCGCCGGTGCTGAGCCGGGCGATCGCTTCGCCGCCGAAGCTCGCGCGCCAGCGCCGGTCATCCAGCAGCAGCGTTTCTTCGCGGTTCAGGTTGCGCGAAGCGGCACCGGCAATCCGTCCGGTCGGCCGCCAGTATTCGTCCAGATCGGCCGGCCCGGTCAGCAGCACGGTGATGTCGTGCCGGTCGAGCAGCGCTTCGAGCGCCGCCCAGGTGGCGCGGTTGAGGTTGTGCGGGCTGGGCAGCAGGATCAGCTTCGGCGGGTTGGCGAACAGGTCCGAGAGGTCGTGATCGCCGACCGCGCGCAGCGGCAGGCCGAGTTCGAACAGCGCGCTGCGCACCAGCGCCTGCGTCGCGTCCAAGGTCGATCTGCGGTTGCTGTAGTCGTTGCTGAACGGGTAGACCACCGCGACGTCGGGCAACTGGCGATCGCTCAGCTGCGCACCGTGGGCGCCGAACAGCGCGCCGAACGCGGCGGTGACTTCGGCCTCGGGCTTCATCGAACCGTCGGCGCGGCAGGCGCCGATGTGCGACTCGTTGATGTTGTCCATGTGGTAGTTGATGTTCCAGATCCAGTGCACCGCGCCGGCGTTGCCGAACGCGTACGACCACGCGTACTTGCGCTCGAGCAGCGCGTACAGCTCGGCCTCGCTGCGGCGCGAGCGGCCGTCCGGGCGCTCGACGTGCATGATGCCGGTCTCCTGCACCACGTTCGGCACGTTCGGCGTCTTGCTGAACAGGCTGTCCCAGCCCAGCGCGTCATTGAGCCACCAGCTGTGCACCGTGGTGTAATCAACCGCATCGGCGTAGAAGAACGGCGACGGCCGCTGCTGGCCGAGTGCCTCGTCCTGGCCGACGCAGACCAGCGCACCGGGTGAGGTCTGGCGGATCGTCTGTGCCAGATCGGCCGCCCACTCGGCATGCGCGTGCTGAGTGAACAGCGCGTAGTCGAGCCAGATGCCGTGCTGCTTCGGCAGGATTTCGGTGGTGTTGAAGCCGACCTCGTCCGGCTGCGGCGGCCGCAGCGCCGACCAGTCTGGCAGCTGTGCCGGACTGACGTCCCAAGCGGCCTGCCAGTAGGCAAGGTCCGGGTTGCGTGCCTGCAGGTAGCGGCGGAACGCCTCCATCTCGAACGCGTCGCCGAGCGAGCGCGGGCCGACGAAGATGCGCGCCGGGTCGAACAAGGACGGTTCGTTGATCAGGTCCCAGTGCACCCGGCGGGTTTCGGTGTGGCGGCCGACGATGGCGCGGATGAAGCGTTTCTGCGCCGCGCGCGAACGCGGGTCGAGGTAAGGGTTCGCGCCTTCCCACGCTTCGGGCGTGAATGCGAAGAAGGTGAAGCAGCATTCGAGATCATGCAGCGCGGCGGTGTGGATGAAGGCGTCGATCGCGCGCAGCGCCGCCTCGTTGGCGTGGCCGTCGACGAACATCAGCTGCCGCCATGCACTCCACACGCCGGTGCGCAGGTAGTTGACGCCCATCCCGGCCAGCGTGGCCATGTCGTCGTCCCAGACGGCGACATTGGGCAGCTGCAGGAATTTGCGGTGCACGTCGCTGGCCATATACGTCATGCCGACCACCGGCATCGGTTTGCCGTCACGGATCAGGTAGTCGCGACCGGCGGCAAGACGCTCGCCGCGCGCCAGCAGCGTGTCGTCCCGCCCCCAGAAGCCCTGCTGCAGGTGCACGCTGCCACCACCGTCGTGGTGCAGCGTCGCGCTGATCCGGTACAGGCCCGAGCGAACCGCTTCGGGCAGTGAAATCCTTAGTGACGCCGCACCATCGTGCATGTCGAGATCGAAGCGGCTGCCGAACACCGGTTCGTCGTCCAGCGACACCTGCAGCGCCAGCTGCCAGCGCCGCGGCGGCGTTGCGCCAAGCGCCTCCCCCTGCACGGTCAGGCTGACGGTTTCGCCGGGGTAATAGCAGGCGTAATCGGGCTTGATCCACCACTCGGTGACGCCGAGCGCCGCATGGGCGACCAGCGCCAGCAAGGCCGCGACACCGCCGTTGTCCCAGAACGCCGCGTCGGGCTCGATGTTGGCGAAGACCTGCCGCGATCCGGCGGCCGCACCGCGCAGGCGTTCGATCAGCACCACCGGGCTGGCGATCGCATGGCCGGCCGCGTTGCGCGCACTCAAGAGCGGGTAGATCCGTGCATCCATCGGCCCCGCAGAACCAGAGTCGAGGGGCTGATCCTTGTCCCTGGTCGGCATCAGCACAAAGCCGTCGGTGGGCGCGGCCGGCGAGAATGCGGCGAGATGGTCGGCGAGCCAGCGGTACTCGGTACCGGCGGCGAGCGTCTCGGCGCCGCCTGCGTCGACGGCAAGCATTTCGTGAATGTCGAGATCGCGGAACAGCGCCGCCTGTTCGGCCACACCGCCGTCGGCATCGACCGGGCGCGAAAACGGCTGCCGGCCCAGCGTCACCAGATGGCCGCCGCGCGCGACGAAACCGCACAGCGCCGGCCACGCCGCACGCGGCACATGGGCGCCATGCAGGTGCAGCAGCACGTCGCCGGCGGCAGCGGCGGACAGAGCGCCAGCCAGATCTCCGGCACCGGTCAGCGTGCCGATGGCGGACAGATGACCGGGATCGGGCCGGGTACCGGCGAACGGAAAGGACGAATCGTAGAAAACGACAAAAGCCATGGCGACCTCGCTGCCGCCGCCTTCGGTGATCCGCAGCGCCAATCCGGCGCCCGCGGCCGGGCTGCAGCATTGTTTATTTAAATTCAGTTTTTACTAAACAACGAGAGCCATTGTGACCCCGAAACGGCGTCGAGGACAAGCCGGTTGTCGGCTGCCGGCCGGCACTGGTCTTTGCTGCGGCGCAACCCAAGAATCGCCCCCCGGTCGGCCGGTGCCGATGGAGCCCGCCATGCGGTTTTGCCTTGCGATCCTGATCTGCCTGATGGCCCCGCTTGCCCACGCAAGCCCGCGACTCATCGGCTATTTTCCGTTCTGGGCCAGCTACGGCCACGGCGCCAGCCTGGCCGACGCGCCGGCCGAACACCTGACCGACCTGATCTACGCCTACGCCCGCCTCGGCCCCGACGGCAGCGTGTCGCCGGGCGATTTTTTCGCCGACCAGGTCAAGATCCATCAGGGCGATGCACTGTATCGCGGCAACTACGCGCTGGTGCCGCTGTTGCACCGGCGCAACCCGGCGCTGAACGTACTGATTTCGGTCGGCGGCTGGAACTGGTCGACCCATCTGTCGGCGGTCGCCGCCGACCCGGCCAAGCGACAGCGTTTCATCGCGACGACGCTGGCGCTGTTCGACCGCTACGGCTTCGACGGCATCGAGATCGACTGGCGTTTCCCGATCGTCGGCGGTCACCCGGACACCGGCAAGCGCGCCGACGATGCGGTCAACCTGCAGCGGCTGACGCGCGAACTGCGTGCCGGCTGTGCGCACCGGCCGCGTTGCGTGATCGCTCTGACCATCAGCCCGCTCGCCGAACAGCGCACCGGCTGGCAGTTTCCGGCGATGCTTGCCGACGTCGACTTCATTTCGTTGATCGCGACCGATTTTCACGGCAGCTGGAGCCCGCGAACCGGCCACAAATCGCCACTGCACGCCCGGCAAGGCGAACCCAACATTGCCGCTGCAGTTACGGCGCTCAAGGCCGAGGGCGTTCCGGGCAACAAGCTGGTGCTGGCCCTGCCGACCCAAGGCACCGCCTGGCAGGGCGTGGCGCCGGCCGGCCTTGATCAGCCCTTCCAGCGCGTGCCGCTGGGCACCTGGGACAACGAGCAGACCGGGCCGAGCGGCACCTTCACCGACCGCGAGATCGGCCGGATGATCGCCACCGGCGAGTTCGAACGCCGATGGGACGATACCGCGCAGGCCGAAACGCTGTACCGCCGCAGCGATGGCCTGCTGCTGTCGTTCGAGAGCCCCCGTGCACTGGCCGCCAAGCTTGAATTTGCCGACCGGGAGGGTCTGGCCGGAATCAGCCTGTGGGAGTTGAGCAGCGACGACAACGACGGCCTGCTGGCGCAGGCTTATGCGCACCACCATCCTTGGGCGGCACGCTGGCAACAGGCCCGGCTGGCCGCCCGCGCCGCGCTGCCATGGCTGGCCGGCATCGCGTTCGGCGGCCTGCTCGGCGCGCTGCTGCTGGCCTGGCGCCTGCACACGCGCCGCCGCAACGAGGCCGCGCAGCACGGCCAGCTCGTCCGCGTGCTCAATGCGCTGCCGGCACAGCTCGGCGAGACGATCGCCGCGGTCGAGGCCGGCAAACGGCGCCTGGCCACGCAACCGATCGACGTCACCGTGCTCGACACGCTGGCCGACCGCAGCGAGGCACTGCGCACGCAGCTGCTGCCGTTGACGCAGGCGGGCACGCACAGCACCGCGCCATTGCGCGATCTCGAACGGTTCAGCGGCGCGATCGCCGGCGAACGCAGCCTCGAATGCATGCTCGATGCGATGGTGCGCTTCCTCGGCGACGACCCGCGCATCGACACCGCCGAAATCCGCGACGACGAAACCGCCGGCAGCGAGGTGCTGAGCGTCGATGCCGACCGCTGCGGCGCGCGCTTCAGCCACGACACGCTCGCCGACTACAGTCTGGTGCTGCGCTTCCGCGACCCGCTCTCCCCGGATGACGAAGCCTATTTCCGCAGCCTGGCCAGCCAGGTCGTGCTGATCCGCCGCCAGCTGCACGAACTGGCGCGCCAGCCACAACTGCTGGCCGAGCTGCACGAAGTCGCCAGCCGGCGCGAGCGGCTGCACTACATCCGTGCCGAACGCGGCTACAGCGGCATCCATGCCGGCGGACTGACGGCGCCGGTCTACATCACGCTACGGTTGCGGGCGATCCGGCTCTACTTCGACGAGCTGGTCCAGGTGCACCGTTCCTACCTTGTCCGGCCACAGGCGGTCAGCGGTTGCCGCCGCACCGGTGGCGGTGTCGAGCTGATCGTCGCCGGTCACGGCATTCCGGTTGCACGCGGGCAACTCGCGCGCCTGAAGACCCGCTTTCCGCACTGGTTTGTCGCGGAAGCGTCATGCACTTCGTGAAATAGAGAAAAACGGAAGTGCCGCCAACCCGCTGATTCGAAAACACAATTTTCAGAGTCTCCCGCCATTCGTGAATCCGGCAATGCCGGCCGGGCCGGCCGGCGCATGCCGCTGCCATAGTGGCCCGGCCCGGCCACGCAGCCGGAGCAAAACACATAAGGATGGAGAAGACGATGAACAAGAAGAGCCTGTGGCTGGCGCTGGTCGCCGCCGGATTGATCGCCGGCCAGGCCGGCGCAGCCGCCCTGCCCGTCTGGGCCGACGGCGCGAACTACGCGGTCGGCAATGTCGTGCAGTATCAGGGCCAGCGTTACGAGACGACGATCGCCCACACGGCCTGGACCGGCGCCGGCTGGAACCCGGCCGATGCCGTCTCTCTGTGGAAGCCGATCGGCCCGTGCGCCACCGGTGCCGGCGATGCCTGCAACCCGGTCGGCGTCAGCTCGGCCGCGTACACGGTCTGGTCCGGCGGCGCCAAGGGCGCATACAGCCTCGTCCACGACGACCTGTGCGGCTACACCACCGACGGCCAGATCAGCTACGCCGATCCGGAGCTCACCAAGCGCGGGCTGCGCGCGGCGTTCGGCATCATCAGCGGCAACTGCGCGCCGTACCACTGGCAGGCGGCCAAGCAGTTCCTCGCCCACGGCCACGAAATCTTCAGCCACAGCCGCAACCACATGGACGCCAACACGGCGGCGTGGAACAGCGCGGCGCAGATCACCGGCTCGCAGGACGACATCGCCGCCAACCTGAACGGCTACCGGCCGACCTTCTTCGCCTGGCCGTCCGACATCAGTCCGGATGCACCAATGGCCTATCTGCGCAGCCAACCGGGCTATCTCGGCGGTCGCGCGGCCAACCGCGTCGACGAGAACGGCAACATCCAGTACGGCATGGCCGCCGGCGTCAACGCCGCCAGCTTTACCGATCCGTTCATGATCAAGGCCGACACCTTCACCCAGTCGGGCATCTGGTCGCTGTACCCGCAAGGCAGCGAGATCCTCAACCTGCATGTCGACGCCGCCATCGCCCAGGGCGGCTGGTCGCTGCGCACCGCGCACGGTGTCAACGATGCCTCGTGGGAAACCATCCCGCTGGCGCGCTATCAGGGCCACCTCGATTACGTGAAATCCAAGGTCGACTCGGGCGAGCTGTGGATGGCACCGCCGTCGGACGTGATCCGCTACCGCTTCGCACGGCAGAACTGCGCGCCGACCGTCATCACCGACGGCAACGGCCAAGCGGCCATCCGTTTCGACGCCAGCAGCGAGTGCCAGCGCTACGCGACGACGCTGACGCTCGACATCGCCACCGACCGCGCCGTGACCACCGCCACCGCAACGCAGGGCGGCAACAGCGTCACCACCGCGAAGCTCGATGCCAGCCACTACCGGCTGAACGTGAATCCGCTTGGCGGCGACGTCAGCCTGCAGCTGCGCTGATCGATTCGGCGGCTGCGCCTTCGCATCTCGGCCTCATCCGATGCTCGAAATCCTCATGGACTCCACGTCCATTCCGGTTTCTGCGCTTCGGGTGAGGCCGACCTGCTTTGGCTCGCTCGCCGACCGGGCGTGTCTTTGCCAAGCTCTTATCCGGAGGGGTTGCTCATTTCACCCGGTTTCACCAGACCGGCCGGCAGCACGATGGTCGCGACCAGGCCGCCTTCGGGGTGGTTGGCCAGCCTGAGTTCGCCGCCGTGCGCCTGGATGATGTCGCGGGCAATGCCGAGGCCAAGGCCGGAGCCGGCCTGATTGCTCTGCCGGCCGTGTTCGAGCCGCACATAAGGCTGGAACAGGCGCGACAGCATTTCCTCGGGCACGCCGGGGCCGTGATCGCGGATCGCCAGTTCGAGCAGATCGTCGTGGCGGGACAGCATGATCTCGGCACGTTCACCGTAGAACAGCGCGTTGTCGACGAGGTTGACGATGGCGCGCTTGAGCGCCAGCGGCTTGGCGACAACCGTCGTTTCGGTCGCCGCCAGCGCGACGCTGCGGCCGGACAACTGCGCGTCGGCGACGATCTTTTCGAGCAGGCTGTCGAGCCGGATCGCGGTGCGGTTTTCGTGGATGTCCGAATCCTTCACGCTCTGCAGCGCGCCCTTGACCATCATGTCCAGCTCGTCGAGGTCTTCGTGGAACTCGGCGCGGGTCGCGTCGTCGTCCAGCATTTCGGTGCGCAACTTGAGCCGGGTGATCGGCGTCTTCAGGTCGTGCGAGATCGCAGCGAACAGCCGCTCGCGATCGATCAGGTAGCGCTGGATGCGCTCGCGCATTGCGATGAAGGCCTTGGCAGTCTTGCGGTACTCGAGGCTGCCGGTCTCGGGCAGTTGCGGCTCGCCCCCCTGACCGAAGACTTCGGCGGCATCGGCGAGCTGTTTCAGCGGGCGCGTCAGCCAGCGCACGACCCACAGCGACAGCAACAGCACCGCCGCCAGTGTCGCCAGCTGCAGCACCAGCCGGTCGCGCGACAGCGGGTCGGCCTTGTCGAGGAAATACGGGTCGGGCATCAGCGTCGCCAGATACAGCCAGCCGCCCGGCTCGATTTCGGCCTGGATCACCAGGATCGGTGCCGGGCGCGGCTTGATGATCAGCGAGTGCTGGACCCAGTTGTCGGGCAGATCGTCGAGCGTCACGCCATCGTCGGACACCGCGAGCCCGTCGGGCCAGGCGAAGCCGACGCGGACGTCGGCAATACGCGGCACCTCCCGCCCCAGCACCTCGCGGACCGTGCCGGCGACCGCGTCGGCGAGCGGTGACGGCGTGATCGGCGTGATCGCCACGGCATCCTTGTTGAAGGCAACGAAAAAGCGCGTGCCGCCCATTTCGTGCAGCTGCTCGATCAGGATGGGCCGGTAATTGGTCGGCAGGCTCTGGAAGAAACGGATCGCGCTGGCCGCGCCGAAGGCGATGTACTGCGCGGCGCTGCGCGCCTCGTCGCGGGCGTGGGTCTTGAGCTGGTTCGCCCAGATCCAGTTGCCCAGCGCCTGGGCGCCGAGCACGCCAAGCACCATCACCAGCGACAGTCTCGCCGTCAGCGAGCGCGGCGGCAGCCGGTCGATCAGCCGGATGAATCGGCCGGCCATCAGTCTGCCGAGACCGACGCCGAAAACACGTAGCCGCTGCCGCGCACCGTCTTGATCAGTTGCGCATCGCGATCGCCAAGGCGCTGGCGCAGCCGGCTGATCTGCACGTCGAGCGAACGGTCGAGCGGGCCGAGGTCGCGGCCGCGGGTCGACTCGGCCAGCCAGCTGCGGTCGAGGATTTCGCCGGGCCGTTCGACCAGCAGCTTGAGCAGCTGGAAGTCGAGCCCGGTCAGTTTCACCGTCTCGCCGTCCGGCCCGGTCAGCGTGCGCTCGAGCGTGTCGAGCGTGAAGCCGGCAAAGCGCAGGGCGCGCGACGCGGCGGGCGTCGCTTCGCCCATCCGGCGATGAATCGCCTTGATCCGCGCCAGCAGCTCGCGCGGGTTGTACGGCTTGCCGATGTAATCATCGGCACCGAGCTCGAGGCCGACGATCTTGTCGGTGTCGTCGGCGCTGGCCGTCAGCATGATGATCGGTACCGACGAGCTTTTTCGCACCCGCGCGCATAGCGCGAAACCGTCGGTATCGGGCAGCATGACGTCGAGGATCACCAAGCTCAGTTCGCTGCGGCTGCGCTCGAACTCGGCCAGAAAACTGGCACCGTCATGCGCCAGCAGCACCTCGTACTGGTTCTTCTCGAGATAGGTCTTGAGCAGCGTGCGGATTTTCTGGTCGTCGTCGACAAGCAGTATCTTGCGGGTCATTTATCGTCTCCTCCTTGCTCCGCGAGCGTGCGTACCAGCCCGGCGATGCGGCGCTGGATCTCGCCCACCGGCACGTGATCGTCGCTGTAAAAGCGGTGCAGCTGGGCAATGATCGCATCCTTGAGCGTTTCGTCGGTCGCCATCCGGTGCACCATGCTCGGCGCCAGCACGTCGGCGCCGCGGGCGAAGGTCCGCCACGACGAGCGCGCGCAGGCATCCATGCTGGCGGTATCCGCATCGCGACGTACCGGGACCGAACCCTTGATGTGGTTGTACGACGCCTGGATGGACGGACTCACCATCAGCTTGGCGAGCTTTTCCTGCTCCGGCTGCGTGCTGTAGTTGCCGGCAAACATCACGAAGCTGTCGACGCTGTAGAGGTGCATGTTTTCGGTGCCCGGCACGGCGATGCAGCCGAAATCGGCATCGACGCCCTTGCCCAGCGCCTGCAGCTCGCCCTTGACCCAGTCGCCCATGATGAACATCGCGGTATCACCACGCCCCAGCGATCTGGCCAGCACGTCCCAGGACGGCTCGCCCTGCGACGCATAGCGGCGCAGTTCGCGCAGCCGGTTCAGCGCCCGGGTCACCCGGGCATCGAACCACAGATTGCTGTTGCGGCGCGCGTACAGCGAACGGTAGAAGCCAGGCCCGCCCTCGGACAGCGCCAGTGTCTCGAACAGCGTCGCGACCTGCCACGGCTGCCCGGACTGCGCCAGCGGCGTCACGCCACGCCGGGCGAGTGCATCGGCGACGCGGTCGAATTCGGCCCAGGTCTTCGGCGGCGTCAGCCCGGCATCGGCAAACACCTTGCGGTTGTAGAACAGCACGTTGATCCGGTGGATGCCCAGCGGCGCGGCCACGACATGACCACGCTGACGCACCAGCGTCCAGATCGTCGGAAACAGCTTGGTGTTCCAGTTGCCCGCAGCGGCGACATCGTCGAGCTCGAGCAGCAGGCCCAGCTCGGCCCATTCTGTGATCGCCGGGCCAATCAGCTGGGCCGAATCGGGCGCCCGGCCACCGAGCACGCGTGCCTTGAGCACCTTCATCGCCCCGATGCCGGCGCCGCCGGGAATCGCCGCATTGCGCCAGGCGATCCCCTCGTCGTCGGCCCGCGCGGCCAGTTCGTCGACGGCGCGCCGTTCGCTGACCGATGTCCACCAGTGCAGCACGTCAAAACGGTCGTCGGCGTGCGCAGCCATCGTGGCGCACAACGCGGCAAACACACAGCAGAGAAGACGGATTTGGGCCAAGGGCATCGGGTGTATGGGTTTTCGCCGCAGCTTATCAGTAGGGCTGGCCGGCATTTTGTAAAGAAAGCTTGCGTTTGTTGAACTTGCGTTAGCGCGGCGACGGCCCTGCAAACGGCGTCCATGATCCGTCAATTCAGCCGCCGCGCCGCGCCGGCGTTCCGGCAACGTAATGAAACGTAACATCCCCGCCAGCACAGAAATCAAACATATCATTAAAAATCATCAACATACGTGATCACGTAGTCAAAAACCCTGGGCTACTACGTGTCACAAAAACGCCGATGCTACTGTGCAGCCACGGTCGGTACCAAGCCGATCCATACAACAGATACGGGCACCACCCCAGACCTGAGGAGGTCGATACATGCAAGGCAACCGCTTCATCCGCACGGCACTCTGTGCCGCGCTGCTCGCCGCCGGCGCTGCACAAGCCGGCAACCTGACCATCGAATCGTGGCGTACTGACGACAAGGCGCTGTGGGAAGACGTGCTGATCCCGGCGTTCAACAAGAAGTACCCGGATGTGAAGGTGAAGTTCGCGCCGACCGCGCCGACCGAGTACGACTCGAGCCTGCAGACCCGCCTGACCGGCGGCACCGCCGGTGACCTGATCACCTGCCGTCCGTTCGACAAGTCGCTCGACCTGTTCAAGAAGGGTTACCTCGAAAGCCTGAACGGCAAGCCCGGCATGCAGAATTTCCCGGAATCGGCCAAGGTGGCTTGGCAGACCGACGACGGCAAGTCCTCGTTCTGCATGCCGATGGGCGCGGTGATGCACGGCTTCCTGTACAACAAGAAGATCTTCACCGAGCTGGGCGTCCAGCCGCCGAAGACCATCGACGAATTCCACAAGGTGCTCGAAGCCGCCAAGAAGGCCGGCAAGGTACCGCTGGCACTGGGTACCGCCGACCAGTGGGAAGCCAACCAGATCGTGTTCACCTCGATCGGTGCGCCGTACTGGAAGGGTGAGGAAGGCCGCAAGGCGCTGATCGCCGGCAAGGCCAAGTTCACCGATCCGCAATTCGTCGCCGCCTGGGACGAAATGAGCAAGTGGGGCCCCTACCTCGCCAAGGGTTACTCGGCCCAGACCTATGCCGACACGCAGAACCTGTTCGCGTCGGGCAAGGCCGCCGTCGTCGCCGTCGGCTCGTGGGACATCTCCTACTACAACCAGAACGCCAAGTTCGAATACGGCGCGTTCCCGCCGCCGGTGCCGAAGGCCGGCGACAAGTGCTACATCTCGGATCATCCGGATATCGGCATGGGCGTGAACCCGAAGTCCAAGAACAAGGACGACGCATACAAGTTCCTGACCTGGCTGGGTTCGCAGGAATTCGCCGACCTGTACACCAACAAGGTCACCGGCTTCTATTCGCTGTCGAACCACCTGATCTCGGTGAAGGATCCGGTTGCCAAGCAGATGCTCGACTGGCGCAAGAGCTGCGCGTCGACGATCCGCCTGAACGCCCAGATCATGAACCGCGGCGAGCCGAACATGGAAAATGAGCTGTGGAACGTCAACAGCCAGGTCCTGAACGGCAAGATGACGCCGAAGGATGCGGCAACCCGCATCCAGACCGGTTTCGCCAAGTGGTACAAGCCGCAACAGAAGTAACTGCAGTTCTTCCTCTGCCATCGACTGTGTAGCTGTTGGGCCGGCCCGGGGTCTAGCCATGACCCTGCCGCCGGCCATTTTTTTGCCCGTTTTCCTCGGAGTGAGGCCATGAAACGCGCCTTTCCCTGGCATATCGCCGTCTTTCTCGCCCCCGCCTTCCTGATCTACACGGCGTTCAGCGCGCTGCCGCTGCTCGATACGCTCAGGCTGGGGTTCTTCACCACGCACGACTCGGGCCACCAGACCTTTGTCGGCCTGGCCAACTACATCAAGCTCCTGACCGACCCGGACTGGTCCGCCGGTTTCTGGAACGCGATGAACAACAACATCAAGTTCTTCCTGATCGTGATGTTCGTGCAGAACCCGATCGCGCTGCTGCTGGCCGCGCTGCTGTCGATGCACGGCGTGCGCGGTGCCAAGGGCTACCAGACGCTGATTTTCCTGCCGACACTGCTGTCGGTGGTGATCATCGGCTTCATCTGGCAACTGATCCTCTCGCCGCTGTGGGGCGTCTCGGAAAAGCTGATGGGCTTCGTCGGACTGGCCGACTACTTCCAGCCCTGGCTCGGTGACGAAAGCAGCGCGCTGATCACGCTGTCGCTGATCTCGGTGTGGCAGTTCGTCGGTGTGCCGATGATGCTGATCTACGCCTCGCTGATCGCGATTCCGGACGAAATCATCGAAGCCGCGCGCATCGAAGGCGCGAGCAGCTGGCACATCTTCTGGACGATCCGCCTGCCGCTGATCCTGCCGACGCTGGGCCTCGTGACGATCCTGACCTTCGTCGGCAATTTCAACGCGTTCGATTTGATCTACGCGGTCAAGGGCGCGATCGCCGGGCCGAACTACAGCACCGACCTGCTGGGCACCTTTTTCTACCGCACCTTCTTCGGCTACCAGAGCCAGATCGGCAGCCCGACCATGGGCGCCGCTGTGGCGACGACGATGTTCCTGATCATCCTCTCCGGGGTCGGCGTCTACTTCTACTTCATCCAGCGCAAGCTGCAGCGCTTTGCCTTCTGAGGAGCCGGCCATGAAACACAAAGTCACCCGCGCGGCCGGCACCGGCTTCACCCATCTGGTGCTCGGCGGCTACACGCTGCTGGCGCTGTTCCCGATCCTTCTGGTGATCATCAACTCGGTCAAAAGCAAGGACGGCATTTTCGACTCGCCGCTGTCGCTGCCGACCGCCGAGACGTGGTCGCTGGTCGGCTTCGAGAAGGTGCTCGCCAAGTCGCCCTTCATCCACTTCTTCGGCAACAGCCTGACGGTGACGCTGGTGTCGCTGGTGCTGATCCTCGTGCTCGGCGCGATGGCGGCGTGGGCATTGTCCGAATACAAGTTCCGCGGCAGCAAGCTGCTGGCGATCTACATGGCCTTCGGCATCATGGTGCCGATCCGCCTCGGCACCGTGTCGATCCTCGAACTCGTGGTCAAGCTCGAACTGACCAACACGCTGACCGCGCTGATCCTCGTTTACGTGGCGCAGGGCCTGCCGCTGGCGATCATGATCCTCGGCGAATTCATCCAGCAGGTGCCGAAGGAACTGAAGGAAGCGGCACGCTGCGACGGCGTTGGCGAGTTCAAGATCTTCTTCCAGATCATCCTGCCACTGATCCGCCCGGCCGTTGCCACCGTCGCCGTGTTCACCATGGTGCCGATCTGGAACGACCTGTGGTTCCCGCTGATCCTCGCCCCCGGCGAAGAGACCCAGACGGTCACGCTCGGCGTGCAGCAGTTCATCGGCCAGTACGTCACCGACTGGAACGCCGTGCTCGCCTCGCTCTCGCTCGCCGTACTGCCTGTCCTCGTCATGTACGTGTTCGCATCGCGTCAACTGATCCGCGGCATCACCGCCGGCGCAGTGAAGTAATCCGGAGTAAACAGCCATGTCCCAAGTTGCACTGAAGAACCTGACCAAATCCTACGACGGCAAGAACAACGTGCTGTCCGGCATCAACCTCGACATCCAGGACGGCGAATTCGTCGTGCTGGTCGGCCCGTCGGGCTGCGGCAAGTCGACACTGCTGCGCATGCTGTCGGGGCTGGAATCGATCAGCGGCGGCGATCTGGAAATCGACCATGCCCGCGTCAACGAACTGCCGCCGGCCGAGCGTGGCATCGCCATGGTGTTCCAGAGCTACGCGCTCTACCCGCACATGAACGTCTACAAGAACATGGCGTTCGGACTGAAGATCGCCGGTGCGAAGAAGGACGAAATCGACCGCCGCATCCGCCACGCCGCCGGCATCCTCAAGATCGACCATCTGCTCGAACGGCTGCCGCGCGAACTCTCCGGCGGCCAGCGCCAGCGCGTCGCCATCGGCCGCGCCATCGTCCGCGAACCCAAGCTGTTCCTGTTCGACGAACCGCTGTCGAACCTCGACGCCGCGCTGCGCGTGCAGACCCGGCTCGAGATCGCCAAGCTGCACAAGGATCTGGCCGCGACCATCGTCTACGTGACCCACGACCAGGTCGAAGCGATGACGCTCGGCGACAAGATCGTCGTGATGCACGACGGCCACATCCAGCAGGCCGGCAGCCCGCTCGAGCTGTACCAGCAGCCGGCCAACCTGTTCGTCGCGACCTTCATCGGCTCGCCGAAAATGAACCTGATCGACGGCATCGTCACCGAAGCCTCGGCCGCCGGCGTCTCGGTCAAGGTCGCCGGCGACCAGATCGTCCGCACCGAAGTCGACGGCAGCGGCATCGCCATCGGCGACAAGGTCAGCGTCGGCATCCGCTCCGAGCACCTGTGGGAAGGCGACGCCGGCAGCGAGCGCTTCCACGGCACCGTCAATCTGGTCGAACACCTCGGCGAAGCCAACTACCTGTATCTGACACTGGAAAACGGACAGGACGTCGTGGTGCGCGGCGACGGCGAACGCGCCGTGCACATCGGCGACACCATCGCCCTGTCGGCCCCGGCTGCGGCCTTCCACGTGTTCAATCGTGACGGCCTTGCGCTGCGCCGGCTGAAACCCGGCAACATGGTTGCGGCGCGGCATCGTACGACGGGCTGATTCATCGGTACCGGCAAACAAAAAGCGCGGCTTCGACCGCGCTTTTTGTTTTACAGATTGCACAGCATGTCGGATTTCGTTTCGTTCAGCCCAACCTGCTCGCTAAGCGTCGACCAAGCGACAGCTCCCCCGCCATTGATCAGCCACCTTGCTTGCAATCACCAGCGCGTTACCTTCGTCTGGCGCGCGCACGACGAGTTCGCCATTGCCGGCCCAAAACGAACTCTTGCCGCCCGAAACGAATCCCCCCGTCGGGCCACCGTGATTCGCCACAAGCACGCCGAAACCATGCGCCAACGCGTGGCTTTTAACCATTTCAGCGTCAACTGCGTAACCAGCCTTACTCCAGAGTACTCCTGCTGCATAAAGCGTTGCACCGGCCGCGGCAGCAGAACGGGCGTGTTCCGGGTGCGTGGTATCCGCACAGATGGCCAACGCCACGCGCGCCTTGTCGATGTCCACACAATGCGAGTCGATCAGCCCAGGCACTGCGAACGTGTCCTCTCCCGGGTGCAAAAACCGTTTGCGGTACACCGTGGTCGACCCGTCAGCATGAAAATTGATACTGCCGATTGAGGGCACCGAGCCAGACTCGGATTCGACGGGTGCGCCAAACGCTATGGTCATCTTTGCGTTCGCGGCAATTTGGCGCAGCGGCTGCAAAAGCTCAGAACAGGGAGTAAGGGTGCATTTGTGCAGAAGCGCAGGCTCGTAGCCGCTCAAAGACAGTTCGGGAAAAATCAGAAAGCTGACCGATTCAGCCGCAGCGGCTCGGGCAAACGCGATATGGGTGGCGACGTTTCGTGAAACGTCGCCAGGAACTGATATCGACTGCGCGGCAGCGATTCGAAGCATCGTCATTGCCGGCGATACCTAACCGCGTTTGAACAACCGCCGTACCAGCAGCGCCACCTTCCACGCGCCGAGTGCAACCGGCAGCATCTGCGCAATGCCGCGTACGCGGTACTTCTTCGAGAACAGTTTGCTTGCCAGCATCAGCACGCCGGCGTTGCCCTGCAGCTTCTTGAAGATCGACAGCCACAGCAGCCCGCGCTTGCCCTGCGCCAGCGGCGCGCGGATTTCGGTCAGGCAGACGGCGATCTGCAAGCGGTGCGTTTCGGCTTCCAGCTGCAGCAACTGCTTGCGGGCCTCGCGGCCCTTGAGGCGCGGATCGCTCATCGCAGGAAATGCTCCTTGTCGCGGCGCAGCTCTTCGATGGTCAGCGCAAACGGGGTCTTGGCGTAGCGTATGCCGCTCCAGGCGAACCACAGGCAGCCGGCCCCGATCAGCAGGAAGGCCAGCACCAGCGCGATCACCGTATAGGCACGCCACGGTTCGGGGACGAGCAGGATGGCACCGAGGGTGATCGCCAGCAGCGCCAGCAACAGCAGGCCGGCGCCAAGCACGCCGAGCACCAGCGTTTTCAGCAGGCGCTCGCGTGCTTCCTCGAGTTCGATCGACAGGATGCCGAGGTGGGCGTGCATCAGCCCCAGCGCGCTGCCGGCCAGCCGTTTGAGGACGTTGGGATGGCCGGAATGGGTGCCGGCCGTTTCGGTATCGCTCATGTGTTGGACACGGGCTCGGAGAAGAGGGACGGGCACGATGCCCGAAACGCCGGCTTGGGTGCAAGCCGGCGAAGTGGATTTAGCGGCGCGACACCAGCAGGCCGAGCAGGAAACCCACACCTGCGGCGACACCCACCGACGTCCACGGATTTTCGTGTACGTATTCGTCGGTCACCTTGGCCGCGACCTTGGCCTTGCCGGCGACAAGACGCTCGGTTTCGACGAGCTTGTCCTTGGCGACCGAGAGGTTGGCGGCGATTTTCGCGCGCAGCGCCCTGCCCTGTTCGGTGCCGTCGCTGGCGACTTCCTTGAGCATGGACTCGGTCTCCGCAAGCACGTTGCGCAGATCGTCGATCAGTTCTTCCTGGTTCAGATTCGCTTCACCATTGCTGGACATTCGCATTACCTCCTGAGAAATGACGGACAAGGACTTCAAATTACCTCATCTCTCATTGTGGCTTACCGGGCGGGAAACCCCAACCGTTACGATTACCCGAGACTGGCCGGGAACTACGGCCCTGCAAGCCGCGCCGACGCACGACGCGCCAGCCTGTATAATTGCCTGTTTTTCACCGATTTTTCGCCGCCCGCCCATGAGCACTGCACTCGACCAACTCGCCAAGAGTTTTGAACCGGCCGCCATCGAAGCCAGCTGGTACCCGCGCTGGGAAAGCGCGAACTACTTCAGCCCGAGCATGGACATGGACGCGCCGTCGTTCTGCATCCAGCTGCCGCCGCCGAACGTCACCGGCACGCTGCACATGGGCCATGCGTTCAACCAGACCATCATGGACGGGCTGACCCGCTACCACCGGATGCGCGGCGACAACACGCTGTGGCTGCCGGGTACCGACCACGCCGGCATCGCAACGCAGATCGTCGTCGAACGCCAGCTCGACGCGCAGGGCATCAGCCGCCACGAGCTCGGCCGCCCGGCCTTCATCGAGAAGGTCTGGGACTGGAAGAAGCAGTCGGGTGACACCATCACCGGCCAGATGCGCCGCATGGGCGCGTCGGTCGACTGGGGCCGCGAGTACTTCACGATGGACGACAAGATGTCGACCTGCGTGAGCGAAGTGTTTGTCCGTCTCTATGAACAGGGCCTGATCTACCGCGGCAAGCGCCTGGTGAACTGGGATCCGGTGCTCGGCACCGCCGTGTCCGACCTCGAAGTGGTCAGCGAGGAAGAAGACGGCCACATGTGGCACATCAAGTACCCGGTGGTCGGCTCGGACGAGTTCATCACCGTCGCGACGACGCGACCGGAAACGCTGCTCGGCGACGTCGCCGTTGCGATCAACCCGGAAGACGAGCGCTACCAGCACCTGCTGGGCAAGCAGCTCGCGCTGCCGCTGACCGGACGTACCATTCCGGTGATCGCCGACGAATACGTCGACAAGGAATTCGGTACCGGCTTCGTCAAGATCACCCCGGCGCACGACTTCAACGACTACCAGGTCGGCAAACGCCACGACACCAGGCTGATCAACGTGATGAGCCTGCAGGCGACCATCCTGCCGAACGCACAGGTGTTCGGTTTCGACGGTTCTGCCCATGACGGCATCGCACTGCCGGCCGCCTACGCCGGCCTGTCGACCCGCGACGCCCGCAAGGCGATACTCGCCGACCTCGAAGCACAGGGCCTGCTGGTCGAAGCGAAGAAGCACAAGCTGATGGTGCCGCGCGGCGATCGCACCGGCACGGTGATCGAGCCGATGCTCACCGACCAGTGGTTCGTCGCGATGAGCAAACCGGACGAGGCGACCGGCAAGAGCATCACCCAGAAGGCGCTCGAAGTCGTCCAGAACGGCGAAGTGCAGTTCGTCCCGGGCGACTGGGTCAATACCTATTACGCGTGGCTCAACAACATCCAGGACTGGTGCATCAGCCGCCAACTGTGGTGGGGCCACCAGATTCCGGCGTGGTACGACGCCGACGGCAAGGTCTACGTCGCCCGCAGCGAAGCGGAAGCGATCGCCCAGGCCGGCGGCAAGCCGGTGACGCGCGACAACGACGTGCTCGACACCTGGTTCTCTTCGGCCCTGGTGCCGTTCTCGAGCATGGGCTGGCCGAACGACACCAACGAGCTGAAGGCCTTCCTGCCCTCCAGCGTGCTGGTCACCGGCTACGACATCATCTTCTTCTGGGTCGCCCGGATGATCATGATGACGACGCACTTCACCGGCAAGGTGCCGTTCACCCACGTCTACGTGCACGGTCTGGTGCGCGACGGCGAGGGCAAGAAGATGTCCAAGTCCGAGGGCAACGTGCTCGATCCGGTCGACCTGATCGACGGCATCGCACTGGCACCGCTGCTGGAAAAGCGCACCACCGGCCTGCGCCGCCCCGAAAAGGCACCGCAAGTCGCCAAGAAGACCGAGAAGGAATTCCCGGACGGCATCCCGGCCTACGGCGTCGATGCGCTGCGCTTCACTTTCGCATCGCTGGCCTCGCTGGGCCGCTCGATCAACTTCGACCAGAAGCGCTGCGAGGGTTACCGCAATTTCTGCAACAAGCTGTGGAACGCGACCCGCTTCGTGCTGATGAATGTCGAAGGCAAGGACTGCGGCCTGCAGGACGGCGCCGAACTCGACTACGGCTTCGCCGACCGCTGGATCATCGGCAAGCTGCAGGAAGCCGAGAAGGCAGTGACGCTGGCGCTCGATACCTTCCGCTTCGACCTCGCCGCGCAGGCGATCTATGAATTCGTCTGGAACGAGTACTGCGACTGGTACCTCGAACTCGCCAAGGTGTCGGTGCAGACCGGCTCCGAAGCCCAGCAGCGTGCCACCCGCCGTACCCTGATCCGCGTGCTCGAAGTGATCCTGCGGCTGGTCCACCCGATCATGCCCTTCATTACCGAAGAGCTGTGGCAGATCGTCGCGCCGCTGGCCGGCAAGAAGGACACCGAATCGCTGATGATCGCCGCGTGGCCGGTCGCCGACGAAAGCAAGATCGACGCCGCGGCCTACGCCGATGTCGACGAGCTGAAGGCCATCGCCTTCGCCGCGCGCAATCTGCGCGGCGAAATGGGTCTGCCGCCGTCGACCAAGGTACCGATGTTCATCGAAGGCGACGCCGCGCTGGCCCGTTTCGGCGACTACCTGAAGTCGCTGGCCAAGCTGTCGGAAGTCAGCGTCGTCGCCAGGCTGCCGGAAGACGACGCCCCGGTCGCCGTTGCCGGTACGACCCGCCTGATGCTCAAGGTCGAAGTCGACAAGGCCGCCGAAACCGCGCGCCTGACCAAGGAAATCGCCAAGACCGAGGACGGTCTCGCCAAGATGACCGCCAAGCTCGAAAAGCCGGGCTACATCGACAAGGCACCGGCGCATCTGGTCGAGAAGGATCGTGCGCAGATCGCAGAGTTGAACGACAAGCTGGCCAAGCTCAAGCAGCAGCTCGCCAAGCTGGCCTGATCGGCACGGCAACAACGAAAAGGGCCCCGATGGGGCCCTTTTTTTCATGGTGCGGCGAGGCTCAGCGGTGATACTGGCCGTCGTCGTAGCGACCGTCATTCCGGTTGCCGTTGAGCGGCTCCCACAACGACGGCGCACGCTGCGGCGTCCAGCCGGCATCGCGGGCGGCGTCATGCGATTGCAGCGCGCGATAGCGCTGGCCGTGATAGCTGACGACTTCGCCACGCGAATAGTGGCGGCCTTCGTGCCACTCCCGCGCCGACGCGGCGAGCGCGGTACAGCTCATCAGCAGCGCGACAAGCAGTTTTCCGGTTCTGGTCATCATCCCGATCCTTTGTCGTGTTGACGGCAGCCGGCTCAGCGGCCTTCGTGATACTGGCCGTCGTCGTAACGGCGCTTCGGATGGTACTGGCCATCGTCGTAGCGACGGTCCGGATGGTACTGACCGTCGTCATAGCGGCGCTTGGGATGGTACTGGCCATCGTCGTAACGCGGATCCGGATGGTACTGACCGTTGTCGCTGACGCGCAGGAAGCCGCCATCGGCCGGCTGCGATACGGCAACCGCGTTGCCCTGCGCCTCATTCCACGTCTGTGCTGACGCAACCATTGTGGTGCCGGCCATCAGCACCACCAGAGCCAGTTTGCTCGTGCGTTTCATTTTGTTTTTCCCTGTTTGCATAAGTTGATTGTTTCAAACAACCAACTCAATCCGCTGTGAACTATGACCGAACGGCCGCGATCCACTGTGAACCGCGTCACAGGGCCGCCCTTGTCGCCATGCAGGCGCCAGAGAAATGCGGGAAAAACTGTCAACTTACGAAAAAATCAATACAGAAATGAAGAAGCAGGAACAAGAAAACGAAATATTGCATTAGCATGGCCGGCTGGGCTGCGCAGCAGCCCGCTTCCCTTGCCCGGCCGTCCCGGCCCCTGTTCAGGAGACCACGATGCTTTACCGCCCCCGCCTTGCCCTGCTTGTCGCCGCCGCCCTGCTTTCAGCCTGCGCCAGCCAGTCCGGCACCACGACCGCGTCGTCCACCAGCGGTGGCAAGACCGCAGCGACGAATTCGGGCAAGGGCGCTGCACAGCAGACGGCGCAACAGGCCGACCCGGCGTCGCCGGGCGGTCGCAAGGTGATGTCCAAGGACGGCACGTTCGAGGGCGAAATCGTCGGCACGCCGGCGAAGAAGAGCAAGTTCGGCAAGCTGCAGATCGGCATGTCGCAGCGCCAGGTCGAAGACCTGATCGGCAACCCGAGCGACACCAAGACCTACACCACCGGCAAGGCCTGGGTGCCGTTCTACTTCGGCAAGGATGCCTACCGCTTCGAGACGTTCTACAAGAAGGAAGGCCGGCTGACCTTCGTCGGCGGCGGCATCTCCGGCACCAGCGGCAAGCTGCTGCGCATCACCGTCGACACCAAGGAAGACGGCTACCAGTAAGTCAGCGCAGCGTGGCGGTGATGTCGAGCCACAGCCCCGGCACCTGCAGCGGGTTCATCCACAGCTCCGCCTCGTTGACCGGCCGGCGCGCCTCGTAGGCCCGGCCGCGATACCACACCCATTCGCCGCCACCGTAGCGGTGGCCGTCGCGCCAGCCGTCCGGACGGCGCCGGCCGTTGTTTTCCCAGTGCCGGCGGCGCCAATCGTCGCTGCGCACGTCCGGACGCCAGCGGCCATCGTCGTAGCGCGGGTCCGGGTGGTACTGGCCATCGTCGTAACGCGGGTTCGGATGATACTGGCCGTCGTCGTAACGGCCGCTATGCTGTCGCCCGACCGGTTGCCACAGCGACGCGGCGTCACGCGGATTCCAGTTGGCGCCCCGATGGGCGTCATGCCCCTGGATCGCCCGGTACTGCTGCCCCTGATAGAAGACGACATCACCCGGGGCATAGTGGCGCCCTTCGCGCCACGAGTCGGCCGTGGCCAGCGCCGCAGCGCCGGCCAGTATCAGTGCAAGCAGGGAATGGGTCAGACCTTGTTTCACGATCGCGCGTCCAGGCAGGGGAATGCCGCCATCGTGCCAGTCCGGCCGGCTGGCCGCTGTGATCCGGTTAACGCGCCATGACGGGACGGTAGCCAAAAATGGCGCGTATCCAGCGGCGAACACTGGCCCAGCTGCGCCGCAGGCGGCTGTCCGAACAGGCGGCACGCCAGGACAGATCCGAAGGCTGCAGCGCCTCGAGCACCATGGCACCACCGCTGAGGCGATCGCCCGCTCCCAGCAGGATGTCCCGTCCTTTCTCATCGGTCGCCCAGACGACGCCGGAACCGATGGTGAGCTCCAATACATGAATCCGGATCACTTCTCCGGAAGCGAGCCTGCGATGCAGCCGATCGTCTGCCATGATGCACCTTCCTTTGGCACTGCTTGCGCCGATTCCGTTGTCATGCAAGGATTCTGGCTCGGGCACCGTCGCGCCACAAACGACCACTTTTCACCGAAATCGTGAAATGAATTCACCATTCAAATCACCCGGAAAACTGCCCTCGCTGCCGGCGCTGCGCGCGTTCGAAGCAGCGGCACGGCACGGCCACTTCGGTCGCGCCGCCGACGAGCTGTTCGTCACGCATGGTGCAGTAAGCCATCAGATTCGCGCGCTGGAAGACACGCTCGGTTTTGCGCTGTTCAGCCGCGACGGCCGCGGGGTCAAGCTCACCGCCGAAGGCCGGCAGCTGGCCGAGACGCTGAACGCCAGCCTCTGCCGCGTCGGCGAAACGATTGCCGAGCTGCAGCACGAGCGCAACCGGCCGCGCGTGGTGCTGACCTGCCTGCCCTCGTTCGCCGCCAAATGGCTGACGCCAAGGCTCGGGCGCTTCATCAATCGCCATCCCGAAATCGAGGTCTGGATCCGCTCGACCAAGGCGCGCGAGGATCTGGCCGCCGAAGGTATCGACCTCGGCCTGCGTGTCGGTGCCGGCGACTGGCCCGGCCTGTATCTCGAGCCGCTGATGCGCGATGCGTTCGTGGTCGTCGCCAGCCCGCAGCTGGCCGGCGGCCTGCCGGCAAGCCCCGCCGATCTCGCGCGCTGGCCCTTGCTGCGCTCGTCGATCGAGCCGTGGACCCACTGGTTTGTCGAAGCCGGGCTGGATTGGCCCGAGCCGCAGAACGGGCTGGTCTTTACCGACTCCGGCCTGCTGGTGCAGGCGGCGCTCGACGCGCAGGGCATCGCGCTCGCACGGGAAGTGCTGGTGCATGACGATCTGGCTGCGGGCCGACTGGTGCAGGTGTTCCCGACCAAGCTGCCGATGCCCGGCGCCTACTGGCTGCTGTCGCCGTCACCGCCGCCCTATCGCCCCGCCGTCGCGACCTTTGTCGACTGGCTGCGCGAGGAAGTCGCGCACTCGGGCTACGCCTATGGAGAATCCCCGACGTGATCGTCACGCCCCACTCCGCGGATTTTGCCGCCCTGCTCTGCGCCAGCCACCGGCGGCTGACCGGTCACGATCTGGTCGACCCGGCCTTGCCGCCATCCGATGCGGCGCGCTGGCTGTACGACGCCGCACCGTTCTGCGTACTGGCGCACGACACGCAGGCCGACCCGTGCTTCATTTACGCGAACCTCGCGGCACAGACCTGTTTCGAGTACGACTGGGACGAATTCATCGGGCTGCCGTCGCGGCTGTCGGCCGAAGCCCCGAATCGCGACGAACGCGACCGGCTGCTCGCCGATGTCGCCCGTCAGGGCTACGCCAGCGGCTATCGCGGCCTGCGCATTGCCAAATCGGGCCGGCGGTTCTGGATAGAGGACGTCACCGTGTGGAATCTGGTCGATGCGGCCGGCCTCCGCCTCGGGCAGGCAGCCACGTACCGGCGCATTACGCCCGCCTGAGCGGGCGGAGACAGGACAGACCGGCAGTCGGTCGATCCGGCTTGCGGCTCGCCGCCACCGGCAATCGGCGCTAAGACGGTAGAACCGGTGCGGTATCGCCCCCCGCTTGCCGCGCCGAAGAAACCGAACACGCCGAATGACCCGCCCCTCGTCCACGGCCCGATCACGGGCCAACCGCCTTGAACTGCTGTTGGGGCTGACAGCATGGTTTGCCGTGCTCGCGCGACTGGGGCTGACGGTGTCGGCCGAGCTGGCGCAGGGGCACACGCTGCTTGCCGCGCTATCGCGTTTCTTCGATTTCTTCACCAACCTGAGCATGCTGCTGCTAGCACTGGTGCTGACGGCGGCCTGGCTCGGACCGCAAGGGCGGCTGGCCCGCTGGCTGTGGCGGCCCGGTGTCCGCGCGGCCAGCCTCGTCTACGTGCTGGTCGTTGCGGTTACCTATGAAGTGTTGCTGCGGCACCTGTGGGCGCCGCGCGGACTGGAATTCGTCGTCGATCTGCTGCTGCACGACGTCCTGCCCGCCGCCTATCTCTGCTACTGGCTCGGCTATGCACCGGCCGGAACGCTACGCTGGCGCGATGCGTTCCGCTGGCTGATCTGGCCGGTGGCCTACTTCGGCTACGTGCTGATCCGGGGCGGATTGCTGGCCCACTATCCTTACCCTTTCTTCAACGTCGCAAGCTACGGCTACGGCCCGGTTCTGTGGAACGCGGCGGCGTTCGCATTCGCGTTCGCCGCAACCGGCTTGCTGATCGTCGCGCTCGACCACCGGCTGGCGCCGCAGCCGGCCTAGGCCGGACTGGCACTCACGACGCCGTATCGTTTGCCTTGGCGTCCTGTTCAGCTTCTTCCTCGATCTGTCGCGCCGCCCAGTTGTGCAGCAGCGCGTAGCTGACCGCCAACAGGGTCGGGCCGAGGAATACGCCGAGTACCCCCCAGGCCAGCGCACCACCGAGCACGCCGACAAGGATCAGCACGAAGGGCAGATTGCTTTCCTTGCCGATGAAGAGCGGCTTGACGACGTTGTCGGCCATGCTGACGACCGCGACCATCCAGATGCCGAGAAACACCGCCCAACCGGTATCGCCCTGCTGGTACAGCCAGAACGCCACCGGCAGGCCCAGCAGGCTCGGGCCGCCCGGAATCAGCGACAGGAAGCAGCTGACCAGGCCGAAGGCCGCAGCGTTCTCGACGCCGACCAGCCAGTAACCGAACCACGCCAGCGCGCCCTGGACCAGTGCAGTACCGATGAAGCCGTAGACAACGCCGCGCACGGTACCCGCGGCGATCATCAGCAACTCCTCGGCGCGCTTGCCGCCGATCTTGTTCAGCACGCGAATGAACCAGCGGACGATCTCGTGACCACCGACATAAAAGAAGAACGCGAACGCCAGGCTCATCAGCATCAGCATCAGTCCGCTGCCGATAGCCTTGCCGAACAGCAGCAGCACGCTGCCGATGGGCTTGAGCCACTCCTTCAGGCGATTGACGACTTCCGGATCACCCTGCGCCAGTGCGTTCCAGAACTCGGACACCTTCGGACCGAACCAGGGCAGCGAGGTCAGGAAATGCGGCAATGGCGGCAGCCCGGCCTCGATGTGCGATTGCAGCCAGTGCGAAATGCCGTCGATATTGCCCGCCAGTTCGACCCCGGCGATCACCAAAGGCACCACGACCACCAGCGCAAATGTCCCCACCAGCAGCAAAGCCGGCAGCAAACGGTTGCCGCGCATCCACTTCGACAGCAATGAGTAAGGTTTCCAGCTTGCGTAGACCAGAATCCCGGCCCAGACGAGCGCCGCAATGAACGGTGCGAGGATCTGGTACGACAAGGCCAGCAGAAGCACCACGGCGCACGTGGCGATCGCAGGCTCGACCCAAGAATTTTTTGTTTTCATACAACCCCTTGTGATGTATTCCGGCCTTCGCGGATCGACGAATCCGGCGAATGGCGCCCCGCGTTTTCGCGCGCCCGGTACGCGGCCATTGTTGCGCTGCAGCCACGCGAAAAAGACCAATGGTCTGCAATTGATCCAAATAAGCTTTTTCTGATTTATTTCACGGTATGCTTACAGCGTTTTCGTCGTTTCAAACGGAGTACTCGATGACTTTGCGTCTAAAAGCTTGGAGCTTGTCAGCTCTGGTCCTGGTCGCGCTGCTCGGCGTCATGTTCGCCGGCCTGTTCACCATGCGTCATGCAGCCAACCTCGACAACCGCGCCCGCATCGAACAGCTGATGAAGAGCACTTACAACACGATCGCCCAGCTGGAAAGCGCTGCGGCGAGCGGCATGATCAGCGACGACGAAGCCAAGAAAATCGCCACGCAGATTCTGCGCGAGAACAAATACCACAAATCCGAGTACGTTTATGTCACCGACGATAAATTGACTTTCGTTGCAACGCCGCTCGACCCGCAGCTGCACGGCACCAGTTTCAACGAGTTCAAGGATGCGCAGGGCAAGAGCGTCGGTGCGATCGCCACTGCAGCGCTCGACCAGTCCGGCGGCGCGCTGACGCAGTATCCGTGGACCAGCGAACGCGAAGGCAAGGTTGTCGACCTCGTCTCGGTCGCGCAGCGCACGCCGCGCTGGCACTGGATCGTCGGTACCGGCGTCAGCTCGGCCGAAGCCGATGCGCGCTTCTGGGCCAGCGCCCGCTGGCAGGTCATCGTCTGCCTGATCGTCGCCGGTCTGGTCGCCGCGCTGATGCTCGCTGCTGTGGCCCGTCTGCTGCGCGATCTCGGTGGCGAACCCGGCGAAGTCCTCAAGCTGGTGCAACGCGTTGCCGATGGCGACCTCGCTGCCGGTCAGACGACCCGCAACGTCGCGCCGAACAGCATTTACGGCTCGGTGCTGAAAATGCGCGACGCGCTGCGTGGCGTGATGCAGGAACTGCAGTCGGCCGTCGGCACGCTGCACCGGACCAGCGACGACATCGTCGGCAAGGCCGAAGGCAGCAACCGTCTGGTCGAGGCACAGGGCGACGCCGCCCGCCGCATTGCCCAGACCGCGGAGCGCTTCGCCGAGCAGACCCAGAGCGCCGAAGCCGAAGCCGACACCGCACGCCGTCAGAGCGAATCGGCCACCGGCATTTCGGCCAAGGGCCAGCAGGTAATTTCGGCCGCCGTGGCGCGGCTGACCGAAACCGAGCAATCGGTCGGCGATACGCAAACCAGCATCGATGACCTCGCCGCCCGCGTCGGCAGCATCTCGGCCGTGATCGCGGTGATCCGCGACGTCGCCGACCAGACCAACCTGCTGGCGCTGAACGCCGCAATCGAAGCGGCCCGCGCCGGCGAACAGGGCCGCGGCTTTGCGGTGGTTGCCGACGAAGTCCGCAAGCTCGCCGAACGCACCAGCACCGCGACGCAGGAAATCGGCAACACCATCAACGCCGTGCAGACCAGCAGCCAGACCGCCAAGACCCGGATGGACGACATGGTCGAACAGCTGAAGGAAGGCATTCGCCAGGCCAAGGAAGGCGGCGAGGCGGTCAAGGCGATCCGCGCCGAGACCGAGGCAACCGCCCAGGTCGTCGACGGCATCGGCCGCACGCTGGCCGATCAGGTCGGCGCCAGCCGGGCCATCCGCAACGACGTCGACGAAGTCGCCCAATCGTCGAACGGCACGCTGGCCGCAGCGCGCGGCACTGTCGACGCGGCGCAGTCGATCAAGTCGGTATCCGACCAGTTGGCCGGACAGATCCGCCGCTTCAAGCTCTGATAACAAGCTAGAACAACAATCCCGCTCAGCCCGGCGCAAGCCGGGCTTTTTTACGCCCCCGTTGCCGCAGGCGGCGTGGCGCGCCATGCTTGAGGCTGCACACGGAGCCATGCATGCGTCTCATCCACCTGCAGGTCGACAATTTCCGCGGCATCAGCCGCATCGCACTGTCGCTCGAAGCCGACCGGACGGTGCTGTTCGGCGAAAACAACTGGGGCAAGACCAGCCTGATCGAAGCGCTGGCCCGCTGCCTCGGCCCCGGTGCCGCCGCCGGTGCGCGTTTCGACGTCGACGACTTCCACCATGACGCCACCGGCGTGGCCGCCAAATGGCTGGCCATCACGCTGACCTTCGGCGACGACGAACCCCAGCCACTGCCCCTGTCGCCCCGGCTGACCTCGCTGGCCTGGCGTGACCGCAAGCGCCGCTGGCGGCTCAGCCTGCGCATCGCTGCGCACCGCAACGGCGACGGCAACAACGTCGTGGTCCGGCGCGAACTGCTCGGCCCGGCCGGGAAGGTCCGCCGCCATCCGGAGGCGGATGCGCTGGCCTGCGAACTGGTCGAACGCCACCCCGTGCTGCGCTTGCGCGAGTTGCAGTTGTCGCAATGGCTGGCCCAGCCGCCGCACGACGTCGCCCCGATTGCACTCGACAACGGCGAAGCGCCGGCCGAGACCGTCCAGCGCACGTTCGAGGCGCTCCTGCAGCAGCCGCACAAGGTCGGCCCGGGCGTGCTGCAACAGGGCATCGCCGCGATGCGCGAACTGCTGTGGCGCCATGCCGACCGCCTGCACCAGCCATCGGTGCAAAGGCTCGCCGAAGACATTGCCGCTGCGCCGGTCACGTTCCGCGACCATGCGAGCCTGCTGGACATCGCCAACCGCGCGGGCAGCAGCACCCAGCAGCTCGCGCTGCTGTTTCTGCTCGGCTCCCTGCTCGAAGCGCGCGGCCCCAGCGGACTGCACGACGGCGAAATGCCCTTGCTGCTGGTCGAGGACCCGGAAACGCATCTGCATCCGACCCAGCTGATCCAGCTGTGGGGACTGGTCGAACAACTGCCGGTCCAGAAGCTGGTCACCACCAACAGCGGAGAGCTGCTGGCCAGCTTCCCACATCACAGCCTGCGCCGGCTGGTGCGCGGCGACGACAAGGTGTTCGTCTACCAGCTGGGCCGCGACGCACTGTCGCGGCAGGATGCGCGCAAGGTGGGATTCCATGTCCGCGCCAACCGCCCGAACAGCCTGTTCGCGCGGACCTGGCTGCTGGTCGAAGGCGAAACGGAATTCTGGCTGCTGCCGGAGCTGGCGCGCCGCTACGGCGTCAACCTCGGCGCGCTCGGCATCCGCAGCGTCGAATTCGCCCAGGCCGGGCTGGCGCCGCTGATCAAGTTCGCCGATGCGTTCGGCATCCGCTGGCACCTGATCACCGACGGCGACGACGCAGGCCGGATGTATGCGAACAAGACGCGGGCGCTGCTGCACGGCCGCGACGAAGCCCGCCATCTGACCGTCCTGCCCTCGCGCGACATCGAACACTATCTGTTCGAGAACGGTTTCGACGATGTTTACCGCGAGGCCGCGCACTGGACGCGCGGCCCGCTCCCCGACACCGCCGAACTGATCCACCGGGCGATCCGTCGCGAAGCCAAACCGGGTATGGCACTGGCGATCGCCGAAGCCGCCGAACAGCGCGGCAAGGCCAGCATTCCGCCGCTGCTGGCACGGCTGTTCGACACGCTGGCCGAACTGGCTCAGGACGAGGACGCGCGCGAAACGCGGTGATGCCGGCATCAGTCACGCGATGCCGGCATGCGTTGACATCGGGTGAAAAGTGCCGGGCCGGACTGTGGGCAGGGTCACTGACGCTAGACTGGGCGCTACTGCATCATCGGTGCACAACCCACAGGAGACTGTCCGTATGTCGAACGCCCCGAAAACACACCCGGCGTTTCTCGCCGCCGCCGGTGCGGTCATCGTCGCCGCCGGCGTCGTCACGGCCAAGATGCTGGGCTGGATCGGTGCCGCTCCGGCTCCGGTGGCCAGCGAACCGGTCATGATCATCGCCAGCCAGCCAGCCGTCGCTTCGGTCCCGGCAACACTGGCGCCGGTGGTCACACCCGAACCCACCGCGACGCCGGTACCGACACCCGCCCCGACGCCCAAGCCGACGCCGCATCCGAAACCCAAGCCGAAGCCGACGCCGCGTCCGCAGGAACAGGCCGAATCCCGTCCGGCCCCGGCCCCCCAGGTCTGCGCCAGCTGCGGCCGCGTCGTCGCGATCCAGACGCACGAGGAAGCCGGCCAGGCCAGTGGCGGCGGCGCCGTTGCCGGCGCAGCCGTCGGCGGTGTGGTCGGTCACCAGATCGGCAGCGGTCGCGGCAATACGGCGGCCACGATCGTCGGCGCCCTCGGCGGTGCGCTGGCCGGCCACCAGATCGAAAAACAGGTCCGCAAGACCGTGGTTTACGACGTCGTTGTTTCGTTCGAGGACGGCAGCCAGCGCACCTACAGCTACCCGCAGCAGCCCTCATTCGCCACCGGCGACCGGGTCCGCGATGCAGGTGGCCAGTTGGTCGCCAACTAAGCCGGAACGCCTCCGCCCTGCAGGGGCGTTTTCATTACGTCTTATCCGTCAATGGCTTACATTGACATATCGACCTCCAACCTCCGGTGTTAGCCTAAAAAGAAGCATTCACCGGAGAGTTGTATGGTCTTTATCGTTTCACTCGCCATCGCCCTGGGCTTCGTCGCCTGGGGCGTGATTGCGCCGGCCAGCATGAGCGCCACCACCCAGGGCTTGCTGTCGGGCACGATCGGCAGCTTCGGCTGGTTCTACCTGCTGTCGGTGTTCGGCTTTCTGCTGTTCGCCATCTATCTTGCCTTCGGCCGCTTTGGCTCGATCCGGCTCGGCGGCGACGATGCCGAACCCGAATTCTCCCGGATCAGCTGGTTTGCAATGCTGTTTTCGGCCGGCATGGGCATCGGTCTCGTGTTCTGGGGCGCAGCCGAGCCGCTGGCCCACTTCGCCACCCCGCCATCGGGCGATGCGCTGACCGCCGACGCCGCACGCACCGCCTTGCGTTACACCTTCTTCCACTGGGGCCTGCACCCTTGGGCGATCTACAGCGTCATGGGGCTGGCGATTGCCTATTTCAGTTTCAACCGCGGTCTGCCGACGCTGGTGTCCGAAGCATTCCGGCCGCTGTTCGGCGACCGGGTCAACGGCGTGCTGGGCCAGCTGGTCGACATCCTCGCGATCATCGCCACCGCCTGCGGCGTAGTCACCTCGCTCGGTCTGGGGACGCTGCAGATCGGCGGCGGCCTGACGCATGCGCTGGGCGTGCCGGATACCGACTCGCTGCACATCGTCATCATCGTCGTCGCAATGGGGCTGGCGATCGCCTCGTCGCTGTCAGGCGTCGGCCGCGGCATCCAGTGGCTGTCGAACATCAACATCGGCATCGCCTTCCTGCTCCTGCTGGCGGTGTTTGCCTTTGGCCCGACGAAGTTCATCTTCGAATCGTTCACCACCACGCTGGGCGGCTACATCAACAACCTGTCGTACATGAGCTTGCGGCTGACCCCGTTCAGCAAGGGTTCGTGGGTGGCCGACTGGACGCTGTTCTACTGGGCCTGGTGGATCACCTGGGCGCCGTTCGTGGGCCTGTTCATCGCCCGGGTTTCCAAGGGCCGGACGATCCGCGAATTCATCGTCGGCGTGCTGCTGGCCCCAAGCCTGGTCAGTTTCCTGTGGTTCTCGGCCTTCGGCGGCACGGCAATCCACCAGCAGCTGATGGAAGGCATCAACCTGCTCGCGGTCCAGCACGAGGACTATGCCAAGACGCTGTTTGCCATGTTCAACGCCTTGCCGCTGACCCAGGTTCTGTCGGTGCTGGCGCTGGCGCTCATCGTGAGTTTCTTCGTCACCTCGGCCGACTCGGCCAATCTAGTGCTGGGCATGCTGTCGACCAAGGGCCGTCAGGATCCACCGGCGTGGATCAAGATCGTCTGGGGTTTCGTCATCGGCGCGATGGCGGTCGTGCTGCTGTTCTCGGGCGGCCTCAAGGCGCTGCAGACCCTGTCCATCGTCTCGGCCTTGCCGTTCGCGCTCATCATGGTCGGTCTGTGCTTCTCGCTCTACAAGGCACTGGCCGAGGACGATCGCGCCCGCGCGCACAAGGAAAAGGCACGCCGCCATGCCGTCGACGCCATGCTGGCGCGCGACCCGCATCTCGGCGATTGAGTCGGCTGCGCGTCCTCAGGGTTCGGTCTGCGGATCGCGGCTCTGGTCGTGGGCCTGATCCAGCAGCGCATTGACGAGGCCGATCGTGCTGTGGCGTGCAGCCAGGCCGTCGACACGGGTAAACGCCTCGTCCATGGCCTCGTGCAGCTCGCAGGCCAGCTGGAACAGCATCCGCTGTTCCCGGCCGTGCGTGCAGGGCAGGTAGTAGTTGATCTCGTCGACGAGATCATCGGCAAGCTCGTGCGGCAGCACGGCAGGCGCGGTAAGGATACGGTCCATCAGGCGCACCCCGAACATCCCGAGCGACAGCAGCTGTGTGGCCATGCGAACTCCCGCCCCGGAAAAAAGCCGGAGCCTCCGGGCGGGTCCCGTCCCGTCCAGTTTTTACTCTAGTCGGCGCAAACCGTCCGCCCATCGGTTGCGCGGCCAGGCCGACAACCGGCTTGCGGGTTTTTCTGTAACGACAAATCGACGTTCATCGCATAAATTTTGTGCAACGCAAAATTCTGGAGTGGTTCATGTGCGGTATTGTCGGCGCGATTTCTTCACGCAATGTGGTCCCGGCACTGATTGCCGGTCTGGCCCGGCTCGAATACCGGGGCTACGACTCGGCCGGCGTCGCGGTCCTGGATGAGGAAATCCGTCGGGTGCGCCGCGTCGGCCGTGTTGCCGAGCTGGAAGCGGCAACGCGCGAAGTCTCGCTGACCGGATCGCTGGGCATCGGCCATACCCGCTGGGCCACGCACGGTGGCGTCACCGAACCGAACGCACACCCGCATGTTTCCGGCGGCCTGATCGCCGTTGTTCACAACGGCATCATCGAAAATCACGACCAGAAGCGCGACGAACTCAAGGCGCGCGGCTACGTGTTCGAATCGCAGACCGACACCGAGGTCATCGCCCACCTCGTCCATGCCCACTATCGGGAATCGGGCGATCTGCTCGGTGCGGTACAGCAGGCTGCGCAAGAGTTGACCGGTGCCTACGCCATCGCCGTCATCGCCCGCGACCATCCCGACCAGATGGTCGTCGCCCGCATGGGTTGCCCGCTGCTGATCGGTCTGGGCGACGGCGAGAACCTGATCGCCTCGGACGTCTCGGCCGTGCTGTCGGCAACGCGCCGGGTGATTTTCCTCGAAGAAGGCGATACCGCCCGCCTCCGCCGCGACGGCATCGAACTGTTCGACCGCCACGGCACCGCGATCACCCGCGAGGAGCACCTGTCCGACGTGTCGCTCGCTTCGCTCGAACTCGGCCCCTACAGCCACTACATGCAGAAGGAAATCCACGAACAGCCGAAGGCGATCGCCGATACCATAGCCCCGCTGCTCGACGCCGGTTTCGTCCCGGCGCTGTTCGGCCCCAGGGCGGCGGACCTGCTGCCGCAGGTGCAGGGTGTGCAGATCATCGCGTGCGGCACGAGCTTTTACGCCGCATCGGTCGCGCGTTACTGGATCGAGGCCATCGCCGGCGTGCCGTGCAATGTCGAGGTGGCCAGCGAGTACCGTTACCGTACCGTCGTCGCCAACCCGTCGCACCTCGTCGTCACCATCAGCCAGTCCGGCGAAACGCTGGATACGATGGAGGCACTGAAATACGCCAGATCACTTGGCCACGACAAAACGCTGTCGATCTGCAACGTGCGCGAAAGCGCGATTCCCCGCGCTTCGGACCTCGTGTTCTACACCCGCGCCGGCGCCGAGATCGGCGTGGCATCGACCAAGGCCTTCACGACCCAGCTGATCGCGCTGTTCGCGCTTGCCGGTACGCTCGCTAAATTACACGGCCGCCTCGACGACGCCGCCGAACAGGGCTACCTCGACGCATTGCGCCACCTGCCCGGCTCGGTGCAGCACGCGCTCAATCTCGAACCGCAGATCACCGCCTGGGCGCAAAAGTTTGCCACCAAGGACCACGCGCTTTTCCTCGGCCGCGGCCTCCACTATCCGATCGCGCTCGAAGGCGCGCTCAAGCTCAAGGAAATCAGCTACATCCACGCCGAAGCCTATCCGGCCGGCGAGCTCAAGCACGGCCCGCTCGCGCTGGTCGACGACAACATGCCCGTGGTGGTGATCGCGCCGAACGACAGCCTGCTCGAAAAGGTGAAATCGAACATGCAGGAAGTCCGCGCACGCGGCGGCGAGCTGTTCGTCTTCGCCGATCTCGACAGCCATTTCAGCGAGTCGGACGGCGTCCACGTCATCCGCACGCCGCGCCATATCGGCGTGCTCAGCCCCATCCTCCACGCCGTGCCGGTGCAGCTGCTCGCCTATCACGCCGCGCTGCAACGGGGCACCGACGTCGACAAACCGCGCAACCTCGCCAAATCGGTGACGGTCGAGTAAACCGCGTCCGGCCGGTTCTTCGTACGGAGTGGCAGTCACCTGTGCCGCCCGGAGCAGCCCCGTTTTCGGGTGTGCGGAAACCGGGGCAGGAGCGCTGCGGAAAACAGTCGACTCCGGGCGACGCATTGCACGGCGTCCCGGACTCCCTTTGTTACCGCGCATGACACCTCAGGCAGGGTGATCAAGCGCTCGGGTACGAGGCAGAAAAACTAGACGAATTTCGCCAGCGGGTCGGCAGCTGCAAAGGCGGCATCGCGATCGGCTGCAGGCGGATAGATCAGTTCGTTGGTGATGGCGATCTTGAGCTTCTTCGCCTCGTCACGGACCAGTTTCACCTGCTGGTCCCACCCTTCCGTGTACACCGCCCCCCAAGCGCCCAGATCGAGGCAGGTTACGTAGTTCACCTGCCGGTAAGGCAGCGGGTCGACGCCCAGCAGGCTGGCCGCGACGTTGTGCCCGGCAAACTTGCCCAACTGGATCGCATGCTGGCAGGTCATCAGCGCCGTGTTGCCGACGTCGTCCGTTTTGGCATGCGCCATGTCGCCGGTGGCATAGATGTCCGGGTGACCGGGGATTCGCAGCTCCGGCGTGACGATGAAACGCCCCTGCGGATCACGATCGGCAGCCAAGGCGTCGCCGAGCGGGCTGGCCTTGACCCCGGCGGTCCAGACCACGGTAGCTGCGTCGATGCGGCTGCCGTCCTGCAGCGTGACGCCGGCAGCATCCACCACTTCGACGCCGGTATTCAGCCGCCATTCCACCCCGAGTTCGTCGCTGGCCTCGCGAATTACCTCGCGCAGCGCTTCGCTGTAGCGCCCGCCGATCACGGAACCGCGCTCAACTACGATCACTTTGGTATTCGTTTCATTGCCGAACAGCGATTTCAACCGTGACGGCAGTTCGGTGGCCAGTTCGATGCCGGTAAAACCGCCACCGCAGACCACCACGGTATTGCGCGCCGTGCTGTCCGGCTGTTTTGCCAGTGCGGCGAGGTGGTCTTCAAGACGCTGCGCGGTCTCCATCTGGTCGATGTCGAACGCGTGTTCGGCCATGCCCTTCACGCCGGCATGCTGCAGGTGGCTGCCGCCGGCAAGCACCAGCCGGTCGTAAGTGATGCGGACCTTTTCGGCCTGCGCATTGCGGTACCAGAGCGCTTTTTCCCGGCTCTCGAGCTGCTCGACGCTACCGGCAATGAAACGGATGTCGAGCGCGGCAAACAGGGGCTGAAGATCCGCCGTCATCCTGGCGACATTCGCTTCATAGAAGCGCGGCCGGACCCGAAGTTCGGGCCGCGGTGACAGCACGGCAATCTCCAGATCATCACGGCCCTGAAGGTGTGCCAGACGCGCTGCGCCGACAGCGGCCCACATGCCGGCAAAACCGCTGCCGATGATCAGAATGCGTTGCTTCATGGTGTGTCCTTTCGCGTATTCGGGCCAGCCGGCCCCGACAACTCCCACTGTACATGTCCGAGTTAACTCCGACAAGATCTTTCTGAGTACCTGCGCTATCATCAGCCAGACAGAACCTGAGCGGAGCCTCCGATGGCGTTTTACAGTTCCGGCGTGGAATACGGCATTCACAGCCTGATGAACATGGTCGATGCCAAGGGCAACGGGCGTGAAATGAGCGTGCGCGAAATGGCGGAACTGCAGAATGTTCCGTACGACTACCTTGCCAAGATTTTCACCAGCCTCTCCCGCGCCGGGCTGGTGGTCAGCTCGGAAGGCAAAGGTGGCGGGTTCCGGCTTGCACGCGCCAGCGAACTGATCACCGTGCTGGACGTGGTGCAGGCCATCGACGGAAGAAAGTCGGCGTTCGAATGCCGCGAAATCCGGCAGCGGCTGGCCCTGTTCGACGAGACGCCACCCGCGTGGGCCTGTGACGGCCCCTGCGGCGTCCGCGCCGTGATGGACAGCGCCCAGCAGCGCATGGAAGAGGAGCTGGGTCGGCATACCATCCTCGACCTGGCGCGCAGGATGTACCGGAAAGCACCGGATACGTTCACCGTCGAGGTGAAGCAGTGGATTACCGACCGTCGCGGCAAGGCATCGGCCTGAATCCGGGCGCCGCACGCGCGTCCGGAGCCCGTTCGCCTCATCCCGCGAAGCAGCCCAGGCTCATTCAGCGCCGAATTTGCCTGGTCGGGACGATATCCCTGGTGAACACGATGGCGTCGATCAGCCCGCGTTCATCCGGACTGGAAAAAACCCGGTTCAACTGGCAGGACGAGGAGTAAGCCAGCAACCGGACCTGAATGTCGTCGTCCAGATCAAGGGCCTCGGCAGCGCAATCGAGTCTGGCCGGCATGGCGGTGACCAGCGCGGTGTCGAACCCGAGAGACGACAACTTTTCCTCGATGAAGCCCGGTGCTGCGGCCGGAATTTCGAAAGTGCCGCCCGTTTCGAAATTGACGATTTGGCCGTCCTGACCGCTCAAATGGCAGACATACACATCGTCGCCGTACCATGACTTCACAAATCCGCCCAGATTGCCTTCCATCGGCAAATCATGGCAGGCATGCCCCCACAGTATGACTTTCTCGCCGCTGTGCCGCGATTCGTAAAGATAGCGGAAATTGTTGGCCATCTGCAGATCACGCGACTGCCCTAATTCGGTAAACGCATAGCGCGCCTTCAGGTTTTCAACCATCAGCCTCCAGAAATCAGCCCCCTGCAGACCCTCAGCCGACAACGATTGGTCGAGACGGAAAAATCCGTCCTGCATGATCTCCCTGCGCGCCGCATGCCCGACCGGTTCCAGCGACAAATACGCCTGACACAGCCCGAGAAAATCATCCAGCCCGAATCGGTCAATGCGGTTCGTATCGAGATACGCCACCAGCTCGGAAACCAGGCATTGCCTGGAATAGTGCCCGCCCATCGGCACATCGACACCGGCCAGACGCAGTGCCTTCCCCGTACCGGCACTGGATTCGATATGGTCGAACAGGATTTCCAGCTCTTCGGCATTGGCATACATGCGGAAAAGCGCCCCTTCGATCCGTGATCGCAATGGCAAAGACGCTGCGTTCTCTTCTATTTTCAGACCGTCATAAAATCCGCTGGCCATACACAGCACCGAGAAGTCATGCCGGGTATGCAGGTATTTCACGATGCGGCTCATCAGCGCGTAATCGCTGCCCGAACCATGCGTCTGGGTACTGATCAGGAATATTCTGGCCGAACCAACCGACTGCCCGAGCAACGACCAGAATTGATCGGGCGCCGCTGCGACGGCACACTTTATCGCCATTTTTTCATTCTGATGAAAGAGCCATCAATCTTCCGTTTTGCCGAATAAATGTCCCGACCGCCAAAATCGAATGTTTTCAGGTACTGGAACACCGGCTTGAAGTGATTGCGATTGACACACAAATCCATGATCCAGATGATCTCGCCATCATTCCATTCGCTGGCATGCAGGATGTAATCCTTGTCTCTGAGAATGGTTGCCAGCGTCTTCTCCGATACCATGGCCCACGTCACGAAGCCGACCGGATCGCCACCGCCATCAAAGAAAAACTTACACTGCTCATGCAGTACGGGCATCCTGATCCATTGCGGAATCGCCGCGAACTGGAACTGCATGTATTTCTTGTTCTCGGACATGATTTTTGCTGCAAATCCGACCTGCCGGCTAATCCCCTCCTCAAAAGAGTCGGGCTCAAACTTGATTTGCAACATCGGTCTCTCCGGCATGCAATAAATTGAACAACACTGAAGTTGGCACAAAACGGCCTTGATTGAAAATCACCCGTATCAGGTACTGAACTGCGGCACCTCTACGAGAAGCGCCTCCAGCACGATCGGTACTTCAAAATCAGCCACCCAGTGCTTTCCGACACGAACGGGATGAACGATCTGATTGCCATGCCTCAACTGGAAATTGTCGTTCAAGCAATCTTTCGGAAAATAACCGTCGGACAGCACATATCGGAAAATGTCGCGTGAACCTGGCGCGCTGTAAATCTCCGCGCGATACGCAAGACCCGGTACCAGCGTAACGAATTGACGGCAGTACTCGAACTCGCTCCAGAAGGCACGTGTACGGATGGTTTGGTCCAGCACGCCGGATACAAAGGCCGTCATGGCCGAAAGCAGTTCATCACCGACCGGGTGCGTGTCGATCAATTCATTGATGTTGCCCTGCAACCGGTCCCGGTAAAGCGCCGACAAATCGGCCGCAAACTGATCGATACGTCCGGCAAGCAACCGCTTGAACGCCGGCTCGGCAATACCCATGCTCGACATCACCGTTTTTGCACCGGCAAAGACTTCGCGATACAGCTCTACCAATCTTTCTATCGCATGATATTTCTGCACATCACTCGCGCACTGATCGACGGCTAGTGCCTCCCCCTGACTGGCAGCCAGCTTGAGGAAACCGGTAATGTCACAGCCCCCCAATGAATCGGGAATGGCCCCCAGCGGCTCGTCGTCCAGCGTGCCGTCCCTGGCGAGCGCAACAATCAGATTCCCCAGCTCGGTGCTCTGTTCGTTTTCGACCAGAACGGACAAAGGAAAGCCCGCGATGACAAGCGAAGCCTGCACGATGCCCTGATCGTAGTGCTTGCTGTAGTTCCGCTCGACCTCCAGCGACATCGCCGGCACATCGGTCGTGATATCGGGATTCAGGTACTTGTTGGCGTAAAAAACCAGCGACGTTACGTTGCCGGCCAGCTGCTGCGCCTCATGCCAGATTGCAGGAAAACCGCGTGAGAGAATCGGGTTGCCATAGCCACTCAATGCCGATGAAGTGCCGAAATCGATGTACTTCCCGCCAAGTTCGATGTTTCCCTGCGTCAGCGAGCCGTGTGCAAGGCGCAGCATTCTGGAGTACGCCACCTGCTTGGCGAATTTTTCCGATGTTGCCCTCAATGCCCCGATGACTTCATCAAATGGCGCTTCATCCGGCACCGACAATGCCTTGCTCATCATCGCCATCGCTTGCTCGGTACGAACCGCGTCATGTACGAAATGCGCACCCAGCTCTTTCTGCGGCTTGTAAAAAGGCGCCCGCTGATAATGTGCAGGCCTGAGATTGGCCTGCCTGATCATCAGGCCGCCGGGTGGCTCGGTCTGCCCTTCCTTCCTGAGCAGACCGTAATCGAATGCCGTCGATTTGCCCGTTGCAATGACGGCCAGTATCCGTACCGCGCCGAAAGGCAACTCCTGGTTGAATACCTCGCTCCAGATGGCTTCGCGAATGCCTTCCTCAATCGTTGCGCCACCATGGGTATGCCAGAAGTCCATCTGCCGGCCGACCAGCAGCGATCGGCCGATTCCCTTGGATTGAAAGTGGCCATTCAGCCCGCAGCGCACGCCACCACCATTGCATTGCTCGCCGAAATCACCATAGCGTTCGGCCAGAAATTCGCGTCTGTCGTTCAAATCGAATGCAGCCGGATCGTCACGCTCGTTCGGAATCATGTATGCAAACGACTCCAGCAACGCCGTCTTCAATGCATCGATGTCCGCCGTCGTTTGAATCGCGATGCCCAGCTCGGTCATCAGATCAAAGTTGATCCATGCAATGCTGGCATTGCGCAGCCTGCAGGCTTCAAACTTCAGGAACGATGCTTCAGGCAAGAAATTCCTGTAAAGCGGCGTATTTTCTTCAGTGACAAACCTGGACGTTGCAAATGCTTCAAACATGGCTGCTCGCTTTACTGAAGGCTTCGTTGATGCGGCTTAAATCGATCACGCGATCCGCCGACCTGATGGTTTCCGGCCGGTGGGCAATGATCAACCGGGTAATACGCATTCTTTTGATCGATTCGTTGACGCACTGCTCGCTGTCGACATCGAGATGGCTGGTCGCTTCGTCCAGAAACAGGAATTTGGGCTGCTGATACAACGCTCTTGCCAGCAGGATGCGCTGCTTCTGCCCACCGGACAGCGTTGTCCCCATATCGCCAACCAATGTGTAGTATTGCATTGGCATTTTGAGAATCTGCGAATGAATCCCGGCAAGCTGGCAAACTTCGATCAGCCTTTCGCCATCATGCTGCGCCGAAAACATCACGATATTGTCCTTGATGGACCCCGACAACAGCTGATCATCCTGCATGACCACGGCAACCAATCCGCGCAGCTGCTTCAGTTTGACTTTTGACGAATCGACATCGCCAAAGACGATCTGCCCCGACGTCGGCTTCAGGATACCGGTCAATATTTTCAGCAGCGTCGTTTTTCCGCAACCGGACTGCCCGATAATGGCCACGGACTCGCCTTCCGCAACATCGAAGTTGATCCCGGACAGGATCGGCTCGTCTTTCTCCGAATACTTGAAGCTCAGGTTCCTGACCGCAATCGAATAAGAGTCGATGTGCCGATCCACCTTGTCGATGTCCTGATACTCCTCCGACTCATTGAGCGCAATATCGGCCAGCCTTTCGCAATGAACGCCGAGCATTTTCATCGAAACGACCATATCGACAAATGAAGCCAGACGCGAGATGAACTGGCTGCTGAATGCAATGTACGCAATCAGCATGCCGATCGACAGGGATTGATTCATCACGAGCTGCGCACCGATCGCCACGACCAGAACGGCCTGCACCCCGAAAATCAGGCCGTTTACCAGATCGTAAAGTATGTGCAGCTTCTTCGAGTTCGCCTCCGCGTTGGCCATATCCACGGCCAGATTGAACCAGGACGACTTCCGGGCATCTCCCATCCCGTTCATCTTGATGCTGCGCACACCGCGAATGGTCTCAAGAAAATGATTGTCCGAATTTGCGGATGTGACGATGAATTTCTCGGTTGCCTGTTTCAAAGGCGAGATCAGTGCAATCCGGATGGCTATGTACAACAGCGTGGCCAGCACGGTGATCAGGGTCAAGGACGGACTGTAGACCACCATCAAGATCAGCATGCCGATGGCCATGACGCCATCGAATAGTGCGCCGAGCAAAGCCCCGGAAATGGTCTCCTGAATGCTTCTGAATGAGCGGAACTTGGAAACGACATCGCCGGCGTTTCGTTTTTCAAAGAAGTCGATCGGCAGGCTCAGCAGCTTCCGGTACAAATTGACCGACCATTGCAGACTGATATGGATGCTCGCATGCAGGATGTACCAGTCGCGGATGGCCTTAACCGTACCGACCATCAGGCAGACAATGACGAACCCTGCACTTAGTATCAAAAGCAGACCGCGATCGCTGCTGGGGATCACATTATCGATGACCCACTGCCCGAACAGCGGTACAACCAGTGATAGCAATTCGAGTGCCAAGGCCACCAGAAGTATTCTTGCGACGATGCCCTTCAGGCCCGCCACGGTACCGATCAACGATCCGAGCGAAACTTTCTGCCGTTCTTTTTTCTCCTCGAACGTGCTGCTGGGCCAGAGTTCCAGCGCCACACCGGTGAATTTCTTGCTGAATTCGGCTTTGCTCAGTTCAATGAGGCCGTCGGCCGGATCATGGATGGTGAACTTGTCGCCCTGAATGCTTTTCAGGACAACATAATGATTGAAATCCCAGTGCAGAATGATCGGCAACTTGACTTCTGCAAATTCGTCGATATCCAGCCGGATCGCGCGACTGTTGAATCCCAGATCCATCGCGACGCTATTGACGCCAGCCAGTGTCAACCCGTTCAGGGTTACGTTGATTTTCTTCCGGATATGGTACAGATCGATATCGTAGCGATAATATCTCGCCATCATGGCCAGGCATGCCAGTGAACACTCGGATGCCTCGGACTGATAGATCACCGGCAGATGATGTGCGGGGCTCAATTTGAAGCCTAAGTCCAGTTTCATCTTATGCGCTTTCTTTCAAACTAAAAATCGGATCCAGTATCCATTCGTACAGTTTGCGAGTTTCCACTTCTATTTCAGCCTGCACGGCCATCCCCGCACGCAACTCGGACATGACACCGTAAGTTTCAATATCCTGCCGCGGCAGTTCGACGATCAGCTTGTAAAAGAAGCCCCGATTGACCATCTCGTTTTTCAATTCACCGGATGCAATGGCAATTTTGGAAATCTTCTTGACCTTCCCCTTGGGTGATCCAAACTTCTGATAGGGATACGAGTCGTATTTCAGATTGACGACCGAGCCTTTCTTTACGAATCCGATCGCGGCGGACGGCACATACAGGACGGCTTCAAGCGTTGCACCATCCGGATAGATGCTGGCCAGCAGCTGTCCCGGAGCAACAAACTGTCCCTTCATCACCAACAGTGAAACCAGTTCGCCGCCGGTAGGAGCAATGATGCTGGTTTCCTGGTTGGCTTCGCTCTGAATCAAATCCGTCTTTGCAGATCCGATTACCCGCAGCAACTCTTCCTTTTCTTTTTTCTGGGCCAAGGTCAGCGCCTGATCCTGGGTCAAAACGCTTTTTATTTCTGCGTCCAGTTCCAGCGTCGCCTTTTTCAGATCAACCAGTTGGGCCTCCTGATCAATCAGCTCCTGTTCCTTCTGCTTGAGCCCCATGTCCGAGATGAAACCACTGTCTTTCAACTCGATCTGCTTCTTGTAGCTCTGGTTGATGATGTCGAACTTCCGTTGTTGCACTTCACGCTTTTCCTGAAGCAGCATATAGCTTCCTTTCAGAGCAACCAGCTTTTCGCGCAGCGTGTTTCTTTTGTTCACTGCCGACTCGGCATCCAGAAACTGTTCCTTGTTCAGACTGGATATCTTGTCCTCGACCGATTTGCTGAGTGATGCCTGTACTGGCGCCTTGGCGAAGCGCTCGTTGGAAATGGCAAATAGCGTTTGCCTGGGCCTTACTTTCACGCCCTCCTGCGCTTTTATTTCCATCACAATGCCGCTGGACGTGGCCAGTATCTTCAGTTCGCCATGATCCGGCTGCAGGCTACCCTGCACCGAAATTTTTCGGGTATAGCTTGTCAGCGTGGCCATGGCCACAAGTGAAACGATCAGAATGGCTGCTGCAATGGCAATGGCGCGAAGTCCGAATGGGCGTGCCAGCACAATGGACCCCAAGTTCTGCGAGTCCGTATTTTCCAGGGCTTCTTTTCTATACAAATCTGTCATATCAATCCGAACAAACCCGTGCTTATTTATTGCCTTACTGCACGATCAGAGAAGCTGCTTCGTTTGTTTTATTTAGCTACCCGACGGATACCTGAAAACATTGAGTTCAAATTTAACTCGCCTCGATTGGCGTAATGTGCGGTCTACCCGGACAATCTTCTTGGGCTCGCCCGTGCTTTGGCGACAATCCGGGACTTTCCACTTTCATGGGGAAAGAGCCGGGCATGCCCGGCCCTTTCACACGGTCATTTATTCAGCGGCATCTGCCCGCTGAAATGGCCGAATTAGGCTTCCCACGAATACTTCACTTCGGTGGGGTTGCCGCCGGTGCTGCCACCGCCGGTGCTGCCGCCGCCGCCAGAAGTCGGCGGAATGGTCAGGTCGGTACCCGGGCCTTCAAAGGACAGACGCACTTCAGTAGCGCCACCAGCCACCGCATTCATTTCATTCAGGGAAAGCAAACGCATAGTTAAATACCCTTTTGCAAACGATTGTTTAGAAAAAAAGACAACTCCAGAGTAAGAAGTTGCCGAATTGATCTTACGACATGGTCATAGCTGTCAGTTATACCGTTAATTTTGATCAAATTTTCTGTTGTTTATTTGTCAAGCGATCTTTCGTCCTTGCTGAGTCTCGACAGGCGTGGCACGACGCATTTGCTGATGCTGAATGGTGCACAGCAGTACAAGCAGAATCGGAATTTGCACTGTTTGTTCATGCACTTCACACACTGTGGCAGCCTGCAATCGGCGGCTTCTTTCGATCAATCAACGCCTTTTACGCTGAAATTACAAAAGAATCACGTAAGATTTGAGTCAACAACTAGAGGAACATCCATCTATCGGTGCCGGACGGTGCAATTCGAGCGTTTGTTTTCTGACCAGCCTCAGCCGATTTCCGGATGCTGACTTGGCCCCGTCGCGCCAGGCTGAGGCGGAATCGGTGCAAACATGCACGCTGTCATACGACTCCCTCTTGTGTCTGCTTGTGAACCCTCGCCATTTCATCAGGAATGAAAGGCGCATTCGCATTGGCCACCCGGCTTTCGAACAGGTGCAATAAGAAAAGACCACAACCTTGTGGTTGACGGCCTTTTCCATTGAATATATTTAGAGCCGGAAATTTCGGCACTCTGTTCGACTGACAGAGGTATCTGCTCATGCAACGGACGAGCCATATCGGGCATGGCATTCGGTAATACGAGCAATCGAGATTTATCCGGACACACAGTGCTCAGTACCGCCCGGTCGGTACAACATTCCGGTGGTATAGATTGCGCCAAATGACCGCCTGCTGAAGAACGAGGAATAAAACATTCCGGAAATCCAGGCTGGTGGCGACGAAGCCCGCAGCTTTTCCTGCCTTCCTGCCGGGCGGGTCATGCCATCCCAGCTTTCGGCAGACTCGGACGGATTCTCTACCTCGAGTCCGGCTGACCGCAGACTACGCCTGCTCTCTCGAAGTTGCGGCGCCGACAGGACACGTGACTTCGCAAGTCGATAGCGGTCAGGTAAACCGCCTCATTCTGCAGGCTGCTCAGGCCAGGAAAGCCCGAAAAGATCGAAGTCGTCGATCCTTTTCAAGGTGGAGGCTGGCCGGGCTGGTGCAAAGCCAGGGCGCAGCCAAGCACAACCTCAACGCAGAAGATCCTTATGCAATCACAGCGCTGCGGATTACCTGCCCTCGGTCCCACCGTCAGCATCCCTCTCTGACAACGCATACCTTCTGTCGCCTACCAACGGCAGATGACGTAACGCGTTGTTATATAAGGACGTCATAAAATAACCAGACAATGGAATGCCAATATGGACCGACAGCTTAATTACAACAGCATATTCGAGACATTTGCCATCACCATCACCAGCAATTACGCTGCAGTTGCATACTTGATCAGAATGTAGTAAGCACTAAATTGGGGAGCGCAAGCGCTTCATCACGGAAGAGTCTCGTCCGTTAATTCGCATCCATCATGAATTTCATTCATAAATGATTGATTTCATGGGGACACACAGCCGCAACGCTGGTGGGAGACCGCGTGGAGACGATGTTTCGCCCTCGGGCGGATGACTTCCTGATCACAAGAAACTGACAGATACACAAATGTACAATATGAATATGCTAGGCGTCATCGACCGACTGACGCAGATAAGTAACAGGCAGCAGCTGGCGCAATGGGCGAACTCCCATTTCCTGGAGCATTGTGGCGCCAGCAGCGTCTTCATCGGGTTTGGCCGGATGATGCCAAACCTGTCGATGACGCCATATTTTGTTTCCCCGCACTTCCCCGACATCCTGATCAAGACACTCGAGATCAAGGACCAGTTTCTGACGATGCCACTGCTCAACGAGTCGCATCATGCCAAGGCCCCGATCATGCATGATTTGTCTTCGGGCGATGACGATGCCCTTTGGCATTCATTGTTCAGGCAAAAAGGGGTTTCCTTGGTCGTTGGCTCAACCAACTTTGAAGCACGAGATGGTGCCCTGACCTACGTTTGCGTCACCGATCCCAAAATTGCACTGGATGCCAAAAATCACGACGCACTCCGGACAGGACTGTCCGTCGTCACGGCCATCCTGCACGGCGTGCTGAACCGCCTCGCCTTCGACGAAAGCCAGCAAAACAAGAATATGTCGATCAGCACGCTGACACCTCGTGAGCGGGAAATCCTGGGGTTCATTCGGCTCGGAAAAACCAATTCCGAGATTTCCTATATTCTGGGCGTTGCCGAATCAACGGTAAAAAATCATGTTCAGCGCATATTGATCAAGCTTCAGGTTTGCAACAGAACTCAAGCCATCGCCAAGATTTTATAAGGCCGGTTCTGCCTGTTCCTTTTGCAGGTATGCGTTGATCAGCGGCAGACTATCCACATCCCACGGTTTGTAGCTCGGACTGAAATATTTCAGAAAATCCGATGTCGTCCGGGTAAAAATGCCGTGCCAGCCGAACAGGTAACTCAGCAGCGAAGCGTACGTTGACAGTTTCAATAGCGGTGCATCCTTCCACAGGAGATAACCAAGCCGCAATATGATGCCGGGCAGCATGACGGTACCCAACAGGATGAACATGCCGATAACCATGCCGAAATAGCGCCCACCCAGGTATCGGTAAATATCAAAGCACACCGATTTGTGCGCCAGTTCCTCGACCGCATGCCATTCCCATAGTTTCAGCATTACCGGATCGCAGTCGGGAAACCATTCGTCGATATTGTCCAGTCCATACTGTGCGAATGCTGCGGTCCAGTGCTCCACTGCGACAAAAAGGGACAGGAACAGGTTTTGGGGCAGTACCCGCGAGAAGAACGAGAAGACTTTGCGCTCCCAATCTTCCATGCTTGCAAGCGCCGGATAGGCCAAGTGCAGGCATTCGCGGTTGAACCGGGAATGCACGGTGCCGTGATTGGCTTCCTGATCGCAGAACTGCCGGACCTCGCGTTGCAATTTGCCATCATGAATTTGCGAAGCCAAAGGCATCAGACTGCGAATCGCACAGAACTCGATATTGGGCAGCAAGCTCGACATCGTGTTCCAGAAATGGCTTTTGACGACCGATCCGCCATTCCAGCGGGCCGGGTCGCAGCGCCCGAAATCCAGCTCCGGCGATGCGAAACTCAGTTCGACCGGGGTACTGCTCGGCGATCCTCCTCCCGATCGATTGTCATCGCGACCATGCGCAGCACGGTATGCATCGAGCCGAGGATGGATCAGCCGGCGCCAGAGGCCAGGCATCAGCGTCAGGATGAACAGCAGCGGATAGCTGAGCGGCAAGCGCGGGCTGTCGGGCAGGCATTGCAATTCGCCGTACGGCTTGTTCGGGTTGACGTGGTGATCCGCGTGCTTCTGCACCGAAATCAGCACCAGATTGCTGAACGGCAGATCGCAGTCCCAAGCGTGGCAAGCAGTCACCGTCTCCATCTGGCCGGCTGCATCGACACGCCGTTCCAGCCCGTAATGGCCGATGTAATTCATCATTTCCAGGACCAGAATGCCGATCATGGACTGGAGCAGGAAAAACACCAGCCCTACTGCACCGAACAGTGAAAAGATCAGCGCAGCCCAAATCGCGCTCATTGCATAACCGAACAGGTTTTCCCAGACGATCCGGCGCTGGAACAGCGGCACCTTGACGAAGCCGTCCCCTTTCCTGCCCCACCAGCCGAACAGGTTCACCGCAATCGCCTTGGGCAGAAAGCCGTACAGCGATTGCCCGTACTTGGCGGAGGTGGGGTCGCGGTCGGTGGCCACAAGCAGATGATGGCTGTGAACGTGGGCCAGTTTTGCACCGGAATAAAGGCTGGTCGAAAAGAGCAGGATGCCGATCACCCGCTCCAGACGGTTACGGTGGTGAATCAGTTCATGGGCAGGGTTCTGCGCGTACAAGGCGGAAAAAATGCCGGCAATGAACAGCAAGGCAGCCGCCTCGTAGCCGTTCAGATCATGGGTCGTCACATACCAGGCAAAAAAGAAGATATTGCCGATCTGCAAAGGCAGGCTCATCGCCACGATCAGCACCTCGCTGATCGGGCGAACCGTCGCCGCGCGCGCGCCATCCTTCGTACCCCGGCTTGCCACCCAATCGGCCAGCGGAATGGCGCCGAAAATGAACACGATGGCCGCATAGACAAAAGCAAGGCCGCCATAGGCGCCCGGCCACATGGCATATGTTCCGTAGCACGTCAGCGCAGGCAGGAAGAACGCGATATAAGGTGACATGGCAATTGAGCTTCTGTGGGTTACAAGCCGATGCGCTGCATCCGGTTTTGATGCTCTTGCTGGATCTGCTCCATCAGGATGTAGGCCTGATCCTTTTCCGAAACATCACGAATTTTCTTGCCCTGGAAGATTTCGATATCGCCCACCTCTTCCATGTACTGGTCGGTGACCAGCTGATAGAGGTGGATGTAGTGCTGAATGGAAGATTCGAAGACGTCGGTCATCAGCTTGTGGAATTCGGAAGCCAGCCGCTGCATCCGGTTGCGTGACGCATCGCCCAGCTTCGTATACCGGCTGATGATGGCCTCGCCGAAGCGGACGTGATGGACTTCGTCCGAGAATGCGCCGCGAATCAGCTGGGACAGGCTCGGGTCGAAGACCGACCAGTAGGCCGATTCGTAACGGTAAATCGGATAGGCCATTCCTTCGAGAATGATGTTGTGCGCCATCATCGCCGCGGCAAAATCACCCTTGTCGACCTGTTCGCGGATCAGGTCATAGAAGGAACGCAACTCCTTCGTCGTCATGTCTTCCATCAATTGGTCGCGCTGCTGCGGCGAGACGCCGAACTGTGCCAAACGCTCACAGAACACTTCGTAATGCCGCGTTTCGTCGACCGTCTGCGTCGCGAGGAAAACCTGCGAAGCCTCATCGGGCGCGTGCTGCATGAGCTTGGCAATGCCGGTATAGGAGACGCGTTCAGCGGTCAGGAACGTGGCAATGTCCAGCTTGTAGATCTGGTTGACGAGCTTGTCGTCATGGACCGCATGGTGGGTCACACCGATATCTGGCCGAATGCCGTAACGCGTATCCCTGAGCGTGCGCCACGGTGCACGCTCGAGCCAGTGCTGGACATCGAAACGGGACGGATCCCAGTCGTCGGCAACGAATTTCTCCTGAGCCAAAACCTCAGACGTAACGCTCTTGCTCGGCGATTCAGCAGCAACGGATTCAATCACTTTCGGTTTCCTCAGGCTTTTATCAAAGTAGGACGGTACAGATAGGTGCAAATCGCGCCGATGACTGCCAATTCACCCAGGAGGATGAGGCGTGCGATTTTTGCCTCCGGCTCGGCAATGACACCGACACCAATGACGGCAAGGAAAAGCATCGTGGGCCAGACAATCAGCGGATGCAGCGGTTGCTTCACCCCGCGCCGATCCGGCTGCCGGCGGATTTTCAGCCAGGCCAACAGAATCAGCGCGTAAACGGCAACGAGGTGAGCGCTGAACAGACGGCTCAGCGAGGTATTCAGTACCGGTGCTGCCATCAGCGGCGCCATCAGCATCACGCCTGCCGAAATGAACAGCATGGCGTTTCTCGGGCTCAGCCTCGGCCCGTGCAATTGCGCGAACCAAGCCGGAATTTCACGTTCGCGCGCCAGGCTGTACAGAATGCGCGCGGCACCCGACAAACCCACGTTGAACGAGCTGAGCACGGCCAGCAAACCGACCAGGGTCGCTAGCCACAGTGCGGCCGGTGAGGCGATGACACGGGCCAGTTCAAGGTGAGGCAGCGCTAGGCTGCCCAGTTCGGCCGCAACGAAATGCTTTTGCAGGGCAGCGCCAAAAGTGCCGTACAGCAGTGCGATCGTGGCCACCGAAATGATCAGTGCGATCGGCAGCGTCCGGCGGAACGCATCGTGACGCGAGACATGCATGACGGCCCATTCGATGCCGACAAACAGGAACAGCGCACGCGGCACGGCGCCCAGCAAGCCGTCAATCCTGGTCGGTGCCACCGCCGGATGAGTCCCGGTTGCGGGCTCGGCAAAGGCCATGACGGCCAGCACCAGCATGAGCGTGACGACGGCGACGGTAATGGCGATTTGCAGGTTCAACGACAATTCATAGCCGGACAGGTTGACCATCAGTATCGACAGGACCAGCACGAGCAATACCAGCACGGCAATTGGCGGGGACAGGACCTGCAAGAGCAGCAAGTAACACAGATAGCCCTCAAGACCGCCGATCATCATCATCATCACGACGTAGAACAGCGTGATACTCAGCGAAAACCGGTTGCCGAATGCCGCCTTGGTAAATGCCCGGATGCCAATCGCTCCCGGAAAGCGCGATGCCAGCTCGGTAAAGCACAGGACAATCACGCCCATGCACAGCCCGGCAATGCCGAGCGCGGCGAACAATGCCGACCCCTGCACGAACGGGAACAGCGAGACCAGCACCGTGTTGCAACTGATGGTGATGGCCATGCCCACCGCAATGGCGCACAACCTCAGGACATCAAAAGCGTTTTTCACGCTCAGATTCCCCACAGGATCAGTGCAATCGCGTCGAGCTTGACCTGATCATTCATCTGTCCATAGATCTCGAGCAATCCGTCATTGTTGGCCCGGATGCCGTTGATTTTTCCCTCGAATACCGCGCGGAGCGTCGCGCCGTCGCCGACGATACGGATCGGATTGTCGTTGCCATTGGCGATATCGCCGAGATGGATCTGGCCGATCTGGCCGCGATCGATATTCATCCAGTAACTGGTCGCCGTATCGTTTTCTTCGAGCACGATATCGGTATCCCAGCTTTTGACAATGCGCTGGATTTGCGGGTTTGCGTTGACCTGGAGTTTGAAGTCTTCAAGTATGTTGAGCATCGTTCCTGTCCCATCACTGCGATGATTGCTGGCCGACCAGCTGCCAGATCGCCGATTCGTTCTCGTTCCAGTCGCTGCTGAAACGGTAGTGGTCACGTGCACGCACCAGGCGTGCATCGTCTTCGTCCAGCCCTGCCGTCGGCGGATTCTTGCTGCGCGGCGCGTCGTGTACCTTGCCGCCGGTCTGGCACACCACGTCGAAGACCAGGGCGGCCGGAGTAATCGTGAACCAGCGCTTCTCGTTCCAGTGGTGGTGGCCCATGTGCTGCTGACGGATGTAGCGCAAAACGGGTCCGGGCTCGTACGGCGAATGGACGATCAGGTGCCACCATTCGAACATCAGGTAGCCGGCCATCAGCCCGGCGCTGAGCGCCGCGGCCTGCCAGACGTCACCACTGACCCAGTAGAACAGCACGACATTGAGCAGCAACGCCGGCAGCGTGTACCACACCGGGGTGAACAGCAGGTCGAGCCGTCGCGGCTTGTCGTGATGCCCCAGATGCAGCCGGTACAGCAGCCGGTACAGAAAGGCGTTGCGCGGAATCCTGCCGTGGAAGACCACCACATGGCTGAAGTACTCCTCCGGCAGGTACAGGCACCAGCCGATGAAGAAGCACAGCAGCGACTGCGACCACGGCAGCTGCGTCACAGCGGCAGCCGCGCAGCACACCGACAGCACGCCGTAGAACAGGACGCTGTGGTCGGAGAAATAGGCGCGCCGCAATGCACCGAGGTAAACGGCCTGCGCACTCATAGCAGCGCACCTTCCGTTTCAAGGTGATGCACGCGCAAATCCAGCTCGCCTTCGGTGGTGGCGATGCAGTCCGAAAAACCGTGCGACAGCGCAAGCCGGTAGATGCGCAGCGCCTGATCGTAGGGAATCCGGTTGCCAAGGCTGTACGACTGCTTCACGCCGCTCATCGACAGGGCGACGGTTTCCGACAGGCAGGCAAGGTTCAGCGTCGGACAGAAGCCAAGGATGTTGGCGCGGCCGAACCGGTAGGGCTCGACGAAACGCACCACACCGCCTTCGAACACCACCACGTCGGGGCGCTCTTCGCGAACGCTGTCCTTCAGATCGGGCGGGCGGGCCGCGTCGCAGACGACAGCCGACTGCCGCAACCATGCCGGCTCGATGAAGCTGTGACCGGCGCTGGTGGCCGACAGCACGCCATGGGCATTGCGCATCGCGTATTCGATGCTGACCGAAATTTCGATCGGCGCGGCGCCGGGCAGGTGCGACTCGATCAGTTGCCGCACGGCACGGTAATCGGGTGCACCGTCGCTCAGCAGCATCTGGTTGCAACGCGCCATCACGGTCTGGCGATCGAGCAGGTGCTCGCGCAGATAGTTCGCCAGCCCCGACGTTGAATGCTGCTGCATCTGCACCAAGGCCTGTGCGTAGATTTCGCCGGCTATCTCGCCGAGCTGATCGAGCGCCTGCGCGTTTGCCGAGTTGCCCACCAGGATCAGCGAGGCGTAGTAGGTTGCGAGGTGGATCGCGGCCAGCCGGCCGACCGACCCGGCCGCGCCAACGATGGCAATACGGCTGTCGCCCGACTGCTTCCCGGTCGTAACCAGCGCCTTGTGCAGACTTTCGGCACTCGCGATTGCGGTGAAGCTGTTGCCGGTAGTGATCGGAATGCCCTCGCCGACGATATCCATCCCACCGCGTGAAATGATCGACGTAAAGGCGCCCAGACCGATGATGTCGGCGTTGACCGACTTGGCTGCCTCGACATACTGCTTCAGCAGTTTCATCCGTTGCTGCTTGGGCAGGCGGATCATGCGCTCGGGGGGCAACGGGCAGGCAATCAGCCAGCCTTCGACATAGCCGCCCAGCTTGGACTTGATGCGCGGTGCGTGGAATACCGGTGCCGGCTCGTAGCGGCGCGAGAACCAGCTGGCCATCCACTGCTGGAATTCAAGCTTGTGTGACTCGTTCAAATCGATGATCGAGCGCGGCATGATGTTGAGCAGATCTTCGGCCGACGTCGGATGGATCAGGAAGGCGAAGCTGCCCAGCCGCTCGGGGTCCCCGCCGACGTTCGGTTCGCGCAACGCTTCCATCGGCAGCGCGACCGGCGGCTTGCACGAATAGCTGATCTCCTCGGGCTGACGGCCGACCACGTAGGCGAACAGCGACGAGAACTGCTTGTTGCGGATCAGCAGCGCGCACTCGGACAGCGCCGTGATCAGGCGATCGATATGCTCGCGCTCGATGATCAGCGACGGTTCGATCCGCAGCAGATCCTGGCGGTTGAACAGCGGCGCGACGATGATGCGTGCGACGTTGACGAGATAACCGCAGATCAGCGGTACCAGATAACCCTGAATGCTGGCGTGGGCCAGGAAGTAGCTCTCGGCGCCACAGAACGGCTTGAGCCGCAGGCTGTGCATCAGGCCCGTGCCCTGGTGCTGGCTGAACACATCGGGATACTGGCCGACCAGCGTCTCGAGAGCCTGATCGAGATACGCGGAGATCGAATCCACATGGCGCATCAGCGCACGGTCGTTTTCCTTGAGCCTGGCCAGCGTCGACAGGGCAACACGGCATGCGACCTGGTTATTGGCGAAGGTCGAGCTGTGATACATGCCGAAGGCTTCGCTCCAGGCGCCCTTGGTACACAAGGTCGCGCCGATCGGCACCAGTCCGCCACCGAGCGCTTTCGACAGGCACATGATGTCCGGACGGACGCCGGGAACCCGCTTGATCGAGAAGAATTCGCCCAAGCGGCCCAGACCGGTCTGGATCTCGTCGGCGATCAGCATGGCACCGTGCCGCTTGCACAACGCGGCAGCGTGCTGGATGTACTCGGCCGACAGCGGCTGCATGCCGCCCTCGCCCAGCACGGTTTCGAAAATGAAGCCGGCAACCTCGTGCTCGGCAAACGCGCGTTCGAGCTGCTCGAAATCCTCCGGCTCGACCTTGACGCTTTGCGCAGTGCTGACGAGGAAGGGCTCGCTGTAGACCGGGTTGCCGGTGACCGTCAGCGCGCCGCTGGTCTTGCCGTGGAAGCCCAGGCACAGGCTGATGATGACTTCGCGGCCCGTGGCGGCCCGCGCCAGCTTCAGCGCGGCCTCGACCGACTCGGCGCCGCTGTTGCTGAGCACCGCGTAGCTGAAATTGAACTCGGGTTCGAGCGACACCAGCTCCTGCGCCAGCGACTTGGCTGCGCGGGTATAAAACGGCTGCACCATCGACGGCTCGCCGCGGCCGGCGCACAGCGCGTCCCAAGCCTGCTCGGGGTTATGGCCGAACGGCACCGCACCGTACTGCGCGAGGAAGTCGAGGTACTGGTGGCCGTCCTCGTCATACAGATAGACACCCTCGCCGCGTACCATGGTCTTGTTCAGCTGCACGTGCCGCAGCAAGTAGTCCCGGTCCGGATTCAGATAACAGCTTTCGTTGTTGTTCATATGAAATTATTTCCAGAGATAGCTAGCAACGATTGCGCCAGTACCGAGGCTCGCGCTGATGAACATGGAGAGACGATAGACGGAGAAAAGACTTTCCTTTTCCGAATCAAGGGCAAAAAAGACACGTGGCCACAATACAAGGCTGCCATAGAGATGGCAGCCGGCCATCAAGAGAAGACCGATCGTTTTTGAAATTGCCTCAGGGGCAAAAAAAGGCTGACTCCCCAGCAATGCCAGGCCAATACCGGACATCAATGTCAGCACGATCAGCAAATAGAGCAATGGCGCCGCCCGCGTACCCTGCGCCTGCATCAGATCGGCATACCTATTTCCGCCTTGCGATTTGTACATCGGAAACAGCAAGGTCAGATTGAAGTACATCGCGCCGATCCACGACATCATGGCAATGACGTGGACCAGGATCAGCATCTTGTAGAAAGTCATGATTGAATTGGCGGTCCGGGGTTAAATCGCGCAGGCAAAGGCTTCGATCGGTTTGATTTGGATTTCGTCCCGGTGATGCGAACACAGGCACTGTTCGGCCTTGTCGATATCGAGCATCGAGAATTCATTGTTCAGCGCATCGACCCGCAGCATTTTTCCCGACAGATTGCGACCGATACCCAGCAGAAGCTTGATGACTTCGACTGCCTGCAGCAGGCCGATCACACCCGGCAGCACGCCGAGCACACCGGCCTCGGCACACGAAGGCGCCATTTCCGGCGGCGGCAGCTCCGGATACATGCAGCGATAGCACGGCGCCTCGTCCGAGGCTGCAAACGTCGTGACATAGCCTTCAAAACGGTAAATGGCACCGTGCACATTCGGAATGCCGAGCTTGACGCAGGCATCGTTGACCAGATACCGGGCCTTGAAGTTGTCGGAGCCATCCACGACCAGGTCGTAGTCCTGCAGCAATGACAATGCGTTGCTTTCATCGAGCAGCACAGGATGCTTGATCACCTTGATCTGGGAATTCAGCCGATGGATCGCAGCTTCGGCCGAGTCGACCTTGAGCTTTCCCAGCTGGTCTTCACCATGGATCACCTGGCGTTGCAGATTGCTGCTCTCGACCACGTCCGGATCGACAATGCCCAGCGTGCCGACACCGGCGGCGGCCAGATACAGCGCCACCGGCGAGCCCAGCCCGCCAGCACCGAGCAGCAGCACCCGGCTGCTCTTCAAACGCAGCTGGCCCTTTTCACCGACCTCGGGAATCAGCAGGTGGCGCGAATAGCGCTCGCGATCGAAGACGCTCAGTTGCTGCGGAACGCGCGTCGGCAAACCGGCATCCTTCCATTGCTTGAAGCCCCCCCGGACGCTGAACACCTTGGTGTAGCCGAGGTTGATCAGGCTTTCGGCCGCAAACAGCGAACGCAATCCACTGGCGCACATCACCGCAATCGGGCGGTGCACGTCGTCGACCAGATGATGGATGTTCAATTCCAGCTGACCGCGCGCGAGATGCTGCGCCGGCTCGGGCAGACCGCCCTTCACCTCTTCGGCATCACGAACGTCGATCAGCACCGCGTCGTCATGCCGGAGCATGTCCAGCACCTGTTCGGCGGGAATTTCGGGGATCGCGGCTCGCAAATGGACTGCACGCTGTTCGTAGCTCAATTCAGCCTCCTGCAAATGCAGTCACGATTTCCAGCTTGCTGCTGTTTGCAAGCGTCGTCTGCAGGCCGCCGGTTTTTGAAATGTGCTTTCCGTCAACATAAACGTTGATATAACGCTTCAAGGCACTGCGATCATCCTCGAGCAATCGCGCGGAAATCGATGCATCGATCTCGTCCAGCTTCAGCAAAGCATCCAGGACCGTATTGGCCTGACACTCGATTGAAGTGGCGCCCTTGGCAAGTTTGCGCAGGGGAACCGGCAAATTGATGTGTACCACGCTCATTGCTTTGCTTCCTTCTCGAATCAACTGGATGCCATTTGGAGCAGAAAGCCACGTCAGGCAGAACGCGGCCGGATTTGACGCTTTATTCGGTCGACGGATTCTTTACGCATTCGGCATGAATGGATATGAGCAGACCGGCACGGTCATTAAGGCGTAGTTCTAAATACCCCATCCGATCTGACTATTTGTCCCCGCAGGCTTGCACGCTATTCTCCGCCGGCCCTAATGCGCCGAACCTCATAAACGCGGTGCACTTGGCCATGCAGGGCGATGGCAGGCAGTAATGAACGGGAGACGCTATGTTTGGTTTGTTCCAGAGGAAGCCGAAGGAAACCGCCAAGTTCGAAGTACGGTTCCTGCCGGCCAACACGACCCTGCAAATCGAGCAGGGCAGCAATCTTCTGGAGGCGGCACTTCGGCATGGCATGCCCGCCCCCTACAACTGCCGTGTTGGTGCGTGCAAGACCTGTCAGATCAAGGTAATCGAAGGACGCCCCAAATCCCTGATGGAGCGGGAGTACGTTTTTTCCCGGCAGGAAATCGAGGCTGGTACCTATCTGGCGTGCCAGACCGCCGTGCACTCAGACATGGTGATCGCCTGGGACAACAGCGAGCCGGATGGTGCCGCCAAGGTCGGCGCGCGCCTGCTGGAGGTGCGGCCGATGACCGCGCGCATCCATCGGGTCCGCCTGCAACTGGATGCGCCGCTGAGCTGGCGCGCCGGCCAGTTCGCCCGTTTGCAGCCGTTCGAGCTGGACATCACCGCACGCAGCTATTCGATGATTGCGGCAGGCCATCACGCCGATATTGTCGAGTTCGACATCACCCACTATCCCGACGGCGCGCTCTCGTCCTGGATCGTCGATCCGGCCAACGCCGGCAAGCCGTTGAGCATCGAAGCGCCTTTTGGCGACTTCGGCCTCGACGAAACCGGTTCGGACACCTCCTTGCCCCTGCTGTGCATTGCCGGCGGCAGCGGCCTTGGTGCGATTGGCGGAATGATCGGCACCTGTCTGGACAAGTTCAGCGGCTCGCCGACCGCCAGACCCGTCGTTCTGGTCTACGGCGCCCGCGACCAGAAAGAGATATATGCGCTGGACGAATTGCAGCGCCGCGCCGAGGCGGCGCAAATCCCGCTGTCGGTCAACGTGGTTCTGGACCGCGAGCCGGCCGGCAGCAGCTGGGCGGGCAGGCGCGGCTATGTCGCCGAACACCTGACCGACATCCTCGCGGAAGCCGCACGGCACAACGACCGGTTCCGGCTGCCGGCATCGGCCTGGCACGTCCTGTTGTGCGGTCCCACGCCGCTGGTGGACAGCGCCATCGCCACGCTTCGGCAGGCGGGCATGCATCCGGATCAAATGAGTTTCGACAAATACGAGCAAGGGGTCGCCGCAACGACCGCTGCGGTTATTTAATGGCTAGAGCGTGACCATGTACAAATACTTCAAGCACTCTTATCTGACCTGCTTCATTGTGCCGTCCGCAGCGATGACGGTTTTTCTGGCACCGCAGTGGGCCTTCCTTGTCCCGGTCGCCATCATCCTGATCAATGCGCTGGTCGACATCCTGACGCCGCCGGATCGCAGCGTGCCGAGCTATTCGCAGCACTGGGTGCTCGATTCGATGGTGTATCTGTATGTACCCATCGTATCGCTCTATATGTTCAGCCTGATGTGGATTGTTTCTCCGGGCGATCTGCTCGGATTGTCGGCGGCGCTATCGAGCCTCGTTCCGGTCAATCTGCTTGCAATCAAGCAGGAAGCCGGCCTTGGCGGAATGATCGCCAGCACCATTGCCGTCGGATATGTGCTGTCGTCCAACCACCTGTACGCCCACGAACTCGTGCACCGGACGACCGACAAGGTGGCCATGCTCATTGGCCGCTATCTGCTGGCCATGACCGGTGACGCCCAGTTCTCGATTTCCCACGTGTATTCGCATCACCGCAATGTCGGTACGGATCTGGATTCGGCCACCGCGCGCCGGGGCGAGTCGGTCTATGCGTTCTTCATCCGTTCCAGCCTCGGCCAGTACCGGGAGTCGTGGGAAGTGGAATCGCAGCGGCTGGCCAATAGTGGCAAGCCGTTGCTGTCGCTGCACAACCGCGTCCTGACCGGACTGGCGATGACCGCCGCCATTTACGTCCTGTGGTATCTGGCCGCCGGCCTGCTCGGCGTCGCGGTTTATACCTTCGTGATCGTGCTGGCCAAATTCCTGTTCGAAACCGTCAATTACATCGAGCATTACGGCGTCGTCCGCGTGCCCGGCAGCAAGGTCGAGCCGCGGCACAGCTGGGATTGCGATTCGCGGATGTCGTCGAACGCCCTGCTCAATCTGTCCCGCCACGCCGATCACCATGCCAATGCGCACAAGCGGTATTGGGAACTCGAAGCAGTCGATACCAGCTTGCAGCTGAAGTACGGCTATATCGGCACCATCGTGGTGGCGATGATTCCGTTCTGGTGGCATCGATTTGCGGCGCCGCAATTGGCGCAATGGGACAGGAATTCCGCCTCGCCGGAAGAAAAGATCCTGGCCAAGCAGGCCAATCAGCTCAGCCTTAATCCAATCTTGATGCGCGGCAACGACTGAAGGAAATACAAGCAATGTTTACCAAGTATATTGGGCAGATCATCAGGTGGCGTTTCCTCGTCATCCTGGCCACCTTCCTGGTCACGGGATTCATGATGTCGCAAATGCGGCATCTTCAGGTCATCATCGACCCCAACCAGATGCTGCCGCAAAAGCATCCCTACGTGATCGGCACCAATCTGGCCGAAAAGGTCTTCGGCTCGAACTACGTGCTGGTCGTGGCGGTTGCACCCAAGCATGGCGACATCTATCAGCCTGCCGTGCTGGATCGGGTACGGACCATTTCGGACGGCTTGCGCACGCTGCCGAACGTCAAGCCGGAAACCCTGATGAGCCTTTCCGCCAAGCGGGCCAAGGGCATCGCCGGCAATGACGAAGGGCTCGAGGTCAAGCCGATGCTGCATGGCGCCACGATCGACGCGGACGCCATCGCCAAGCTGAAAACGGCGATCCAGCGCAACCCGATCTACAGCGGTGTCGTGGTATCCGACGCCCGCGACATGGCGACGATTTCCATCGCCGTCGAAAAGGGCGCCAAGGGCTTCACCCCGACGCTGGAAGCCGCGTACAAACTGGTCCAGCCGCTGGCCAACAACGACATCAGCGTCGCGGTCAGCGGTACGCCGATGTTCGTTTACTACGTCGAGAAATATACGCAGCGCATGGCGCTGCTGTTCCCGATCGCGCTGCTGCTGGTCGGCCTGCTGCACTTCGAAGCCTTCCGCACTTGGCAAGGCTTCTTCCTGCCGCTGGTGACCGCCTTCCTGTCGGTCCTGTGGGGGCTGGGCATGATGGGCATCGCCAAGGTGCCGCTTGATGCCTTCAACGCCAGTACGCCCATCCTGATTCTCGCCGTCACTGCCGGCCACGCGGTACAGCTGCTCAAGCGTTACTACGAGGAGTTCGAACTCGCGGTCAAGAATGGCCTGGCACCGAAGGCAGCCAATCGCGAGGCGGTGATCCGCTCGATGTCCAAGGTCGGGCCTGTCATGCTGGCCGCCGGCATTGTCGCGGTCATCGGCTTCCTGTCGCTGATGTCGTTCGAGATTGCCACGATCCGCAACTTCGGCATCTTCACCGGTCTGGGCATCCTGTCCGGCCTGATCATCGAGCTGACCTTCATTCCGGCGGTCCGCTCGTGGCTGAAAGCACCGAAGGTACGGACCACGAAGCCGCGCTTCGACGTGCTCAGCCCGGTCATCGGCCTGATCAAGCGCGCGATCAGCCCGCGCCAGTTCGGCAAGATCCACTTCGCCTTCCTGCTGATCGTGATCGTGTCGGCCTTCGGCCTGACGCACCTGAAGGTCGAGAACTCGAACAAGAGCTTCTTTGCCGCCAACCTGCCGTTCCAGCTCGACGACAAGCTGATCAACGAGAAAATGGCCGGTACCAACACCCTGTACGTGGTGTTCGAAGGCAATGCGCACGACGTGATCAAGGATCCGAAGGTGCTGCAGCTGATCGAGCAGACCCAGCGCTTCCTTGAAACCCAGCCTGGCATCGGCAAGACGATCTCGGTCGTGGATCTGCTCAAGCGCATGAACCAGGCAATGCACGCCGACTCGCCGGCAGCGATGTCGATTCCGGCCAGCCGCGATCTGGTGTCGCAATACCTGCTGCTGTACTCGATGTCGGGCGAACCGGCCGACTTCGACCGCTATGTCGATTACAACTACCAGTACGCCAACATCACCGCCTTCGTGAAGCATGACAACAGTGGCCAGATCCAGAAGGTGATCAGCAACACCAAGGCCTTCCTGGCCCAGCACAATGATCCGCGGATCAAGATCTACTTCGGCGGCAGCGTGCCGCAATCGACGGCGCTGTCCGAATCGCTGGTGAACGGCAAGCTGCAGAACGTCCTGCAGATCGGTCTGGTGATCTTCGCGGTGTCGCTGCTGCTGTTCCGCTCGCTGCTCGGAGCCCTGCTGGTGGTCACGCCGCTGGCCATCACTGCACTGGTGAACTTCGGCGTGATGGGCCTGACCGGCATTCCGCTGAACACGCCCAACGCCATTACCGCGCCGATGGCAATCGGTATCGGTGCCGACTATGCGATCTACCTGCTGTACCGGATCCGCGAAGAGCTGCAGTTCCATCCGACACTCGAAGCGGCAATCGACAGCGCCATCGAATCGGCAGGCCGTGCGATTCTCTATGTCGGCACCGCGATCGGCGGCGGTTACTCGGTGCTGATGCTGTCGAAGGGCTTCAACATCCACATCTGGTCCGGCATCCTGATCGTCATGTCGATGGTCGTCAGCGTGGCCACCACCCTGCTGCTGCTGCCTTCGCTGATCCAGCTGCTCAAGCCGGCCTTCCTGCTCAAGCGCATGGACCGCAAATCGCAGACCGTGAACGTGGCAGGCACCGCACTCGGCACGGCAGGTTCGACCAGCGGCATGCTGATGGTCGCGGCTGTACTCGGCCTCGGGACACTGTCGCTCCCGCGTGAAGCCAAGGCGACGAGTGCGCCGGCCGATAGCGTGATGGAAAAGAACTACGTCGCGAACCGCTTTACCGACTCGACCTCGAAGGCAACGTTCCAGCTGATCAACAAGAACGGCGACCGCCGCGTCCGCGAAACCTTCGGCGCGACGCAGATGCAGGACAACACGGTGGACACCAAGCGCATGACCCGTTTCATGTCGCCGACCGACATCAAGAACACCGTGATCCTGCTGGCCGAGCACAGCGACCGTGATGACGACATGTGGATCTATATGCCGGCATTGAAGAAGACCCGCCGGCTGACCTCGGCCAACAAGAACGAGAGCTTCGCCGGCACCGACATGTCGTACGGCGACGTGATCGGCCACAAGGTCAGCGAGTGGACGCACAAGGTCGTCGGCAATGCCACGATCGCGAACAAGCCGGTGGTGATGATCGAGTCGCTGCCCAAGGACGCGAAGGTGGCCGAGCAGGCCGGCTACTCCAAGCGGGTCAGCTGGATCGACGAGGAGTCGTTTCTGGCGCTGAAGACCGAGTTCTACGACGACGGCAAGCAACTGCTCAAAGTGGCTACGCTGAGCAACCTCGTCAACGTCGACGTTGCAAAGCGCCGCTGGCAGCCGATGCACATGGAAGTACAGAACGTGCAGACCGGCCACAAGACGGTGATCGACTGGTACGACTTCAAGGCCAATCAGGGCGTGAAGGGTCTCTATTTCACACCGCGCTACCTTGAAACCGAACTTTAAGCCGCTGCTGCTCGCCGCTTGCCTCGCTGCAAGCGGCGGTGCAGGCGCCGCCTTCGACAATGCCCAGTTCAGCGCGGTCGCCTCGCTCGGGGCCTGGAGCAGCAACCGGGTGCTCGACGACCGCGAAGGCATCCTGGCGCCGATGCTGTCCGCCGACGCCAGCGTCAACCTCACCGACCAGTTGAGTGTTCGCGCCGGCGGTCTGGTTTACAACTTCGCGCAGGACGAAGGCGGCAGCACCCGCAGCATCCTGCGCGAAGCCTTCCTGCAGTGGACCGGCGAGGAAACGCAGATCCGGGCCGGCTGGCAGGTCGTCGCCTGGGGCCGGGCCGACCGGATCAACCCGACGGACAACATCAGTGCCCGCGACTACACCTCGCCGCAGTCGGTCGACGAGGCGCAGCGGATGGGCGCGGCGATGTTGTCGGTCTCGCACGATTTCGGCAATCCTGGGCGGCTGACGCTGCTGGGCAAGGAGGTCAAGCAGAGCCGGATGCCGAACGACGAGGCCGAGAAAAACCTGCCGATGCGGCCCGATGCCGAGCAGTACGAGTACGCCGCGAAGTTCGACCACAGCGGCGACGGCTTCGACTGGTCCCTGTCGTACTTCAAGGGACTGGAAAAGCCGCGCTCGCTGCAGCTGATGCGGCTGGCCGACCAGCGCATCGTGGGCGTGAATCGCGGTTACGCCGAACTCGAGGTCTTCGGTGCCGATGCGGCGACGACGCTCAGCGGCTGGGGCCTGCGCGGCGAAATCGCCCACATGGATTTCCCCGAAACCGACTTCAAGGTCAACGACGGCCGGATTTCGCACTGGTACGGCATCACCGGCGTCGAAACCAATCTGCCGGCCAATGCCACGATTGGCATGCAGTACTTCTTTCGCTACTTCGACGAAGACCCGCTGCTCGACGGGGTGACGCCCGCCGAGAGCGCGGTGCGGCGGAAACTGCGCATCGCCAACAATCAGTTCCACCAGTACCAGGACGGCCTCACGCTGCGAATCGCGCAGCGCCTGTGGAACGACAGCGTCGATTACGAAATCGTCGGCGTCGTCAATTTCCGCGACAGCGACTATGCCATCCGCCCCCGCATCAACTGGCGTTACTCCGACAGCATCAAGCTTTCTGCGGGCGCCGACATTTATCGCGGCAAGGATGAAAGCTTTTTCGGTAGCCTACGTAAAAACAACGTTCAGTTTGCTGAAATTTCCTATATCTATTGATCGGTCATACCCTTGGCGCGTGTCCGTCCGCCGTCCCGGCGCGCGCCTTGCGATGACGGTTCTTGCCACCCCGTTCTCCAACTGCATCGGGAGCGCTACATCATGAAAATTCCGGCCAACATCCAGGCGCTGAAGGCCCGCGTGGGCGCCGAAATCGCCGACGAAATCGCCTGCCAGACGCCCGAATCGTCATGCTTGCTGCTGGACAGTACCGGCCCCAGCTTTACGCGCCAGTACATCGTGCTCAACGCCATCGGTGCCGACCGGCTGGCGCGGTTCGGCGAGATTCATGCCTTCTCCGGCTCGGTGTACGCGCTGTTCGGTTTTCTGGCTTTTTCGTCGGGCAGGAACCGGATCGCCATCGAATCCCTGTGCAGCGAGGACGCCGAAATGGTGTTCCGCAACCAGCACCATGCCGGGCGTTTCTCCGGTATCCGCTCGATGTTCAGGCTGGCCAAGGGAAAATCGGCATTCGGCACGGTTTCGCCGCTGTTGGCGTCACTGGAATACATTTTCGGTGATTTTGTCGAACAGCCGTTTTCAACCTTCGGCAACAACATCCACATTTACCTGGCCAAATCCAAGGATGCCCCGCTGCTGGTGCTGTCGAACAACGACAACTGCTCGCCGGAGCTTGTGGCGCTGCGCGATCAGCCCATCAAGCACGTGATTGCGATGGCGGCCAACGTACCGCGGGTGTACGGCGGCAAACAGGCCGGCGTCCCGTATTTCGACCCGGTGTACACGAACCACTACCTGCCGACGCTGAAACAGATCACCAGCACCGACCGGCGCACGCTGATCTCGACGCCCTGGCGCTCCGGGCAGAAGGACAACCGGCGCTACCTGAACTGCTACCCGAGCGGCAATGCCTACTGGCTGATGCTGAAGGACTTCACTCGCCTCGTCGCCGGCATGCGCAATGTCTCGTGGAGCCGGGACATCTATACGGCATTCAAGGCCCAGTGATCCCGCAGTCGGCCCGCCGTACGGGCCGAAAGGCAAGGCTGCACGGCGTCCTGCCGCTGGCAGAACGCCCTTCCGGCGGGCCCGCTTCGTCCTCCGGTGCACGCTGGTCTTTTCCGGGCTGCCGATCCCCGGCATCATCGAAATCGTCGCGGCAGGCGTACCCGGTGCCTGCCGTGATCCCATCGAACAGCATGAGAGGATGAAACGCATGGAGACGATGCTGCTGGCACTGTCGGATACCGTCACCGAAGCCCGTGATCTGGAAAGCCTGACCCGACCGCTGCTGGACATGCTCGAAACCGTCACCGGGCTCGAATCGACCTACCTGACCACGATCGACGAAGCGCGCGGCAAGCAGGACATCCTGTACGCGCGGAACACCGGTGCGCTGGTGATTCCCGAGGGCCTGTCGGTCGACTGGGGTGACACGTTGTGCAAGCGCGCGCTCGACGAGGGACGGATGTATACCGACAACGTCGCCGACTGCTGGGGCGATTCGGATGCCGCCCGTGCGCTGGGCATCCGCACCTATCTGAGCACGCCGGTACGCATGCGTTCGGGCGAGCTGTACGGCACGCTGTGCGCCGCCAGCGCGGCACCACGGACGCTGACCTCCGGCACCGACCGAATCATCGGGCTGTTTGCCCGGCTGATCGCCGAGCACGTCGAACGCGAGCAGCTGCTGCAACAGTTGCAGCAAGCCAACCGCGAACTGTCGCAACAGGCGCTGACCGATCCGCTGACCGGCCTGCCCAATCGCCGTGCCCTGCTGCAGGAGCTCGGGCGGCTGTTTTCGCTGTCCGGTCGCAGCGCACACCAGGTACTGATCGCGCTCATCGATCTTGACGGTTTCAAAACGGTCAACGACACGCACGGCCACGAGGCCGGCGACCGCCTGCTGCAGGCAGTGGCGCAACAGCTGTCCACGACGCTTCGTGCGGGCGATTTCCTCGCCCGGATCGGCGGTGACGAATTCGTCGCCGTCGGCATGGGGCCGGCCGACGACACGCCACCGGCACAGGCCGCGCACAGCTTCCAGCAACGCCTGTTCACGCAGACCGTCACCGCCTTTGCCGTCGGCGACGCCCGGCTGGACTACGGCGGCGCCAGTGTCGGCGTCGTATCGGTCGACCCGATGCAGACCGACATCCAGAGCGCGCTGCAGCAGGCCGATGCGGCAATGTATGCCGTCAAGACGCATCGCCGCACGGCCCACTGACCCCCGTCACTTCAACCGGTCGCATACTGCCCTCCCCCGCCATTGACCCGCTGGCGCACGGCCGCATCCGCGGACACCGCACCGGCATAGAGGAAACACCCCATGCCCTTGGTATTGACGGCCCGAATCCTCGTCTCGTAAATTGAAACCGATTTCACTTTCATGGTGAGCCACGATGCAGTTCGACCTCACGGTCCTCCTACCGCACCTCGGCGTCTTGCGCGACGGTGCCATCCTGACCGCACAAGCCTGTGCGCTGGCACTGGCCGGCAGCGTCGTCACCGGCGCGCTGGTGGCAATGGCGTCGACGTCGGCGTCAAAACCGTTGCGGCGGGCTGCCGACATCTATGTCGACATCTTCCGCAACGTGCCGTTCATCGTGCAGATGTTCTTCTTCTATTTCGGTCTGCCGGTGCTCGGCCTGTACATCGACGCCTTCACCACCGGCGTGGTCGCACTGTCGATCGCCGGCGGCGCGTTCACCTCGAACGTGATCCGTTCGGGCATCCTCGCGATCGACCCGGGCGTGATCGAGGCCGCGCAGGTGTTCGGCCTTCACAAGCGCACCGTCTTCCTGAAGATCGTCATGCCGATCGCGCTGCGCACCTCGATCCGTCCGCTCGGTGCGGTGCTGGTCAACCTGATCCTGACCTCGTCGATCCTGTCGACGATCACCCTGAACGAACTCACCGGCTCGGCCAAGATCGTCGCGTCCGACACCTTCCGGCCGTTCGAGGTCTATTTCGTGCTGCTCGTCGTCTACGCGGTGCTGACGTGGAGCGTCTCGCTGGCGATCGGCGCGCTGCACCGGCGGCTGAACCGCGACATCGTGGAGGTCGTGTCCTGATGCAATACGGCAGCTTTACCTGGTACGACCTCGTCCTGCTCGGGCAGGGCCTGTCGGTGTCGGTACTGGTCTTCCTCGCCACTTCGGCGATCGGGCTGGTCCTCGGCATCGCGTGGGCAACGGTGCGCTTCTACCGGATTCCCGTGCTGATGCAGCTGGTGACGCTGGTCGCCGAGACGCTGAAGAACTCGCCGGTGCTGGTGCAGCTCTTCCTGGTGTTCTTCGGCCTGCCGGTGCTGGCGCAGATCAACGTCACGCCGGTGCAGGCGGCGGTGATCACGCTGTCGGGCAACACCGCGGCCTTCATCTACGTGATCGCCGTATCGGCGATCGAGTCGGTCGGCCGCGACCAGATCGAAGCGGCGCGGGTGTTCGGCCTGAGCCGCTGGCAGACGCTGCGCCGCGTCGTCTCGCCGCAGGCGACCGCCTTCGCCATCGGCCCGCTGATCGGTCTGGCGGTAAACCAGCTGCAGGTCACCTCGCTGGTGTCGGTGATCGGCGTCGTCGACCTGACCAAGATCGGCAACATCCTCAATCTGCGCACGCTCGAACCGTTCATCGTCTGGACGGCCGTCGGCGTGCTGTATTACCTGTGCGCCAAGCTGATTGCGCGGCTGGGTGGCAAGCTGGAGGCGCGCCTGCGCGTCCACAGCGACTGGAAAGGGCTGTGACATGATCAAGATCGAAGGCGTACGCAAGGTATTCAACGGTGTCACCGTGCTCGACCACATCGACCTGAAAGTCGAGAAAGGCGAAGTGGTGTCCATCCTCGGCTCGTCCGGCTCGGGCAAGTCGACGCTGCTCCGCTGCATCAACGGGCTGGAGAAGCTCGACGGCGGGAGCATCTCGGTCGACGGTTTCGACGTCGCGCGGCCGAAGGAGCTGGCCGAGGCGCGCAAGCGTTCGGCGACGGTGTTCCAGCTGTTCAACCTCTACCCGCACATGACCGCGGTACAGAACCTGATGCTGGCGCCGGTCGAAGTGCTCAAGGTGCCGAAGGCAAAAGCCGAAGCCGATGCGCGCGCACTGCTGGCCTCGGTCGGCCTCAGCGAGCGCGCCGATGCCTATCCGGCCCAACTGTCCGGCGGACAGCGCCAGCGTGTCGGCATCGCCCGGGCACTCGCGGTGAACCCGAGCTATCTGCTGCTCGACGAAGTCACCAGCGCGCTCGACCCGGAAATGACGGCCGAAGTGCTGCGCATCCTCGCCCGGCTGGCCGACGAGGGCACGACCATGGTTTTCGTCACCCACGAGGTCGAGTTCGCCCGGACGATCTCCAGCCGCGTGGTGTTTCTGGAAAAAGGCCGCCTGCTGGTCGACCTGCCGACCACCGAATTTTTCGCCGACGACGGCGGGCTCGCGAACCCGCGCGTCCGGCAGTTTCTCTCCAATATGAGCAAGGGATGACACGATGATTCTGCTGGCCAACTCCGAAGCCTGGCCCGGCTTTGCCGACTCGGTCGAGCTGCTGAAACAGGGTGCCCACGGGCTCGACGCCATGGTTGCCGGCATCGGCAAGGTCGAGCGCGAAACCAGCGTTCGCAGCGTCGGCTACGGCGGCTGGCCGAACATGCTGGGCCGGATGGAATTCGACGCTGCGGTGATGGACGGCACGACCCGCGACGTCGGCGCCGTCGGTGCCCTGCCCGACATCCTGCCGGCATGCGCGGTCGCACAACAGGTGATGCAGCGGCTGCCGCACGTGATGCTCACCGGTGAAGGCGCCAAACGGTTTGCGATTGAAACCGGTTTCTCGCCGGAAGAAACGCTGCTCGACGACAGCAAGCGCGTCTGGTGGGAACGGCTCGAAAAGGAGCTCGGCGCCGACGCGGCCAGGTTCCCCGACGTGCCGCTGATTCCGCTGTCGACGACGATCACCGACCCCGAGCGCGTGCGCGACACCACGGTCTTCCTCTGCCGCGACAGCAAGCAGGGCATCCACAGCGCGACGTCGACATCGGGCTGGGCCTGGAAGTATCCGGGCCGGCTGGGTGATTCGCCGATCGCCGGCGCCGGCTTCTACGCCGACAGCCGCTACGGTGCCGCCGCGTGTACCCATACCGGCGAAATGACAGTACGCTGCAGCACGTCGCGCAGCATCGTGCTGGCGATGAAACTGGGCCATTCGCTCGAAGACGCGGTCGCACTCGCGGTCGAAGAGCTGTCCGAACTGTCGACCGGTTTCCTCGCCGGGGTGGTGATCCATGCGATCGACGCCCACGGCGACCACCGGGTCGTGAATTTCCGTTGCCAGGGCGACATCAAGTACTGGCTGTGGGAACCGTCGATGTCGCAGCCTGAGCTGCGCACGGCATTGCGCGCCTAACGGGCTCCAAACTCCAACCGAACGCTGACAGGGAAATCTCATCATGAAACGTCTCTTCTCCGGCTTTACCGTTCTGGCGCTGGCCACCGGCCTCGCTTTCACTTCCGCGACAGCCGTCGCCGGCAAGCTCGAGGACATCAAGGCGCGCGGTACCGTGCGCATCGGCGTCTCGCTCGGCGGCGAGCCGGTGGGCTTCCGCGATGCCCGCAACAATCCGGTCGGCTACGACGTCGACGTCGCGAACAGGATCGCCGCCAAGCTCGGCGTGAAGCCCGAGTTCACCGACGTTTCCGGTGATGCGCGGATCTCGATGCTGATGTCCGGCCAGCTCGACCTCGTCGTCGCCAACGTGTCGATCACGCCCGAGCGTGCCAAGGCGATCGATTTCTCCAACCCGTACAACCGGGCCGGGCTGCGGCTGATCGTGCAAAAGAGTGCCGGCATCAAGGACCTGAAGGGACTGAACGGCAAGAACATCGTCGTCGGCCGCGGCAGCACCGGCGAAGCCTTCATCAAGCGCGAAGTACCGGGCGCCAAGCTCGTCTACACCGACAACTTCGCCCCGGAAGGCGTGCTGCTGCTGCAGCAGAAGCGCGTCGACGCCGGCATCGAGGATTCGTCGCTGCTCGACTACCTCGCCACCAAGAACAACGCGCTGGTGACCTTGCCGGGCCTGTACTCGAACGACCCGATCGGCATCGGCATCGCCAAGGGTGACCCGAAGTTCCTCGCCTTCATCAACGGTTTCGTCGACGACTACATCAAGTCCGGCGCCTACGTGGCCAACTACAAGAAGTGGTGGGGCAAGACCGCCAACCCGCCGTCGCTGACCGACATCAAATAAGCCGGTCCGCTACCCGCAAAAAAGCCGCGCGTTGCGCGGCTTTTTCATGTCCGGTTCAGCCCGCGCTGCTGCGCGGCACGAACCGCGTCGGCACCCGTACCGGCGGCATGCCGGGACTGAAGCAGCCGGGATCGGCGAGGATTTTCAGGATTTCGCGCACGTAGTCGCGCTTGGCGTAACCGATCGACGCGACCGGGTAGGCATCGAAGTGCGTCAGCGACAGGTCGTCGAAGCCGTACAGGCGGAACCGCGTCGGCCGGCCATCGGTGAACGACGCACGATGCACGTCGAGAATGCCCATCGCCATCGCATCCGACGTGCAGAACACCGCATCGGGCTCGCCGGCGTCGAACAGCGACGACCCCGCTGCGTGACCGCTGTCGTACGAGTAGTCGCCCTGCAGCGTCTGCAGCAGGCGCAGGCCGTGCTGCGCGAACGCGGCACGGTAGCAGTCGATCCGCACCGCCTCGACGCTCGACGTCGCCCGCCCGGTCACCAGCACCACGTCGCGCACGCCCCTGGCCGCGGCGTGGGCCACGGCTTCGGCGATGCCGCTGGCCTCGTCGGCGAGCACCGCCGGCGACTGCGCATCGCCTCGGCCGTTGAGCATCAGCGTCATGCCGGTATCGAACATCCTGCGCACGGTGGCGGCGTCGGCGAAATCGGAGAACACCAGCACCGCGTCGACATGCCAGGCGATGCCGCTGCGCAGGAAGTCCTCGACCCGGTCGACCGAGCCGACCCGCAGCAGGATCACCTGTTTGCCGAGGGTCTGGATCTCGCTGAGCAACAGGTCGAACAGGTCGAGGTCGCTCAGGTCATGGATGTGGTTGACGATGATGGCGACCAGATTGACCGAGCGCGTCGTCAGGCTGCGCGCCAGCAGATTGGGCGTGAAGCCGAGCTGCTGCGCCGCTTCGAGCACACGCTGGCGCTTGCCGGCGGCCACCGGTCGCGGCTCGCTCGACAAGGCGCGCGACGCCACCGCGCGCGATACGCCTGCCAGTGCGGCAACGTCGGAAATGGTCGGTTTGCGATCCGGTGCGGGGTCTTGGCTCACGCGGCGAGAGTCCTGATGGGTCAGGCCGCCATGATACCTCGCCGCCGGCCCGTTACCGCGACGGCAAACGGTTTTCTTTCGCAACCGGTAATTGCGCCGGCGCGCCTTCACCACGTGAAAACAGCCCGCGATGGCGGGCTGTTTTCGTCCAGGCCTCGGCAAATCAGCGCGGGACCGAATGCGGCTCGCGGGCGATGCACGCGGCAGCGGTCAGCAGCACGTCGGTCGAGCTGTTGAGTGCGGTTTCGGCCGAATCCTGGATCACGCTGATGATGAAGCCGATCGCGACGATCTGCATCGCCACGTCGTTGTGCATGCCGAACAGGCTGCACGCCATCGGGATCAGCAGCAGCGAACCGCCGGCCACACCGGACACGCCGCACGCGGCCAGACTGGCGACCACGCACAGCAGCAGCGCCGTCGGCAGGTCGACCGGAATGCCAAGCGTGTTGGTCGCCGCCAGCGTCAGCACCGTGATCGTGATCGCGGCACCGGCCATGTTGATCGTCGCGCCGAGCGGGATCGACACCGAATAGGTGTCCTCGTTCAGGCCCAGCTTTTCGCACAGCTGCATGTTCACCGGAATGTTCGCCGCCGAGCTGCGCGTGAAGAACGCTGTGATGCCGCTTTCGCGCAGGCAGGTGAACACCAGCGGATACGGATTGCGACGGGTGACCACGGCGACGATCAGCGGGTTGACGACCAGCGCCACGAAGGCCATCGAGCCGAGCAGGACCAGCAGCACGTGCGAGTAGCTGCGCAGCGCCGAAAACCCGGTCGCCGCGACCGACTCGGCGACGAGGCCGAACACGCCGAACGGCGCGAAACGGATCACGATCTGCACGATGCGCGACACCGCGTGCGAGACGTCGGCGAGGATCTGCCGGGTCGGCTCGCTGCCGTGATGCAGCGCGAAGCCGAGCGCGACGCCCCAGGCCAGCACGCCGATGTAGTTGGCGTTGGCCAGCGCGTGCACCGGATTGTCGAACACCTGCAGCAGCAGGCTGCGCAGCACTTCGGTAATGCCGCTCGGCGGATTGGTCGATGTCGCCGCAGTCACCAGCGTCAGCGACGACGGGAACAGGAAGCTGGCGCAGACCGCGACCAGCGCTGCGGCAAAGGTACCGACCAGATACAGCACCAGCACCAGCTGCATGCCGGTAGCGCTGCCGCGACGCTTGTTGGCGATCGACGACGCCACCAGCAGCAGCACCAGCAGCGGCGCAATGGCCTTGAGCGCGCTGACGAACATGGTGCCGAGCAAGGCGGCGGCCTCGCCTGCCGCCGGCCAGAGCATCGCCAGCAGCGCACCGCCGACCATGCCGGCAAGGATGAGCAGGATCAGGTTGCCGGTCAGGAACAGCGACAACCATTTGGATGCGAATCGCATGAATTTCTCGATATGGAGTTGAAGCGGTTGAACGGGTCCGGACGCCTCCGCCATCGCGTGGCGGACAGGTTTTCGTCCCGGGCCGCGCTTTTACCCTGCGGTCGTCCGGCGGCGCAATCACCGCTTTCCCGAGTGTCACGATAGCCCACCGTGCCAATGGCATGCCGTCATCCACGGACACCCGGCGCACGCTCCCCCGATGTCCCGGGCCGGCAGCCGGCGCAAAAAAGGCCCGCAACAGCGGGCCTTCGGGGGCTGGTGCGTCGATCAGCGCGACGCGATTTCCAGAATCCGCAGCGTGTTGGCGCCCCGCCCGGCCGGCTGGCCGAAGGTCAGTGCAATCCGGTCGTTCGGCGCGGCCACGCCGGCCTTCAACAGCGCCGTCTGGACATGGGTGATCTGCGCATCGCGATCCTGCAGGTCCGCATCCATCATCCGCGGCTGCACGTGGCGGTACAGCGCCATCTTGCGGTACGTGACCTCGTCGCGCGTGAAGGCATAAATCGGCGTGCCGCTGATGTAACGCGACAGCCAAAGTGCCGAGGTGCCCGAGTTGGTCAGCGCGGCAATCGCCTTCAGGTCGAGGTGGCCGGCGGCGTACAGCGTCGCCATCGCCACGGTCTGGTCGATGCGGTCGAACGGCAAGGTGTCGTGCGGGGCTTCGCCGCGACCGTCGACCGACCGCTCTGCCTCGATGCAGGTGCGCACCAGCGCCTCGACCGCCTCGACCGGGTACTTGCCCGCCGCCGATTCGGCCGACAGCATCACCGCGTCGGTGCCGTCGAGCACCGCATTGGCACAGTCGGACACTTCGGCGCGGGTCGGCACCGGGCTGGAAATCATCGATTCCATCATCTGCGTCGCGGTGA
>NZ_JAESND010000007.1 GCF_016865585.1 Jeongeupia naejangsanensis | reverse complement strand
GCTCGGTAAACTCGGCGGGTTTCGCTTCGTTTCTTTCGCTGCGTCATCAGCAGAGAACGCAACTTTAAGCACTTCCCCTTCCCCCGTCAACACCCCGCCCGAACAAATTTCACGCCGAACCGATAAATCGTTGATCGGACAGTGAAATTTCATCAAACAAAAACCAAGCTTCCCTGCGACACCGGCCAACAGCGCCCGTCAAAGCTGACAAACTCATGCCATACGCATGAAATCCGTCAGTTTTGCCCCAACCAGACAGGCCAAACCGGCCCGAACGCCGCTGCCGGTCCGTCAAACACCGGCAGATCCCGCTTCACCGCCCCCAAAACACCCAGGGCGGCCTGACGGCCGCCCTGGGTTCAACGTGGTTTGCGTTTACGGTGCGGGACTCGGTTGGCGGGTGTGGATCGCTTCGATTTCCTTCAACGCCACTTCACCCAGCTTCACATCGATGCTGTCGATGTTTTCCTTTAGCTGCGCCAAGGTGGTCGCGCCGATCAGGTTGCTGGTGGTGAACGGCCTGCTGTTGACGAAGGCGAGCGCCAGCTGCACCGGTGTCAGTCCAAGACGCTTTGCCAGTCCGACGTACTCGCGTGCCGCCGCTTCAGCCTGCTGATTGGTATAGCGCGAGAAGCGCTCGTACAGGCTGAGGCGCGCGCCTTGCGGTTTGGCACCGTCGAGGTACTTGCCGCTCAGCACGCCGAAAGCCAGCGGCGAATACGCCAGCAGGCCGACTTCCTCGCGATGGCTGAATTCACTCAGGCCGATTTCGAATGTCCGGTTCAGCAGGTTGTACGGATTCTGGATGCTGGCGACGCGCGGCAGCCCGAGCCGGTCGGCTGCATTGAGAAAGCGCGAGAGCCCCCATGGTGTTTCGTTCGAGACACCGATCGCCCTTACCTTGCCCGCCTTGATGAAAGCGGCCAGCGCATCCAGCGTTGCCTCGATCGCGACGCTTTCCTCGCCCTCGATCCACGGATAGCCCAGACGCCCGAAGGTGTTGGTGCTGCGATCCGGCCAGTGCAGCTGGTACAGGTCGACATAATCGGTCTGCAGCCGCTTTAGGCTGGCGTCGAGTGCGCGCTCCAGATTGGCGGCGGTAAAGCCGCCCGCCGGAATATGCGAAGGCTGGTGCGACTGCCGCACCGGTCCCGCCGCCTTGGTCGCCAGCACGATGTCCTTGCGCCGGCCGGTTCTGGCAATCCAGCTGCCGATGTACTGCTCGGTACGTCCCTGCGTTTCCGGCCGTGGCGGCACCGGATACATCTCGGCGGCGTCGAGCAGATTGACGCCGCGATCGAGTGCGTAGTCGATCTGCGCATGCGCCTCTGCCTCGGTGTTCTGCTCACCCCAGGTCATCGTCCCCAGCCCGATCAGGCTGACCTCCAGGCCACTACGGCCCAGCTTCCGGTATTCCATGCTTCCCTCCTCCTTGCACAGCCCGCAGCACCACACCGCGGCTGCGCCCAATCAGACGTCTGTCGACGTGTATATATAATGCGCCGCCGGATCAGCCTGCTTCCGCCGCCAGCGCGGCCTGAACGCTCGGGCGCGCCAGATAGGCTTCACGGAAGCGGTTCAGCGCGTCGAAGCCGGTAAAGTCCGGCCCGAGCCGGGCAGTCCATCGCACGAACACGCCGAGATAGGCGTCAGCAATGGTGAAACGGTTGCCGACCAGCCATTCTCGGCCCTGAAGGTGACGGTCAATATGTGCCACGGCGGCATGCAAGGTTTTCGCGGCTTGCTGACGGATGCCGTCGTGCGCCGCCGGATCGGCCGAATAGCGCTCGGGGCGGTTGACCTGACGGAAACCGGCGGCATGGATTTCGGTGCTGATGTAGCTGATCCAGCTCTGGATCTGCGCGCGCTCCGGATCGCCCGGCAGCGCAAACAGCGTCGTGCCCGGTTTCAGGTCTGCGAGGAAAGGCAGGATCGCGCCGTTCTCGGTGATGACGGTGTCGTCGTCGAGCCGGAGCGCGGGGACCCGGCCGAGCGGATTGACCGCATGGATCGGCGACTCGGCCGTGCGCAACGGTACGCGAACGACTTCAACCGGCAGGTCGAGTTCGCGAACGACAACGTGGGCGCCGAACGAGCAGGCGTCACGGGCGGTAAACAGTGTGCTCATGTTTTTCTCCTTATCTATATGTATTCCGGCTTCAGGCCGGTTTGTGGGCAAGCGCGAACAACAGGTTTCGGTGAAGCAGAATGCCGTTCCCGTCCCGGTGCTGATTGAGCCGGGCATCGAGCGCAACGAGCAGTCCGTCGCGCACGTCCGGCAGGAACTCGCCAAGGAAATTGCCGAAGGAGCTGGCCTGACTGAACACGCGGACCGCATCGGCATCGGCAAAGCGGTCGGCGAAGCGACGCAGGCGGACGTCGTCGACATGGAAGCCGGCGGCTTCGAGCTGGGCCGCGAGTTCGGCGAAGGTCACCGGATGCGGTGTACTGCCGCTCCCGCTGCGCCGGCCGAGCCCGGCTTGCGCCAGCACGTCGGCGACCAGCTTCTGCACGTCGTGCGGGCGTTCGCGGCTGGCGCTGCTGATGGCGATCCGGCCGCCGGGACGCAGCACCCGCCATGCCTGGCGCAGTACCGTGTCCTTGTCCTGCAGCCAGTGATAGACGCTGTTGAGGATCACCGCATCGAACGCACCGGCGGCGAAGCGTGACAGATCCTCGGCGCGGCCGACTTCGGCGTGATGCCACGGCGACGCACGCTTGCGGGCAATGTCGACGCGCAGCGGCAACGGTTCGAGGCCGACGACGCGCCCGGTCGGGCCGACATGATGCCGTGCAGCGAGCTCGGTCAGCCGGCCGGTACCGGCGCCTAGGTCGAGCAGGCTTTCGCCAGGGCGCAGCTGCAGCGCGTTCAGCAGATGCTGGCCATGCTCGTATTGCAGATCGCTGACGGCGTCGTACTGCTCGGCCAGCTCCTGCGTATCGAGAACAAGACTGGGCATGATGATCCTCAGTTGTCGATGAAAAAGCCGAGCGCTTCGATCTGCTCGCGCAAGCGGTCGCGGCCATACAGCGTTTCCGGCCCGCGTACCCGGGCGACCGAATGCGCCGACCACGCCTGAGGCGGCAATCCCTGCGCGGTATAGAAGCGGCGCATCACCACGTCGTACACGTCGACCGCCGATTGTTGCTCGCTCACCGCGTACTGCTCGCGGTGCAGCACGGCCGACTGCGGCAGCCTTGGCTTGATCGCGGCCGGCCTTGTCGGGTCAGGATGGCCGATGACCAGACCGAACACCGGCGCCACCTTGGCCGGCAGCGCCAGCTCGGCGGCGACCTGATCGATCCGGTTACGGATCGCACCGATGTAAACGGTGCCGAGCCCGAGCGATTCGGCCGCGGTGACGACGTTCTGCGCCGCCAGCGCCGCGTCGATCACGCCCATCAGGAAGGAATCGAGATAGTCGAGCCCGGCCACCGGCTCGCCGAGCTGCGTACCAAGCCGCTCCAGCCGTGACAGATCGGCCAGCCAGACGAGCAGCAGCGGTGCATCGCGGATGTGCTGCTGGCCGCCCGTCCAGTCGGCAAACCGGTAGCGGCGGGCCTGATCCTCGACCGCGACGACGCTCCACGCCTGAAGATTGGACGAGCTGGGGGCCGATTGCGCGGCGGCAATCAGCGTTTCGAGCGTGCCTGCCGGCAGGTCGTCCGGCAGGAAGGCACGGACCGAGCGGTGGCCGAGCAGGCTTTCAAGCACGGCGTTGCCGTCGACGCGGACATCCTGTTCGCTGCCGTAACGGTCATGAAGCAACTGGAAAAGTGCGCTCATCGTGTTCTGATCTCCGGGGCCGGGGTTACCAGGCAAAAACGTAATCACCGAACGGCCGGGCGACCGGTTCGAGCAGCTGCGGCTTGGGCTCGTGGCCGAACTCCGACAGCACGTCGTCCTTGATCGCGACGAAGGCCGGATCGGCGCGATTGCGCGGATGCGGCAGCGTCACCGGCACGATGCGCTTGATCCGGCCCGGACGCGGTTGCAGCACGATGACGCGGTCGGCGAGGAAGGCCGCTTCCTCGACGTCGTGGGTCACCAGAATCATGGTGATGCCCTCCTGCTGCCAGATGCGCCGCAGCTCGGCCTGCAGGTTGGCGCGGGTCAGCGCATCGAGCGCGCCGAACGGTTCGTCCAGCAGCAGCACGCCCGGACGGTTGACGAGGCCGCGCGCGATCGCCACGCGCTGGCTCATGCCGCCGGACAGCTGGTACGGGTACGCGGTCTCGAAGCCCTTGAGGCCGACGAGATCGAGGTGATCGGCGATCGTCTGCCTGCGCTCCGCCTGCGAGAGCGGCGAATTTTCCAGCGCCAGCCCGACGTTCTGCTCGACCGTCAGCCACGGAAACAGCCGGTGCTCCTGGAAGACGATGCCGCGATCGAGGCTGGTGCCGCTGATCTTCTGGCCGTCGATGCGGATCTCGCCGCGATAGTCGTCATCGAGGCCGATCACCAGCCGCAGCAGCGTCGATTTGCCGCAACCCGAGCTGCCGACGATGGCGACGAATTCGCCCGGCTGGATGTGCAGATTGATGTCGTCGAGGACGTCGAGCTGTTCGCCCTTGACGCTGTACTGTTTGCCGACGTGATTGAGACTGAGCGTGCTCATTTTGGGGTTCCCCTTTTTGATTGGATCGGACGGTGCCGTCCGGAATCAGGCGCTGCGGTTGCGCCACTTGAGCGCACGGTGTTCGAGACGGACGGCCAGCTGGTTCAGCAATGCGCCGATGCTGCCGACGACGACGAGGCCGAACAGCACCGAGCCCATGTTGAAATGCTCGCGGCCGTCGATCATCGAGTTGCCGACGCCGTAGCCGGACTTGAGGAAATACTCGGCGCCGATGGTCGCCAGCCATGCGTAGATCAGCGCCAGATGCAGGCCGGTGAAGATCTGCGGGCTGGCTGCCGGCAGGATCACCCGGCGCCACAGCTGCAGCCGGCTGAACCCGTAGACGCGCGCCACTTCGGCGTAGTCGCGGTTGACGCTGCGGATGCCTTCGAAGGTATTGATCGCCACCGGGTAGAACGCCGCCAGCGAGATGAACACCACCTTGGCCGGCTCGCCCATGCCGAACCAGACCGAGATCATCGGAATCCACGCGAACAGCGCGATCTGCTTGACCGCATTGAAGCTCGGCGCCACCAGCAGCTCGGCCAGACGCGAAGTGCCGAGCAAGGTGCCGAGCGCGAACCCCGCCAGGCCACCGATGGTGAAACCGGCCAGATCGCGCGAAATGCTCGCCGTCAGGTCCCAGACGAATCCGCCGTTGAAGACCTGATGCAGCCCTTCGATCAGTACCGCACCGGGTGGCGCCAGTACTTCGGTATTGGCCAGCTTGAAATGCGTCACGCCCCACCAGAGCGCCAGCGCCAGCAACGGCAGGACAAAGCCGCGCCAGTCTCGCCGCCACAGGAATTGCAGGCCGCGTTGCAGGATGCCGGGGCGGGAGTCGCTCGGCGTGGCCGGCACTTCGTCGGGGACGATGGCCGGAACGGTTTGGATGGTCGGATTGCTCATACCGGTCTTCCTATGAATTAGAACGCAGCGCGCCGCCAGCGCAGCAAACGGGTTTCGATGACCTGCAGCACGAGGTCGATGGCCAGGCCGACCACGCCGATGACGACCATGCACGCCATCACCACGTCGAGCTGGAACAGCTGCCGGCCCCAGACCATCTGGTAACCGATGCCCTCGCTCGACGCGAGCAGTTCGACCGTCACCAGCGAGAGCCAGGCATTGGTCAGCCCGTAACGGAAACCGTTGAACAGGCTGGGCAGCGTCGACGGGAAGATCACCTTCAGCCACAGCTGGCGCGGGTTGAAGCGGTAAACGCGCGCCACCTCGAGATAGGCTTGCGGAATGTTGCGGATGCCCTGCTGGGTGTTGATCGTGATCGGCACCGCTGCAGCCTTGGCGATCACGAGGATCTTCATCGCCTCGCCGATGCCGACCAGCATGATCAGGAGCGGAATCCAGCCCAGCACCGGCACTTCGGAAATCGCCTTGAAGCTCGGGTACAGATACGCCTCGGCAGTTTTCGACAAGCCCATCGCCACGCCCAGTGCCAGCCCGAACACCAGTGCGGCCGAAAAGCCCCACGCCACGCGGGTCAGACTGATGGACAGGTTCGTCCACAGTTCGCCCGAATCCCACAGATCGAACAGCGTGCTCCATACCAGCGTCGGCGCAGGCAGGATCTGCTGCGCCACCCAGCCGTTCAGCGTGGCGGCATGCCACAACGCCAGAACCGCCAGCGGCAGGATCAGCGCAAGCGCCCCGCGCCAGATCCGGCTGCGCAAACCGGCCAGCAACTGCGCGGTCCGGGCGGCGGCAGCGGGAGCCGCCAGCGCCGGTACGGGCAGTGTTTCGGTCAAAGACATGATCAGACTCCTTGTACAAGAACGGCATCGCGGCGCGCGAACACGCGCCAGGCGAACCAGAGAAAACACGGGACGAAACAGAGGAAGAGCGGCTGCAGGCCGAACAGCTCGCCGAGCACGCCGCCGGCGACGCTGCCGAACAGGCCGCCCGCCGGGCCGACCAGGGCCATCAGGCCGGCGACCTTGCCGCGACCGAGCCGCGCGCCGATCCGGGCAAAGCGCGCCAGATTGGCGATCTGCTGGATGCCCAGCCCCAGGCCGAGCAGCGGTGCACCCAGCCACAGCAGGACCGGTGCACGCGCGAGGCCGATCAGCAGCAGGCCGGCCGATGCCAGCGTGAAGCCTCCCAGATAGAAACGGGCTTCACCCAGTCGCGGCAGCCCGGCACCGAGCAGGAACAGCGCTGCGATATAGGCCGCGCCCTGCAGCGAGATCAGCCCGGCGGCATGCGATGCGCCGAGGCCGAAACCGTGGACGGCGACCGCGACGATGAAAAAGCTGTAATACATATGCGCCGCGCCACCGACGAACTCGATCACGCTGACATCGCGCAGCGACACGTCATCAGCCAGCAGCGCCATCTGGCTGCGCAGCTCTCGCCAGTTCAGCGACCTCGGCGCCTCAGCGCGGTAGCGCGCCGGGCCGAAAACCAGCGGTGCCAGCAGCACCGCCGCGACAAACGTCGTGCCGATCAGCCAGTAGCTCGCGGCGAAACCGATCCAGTCGACGATGCCCGCCGCCAGCACCGGGCCGAGCAGGAACATGCCGAGCATGTGCGAGCCGCGGAACCAGCCGGCCTTGGTCTCGCCGACGCGTTCGAGCTGCTGCATGAACACCGTGTTGAGCGAGACGAAGCGCAGCGGCATCACGAAGCTGACCAGCGCCGTGCACGTCAGCAGCCACGGCACCGAGGCGAAGAACGGCACCGCCAGATACACCAGCCCGACCAGCACGCAACCGATGCGGAATAGCCGGCCCGGGCCGTACTGGTCGACCATGACGCCGACGGCCAGGCTCATGAACAGGATGCCGATGCTCTGCGCGCCGGCGATCAGCCCGAAGCTGGTCGCGCTGGCGCCCAGCGACAACGCGTACAACGAGGTCGTGACCTTGGCCAGACCGACGCTGATCCCCGCCGTCGACGTCAGCAGCACGAAGCCGAGCAGGAAGCGGTGCCGGGCGACAAAGGCGTGCAACGGATTCACGCCGCCCCCTTGCCGTCGGCCGCCAGCGGCGTCCAGTACTGTTCGAGCTTCTGCGCCTTCAGCGCCTCGCGCAGGTATTGCGGCGCAATCCAGGCGTCGACGTCGACATCCTTGCGGATCAGGCCGAACTGGCGCGCGAAGCGCACCGCATCGCGGTAGTGCGCGTAGAAGAACGGATCGAGCAAGGGCGTTAGCCGCTGCTTCAGCGCATCGGGCTGGTAATCGCGCTGCCACGCCGAAACCGGCACGCCGGCGCGCGCCCAGCCGGTGAACACCTGCTGGCGATTGGCCTCGTCGCTCGTCCACGCTGCGTTGGCCACCAGGGCGCTGACCAGCTTTTGCACCAGCTGCGGATAACGCTGCTCGAATGCGGCGTCGACCAGCAGGTGCGTATGGGCCGCAACCAGCGGATCGCGGCGCGTGTCCTCGATCACCCGGACGAGCCCGCGCTCCTGCAGCTGCAATGCGTTCACCGGCAGATAGACGCCGTCGACATCGCCGGCAGCCAGCGCCGCCAGTGTGGTCGCCCCGTCCATGTTGATGGTCCGGAAGTCGCGCTCGGCCAGACCGCGCTGCGCAGCGATCCGGTTGAACGTCAGTTGCTGCGTCGTGCCCTTGAACAGCGCGAACTTCTGCCCTTTCAGGTCTTCGAGCGAGGCGGCTTTCGATTTCGCCGGCACGACGAGGTAACTCGGCGCCAGCCGGCTGTCACCGAGCAGGATGCGTGTTTTCAGGCCGCCGGCCTTGCCGGTGATCGCGGCCAGATCGCCCTGCCAGATGAAGTCGAGCTGCTTGCTGGCCAGAGCCTCGTTCGCGGCCGGGCCGGCACCCTTGAAGAACACCCACTCGACCTTGATGCCGTCGGGTTTGAACGCGGCCTCGAGCACGCCGCGCTGCTGCGCGATCGCCGTGGCCGCACCGCCGAAGGTGGCCGGGCTGCCACTGGCACCGGTCGACACGCCGACGCGGATCACCGCCGGGTTGGCAGCGACACCGAACGCCGACACAAAACCGAACAGCAAGGAGACGAGTGCGCGTTTCATCATCGCCTCACTTGGCCGCGAGTTTGGGCTTGCCGGCCACGTTCAGCTCGGCCCAGTAGCCTTCGAGCTTCTGTTCCTTCAGCGCCTGCTTCAGGTACTTGGGCTCGAACCACTGATCGATGTCGATATCGCCGCGCACCAGCTTGAATTTCTTCGCCAGCGCCAGCGAATCGCGGTAGTGGGCGTAGAAGTTCTCGTCCAGCAGCGGGCTCTGGCGCTCCTTCAGCGAGGTCCCCTCGTAATCGCGCTTGAAGGCCGAATACGGCGTGCCCGACTTGGCCCACTGCTGGAACACCTGATCACGGTTCTTCTCGTCGCCGACCCACGCCTGCGTCTTCACCACCACGTTGACGAAGCGCTGGACGATTTCCGGGTACTGTTTCTCGAAGTCCTCGGTCACCAGCACGTGGCTGGTCAGGCCGAACTCCGGGCCGGTTTTCTGGATGACGCGGGCAATGCCGCGATCGACCAGCGGGAAGATGTCGGCGCCGAACAGCCCGCCATCGATGTCCTTGGTCGCGATCGCCGCCTGCGTGGTCGCGGTATCCATATTGATGGTGCGGAAATCGCGCTCGGCGAGCCCCTTCTGATCGAACACCCGCGCCAGCTGAAGCTGGCCGGCCGTACCCTTGAACACCGCCAGCTTCTTGCCCTTCAGGTCATCGATGCTCTGCTCGTTGCCACCGGTCGGCACGGCGATGTAGCCGGGACCGTTGCGGGTCTGCGCGACGATGATTTTCGATTTGAGTCCGCTGGAGCGGCCGACCAGCGAGGCCATGTCGCCCTGGAAAATGAAGTCGAGCAGCTTGTTGGCCAGCGCCTCGTTGGCGGCCGGACCGGCGCCCTTGAAGTAATTCCACTCGACCTTGATGCCGTCCTTGCGGAACTCCTCCTCGATCTCGCCACGGCTGGCGACGACGCCGATGGTGCTGCCGCCGACGACCGGGCGGTTGCCGGTGCCGACTTGCGAGACGCCGATACGGATGACTTTCGGTGCGCCGGCCGCGATGGCATCGGCGCCCAGCGCAAAGGCCAGTGCGGCGGCGGCGAAACGGAACAGTGTTTTCATGGTTTTCTCTCCTGCGGTGGATGCGGCGCCTTGTGGGCGCCACCGGTCTGTCCGGGCCGGTTCGGCCCGTAGCTGGTAGCGACTATTTTTTCGGCGTGCCCTTGGCGTCGTTGTCCGGCCAGTAGCCTTCGAGCTTCAGGTCACGCAGCGCCTGACGCTGGTACTTGGGCTCGAGCCAGGTATCGATGTCGACATCACCGCGGACGAGCTTGTATTTCTTCGACAGCGCCAGCGCATCGCGGTAGTGCTGGACGAAGTAGTCGTCGAACAGCGGCGAGAGCCGCACGCGCAGCGGCGTGCCGTCGTAGTCCAGCTTCCACGCGCTGTACGGCACGCCGGACTTGCTCCACTGCTGCAGTACCTGCTCGCGGTTCTTGTCGTCCGACGCCCACGCCGCCTGCTTCACCAGCGCGGTGACGACGCGCTGGGTGATCTGCGGGTACTTCTTCTCGAAGTCTTCGGTCACGAGGAAGTGCGTCTGCCGGGCCAGATTCGGCGACTGGCCCTTGGTCGTGTAGACGATGCGCGCGATGCCGCGGTCGACGAGGCCGTAGACCTCGGCACCGAACCAGCCGGCGTCGATGTCCTTGGTCGCGATCGCCGCCTGCGTCGTCGCGCCGTCCATGTTGATCGACTTGAAATCGCGCTCGGACAGGCCACCGCGCGCATCGAGCACCTTGGCGACGACGAGCTGTGCGTTGGTGCCCTTGAACAGCGCCACCTTGCGGCCCTTGAGGTCGTCGATCGATTTCGCGGTCGAGTCGGCCGGCACCGCCAGATACGCGTTGCCGCGCGTGCCGTCGGCAATCAGCAGCCGGGTCTTGAGTCCGCCGGCCTTGCCGATCAGCGACGGCAGGTCGCCCTGCCAGGCGAAGTCGATCAGCTTGTTGGCCACCGCCTCGTTGACCGCCGGGCCCGCGCCCTTGAAGAAGTTCCACTCGACCTTGATGCCGTCGGCCTTGAACTCCTCCTCGAGCACGCCCTTGACGTTGGCGAGCGCGACCGACGAGCCGCCGAATACCGGCCGGTTGCCGGTCCCGACCGATGCGACGCCAATGCGGATCACCGCCGGCTTGTCGTCGGCGCGGCCCGCCACGGGCAGCGAAAGTCCCAGCGCCAGAGCCAGCGTGGAAAGAAGGAAATGTCTACGTTGCATGTTCATCTCCTTAGAAACCGAACTGGAACTGGGCGAGGAAGTCGCTGTACGAGAGGCTCTTGGCCTTGTCGTCGGTGTAATTGACGTTGAGCTGGAACTTGGTCGTCTGGGCGAAGAACACATTCAGGCCCGCCGTGTAGACGGTCGATTCGTCGCTCGTCTTGTCGGTGTTCGGGTCGAAGCGGTCATAGCGGAAGAACGGCTGGTAGGACTTCGGCCACCAGTCGTCGTAACGACCCTGGGCGCGGAAGCCCTTCACGAACTGTTCGCCGAAGTTGTAGAAGAAGGTCGCGGTGTGCGAATCGCTCTTGATCGACGCGACCTTGGTGTTGGCCTGTGTCGTACCGATCGGGGTGTCGTCGCGGCCCTGGATGTATTCGTAGGTAATGCCGAACGGTTCGTGGTTGTAGGTCACGTCGAGGCCGTAGCGGACCCGGTCGCCGGTGCCGACCAGCGTGCTGCTGCCCGGTACGAACAGGTTGGCCTTGCCGCGGTAGAACGAGCCGCCGACGGTGAGCTGACGCCACCACGAGTTGTAATCGGAGGGCACGGTGAACGCGAGCCGGCCGACCCAGTCCTTGGCGCTGTTGTTGTCCGAGGTGTTCGGACCGTTGCCGTTGACGACGCCGAAGGCGTACGAGAGCAATGGCGCACGGTAGTTGTAGCCGTAATCGACCACCGGATCGAAGTCGCCGCGGGCGATCAGGCCGATCTGGCGCTGCGCCAGACCGAGACGGGTGGTGAACTGGGCGTTCAGGATGACCGGCTTCAGGTCTTCGGTCGCCGGCACTTCGAGACCGAACGGCAGCAGTTGCTGGCCGAAGGCGACGTCGAGACGCGGGGTCGCCGGATCGATCGTCGGCAGCACCGAGTAGGTCAGATAGGCATCGAGCAGGTTGAGGAAACTGTTGTTGCTCGCCGTCTGCTGTGACGCACCGGCCGAGAGCCGGTAACCGAGGTTGCGGCCTTCGTCGTAATCCTTGTAGAGGTTGCCGGTGAACGCGAGGATCGCCGTCGGCACGTCGAAGCTCGAATTGCGGTCGTTGACGACACCGGCCGGCGTGGCGGCAGGCGTGCTGGTGTTCTGGGTCGAGTAGGCGGCGCGCGCCTGAATCGTTCCGCCAACGTTGAGTGCCCGCGTACTAGTCGCCGTCGCGGTGTCGCGATCACGCTGGACCTGATACTTGAAGTTCTCGAGGTCGGCCTGCACGCCCTGCAGGTCTTCGCGCGTTGCCGGCGCGCCGGCCGCATCGCTGGCGGCAACCGCCGTTGCGGCCGGTACCGCCGGCGCAGCCTTGCTGGCCTGCGCGTTCTGGTCGAGCTGCTGCTGCAGCGCCTCGACCGCCTTCTTCAGGGCAGCAATCTGCTTTTGCAGTTCTTCGTTGCTCGGCGCGGCGGCATGACCGGCGCTGGCCAGTGCCAGCAATCCGGCACCCAGCCAGTATCTGTGCTGTTGCATGGTGATCTCCCTTGATCCGTATGCGCACTCCTATGCAGGAATGTCGTCGGATTCATATAAGCGAAATGCATGCCAGCAAAATTCATTAGAAAAATCGGCAATAAAAGATCCGGACTGCCCGGTTTGCAACATGACCGCGCAACAGCCTGCTGCGAAATCAGCAACCACCCCGCAGGCCGCGCCATTGCTGCAAATCCAGCAGCGCTGCTGACCACGGTGTCCGGATTTCAACAACGTTTTTCCGGCTGCGCGGCACCGGAAACGGCGCAAGCCGCGTCAACGCTGGATTGGTTGCGTTTGGCACGCTTTTCGCTGAAGGAGTGGCAAGCCCGGTGAGGGCCACGACCGAACAGGAGAACAGCATGACCGCCGTACCGCCGCTGACCAGCCAGCTCTCGCGTGCTTTCTATGCACTCAATGCCACCGGCCGCCCCGATGCGATCCAGCCGCCCGAACAGATCACCATCCGCAAGAACGACGGCGCGCTCGGCGCCATTGTCGAAGGCCTCGACGCCAACCGACCGCAGGCCGCCGAGACCCTCCTGCGGCTCAAGCAGGCGCAGCACGAACACTTCATCCTGATTTTCAAGGGCCAGCAGCTGTCCGAAGCGGCGCTGCTGACCTTCGCGACCTACTTCGGCTCGGTGTTCAACCCGCCCGAGGACGTGCCGGTGCTGGCGTCGAGCGATGGCGGCAAGACGCCGGACGTGGTCCCGGTATCGAACGCACCGGGCGGCTACACCGGCAACGGCGAGCTGACACCGCACGCCGACCACCAGTGGACACCGATCCCGTCGGCCGGCTCGCTGCTGTATGCGGTCGAGCTGCCGAGCACCGGCGGCGACACCAGCTTCTACAACATCCATCAGGCGTACGAAGACCTCGACGCCGATACCAAGGCGCAGATCGCCGGGCTGCAGCACATCACCTACAACCCCTTCCTGCGCATCGTCGACAACGCCCGCCTCGTCCAGCGCGGCCAGTCGCCCGAGTGGCCGGCCTACCGCACGCCGGACCGCGAACCGCTGGGCCCGGGCTTCCCGGCACCGCTGGTCCGTACCCACCCGGAGAGCGGCAAGAAGGTGCTGTGGCTGTCGACACATACCGAGGATGAAGTCCTCGGCATCGATCCGGCCGAGGGCGCGGCGCTGATCGCCCGGCTGCGCGCGCACATCCAGCAGCCGCAATACCGCTACGAGCACAAGTGGACGCTCGGCGACATCGTGTTCTGGGACAACCGCGCCACGCTGCATTCGCGCACGGCCTTCCCGGAGAACGAACGCCGCGTCCTGAAACGCGTCAGCCTCGCCGGCTCGCGCCCGTTCTGATCCGGCCTTCGGGCGCATGCCTTCGCCGGCTGCGCCCGGATGCGGCACGGAATCCTTCGCAGTTCGAGTACCAGCGCTTTACCCCCGCAGTCCGAGTGTTCGCCCTACTACTTAGGAGTTTGTCATGAGCCAGATCACCCTCCATCCGGTCGCCGGTCGCATCGGTGCCGAAATCCGTGGCGTGCAGCTGTCGGGCACGCTGTCCACCGACGTCATCGCCGAGATCAACGCCGCGCTGATCAAGTACAAGGTCGTGTTCTTCCGCGGTCAGACGCTCGACGATGCAGGCCAGCAGGCCTTCGCCAGCCTGCTCGGCGATCCGGTCGCGCATCCGACCGTGCCGACGGTCGACGGTACCGACTACGTGCTCGAGCTCGACTCGGCCCACGGTGGCCGTGCCAACAGCTGGCACACCGACGTGACCTTCGTCGACGCCTATCCGAAGGCGTCGATCCTGCGTGCGATCAAGATCCCCGAGCACGGCGGCGACACGGTCTGGGCCAACACCCACACCGCATATCTGGATCTGCCGGCGTCGCTGCGCGAACTGGCCGACACCCTCTGGGCCGTGCACAGCAACGAGTACGACTACGCCAGCTATCGCCAGAACGTCAGTCCGGAAGCGATCGAGCGCTACAAGAACGTGTTCACGTCGACCCTGTACGAGACCGAACATCCGGTCGTCCACGTCCACCCGGAAACCGGCGAACGCAACCTGCTGCTCGGCCACTTCTTCAAGAAGCTGAAGGATCTGACCAGTGCCGACTCGCAGCACATTTACGCGGTACTGCAGAGCCACGTGACCCGGCTCGAAAACACCGTGCGCTGGCGCTGGCAGGCCGGTGACGTGGCGATCTGGGACAACCGTGCAACCCAGCACTATGCGATCAACGACTACGGCGATGCGCACCGCGTGCTGCACCGGGTCACCGTTGCCGGCGTACCGGCGGTGTCGGTCGACGGCCAGACCAGCCGCACGATCAGCAAGGTGCCGAAGTTCGCACCGGCGGCCAACAACGAGCAGATTCCGGCCGACAAGGCCGCGTGAGGCAGACCGAACACGCCGGGCCCGACGGCCCGGCTTTTCCCTCTACGGGCGCAGCAATGCGCCCTTCCCCGACGAGCTTGCCATGAGCCAACGCCAGCTTCACCTCAATGCCTTCCTGCTGACCAGCGGCCATCACGTTGCCGCGTGGCGCCATCCGGATGCCCAGGCCGATGCCGGCCTCAACCTTGCCCACTTCAAGCAGCTGGCGCAGACCGCCGAGCGCGGCAAGTTCGACGGCGTGTTCTTCGCCGACGGCGTCGCCGTCTGGGACTACCCGGCCGAAGTCATCGGCCGCTCGGGCCAGATCGGCCAGTTCGAGCCGCTGACCCTGCTGTCGGCGCTGTCGACCGTGACCGAGCGTATCGGCCTGATTGCAACCGCGTCGACGACGTACAACGAGCCCTATCACCTTGCACGCAAGTTCGCGTCGATCGACCACCTCTCCGGCGGCCGTGCCGGCTGGAATCTGGTCACGTCGGCGACCGATGCCGAAGCGCGCAATTTCAACCGCGAAGCCCACCTCGACCACGGCGTGCGTTACGAGCGCGCCCGCGAGTTCTACGACGTCGTCACCGCCCTATGGGACAGCTGGGGCGACGATGCCTTCATCCGCGACAAGCAGAGCGGCCAGTTCTTCGACGCCACCCAGCTGCATGCGCCGCACCACAAGGGCGAGCACTTCAGCGTGCGCGGCCCGCTGAACATCCCCCGCCCGCCGCAAGGGCATCCGGTCGTCGTCCAGGCCGGCTCGTCCGAGGCCGGACGCGAACTGGCGGCGCAAACCGCCGAGGTGATCTTCACCGCACAACAGACGCTCGACGACGCGCAGGCGTTCTACGCCGACGTCAAGGCAAGGCTGGCGCGCTACGGCCGCAGTACGGATTCGCTGAAAATCCTGCCCGGCATTTCGCCGATCATCGGCCGCACCGAGGACGAAGCCCAGCAGAAGTTCGCCGAGTTGCAGGCGCTGATCGATCCGCGCATCGGCGTCGCGCTGCTGTCGGGCCAGCTCGGCTTCAACCTGTCGGGCTACCCGCTCGACGGCCCGCTGCCGGACATCCCGGAAACCAACGGCCACAAGAGCCGGCAAGCGCTGGTGGTCGCGCTGGCGCGCCGCGACGGGCTGACGATCCGCCAGCTCGCGCAGCGCGTCGCCAGCGCACGCGGCCACTGGACCGTCGTCGGCACGCCGGAAAGCATCGCCGACCAGCTCGAACTGTGGTTCAGGGAAGGCGGCGCCGACGGCTTCAACGTGATGCCGCCGGTACTGCCGACCGGCCTGAACGAGTTCGTCGATCTGGTCGTCCCCGAACTGCAGCGGCGCGGCCTTTTCCGGACCGAGTACGCGGGCAAGACCCTGCGCGAACATCTGGGCCTGCCTCGCCCTATCAGCCGTCACGCCCGGCCGCAGGCCATCGCCGCCTGAGACTTGCCCGCCGGCCCGCAAAAGCAAAGCCCCGACGTGTCGGGGCTTTGTTGTCCGGCTCGGCGATTACTGCTGTACGTGCGCCGGATCCATATACATCAGTTCCCAGATGTGACCGTCGAGGTCTTCGAAGCCATGGCTGTACATGAAGCCGTAGTCCTTCGGTTCGCGCGGCGTCTTGCCGCCAGCGGCAACCGCCTTGGCCACCAGTGCGTCGACCTCGGCGCGGTTTTCACACGACAGGCAGGTCAGCGTTTCGACATGCGTGTGCGCATCGATCAAGGCCTTGTCGGTGAAGTTCTGGAAGAACGGTTTGACCAGCAGCATCACGTAGATCGTGTCGCTGATGACCATGCACGCTGCATTTTCGTCGGTGAACTGCTCGTTGAAGGTGTAACCGAGCGCGGCGAAGAAGGTTTTGGAACGTTCGAGGTTGTCGACCGCGAGATTGATGAACACTAGCTGGGCCATGGACGCATCCTTTCGGTAGGAACGGGCGCCGTCGTGGCTCCCGGTGTGTCTTTTTATCACAATGTCATTGCCGGCCAGCCCGATTCTTTCATGGAATTTTGGAATTTATAAAAGTTGTTTCCAGGTTCTAATACGTTGGATGCAAGCCGATGCCAAGGCCATCGCTCGCCGCAATCCCCCCATTCCGATCATCGACACAGAGGCAGCACATGAAACTCGGCTACACCATCATCTACGTGCCGGACGTTGCGGCATCGCTGGCGTTCTTCGAATCGGCCTTCGGCCTGCGCCGCCGCTTCCTGCACGAATCGGGCAGCTACGGCGAGCTGGAGACCGGCGAAACCGCGCTGGCGTTTGCCGACCATGCCCTCGGCGATGCCAATTTCCCCGGCGGCCATGTCGCCGCGCACGATTCGCCCAAACCGCTGGGCTTCGAGATCGCGCTGGTCACCGACGACGTCGCGGCCGCGCACGCCGCAGCGATCGGTGCCGGCGCGACCGAGCTGGCAGCACCGACCGACAAGCCCTGGGGGCAGACGGTGTCCTATGTGCGCTGCCCGGACGGCATCCTCGTCGAGCTGTGCACGCCGATGGCCGGCTAGCGAGGGCCGGGCCGGCCCCGCCACCGGAGGTGGCAACCGTTTCAGCGCGCCTGCGCGCCGATCCGGTCCAGCGACGCCGCCAGTGCGCACGTCGAACGGCGGCAGGCGACAAAGCGCACGTTCTCGGCCTGCGCAGCCGAGCGGTAATTGCGCATCACATTGTGGCCGAGAAAATCGGTGAACAGGATGACGATGTCCATGCCCTTGATGCCGCTCGGGCGGCGCTGGTGCGAGGGGTTGCGGCCGGTGATGTGGTGGCCGATGCGGATGCCGTAATCGGCGAGCACGTCGGGGATGTTGCCGAGTGAGTCGGCGCCGACGATGTAGGCCTGCAGCGCATCGGCGCGCGCCGCAGCATGCGTAGTGTGAGCGGTCATTTTGTTGTCCTTGCACGGGCTGTAGAGCCAGATTAGCCGTGTCAAAATAGAACAACAAAGAATATCAATTCAGATCAATATTCCATTCAATCAATAATCAAATCAGACTGTCAGCAAAGTACGACCATGCCGGACAACTGACAAAATCCGGGTGCAATCGTGCCGGGTGCTGCGCACTCGGGGTGCCGGGCAAGCGGAACACCTAAGCCGGAACCCGAGCACGTCGAATGCAGAGGGTCGCTCCGAGAGTCTCGCTAGTGCAGCGTGTCGCGCTGGGCCAGCGTCGGGAACAGCCGCATCCAGATCACGACCACCGCCAGAGTGCCGACGCCACCGAGCACGACCGCCAGCATCGGTCCGAGCAGCGCGGCGGTGACGCCGGATTCGAACTCGCCAAGCTGGTTCGATGCACCGATGAACAGGCCGTTGACCGCGCTGACCCGGCCGCGCATCGTGTCCGGCGTTTCCAGCTGCACGAAGGTGCCGCGAATCACCATGCTGATCATGTCGGCCACGCCGAGCACGACCAGCGCCGCCAGTGACAGCCAGAACTGCGTCGACAGGCCGAAAACGATGGTCGCGGCACCGAACACGGTGACGGCAATGAACATAGTCCGTCCGACCCGCTGTTTGAGCGGGAAATGCGCCAGCCAGATCGAGGTCGCGATCGCCCCGACCGCCGGTGCCGAGCGCAGCAGCCCCAGCCCCCACGGCCCGGTATGCAGGATGTCCTTGGCGAAAATCGGCAGCAGCGCCGTCGCTCCGCCGAGCAGCACCGCAAACAGGTCGAGCGAGATCGCACCGAAGATGTCCGGCCGCGAACGGATGAAGCGGATGCCGGCCAGCAGGTTGTCCAGCGTCGCCTTCTGCACCCCGCCCTGCGGTTTCTGCTGCGGCAACGCGAACATCAGGCCGGTGGCAACGGCATAGGCCAGCGCCGACAGGCCATAGGTCAGGTCCGGGCCGACCGCGTACAGAAAGCCGCCGATCGCCGGCGCGATGATGATGGCAGCCTGACGCGCCGACGCGGCTGCGGCAACTGCCGTCGGCAACAGCGGCGCCGGTACGATGCCGGGCAGCAATGCCTGCATGGCCGGCATTTCGAAGGCGCGTGCAGTGCCGAGCAGAAAGGCGACAGCAAAGATCGTTTCACGGTTGAGCCAGCCACCGATGCTGCCGGCAAACAGCAGCAGCGCCCCGGCCACCTGCAGCGCCTTGGTCAGCGCGCAGATCAGCCGGCGCTCGTACTTGTCGGCAACATGGCCGATCTGCAGCATGAACAGCACGCGCGGCAGGAATTCGAACAGACCGGTCAGCCCCAGATCGAGCGCACTGCCGGTCAGCGTGTACATCTGCCAGCCGATGGCGACGGTCAGAACCTGGAAGCCGCCTGCGGTCATGACCTGGGCGGACCAGAAGGCGAGGAAGGGACGGTGGTGACGCAGGGAATCGGCGGACATGGATCTGGACGGCGTCAGGCGGATGGATATCCGCCTAACGATGCGGCTGCGGGTAAGGTTGACATGTTACCCGATGCAACAATAAACAATAAAACCATCTACCGGCTGCACCGCCTCAGGCGGCGACCGCATCGCCACGCCACGCCGGCTCGCTGTCGCGCAGCATGCCGTGGCGCTTGAGCAGCGTGCGCAGCACGTTGCGCGAGATACCCAGCAGCGCTGCCGCGCGGACCTGATTGTAACCACTGTGGCGGTAAGCCTCGTTGAGGATCAGCCGTTCGAGTTCGTTGTACAGGCCCGGTTGCCCGGCCGCGAACAGCGCCCGCAGCTGCTGGCCCATCGCCACCAGCGGCGTTGCATGCACCTCGACGCCCGACGGTGCTACCGTCCGTGTCGGTGCTCCCGCCAGCTTCAGGTGCTCGGCGCGGATCTCGCCGCCACTGGCGACGAGCAGCGCGAAATGCACGACATTCTCCAGTTCGCGGATGTTGCCGGGCCAGGCATAGCCGAGCAGCGCCTGCGCGGCATCGTCCGACAGTTGCGGCTGCGCCAGTTGCAGACGTTGGCTGTAGCGGCCGATGAAGTAGTCGACCAGTGGCAGGATGTCGCCGCGCCGTTCGCGCAACGGCGGCAGCTGCAGCTGGGCGATGTTCAGCCGGTACAGCAGATCAAGACGGAAATGGCCGGCCGCAACCGCATCCCCGAGGTCGACGTTGGTCGCCGCCAGCAGGCGGACATCGACCGGGATCGGTTTGCGTGCGCCAACACGAACGACCTCGCCTTCCTGCAGCACCCGCAGCAACTTCACCTGCAGCGGCAGCGGCAGATCGCCGATTTCGTCGAGGAACAGCGTGCCGTGGTGGGCCGCTTCGAACCAGCCTTCGCGCCGCGCCACCGCACCGGTGAAAGCGCCGGCTTCGTGGCCGAACAGTTCACTCTCGGCCAGCTGTTCGCTGATTGCGCCGCAATTGACCGCAACGAACGGCCCCTTGCGGCCGCTGAGCTGGTGGATGTGTCGGGCAATCAGCTCCTTGCCGGTCCCGGTTTCGCCGATCACCAGCACCGGCATTGTCGACGGCGCGATCCGTTCGAGCTGTTGCAACAGTGCACGCGAGGTCTGGTCGGCAAATACCGCGGCCTTGGCGCGGATCGACAGCGGCGTATCGCCACCGGGGAAAGAAAGCAGGGTCGGGCTGGCGTCCATTCGGGTCTCCTGGGTTCAGGCGACCGGTCTTGCGACGCTGCGCCCTACGATTGTTGCGTAAGGCAATTTACCGCAGCTTCTTTATTCCAACAAATAATTACAAACCAATAACAAATTTCGATTAGGAATATAAAAGCAGCATCGTCAGCAAGGAAAGGCCGCTGCGGCGGCACCCGGAACTCATGCACAAGGTATCGATACGAACGATCTGTCGGAAACGAAAACCCCTGCGGTACCACACGCAAGGGTAAGGACACGCGCCACGGGGGCCAACCCGAAGCAGGCGGCGATGGCGACAACGGTAGCGCAGGCCGGGATCGACCCGGCCGGTTCAGGCGGAAGAACAGGCCGTCCGTGCGCTGGACGGCAAGGCAGCTACTCTTCCCAGACTTCCTGCGGCGCGGTGGCGAGGCGCCGATCCTCATGCGCCCAGCGCATCTGGCGGATCTTGAGGAAGGCTTCCTTCTTCAGCAGGCCTTTGGCCTGATCTTCGCTGGACAGCGCCCGTTCCTTCCTGATCGCAGCACCGTATAGCGTATCGAGGTACAACTCCGTACTGGGTTTCATGCCATGTCTCCGGGAGTCGAGATACTTGAGCCTACACCGATCCCGCAGCCCGACCACGCCTGACTCGCCTCCTGCATTGCAAACTGGGCGGCGATGCGACACCGCGGGCCTGTGCTGCGGCCCGATCAGACTGCCCTCTAAATATGGCAGCCTGATTGCAAATGCGCAGCTTGCGCCGATTGCGGCTTGTATGCGACAGCCTCGCCGAGCCACGCGGCCCAGCACGACAAGGCCATGAAAAAAGCCGGGCATCGCCCGGCTTTTTTCATGGATCCCGGCTCAGAGCCGGTATACCCCGCCCAGGGAGAGGTGCAGGTTGACGCGCTGAATCAGCCGCTCGTTCTCGACACGCAGCAGATTCATCCGGCTCGTGGCCAGCGCCAGCTGTTGCTGGTTCAACTGGTACTGGTCGCTCTTGCCGACCTTCAGTTGCACCCGCTGCAGATCGACCAGTTGCTGCTGGTCGGCAACCACGGCTTGCAACAGCGTCTGACGCTCCTCGAGTTTCTGGTCGGCGTACAGCCCGCCTTCGATCTCGTTCAGCGCGTTGAGCATGGCCTTGGCGTATGCGATCGTCGCCTCCTGCTGCTTGGCGGTTTTGACTTCAACCTGCGCATCGAGTGCGCCCCCCATGAACAGGGGTGCCAGCACCCGCGCGGTGCCGCCCCAGAGCGGATTGCTCAGGTCTTCCTGCAGCACCAGCAGGTTGTTGTCGACCACGCCGAAGCCTGCCATCAGCGAGATCGATGGCAGCTTGGCCTTTTTGGCGACCTCGACGTCATAGAAGGCCGCACGGAAGCGAGCTTCGGCCGCCCGCAGGTCCGGCCGGCGCTCCGCCAGTGCGGACGGCAAGCCGGCCGGAATCGGCTGGTTCAGCACCGGCAGCCGGCTGGCCACCTCCGCGTCCGCAGCCGGATAGCGGCCGACGAGAATGTCGAGCGCCCGCTGCGCCGCATTGAGCGCCTGCTGGCTCTGGATCAACTGCGCGCGGTAATTCCGCAAAGCAATCTGGGCCATGACGACGTCTTGCTGTGCATTGCGACCGACCCGTTTGCCGACCTGCACCAGCCCCAGTTGCCTGTCCGCCAGACCCACCATCGCTTGCGCCAGGGCGATCTGCCCGCGCGCCTCGACCGCGGCCAGCCAGGCCTTGACGACCGCGGCAGCGATCGACTGACGCGCATACAGCGCATCCAGCTCGGCCGAAATCGCCCGCTCGTTGCTGGCCGCCTGGGCGCTGCGGTTCTTGCCCCAGACGTCCAGCTCCCAGTTGGCCACCAGCGCCAGGCCGTTCAGCGCCAGCGTCGACGACGGCACCGCCGAATCCCCCGCCTGCGCACCGATACCCAGTGTCGGCAACAGTGCGGCCCCTGCGGCCTTGGTGGCGCTATGCGCCTGTTCGACCCGGGTCGCGGCCAGTTGCAGATCGGGGTTGTTGGCTTGCGCATCGCGGATCAGCTGCTGCAGCTCGGCCGGCAGCGTGAAGCCCAGGGCTTCGCGATCGAACTCGCCGGCGGTTTTGGCCTGCTTCCAGCCTGCCGGCATCTCGACCTGTCCCAACGCCCGCTTTTGCAATTCGGCCTGATCCGGCGGCTGCGGAATGGCACAACCGCCCAGCACCAGCGAAACAGCCAGCGCCAGGGTTGTGAAGTGTCGTGTTTGCAATTTCGAATTCATTGCCGCCCGCCCTTAGTGCAACTTCAGCACAAGGTAATTGAGCTTGGCTTGCGCACGGATCATCACCATGCGAACCAGATGCAATGGGGCCAGTTTGTCGGTATAGATCGCGCCACCACCCCGTGCGCCCATCGGAATGAACGGAATAGGCTCGCCTTCCTTGCCGACGATATCCAGCTTGACGGCATATTTCTGCGCCAGCGGAGCGTGCAGTTTTTCCATTGGCGTATCCGGAATCGCACCGCCCTGCATGTACTGACCTTGGCTATTGGCCCAGATGATGGAATCGACCTTCGCCGAAACCACTTCGCCCGGCAGGCTCAGAAAAGCAACTTCAGCCTTGTTGCCCGGCTTGATATAACGCAGTTCGTTCTGTTCGAAGAACGCGACAATCCGCTGCTCGTGTTCGACAAAGCTCATTGCCGGCCGGAATGGCAGCGCGGCAAGGAAATTGCCCGGACGTACCGAGACATTGACCGCATAGCCATCGGTCGGCGCACGGATGACCGTCGATTCAAGGTCGTACTTGGCCGATTCAAGCTGCGCCTTGATCCTGGCTACACTCGCCACATCCGGGCCAACCACGCCTTCGAGTTTGGTCTGGACCTTGTTTTCAGCCGTCTTGGTCGTCGCCAGATCCGCCTCGGCCTTCTTGACCTCGGTGCCGAAGTGCTCGACATCGTACTGATTGCCGGCCCCGGCCTTGGCCAGTTCTTGCGATTCGGCCAGACGCTTTTTCATCAGGTCCAGATGGGCCTGCGCCGACAGGGTCGTGCTCTTCGCGGTATCCAGATCCTGCCACAGCGTCTTGGCCGATGCGGTTGCATCCACCAGTTGTGCTTCCAGTTCCTTGACTTTCAGGCGATACGGGGTGTTGTCGATCTCGAGCAGGATGTCGCCCTTCTTGATCATCTGGTTACCCTCGATCGCAACCCGGGTCACCGTACCCGCAACGCGGGGCACCACTTCGACCACGTAGTTGACCGCACGCACGTCGCTGGTCGACGGTGTCACCACGTTGATGGTGAAAATGATCGTAGCCGCCAGCGCCAGCGCACCGGCAACGGCGCCCACCTGCGTCTTGATATTCCACGGCAGTACTTTCAACTTGATGCACAGAAGCCAGACCAGAAAGGCATAACCGCCGATAATGATTTCCAGCATTATTGTGCCCCTTCCGAATTGACCGGTGCCGAATCCTTGCGTTGCGTATTCAGGATCAAATCCCGTTTTTTGTTCAAACCATCCATTTTTTCTTTCAACAGCATCAATTCGTCATCGACAATGGCCAGATCCATCGGCTTGCTGCCATGCTCGCCATCCGGCTTCAGGAAATAATCATCATGCTTGTCGGTTCCGTAAGCCTGCTTGTAGCTGGTCGGTTTGGTAAATGCCCATAACCAGGCAATCGGCCACAGCAAACCACCAAAGGCCAGCGACAGAAGGCACAGTACCTGAATGGCGTGCTTTTGCGGATGATTGTGCTTTTCCGCATAAACCTCGGGCAGTACATGTACTTTCCAGAACAGGTAAAGCGCCCCGATCGGGACGACAATGATCACGACCCACACCATTACGTCGGCGATCGTTTCTTCCATTCCGGCCATTGCCCAGGCCCGCATCGGCAGAATCGCAAGCAGTGCTGCCAGGCCTGCAGCTTGTATTGCATTTCTCGTTTTTGACCTCATACCCTTAAACCTCGCAACGGCAAATATGTGATATTTGGCAAGAGCAATCAGATACTCTCGTTGAAACATAAAACCAATGAATGATATCGCCGGCCTACCCGAATCATGACACCACAACAGGCGGATCGGTTCAATCAACCACTTTCTTTTTAATCAATAAATAAACTAGTCTAGGCAAATTCACGTCTACCGACCGTTTGATTTTGACGACCGCGGTCAATTCCGGATTATGCACTGTCTGCACTTTTTTACGCAGGATAGCAGTCTCTAGTCCGCACTGCGGCAGCGCCCTTGGCTGATCGTGCGGAAAAACCTGCTAAAGACTGGGCGTACGCTGAACGGACCTGCCGGCCGGCCTTCTCGAATTGGCGACTTCGGCTGTGCCGATTAGCCTTGGCCTGCCTGCTACTGGCGGTGCCCCGGGCGCCCGGCAATGACTGCGGCCGGAGCACGACCGACGAGCCTGTGCGCAATGCCGTGGTGCCAAGGCCGCATAGCCCGGCTCACGCCCGGGACACCTTCGGGTCGGCTGCCGATCCAGGCCTCCAACCCGGCAGCCGGAATTTGCGCCGCGGCTGCCGTCAATTTGCATCAAGCCAATTGTGATCGGTATGTAAACAAGGTCAACGCAGATTGCAGCGACCGCGTTGTAGCGCGACACATCGTCGGAGACCATGATGCTGAAACCTGTCTGGGTACTGGCACTGGCCGGCCTGATCAGTGCACAGGCACTGCAGGCCGCGGACGCCGACTTCGTCTGGCTGCGACGCCTCGGCTTCGGGGTCGATGCACAGGCGCTGGATGCGCTTCGCGCGCAGGGGATCAATCGCTATCTCGATGCCCAGCTCGGCCCGGAGCAACCGTTGCCCGTCACCGTGCAGGCACAAATCGATGCGATGCAGATCAGCAGCACCGGCATCCCCGCCCTCTTTGCGCAGGCCGACGCGCTCAAGGCCGCCATCGACGCCGCGCAAAGCGATACCGACAAGCAGGCGGCGAAAAAGGCCCACGGCGCCTTCGAGCAAAACCTGCTGCAGCAGGCAATGCAGCGCAATCTGCTGCGCGCCATCCATTCGCCCGATCCGCTGCGGCAGAAGCTGGTGTGGTTCTGGTTCAACCAATTCAACGTGTTTTCCGGCAAGGGCAACGGCCGGCTGCTGATTCCCGATTACGAGGAGAACGCGATCCGTCCCTACGCGCTCGGCCGTTTCCGCGATCTGGTGATGGCGACGCTGAAGCACCCTGCGATGCTGGTCTACCTCGACAACGCGCAAAACGCCGTCGGCAAGCTGAACGAAAACTACGCGCGCGAACTGATGGAGCTGCACACGCTCGGCGTCGACGGCGGCTATACGCAGGCCGACGTGCAGGCGCTGGCACGCATCCTCACCGGCGTCGGCGTCAACCTGCGCGGCGAAGTACGGCCGCGCGCGGCGATGCAGACCGGCTATCTGCACGAAGGCGGATTCGAATTCATTCCGCGCCGCCACGACTGGGGCGACAAGGTGCTGCTGGGGCAGACGATCAAGGGCACCGGGTTCGACGAGGTCGAGGCCGCCGTGACCTTGCTGTGCCGCCAGCCGGCCACAGCGCGTCACATCTCGCAGCAACTGGCGACCTATCTGCTCGGCAGCCCGGCCGACCCGAAGCTTGTCGCCCGGATGGCCGAGGCCTTCCTGCGCAGCGACGGCGACATCGCCGCCACGGTGCGCGTGCTGTTCCTCTCGCCGCAGGCCCGCAGCGCACCGCCGTTCTACACCGACCCCTACCGCTATGTCGTCTCGGCGCTGCGCCAGGGCTACGCCGGCCAGACGCTGGGCAATGTGCAGCCGGCGATCAACTGGCTGAACCAGCAGGGCGAACCGCTGTACGGCCGGCTGACGCCGGACGGCTACCCGATTGATGGCGACGCGTGGGCCAGCGACGGCCAGATGGTGAAGCGCTTTGAAGTCGCCCGTTCCCTCGCCGGCGGCCGGGCGCCATTGGCGGCAAGTACTGCCGCCGCGCCGTCGTACCAGTGGCGCTTCGCGCAATCGGTCGGTGTGCAGACCCGCAGCGTGCTCGACCGCGCTACCACGCCGACCGAATGGAACCTGTTGTGGCTGTCCGCCCCGGAGATGAACCATGACTGACCTCGTCCGCCGCCGGCTGCTGCAGGGGCTCGGCGCTGGCCTGCTTGCCGGTGGACTGCCAGCGCAACTCTGGGCCGCCCCGGCAGCCGCGCCGCGGCTGCTGCTGGTTTTCCTGCGCGGCGCCTACGACGCCACCAGCGTGCTGGTGCCCTACCGCAGCGACGATTACTACCGGCTGCGGCCGAACATCGCCATCGCCACGCCCGATACGGACAATCCGGCAGCGGCGCTGCAGCTCGACGACCAGTGGGGGCTTCATCCGGCGCTGCAGGACAGCCTGTACCCGCTCTGGCAGGCCGGCGAGCTGGCCTTCGTCCCGTTTGTCGGCACCGACGACACCTCGCGCAGCCACTTCGAAACGCAGGACCGGATCGAGGCCGGCCTGCCCGACACCGCCTCGCTGGCATCGCACAGCGGCTTTCTCGGCCGGCTCAGCCGCGTGCTGCAGACCACGCCCGGTATCGCCTTCACCGCCGCATTGCCGGCGGTGTTTGCCGGCGGCGATCGCATCCCCAATCTGGCGCTGCGCGACGCGGCGACCGCGCCGTTCGATCCGCGCCAGAGCGGGCTGCTTGCCGATCTGTACCGGGGACACCCGCTCGAAGACCGCGTCCGCGCCGGACTGGAAATGCGCCAGGACGTCGCACGCATGCTGGCCGGCGACATGCAGGCGGCCAGCCGCGGCGCGGTATCGTCGGCCGCGTTCGAACAGCAGGCGCGGCGGATGGCAACGCTGATGCGCGACCAGTACCGGCTCGGCTTCGTCGATGTCGGCGGCTGGGACACCCATGTCAACCAAGGCGGCGCACAGGGCCAGCTGGCCGGCCTGCTCGGCAACCTCGGCCGCGGCCTCGCGGCATTCCGCGACGAGCTGGGCACGCCGGCCTGGCGCGATACCGTGGTCGTCGTGATGTCGGAATTCGGCCGTACCTTCCGAGAGAACGGCAACCGGGGCACCGACCACGGCCACGGCACCGTGTACTGGGTCATGGGCGGCAGCGTGCGCGGCAGGCAGATCGCCGGGCGGCAGATTGCGCTCAGCGAAGCAACGCTGTTCCAGAACCGGGACTATCCGGTGCTGAACGAGTACCGTGGTGTGCTGGGCGGCGTGCTGAAAACGCACTACCGCCTGAACGACAGGCAACTGGCGGCAGTATTCCCCGGTGCCGCGCCGCTCGACCTCGGGCTGCTCGACCTCAAGCGGCTCTGAAACCGCGCGGGTGCTTCAGGCCCCCTGTGCAGCCAGCCCGCTCGCCGGTTGCTGACGGCCACGATTGATCCGCAGCACCAGCACCGCGCCGATCAGGCACAGGCCGCCCGAAATCCACGTCGCCGCGGTGTACGAGCCGAGGCTGCCGCGCAGCAGTCCGGCGCCCAGCGCCGCGAACGCTGCACCCAGCTGGTGGCCGGCGACGATCCAGCCGAAGATCACCGGCGCGTCGGCGCTGCCGAAGCGTTCGGTCGTCAACTTCACCGTCGGCGGCACTGTCGCCACCCAGTCCAGCCCGTAGAACATCGAGAACAGCGGCAGCCCCATCAGGCCGAAACCGAAAGCGTACGGCAGGTAGAGCAGCGCCAGTCCGCGCAGGCCGTAGTACCAGAACAGCAGGGTCCGGGCGTTGTAGCGGTCGGACAGCCAGCCCGACATCGTCGTGCCGACCAGATCGAACAGCCCCATTGCCGCGAGGATGCTCGCGCCCTTCACCGGGGTGATGTTGTAGTCGCCGCACATGGCGATGAAGTGGGTACCGATATAACCGTTGGTGCTGGCGCCACAGATGAAGAAGCTGGCAAACAGCAGCCAGAAATCGCGCGTTTTCGCCGCCTTTCCGAGCGCACCGAAGGCAATGGCGATCGGATTGCGCCTGGCCGCCGCCACATCACTGAAATCCTCCGGCGCGCCGTAGGGCTTGAGGCCGACGCTGGCCGGTTTTTCCGGCAGCAGGAAGGCCAGCAGCGGAATCACCACTGCCGCTGCCACGGCGACGGTCAGCACCGCCGGGCGCCAGCCCTGGTGCTCGGTCAGCGCCGCCAGCAGCGGCAGGAACACCAGTTGGCCGGTGGCCGAGCTGGCGGTCAGCAGCCCCATCGCCAGACCGCGCCGCTGCGCGAACCAGCGGTTGACCACGGTCGCCCCGAGCGTCATCGCCGTCGCGCCGGTCGCACAGCCGACGATCAGCCCCCAGATCAGCTGCAGCTGCCACGTCGCCTGCATCAGGCTCGACAGTGCGATGGCGGCGGACAGAATGGTCAGCGCGGTCAGCACCGTGCGGCGCAGGCCGAAGCGCAGCATCGCCGCCGCGGCAAACGGCCCCATCAGCCCGAACAGCGCCAGATTGATCGACAGCGCCGCCGAGATCGTTGCCCGGCTCCAGCCGAACTCGTGCTCAAGCGGCACCATCATCACGCTCGGCGTCGCCCGCGTGCCGGCGGTGATCAGCATCACCAGAAAAGTGACGGCGATGACGATCCAGCCGTAGTGCAGCCGGCCTTCGAACCTGTGGGCGATGCGTTTCATCGGCACATCCTGAATGCAGTGGAATTGACGATGTTACCGACCGGTAACATCACCTTGCCGATGCTATGTACCGAGCGGTAACATGTCAAGCGACACTCTCGTCCGTTCATCCAGTCCGTTGCCATGAACACCACCGCCAAACCGCCCCGCACCATCGTCGACGCCGACACTGCAGCAGCCCGCATCCTCGATGCCGCCGAAACGCTGTTCTATCGCGAAGGCTCGCGCAACGTGGGCGTCGACGCCGTGGTCAAGGAGGCCGGCGTCAACAAGATGAGCCTGTACCGGCAGTTCAGCTCCAAGGACGAGCTGCTGCGGCGCTACCTGCAACGTCGCGACGACCGTTTCTGGGGCTATGTCGACGCCAGCCTCGAGCTGCACCCTCATGACGCCGCCGCCGCACTGCGGCAGTTCTTCGCCGATCTGGCCGAGCGCGCCGGCAACCCGGCCTATCGCGGCTGCCCCTTCGTCAACATCGCGGTCGAGTACCCGGAGCGCGAGCATTTCGCCCGCGTCTTCGTTGCCGACAACAAACGCCAGCTGCTGCAAAAACTGACCGAACTCGCGACCCGCGCCGGCGCGCGCGATCCGGCCGCGCTGGCAAAGGGTCTGGCATTGCTGATCGAAGGTGCCTACGCGGCCAGCCAGACCTACGCTCCCGAAACCGAGTTGCTTTCAGCGCTACCGGCGACGGCCGATCTTCTGATCGCCGCCGCGATGCTGTCGTAAGCAAACACATTTCGTGATGCTTTCTGGATTCAAGAATTAACAACCGCTAATATTTTGTCCGGATTGATTCCATGCCCTACACGGACAAAAACCATGCGTATCCAGATCGGCCTGCTCGCAGCAAGCCTGCTCCTTCAAGCCTGCAGTTCCGCCCCCACCCTCGACACTGCGGAAAGGGACAAGTACAACCCGGACACCACCGCACGCGTACGCCTGTACGGCAACAACGGTGGTTCAATCCGGCTCTACCCCGGCAAGGACTGCAATACCGCGACCAAGGCTGATGTCGTCAGCGGTTCCGGTAGTCATCTAGAAAGTTTCAAGTCCATGCTTGGCGATCATCAGGTCAAAAGCATCGGCATGCCTGACTCGGCACACTCAAAGAACCTGGGGTACGGGGAAACGATTACCGAGAAGGTCATTCCCGCCAGCGCTCCACTGACAGTGGTAATGCATTTCGGCTCGCCAAACAGCTATTGCTTCCCGCCTCCTGCAGCGTTCACACCGCAACCCGGCAAGAATTACGAAGCGTTTCTGCACTTCGAGAACAAACGCTGCTACCTCAAGATCGATGTAATCGGTATCGATGGCGCAGTAACACCGCAACCGTACGATGTTTGCAGCAAGGACCTGCTCAAGGAATTGAACAAGCCGGATCCGTATACCGGCCCCAAAGTCTGACCAAATCCGGAATTTGGTCGGAGTTGTTGTCTTCAGACAATGGCTTGAATGCCTACGGTCATCCACGCTATTTTGCTTGCCGAAACGTGTGCCACGCCTTTTCAATCCGAGGGGAAAAGCCCGATGCACAGCATGATTGCGAAAGAAATCGATGGCATCGTCCTGCAGGCCGCCCGCAACAACGCGCAGTGGTGCGATGCCGTTTGCCGCGCGCACGGGCTGGACAGCGCGCTCGACGGAGACGTCTGGGCCAGCCCCCGGCGTACCCCGCCCTATTACCCCGACGCGGTAACGCTGAACCCGACCGCATCCGAAGCGTCGGTTCTGGCCCGCATCGACACCGGCAATCCGGGCTGTTCGGTCAAGGACAGCTTCGCCCGCCTCGATCTGGCGCCGGCCGGCTTCGAGATCCTCTTCGATGCGCAATGGACTCACCGCCCGGCGAATGCATCCGCGGGTATGCCCGCTGCCACCACGTCGGCGATCCCGCTTGAATGGCGCCGGATCAGCTCGGCCACCGGACTGGCGGACTGGGAAGCGGCCTGGGGCGGCACCGAGAGTACCGGCCTGTTCCGCCCCGCCCTGCTGACCAAGGAGATCGCTTTCCTCGCAGGTCTGGACGCCAGCGGGCACATCGTTGCTGGCGCCGTGGCCAACCGTACCGGTGATGTCGTCGGCCTCTCCAACGTATTCGCCACTGACGGCATCCCGGCCGATCTTGCCTGGCATGGCAGTCTGGCCCTGATCGCAACGCTGTGGCCGGGCCGGGCTGTCGTCGGCTACGAATCCGGCGCCGATCTGCATACCGCGATCCGTCACGGCTTCCGGCCGGTGGGGCCGCTGCGGATCTGGCTGCGGGCATCCTAGCGCCTCATCGGATCCGAACCGGACTCATTCCACCGGCGATCGCCACTGCCGCGCCGGCCAATGGATGCGCCGGAGGCAACCAGCCGCATGGATCGTGCGCCGGCCTCGGCGTTCGACCCTTGCACGGCGCATCTAAATCGCCATGTCTTGTCGCAACGACGCCGAGTGCGCGTGAATGGCGTCCCAAAGCCGACGCGCGACCGGCCCGTGGGGCCGGTCTCTACGGCGTGCCGCGACCAGCTCGACAACATTGCCGGGCAGGTAGTCCCCGGCGATCGACAGCAGCCGGCCGTCGCGCAACTCCTCGTCGATCAGGAAGCGGGGCAAATGCCCCCACCCCATACCATGCAGGATCAGCTCCTTTTTCATCGGCTGATCGGCCACCGTGCACTGGTGCGCCCCTTCGATGATGAAATAGTTGCGGGCAACCGAATGCTGCGCGGTATTGCGGATCACGCATTGGGTAAAGCCGCGCATCCGGGCCGGCGTGATGTCGCGCGAGACCGGAAACGGCAAAAAGCCGGCTGCGACCACCAGGATGAAGGGGATCTCGCCCAGTGCGATGCATTCCAGCCGCGGGTCGCTCCGGTCCGCGTGGTGCAGGATCAGGTCGGCATCGTTGTCGAACAGGCGTTCCTGCGGCCCGTCGATCGCTTCGAAATGCAAGTCCAGCCTTGTCACCGGGCAGCGCGCGAAAAAGCGGCTCAACCACGCCAGGATCGGCGGCCGTGGACACACGTCGCCGATTACCACACGCAGCACGCTCTCCTCGCCCATCGCCAGCTGGGACGCATGCGCCTGAAGCCCCTCCATTTCCCGCAGCAAGGTCTGCGCACGCAGCAGGAACGATCGCCCCGCGTCGGTCGCCTGTACGCGGTAGCCACTGCGATCCAGCAGGCGCAGACCGAGCTGGCGCTCCAGCTTGGCGACCGCGGCAAACACTGCCGGGTGGGTCCGATGCAGCACCGCAGCCGCCGACTGGAAGCCCCCGGTACTGACCACGGCATCGAAACATTGCAGCTCGTGCAGCGTGAAATCGCTCATGTTTGAAATACCTACAAAGAATCTAGAATCTTTGTAATTTTTTATGGGCAAGACCGCAACTAGGCTTCGTTTCGCCGGGTGCTCGGTGGTGCGGATGCGCCACCACGACGTCCCGTCCGACAACGCCATCAAAAGGATGCGGCAACATGGAAAATCGTCTTTTCTTCACGACCGGCGACGGCTGCAGGATCGCCTTTCGCCTTGACGGACCGGCGGACAAGCCGGTCCTGATGCTGTCGAACTCGATCGCCACGGCGCTGGAAATGTGGGACATGCAGATCGCCAGTCTCGCCAACCACTTCCGTGTGCTGCGCTATGACATGCGCGGTCACGGACAATCCGCCGCACCGGCCGGTGCCTACTCGCTGGACAGGCTGGGCCGTGATGTCGTCGAGCTGCTGGACGCGCTGGACATCCGGCGTGTCGATTTCTGCGGCCTGTCGCTCGGGGGCATGGTCGGCCAGTGGCTCGGCATCCATGCCGCCGACCGGATCGATCGGCTGATCCTGTGCAACACCTCGCCTTACCTTGAAACGGCCGAACAGTTCGACGCCATGATTCGCGGGCTGGCGGACACCGACGACATGTCGGACATGGCCGATATGTTCATCGGCAACTGGTTTCCGCCTGCGATGCGGGAAACGCCGAACGCCGTGGTCGACGGCTTCCGCAACATGGTGCTGGCCACGTCGCCGCAAGGCCTCGCCGGCAACTTCGCCGCCGTCCGCGACATGGATTTGCGCCGCACCGTCGCCCTTGTGGATCGCCCGACCCTCGTCATCGCCGGGCAGTACGACACGGTCACGCTCGCCAGCCACAGCGAGGAAATCGCAGCCACCATTCCCGGCGCCGAACTCGTCGTCCTGCCGGCGGTGCACATCACCAATGTCGAGTTGCCCGATGCGTTCATGGCCAGTGTCATGGCCTTTCTGAGACCGGCCACCTGATCGCGCCGTCGAGCTGCAACGGCTCGCCGGCCTCGCAACCCGGGCCGGCGCGCGCGATCCGCTCACGCTGCTGATGAAGGCGCCTATCGGCATCGATTGCGGGCAGTGGTGCCGGCGGCACCCCTGATCGGGGCCGCTTTGACGGATTGACGCCCGCCCGGATGCTGCGGAAGTCGGGCGTCAGCGCCCGCTGAACCGGTTGTTCAGCATGATCCCTGCGACCACCAGAATCGCGCCTACAGCAATGGCCGGTGTGATCACTTCACCGAACAGCAGGCTGCCCAGCAGTACGGCGGACACCGGGTTGAGCGCGATGAACGCACCGGCACGGCTGGCGCCGATCTGGCGGATGCCGTCGTAGTACCAGATGTAGGCCAGCGCCGAACTGAGCCCGCCGAGATAGAGCAGGCTGAGCCACTGCGCCAGGCTCAGGTTCGCGACGCCCGTCCAGGCGGCGGCCGGCAGGAACCAGCCCGCGGTCGCAACCAGCATCGCCGTACCGATCCAGATCGAGTAGCAGACCGTAAGCAACGCCCCGATCACCGTCGACACGCTGCGGGACAACACGCTGTACAACGCCCAGCACAGCACGCAGCCGAGAATCAGTGCATCCCCGGCCCGGTTCTGTGGTGCCGGACTGCCGGGTACATCACGGTGAACGATCACCCAGGCGGCGCCGAACACGCACAGTGCAATGCCGATGCCCTGCAGCCGTGTCAGCCGTTCGCGAAAGAACAGCCAGGACAGCAGCGCGATCGCCGCCGGATTCAGTGCGACGATCAGCGCCGCACGCGATGCCGTGGTCTGCTGCAGCCCGAGAAAAAAGCACAGGTTGTACAAAAAAATGCCGCACAGCCCCAGCAAGGCCAGTTGCCCCCATTGCCGTGCATCCGGCATCACCAGCCGCTGCCGGGTCAGCAGCAGATAGCCCAGCAGCATCGCGCTGGCGACGATGAAGCGCAGGCTGGCCGCCAGCAACGGCGCCAGCTCGCCAGCCAGATGCCTCCCGGCGACGAACGAACCGCCCCAGATCACCGATACCAGCGTCAGCTGTGCATAGCTGGACCAAGGGCCGGACGGCCCGGCCAGGCTCGCTTGCATCTCCGACATCGAACCGCTCCGGTGAAATGATCAGGAAGACGAAAGTATGCTCATGCAATGCAATAGTAAAATGAGCAATAACTCATGAATGGCGCGGCAGCATGACACTCACGCAGCTGGAAATCTTTGCGCTGATCGCCGATCTTGGCAGCTTCACCGCAGCGGCCAACCGCCTCGGCATCTCGCAATCCGCGGTCTCGCACGCACTCAGGGCGTTCGAGCAGGAACTCGGCATCGAATTGCTGCAGCGACGACATGGCGGCATCACGCTGACCGAAGCCGGCCAGCAGACCCTGAACCAGGCACGGACCCTGCTCGGCGTTGCCGAAACCATGCGGCAAACCGCCGCCGAAGCACGCGGTCTGCAGCGCGGCACGCTGCGTATCGGCTCTTTCGGTCCGACCTCGTCGGTCCGTCTGCTGCCGACGATCCTGACGGCATTTCGCACCACCCACCCCGGCATTGACGTGTTCATCGACGAGGGACCGGACCGGCAGATCCTGCACTGGCTGGACGAGCGCCGCATCGACCTCGGGTTCGTCGTTTTGCCGCATGAGCGCTTCGACACGCACGCGCTGGCACAGGACCAGCTGGTCGCATTGCTGGCGCCCGGCCATCCCCTGGCCACACAGGCCTCGGTCACCCTGCCCGACCTGTGCAACGACGCCTTCATCCTGACCGAAGCCGGCTCGGCCGAACTCGTGACCTCGTTGTTTGCGCAGGCCGGCTGCACACCGCGCATCCGCTACCGCTACACCCAGCTGCTCAATACCCTTGACGCGGTAGCCCGTGGCGACGGCGTGACCGTGGTCGCCGAAAGTGCCTTGCCTCGCCAGACCGGTGCGAACTGGACCGCGCGGCCGCTGACGCCGCCAGCCCTGCGCAGCATCGGGCTGGCGATGCTCGACGAAAGCAAGTGCTCGCCGGCAGCCCGCGCCTTCGTGAAGATCGCGCTGCAACTCGAGCGGGCCGGCGCGCTGACGTTGTAGCCGACGGATCACGAGGGGATGTATCCGTACATCGGCACAACGTGCGGGTAACGCACAATGAAAAAGCCCGCCATGCGGCGGGCTTTCGGGTGACGGCCTTTCAGCCTTATTCCCACTCGATCGTTGCCGGCGGCTTGCCGCTCACGTCGTACACCACGCGGTTCAGGCCACGGACTTCGTTGATGATGCGGTTCGACACGCGGCCCAGCAGGCTGTACGGCAGCTCGGCCCAGTGCGCGGTCATGAAGTCGCTGGTGACCACGGCGCGCAGCGCCACCACCCATTCGTAGGTACGGCCGTCGCCCATCACGCCGACCGACTTCACCGGCAGGAACACGGCAAAGGCTTGCGAGGTCAGGTCGTACCAGGTCTTGCCGCTGTGTTCGTCGACGGTGTTGCGCAGCTCTTCGATGAAGATGGCGTCGGCACGTTGCAGCAGCTCGGCATATTCGGCCTTCACTTCACCGAGGATGCGCACGCCCAGACCCGGGCCCGGGAATGGGTGGCGGTAGACCATCTCGTGCGAGAGACCCAGCGCGACACCCAGTTCGCGTACTTCGTCCTTGAACAGGTCGCGCAGCGGTTCGAGCAACTGGAGGTTCAGCGTTTCCGGCAGACCGCCCACGTTGTGGTGGCTCTTGATCGCGTGCGCCTTCTTGGTCTTGGCGCCAGCCGATTCGATCACGTCCGGGTAGATCGTGCCCTGCGCCAGCCATTTGGCGGCCGGCAGCTTCTGGGCTTCGGCCTGGAAGACTTCGACGAATTCGCGGCCGATGATCTTGCGCTTGGCTTCCGGATCGGTCACGCCGGCCAGATGGCCCATGAACTGATCGCGGGCATCGACACGGATCACCTTCACGCCCAGACCGCGGGCGAACATGTCCATCACCATATCGCCTTCGTTCAGGCGCAGCAGGCCATGATCGACGAACACGCAGGTCAGCTGGCTGCCGATCGCGCGGTGAATCAGCGCGGCTGCAACGCTGGAATCGACGCCGCCGGACAGGCCCAGAATCACTTCGTCATTGCCGACCTGCTCGCGGATTTTTTTCACCGCCTCGTCGATGTAGTTCGGCATGGTCCAGCTGGGCTGTGCGCCGACGATACCGAGCACGAAGCGGTGCAGCATGTCGGTACCGCGCTTGGTATGCGTCACTTCAGGGTGGAACTGCACGCCGTAGAAGTGGCGCGTTTCGTCAGCCATCGCCGCGTACGGGCACGACGGCGTTTCGGCGATCATCTGGAAGCCGGCCGGCAAGGCGGTGACCTTGTCGCCATGGCTCATCCACACGTCCAAGAGGCCGTGGCCTTCGGCGTTGGTGCGATCCTGCAGGCCGTTGAACAGCTGCGAATGATTGCGGGCGCGGATTTCGGCGTAGCCGAATTCGCGCTTGTCGCCCCCTTCCACCTTGCCACCCAGTTCCTGCGCCATCCACTGCATGCCGTAACAGATGCCGAGCACCGGCACACCGAGTTCGAATAGCTTCGGGTCGGCCTGATAGTCGCTCTCGTACACCGAGTTCGGGCCGCCGGACAGAATGATCCCCTTCGGGTTGAACGCACGAATGTCGTCGATCGACATGTCGAACGGGTGCAGTTCGCAGTACACATGGGCTTCGCGCACGCGCCGTGCGATCAGCTGGGAGACTTGCGAGCCGAAGTCGAGGATGAGGATTTTGTCCAGGGCTTGATCCATTGCCGGTTCCAGATTTCAGGTGACGGGTAACCCGTTATTTTAACGCGATAAAGCACTGGCCGCGAGCATGCCGGATTACCGGCCTCAGTCCGCCGCCTTGTGTGCCCCCGCCGATGCAAGCCTCAGCGCCCTTTGCCACGGCAATCTACGCTGACAGCATCTCGGTTTCCGGTTCAAGGCCTTCGGATGTCGATTGCCCAGTTGCTGTCCGAATACGGCTATCTCGCCGTGTTCATCGGATGCCTGTTCGAAGGCGAAACGGTGCTGATCCTCGCCGGCTTTGCCGCGCACGAAGGTTATCTATCGTTGCCGCTGGTGCTGCTGACGGCGCTGTGCGGCGGCACGCTCGGCGATCAGGTCTTCTTCCTGCTCGGCCACCGCTTCGGCCCGCAGCTGATCGCCCGTTTTCCGCGCTGGCAGCCGGCGGCCGAGCGCGTCAGCGCGCTGCTTCGCCGTTATCATTCGGGCCTGATCATCGGCATCCGCTTCATGTACGGCCTGCGCATCGTCGGCCCGATCATGATCGGCAGCAGCGGCATCCCGATCCGCCGCTTTGTCGTGCTGAATCTGTTGGGGGCGGCGCTGTGGGCCACCGTCGTCGGCGGCGCCGGCTACGCCTTCGGCCAGTCCGTACAGTGGCTGTTCGCCGGCGCCAGCCACTATGAAGCCATTGCCGTGATCAGTGTCATTGGTGCGGCACTGCTCGTCGCAGTCCTGCGCCACCGCTGGCGCCGCAACCGTTAGTCCGGCAGGACTGCCAGCCTCGGCCCGGATTACAACCGAAGTGCATAATTCCCTTGTGAGATTTGTTTATCTCCAGAAAGATTTTGCCGTTATATAGCGCTTGGCTAAAATACCGCCCTTGCGGCTAAAAGCCGAGACACCCAAGACCGCACGCGCCCACAAGGTTGCTTTGTGACCACCACGATCCAGTTCAAGAACATCCACAAGTCCTATCGCGTCAGCGGACAAGACATCCCGGCACTGTCGGGCATCGACCTGACGATCAATCCCGGTGAAATTTTCGGCATGATCGGCCACTCCGGCGCCGGCAAATCCACGCTGGTCCGCCTGATCAACCTGCTCGAGCGCCCCAGCGGTGGCGAGCTGCTGATCGACGGTGACGACATCACCCGTTTCGATGACGATGCATTGCGGGCACTGCGCCGCCGCATCGGCATGATCTTCCAGCACTTCAACCTGCTGTCGAGCAAGACCGTCGCCGACAACGTGGCCTTCCCGCTCAGGCTTGCCGGCAAGAAAAGCCGCGCCGAAACCGATGCCCGCGTCGCGGAGCTGCTGGCGCGCGTCGGCCTGTCCGAGCACGCGAGCAAGTATCCGAGCCAGCTTTCCGGTGGCCAGAAACAGCGCGTCGGTATCGCCCGCGCGCTGGCGACCGAGCCGAAAATCCTGCTGTGCGACGAAGCCACCAGTGCGCTCGACCCGCAAACGACGCAATCGGTGCTGCGGCTCTTGGCCGAAATCAACCGCGAACTCGGCCTGACCATCGTGCTGATCACGCACGAGATGGACGTGATCCGGACGATCTGCGATCGCGTCGCGGTGCTCGACGGCGGCAAGATCGTCGAGCACGGCCCGGTTGCCGACGTTTTCCTGCATCCGAAGCACATCACCACCAAGCGCTTCGTGCAGGAATCCGAACACGTCGACGAAAACGAACAGAACGACGATTTCGCCCACGTGCCCGGCCGCATCGTCCGGCTGACGTTCCGTGGCGAAGCAACGTACGAGCCGGTGCTCGGCAAGGTCGCCCGCGATTGTGGCGTCGATTTCTCCATCCTCGCCGGCCGGATCGACCGGATCAAGGACACGCCGTACGGCCAGCTGACGCTGGCCCTGACCGGCGGCGACATTGATGCCGCGCTGGCCCGATTCGAATCCGAAGGACTGACCGTCGAGGCACTGCGCGATGCTTGAAACCCTGCTCCCCAACGTCGACTGGATCGACCTGTGGCAAGCCTGTCATGACACGTTCTCGATGCTCGGCTGGTCCTTGCTGTTCACGCTGGTACTCGGCCTGCCGCTCGGCGTGCTGCTGTTCCTGACCGGCAAGCGCCAGCTGTTGTCGCAACCGGTGGTCTACGGCCTGCTGTCCTTCGTCGTCAACGTGCTGCGGTCGGTGCCCTTCGTGATCCTGCTGATCGTGATGATCCCGCTGACCACGCTGATCACCGGTACGTCGTTCGGCGTGGCCGGCGTGGTGCCGCCGCTGGTCGTCGGCGCGACGCCGTTCTTTGCCCGTCTGGTCGAGACCGCACTGCGCGAAGTCGACCGCGGCATCATCGAAGCCACGCAGGCCATGGGCGCGACGACACGGCAGATCGTGTTCGGCGCGCTGCTGCCCGAAGCCCTGCCCGGCATCCTCGCCGCTGCAACGGTCACCGCGATCACGCTGGTGTCGTACTCGGCCATGTCCGGCCTCGTCGGCGGCGGTGGCCTTGGCGACCTTGCCGTCCGCAATGGCTATCAGCGCTTCCAGACCGACGTGATGGTCGTCACCGTCATCCTGCTGCTGGTGCTGGTCCAGGCGCTGCAGATGGCCGGCGACCGTCTGGTCACCCATTTTTCCCGCAAGTAAACCGTCGGGCCTCCCCATCCGGATGCGCCCGGCTCATCGAAAGTCCCACAAGGAGAGAAAGCAATGAAAAAGATCCTCGCTCTGATCGCTGCCGCCGTGGCACTGAACGCCACCGCAGCCGACAAGCTCGTCGTCGGCGCAACCGCCGTGCCGCACGCCGAGATCCTCGAGTTCGTGAAGCCGCAGCTCGCCAAGGAAGGCGTCGAGCTCGACGTCAAGGTGTTCACCGACTACGTGCAGCCGAACGTGCAGGTCGCCGAGAAGAAGCTCGACGCCAACTTCTTCCAGCACAAGCCGTATCTGGACGAATTCAACAAGGGCAAGGGCACCAACCTCGTGACCGTGGTCGGCGTGCACATCGAGCCGTTCGGCATCTACTCGACCAAGCTCAAGAAACTGGCCGACCTGAAGGAAGGCGCCACCGTGGCGATCCCGAACGACGCCACCAACGGCGGCCGCGCGCTGCTGTTGCTGGAAAAGGCCGGCCTGATCAAGCTGAAGGATTCGTCGAACCTGTCCGCCACCCAGCGTGACATCGTGCAGAACCCGAAGAAGCTGAAGATCAAGGAACTCGAAGCCGCCATGCTGCCGCGCGTGCTGAACCAGGTCGACATCGCCCTGATCAACACCAACTACGCACTCGAAGCCAAGCTGAACCCGACCAAGGATGCGCTGGCGATCGAAGGCAGCCAGTCGCCGTACGTGAACATCCTCGTTGCCCGCCCGGACAACAAGGACAGCGCCGCGCTGAAGAAGCTGTCGGCCGCACTGACCAGCCCGGCCACCAAGAAGTTCATCCTCGACAAGTACAAGGGCGCCGTGGTGCCGGCGTTTTAATGCCAGGCTCCTAGCGTAAAAACAGCCCGGCGTCAGCCGGGCTTTTTGTTGCATCACTCGTAGCATGCATCGGTTATGCTTACACCAAAGTCCGATTCCACCGGCATACCCTCTCGCAAACCGCTTACTCTGATTTGGAGATGCCCGTTGCCAGTGCCTGATGACCGCGATCCGGTCACCCAGACCCAGGAGCTGGTCGCCTGCCACGAATGCGATCAACTCCAGCAGCTGCGCTACCCGCCAGCCTCGCGCATTGTTCGCTGCTGCCGCTGCGGCGCAGTCGTTTACCGCTACCACCCCGATGCCCTGAACCGCACGCTGGCGCTGACGACGGCGTCGCTACTGCTGTTCATCGTCGCCAATGCCTTCCCGATCGTCGCGATCGACATGCAGGGCAACGTGCTGTCGACCAGCATGCTCGGCGCCATCGCCCACCTGTGGACCACCCATGTGCCGGTGGTGGCGATCATGGTCGCGCTGACCACGCTGGTCGTGCCCACGCTGACGATGCTGCTGCTCGTCTACCTGCTGACTCCGCTGCAGCTGGGCTATCGCCCGCCCGGTGCAGCCGAGCTGTTGCGGCTGCTGCACCTGTCCCGGCCCTGGGGAATGATCGAGGTTTACCTGCTCGGCATCCTGGTCTCGATCGTCAAGCTGATGGCCTACGCGGCGGTCATCCCCGGCCCCTCGCTCTGGGCGCTGATGCTGCTGATCCCCTTGATGGCCGCGATGATGGGCACCCTGCACCCGGACCAGATCTGGCGACGACTGGAGCAGCTGTCATGACCACCGCCCGCCAGATGCGCCTGGCCGGCTGCCACGATTGCGGCCTGCTCGCGCGCCTGCCCCATGAACATGGCCATTGCCCGCGCTGCGGCGGCGCGCTGCACTTTCGCAAACCCGGCAGTCTGGCCAAGACCTGGGCCTTGCTGATCGCGGCGATGATCCTCTACATCCCGGCCAATACCCTGCCGATGATGATTACCGGTTCGATCGTCGGTACCCAGTCCGACACAATCCTCAGCGGCGTCGTCTACCTGTGGACCTCCGGCGACTGGCCGATCGCGGCACTGGTGTTCTTTGCCAGCATCATGGTGCCGCTGCTGAAGATGATCGCCATCCTGCTGCTGCTGATCACCTGCCAGCGCCGCTCGCGCTGGGCACCGCAACAGCGCACCAGACTGTACCGTCTGGTCGAATTCGTCGGCCGATGGTCGATGCTCGACATCTACGTCGTCACCATCCTCGCCGCGCTGGTCCAAGTGCAGTCACTCGCATCGATTGCCGCCGGCCCCGCCGCCGTTGCCTTTGCCATTGTCGTCGTGCTGACGATGCTGTCGGCCATGAGCTTCGACCCCCGGCTGATCTGGGATCCGGTCGACGAAGAACAAGAAATACCAGGAGAAACCCATGACGCAAACCACTGACCCGCAAGGCGAGCTGCCGCAGGCCAAGGAAGACCCGCCCAAAAAGCGCACGCTGCAGCTGGTGTGGATCATTCCGATCATCGCAGCGCTGGTCGGCGGCTGGCTGGCGGTCAAGACCGTGATGGATCGCGGTCCCGAGATCACCATCAGTTTCCGCTCTGCCGAAGGCATCGAAGCCGGCAAGACCAAGCTCAAGTACAAGGACGTCGACATCGGCGTCATCAAGAGCGTTGCCCTCGCCCCCGACCGCAAGTCGGTGGTCGCCACCGCGCAGATGGCCAAGGACACCGACGGCATGCTGGTCAAGGACACCCGGTTCTGGGTCGTCCGCCCCCGCGTGGGCGCCGGCGGCGTCTCGGGGCTCGACACCCTGCTGTCGGGGGCCTACATCGGCATGGACATCGGCAAGAGCCCGGACAACCAGCGGCACTACACCGGACTGGAAACCCCGCCCATCGTCACCTCGGGTCTGCCGGGACGGCAATTCGTGCTCAACACCAATGAAATCGGCTCGCTCGATGTGGGTTCACCGATCTATTACCGCCGCATCCTGGTCGGTCAGGTGACCGGCTACAAGCTCAACGACAACGGCAAGGGCGTCTCGATGGCGGTCTTCGTCAACGCGCCGTACGACAAGTACGTGACGCTGCAAAGCCGCTTCTGGCAGGCCAGCGGCCTCGACGTCAGCCTCGACGCCAACGGCTTCCGGGTCCGGACCGAATCGCTGGCGAGCATCGTCGCCGGCGGGATTGCCTTCCAGGAGCCGGACGACGCCAGCAGCACGGCACGTGCGCCGGAAAATGCCGCGTTCAAGCTGTTCCCGGATCAGGTGCTGGCGATGAAAACGCCGGAGGCCGATGCCCAGACTTTCGTGATGTATTTCCAGGAAAGCCTGCGCGGCCTGTCGATCGGTGCGCCGGTCGACTTCCGCGGCATCGTGGTCGGCGAGGTCAAGTCGATCAGCCTCGAGTACGACCGCAAGGCCAAGAACCTGCTGTTCCCGGTCGAAGTGCTGATCTACCCGAACCGGCTCAAGGCCCGCTACCGCAAGGGCACCGGCAATCCGCTCGACGAGAACGGCGCTGCTCACCACAAGATCATCGATGCCTTTGTCGAACATGGCCTGCGCGCACAGTTGCGCACCGGCAACCTTCTGACCGGGCAGCTTTACGTCGCCCTCGACTTCTTCCCGAGTGCCAAAAAAGCCAAGGTCGACTGGAACACCGAACTGGTGGCGATCCCGACCACGCCGGGCAGCTTTGGCGACATGCAGAATACGGCGGCCAGCATTCTGAAGAAGGTGGACAGCATTCCGTTCGAAGGCATCAGCAACGACCTGCGCAAGGCGCTGCAGAACCTCGACGGCACCATCACCCGCACCGACAAGCTGATCGACCGGCTGGATGGCGAAGTCGCGGTCGAAGCCGGCAAGACGCTGGCCCAGGCCAAGGCTACGCTGGCCACCGCCCAGCAAGTGCTGGCCGAAGGCTCGCCGCTGCAAGCCAATCTGGGCAACACCCTCAAGGAAGTCAGCCGTGCCGCCGAATCGCTGCGCAGCCTGACCGATTATCTCGAACGCCATCCCGAGTCGCTGCTGCGCGGCAAACCGGAGGACCAACCATGACCCGCTTTACCCGAACGCTGTTCGCCACCGGGATCACCGCCCTCGTCGTTGCCGGCTGCGCCAGCGCACCGAAGGAGTACTTCTACAGTCTGGGCAGCACGGCACTGACCGATGCACCTGCCGTGGGCGGCAACACCAGCGTGCCGGTCGCGATCAGCGCGGTCACGCTGCCCGAAGCCGTCGACCGGCCGCAGCTCGTCGTCCAACAGTCCGGCGAGCTGCGCATCCAGGATCAGCGACGCTGGATCCAGCCGCTGCGCAGTGACCTGGCCGCAGCGGTGGCCGACCAGTTGGGTCGCCAGCTCGGGACGCAGGTTGCCACGCCGAACCAGGCCGCCGGTGCCGAAGCCCAGTACCGTCTGGCGATCGACATCCAGCGTTTTGATTCGGTTCTGGGCGGCTCGGCCACGCTCGATGCGCTCTGGCGTGTCAGCGACGCCAGCGGCAAGCCGGTGAAAAGCGGCCGCTTCAGTGCCAGCGAGGCGGCCAAGGATGGCGGCTATGACAGCCTGATCGCCGCACACGGGCGACTCGTGGCCAAGCTTTCGCAACAGATCGGCACGCAACTCAAACCGTTGATGGCCGCACCGGCGAAGTAAGGACCGGCGCTCAAACTGGTTGCTATAGAGAAGTAAAAAGCCGCGGTCAAGTTCGTATTGCGCTTGCCCGCGGCAAGCAGGAACGGTGCAATGGCCCCCCTTAAAAACGACACCACAAGGGGACATCCATGCTGCCATCCATCCGCCGTACCGCCGGCCTGCTGCTGATGCTGGGCGCGCTGGTTTCGACCGGTGCCCACGCCAATTCGCCCAATCCGGGCGCACCGGGCAGCTGGCGTGTGCTGGGCACCACCCACGCCAGTCTGGGCCAGGATCACGACACCATTGTGGTCCAGGGGCCTTACGACAATTTCCGCCGGCTCAAATTCCGCGTCTCGGACGCACCGCTGAACATGCAGCACATGACCGTCACCTATGACAACGGCGGCCGTGACAATATCGAAGTTCGTCAGGCGATCGCCCAGGGCGGTGAAAGCCGGATCATCGACCTGCGTGGCGCGGGCAAGCGCAGCGTGCGCCGGGTTGATTTCTGGTACGACACCCGCGGCAAGGGGCATGGCAAGGCCGACGTCACCCTGTTCGGAATGAAATGATCCGCCCGAACCAGTGCAATTGAAAACGGCGCCGCAAGGCGCCGTTTTCACATCGACTCAAGGCCGGTCGACGGCGTAGGCGACCAGCGTTTCCAGCGACACCGCGTCGAGAATCGACTCGTCGGTCGCCGCCAGAATGATCGGCGGCGCATGCCCGGCCAGCAAGGCCTCGACCCAGCGCGCGGCACACACGCACCAGTGGTCGCCGGGCTTGAGCCCCGGAAAGCCGTACTCGGGACGGGGCGTGCTCAGGTCGTTGCCCTGCTCGCGGGAAAACGCGAGGAAATCACCGGTCAGGCGCGTACACACCGTGTGCTGGCCGGGATCATCGGCATGCTCGGCACAGCAACCGTCGCGCCGGAAGCCGGTCAGCGGCGTGATGCTGCAGGGCACCAGCGGCTCGCCCAGTACGTTGAATCGACCATTAGCCATGGCCCGCCCTCTCGCTGACAAGTGTCATGCCATCGTAGCCAACGACAACCTTCTCTGGCAGACGAGCCGACAGGGCGTGGTATTCGAGTTCGTGCGTCATGTGGATCAGCACGGTCTGACGCGCATCGATCCGCGTTGCGGCAGCCAGCGCCTGATCAACGCTCAGGTGCGTGGGGTGCGGCTGATTGCGCAGGCAGTCGAGCAACAGGACGTCGAGCCCTTCCAGCAAGGGCAGGCTGGATTCGGGGATATCCGAGACATCCGTCAGGTAGGCCACATCGCCGATGCGAAAGCCCAGGATCGGCCATTTGCCGTGCAGCAGCGGAATCGGCACGACGGTGACGCCGTTGAACTCGAACGGTTCGTGCTCGACCTCGTGCAGCTGCAGCACCGGTTTGTCCCAGTACTCGTTCGGCGCGAACAGCGTGTACGGGAAGCGTTCGCGGATGTGCGTCAGCATCAAGCGGTTACCGAACACCGGCAGCGCGGCCTTCTGCAACCAGCACCAGGCACGCAGGTCATCGATGCCGTTCAGATGGTCGGCATGCGGGTGCGTGTACAGCACCGCGTCGACCCGCAGCAGGTTTTCACGCAGCGCCTGCAACCGCAGGTCAGGTCCGGTATCGATCAGGAAAGTCTGCCCGCCGGCACGGATCACTGCCGAGGCACGCGTGCGCCGGTTGCGCGGATCATCCGATACGCACGTCGGGCAGGTACAGCCGAGTGCCGGCGAACCACCGCTGGAGCCGACACCGAGCAGCGTGACCTCGACCTTGCTACTCATGCCGCGGCCTGCGCCCTGGCAAACAGCTTGAAGAAGTTCGCGGTCGTGGCCTCGGCGACTTCAGCGACCGGGATACCGCGCAGGTCGGCGATGTGCTCGCCGACGTGACGCACCCAGGCCGGCTGGTTGGTCTTGCCGCGGAACGGCATCGGCGCCAGATACGGCGAATCGGTCTCGATCAGCATCCGTTCGAGCGGTACCAGCTTCGCTACTTCCTTGAGTTCTTCGGCCTTTTTGAAGGTGACGATGCCGGAGAACGAGATGTAGAAACCCAGTTCCATAGCGGCCTGCGCCACCTGCCAGCTCTCGGTGAAACAGTGCATCACGCCGCCGACCATATCGGCGCCCTCTTCCCTGAGGATGCGGATCGTGTCGTCGGATGCCGAACGGGTATGGATGATCAGCGGCAGCCCGGTCTGTTTCGCGGCGCGGATATGCACGCGGAAACGTTCGCGCTGCCACTCGAGATCACCTTCGAGCCGGTAGTAGTCGAGCCCGGTTTCGCCGATCGCGATCACCTTCGGATGCCTGGCCAGCTCGACCAGCCCCTCGACGGTCGGCTCGTCCACGTCTTCGTAGTCCGGATGCACGCCGACCGAGGCGAACAGGTTCGGTGCCGATTCGGCCATCGCGATCACGCTCGGCCACTCGGGCAGGTTCACCGACACGCACAGTGCATGGCTGACGCGGTTCTCGGCCATCGCGGCGAGCAGTTCCTCGCGGCGTTCGGCGAGCTCGGGAAAATTGATGTGGCAGTGCGAATCGACAAACATGGCTATCTCTTGAAACGGCACAGGGCTGCAATGCAGCCCTGAGTGTAAATCATCGTGGTCCCGTATCCAGAACGGGCTACATCGTGTGGGTTGTCCGGGCGCTTTGCAGATAGCCGCCGAGCAGCCCCTCGATCTTGGCCTTGGCCTGCGCGCCGGCCTCGTTGCCGGAAAAACGCACACCGATGCCCTGCTGGTGATTATTGTGCGCGCCGGCCGGTGTCAGCCAGACCACGTAGCCGGACACGGCGATTTTGGCCGGGTCGTCCAGCAGGGAAAGCAGCATGAAGACTTCGTCCCCCAGCCTGTACGGCTTGCCGGTCGGAATGAAGATGCCGCCACCTTTGACGAAAGGCATGTAGGACGCGTAGAGCGCGGCCTTTTCCTTGATGTTCAGCGACAGCACCCCGGGGCGCGAGGTAGCCTGCTGGCGGAAATCTTCGCTCATCGTCGCTCTCCCTTGAGCGTGGCGCCCTTGAGGGCGGCCAGATAATCGTAAAGCAGCGCCTCGATGTTCAGGCGTGCGTTCAGCGGATGGGTCGCCAATCGGCGTGCATCGATCAGGCGTTCGGCAAAGCGCGGCAGTTCGGCAGCACGCGGCGCCAGTCGGGCCAGCGCTTCGGACCGATCCGGATAATAACGGACTTTGCCGGCCATCGAGAACGCGACGAGGTCGTGCACCCATTTCTGCAACCAATCGACGATCAGGGTCATCTCGACCTTGGCCCGGTCGTATTCGGCGGCCAGCCCGATCACGTCGAGCCCGCCGGGGCTGGCCAGCGCATCGAGCAGCTTGGTGCGCCACGGCAGCCATTCGGCCGACGCATCGTCGAGCGCCGCCAGCGGCGCACCGCCGCTGTGGGCCAGATGCAGCTGCGGATTGACGACACCCTGCTCGCCCAGCCAGCGTGCCGCCAGCTCCGGCACCGGCATCGGCAGCGGGAAAACCCGGCAACGACTGCGGATCGTAGGCAGCAGCCGGCGCCACTGGTGCGACACCAGAATGAAGCGCGCACCGGCCGGCGGCTCCTCGAGCGTTTTCAGGAAGGCATTGGCCGCAGCCGTATTCATCGCCTCGGCCGGGTAGACCAGCGTGATCCGGTTGCCGCCACGGTGCGCGGTCAGGTTGACGAAGTCACCGAGGTCCCGGATGTCGTCGACGGTGATCAGTGCCGATTTCTTCTTCGCCGGTTTGGCATCCTCGGCCGTTTCGTCGGCTTCATCCTGCGGCGCCAGCACACGGTAGTCCGGATGATTGCCGGCAGCGAACCACCGGCAGCCGTCACAGACACCACACGGTGCGGCACGCCGGTCGGCCGATTCGCACAGCAGCATCGCGGCAAGCCGCTCTGCAAAGCGCCGCTTGCCGATACCGGCCGCCCCGGTCAGCAGCAGCGCATGCGGCAACTGGGACAGATTCGCCGTCAGCGCCCGCCACGGCACGGCCTGCCACGGGTACAGACTGTAATCGCTCATGCTTCGCCCCGCAGCCAGCGCGGCACGTCGATGGCCAGATCGGCCTGAATCGCCTCGATGCTGCGCGCGGCGTCGATCACCTTGACCCGGTGCGGATCGGCTTCGGCGCGTTGCAGATAGGCGGCGCGGACGCGGGCATGAAAATCGGCGGCTTCCTGCTCGAAACGGTCGAGCGCATCGCGCCCGGCCATGCGCGCCTGACCGACGTCGGGGGGCACGTCGAACACCAAGGTCAGATGCGGTTGCAGCAGCGTTTCGCCGCGTTGCTGCACCCAGTTTTCCAGCGCGGCGAACTTGGCCGGATCGAGTCCGCGCCCGCCGACCTGGAATGCCCACGTCGCATCGGTGAAGCGGTCGCTGACGACCCACTCGCCGCGCGCCAGCGCCGGCTCGATCACCGTCGCCAGATGCTCGCGCCGCGCGGCAAACATCAGCAGCGCCTCGGTTTCCAGATCCATCGGCTCGGACAGCAGCAGCGCGCGCAGCTTCTCGCCCAGCGGCGTGCCACCGGGCTCCCGCGTCAGCACCGGCGTGATGCCGCGGCCATTCAGCCAGTCTGCCAGCCACGCCAGCTGGGTGCTCTTGCCGGCGCCATCGACGCCTTCGACGCTGATGAAGCGCGCCGGCAACAAACTCAGTTCGGAAAGATGTTCGGACATGACGCCGATTGTCTCACGCTCAGGACGTTGCCGGCTGATCGCGGTACTTCTTCATCAGCCGCACGTAGTGCGCCGCCGAATAGTTGAAATGCGCCAGTTCTTCCTCTGTCAGCGGCCGCACCTGCTTCACCGGCCGACCCAGATACAAATAGCCCGACTCGAGCACCTTGCCCTGCGGCACCAGCGAACCGGCACCGATCATCACCCGGTCCTCCACCACGACGCGGTCGAGAATGATCGTGCCCATGCCGACCAGCACCTCGTTGCCGATGGTGCAGCCGTGCAGGATCACCGCGTGGCCGATGGTGACGCGGTCACCGATGATCAGCGGCGCGCCTTCCGGATCGTCCGGACGCTTGTGCGTCACGTGCAGCACGCTGCAGTCCTGCACGTTCGAATCGTGACCGATCTGGATGTGGTTGACGTCGCCGCGCAGCACCGCACCGGGCCAGATGGAGGAATTGCTGCGAAGAAAAACGTCGCCGATGACCTGCGCGCTTGCATGCACCCAGGCTCCGTCACCGAGTACCGGCGTGATTCCGTCGAATTGTTCGATTGCCATGACTATCCTTGAAATCCTGTCGTGGTTTGACCTTGAAAAGCACGCGCGCAAGGCGCATCTACGCTGTTAAGACGATTCTACCCGAGACCTCACAATGACCCAGACCAACCCGCTGCTCGACCTGACCGGCCTGCCCCAGTACGACGCCATCCGCCCCGAACACGTGAACCCGGCGCTGGACGTGCTGCTCGAGGCGGCACGCAAAGCGGTCGCCCAAGCCGAAACCGTCGAATCGCCAACGTGGGATTCGTTCGTCGCACCGTCCGAGGATGCGATGGAGCAGCTGGGCCGCGCATGGGGCGCCGTCGCGCATCTGGAGTCGGTGGTCAACACACCGGAATTGCGCGAGGTCTACAACGCCAATATCCCGCGCATCTCGAATTTCTATACCGAGCTGGGCCAGAACGAGAACCTCTACGCACGCTGGAAACTGCTGGCGGCCAGCCCGGAGTTTGCAAGCTACGACGAAACCCGCCGCACCATCGTCGAACACGCAATCCGCGACTTCAAACTGTCGGGTGCCGAACTGCCTGACGATCAGAAAGAACGCTTCATGCAGATCGAGGAGCGCTCGTCCGAACTGACGACCAAGTTTGCCCAGAACGTCCTCGACGCGACCGACGCGTTCGCGCTGTATGTCGACAACGAGGCCGAACTCGCCGGCTTGCCCGACGACTGGAAAGCCGCCGCACGCGCCGGCGCCGAAGCCGATGGTAAAACCGGCTGGAAGGTCACGCTGAAAATGCCGAGCTATCTGCCGGTGATGCAGTTCGCCGAAAACCGCCAGCTGCGCGAGACGCTGTACCACGCCTATGTGACCCGCGCGTCCGAATTCGGCCCGGCCGAACGCGACAACACGCCGCTGATCAAGGAAATCCATGCGCTGCGCCAGGAAGGCGCGCAGATGCTCGGCTTCGCCAGCTTCAGCGAAGAATCGCTGGCGACCAAGATGGCCGAAACGCCGGCGCAGGTGCTCGGCTTCCTGCGCGACCTTGCCGCACGTGCCAAGCCGCACATGCAGGCCGATCGTGCCGAAATGGAAGCCTGGGCCAAAGCCAGTCTGGGCTACGACACGCTGGAAGCGTGGGACGTCGGCTTCGTCTCCGAACGCATCCGCGAGGAAAAGTACGCGTTCAGCGAACAGGAAGTGAAGCAGTACTTCACCGAACCGAAGGTCCTCGACGGTCTGTTTCGGCTGGTCGAACAGCTGTACGGCCTGCAGTTCGTCCCGGGCGCGGCACCGGTCTGGCATCCGGACGTGCGCTTCTATGACCTGAAGAACAGGGACGGCTCGCTCGTCGGCGGACTGTACCTCGACCTGTACGCCCGTGAAGGCAAACAGGGCGGCGCGTGGATGAACGACGTCCGCGGTCGTCGCAAACTCGCCGATGGCTCGGTCCAGACACCGGTGGCACTGATCGTCTGCAACTTCGCCAAGGGCGTCGAAGGCAAGCCGGCACTGTTGCCGCATGACGACGTGATCACGCTGTTCCACGAAACCGGTCACGCGCTGCATCACCTGCTGACCGAAGTCGACGAGCTGTCGGTGTCGGGTATTTCCGGCGTCGAGTGGGATGCCGTCGAGCTGCCGAGCCAGTTCATGGAGAACTTCGCCTGGGAATGGCAGGTGCTGCCGCAACTGACCCGGCACGTCGACAGCGGGGATTCGCTGCCGAAATCGCTGTACGACAAGATGCTCGCCGCCAAAAACTTCCAGTCCGGCTCGGGCATGCAGCGCCAGCTGTATTTCTCGATCTTCGACATGGCCTTGCACGGCAACACCGGCGAAGTCGACCCGCAGACCGAGGCACTGCAGATCCAGCAGGAACTCGGCATGCCCACACCGCCGGACTACAACCGTTTTCCGCAAAGCTTCAGCCACATTTTTGCCGGCGGTTACGCGGCCGGTTACTACAGCTACAAGTGGGCTGAAGTGCTCAGTGCCGATGCCTACGCGGCGTTCGAGGAGGCCGCCAAAACCAGTGGCAACGTGGTCGATGCCACCGTCGGCGCCCGATTCCGCCACGAAGTTCTCGCGCGTGGCGGCAGCCGCCCGGCGCTGGAAAGCTTCACTGCCTTCCGTGGCCGCAAACCCGACATCGACGCTTTGCTGCGCCACAACGGCCTGTCCGGCTGAATCCGCTACTCCATCAGAAAAAGCCCGGCACAAGCCGGGTTTTTTGTTTTTCTACACCTCCGGCACGTCAGCAATCGGCTTGGGAAAGGCCGGAAACACAACCACCCGACACAGAAATACGCCACTCGTGACCTGCGTTTTCGATATTTATTTACACAAAAATTACTCGAATTTAGTATCCGCTCAGAATGCCGCAACACGGCCCACGCTCGATCATTTCCCGCAGACCCACCATGCCCCTCCAGAACCGGACACTCGCAGCCCTCCTCGCCGCATCCCTCGTCGCAGCCTGCGGTGGTGGTGGCGGGAGCAGTGGCAGTTCGGCACCGGCGCCAGCACCGACACCCGTGCCGACACCCACACCGGTGCCGACGCCGGCCCCCACGCCCTCACCGGTCAACCCGCCTCCGTTTGTCAGCGACAATACCTTTGGCGTGGACTGCGCCGGCCCCGGTTGCGGTGCCAGCGGCCCGGTCTATTCGGGGAGCGGCGTCGGCGCCTGGCGCTACACCAACACGACCGCGAGCAATGCCAACGTCACCGTGTCGCTGGGCGGCGTCGCCGGCAAGAGCGTAACGCTGCTTTACACCAACCAACGCGCCACCCCGGTCGCCATGCCGGCGATCACGCTGAGTGCTTCGCTGGCCTCGCGCAAATCGGTAGCGACCACAACAGCCCCCGACCTTCAGAACCACATCCCTGCAGCCGTCCGCAACTTCGCGCAGCGCCCGCAACACCTCGCTGCTGCCGGTGCGTTGCGGGCAATGAAGGCCCCTGCTGCGTCGGTACTGGGTAGCAGCCGTACATGGGAAGTGGACGCCGATAGCGGATTCGAAACGCGTACGGCGGTACTACAGAAGAAAGTCACCGCAGGCGATCAGCGTGTCATCAACTTCTGGGTGGAAAACGGCGAGTTCGGCGCAGGAAAGCTGACCCAAACCCAGCTCGACACCATTGCCAGCCGCTTCGCCGACGGCGCCAACTCGGTTTACTCGATGGTCACCGGCCTCGCCGGTCAGCCATGGGGCACGCACCCGTATAGCGACCTGATCCCCGGTAGCCAGGAAATCGACATCGTCTTCGTCAATTTCAAGCGTGACAGCAAACCTTACGGATTGCTGGGCTACTTCTGGAGCCTCAACAACTTCGTCAAGAACCCCAGTGACCCGGATCTGGCCCACAGCAATCAGTCGTTGTCGTTCTACATGGATACGGAAACGGTTTATCTCGGTGGCGCTGGGGGACTCAAGACGCAGGTCAGCACACTCGCGCACGAGTTCGTGCACATGATCAATTTCTATCAACGCAGCATCGTGCTGGACAATCGCTTCGCTGCCAGTTGGGAAGAAATGAGCGCGTTGATGATGGAAGACATCGTCGGCGACCGCCTCGACGCCAGCTACAACGCAACGCGCGACAGCCGCTTCCCCGACTGGCTGAGCCAGGGGGGCTACAACTGCAACCTGCTGGTGTGGGATTCGGACATCGATTCGAGCTGCTTCAGCTACAGCGTAGCCGGCAGTTTTGGCGGTTATCTGTTGCGCCAGTACGGCATCGACTTCTACAAGCACTTCCTGCGTAACAACAGCTTCAGTGCAGCAAGCCAGCCGGCCGAACTCCTCGACAACTCGATCAAGCGGTTTGGCGGCCTCGGCTACACCGATGCCCTTCGTCGCTGGGGTACCAGCGTCGCGTTGATGCCGGCCGCCACCTCACCGGGCAGCTTCGGCTATCCGCAGCGGATCGACAGCGGCTTTACCCTGCCGGGCGTCAACGGTCCCGACTACGCCAATCTGCGCACGCTCCCGACCACGGTGCCGACCTTGCTGCAGGGCTACGCCCACTTCCCGATTGTCCGCAAGCCGGTAGGCGTCACCTACTCGGAAACGCTGAGCGTCCCTCCGGGTACCACGCTTTCCGTTATTGTGAACTGAACGCGATCTCCCAACGGCCATTGCCCCGGCATGGCCGTTTTTTCCGGAGCAGTCCGATGCGTACCCTCGCCTGGTTTGCCATACCCGTTCTTGCCGCAGTTCCGCTACTGGCGGCCTGTGCGGCCCCCGGTTACACCGTGGGTCAAACCGTCACGGCCGACGGGACCCTGGTGCTGATCGGCAACGAGCCATTTCCGGTGCCGACACTGCTGACTACAACGCAACAATGGGAGCTGAGCGCACTGCAAAAAGCACAGTATGTGCCACTGCAGAACAAAACCGTCCGGGTTCGCGGCGTCGTGGAGCGCACGCCGTCGTCCGGCGCGCTGCGACCACGATTGAAGGTGATCGAGATCAGCGAGCAGACCGACGCCAAGTAACTACGGCAAGCGCTGCCACTCGCTGTCCACCAACCCCTCGATCGGTTGATAGCGCGTCTTGTAGGCCATTTTGCCGCAGCGCTCGATCCAGTACCCCAGGTACAGGTAGGGCAAGCCGAACTGCCGGGCCAGGCTGATCTGCCACAGCACGTTGTACACGCCGTAGCTGGCGCCCGGCACGTCCGGATCGTAGAAGGTGTAGACCGATGACATGCCGTCGTCGAGCTGGTCGATCAGGCTGACCATCCGCAGTTGGCCCGCCTCGCGAAACTCGACCAGAAAGCTGGCAACGTTGCTTTTGAGGATGAAATTCTCGTACTGCTCGCGCCCGTCCTGATCCATGCCGCCACCGGCATGGCGTGCAGCCTGGTAACGCTGGTAAAGCATGAAATGCGCGTCGGAATACTCAAGACCCAGCAGCCGGGCGCGCAACTGGCCGTGCTTTTGCTGTGCACGCCGCTGGCTGCGGTCGGGCTCGAAAGCATCAACGGGAATTCGGACCGGCACACAAGCCCGACAGCGGTCGCAATGCGGCCGGTAGACAAACTGGCCGCTGCGGCGAAAGCCGATCTGCACCAGCTGGCTGTAACTCTGGGCGTCGATGACTTCGGACGGTACGGCAACCTGCGAGCGCGCAAGCTGCTCGGGCAGGTAACTGCATGGATACGGTGCAGTGGCGTAGAACTGCAGTTGCAGAGACTGGATACGCGGGTTCATCTTGGTTCCCCCTGCGCCCGGTACAACCACGGTCCGGGTACATCTGGTTGGGCTGTCAGTTTTTCCAGCCTAGCAAGAAATTCGCTGCGCGGAATTTCGTGTGCGCCAAAACGCGCCAGATGTTCGGTGCGCATCTGACAGTCGATCAGCCCGAACCCCTGTCGCTGCAGCCAGCGCACCAGATGGACGAAGGCGATTTTCGACGCATCCGGCGCCCGCGCGAACATCGATTCGCCGTAAAACATCCGGCCGATCGCCACACCATACAGGCCGCCGGCCAGTTCACCATCGATCCAGCATTCGGCGCTGTGCGCGACCCCGAGGCGATGCAACTCGCCATAACCGGACAGGATGGCATCACTGATCCATGTACCGTGATCGGCGCCGCGCGGCGCGGCGCAGCCGGCCATGACGGCGTCGAAGGCGGTATCGAAGCGGACTTCATAATCCCGGTGGCGGATCACCTTGGCGAGCGAGCGGCCAACGTGCAGCGCATCGGGGTCGAGCACCATGCGCGGATCGGGACTCCACCACAGGATGGGCTCGTCCGGCATGTACCAGGGGAAAATGCCGGCGCGGTAGGCCGCCAGCAGGCGTGCGGCACTGAGATCACCGCCCGCGGCGAGCAGGCCGTTGGGTTCGGCCAGGGCGTGCGCGAGCGGCGGAAAGCGCAGACTAGCGTCGAGCCAGGCGATCATCGGGACGCGCCGATGCTCACTTCTTCTGCTGGCAATCCTTGCAGATGCCGTAGAGATACATCTCGTGATCCTGGATCTCGAAGCCGTGCGACTTGGCAATCGCTTCCTGACGCTGCTCGATTTCCGGGTCGCAGAATTCCTCGACCTTGCCGCACTTCACACAGACGAGGTGATCGTGGTGACCGCCCTGATTGAGCTCGAACACCGCCTTGCCGGTCTCGAAGTGGTGACGCTCGAGAATGCCGGCCTGCTCGAACTGCGTCAGCACGCGGTAGACCGTGGCCAGCCCGATGTCGGTGTGTTCGGCCATCAATACACGGTAGACATCCTCGGCCGACAGATGGCGCTGTTCGCTGGTCTCGAACAGATTGAGGATTTTCAAGCGCGGGCCGGTGGCTTTGAGGCCCATGCCCTTGAGTTCGTTAGCTTTGCTCATTGGGTTCCGTATCCGGGCAAGGTAGATTCGCCAAGGCTGCGAGGCCGGGCGACTACCGGTATGATATAGCGTTTACCGTGCCGACTCCAACCGGGTGCCGGCACACCGATTGGCCCATTTCCACGGATTGCAGGCTCCATGCAACTTCGCTTGATCGCCCCCCTGGTCGCAGCAGTCATGCTCAGCGGCTGCGGTGTCATGAACTGGCTGACCCCGTACAAACTCGATATTCCCCAAGGCAACGAAGTCACCGCCGATCTGGTCGGCCAGCTCAAACCCGGCATGACCCGCGCACAAGTCCGCTTTCTGCTGGGCACGCCGCTGCTGAACGACCCGTTCCACGCCAATCGCTGGGACTACGTGTACAGCGATGCACGCGGCGGCAAGCTTGAACAGAAGAAAACCTTCGCAGTGTTCTTCGACGGCGACAGCCTGACCCGCTGGGAAGGCGACACGCTGCCCGAGGCGATTCGCGCGAAGGACGGCAAGATGCTTGATTCGCGTCCGGATGCCGACAACAAGAACCTGCAAAGCACCGTAGCACCAGGTGCGGCCGACAGCCCGACCCAGGAAGTCAAACCACTGCTCAAGGAGTAATCCCATGGCCATCCGTATCGCCATTGCCGGCGCGTCCGGCCGCATGGGCCGGATGCTGGTCGAAGCCACGCTGGCCGCCACCGACTGCGAGCTGCATGCCGCGCTCGACCGTCCGGGCTCCGACACGCTGGGCCTGGATGCGACCGCATTCCTCGGCAAGCAAAGCGGCGTACTCATCGGTGCCGATCTGACGGCACTCGAAGGGGCCGACGTGCTGATCGACTTCACGCGGCCCGAGGGCACGCTGGCGCACGTCGCCGCCTGCCGCGCCTACGGCGTCAACATGATCATCGGCACCACCGGTTTCGACGAAGCCGGCAGCGCCGCGATCCGCGAAGCGGCAGCCGACATCGCCATCGTCCATGCCTACAACATGAGTGTCGGCGTCAATCTGCTGATCAAGCTGCTTGAAGTCGCCGGCAAGGCGCTCAATGTCGGCTACGACGTCGAAGTGGTCGAGATGCACCACCGGCTGAAGGTCGATGCCCCGTCGGGCACCGCGCTGATGCTCGGTGAAACCGTCGCCACGGCACAAGGCCGTACGCTGAAGGAAGCGGCCGTCTACGCCCGCGAAGGCATCACCGGCGAACGCGAACCCGGCACCATCGGTTTTGCCACGCTGCGCGGCGGCGACGTGATCGGCGACCACACGGTGATGTTTGCCGGTCTGGGTGAACGCATCGAGATCAGCCACAAGGCCAGCAACCGGACGATTTATGCTCAGGGCAGCATCCGCGCCGCGCATTTCCTCGCCGGCAAGCAGTCGGGGTTTTTCGACATGCAGGACGTACTCGGCCTGCGCTGAGTACCGGCCGACAAAATCAAGGGCGCCGCTGGCGCCCTTTTTCATGACCTGCAGGTCGTCATAAAGAAACAGGGCGCCGCATGGCGCCCCGCTGGAACGAGTCCGGCAGCTCCATAATCGCAGGCACATGTTGAATTCGCCTCGATTGCCACCGGCAGGTTCCGGGCCGAACCGCAGTTCGACCGATGGCCGGCTTTTGCTTCACCGGCAGTACAGGGCGTTGGCAGAACTCCGGCCCGCGCCCCTACCTACTCTTCCACCGTAGCACTAGGCATTCATTCCCGCCACATAGCCCGATGACCAGGCCCACTGAAAATTGTAACCGCCGAGCCAGCCGGTCACGTCGACCACCTCGCCGATGAAGAACAGGCCCGGCACGTCGCGCGCCATCAGTGTCTTGGAATTCAGGGCCTTGGTGTCGACACCGCCCTTGGTCACTTCGGCCTTCTTGTAGCCCAGCGTACCGGAAGGCACGACCTGCCAGTCCGACAAACGGGTGGCGACCTCGGCCACCTGTCGGGGCAAGTACTGCTTCAGCGGTTTGATCTCGCCGAACTGGGCCGCCAGCGCCTGCGCAAAGCGTCGCGGCAGACGTTCGGCCAGCACGGTCGACAACAAGGCGTCGCGATTGGCCTCTTCGAGGAAGGCGGCAGGATCCTCGTCGGGCAGCAGATCGATGTGGACCGGCTCCCCCGGTTGCCAGTACGACGAGACCTGCAGGATCGCCGGGCCCGACACGCCCTTGTGCGTCAACAGCACGTCCTCGCGGAAACGCGCCTTGCCGGCGCCGACCTCTGCCGATTCGAGCGCCACGCCCGCCAGCTCGCCCCACAGGTCCTGCGGCTGGAAAGTCAGCGGCACCAGCGCGGCACTGGTCGGCACGATGGCCAGCCCGAACTGGCGGGCAAGATCGTAGCCGATGCCGGTGGCGCCGATCTGCGGAATCGACAGCCCGCCGGTGGCGACGACCAGCGATGCACAGCACCAGATTTCATCACCAGCGTCGACCTCGAAGCCGCCTTCAACCTGCCGGACCGCGCCGATCGGCGTCTGCATGCGCCACGTCACGCCGACCTGGTCGACCTCGGCCTTCAGCATGTCGATGATTGCGCCGGAGCCCTGATCACAGAACAGCTGGCCCAGCGTCTTCTCGTGGTAGGTCAGCCCGTGCGACTCGACCAGCTTGATGAAGTCGTGCTGGGTGTACTGCGCCAGCGCCGATTTGACGAAATGCGGGTTCTGCGACAGATAGCACTCGGGCCGTACATTGAGGTTGGTGAAATTGCACCGGCCACCACCGGAAATGCGGATTTTCTCGGCCAGCTTGCTGGCGTGGTCGATCAGCACCACGCTGCGTCCCATCATGCCGGCGGTCGCTGCGCACATCATCCCTGCCGCGCCGGCACCCAGCACCACCACGTCTACCTTCGTCTTGCGTTCCAAATCACGTCTCCCTGCGAGCGGCGATTGTAGCCGCGCCGCAAGCCCAGCGGTTTACACTGCGAAGCATCAACCGCCCGGAGGCCGCCGTAATGCCCGAACTGATTCGCCGATCCAGCCCGGAAGGCCAAGTGAAAAGCGGCCGGGTCAAAGCCGGTCACGACACCATCGCCACGCCGGACGAGGTGCTGGCCTTCTGGTTCGGCTGCCCGGACGACCCGGATTACCAGCAGCCCCGTGCCGCCTGGTTCCGCAAGGACCCGGTGTTCGATGCCGCAATCCGCCGGCGCTTTCTTGCCACCGTCGATGCCGCCCTCGCCGGTGGCTGCGACAGCTGGGCCGCCGACGCCCGTGGCGCGCTGGCGCAGGTCGTCGTGCTCGACCAGTTCCCGCGCAACCTGTTCCGCAGCAGCGCCAAGGCCTTTGCCGGAGACACGCTGGCCTGCCGAGTCGCGCACGCCGCGCTGGAGACCGGCTGGCACGAAGCACTGACGCCGGTCGAGCAACTGTTCCTTTACCTGCCGTTCGAGCATTCCGAATCGCTGGCCGATCAGGAACGCATGCTCGCGCTGACCGCCGAATGGCTCGGCCACGATGTACTCGGCGAATTCCACCGTTACGCGGTGCTGCACCATGACGTCATCACCCGCTTCGGCCGCTTTCCGCACCGCAACGCCGTCCTCGGTCGCGAGTGCACCCCGGACGAACTCGATTATCTGGCGCAACCGGGATCGGGGTTCTGAACGCTCCGCCGCCACCGCGCATCGGGGAAATCCGCTAGGCGCGGCGGCACGCCAGCGGCATTTTTGACTGCTCATCAGGAAGCCGGCGCCGTAGAATGATCGGATTCCTCTGCCCGGAGTTCCCATGTATCAGGTTATTGCCTCCGACCTCGACGGTACGCTGCTCGACGGCGACCATACCGCCTCGGCCTTCACCGCCCAGACGCTGCAAACGCTGGAAGCGCGCGGCATTCCCTTGATCATCGCGACCGGTCGCCATTACTGCGACGTGCGCGGCATCCGCGCCGCGCTGGGCATTCGTGCCCATCTGGTCACGTCCAACGGCGCACGGATTCATGATCCGGACAACCGGCAGATCTACGCCAAGAACATCGCCCCGGCCATCGTGCGCGAGATGATGCAGCCCGAGTTCAGCGACGGCGCCCAAGTCAACCTCTACCTCGACGAAGAGTGGCTGGTTGGCGAGGAGTGCGACTGGCTGCTGGAGATGCACAAGGACTCCGGCTTCACCTACCGCGTTGCCGACCTGCCCAATCACGACGGCGAAGGCGTCGGCAAGGTGCTGTACATTGCCGACCCCGAGCATCTGGCCAAGATCGAAGCCAAGCTGTACGAGCGTTTCGGCCACGGGCTGTACATCACCTATTCGTTGCCGAACTGCCTGGAAATCATGGCGCCGACCGTGTCCAAGGGCCACGCGCTGCAAGTGGTGCTCGATGAGCTCGACCTGCACATGAAGGACTGCGTTGCGTTTGGCGACGGCCTGAACGACCTCGAAATGCTCGGCACCGTGGGTCACCCGTTCCTGATGGGCAATGCCAATGCCAAGCTCGTCGCGTTGCTGCCCGATGTGCCGCAGATCGGCCGCAATACCGATGCCTCGGTCGCCTTGAAGCTGCGCGAGCTGTTCAAGCTCGACTGACCCGGCACCGCCCGTCACGCCGACAACGCGCCCGCAGCCCCGCTGCCGGCGCGTTTTGTCATGCTCAGAAGATGACGGTCTGGAGCAAACCCATGTGGCGGACGTTCTGTTTGGTGGCGGGCCTGATGCTCGCCGGCTTGGCATCGGCATCGGGCGGCGGATCACCACCGGCCAGAAGCAGCGCCGACAGCGAGACCAGCAAGGCCATCGCCAGCGCACGCCAGTCGATCGACCAGCAGCAATGGGATCAGGCCCTGCAGGTACTCGACGCGGCGCGACAGCGCGACCCGCGCAATGCCGACCTGTGGAACTGGACCGGCTATTGCGAGCGCAAGCGCGGCAACCTGCAGCAGGCCTTTGCCGCTTACGACGAAGCCTTGCGACTGAACCCGCGCCACCTCGGTGCGCATGAATATCTCGGCGAAGCCTGGCTGCAGGCCGGACAACCCGAGAAGGCGCAAGCCGTACTCGACCAGTTGAAAACGCTGTGCGGCACTTGCGAAGAGGAACGCGACCTCGCCGCCGCCATCGACACCTACCGCGCCAAGGCGCAGTAGCCCTCTGCCGCCTGCATCAGTCCGGGCGCGGAGACGTGGCCGACCGCATACGGCTGTACATCGCCCACTTCATCCGGCATCGGTCGATCAGTCCACAAGGCAAACCGCGTCAGCGTCCAGCTGATCGGGTCGTAGGCGACCAGCGCGGCGCAAGCACCGTGCTCGCTGATCCGTTGTTGTGACATCCCGGCTTCGGCAGCCCTCAAGTCACCCAGTCCCCCGGCCGGGGCCATTGCCAGCTGCGTGCGGCTGGCAAACCGTGCGTTTGGCAAGTCCCCGGTCCACCCCGCCTGCCAGACCGGCCAGCATTGCACCGGTGGCCGGCCGAAATCGGCGCACAGTCCGGCGAAACCCGGGCCGCTCAGAAAGGCGTTCATTGCGGCGATGTCCTGCCAGAGATAGAGCGGCGCATACAGATTGTGCCGCGCCCCCTCGCTACGCCTTGCACTCAGGTAAGCCTTGAAAATCAGCCCGGACAGCCGATCCGTCAGCCCGCCCCTGGTCGCGATCCGTGCGTCGATGATGGCCATGTCGTAGTTGGCCGGCAGCAGAATGCTGTACTGCATCGCGATCATTGCGGCGCCCCGCCATGAGCTGCATCGGGCGGCACGATCATCGTGGCGCGACCGTAGCCGAACGACCAGCTGTCCAGTTCGGTGGTGGTGATCACCACCATGACGTCGGCAGGCCGGATGCCCGGCGAGGCTTCGAGCAAGCGCGCCAGGCAACTGAAGAACGCCTGCTTGGTTTCGGTCGAGCGTGGCCGGCCGGCGGTCAGCGCGATCAGGACGAAATCGTCCGAACGCGGGCCGCCCAGATAGTCGCGATCGAACACCAGCGAGCCCGGCGCCAGTTGTTCGATCACCTGGAAACGGTCACCGGCAGGCACTTCGAAAGACTGTTCGAGTGCCTGCTGCACCGCGTCCGAGACGGCCCGCAGCCAGGCCGGCGACTTGCCCTGCAAAAGCGATATCCGTGCGAAAGGCATGATGTTCACTCCTGTGCGTGGTCGGGACGGCCCAGCACGGTCAGCGCCGATGCGGCAGCCGGCCAGCCGGCGTAGAACGCCAGATGCGTACCCAGCTCGCGCAACTCGTCGTCGCTCACGCCATGCGCGCGGGCCAGGTTGAAATGGAACGGCAGCTGTTCGCTTCGGCCCAGCGCCAGCAGCGTGGCCACCGTGATCAGACTGCGGTCGCGCTTCGACAGCTGGGGTCGCTGCCACACATCGCCGAACAGCACCTCGTCGGACAACGCGGCGAGCTTCGGCGCCAGTTGGCCCAGCGCACGCTGGCCCAATCCATCCAGCAGGTTCATGGCATTGCTCCTTGGCAGGAAAACTTGACACCACCACCTTAGCGCCGCAATTTAATACTGAATATTGGAATGTTTTTGATAAACAATCCTGAAAAACAGGACTATTAATGCGACGCGTGCACTTTGATCTGGATGTCCTGCGCTGCTTTGTCACCGGCGTCGAGCTGGGCAGCTTTGCCAAGGCGGCAGACCGGCTGGGGCGTTCGACGTCGGCCGTCAGCGCCCAGTTGAAGAAGCTGGAAGATCAGGCCGGCACGCCCGTCCTGCGCAAGTCCGGCCGGAGGCTGGTGCTGACCGATGCCGGCGAGACGCTTCTGGCTTACGCAAGGCGGTTGCTGGCGTTGAATGATGCGGCAGCCGATGCGCTGCACGGCATGAACCAGAGCAGCGAAGTCCGCCTCGGCCTGCCGGAGGATTTCGGCGAATCGCTGCTGCCACAGCTGCTCGGACAATTTGCCCGTGCGAATCCGGACGTCCGGCTTGACGTGACGGTCGGCCGCAACGCCGCACTGATGAAGGGGATCGACACCGGGCAACTCGACGTAGCTTTGTCCTGGGACGACGGAACGCCGGCGCGTCATGCCGAGCGGCTGGGTACGGTGCCGATGTGCTGGATCGGGCCTGCCGACGCCGATCGCGCATGGCAGGCTGGTGCGGCATTGCCACTGGTTGCGTTCGAGGCGCCGTGCCTGATGCGCAGCGCGGCCGCCGATGCGCTCGATCACGCCGGGATCGCGTGGCGGATTGCCTTTACCAGCACCAGTCTGGCCGGCATCTGGTCGGCCGTTGGCGCCGGGCTGGGCCTGGCGGTGCGCACGCCGTTGGGTCTGCCGGAGCGGGTACGGCGGCTCGACGCCGCCGAAACGGGATTGCCGGCCTTGCCGGCACTGGATTTGCGCCTGCTGCGCGCCGAAGCCGATCCGGCCCCGGCGGTCCGCGGCCTGCAGCACATGCTGCAGCAGGCGCTGGCCGGCTGGTTCGATGCCACGCCGGGCGGCGTGGCGGCGGGGCTTACTCGGCCGTGACGCCGTTGTCGGGCGCTTCGACCACGGCTTCGAAGGCGTTCACGTCCGGATTGAACTGGAACAGTGCGCCCTGCTGGATGTCGAAGTACCAGCCGATCAGTGCCAGCTCGCCGGCAGCAACGCGTTCGGCAACGAACGGGAAGGACATCAGGTTGTCGAGCGAGACGATGATCGCCGCCAGCTCGCAAGCGCGGACTTGTGCTTCCGGGCTCTTGTAGTCGAGTTCGGCCAGTACTTGCTGCTTGGCCGGATTGGCGATGCTGACCCAGCTGCCGATGAAGTCGGTTTCGTTCGACGCATCGTCACCCGCCATCAGCGCGCCGATTCCGCCACAGGCCGAATGGCCCATGACGACGATCTGCCTCACCTTGAGGCTCTTGACCGCGTACTCGATCGCCGCCGACACACCGTGGTACTGACCACCCGTTTCGAACGGCGGCACCAAGTTGGCGACGTTGCGCACGACGAACAGGTCGCCCGGATCGCAATCGGTCAGGATGGCCGGATCGACGCGCGAGTCCGAACAGCCGATCAGCAGGGTCTTCGGCTTCTGCCGGCGTTTGAGGCTTTCGAAGAGCTTGGTGTCTTCGCCGAAGTACTTGTGCTGGAAGCGGCGGAAGCCGCCAATGAACTTTTCGATGTCTTTCATGCCAAGTAGATTCCTGAAAGGCCTCGCGCCGGAATGGCGCGCTGCGAGATATGCAAACATCCACGTAGGGGATTCTACCTGCTGCAGCGCAAGATCGCCTTTTGCCGGTCGTAAGCACTCGACATGATTCGAAGCCCGGCGCTACATTGTGACGGTGGCCCTGGCCATCTCATTCTATTTTTTTGAACTATCAGTTGCATATTTTTAGCTATCCATCGATGAGCCTACGGCAATACTATTTGCTTCAGGTCAATAAATCTGAATAAGGAATCTTCATGTCGCGAGATCGTTACGACCCGCTGCAGATGGCGCTGCACTGGGTGATGGCGCTGCTGATCTTTTCGGCTTTCGGCCTGATCTGGTACTTCAACAGCCTCGAACTCGGCCCGCAGACGTTCAAGCTCAAGTTCCAGGTCATCGCCTGGCACAAATGGGCCGGCATCAGCGTGATGTTCCTGCTGATCCTGCGGCTGGCGTGGCGACTCGGACGTGGCGCACCGGCGCCGTTGCCGAACCAGCCGGCCTGGCAGCTCAAGGCGGCCGCCAGCATCCATCACCTGCTGTATCTGTTGATGTTCGCCCTGCCCTGTATCGGCTGGCTGATGAGTTCGGCCAAGGGTTACTCGGTGGTGCTGTTCGGTGAATGGCCACTGCCGGATCTGGTCGGCAAGAACGAAACACTCGGCGCAACGCTGGCCGAAGTCCACTACTACCTTGGCTATACCCTGCTCGCACTGGTGGTGCTGCACGCCGCCGCCGCGATCAAGCATCACCTGATCGACCGCGACGCCACACTGTCGCGCATGTTGCCCTGGGGCCGCTGATCCGGCCCCGGACATCCACAACAAGGAGAACACGATGACCCGTTTCCGTACCACGCTGATCGCCGCGACGCTGGCCGCCGCCGTGATCGTTCCGGCCCAGGCCGCGCAGACGCTGAATGCCGCCAAGAGCCAGATCGGCTTCACCTTCAAGCAGATGAACACGCCGAGCGACGGCAGCTTCAAGCGCTTTGCCGCCAGCGTCGACTTCGACCCGGCCAAGCCGGAAGCCACCAAGGCCGAGTTCAGCGTCGACCTCGCCAGCATCGACACCGGCAGCCCGGATGGCGACAACGAGGCCAAGAAAAAGGCCTGGTTCAACACGGCCGCCACCCCGAAGGCAACTTTCACCGCCAAGAGTGTCAAATCGCTCGGCAACGGCAAGTTCGAAGCGCGTGGTCCGCTGGTGATCAAGGGCGTGAGCCGCGACATCGTCTCGACCTTCACCGCCAAGCAGAACGGTGCCGACCTGCAGCTCGACGGCAGCTTCCCGTTGCTACGCCTGCAGTACAAGCTTGGCGACGGCGACTGGGCCGATACCGGTGCAGTGGCCGACGAAGTGCTGGTCAAGTACCGCTTCGTGCTGAACGGCAAGGCCGGCAAGTAAGCATGCAACTGGACCAGATCGCCTTCGGCGTCACCGACTGGGACACGGTCGAAGAGACCGTGCACCCGGGCGAAACCGGCGAAGCACGCTGGCGCACCCGCCAGTTCGGCAACGTGCGCGTGCGCCGCGTCAGCTACACGCCGGGCTATCTGGCCGATCACTGGTGCAGCAAGGGCCACATCCTGCTGTGCCTATCCGGCGAGCTCGACACCGAACTCGCCGACGGCCGCCGCTACACGCTCCTGCCCGGCATGAGCTATCAGGTGGCCGACAACGCCGAACCGCACCGCTCGTCCACCCGGACCGGAGCCACCCTTTTCATCGTCGATTGACCCTGGAGTACACACATGAAAAAACTGATCATCGCCGCCGCCTTCGCCACCGTCGCCTCGGCCGCCTTCGCCGCACCGGAAACCTACTCGATCGATCCGTCGCATACCGCGGCGAGCTTCTCGATCAACCACCTCGGTTTCTCGACCCAGCAAGGCACGTTCGACAAGACCAGCGGCAGCATCGTGCTCGACGCTGAAAAGAAGACCGGCAGCGTCGACATCACCATCGACACCGCCAGCATCGACACCGGCTGGGATGCGCGTGACAAGCACCTGAAGGGCGAAGACTTCTTCAACGTCACCAAGTACCCGACCGCGACGTTCAAGTCGAAGAACTTCAAGTTCGACGGCGACAAGCTGGTCGCAGTCGACGGCGACTTCACCCTGCTCGGCGTCACCAAGCCGCTGACGCTGGCCGTCGGCGACTTCAAGTGTGGCCAGCACCCGATGATGAAGAAGCCGTGGTGCGGTGCCGCCGCGACCGCCGTGCTCAAGCGCAGCGATTTCGGCATGAAGGCTTACCTGCCGGCCGTGGGTGATGAAGTCAAACTGACGATCCAGGTCGAAGCCGGCAAGCAATAAAACCGCCTGTCTGCCCGCCCGCAAAAACCCGCGATCACCGCGGGTTTTTGCTTTTCCGGCCCCCTTCCCCGCCAATGGCGCTGCCTACACTGTAAGCACATGGGCCAGCGACAAGTTTTCACAGTGCAGCGAAAAACACGCGCGTACGAGCCCTGTATGGGACCAGGAGGTCATCATGAGCACAGGCACGCACACCCCCATCGTCTGTCTGGCCCTGTTGTCGGGGCTCTGGCTAGCGTCGGCCCAGGCCGGCTACAACGGCCCTGGCAGCGAAGCCACCGACGTCGACACTGCCGCTGCCGCACTGCAGGCGCCGGACAAGACCGCAGTCAGCCTCGAAGGCTACATCCTGCGCAAACTCAAGGGCGACCGTTACGAGTTTCGCGACAAGAGCGGTGCCATCGGCATCGATATCGACGAGGAGCAGTGGCCGAAGGAAGCCGTCAACGACCGTACCAAGGTTCGTGTGATCGGCGACATCGACCGTGCCCTCAGCTGCATCGGCGTTTCGGTGCAATCGCTTGAAATCGTGCCGGCCGACGCTGACGCACCGGCCAAATCGGCACCGCAGAAGACCACATCGGCCAAGAAGCCCGCCGTGGTCGCCAAGAAGACCAAAACCGGCAACTGATGGTCCAGCATGGTGGCCGCCGATCCGGCAGCCACCTTTGTTGGGCCTAGCGCCCGGCGAGCCAGCGACCGATCCGCTCGTCCGCCGCCAGCGCATCCAGCCACCAGCGCAAGGCCCGGCCCGCGCCACTGGTACGCCAGGCGGCGTAGAGCCGGGTCGGCGGCTTCACCTCCTCGATCGCCTTTTGCACCAGCCGCCCGTCCGCCAGATAGGGCGCAGCAACGCAGTGCGGCAGATAACCGCAGCCCAGCCCGGCCAGCTGTACGTCCAGCTTGGCGGCCAGATCGGGCACCGTCAGCGTCGCCTGCCCCGAAAGGATGCCGACCGTGCGCGGCATCAGGTGACGCGAGCTGTCGGCGATCGCGCACGAGCGGTGCTGCTGGATCTGCGCGGCCTGCAAGGGCTCGGGCAGCGCCGCGAGCGGATGTTGTGGCGCAACGGCGAAAATGAACTCGCAGTCGCCCAGATAGTGCGTGGCATAGCCGCCACCGTGAGGCCCCTCGAGCGATGCACCGATCACAAGGTCGGCACGATGGTCGACCAGCGCTTCCCACACACCGCCGAGCGTTTCGCGCGAGAAGCGCAGCCGCGTGCCGGATTCGAGCGCGTCGAACTCGGCAATCCACCCGTGCATCAGCGACAGCGGCATCAGCGCATCGATGGCGATATTCAGCTCGGTTTCCCAGCCAGTCGCCACCCGCTTGACCCGGCACTCCAGATCGCCGGCCGCGCGTAGCAGATGCCGCCCTTCCTCGAGCAGTGTCTCGCCGGCCGGCGTCAGCCGGGCGCGGTGGCCGCTGCGGTCGAACAGCTGCACGTCGAGTTCATCCTCGAGCTTCTTGACCATGTAGGTGACCGCCGACGGCACCCGGTGCACCGCTTCGGCCGCGGCCGCAAAGCTGCCCTTGCGGGCGATGGCGTCGATGATTTCCAGCGATTCGAGATTGAGCCTGAGCATGGAAAATATCCATTCATAAATTCGAACAAGATATCCATATCTTTTCGCTATCAACACATTAAGTCAAGGAATAGCATAGCGTTACTGGTTCAACAACTTAGAAGGAGTACACCATGATCAAGCTGCGCAAAGCCGGCGAACGCGGCCATGCCAACCACGGCTGGCTGGACTCCTGGCACAGCTTCTCGTTTGCCGGTTACTACGATCCGGCTCATGTCCAGTTCGGCGCGCTGCGCGTCATCAACGACGACCGCGTCGCCCCCGGCATGGGCTTCGGCACGCACCCGCACAGCGATATGGAAATCATCAGCTACGTGCTCGAAGGCGAACTGGAGCACAAGGACAGCATGGGCAACGGCTCGGTGATCCGTCCCGGCAGCGTTCAGCGCATGAGCGCCGGCACCGGCGTGCTGCATTCGGAGTTCAACCCGTCGAAGCAGAACGCCGCGCACTTCCTGCAGATCTGGGTCATCCCGGACCGCAAGGGCGTGAAGCCGTCGTACGAGGAAACGCATTTCGGCGACGACGAAAAACGCGGCCGCCTGCGTTTGGTTGCCAGTGCCGACGGCGCCGATGGCTCGGTGACGATCCACCAGGATCTGCGGCTCTACAGCGGGCTGTTTGACGGCGAGGAAACAGCGACGCAGCCGATTGCGGCCGGCCGGCGCGCCTATGTGCATGTCGCCCGCGGCAACGCCGAAGTCAACGGCATTGCACTGGAGACGGGTGATGCACTGATGCTCAGCGACGAGACGTCGGTCACCGTCGCGGCCGGCAAGCAGGCCGAGGTACTGGTGTTCGACCTCGCCTGACGACCGGCGCCTGGCCCGTACGGTTCAGGTTGTCGGCCGGCGAAACCCCGGGCCGTCGCAGCCGGGGGCTTCGCTGACCGAATCAACGACCGGGCGGATGTTCACGCCCGACGTTCAGCGCTGCGTCGAACCGGGCGCGAGCCGGCTCAGGATTGCATGCGCCGCATCGATCCGGGCCGGAATCGGGAAGTTCCGGTTTGCCAGCATCACGATGCCGATCTTCTCCTCGGGCACGAAAGCCACGTAGGCGCCGAATCCGTTCGTTGCGCCGGTCTTGTTGAACAGCGTCGCGCCTGACAGTTTGCGCGGCGGGGTCAGCTTCACTGCCGGATTGGGCTTCATGCTCACCTCCGGCGAGTTGCCGGCCTGCAGTCGCTGCAGCGAAACCGGGTACGGATACTGCTCCCAGCCCAGGCCCTGCACCATCTCGCCGATCCTGAAGTAGCCGGTATGGCTGCCCTCGACGGCGCGTCGCATCGGGCCTTCAAGCCTGGCCGGATCGATGTTTGCCTGCACGAAACGGGCCATGTCGGCCGCCGAAGACTTGATGCCGTAGGCTTCCGCATCGAACATGCCCGGATTCACCCGGATGGCTTTGTTCGTCTTGTCGTAGCCCCATGCATAGCGGGCCATCTCGCCTTGCGGCACACGGACATAACTCTGGTTCAGGCCGAGCGCCGGGAAAAGCCGGGTTTCCACCGCGTCGGCAAAACTGCTTTTCAGTGCGATCGCGGTGACATGCCCGAGCAGACCGATGCTGGGATTGGAATAGCGGCGCAGCACGCCGGGTTCGGCATCCGGCTTCCATTGCCGGAAATAGTCGATCATTTGCGCGTCGTCCGACACGGCGTCCGGAAACTGCAGCGGCAAGCCGCCGGCGCTGTACGTGCCCAGTTCGAGCAGACTGGCCTTGTCGACCGGATAGCCCGCAAGCGCGGGCATGTATCGCCCGGGGTGATCGGCCAGCGACAGCTTCCCGGTTTCCTGCGCGTACAACGCCAGCGTTGCCGTGAACGTCTTGCTGACGGAGCCGAGTTCGAACAGCGTGTTCTCGCTGACCGGGGTATGGTCCTGTCGCGACGCGACACCGTAATTGAAGAAGCGGGGCTTGCCGTCAACGATGACCGCGACGGCCATGCCGGGCACGTCGTACTGCTGGATCACCGGGCGGATTGCCGCATCGACGATGCTGCGGATTCTGGCGTCGTCGTCGGCTGCGTGAGCAACGAAGGGAAGGCAGGCCGCGACGACGGGCGCGATCAGGCCAAGGAGTTTGGGCAGGACGGTCAAGCTGGTTTCCTTTTTCAGCAGGGCTTCGGCGGTCGGCGCCATTCGCCGAGCGGCAAAGCGTGACCGGTTTGCCCGCCACCGACAATCCGGCAAATTCCCGCCCCCCCAGGCACCGTCAGAGCGGCTTGACTACCCATTTGAGGCCGTCGTCGTCCGGATGCGGCTTGACCTCGAAACCGAGCGACTTCATGAACGACAGCATGGTCTTGTTGCTGGTCAGCACTTCGCCCTCGACCTCCGACAAACGCATGTCGCGCGCGGCGTCAAACAGCGCATTCATCAGCCGGTTGCCCAGCCCCTTGCCCTGCCAGGCGTCGTCGATGACGATGGCGAATTCGCAGCTGTCGTAATCCGGGTTCACCACAAAACGCGCGACCGCGACGATGGCCTCGCCGCCGCCCGACTCGACCGCGGCGACCAGCGCCAGCTCGCGGGCATAATCGATCTGGGTGAAGCGGGCGAGCTGGATCTGCGGCAGCGATTTCAGCGTGCTCATGTAGCGGTTGTAGCGCGTCTCTTCCGACAGGTTGCCGACGAAGGAAATGATCAGCTCGGCGTCTTCGGGGCGGATCGGCCGGATCGTCACCGGCATGCCGGTCTTCAGTTGCGTGACCTGTACCAGATGCGACGGATAAGGATGGATCGCCATGTGCGCATAGCGGCGCGCCTCGGGGTCCACCGGCGCGACAATGATTCGCGCATCGACAGCGATCACGCCGGCCTCGTCGACGACCAGCGGGTTGATGTCGAGATGCTGGATCTGCGGCAGCTCGCACACCATCTCCGACACCCGCAGCAGCACGCCCTTGACCGCATCGAGATCGGCCGCCGGCTGGTTGCGGAAGGTCTCGAGCATTTTCTTCACCCGGGTCCGGCGGATCAGGTTTTCGGCCAGGTATTCGTTCAGCGGCGGCAGAGCCACCGCCACATCGTTGAAGACCTCGACGGCAATGCCGCCGGCGCCGAAGGTGATCACCGGTCCGAACGCGCGGTCGTGCGCGACGCCGACCATCAGCTCCCGGGCGTTCTTCTTGCCGTGCATCGGCTGCACCGTCAGCCCCCGGAGCTTGTCGCCGAGCCGGTCGCGCGCCCGCGCCAGCATCTTGTTCGCCTCGGCTGCCACCTGCACCAGACTGGTCAGCCCCAGCGCCACGCCGTCGACGTCGGTCTTGTGCAGTACGCCTTCGGCATCGATTTTCAGCGCCACCGGCAGACCCATGCCCATCGCGGCGTTGACCGCTTCGTCGGCACTGGCGGCGCGCATCGTCAGCGTTACCGGAATATTGAACGCACGCAGGATGGCCTTGGATTCGATCTCGTCGAGCACGCTGCGGCCACCCGCGAGCACGCCGTCGATGATCATGCGCGCAGTCTCGAGATCGGGCGCGTCCCATTCGCCCAGCGGGCCCGGCGTCTGCAGCAGCAACTGCTGGTTGTACTGCCACGCGGCCAGCGAATAGAACACCTCGATCGCCTGCTCGGGCGCGTGAAAATACGCACACCCCGCCTTGGCGAGCAGCTTGCGGCTGGCTTCGACCTTCTTGCCGCCGATCCATGCGAACAGGATCGGCTTTTCATGCGCCTTGCGCAGCGCCGCAAGCGCCCGCGCCGTTTCCATGTCGTCGGTGCCGGCCTGCGGGGTAAAGATCACCAGTACGCCGTCGATCTGCGGGTCCTCGAGCATGATGCTGGTCGCCGCTTCGAAGCGCGATGCCGGCGCGTTGCCGAGGATGTCGACCGGATTGTCGCGGCTGGTCTGGCCCGGGATGATCGCGTCGAGCCGCGCCACGGTCTCCGGCGACAGCTTGGGCAGCGGCACGTTCAGGTCGCGCGCCCGGTCGACCGCCATCAGCCCGGCGCCGATGCCGTTGGTGAGGATCGCCAGCCGGCGCCCCTTGACCCGCTGGTTGTTGGTCAGCACCCGCGCGGCGGTGAAAATCTGGTTGATCGAGCGCACCCGCAGCACGCCGGCGCGGCGCAGTGCATTGTCGAACACGTCGTCGCGGCCGATCAGCCGTTCCGAGTGGGTCCGCCCCAGCTTGACCTCGTCGTCGTAGCGGCCGACCTTGAGCACCAGCACCGGTTTGGAACGCGCGGCGGCACGCAGCGACGACATCAGCGTGCGCGCGTCATGCACGTCTTCGATGTACAGCAGGATGCTCTTGGTCTTGTTGTCGGCGACGAGATAATCCAGCGTTTCACCGACATCGACGTCGGCGGCTACGCCAAGCGACACCACCGAGGAAAAACCGATGTCGTGCGACTCGGCCCAGTCGAGAATGGCCGAGGTCACCGACGACGACTGCGACACCAGCGCCATGCTGCCGGGCTTGATCTTGCCGATGTAATTGGCCGCGGCAAACTTGCTGGCGCCACGCGCCATGCCGAACACCGTCGGCCCGATCAGCCGGATGCCGTACTGGCGCGCCCGCACCAGAATGCGGTCGAGCAGCTTGCGGGTCTTGGCGTCGGTGCCGACGAAATCACAGCTCATGATCACCACGGCGCGAATGCCGGCCCGGCCGCACTCCTCGATCACGTCCGGCAGTGTTTTCGACGGCGTGGTGATCAGCGCCAGCTCGACCGGCGCACCGATGTCGCGCACGTGCTTGAACGCCGCCACACCCTGCACCTTTGCGTGCCGCAGGTTCACCGGGTAGACCTTGCCGCCGTATCCCGATTCGAGCAGGTTGGCGAGGACGACGGTCCCGACCGAGCCGGCGCGGTCCGACGCGCCGATCACCGCCACCGAGCGCGGATCGAACAGAGGGGTCAGGTAGTGTTTTTTCATGGCCCAAGCCTTTGCCGGTTATGCCGTCATTCTAATGGCAGCGAAGTGGCACGCGCTGCGACGGATCAACTCTGACGCATTCTGCCATTGCCCGATCACGCCGGATGCGGCCGAAATCACCTACCGTTATAATTCTCGGGTTTTCCAAATAACCCGCATCAGGAAGCAGCATGGACATCAGCAAGATCCCGGCCGGCAAGGACCTGCCGAACGACTTCAACGTCATCATCGAAATCCCGGCCAATGCGCCGCCGGTGAAGTACGAATTCGACAAGGAAGCCGGCTGCATCATCGTCGACCGTTTTGTCGGCACCTCGATGTCGTACCCGATGAACTACGGCTTCGTGCCGCATACCCTGTCGCTGGATGGCGATCCGGTCGACGTCCTCGTCCACACCCCGTTCCCGCTGTCGCCGGGCATGGTCATCAAGTGCCGCGCCATCGGCGTGCTGGGCATGGAAGACGAAGCCGGTCAGGACGCCAAGGTCATCGCCGTACCGGTCGAGAAAGTGTGCGCGATGTACGCCCACATCCAGAAGCTGGAAGACCTGCCGGAGCTGCTGCTCGCGCAAGTGAAGCACTACTTCGAGCACTACAAGGATCTGGAGAAGGGCAAGTGGGTCAAGGTCACCGGCTGGGGCGACAAGGCCGCAGCCCAGGCCGAGATCGTCACGAGCTTCGAGCGCGCCCAGAAAGGCTGATTGCATATCCGCCCTGCAGAAAAAGCCGGTCATCGACCGGCTTTTTTTACGTCCGTGTTGTGCCGCTGCATCAGCATGACGCCCCGCCCGGGGACTTCAAACGCCCCGTCACGCGGCCCACTCCCGGCTGCGCCCGCGGACGGATGCCCATCCCCTCTGCCCCGCACCCCGGCCCAGGCCCCGCCATTGCTGGCCGTTCGTGTCCTCGGCCGCAAGCAGCCAGAGCACCATCGCATGACAAGTTGTTTATCAAGAATGTTTCAACACGATCTAATCACACACGAAACAAGATTTACACAGGCATAGAGTCCACTCTGTTGGTTTCAACAACTTTTTACACAAACGACCGCTGCTTTTTACGGCACAAGCGGCGAAAAACCGAACTGCACAGAGAAGGAGTCGATTCATGCAACACCGCAAACCTTACCTCAGCACCCTGTCCGCCCTGCTGCTCGCCGCCGGTCTGGCCACGCCGGCCATGGCCGCCGTCACCATCGGCGGCTCGATGGAAACCGACATCCTGCTCGAAGGCTCGAATGCCGACGGGTTCAGCGACAACGTCCAGCTCGACGTCGAGCCGCGCATCTTCTTTCAGGGTGACGACAAGCTCGACAACGGCTCGAGCGTGATCTGGAAGATCTGGACCGGCGCCGAGAACTACCGCAGCGACGCCGCCCACAACAACGACAACAACTCCGGCAACGGCTCGCGCAGCTGGGGCAACCGTGAAGCCTGGGGCGGCTGGAAGGGCGACTGGGGTAGCGTCCGCCTCGGCAAGATCTATTCGCCGTCCTACCTGGTGCTCGACTGGCCGTACGCTGCCCAGGGCGGCTCGATGCACGTCGAGGAAGTCGGCCTGCTCGGTTTCAACATCGACAACTCGATCGTCTACGATTCGCCGAACCTGAACGGCTTCACCTTCTCGGGCATGTACGCACTGCGTACCCAGCAAAACCAGGGCGACGGCAACGAGTACTTTGCCGATCTCACCGGCGGCTACTCGGGCCACAATGCCAGCATCAACGTCGGCTACCAGCAAGCCAAGGCGCGGCTGCAAAACGGCAGCGTCGGCGACGAGGACAAATTCGCCTTCATCGCCGGCGGCTACACCTTCGGCGACAGCGGCTGGACCGTTCGCGGCGGCTACAAGTGGTGGGATTGCTCGGGTTCGGCCAAGGCCGGCGCGGCAGCGGGCACCGGCGACGGCTTTGCCGACAATGTCGGCGGTTGCAACTACTTCACCGGTCCGGAACAGCAGCAAGCCTGGCTGCAGGGGATGTACACCACCGGCAAGCACAGCTTCTCCGTCGGCTACAACTACTTCTGGGGCGCCAAGGACATCAACGGCAACCGGATCGACGACAGTGACAGCCAGACACTGCTGGCGCGCTACACCTACGCGCTGTCGAAGAACACTTCGGCCTACTTCGATACCCGTTTCAGCACCAACGACACCAATGGCACCATCGGCGCCACCTACGGCACGTCGTACAAGCCGGGCACCGATTCGTACCGGCTGCTGATCGGCACCTGGACGGGTTTCTGAGCCAGCGCCGTTTCGAGGAAATGCACGCAACTTCAAAGCCCGCAGCCCGCACACGCGGGCTTTTTTTTTTGCGCCTTGCACACGCCAAGATCTCCGGCAACCCTGACCATTCAGCCTGCGGTCTCATGATCAACCCATCGTCTTCTCATATGCGGGCTGCTGCGCTATCGGCTCGCGAAAATTTATCCGCATGTCGGCCATCGGGGCCAGCCAGCCCCATCCTGACGGAGGACTGATCCTCCCGCCGAAACACCGGGTCTGCGCCCCCCAGGGAGACGGCCCTCGACTGACGGGTGAACCAGAAAACACACCCGCACCGGCCGCCCCATTTCCTGCAGATGGCATGCCCCGTCAAACCTGATAAAGTATTCTATGTAGTAAATGTAAGCTTTATTGGTTTAGGGGCTATAGCGACGGTAGCGCAGGCAAACTTCCACCTGTACCTGCAAGCGCAGGTCATGGCGAGTTGGCAGCACTATCCAACAGTTACCGAAATATTATTTTATGCACCGTGGTGTATACACCACGTTAGGCCTAAATGAATACGCTGCAGTTACTTCACAAACAGTGGATTCCAAAACTGGAACTGGCAAGTCGCCTCTTTTTAATCGTTGGCTTGTTGCTGTCTTTTATACTTGCATATACTGGTGTTCTTGAGCTACCAATTGGTGCCCTGTGTTCTTTCGGCATGGCCTTCCTTGTCGACACAGTTGCACGTATAAGCCTATTTCATTTTGTGAAATGCCCTCACTGCCACAAAAATCTGGCTAAATTCAAAAATGGTAAAAACATGCCCATCAAACAGGTTTATTCTAGTTTCGAAAAATGTTTACCATGCAGGCATTGCGGTCGCGCCCCCTCCTAGAGGCAGCCCAACTCAAACGTTTAGCGTCATGAGAGCAGGAGGGAGCTGGCATGCTTGAAATTGACTGCCCTTGCCACGGGGGATCGCAGATAATATCTTCTGTATGTGGCCATCTTGTACAAAACCCAGGCATCGCCTTGGGGTTCATCGAAAATAGTGACGATCCGGAAAACAAACAAGGCTGGTGCTATGCATGTGAATTGGTTTATTTGCAGGAAGAGGATAAAACAGAGCGCTTTCGTTCATTTACCCATCATGCAGTAGTTTGCTCCCATTGCTATGACGAAATTAAGCTACGTCATGATTTCGATTCGTCCTTTTTTCAGCCAAGTGGCGCGAATGATGACGCCTAGCACGGCAGTCAACCTGAGCCAGCAAAAGCGGCCCCGCCACTTCAAACGTTAGGCTGCACAAGGAGCGCAAATTGGATGTTGCCGCTGTCAAAGAGCATTGCAGCCGCTTTCCCGGCGCGACTTCAACGTTGTACGGGCCGCCCAGCAACGTGCTCGTCTATTACGCTAGCGGCAAGAAGTTTGCGTACTTCAAGACCAGCGAACCGGAGCAGTGGCGTTTCAGCATTCGCACAACCCCCGAGCGCTTTCTGGAGCTGACTGACGTGCCCGGTATCAAGCCGGCCCGTTACATGGCCAGATTCCACTGGGTCACGATTGTGGATGTCGGCGCCTTTCCCGTTGACTACCTTAAGGAGCTGATTGAATGGTCTTATACCTGGGCGATAACTCGTCCTAGGAAGGCCAATCGCCGTCATGGCTAAGCGGCCTCACAAATCATTCACGCCGAACCCGCTTCACGCCTTGGCCTGACTCGGGCGCTAGCCATCATGAAGATCCTGCGTGCCCTACCTGAAGATGTTCGCTCGATTGCAGAAATTCACTTCGACACGTGGAAAACTGCCTACGCATCCACTCTTCCCGCCGAATACAAATGTCAGGCGCCTTATCCAGCATCACGACAGATGGAGTTCTAATGACTTCTTTTGCACTCATCATCAAGCACAAAACACTCCCGGGAAAACGGGAGGAGGTCCGGAAAGTATGGGAAAAACACATGGCCCCAGCCATTTCGGCCAATCCGGGTCATACCGCATACTTCTATTGTTTTGACAATGCCGACCCGGATTCAATCCACGCCTTTCAGCAATACGCAAGTGCAGAGGCGTCCGCTGCCTTCCTGAAAACGGACAGTTATGCGGCTTATCTGGAAGAAGTGGAGCCGCTGCTGTCTGGCCCGCCGCAAGTGACGGCGCTGACGCCGGTCTGGTCCAAAGAAGCCTGATCATTCGCTCAAGCCGACGCCGCTTTGCGGCATCGGTTTCAGGCCCGAGCCCCAAGCCTCGTCGTTCGCGGCACGACTCAATTCGGGTGCTGTCACTTCATTTTCAAAGCCGGCAACCTTCGAAATGGGCTTCAGGAACGGACCTCGCGCGTGCCGGCGGGGTCCGTACCAGAGGCCTGTTCCGTGCACGCACCATTTCAGCCACCAGGCACTGTTAATGTGCACCCATCAAGACCTCGCCCGCACCAACGCACCATCAAGGGGCGAGTCAGCCCGGCCATCCGCGACAAATACGAACAAATATTCATAATAATCAGACCATTAATCATATCGGCACACCGCTTGCTTTCGGTGCACGTGCACAAGGCGTCTGAAGATCGATGCGCCAATCCAAAACATCCGGGAGCACGCAGTGAGCCAATTTCAAACCAGCACCGACGTGCTGTTCATCCTGCTCGGGGCGATCATGATTCTGGCGATGCACGCCGGCTTCGCCTTCCTCGAGCTCGGCACCGTCCGCAAGAAAAACCAGGTCAACGCACTGGTGAAGATCCTCACCGACTTCGGCGTCTCGGCCATCGCCTATTTTTTCATCGGCTACGGCATCGCGTACGGCACGCACTTCTTCGGTCCGGTGCACGAGATTGCCAGCAACAGCGGCTACGAACTGGTTCGCTTTTTCTTCCTCTTGACCTTCGCCGCGGCGATCCCGGCCATCGTCTCCGGCGGCATTGCCGAGCGCGCCAAGTTCCACCCGCAATCGGCGGCGACCTTTCTGCTGGTCGGCTTCGTCTACCCCTTCTTCGAGGGGATGATGTGGAACAACAACTTCGGCGTGCAGGACTGGTTCAAGACCACCTTTGGCGCGACCTTCCACGACTTCGCCGGCTCGGTCGTCGTCCACGCCGTCGGCGGCTGGATCGCCCTCGCAGCGGTGCTGCTGCTCGGCGCGCGCCGCGGCCGCTACAACAAGGATGGCGGCGTGGCCGCGCACCCGCCGTCGAGCATTCCCTTTCTCGCACTCGGTGCGTGGATCCTCATCGTGGGCTGGTTCGGCTTCAACGTGATGAGCGCGCAAAAGATCGCCGGCATCTCCGGCCTCGTCGCGATGAATTCGCTGATGGCCATGGTCGGCGGCACGCTGACCGCGATGTGGGCCGGCAAGAACGACCCCGGCTTCATCCACAACGGCCCGCTCGCCGGCCTCGTCGCCGTCTGCGCCGGCTCCGACGTGATGCACCCGCTCGGCGCACTGGTCGTCGGCGGTGTCGCCGGTGCCGGCTTCGTCTGGCTGTTCACGGTGGTACAGAACCGCTGGAAGATCGACGACGTGCTCGGCGTCTGGCCGCTGCACGGCATCTGCGGCGCGTGGGGCGGCATCGCAGCGGGCCTCTTCGGTCTGGAAGCGCTCGGCGGCGCCGGCGGCGTCAGCTTCCTCGCCCAGCTGGTCGGCACGCTGATGGGCTGCACGATCGCCTTCGCCGGCGGCTTCGTCGTCTACGGCGTGCTGAAGAAAACCGTCGGCCTGCGGCTGTCGGACGAGGAGGAATTCAACGGCGCCGACCTGTCGATCCACAAGATCACCGCAACGCCGGAGCGCGAATCGAGCTGGTAAGCCGGTCACAAGGGTATGGCCGGCGCGGGCATGCGGGCTGCCCACGACACAGGCGCGGCGCCCGGTGTCCGGCCATCCGGTTCAGCCGCGTCGACCCGACCACCCGCATCGTCATGCGCCGGCCGGGCGCCAACGCGAAATGACTGCGGGACAGGATGATTGCGGCGGTCGCGCCGATGTCCATGAATACGCGACGCGAAGACCGCACGCGACAACCGGCTAGTCGAGCACGGCTTCCGCCTCGATTTCGATCAGCCATTCGGGCAAGGACAGCCCGCTGACGATGATCCACGACGACGGCGGCGGATCGTTCGGGAAGCGCTGCCGCAATGCCGCCACGATCACGTCCTGTTCCTCCCTCGCGGCTTCGCAGATGTAGATCCGCAGCATCACCACCTGTTCCAGCCCGGCGCCCGCGGCGGCCAGCACGCGCTCGATATTGTCGAACGCCGCCTCGGTCTGCTCCCGCAATCCGGGCCCGACGGTTCGCTCGCAGGCGTCAACGCCGACCTGTCCGGACAGCAGCATCCGGCGCTGCCCACTGACAATGGCAGCCTGACTGAAGCCGTATTGCCGCGTGTTGAATACGCTATCTGGATTGAGGACGGTTTTGGTCATGATCGATTCCTGGTCTGTGTGTCGGCGCAGCAGCGATGGAGGACGGCCCCCGGCTGCGCCCCACCGGCAGACCCGGCCGCTGCGCGAGAGTTCACCGGCGCAATCTCGCGCCAAGCCCCTCCGGACCGGAAGCACCTCCCAAAGCGGCAACCCCTTGCGCCACGTCGACGCCCGGCGCCACGCCGCAACCGGCCGATCGATCGGCGCCAATGGGGAAGCGCAGGGAACACCGCCTTGCTGCAGGGCATTCGCCCGCCCGATTGCACCTCGTGAATTCGCAGTACTGCATTCCCATGGCATCCGGGCGGGTGACCCGGCCGATGATGACGCGCAGGCGCTGTATCCACCGGGAAGCCCCCTTTAGGGATGCCGCTGCTCACCGGGCCGCAGTAGGCGGGTCCGGTCAATTTTCACCCGGCAACAATTCACCCGCCTGCTGATAACACCGCACAAGCCCTGAACGCGGTGGCTTGACGCACCGACAGCACGATGACCAACTTGAAGCTGGTTGTCTGACTGCAACTGACCTGATCGCCCGGTCAGTCGCATACTGGTAGGCCTCTCATCCGTCTGAAGAGGTCCGCTCATGATTGCCGTCCGTTTTCCCCGTGCCGCGCTGGCAAGCGTACTCGCAAGCAGCCTGATGCTGCTGCCCCTGCAGGAGGCGGACGCCTGCACCCGGCTGGTCTACTTCGGCGCGCACGGTCAGGTCGTGACCGCCCGCTCGATGGACTGGAAGAGCGACGTGGCCACCAACCTGTGGGTCATGCCGCGCGGGACGCCACGGACCGGCGAGGCCGGGCCGAATTCGCTGCGCTGGACCTCGAAGTACGGCAGCGTCATCGCCACCGGCTACGACGTCTCGACCACCGACGGCCTCAACGAAGCCGGGCTCGTCGCCAATGTGCTGTGGCTGGCCGAATCGCAGTACCCCGAATACGACGGCAAGGGCAAACCGGGCCTGTCGATCGCACTGTGGGCGCAGTACGCGCTCGACAACTTCGCCACCGTGGCCGAAGCCGTCGCCGCGCTGGAGAAGCAGCCCTTCACCATCGTCACCGACAACGTGCCCGGCGAGGAGCGCCTGACCACGCTGCACCTGTCGCTGTCCGATGCCGACGGAGACAGCGCCATCATCGAATACATCGGCGGCAAGCAGGTCATCCACCATGGCCGGCAGTATCAGGTCATGACCAATTCGCCGACGTTCGACCAGCAGCTCGCCCTCAACAGCTACTGGCAGCAGATCGGCGGCACAGTGATGCTGCCCGGTACCAACCGCGCATCGGACCGCTTTGCCCGTGCAGCGTTCTACGTCAACGCGATTCCCAAGGACGACAACCCCAACCGCGCGGTGGCCAGCGTTTTCAGCGTGATCCGCAACGTCTCGGTGCCGTACGGCATCAGCACGCCGGGCGAGCCGAACATCTCGTCCACCCGCTGGCGCACCGTCGTCGATCACCAGCGCAAGCTGTACTTCTTCGAATCGGCGCTGACGCCGAACACTTTCTGGGTCGACCTCAAGCGCCTCGACCTGTCGGCCGGCGCACCGGTACTGAAACTCGACCTCGGCAAGGATCAGGACCACACGTACGCCGGCGATGCAACCGCCCGTTTCAAACCGGCCAAGCCGTTCCGCTTCCTCGGTCTGAGCACCTGAACCGGAAGCGGACCTTGTAACAGCGCCGCACCACACGCTCACGGCCTCGCGCGCACAATCCGGTACCGCAGGGCTGACGGGGGCGACAGGGGCGACGGCGCGCTCGACGCTGGCGGTCCGTTATCCCTTCGCATGGCTGCCTCGGTCGCCGTACGCCACGAAGATCGTGCGCGACAGCGGGTGATCACGCAGGGCATCCGCCCGTCGGCGTATCTGTTCGCCGGACCGACAGCGCCATGACCCAAAATCACCGACGATCCCGAAGCGTTCAACGAACTTGACCAAGGTTCGCGGTCTGTGCGGCCCCGGTGTGCGCGCACCGGCGGCATCACGCGACGTATGGCCACCCGGCAGCCGCTAGATTGGGAAGATGTCCAGTACCCGCCAGCCCTTGCGAGGAGGTCCCATGCCGATCGTCGTCCGCGCCTTTCCGCTGCTCCAGCCCGTCGAAGCGATGAATGCGTTCATCGCCGCGCTCGCCGGTGAACGCAAACAGGAAGCCGAGCAGTTCTTCCGTCATTACGGGGTATCGCACGAATCCTGGCACCTGCAGGAGACCGGGAACGGCCCGTGGGTGATCGCGATCAGCATGGTCGACGATCCGGCAGCGGCGGCAGCGTGCTACGCCAATGCGTCGGAAGAATTCCACTGCTGGTTCAGGGCTCAGGTACAGCAGCTTTCGGGCGTTGATCCGCAACAGGCGCCGCTCGGCCCGCCGACGACATGCGTGTTCAACTGGTTCGATGGCGAACGACTCGGCAGCAATCTTTGCGGTTAGACAAGTCCGGGCAGTCCACTGCTGGCGACCCGGCAACCGGTGCCCGGGCGGGCTGACCGGCTTCACCAAACGAACCGAACGCCCGCCGATCTCAAGGCAATCAGGCCGCACGCCGGTCTGTTGATGCCTTGTTGCGCAAACGCCCAAGGACGCCCATCCGGCCTGCCACCCGTCCGGGATGGGCGGTCGCCGCCCGCGTCTGCCAGCCGCTGACCGGATCTGCCGGAACGGAGGCACTGCCCGCAACGCGGGAAAAGACGCGGCTTCCCAACTCGGGCCCCGCAAGGGGCAGACACCAAAGCAACGCTGCATTTGGTTGACACGGCTTGTCTCCTGCCGGCGGTCATTGACGCACTACAAGCCACTTCAGGTTAATGGCGGGGCACCGTGCTCCGGTGTTGAAAGCAACGAAGGTCAATCTCGCTTCGGGACGGCTTTTCCGATTCCGCTCCGGGTGACGCTGCCAGCAGGCAGACGGAAACGATTGGCCATAAAAACCTGAGTGGAGATGTTTCGAAATGATGCACACCAAGAAGATGGCGTGGGCCGTTCTGCCTGTCGCAATCGCAGCGTCGTACGCATTCGCGGCGTACCCGGTCTGGCAGGAAGGCCAGACCTATACCGCGGGCACTTACGTGTCCTACAGCGGTAACGACTATCAGGCGCTGGTGACCCACACCGCCTATGTCGGCGTCGGTGTCGGCGTCGGCGTCGGCTCCGACGCCGAGCGGCACGGCGCCGAAGTTCATCGACAGTCCGTACAAGGACGTCACCGTCAACACCGACTGGAATACCGACGGCATGCGCAGCCGCAATGCCAACGGCACCGTCGTGGACGTCACCAGCGCCATGCCGGCCAACCTGTCGACGCTGACCTGGGCCTTCGTCACCGGCGAATGCGGCTCCTCGTCGCCATCGCCGGTCGGTGAAAACCTCGCCGGCATGCTGCCGGCGACCTTTGCCGCGACCAACATCCCGATGTTCGTCAACGCCGGCAAGAAGTACGTGGTGTCGACCGGCGGTGCAGCCGGCGCGTTCACCTGCGGCAGCGACGCCGGCTTCACCAAGTTCATCAACAACTACTACTCGGCCAACATGATCGGGATCGACTTCGACATCGAAGCCGGTCAGAGCCAGGCGCAGATCATCGAGCTGGTCAAACGGGTGATCGTGGCGCAGAAGACCTACCCGCAGCTGCGCTTCAGCTTCACCCTCGCCACGCTGGCGACCAGCCCGGCCGGGGCCACCGTGGCCACCGACATGGGTGCGAATTCGCCGAATCCGCTCGGCGATACCGGCAAGGTCGTGATGAACGCGATCCAGAGCCAGGGCCTGACCAACTACACGATCAACCTGATGACCATGGACTACGGCAACCCGCCGTCCAACGGGATCTGCGTGGTCAGTGGCGGCCAGTGCCAGATGGGCCAGTCGGCCATCCAGGCGGCAATGGACCTGCACAACTTCTACAAGCTGCCGTACAGCCAGATCGAAGTGACGCCGATGATCGCCGCCAATGACGTCGGCGGTGAAACCTTCACCCTGGCCGATGCGGATGTCGTGTCGGCCTTCGTGAAGCAGAACGGCCTGGCCGGCGTGCACCACTGGTCGTTCGACCGTGACATTGCCGGCACCAACGGCAGCGCCAATCTGGCGTTCACCAACCGCTTCCTGACCAACCTCGGCCAGTAAGCCTGTCCGGCCCGGCGCAAGCCGGGCCGGACTCCCGCGGCATCAACCGGGCTACCCGCGACGGGCCCCGGTTGCGACAAACAAAAAACCCCGTCACGAGACGGGGAAAAGGGAGTCATCGTACGGAGTCGCCTCAAGCAAAGCCCCGCCCCCAAAGGGAGCGGGGCCTCATGCTCGCGGGTCCGGTTTTACTTGCTTACAAACGTGCAGACGTAGATGAATTCACCGCCCGCCCCCTTGTTCAGGTCGCCCGGGATTTTTTCATAGCCATAAGGAGCATTGATGTCGGCATTGTTGCCGCCAATGACGGAGACCTTGTTGATCGCACTGCTGATGTTGTAGTCGTCGGGCTTGTAGCAGAGATACACGTCGTCACCGCCAGCGCCCTTGTTCAGGTCCTGCGGCAGCTTGATGTAGCCGTCCGGCGTCGGCTCGCGGTTGTAGATGATCTTGATCGCCGTCACCGCCTTCCTCGGATTGCCCGCGTCCCACGCCTGCTCGTGATAGCACAGGTAGATGAAATCGCCGCCGGCACCGGTATTGAGGTCGTACGGGATCTTCGAGTAGCCGGCTGGCGGCTCGATGGACGAATTGCCGCCAGAGATCACCACCAGCTGGTCGATATAGTTCGGCTTGAGCTGGTACTTGGCCGACTGCGCAGGCGCCCACACCTGTTCGTAATGCAGTTTCATTGCATTGGCTTGCTCGTCGGTCTCGCACAGGCTCCAGATTTCCAGCATCGGAATCGTCGGGACGAAATCGACGAAATCCGGTGACGTGCCGACGCTGTCGACCCACGCCTGATAGCCTTCCTTGCCGCTGAACACGGCCTGCGCCTTGGTGCCGTCGCCACCCAGGACCTCCTGGTGGGTATTCGAGTACTGGGTGAAGCTGCTGATGGATTCGCCGTACTTGGCCTTGGCTTCCGCGCTCAGCTGGCCGGTCAGTCCTTCGTAGCTGGCTTTGGCCACCACCGAAACCGAGTAATCGCGCTTGACCTTCAGCTTGTTCGTCGACGACGCCAGTACCGCGCGCCCGCCCATCACGATCCCGGTCAGGAAATGGCTGCCCACGGTGTCGAAGTACCTGCTGATTGCCCCCGGGTTCTTCACGTCCAGCTGGTCGAGCTGCGCACGCAGGTACGGCAGCATCAGATCACGCAGCGCTTTCACCGATGGCAGTCGCAACGACCAGAGGTTGATCGACTGCTGGATGCGGGAGAACTCGCTCTCGGCGTTGCGCAGCGAATTCTCTTCGTAGTCGGTGGAAAGCGAGCCGCTGAAGAAGTTGTACCTGCCTTCGATGGCCACGCTGGTTGCAAGGTTTTTCTGGTATTCGGCGATCGTGCTGCCTGTGACGTTGGTGTAGCTTGCACTGTCGTTCTGCTGCACATCGACGATTTCGGGCACGACAAAACCGGGGTTGAACGACACTTTTTTCATTTTCGTGTTCGCCCAGTCGAACAGCTGGACGGTCCCACTGTTCACGGTCGCGTACCCCAGGAACGGGTTGTAGCCAAGCCCGATGGCCTCTACGCCGGGGAGCACCGCTTCGTCCAGACCCGCCTGCAACCGCAGCAGCTGCAGGGAGTGGTTGGCGGAGAAGTTGACGCGGGCCTTCGGCAAGTCGACGTTCTGCATGACGATTTCCTTGAAAGTGAAATTGATGTGCAATCGACTTATGCTTTCTGCATAAGCAAGGAAAAGCTTATGAACAAGAAATAAACTCATGCAATACAATTATTGAAATCTTTCTCGTGATTTATATTCTGATGCGTCGCCAAACGTGCCGCAGGCGTTGTCGTGCAATGGATAGCGGGGTGCCGGACGCATGCCTGGCGCCAGCGCAAACCGACGAACAGCAGGGACTGGCGGTGAAACCCGCGTGCGTACCGGCGTCATCACGGCGTGGCCCCGGTGCCAGCGCCATCCGCGAGTGAACGCAATGCGCCTGCTTGCTGATGTGCTCCGTTATCTCTGGGCCGCGCCCTGTTCGGCTTTGGGCTTGCTGCTGGCGATGCCCGCCCTGCTCCTCGGCGGCAAGGCGCAGATCCGCCACGGGGTGCTGGAAGTGGCCGTACCGGGCACCGAATACATGCGGCGCCGGCTCGGGGCGATCACCTTCGGCCATGTGGTGCTCGGCGGCAGCAAGGCGACACTCGCGCAACTCCGCACGCATGAGCTGGAACACGTGAGACAGTACGAGCGCTGGGGCGTGGTGTTCCTGCTGGCTTATCCGGCGTCCAGCCTGATCCAGCTGTGCCGGGGTCGTCATCCGTACTGGTCCAACCATTTTGAAGTTCAGGCCCGCACGCGCTGCGCGCAACGCCTGGCCGAGCAGGACAAACCGGCACAAGCCGACGACAAGGATCCGCCGCGCGCCTAGCGGGCCCTCTTCCACTCATCCCCTCAGGAGTCGCCCCATGCGCGGCAGTTGCCTTTGCAAGTCCATCGAATACGAAGTGGACCGGCTCGACACCGGAATCGGCCATTGCGCCTGCCATACCTGCCGCAAGGCGCACGCGGCGGCCTTCAACACCACCGCCGGCGTCCTGCACGCGCATTTCCGCTGGCTCAAGGGCGTCGAGCTGCTGAAACACTACGAATCGTCGCCGGGCAAGAAACGCTACTTCTGCGGCCATTGCGGCAGCCATCTGGTCGCACAAAAGGAAAGCAAGGCGCACCTGGTCCTGCGGATCGCCACTCTGGACGACGACCCCGGCCAGCGGCCGTCGCACCGGATCTGGGCCTCCCATGCCGTCCCCTGGCTGGAGTACGAGGCCGATATAAAGAGCCACGCCGAATGGGAACCCGGGCATCGGTAATCCGTATCAACGCCCTGAGTCGATATTGGCTACGATGGGCATCATTGAATGTAATCTTCAATTTCCAATTTGCAAAAGTCAAAACAATAAAAAACACAAACCCTGTCGCACTCAGTTGCCATTACCATGGAAACTGCCCTCGGTGTTTTCGATGCATATCAAGTTTTAATTTCAAAGCGGACTGAATGGCAATGCAGCTAAAAATACATTCGATATGGACAAGTATGTTGGCCATCACCCTAGTCCACGCAGCCGAACCGCTTCCTTCAGAGGGAACAAGTGGCCGACTGGAACCCAAAAGCATTGCCGTTTTTACGTTACCGCTTCAAGCCGGTGAACTGGTGCAGCTCGATCTGGCTGCGCCGGGCTGGGTCATGGATGTGGTTGCCAAAACACCGGACGGTACCCGTCTTGCCGATTATACGACATCGATCTACGGTACGAATTCCTATACCCGCCGGTTCATTGCCCCAGATGCAGGCATGTATGGCGTTTCGGTCCAGAATTGGAGCACGTCCGAAACAACGCCATTTATGCTGAAAATAACCGAGCAAAAGGGCCCGGCCGAGCATCGGGCCCGAATGGTCGACTTCGAAAAATGGCTGAGCAATGCCGCGCAACCACTCACCCGCGAAACGTGGCAACACCTTGCCACTGAACAGCTCGCCACGACACGAATTGTCGGCCTCGGCGAACCCAGCCATGGCGGCACAGAATTCTGGCAGGATCGTCTCGCCTTGACATTGGCGCTTGCAAGAACAGGCCGACTGCATTCAATCGCAATCGAGCTGCCGCATGATGAGCTGTCACCCATGAACGGCTACATCCAAGGTGATGATGTCGGTCGGCGCAAAGCAAGAGCCGCACTGCAGTTCCCACTCTGGCAGGCCGATGGCGTCATGGCGTTTTTCGACGGACTTCGGGAATACAATACGGGCACAAAAAACAAAGTCCGGCTCGTCGGTATCGACCCTCGAACAAGTGGCAACAACGAGCAGTTGCTTCAGTTCATTGCAAAAGTCAGCCCCGCCGATAAAGAGGCATTCGAAAAACTGTTCGACCCGCAATGGGCTTCCATGGCGGTGCGGCTGCTGCAAGGTAAAGGGAACGCAGGAGACGCACAGGCGCTTGATGGGCCGGTCGCTCAGGGTAACGCATTACTGGCAAGCTTCAGCACCAACGAAACCGACTGGATCAAGGCAACGAGCCCTGTCGAATACGAATACGCCTGGCTCGCGACAAATGCCCGTACCCGCATGCTAGCGGACTACCGCAAGCCATTTCCCGAGTCGTATAGCCTGCGCGACAAGGCAATGGCGGAGGTCGTAACAAGTCTGGAACGCAAGCTTCCCCCTCGGGAAATACTGTTGGTGTTGTGCCATAACGCTCATATCAGCAAATCGGACACGGGCTATCTCGGAAACCGGCTCGGGAATCATCTGTCCGAAAAATACGGCAAACGCTACATTGCTATTGCCGGGTCATTTGGACGGGGCAAGTTCAGCGCAATCGAATATGGGAGCGGCTATCGCGTCAATACCTACCGGACTGCTGCGCCGCCACCAGAAACACTGGAAAGCTATCTTGATCGCTCGCCGCTGCAATCCGGGTATCTCTTGCCGCTATCGGACTTGCCGGAACCAGCCCGCGGATGGTTCAGCCATCCGATGGCGATGCGCAACATTCCCGCTGACAGCAATGCAACCGTGCAAGAGCGGCAGTTTGAAACGGTGCTTCCGTCCCGGGACTTCGACTACCTCGTTTTCCACAAAACCCAGACCCAGACCGACTGACCATCCATGCACACCACCCCGCACTCCCCCCTCTCCCTGAATGGCCAGTGCCTCTGCGGCGCGGTGCGTTACACCGTGGCCGACGAATTCGTCTATGCGCTCAACTGCCACTGCGCCCAATGCCGGCGCGCAACCGGTTCGGCATTCAAAGCGTTTGCCGGCATCGAGCGCGAAAAGCTGAACATCACGCAGGGAGAAGACGAACTGCTGATCTATGGCGAAGCGCTTGCACACGACGTGCGCTGCGGCCGTTGCGGCTCGCTGCTCTATTCGCTGGTACGCGAGGGCGCCTTCGTGCACGTGACGCTCGGCACGCTGGTCGACACGCCGGGCATACGCCCGTCGGCACATCTGTTCGTCGGCTCGAAAGCACCGTGGTTCACGATCACCGACGACCTGCCGCAGCACCACGAATTTGGCTGAAGCTGGCAGTCCGGCACCAAGGCATATCGCGCGATACGTAGCACTTGCACCAGACCGACAGCGGCCCGCCGGCCCGGTGTTCGGCAAGCGGAGCAGCGGGGTTATGATGCCCGCTTGCCCACGCACACCGGAGCCGCCATGTCCCCCTTCGAAATCGGCAGCCACAATCGCGCCGCCTGGAACCGGCAGGCCAGGCAGCAATGCGAGTGGTCGCTTCCCGTCGGCAGCGATGTCATCGCCGCCGCGCAGGCCGGCCAATGGCAGATCCACATCACGCCGCGCCCGCTGCCGGCCGACTGGCTCGGCGATGTCCGCGGTCGGCGCGTGCTGTGCCTTGCCGCGGCCGGCGGCCAGCAGGCGCCGGTGCTGGCCGCCGCGGGGGCCGAGGTCACGGTGTTCGACCTGTCGGACGAACAGCTGGCGCAGGACCGCTTCGTCGCCGAACGCGACGGGCTGCAGCTCACCACCGTGCAGGGCGACATGCGTGACCTGTCGGCGCTGGCCGATGCGTCGTTCGATCTGATCGTCCACCCGATTTCCAACCTGTACGTGCCCGACGTCCGTCCGGTCTGGCGCGAATGCCATCGCGTGCTCGCGCCCGGCGGTGCCCTGCTCGCCAGCTTCTACAACCCGGTGGTGTTTGTCGGTGACCGCGATCCGGCATGGCTGGCACAGGGCGTGGTCAAACCTCGCTACAACCTGCCCTATTCCGACGTCGCCGATCTGGATGCCGAAGCGCTCGACGCCAAGCGGCAGAACGGCGAGGCTCTGGTCTTCGGCCACAGCCTGACCGACCTGATCGCCGGCCAGACCGATGCCGGCCTGGCGATCACCGGTTTCTACGAAGACACCCAGCCGCGACCGCGCTTCCTGCTCGACCAGTACATGCCGACCTTTCTGGCAACGCGCGCCATCCGGCCTGCATGAGAGGCACCGCCGGCAGCGGCGGCATCCAGTACCGGTTGCGGGGAATCGCTCCCGCAGCGTCACCCTCTGCAACGACGGCAACGGCGGTTTCGTCCACGTAATCGCCGGACGCCGGTCGGCGCGCCGTGATTCACGATCACGGGCGCGCTTCTTCGACGTCAGTCCATTGGCCGAGACCGCGCCGCCCGCCCATCGGGCGTAAATATTTCCGCGGCCCGCTTCACCGTGACGGATTACCGGCCAACAGCGGCAATCCGTCGGTTGACTTTCGCCGAACATGTTGCAATTTGCAACAATGTTGCCGGTTTCCCTCAATGCGTCCTCCCCGCTTTGTCACTAGGCTGCGGCCGGCAAAATCGACAAGACAAACGACATTCTGGAGGACGCATGTCCAAGCTCAAACATATGCCGATGTGGCAGAAAATCCTGATCGCGCTGACACTGGGCGTCGGCGCCGGCCTGCTTTTCGGCGACTACGCCAAAATGCTCAAGCCGCTGGGCGACATTTTCATGTCGCTGATCCGCATGACGGTGCAGCCGGTGATTTTCGTCTCGCTGGTGTGCGGCATCCTGTCGCTGCACGACCTCTCGAAAATGGGCCGCATCGCCGCCAAGACCCTGCTGGTCTTCGCACTGACCATGGCCTTCGCCGCAGCGCTCGGCATGGGGCTGGCCACGCTGTTCGGCATCGGCACCGGGCTCAACCACCTGATCGCCGGCGCGCCACCGGTCGCCGGCAAGAGCGTGTCGTTCACCGAGACCATCGTGTCGATCTTCCCGTCCAACGTGTTCTATTCGCTCGCCAATGGCGACGTGTTGCCGGTCATCGTGTTCTCGATCTTCTTCGGGCTGTCGATCAATCTGGCCGGTGAAGCCGGCGAGCCGGTCGCGCGCTTTTTCACCTCGCTCAACGAGGTGGTGTTCAAGCTGATCCTGCTGGTGCTGTCGTTCGCGCCGATCGGCGTGTTCGCGCTGATGGCCTATGTCACCGCCGACAACGGTTTTGCAGTGCTTGGCGAGCTGGCCTCGCTGGTCGGCACCATCTATCTGGCCTGCCTGATCATGCTGTTCGGCGTGTACTCGCTGATCCTGCGCGTCGCCGGCCTGAACCCGCTGCGCTTCATCCGCAAGATGCTGCCGGTGCAGCTGTTCGCGTATTCGACCGGTTCGTCGAGCGCGACGATTCCGCTCAATATCGAAACCGCCGAACACCAGCTCGGCGTGAAGAATTCGATCGCGTCCTTCGTGCTCCCGCTCGGCGCCACGGTGAACATGAACGGACTGTCGACCTACCTCGGCGCCGTCGCCATCTTTGCCGCCAACGCCTACGGCGTGCACCTGAGCATCAGCCAGATGGTGATGGTGATCCTGACGACGACGCTGGCGGCCATCGGCGCGGCCGGCGTGCCGGGCACCGCGCTGATCGTGATGAGCCTGGTGCTGTCGTCGGTCGGCTTGCCGCTGGAGATCATCGCCGTCATCGCCGCGGTCGACCGCATCATCGACATGATGAACACCGCGACCAATGTCTCGGGCGATACGCTGGCAGCGGTCATCGTTGCACGCAGCGAGGGCGACCTCGACCGCAACACCTACAACGCCGAGGCGACCGAGTAAGGCGTCCCCAGCGCGCAAAAAAAAAGCCGCCGGCAAGGCCGGCGGCGTCAATCACGGGTCGTGGGGGGTATCACACCCGTTGCTTCACCATCTGCAACAGCTCGGCTACGTCGGCGGGCCGGGTGTTGCCGCTTTCCTTGTCGATGATCGAGCTGTAGACGTGCGGCATGACCCTCGGCACGCCGGCGTCGAGGCAGACCTGCAGGATCTCGCCGAAGTTGGCGAGGTCGATCCCGCCGGTCGGTTCGATCATTTCCAGCCCGTGGCGCGCGCAGCTTTTCGCCAGCACTTCCAGCTCGGCCAGCGATTTCAGCCCGCCCATCGGGAAGAACTTGGCCGCGTGCGCGCCCTGATCCCGGATCATCAGCACGGCGGTGTCGGTATCGACCAGCGCCGGGACTTCGGCACCGCTGCCGGCAACGCCGGTCGAGACGATCACCTTGCCCGGCGTGCCGGTCGGGCGGATCAGCGCGTTGATGCGGGTATTGGCGACACCGCGCGCCGCCAGCGCACCGGCGGCGAAGCCGGCACCGCTGAAGGTCTGGTTGACGTGGCCCGGCGCGGTTGCCGCGGCGATCATCGCCGCCTTGTAGAACTGGGTCGGATCGCCGGCGCCGAGGCCGACCGACACGCAGACCCGGTCCTGCCACTGCCTTGCGGCGACGACGCCTTCCTCGACCGTGTCGAAACGCGCCGACAGCAGACCGATGGCCGCATGCCCTTCGGCGGCTTCGAACGCGGCGGCGGCGTTGTCGAGGTCGCGCGCCAGCACGTTGATCGCGACGCGATCGTGATAGAACGAAATGGCTTGCTGCATCATGCATTCTCCTTCGCGGTGTTCTCCTGCAAGCACGCGCCGGCCAGCTGCCGCAGCCGCGCGACGATGACGGCAAGGTCGTCGCCCTGCAGCGGTCGCGGGTCGATGCTGAACACGCCGGCGTTGAGGTAGTACTTGCGGGTGTAGATGGCCGGACTGCCGCCGCGCAGCTGCGCTTCGATCGCCGCCGCGTCGACGCCGAGCACGTCGGCATGGACACGGACGCGGGCACGGTAGATCTCGCGGCCGGCTTCGTCCTGCTCCAGTTCGGCCGACAGGCCGCGGATGCCGTTGATCTCGGCAATCGCCGCTTCGAGCGCCGGAATGTCGGCGCGGCCGTCGTGCTTGTGCACCGCGTAGCGGTCCAGCGCCTTGACCAGACCCAGCATGCATTCCTTGCCGATCTTCATCGGCCGGCCGATGCCGTGGTACTGCGCCTTGCACGCGGCGATCAGCGCCTTGCGGCCGGTGATGAAGCCCGAGGTCGGCGCGTCGATCGCCTTGGCGCCGCTGTAGATCACCAGATCGGCGCCGGCGGCGACGTACTTCTTCAGGTCTTCCTCGGCGGCGGCATCGATGATCAGCGGCAGCCCGTGTTCGTGGGCGATGCGGATCATCTCCGCCAGCGGCACCATGCCCTTCTGCACCGCGTGGTGCGACTTCACGTACAGGATGGCCGCAGTGCGCCCGGTAATCGCCGACGCCACATGGAAGGCTTCCGACTCGTTGGCCTGGCCGACTTCGACCGGCACGCCGCCGCCGAGGCGGACCATCGTCGTCACCGGCGCGCCGTAGTTGACGCTGTGGCCCTTGAGCAGGATCACCTCGTTGGCCAGGCCCGAACTGTCGGGCAAGCGCTCGACCAGATTCGGATCGCCCTTCGAGATCACCGCGGCGACCGAGATCGCGATCCCGGCCGATGCGCTCGAGGTGACGCAGCTGTCTTCGGCGCCGGTATGCGTCGAGATCAGCTCGCCGACGCGGTCGATCAGCGTGTCGATCTCGACATAGTTCGATGCGGCCTCGGCGACTTCGTCCATCACCGTCCTGTCGACGGCCGAGACACCGAGGATGGTCATCTTGCCGCAGGCGTTGATCACCCGCTTCAGGCCGATGCGCTCGTAAATGTTCATCATGATCCCCTTAGAGAATGCCGGTGATCGAGCAGACCAGGCTGAAGGCCACGACCGACAGCAGGATCACCGTGTAGCGCGGGCCTTTCTTGAGCATGTACAGGTAGATCGCGAACACCGCGGCCAGCGGCAGCAGCCCCGGCACGATCGAGTCGAGCACCTGCTGCACCACCACTTCCGAGCCCTGCAGGAAGCTGAACTTCAGCGGCGTCGAGAGCTTGACGTAGCTGGCGGCGAGCGCGCCCATCATGATCAGGCCGAGCACGTTGGCGCCGTAGATCAGTTCCTTGATCTTGCCGCCCTGCAACAGCGTGACGATGGATTCGCGGCCGAGCTTGTAGCCCTTGTGGCACAGCGCGTAGCTGATGCCGATGGTGATGCCGGTGTACAGCACCAGCGGCGCAATCCCGCCCATGGCGCTGCCCTTGGCGGCGAACGGGATGAACAGCGCGATCAGCAGCGGCATCAGCGCCGCCCAGATGATCGAATCGCCGACGCCGGCCAGCGCGCCCATCAGCCCGGTCTTGATGCCGATGATCGACGAATCGGTGATCGGCTCGCCGCGGGTCTTCTGCTCTTCCATCGCGATCGCCACGCCCTGGATGATCCCGCCCATCACGCCTTCGGTATTGAAGAAGTTCAGATGGCGTTTCAGCGCTTCGGCCTGCTCTTCCTTGTTCGGATAGAGCTTCTTCAGCACCGGCGTCATCGACGCGCAGAAGATCAGGCTTTGCAGACGCTCGTACGAATTCGAGACTTCGGCGCCCATGTAGTAGATCAGCCAGGACTTGGTGATGTCGGCCTTGGTCAGCAGCGGACCGTGCTGGACGTCCGAGACGGCTTTGTCGGTAACGGTAGCGTTCATGATCATGCTTCCTCGTTCTTGCCAAAACTGCGGATCAGGAAGGCGATGCAGGTGCCGAAGATGGCCACTGCCATGATGTCGACCTTCAGGTAGAGCACGGCGAAGAAGCCGGCGACGAAGTAGGGAATCAGCGTCTTCTTGCCGATCACCATGATGGTGATCGCGAAGCCCAGCGCCGGCAGGATGCCGCCCATGATCTCGAACGAGTGGGTCAGCCAGCGCGGCATGAAGGCGAGGAACTGCTCGACCACGGACTGGCCGAAGTAGTTGGCTGCGAACACCACCGGGAAGCGGATCACGAAGCCCATCAGTGCCGGCCACAGGAAGGCGCAGCGCATGATGCCGGCGGTGTTGCAGGTCTCGGCGTGCTTGTCGGCCATGTGGACCCACGCGGCGTTGATCGTCCGGCGCAGCTGGTCGACGAAGACGCCGATCACGCCGAACGGAATCGCCAGCGCGATCGCCAGATTGGCGTCCATGCCGGTCTTCACCGCGATCGGCAGCGCGATGCACGCCGCCAGCGCCGGGTCGGACGGCACGTTGCCACCCGGCGTCGACGTCACGCCGAGGTAGACCAGCTGGATGCCGGCACCGACGATCATCGCCGTCTGCATGTCGCCGGTGATCAGGCCGACGAACACGGCGATCACGATCGGCTGCACCAGCATGCCGGAGAAGGTGTAACCCAGCCGCAGGCGGGCGAACCAGTAGTACAGACCCATCAGGGTCGCGAGCATCAGGGTACTCATGACGAGGCTCCTCGTTCAGGGTGGGTTACAGGCGCTTGAGGATGTCGGCCAGCTTCTGCGGCTTGTCTTCCGGGATCGTCTGGAAGTACACGTCGACGCCGCGTTCCTGCAGGTCGCGCAGCACCGTCTCGTCGGCATCGTCGAGCGTGATGTTCTGGAACACCACCTTGCGGCCCGGGCCGCCGCCGAGACCGCCGACCTGGATCTGCGCGATGTCGAAGCCGTCGATCACGGCCTGGCGCACCGACGCCAGATTCGGGAACAGCACCAGCACGTTGCCGGCACCGAGCTGGTCCTCGCGCCATTGCTGGCAGAAGCCGGCGACGCCGAAACAGTCGACCTTGATGTTGGGCGGCGCGGCCATCATGAAGATGTTCTTCATGAACGGATCGGCGTCGAGCTCGTCGCTGACCACGGCGATGCGGTTGGCCTGAGACTGGCCGACCCACTTGGTGACGACCTGACCGTGGATCAGGCGGCTGTCGATACGGCAAAGGACGATTTTGGCCATGATGGTTCTCCCTGGAATTGAATGAGTGGTTCAGCGTTGCTGCAGGCTTTTGACGATGTTCTTGAAACTGTTGCGGCCGACGTCGACGAGGTCGTCGACCTGATCGGCCAGCCGGCCTTCGTCGCGCATATCGAGCGCGGCAAGCATCAGCGTGGCGTTGAGGCCGGTGATCACGCCGATGTCGAAATCGGCGGAGAGGCGCGCGGCGACGTTCGAGGTCGAGCCGCCGGTGAAGTCGGCGATGATCAGCGAGCCGGCCGGCATCGCCTCGACCCGGGCTTTCACCTTCTCGTAGAACTCGCCCATGGTGTCGACCGGCATCAGTGCCAGATCGGATACGCCGTGGATTTCGCCGGCGACCATCTTCAGGCAGTCGATCAGGTTTGCGCCCCAGCCACCGTGGGTGAGCGTGAGGATTTCGGATACGGGTTGGGTCATTGCGGGTCTCCTTATCGGTTCGTTGCAGCGCGGATGCATCGTTGCGCCGCCCTGACCCGATAAGGGCAAGATGCGTGCCAGCTACTGTCACCCCGTTCGGGATGACAATTAAAATCCAGCAAAATCAGTCACCTGCAAACAAAACGGATGCATCCGGTACCGGAAAACACCGCTTCGATGCCAGATGCGCCGTGAAACATGACAGATGCAGACGGGCCGACAGGGGCAAATGCAGGCCTAGTGTCGTGCCCCCGGCGTACGCCGATCGGTGTGGACGCCCGCGGCGACGGCGCGGGACAGGGTCAGCCGCCGGCGCGGCCGGATCGCGGACGGTGCGTCCGGCCATGCGGCCATGCCGGCCGGATGGCGCCCGGCCTAGCGGAACAGCAGTTCGTAGATGTAGAAGTGCTCGGTATCCGAGAGCCGGATGTTGTAGGCGGTCTCGATCGGTGCGAATGCGGCCTTGATGACGGCAAATGCCGCATCGTTGACGATGGCGCCGGGTGGCAGCGTCATCTGTAACGGTTTGCGCTCGATGACGATGCGTTCGACCATGCAGCAGCAGTGGATCATGAAGCGCAGTGTCACTTTCCGGGACGGCTTGATGTCGAGCTCGCCGCAGATGCGGTGAAAGACGCCCTCGATTTCCTGCAGCACGCGATGCGGGTTCAGCACCGAAATCTGCTTGATGATGCTTTCGATCGTCACCGTCGAAATGAACTTCATCGACACCTTTTCGAGCATCAGCTCGCGCTCGTCCGGCGCCATGTCCACGTCGAGCATGTCCATCACCAGTTCGGCGCCGTGCTCGGAGAACAGCTCTTCGAGCGACAGGAAGGGCACGTCCTGCAGCTTGGGCAGGAAGGAGCCGATGATGCCGGCCAGCCGCTCGTTTTCGCCGATGTGCAGGCTCAGCCGGTCGAGCTGTTCGATCTCGGCGTAGTCGAGCGTGACCAGCCGCACGCGGTCGGTGATCATGTCCTCGAACACGTCCTCGATCATCTTGCGGATCTTCACCGAGGTGCCGAGCCCGGTGACGCAGGAAACGACGACCACGCGCACCTCGTCGGCGCCGGACGCGTCGTACAGGTCGTATTCGAAGCCCTGCGATTCGAGCAGTTCGCCCAGCGCCTTGAGCTCGGTCGTCTCGTACGACAGGTTCATCGCCACCTCGAGCAGGCGCAGCATCGTCACGTTGCGGATCAGCAGCGTTTCGACCTTGAACATCTTGCGCACCACGGCGCCGAAGTGCACCAGCGAGCCGAGGTCGACCGCGAGGATCAGCTTCTTGTACTGGTAGCGCGCCACTTCCTTGAGGAACAGCGCCAGCGTGTCGTGCACGGACTGCTCGAACGGCATGTTGATGGCGGTGACCAGTTCGCGGCCGATCAGCCGGTTCACGTAACCGGCCATGCTGCTCGCGGTGCTGTCGCCGTGCGAGATCAGGATCACGCCGCAATCCTGCTGCAGCCGGTGCGCGTGGCGCTGCGATTTCAGCTCGGCCAGCAGCAGGCACATGAAGATCAGCTCGGCCGACGGGCAGGCGATCAGGAAGGTGTCCTCGATCTTCTTGCACACCAGCCGCGCGTTCTCGTACTCGGCCTTGGCCGCATCCGGAATCAGGTTGGCCGAATACAGCCCCGGCACCTTGCCCTTCTTCACATAGGCCAGCAGCGTGATCAGGTGGTTGCGCAAATGGCCGGCGACGGTGTCGCTCATCTTGTAGCCGGTCAGTCCGTCGATGAAGCTCGTCAGCAGCTTGATCTTCTGTTCGAGCTGCAGGCCGTAGACGCCGTCGAGCGTCGGCAGCGGCTCGGCCGCGGCGTGGTGGATCTTGTGCTCGAACACCGTCTGCAGCTTCTTGCGCAGGATCAGGCTGATCTCGTTGGCCGGGATGTTGCTGTGCTGCAGCTGCGTGTATTCGTCGGCCAGAAAAGCGTAGAAGAGATCGGCATCCTTGCGCTCGGCCGGCATCAGCGCGGTGCGCTCGAGCTTTTTCACGTCGCTCGGCGCGATCGACAGCCAGTCGCCACCGACCAGCTCGTCCAGCGTCAGCCGCGTGCGGATGTCGTAGTGCGCGGCCTTGCCGTCGAGCTGCGCTTCGTCGACGCTCAGCACCGTGCTGCGATTGCCGAACTGGTTGGCGTAGGCCTGGGCACAGATGAACTGGATGTCGCTCTTCAGTTCGCCGATATTGCCTTCGTACTCGCGGCACAGCAGCTCGCCGAGCAGCGGCTTGGCTACCTTGAGCGTCAGTCCGGTCTTGCGGCTTTCGGCGTGGAAAAAGCGTACGATCATTTCCAGACGCTCGTCGAACGAGCGCGCCGACAGCGCCGGCAGGTCGATCACCACCTGGATGCGGCGCAGGAAGGTGCGCAGCAGGGTCGACTTGATGTTCTCGGTCGTCGCGCAGATCAGCCGGACATTGCTGCTGATTTCCTTGTCGCTGGCGCCGAGCCGGCGGTACACGCCCTTGTCGAGGATGGAAAACAGCTTTTCCTGGCCTTCGAACGGCAGCCGGTGGACTTCGTCGAGAAACAGGAAACCGCCTTCGGCCCGCGCAACCAGCCCGTCCTTGGCCGCGCCTGCGCCGGTGAACGCGCCCTGCTGGTGGCCGAACAGGTGCGACGTCAGCAGCTCCGGATTGTTGAAGTACTCGGAACAGTTGAAGTACACGAAAGGCACGGCGGTATCGCGCGCGTAGTCGCTGAAACCGTGCATCAGCTCGGCGAAATAGGTTTTGCCGACGCCCGACGGGCCGGTGAGCATCACGTTCAGCCCGTTGGGCGGGTACAGCACCGCCGCCTTGCCTTTCTCGACCGCCTGCCTGAGGCTCTGGTCGTGACCGATCAGCGCGGTAAACGGGTCCGCTTCGACGACTTCGTCAGCGGCGCCCAGCAGCTCCGCCAGCTCGCGCACCTCGTTCCGCGCCGGATCGAGGTCGCAGCCGAGCAACTCGGCCGAGGCGGCACGGTGCAGGAAGAGGACCGGCCTGCTCTTGATCTTGATGACCCTGCCCTCGCTGCACAGCTCGGTCAGGTCCTTGCTGACCGAATTGCGCGCGATGCCGAGGTTGTAGCCGATGGTTTCGGCATCGATGCCGCCACCGGCACGCAATGCCGAGGCCTTGAGCTGGCGCGTCAAACGCTCGAGCTCCAGGTAAATCGTGTCCTTTCTGCGTAACGCCATATCACCATCCGCTGAGTCTGCTTGCGATGATGCACGCATGCGCATCCATCAACCTTGATCGCGGCCAACAGCAAGCACGACGGCCGCTTGTTCAAGAGTCATAGGTAGCACGGCGGACGGGCACGCTGCCATTGGGGTTAGACCGGTACGGCGTCGCAGGATTGAAACACGCCGCTGCTACGCTCGCCGGCTCCACTGTCCGGGACACATTCGCATGTCGACCCTCGTGTACCGCAAGACCGCGCTAGGCCAGGCCGAAATCGACTCCCGCAATCTCGGTCTGACGGCCAGAGCGCGGCGGCTGCTGATCCTGATCGACGGGCAGCGCTCGCTGGCCGACATCGCCGCTGTCCTTGGCCATGCAGAACTGGCGCCGTTGCTGGCCGAGCTCGGCCACGCCGGGTGCATCGCCAGCGACGATGACCAACCCACCCCGGAGCCCACTGCCGCCCCCGCTCCGCCGGCACCGGCCAGACCGGCTGCGACGCAGCAACCCCGCCCGGTGGAGGCGCTGGACCCGATCCGCATCGTCAAGGCCAAGGAGCTGATGACCGAAAGCACCCAGGCCTTCCTCGGCCTGATGGGGCGCGGGCTGATCAGCGAGATCGAGGCCGTCTCGGATACGCCGGCACTGCGCAACGCCATCGCCCGCTGGAACATGGCACTGCGCGAATCGCGCAAGGCCGGCCCGTACGCCGACGAGTTCGTCCAGGCCGTGAAGGTACTGACCGGGCTGGAATGACCACGCCGGCAAGGCGGCGTTTCAGCCGCGGGCCGAGCATGTTTATACTGGCGGTCGACCAAGGGCACGCGCCCGTACAAAACTGGAGACCCGCCGGATGTTTGCCCGCCTTCGCCCGCTCATAGCTGCACTCTGTACCGCCACGCTGCTGGCCCCGCTGCCGGCGCTGGCCGCCGCCAAGGGTGATACCTTTCCGCGCGCCGTGTTGTGGAAGATCGAGAAATCGGGCGTCCAGAAGCCGTCCTGGCTGTTCGGCACCGCCCACGTCAGCGATCCGAAGGTCACGAAGCTGTCGCCGCAGGTGCAGAAAGCCTTCGACGACGCCGACACGGTCACCACCGAAGTCCGCATCGACTTCAACGGCATGATGGATTTCGCCAAGCGCGTGCTGATGCCCGAAGGCGAACTGCTCGCCAACCAGATCGACAGCAAGCACTACCAGAAGCTGCTGCCCGAACTCGCCGCGCGCGACTACCCGGAGGTCGCCGCCAAGCGCATGCGGCCGTGGGCTGCCGCGATGCTGCTGATGGTGCCGAAAAAGAAAGCCGGTGACCTGCCGCTCGACCTGATGCTGGCGAAGATGGCGATCGAAGGCGGCAAGGAATACACCGGCCTTGAAACGATCTCCGAACAGGCCTCGGTGTTCGAAACGATTCCGGCCGACAAGCAGAAGACGCTGCTGTACGCGCTGATCGACCAGCAGCCCGACCTCGATGCCTACTACAAGAAGCTGATCGCGATGTACGTCCAGCGCGATGTCGAAGGCATCGTCCGCTTCGCCGACAAGGACGAAGTGACCCTGCCTGCCGCCGATCAGGCCTATTTCAACGACTGGAAGCAGAAGACGCTGATCGACGACCGCAACGACCGGATGAACGAACGCATGCAGGCGCAACTGGCCAAGGGCGGCAGCTTCATCGCCGTCGGCGCACTGCATCTGCCGGGCAAGACCGGCCTTGTCGCCCAGCTGAAAAAGCAGGGCTACACGTTGACGCCAATCGACGATCGCAAGCGCAAGTAGTAGTCTCTGTCAGCAAATCACTCTGGAAAGCCGGCTCGCCGGCTTTCCGCGTTTTGGAGAATGGCGATGCATTACCGCACCCTGCCCGGCACCGACCTGAAGGTCTCGTCGATCTGCCTTGGCACGATGACCTTCGGCGAACAGAACAGCGAAGCCGACGCCCACGCACAGCTCGATGCCGCCCGCGCGGCCGGCGTCAACTTCATCGACGCGGCGGAAATGTACCCGGTACCGGCCAGGGCCGACACGGCGGGACGCACCGAAGAATACGTCGGCAACTGGCTGGTGAAGCAGCCACGTGACCAGGTCGTCGTCGCCACCAAGGTGGCCGGCCCGAACCGCGGTATGGACTGGATTCGCGGCGGCCCGCAGCTGAATGCCGCGCAGATCGTTGCGGCCTGCGATGCCTCGCTCGCTCGCCTCAAGACCGACTACATCGACCTCTATCAGGTGCACTGGCCGGCCCGTGCGGTGCCGATGTTCGGCACCAGCCAGTACGATCCGGCCGACGAAAAGCCCGATACGCCGGACATCGACGAGCAGCTCGAAGCGCTGTCGAAACTCGTCACCGCCGGCAAGGTGCGCTACCTCGGCACGTCGAATGAAACCGCCTGGGGCGTGGCCAAATGGGGTGCGGCCGCCGATGCCGCCGGCCTGCCGCGCATCAAAACGATCCAGAACGTCTACAACCTGATCAACCGGACCTTCGAGACCGGTCTGGTCGAAGCCTGCCACCGCGAGCAGGTGTCGCTGCTGGTCTACAGCCCGCTGGCGTTCGGCCTTTTGAGCGGCAAATACGTCGCCGATGCCCCGGCCGACGGCCGGCTGACGCGCTTCCCGGCCTTCGGCTCGCGCTACCGCAAGCCCTTCGTCGACGATGCGGTCGCCGCCTACGCGCAGCTCGCACTCGAATACGGCCTGAGCCCGGCGCAGCTGGCGCTGGCCTTCGTCCACAGCCGCTGGTTCGTCGCCAGCACCATCATCGGAGCGACGACGCTGGCGCAACTGACCGAAAACATCGGCGCCAGCGACATCGTGCTGTCCGGAGAACTCGAAGCCGGCATCGAAAAGCTATACCGTCAGTATCACAGCCCCGCCCTGTAAACGCTCATCCGGTGCCTGCGCCCGCGCACTCGCCGGCTGAAGCGTTGACCTCCAAGACCAGCGGAAAGGAATCCACCATGCGCGCCCAAGCTGAAGCCCTCCGCGACGACATCGTCGCCATCCGCCGCGATATTCACCAGCATCCGGAGCTGGGCTATCGCGAGACGCGCACGGCGCAACGGGTGATCGCCCAGCTGGTCGCCCTCGGCCTGCCCTATCGCGGCGGGATCGCCGGCACCGGCGTCGTTGCCGAGCTGAAAAAAGGCGAGGGCCCGACCGTCATCATCCGCGCCGACATGGATGCACTGCCGATCCAGGAAGACACCGACCTGCCGTATGCGTCGACCACCCCCGGCGTGATGCACGCCTGCGGCCACGACACCCACGTGGCGATGGGCCTCGGCGCGGCCCGGCTGCTGCTCGACGCCGATTTTGCCGGCACCGTGCGCTTCGTGTTCCAGCCGGCCGAGGAAGGTTGCTACAACGATCCGAACGGCTGGTCCGGCGGGCAACGGATGGTCAAGGAAGGCGTGCATGTCGGCGCCAGCGCGGCGATCGCCTTGCATCAGGTGCCGGTCATCCCCACCGGGCGGATCAGCATCCGCGACGGCGCGGTGATGGCCGCCAGCGACGAGGTCGAGATCATCGTTCACGGCCGGGCCGCACATGCCGGCGTATCACCACAGGCCGGTATCGACGCCATCGTCATCGCCGCGCAGCTCGTCACCACGCTGCAGACCGTCGTCGCGCGCAACGTCGGCCCGACCGATACCGCCGTCGTCAGCATCGGTACGATCCAGGGCGGATCGGCGACCAACATCGTCGCCGAATCGGTCCGGCTGACCGGAACCATCCGCACGCTGAACATGGACACCCGTGCCCATGTGCACGCCCGCATCGCCGCGATCTGCGAACACACCGCCGCGATGCACGGCACCACCATCGATTGCCGGATCGCCAACGGCTATCCGGTGACGATGAACGACGCCGGTGTCTCGGCCGTGGCTCGCGATGCCGCCCGGCGGGTGCTCGGCGATGGCGCACTGCTCGACCTGCCGCCCTTGATGGGGGGCGAGGATTTTTCGTTCACCGCACAAGCCGTGCCGTCGTGCTTCGCCCTGCTCGGCACGCAGGGCGCGGAGCGCAGCCCCTACTCGCTGCACAGCCCGAAAATGATCGTCGACGAAGCCGCCCTGCCGCTTGGCGCGGCCTGGCTGGCACAAACCGCGCTCGATCTGCTCGCGCATTTCGCCACGCAGCGCTGACCCCGCTATCGGCCCGACATCGAAGCATCAGGTGTCGAAGCGGTAGTCGAAATCGTAATCATGCCGGCCATCGGCGATGCGGGTCGCCAGCGTCCCGCTCAGCCCCGCCAGTTCACCGGTCCCGGAGTCGGGCACCACCGAAACGTGCAGTTGCGGTACGCCGCGGTTCATCGTTCCGCTGTGCTGCAGCGTGAAGCTGCCGCTGCGGCCGGCCAGTATGCCGCTGACCCGCTCGATCGCGACATAGCCGGCCGAACCGGCAACGGCAGTCCCGGCCGACAGCATCTCGCCGACGCTGGTCGCCACCAGATCACCGCTGAAACGCTTGTCGATCGCCCGCCGCCCCAGCGTCCCGTCGGCCGGATCGTGCAGCTCCAGCCCCTTCAGCTCGACTTCGAATGTCCCGCTTGCGTGCATGTCCATCTCCTTGAATCCATCGCCGGTCGTCGCCGCCGTCAGTCGTCGCCGTCAGTCGTCGCCGTCGAACAGGTCACTGGCCCTTTCCAGAATCGCGTCGACACTCGCATCGATCAGCGGCGACAGGTAGTCCGACACCTTGTCCATCAGCGCCTCGCCGGTATCGGCCGCGACCTTGCTGGCCACCTTCCTGATCGCGGCCTTGAAGATCCCCCTGAGCGAAGTATCCGGCGCGCCGGCCGCCACCAGCGCCAGCCGCAGCGACTCCTTGTCCGCTTCGGCCACCGATGACTCGGCCAGCGCCGAGATCGCGTCAAGGCCGAGCTTGACGATGCTCGGCGAGAACGAGCCGTCCGACAGATAGCCGAGCTGCTTCACCTTGGCACGCAGGTGATCGGATACCAGCGGATTTTCGACCTCAAGCACGAAGGCTTCGCCATCCTTCTGGATCAGCGGCTTTTTCAGCAACGCCTTCACCTTCGCATCCAGCTCGTCCACGGACGAGCGCCGCAGTTCGCGGGCGTAGATCAGTCCGCGCGCCTTGGCACGCGTCACGCGCAGCTTCGACACCAGCTCGTACAGCTCGGGATCGGTATCGATTGCATCGATCTGCGCGAGCGCGTCGAGGAACAGCAGCTCGACCTCGTTCTTCGGCAGGGCGCCAAAGGCGGGGGTCAGGAACCCCTTCAGCAAGCCCTGCAACACCCTGCGAACGGTCGCGTCGTCCGCGCCGTCGATGTATTTCTCCACTTCCATGCACCCTCCTCCCTTGCGCAGCAGGTCAGCCGATCTCCTGAATAGCCGGATTCGCCGGTTTAGCCAATCGTCATGACGGTAAAACGACATTCCCGATCGTTCCCGCGCCTGTTTCCGCTCTCCGGCAACCCGAAGCCGCCATGTGCGGCGTACATAGTGCCGGAGGGCCGGGCCACATCGCCCGCTATACTGCCGGGCTTGCAACGAACCGGAGCCCTGCCATGTCGACCCTTCCCGCCTGTCCGCAATGCGCGATGGAAAACACCTACCCGGACGGCAGCAACTACGTCTGCGCCGACTGCGGCCACGAGTGGAATCCGCAGGCTGCGGGCGCCGCCGATGACGAGGCCCGCGTGGTGCGCGATGCCAACGGCACGGTGCTGCAGGATGGCGATGCGGTAGTGCTGATCAAGGATCTGAAGGTCAAGGGTTCGTCGATCACGCTCAAGCAGGGCAGCAAGGTCAAAAGCATTCGTCTCGTCGGCGACGGTGACCACGAGGTCGACTGCAAACTCGATGCCGGCCAGTTCATGCTCAAGGCCTGCTTTCTGAAGAAAGCCTGAACGCCTTGCGCCCAACAAAAAACGCACATCCCCGGATGTGCGTTTTTCTTTGTGGCCTGCCGGCGTGATCAGAGCCGGAAACGGGATACCGAATTCTTCAGCTCGGTCGACAGTGCCTCGAGCTGCTGCACATTGCGGTTGGCCGCAGCGACCGAGTCGGCCGACGATTCGACCATATTGGCAATCCGCTCGACATTGCTGGCCACGCTGGCACTGGCGACGCTCTGCTCGGCCGTGGCGTTGGCGACGTCGCGGATCTTGCCCAGTGTCGATGCCGATCCGGCGCTGATCTCGCGCAGCGCTTCGGCGGCCTGACCGGCCAGATCGACGCCACGCGCCACCTGCGGCTTCACTTCGTCCATGCTGTGGACCACCGAACCGGTATCGGCCTGGATCGCCTGCGTCATCGCGGCGATCTCGCCGGTCGCCTGCGTTGTGCGCTCGGCCAGCTTGCGCACCTCGTCGGCCACCACGGCAAAGCCGCGGCCCTGCTCGCCGGCACGTGCCGCCTCGATCGCGGCATTCAGCGCCAGCAGATTGGTCTGGTCGGCGATGTCCTTGATCACGGCGGCGATGCCGTCGATCTCGCGCGAGCGCTCTACGAGGCCGGAGATCAGCACCGATGCTTCACCGATCCGGGCGGAAACACGCTGGATTTCGGCCGAAGCATTGTTGACCAGCGATTCGCCCTGCGTCGCCAGCTCGGTCGAGCGCGACGAATTGCCTTCGGTCTCGCGGGCGCTTTCCGAAATCTGGTCGACGCTGACCGACATCTGCTCGATCGCCGCCGCCGTGGCCGCGGTCGCGTCGGACGACTGGCGCGCGGCCTGATTGATCTGCGTCATCTGTCCGGACAGGCTCGCGGCCGCTTGGCCGAGGCTGCCGGCGCCCTGCTGGATGCCTTCGATCATTTTCCGGAGGCTGCTCTGCATCGTCGCCACCGCGCCGAGCAGGCTGTCCGGCGCCACCTTGCCGTCGATGCGGCGGCTCAGGTCGCCTGCAGCGATCGCCTGTGCCACCTCGGTGGCATAGTCCGGCTCGCCGCCGAGGCGGCCGTAGATGCGCCGCGACATCATCACCGCAACGGTCACGACCACGGCCAGCACGATGAGGCCGATGATCAGGAAGTTCAGCGCGTAGTGCCAGTAGGCGCGCTCGATGTCGTCGGTAAACACGCCGAAACCGACGATCCAGTCCCAGCCCGGCACCTTGATCACGCCGTTGATCTTCGGCACCTCGACCTCGCTGCCGGGGCGTTTGGTCACGATGTCGGTGTAGCCGAAATCGCCTTTCGCCAGCACCTCGAGATAGGCCTGATGCGTGGTTCGGCCGTCAGGCAGCTTCGAGCCGAAGTCGACCTTGCCGACACGCTTGGGGTTCGGGTGAACCAGCATCTTCGCGTCCATGCTGCGCACGAACACGTAGTCGTCACCCTTCGACAGCCCCGACGTCGCTTCGATGGCGCGTGCCTGGGCGTCCTCGCGGCTCAGTTTGCCGCTCTGCTCCAGCGCCTGGAAGTGTTGGATCTGGTTCGCCGCCAGATCGAGCAGCAGGCGGATTTCGGCGCGGCGCTCCTGCAGCATGGTCGAGCGGATGGTCTGCAGGGCGTACCCGGCAATGATGACGAGGCCGACGACCGCACAAACGACGATCAGCCCCAGACGGGTAGACAATTTCATGCTTTGCTCCTGCGCCCCCCTGATGAGGCGGTTTGACTTGGTTTGAGCTGCTCGTGGCAGATCGCGGGTCAAAAATATTAGTAATTTGTAATTTTCTTACTTACGGGCGGATTATAACCGCGTCGGCACCGCGCTGATGACATCGAGATAGGCAAAGGATGGACGGCAGGGTGGGAACGGCGCGCGCGCCACGCGCTATAAAAACATGACCGCCATGTCGCCAACATAAGGAACAACCATGATCCATCGCGCCAGCTGCCACTGCGGCCGGATTGCCCTCGAAATCGATGGCGAAATCGGTTCGGTCATCGACTGCAACTGTTCGATCTGCCAGCGTCGCGGCCACCTGCTCTGGTTCGTACCGCGCGCCAGCGTCAGGCTGCTGACGCCCGAAGCCGACATCGGCACGTATACCTTCAACAAGCACGTGATCAAGCACCACTTCTGTCCGCACTGCGGCTGCGGCCCGTTCGGCGAAGGGGTCGACCCGGCCGGCAACGCCATTGCCGCAATCAACATCCGCTGCATCGAGGGCATCGACCTCGCCAGCGTGCAGGTCCACCCGTACGACGGCCGCAGCAAGTAACCCCGACAAAAAGAAACACCCCGCATTGCGGGGTGTTTCTTTTGCTCCGGCCGGGTCAGCAGGCGCCGAGGTCTTCCCACGGCCGGGCGCTGCCGCTGTTGCGATCCGGCACTTCGCCCTGCGTCACCCATTTGGCGCGGTAATTGCGGCCGTTGTAGCTGGCCGACTCGCCGGCCGCGTAGGTCGTTGCACCGGCCCACGGTGCAGCGCAGACCGCGGCGTTCAGCGACATCGTCGCGACCGTTGCTTGCGTACCACCACGCAGGCTGGCGATCGGCTGGCCCGATGCGGCAATCGCCTTGATCTCGTCGATGCTCAGCGCCCGTGTCCACACGGCAACGTCATCGAAGCCCAGCACGAAGCGTTCGACCGGATAGCGGCTGTAGTAGTCGCCTCGCGCATCCTCGTTCAGCGCCCAGCGGCCGTAGCTCGGGACGATGTTGCCGGTGACGTTGCTGAAGCCGAGCACGGTTTCGCGCACGTCGGTGGCGGACTGGCTGGCGTAGCAGCGCATCGTTCTGGCGCTCTTGTCGACGCAGATCGCCACGTAGCACCAGGTGTCGAGCGGCATCGCCAGATAGCCGTCGGCACGGTTGGTGCCGTCGCCGACGTTGAACTTGAAGCGCCCGTCGCCCGAACCGCCGATCGAGATGCCGACGTTCTTGCCGGTCGCCCAGTCCTTGTTGGCGACGATGCTGGTCATGTTCGTGCCCATGCCCGACGGCATCTTCACCCAGAGGCCCATCGTGAACGCGTTGCTGGTGGCACTGACGTCGTACGGCAGGAAGGCCGCAGCGGCCTGCAGCGCGTCGAGGCGGATGCCGTTGCCGTACTGCGACGCCGGATACGTCGCCGTGCCGGTGATCGTCGCGGTGCTGGCCGCGACGTCGTCGCTGCCGTCGGCGTCGAAACGGTGGTAATGCGCCAGCCCGGTCAGCAGCGCACTGCTCCATGCCGAAGGTGCCGGTGTCGGCGTGGTGCGCAGGCTGTCGATCGGCTGGCTGGCCGACGCGATCGCCTGAATGTCACTCGCCGCCAGCGCGCGGTTCCATACCGCCAGATCGTCGAAGGCCAGCACGTAGCGCTCGGTCGGGAAGCGGCTGTAATAGTCGCCGCGACCATCCTCGTTCAACGCCCAGCGGTTGTAGCTCGGCACGATGTTGCCGGTGACGTTGCTGTAGCTCACCGTCGTCGTCGAGACCGTGCCGGCGGCGTTGCTGGCGTAGCAGACGAGTTTCTTGCTGGCTGTATCGAGCGCGATCGCCACATAGACCCACGCACCGGTGACCATGGCGATATAGCCGTCGGCACGGTTGGTGCCGTCGCCGATGTTGAACTTGAAGCGGCCGTCGGACGTGGTGCCGATCGAGATGCCGGCATTCTTGCCGGTCGCCCAGTCCTTGTTGGCCATCACGCTGGTTTCGGTCGTCATGCCGGCCGGCATCTTCACCCAGAAGCCGAGCGTGAAGCTGGCCGGACCCTTGGCCATGTCGAACGGCAGGAAGGCCGCTGCGGCCTGTTTGGCGTCGAGCGTCAGCGCCGAGCCGAACTTGCCACCGGCACCGTAGGCCACCGGGCCGACCGTGCTCAGCGCCGAGCCGCCGACGTCGTCGGCACCGGCGTTTTCCAGCCGGTAGTAATGCGTCATGCCGCTCAGAAGCGCAGCGGTGAAGCCGGCGCCAGGGGCTGGTGTGGGGGTCGGGCCTGGCGCCGGTGTCGGCGTGGGGCTGACGCCCGGAATCGCCACGCGCCCCGGGAAGGTCATGCTGTTGCCGCCCTCGATGTGGCCGCAGTACTCGTAGACGAAGACATTGCCGGTGTCGCCGCCGACCAGCAGCATGAAGTCGTACCAGTTACTGCGCGTCGCCAGATTGAGCGTCAGGCTGGCGTTGGCGGCGATGGTCTGCGGCGTGCGCACGCCGGCAAGATAGTCGTCGACGTTGACGGTGATCGCCACCGGCGCGCGGTTCTGGATCGTGATGGCGACGACGCCACCGGCCGGGTTCGGCGTCACGCTCACCTGCGGATACGCCCCGCCCTGCCAAGCGGTCGGCAGCACGTTGCCGGCAAAGCGGCGGTAGAAACTGTTCGGGCCGTGCACGGCCAGATCGAACTTGCCGGAGGCAACGGCGCTGGCGTCGAACACATGGGTCTGCGCGCTGCTGCCGACGGTGGCGAACACCGGCGCGAATGTCAGCGCGCCGTAGCCGTGGATGTCGAACGCCGCAGATTGCGTTCCGCCGTTGCTCAAGGTCAGCGTGATTTTCTTCGTCGCCGGATCGACCGACGCATCGACATTCGGCTGCACCGCCACCGGCCGCAACGGCCGCGCGCCACCGTTTTCGATGTTCGGCGCAGCGACCTCGCCGTTCGGCTGTGCGGCCGGCAGGTTGGCGCAGGCAAATGCAGCATCGCTGGCCAGATTCGTGGTGTTCGGCAGCGTCGACGGGAAGCCGTAACCGCTGGCGACAAAGTCGAAACCGTCCATCAGATCGCCGCAGACGCTGCGGCGCCACGCGCTGATGTTCGGCTCCTGCACGCCGGTGAAGCGTTCGAGGAAACGCAGCGTCGAGGTATGGTCACTGGTCTGGCTGTGCACCCAGCCGCCGACGCTCCATGGCGAAATCAGCCAGGTCGGAATCCGGTGGCCGAGGCCGAGCGGATAGCCGCCGCTCCACTCGTTGGTCGTACCCGCCGGCGGAATCGGCGGCACGACGTGATCGAAAATGCCGCCGTTTTCGTCATAGGTGTAGATGAACACCGTCTTGGCCCACACCGCCGGGTTGCTGGCGAGCGCGTCGAGGAAGATCTTGGCGTAATCGCCGCCGCCGTTCGGGCTGTGGTTCGGGTGCTCGGACAGCGCCGCCGGGGCGATGATCCAGCTCACCGCCGGCAGCGTGTCGTTGGCGACGTCCTGCGCGAACTGGGTGCGGGCAAAACGCGTCATGCCGCGCTTGTAGAGGTTGGACGTCGTCGCCGCGTTCTTGAAGTTGGCGAACCACGCCAGCGCGTTGTCGTCGTAATTGTCGGCCTCCTGGTACATCTTCCACGAGATGCCCGCCGCTTCGAGCCGCTCGGCGTAGGTCATCCAGGTGAACGGTTTGGATTCGTCGTTGTTCATCGACGCACCATTGGCCCACAGTCCGGCGCCGTTGCTGCCCGACATCAGGAACAGCCGGTTCGGGTTGGTGCTGGTGTCGGCCGAACAGAAATAGTGGTCGCAGGTGGTGAACGCGTCGGACAGCGCGTAGTGGAACGGGATATCGGCGCGGCTGTAATACGCCATGCCGTAATTGCCCTTGTTCGGAATCCACTTGTCCATCGCCCCGCTATTGAACGCCTGCCGGCCGGTGGCCCAGTCATGGGTCACATCGACCATGCACTGGCCGCTGGTGGTGGCGCTGTTGAGCCGGAACGGCCAGATCGCCTGGCCCGCGGCGCTTTTCTGCGCGAACACGCTGCTGCCGTCGGGCAGGCGCAGTGGATGCGGATCGTTGTAGCCGCGCACGCCGTTGAGCGTACCGAGGTAATGGTCGAACGAGCGGTTCTCCTGGCTCAGGATCACCACGTGCGCCACCGACGACAGGCTGCCGCCCGACGGCGTGCCGGCGGCCAGCACCTTCTGCAGGCTGAGCGGCAGCGCGCTCAGCGCAGCGCCGACCCCGCCGTACTTGAGGAAGTTGCGACGATTCATCTCTCTCTCCGTTGTTGTGTCGCCCCCTCTAACGGGAGGCAGCGCACTGTGCACGGCGAATATGAATCGCAGCTTTCCACTTGGTGAATTTGTCACGACATCTAGATGACATGGGGAAACCCGCAGCACGGCACTGGCTGACGGCACTACAATCGGGGCATTGCCGGCGCGCCCGGCCGTGGCTCCCGGAGCTTGCTGCATGCTGCAAACGATCACCGCCTTCCTCGGCAACATCCTGCTGGTTGTCGCCGCACTGATGCCCATCCTGAATCCGCCGGGGCACGCGCCGATCTTCCTGTCGATGACCACGGCGTACAACGAGCAGGAAAAAGCCATCCTTGCCCGTCGCGTCGGCATCTACAGCTTCTTCCTGATTCTGGTGAGCATGTTCACCGGCAGCTATGTGCTCGACTTCTTCGAAGTCTCGCTGCCGATCATCCGCGTTGCCGGCGGCCTGCTGGTCGCCGCGGCGGGCTGGAAACTGCTGTCGGACGAAGGCAAGAACAGCAACCGCAAGCTGGAAGAACAGGCAGTAGCGCTGGAACACAGCAACGAGGAACTGCGCTCGCGCGCCTTCTATCCGCTGACCTTCCCGATCACCGTCGGCCCCGGCACCATCACCGTCGCCATCACCCTCGGCGCCGGCCTCAAGGGCCCGGGCCTGCTGCACCGGCTGGACATGCCGATCGCCAGCATCATCGCCACCGCGCTGGTCGCCTACTCGCTGTACTTCTGCTATCGCTACGCGGAAAAGATCATGCGGATGCTGGGCAGCACCGGCACCATCGTCTTCCTGCGGCTCTCGGCCTTCATCCTGTTCTGCCTCGGCGTGCAGATCGTCTGGGATGGCGCCAGTGCGCTGCTGGCGGATTTTGTTGCGCATTCGGCGCCAGCTTTGCTGAAGCGGTAACTACACAACGCATAGACAAGATCGGGAACCGGCATGCGAACCTGCATGCGGTTTACCGAAATGATAGTTGTGGCTCAGGCCTGGAGCCTGACCTCAAGGAGGACAATGCAGTGGGCTACTGCAAGGCAGGAATCTCGGCATCCGGATTCGACTCCCTGATGAAATCCATGACCGCGACAAACAGCGGCGAATGGCTTTGCTTGTTCGTGGGCGTGACTCGGGAATCCAGCAATGTCACGCCATACTGCGGCGTGCCAGGTTCGTGAGAACGGACGACGACAAGCAGCGAGTCCACCAGTGCATCCATTGTGCGTGTGGCAGAGCGTATGGAAACACGCTGGACGTCAGCAACATCTACTTCCTTCCAGCGATGGCAAGTCGAATGATTGGCATAAGCCAGTTTCTCCCGCCCCCGATCCAGCCGGACTCGCTGAACACCAAGACCGGCACCAATCACAAAACTCATGAGAAAGAAACAGAAATTGAACAGAACAATGCTGGGCAAATCCTGATAAAACCCGCCATACGGATCATGGTAAACATCCCAGGACATCCACACGCAAACGCCGAGCAGCATCAGCTGCATCAGGAAGACAAGACGCCAGCCTGTCGTGAAATGCTGAACCTGCAAATCTGAACTCATCAGAAATAAATCCTATTTTCTATATACCAGCACGTAAATTTGGCCAAATAAAATGAAGCCAACACCGACATTCACCCGAAAACATGGTGGATCAGCACGTCTTGGCAGTGGGCAGCTGGATTGGCCGTGAAGAAGTAAGTACCTACTCCAGACGCGTCCGACGATAGCGCATTACTCAACAATCCATAAAGTGATGAATTGAGCGTCGGGCTTCATTTTACCCAGATCAATCTACAGGCAGCAGAACACAGAGGGAATTAAACCCTGACCATTAGACTGCCAAGGCGACTGCAACTTCAGGACTATCGAGAAGGTAGCCCATACTCATTTTCATTTGGATCACCAGCAAAACAAAAGAAAATAAGATTCAAAAACGGGACAACAATCCACCAACCACTCTTTCCAATATCGTGCAATCGCCGAACACCCACCGCCAAGCCAGGAACAAGGATACCCAAGCTGTAAATTCCGTTAACCATATCAGAAAAAGTTTTCCCATACCCCAATACGCTACCTACAACTCCTGCCACTATCATTATCACGATAGAAACAATGATATTAAACAAGACAAAAATCCAGTACTCTCTTCGAGTGGATCTGCCCTTGAAGTTTGCAAAATTTCTCAGTGCTTTTATATAATAATTCATATCCACCCCATGGATCATTAGTTTCGTAAACCAATCTAAAGAAAGAGACAGGCAGCCGGCATTTATCCCTCGTTCAGAACGAAGCACCAAGCATGATTTCCCTATAAGACGGTGCAGCACCTACGCTCTAAAGAAGTAGCGAACCGCTTGCATCAAGGCAATCCAGATGACACCAGAAAGGAATAGCAACCCTGCAGGTAGATAACGCTGAAGATTATGTTCGTCCTTTAATTTGTTCTCTTGAAGTATCTCTGTAATTTTTTGATCAGGCGTGCATTCCGGCTGAGATGAGTTCAAATTGCTTTGTAGACGAAAACCAGCAATAACGATTGCCAAAATACCCACAATGAAGCCGGAACCAGTGAAGCTTTCAATGGTTTTTTCTGCGAAAACTTGTATCACACCAGTTATTACCAACAAGACTAGGCAAAGCACAAAGAAGTGATTAATTGTTATTTTCATTTTGGCAAACACACTAAGGAAATGGTGTATGTCACAAGGTGAATACAAGGGAGTATAAAAATATGCGATACGTTCGAAAGTTAAAAATGAACGCCACACTCTTTCTATTAGTTTACTAAATTGCTGTCTACGAGTGTACGGTACCCTGCGCTCGCCACGCACGGCGACGCTGAATCTGTTGTCACGAACACAAAAAAAGCCCACTGAATCAGTGGGCTTTTTTCGTCGCAGCTACCGTGGCTTACTTGGCGTCGAGCAGCTGTTCGATCTGCTGGCGCGGAATCGCGCCGGAGACGATGCGGCCGCTGCCGAAGATCAGCGCCGGCGTGCCGGTAATGCCCAGCGACTCGCCCAGCACCAAGTTCTTCTCGATCGGGCTGGCGCAGTCGGACTTACCTTCCGGCAACTTGCCGTTGTTCATGAAGTTGCTCCACGCGGCCGCCTTGTCGTCGGCACACCAGATCAGCTTCGACTTGCGCTCGGCATCTGGGTGGATGTTGAGCGGGAACAGGAAGGTATAGATGGTGACGTTGTCGATGCCTTTCAGGCTTTCCTGCTCCAGGCGCTTGCAGAACGGGCAGTCCGGATCGGAGAACACCGCCAGCTTGCGTGCGCCGTTGCCGCGCACTTCCTTGATCGCCTGATCCATCGGCAGCTTGCTGAAGTCGGTCTTCATCAGCTCGGCCATGCGGCGTTCGGTGACGCTTTCCTTCTTGGCCACGTCGACCATGTCGCCGACGATGACGAAATTGGCCTGTGCGTCGGTGTAGACGATCTGGCGGTTGGCGATGACGACTTCGTACACGCCCTTGATCGGGCTCGGGTTCACCGCCGTGATTTCACGCCCCTGCAGCGTCGACGCCAGCTTCTGGCGGATCTGCTTCACGTCGGTCTTCGAATCGGCCTGTGCCGAGCACGCGGTCAGCGCAACCATGCCGATGACGGCCAGGCTCTTGGTGATGCGGTTCAACTTCATACGGTTTCCTCTGTGGGTATACACGTCGATCGCGTGGTGACTCACGCGTCCATCGCGTGACGTATCAACTGCTGCTTGATCCATGGAAGCGAATCGGTCAGGCCCAGCCCGGCGTTTCGCAGCGTTTTCAAAATCGGGTTGCGGTTGTTGAACAGCTTCTGCAGGCCGTCGCACGCGCCCTGCATCAGGTAAATCGCTTCGCGCCGCGCCAGCTCGTAACGGCGCAGGTTGAGCCGGTCGCCGAGCAGGCTGACATCGGTAGCAGCCAGCAGCTTCGCCAGCTCGGCCACGTCGCCGAAACCGAGGTTGACGCCCTGCCCGGCCAGCGGATGCACGGTATGCGCAGCGTCGCCGACCAGCGCGACGCCGTCGCGGACCAGCTCGCGCACATGTGTCAGCCGCAGCGGAAACGCCGCCGCCGGGGTAATGCAATGCAGTTCACCCAGTGCCCGGCCACCGGCCGCAGCCACCTTGGCGTCGAGTTCGGCCTGGGGCAGCGCCAGAAATTCATCCTTGCGCGCCTCGAAGCACGACCAGACGATCGACATCCGTTTGCCGGCCAGCGGCAACCACGCGAGGATGCCGTCGTCGAAGAACCATTGCCGCGCCACGCCGTAATGCGGGCGTTCGGTCTCGAAATTGGCAACCACGCCCCACTGCTCGTAGGCGCGTGCACTGCTGTCGATGCCGGCGCTGCGGCGCAGCCACGAGTTGGCACCATCGGCGCCGACCGCCAGCCGTGCGCGCAGCACGCGGCCATCGGCGAGCGAGACGGTAACACCGTCGGCGTCATGGGCAAACGCAACCGGCTCGGCCGGCGCCAATACGCTGACATTCGGCGCCGCCAGCGCGGTCTGCCACAGCGCGGCCTGCAGATTGCCGCTTTCGAGGATGGTCGTCAGCGCGTCGATACCGGCGTCGAGCGCATCGAACTTCAGCGCACTGCGGCCGTCATCGCCGGTGATCTGCATCTGCGACACCGGCTGGATCCGGTCGATGTCGAGCCGCTGCCACGCGCCAATGCCGCGCAGCAGCTTCTCGCTGGCGCGGCTGATCGCATACACGCGGTTGTCCCACTGCGCGCTCGGCGTTTCGGTTTGCGGCGTACGGCCTTCGAGCAGCAACACCGAATGCCCGCTCGGCGCCAGCGCGGCCGCCAGTGCGGTGCCGACAAGGCCACCGCCGATGATCAGAATGTCTGCGTCGTAGTGCATGGCGCAGAGTGTAGCAGGCCGGTTTGCCTGAACGAAATGCCGCATCTACGCTGATGCGTGCCTACTTGCCTGATCCTCGTCGCCTTTGTTGCCGGTGTCTGCGCCTTGCAGCCCCTTTCCGCGCTGCCGCCGCTCTGGCTGCCGTTGTTCGTCATGGCCATCACGCTGGTGCCGCTGCTCGGTTCGGCCCGGTGGCGACCGGGTGCCGCCCTGGTTCTCGCACTCGGTCTGGGCTTCGGCTACGCCGACCTGCGCGCCCAATGGCGGCTTGCGGACCGGCTGCCGGCCGGGCTGGAGCAGCGCACCGCCGTCGCCGACGGCTACATTACCGACCTGCCGCAGCACGGACAGTACGGCTGGCGCTTCACCTTTGCCGTCACGAACAGCGATCCGCCGGGACTGCCTGCGCGCGTTCAGGTCAGCAGCTACGGTGACCGGCTGCAGCCGCAAGCCGGCGAGCGCTGGCGGCTGACGCTCAAACCGAAACGGCCGCACGGTCTGGCCAATCCCGGTGGCTTCGATCTGGAGCGCTGGCTGCTGGGCGAAAACATCGGCGCAACCGCCAGCGTCAAGGCAGCCGAACGCCTGCCCGGCCATGCGTGGCAGGCAGGCATTGCCCGGCTGCGCGAAGCGCTGCGCAACCGGCTGCTGCACCAGCTCGGCAACGCCCCTTACACAGGCGTCATCGTCGCGCTGGCGGTCGGTGATCAGGGTGGTGTACCGAAGGAGCAGTGGCAGCGCTTCGCCGCCACCGGCGTGACACATCTGATCAGCGTGTCCGGATTGCACATCACGCTCTGGGCCACGCTGCTCGGTGCGCTGGTCAACGCCGGCTGGCGCCGCATGCCACGGCTGGTTGCGCGCATACCGGCGCAACGCGCGGCGCTGGTGGCCGGCGTGCTGGCGGCACTCGGCTACAGCATGCTGTCGGGCCTGAGCGTGCCGACGCAACGGACACTGCTGATGCTGCTGATCGCCGCCGTCGGCCTGTGGCGCGGTCAAAGCAGCGCGCCGCTGCTCACCTGGCTGCTGGCGCTCGGGGTCGTCGTGCTGATCGACCCGTTTGCCACGCTGTCGGTCGGCTTCTGGCTGTCCTTCCTCACCGTCGGCGCCCTGCTGTACGCCGGTGCGGCGACGCTGGGCGAATCGCCGCGCTGGCACGGCTGGGTCGCGGCGCAATGGATCGCGACACTGGCAAGCTTCCCGATTCTGGCGCTGGTGTTCCAGCAGTTGCCGCTGATTTCGCCACTGGCGAACGCACTGGCGATTCCGCTCGTCAGCATGATCGTCACGCCGCTCTCGCTGGTCGGCGTGCTCGACCCGACTGGCACCCTGCCCTGGCTGGCCGAGTGCGCTTTCGCGCTTACCGATCGCTGGCTGCAGCTGTGCGCGCATGCGCCTGTGCTGACCATGGCCTCACCCCCGTTCTGGACGTGGCTACCGGCTACTCTTGGCGTCGTGCTTTGGCTATCGCCACGCGGGGTGGCCGGGCGCTTGTATGCACCGGTATTGCTGTTGCCGCTGGCCGTACCAGCGTCGACCTTGCGCGAACCGGGTACTTTCCGCGCCACGGTCATCGATGTCGGCCAAGGACTGGCGGTTCTGGTGCAGACGCGGACACATACGCTGCTGTACGACACCGGCCCGCCCGCGGCAACCGACCGCGCCCTTCTGCCAACGCTGCGTGCGCTGGGCATTCGCCGGCTCGATCTGCTGACCGTATCGCACAACGACAACGACCACAGCGGCGGTGCGGAAGCCGTCCTGCAAGGTTTCGGCACCGCGCTGCTGCACTCGACCCTGCCGGCCGATCACCCGGCGCGCCAGCTGGGAACACGCCATGTCGGCTGCACCGCCGGCCAAAGCTGGCAGTGGGACGGCGTACGCTTCGACGTGCTGTGGCCCGCCGCCGGTGTTGCCCAGGCCAGCGACAATGCCAGCAGCTGCACGCTCCGGATCAGCACGCCTTCGGGCCATGCGTTGCTGCTCGCCGGCGATCTTGGTCGCAACGAGGAACTCGAACTCGTGTCGCGCGGCCTGCCGGCAACCGATCTCGTCGTCGCGCCGCACCACGGCAGCCGTTCGTCATCGTCGCAAAGCCTGATCGATGCGACTGCGCCGCAGTGGGTCGTTTTTTCGGCCGGCTACCTCAACCGTTTTCATCACCCGCACCCGAGCATCGTCGAGCGCTATGCCGACGCCGGTGCCAGGGTGCTGCGCACCGATGACGACGGCGCGATCACGCTCGATGTCGGCCGGGCAGTCCAGACCCGGCGCTGGCGTGCGGACCATCAGGCGTACTGGTCGGCTGATCGTAGCGACGCACTGTCACTCCCCGACAATCCCGGTGACTGATACAGTCGGCATCTGAACCTACCGAGTCCACCATGCCTATCCTGACCGCGCTGTACCGCTATCCGGTGAAATCGATCCACAGCGAAACGCTGATGCACAGTGCCATCGATCCCAGCGGATTGCCGGACGACCGAGCCTGGCTGATCGCCGATCACAGCGGCCGCTTCATGACCGGGCGCGACTGGCCGCAGATGGTACGCATCCGCGCCGACGTCGATGCCGGCGCGCTGACCTTGAATGCACCGGGCATGCCGACGCTGCGCGTGGCGCGGGACACCTTCGATCAGGCGCATCCGGCGCAGGTGTGGAAGGATGAGTTCGGCGCGTGGCACGGCCCGGTCGCAGCCGACCGCTGGCTGTCCGATTTTCTCGGCACCGAAGCGCGCCTGCTATACACCGGTCAGGAGAGCCAGCGGCGCGTCAAGCATCGCCCCGACCTGCCGCTGTCGTTTGCCGATCGCTATCCGTTGCTGCTGATCGGAGAAAGCTCGCGCCGGCAGTTGTCCGACTGGGCGGGTCAGGATTTCGCGATGGCGCGCTTCCGGCCGAACCTCGTCGTCGACGATGCGGTGCCGTTCGCCGAAGACGGTTGGCAGCGCATCCGCATCGGCGATGTGGTGCTGCGCATGGTCAAACCGTGCGAGCGCTGCGTGTTCACGACCGTCGACCCCGATACCGGCGAAAAATCGTCCGATCAGGAGCCGCTACGGACGCTGGCCAGACGGCGCAAGGGCGAAGGCGGCGTGCTCTTCGGACAGCACGCCCTTGCCGAATCGGCCGGCCACATCGAAGTCGGCATGCCGGTCGAGATACTGGACTGAGCCGATAGCGGAAACAAAAAACCCCGGCAGCAGCCGGGGTTTTTTGTTGGCCCTGGGCCGGCAAAGCAGCGTACTCAATCGTCGGCGATGCGCACCCGGGCGATCACCGCGTTGCCGCAGCCCTGATATTCGACGCTGTCGAATGACAGCATCCGGGCCATCGAAATGCCGCGGCCGTGCGGGTCGAACGCGCGCTCGGGCGAAAACTCGAGGAAGGGCTGCCAGTCGAAACCTTCGCCTTCGTCGGTGATCGTGAAGGCCAGTGTGTCGGCACGTTTTTCGAATGCAACATGGACGTTGCGACGGCGAAAATCGGCGCTGGCCAACCGGATCTCGACCTCTTCCTGCCAGCGTCCCTGCTGCAACAGCCGGGTTTTGTCGGCATAACTGATACCCAGATTGCCGTGCTCGACCGCGTTGACCAGCAGCTCGGACAAGCCGACGGCCACGCGCTGCGGCTCCGGGCAGGCGTTCGACAGCAGCAGCGTCAGCTGCCGCGCTTCGTCCAGCGTGCGGAAACGGAACTCGCCGCGCTCGAGCAGCCGGTACGTCGACGCCTGCGCCTCGAGCTGCGATTCGAGCTGGCGCTTTTCGCGGTAGAACTTCACTGCGGCGGCCACGATCGCCAGCAGCATGTCGCGCTGGAACGGCTTGATCAGGTAGTAATACGCGCCGGCGGCCAGGCCCTCGCGGACGTTTTCGGCCGCGCCGACGGCCGTCTGCATGATGACCGGAATATGGCTGATTTCGGACTGCTTCAGCCGCGCCAGCAAGGCCATGCCGTCCATGCGCGGCATCATCCGGTCGAGCAGGATGGTGTCGAAATCTCGATCGTGCGTCAGCAGCGACCACGCGGCCTCGCCGTCTTCGGCGGTGACGACTTCGTAGCCGACGTCGGTCAGGTGCTCGCCGAGGATTTCCAGATTGAACGGTTCGTCGTCGACGACGAGGATGCGGGCATCTTGCTGAGGCAATCTACTCTCCCAGAGGCATGAGCTTTCCGGCCAGCATACCCGTCAGGCGCGGGCGCCGGCCAGATCGGCGTAGAGCGCGGTGAATTCGAGCGCCAGTTTGTGGCGTGCATCGAGAAACGGCAGCGGTACTGCCCGCTCGTGCGACTCGCGCACCTTGACCGAACTCGACAAGCGGGTCGGCAGCAGCGGCAAGCCCTGCTCGGCCAGTTCCTCGACCATGCGCACCGGCAGACTCGCACGCGGCTGGTACTGGTTGACGACGATGCCTTCGATGGCGAGGCCGGCATTGTGATCGGCACGAATCTCGTCGACACGCCCGATCAGCGACAGCAGCGCCTGACGCGAGAACGCATCGCAATCGAACGGGATCAGGCAGCCATCAGCAGCGATCAGCGCCGAAAGTGTAAAGAAATTCAAGGCCGGCGGCGTATCGATCCAGACTTCGTCGAAATCGTCGGCCAGTTCGGCCAGTGCTTCCTTGAGCTTGTAGATCTTGTGGCGCGATTCCAGCTTGCTTTCGAGTTCGGCGATTTCCGGATCGGACACCATGACCGACAGTCCGGCGAATGGCGTTGCGTGGACGAAAGCCGAGGTGGGCTTGGCGTACAGGCTGAAATTGAGCACCTGATCGAAGAACCCGGCCAGCGTGGGCGTCGTGGACTCCAGCGCGTCACCGAGCAGGTAACGGCTGGCATTGCCCTGCGGATCGAGGTCGACGACCAGCACGCGCCGCCCGGCCTGCGCCGCCGCCGCCGCTAGATTGACCGAGATCGTGGACTTGCCCACGCCCCCTTTCTGGTTGAAGACCACCCGACGAAGCATCGCTGAATCCCGCCATGACGCCGATTGCGCCGAGGCAAATATAGCACGCGCACTCTCGCGCGCACGTAAGGGAACAAGGCTCCGGACCAGGCAGTAATAATTACCGATTCAATAGTGGAAATAGTTACCGGATTCGCTTTCGCAGGATTCGTAGACTGCTCGTCGTGGTTCGGGCGTTTCGAACCGAAGTGCAAAGACCCTTTCCCTCGAAGGAGAAAAACCAAATGAAAATGAAGCATGCAGCTCTCGCCATCGCTCTGGCATTCGGCGCCGCAGGCCTTGCACAGGCAGAAGTAACCATCAGCGGTAAGGCTGACTTCGGTGTTCAAGCACGTGACACCGGCGACAGCACCCAAGGTGCCGTGAAGTACCAAGGCGAGATCGATTTCAGCGGCCGTGACAAGCTCGACAACGGCATGAACTTCATCTGGACCCTGAACCAGGAAATCAACAACATCAACGCCGGCTCGAGCTACACCGCAAACAGCCAGTGGGGCAACCGTGATGCATACGGCGGCCTGGAAGGCGACTTCGGTACCGTGCGCGTTGGTAAGTTCCGTTCGGGCGTTTACGCGCTGACCGATGATCTGTACAGCGACACCGGTGCAGACTGGTTCTTCTCCGACTACGGTCGCGGCATGACCCAACGTCCGGACAACATCGTCGGCTACACCAGCCCGGTGTTCGGCGGCTTCCAGCTGTCGGCCGACTACATCCTCGAAAACCAGAGCACCGGTAACTCGAGCAGCAACGGCTACGACGTCGCTGGTACCTACACCAACGGCGGCCTGAAGGTTCTGGGCGGCTACCAGGCTCGTCAAGGCTTCGACGGCACCAAGGACGTGACTGCCGGCGCTTCGCTGCAGCAAGCCGATGGTTCGTACCAGTACGGCGACAGCCTGAACGGCGGTTCGAACGATACCGACAGCCAGACCGCTTACGTTGGCGTGCAGTACAAGTTCCAGAACGGCTTCGGCATCACCGGCGGCTACAAGTACATGCAGTTCACCCCGAACACCTCGGGCGCTACCTACGGTGGCACTGCACTGAACGCTGGCGAAGATTACGATCAGAACATGTACAACCTGATGCTGTCGTACAACCAGGGTCGCCATGACGTTTACGTCGGCTACACCTACCTGGACGACCTGAAGGGTGGCGATGCACCGTCGGATTCGGGCGCCCAAGCGTTCTCGGCTCGTTACAACTACCACATGTCGAAGAACACCTTTGCGTACGCTGAATACCGCTACGTGAAGAACGACGCGAACTCGGCTTACAGCGCCGACGACGACCTGTACAACTACAGCGCGACCTCGGCCGGTGAAGACACCCAACGCGGTATCGTTGGCGTGCGTACCTACTTCTAATCGATCCCCGATCGTTAGAACGAAGCGTCAGAAAACGGAGCCCTCGGGCTCCGTTTTTGCATTGGTGCCGCCGGTATTAACCCTGCCTTGAAAAGGGGCATCCTGCCCCCACGTTCTCCCCACTCCGGGATGAAGCGCAGCGCGATAGCGCCCCGCCCCCGACCGCCATTAGCAAGGAGAATCCATGAGCAAGGAAACACTGGGCTTTCAGGCCGAGGTCAAGCAGCTGCTGCAGCTGATGATCCACTCGCTGTACTCGAACAAGGAAATCTTCCTGCGGGAGCTGATTTCCAACGCCTCGGACGCGTGCGACAAGCTGCGCTTCGAAGCCACCCAGCATGCCGACCTGTACGAAGGCGACGGCGAGCTGAACATCAGGGTGTCGTTCGACAAGGACGCCCGCACCGTGACAATCGCCGACAACGGCATCGGCATGCGTCGTGACGAAGTGGTCGCCAATATCGGCACCATCGCCCGCTCGGGCACCAAGGAATTCTTCAGCCAGCTGACCGGCGACGCCGCGAAGGATTCGCACCTGATCGGCCAGTTCGGCGTCGGCTTCTACTCGGCCTTCATCGTCGCCGACAAGGTCACGCTGACGACACGCCGGGCCGGCGAAACCCACGCAACGCGCTGGGAATCGCTCGGCGACGGCGAATACACGCTGGAAGACGTCGAGAAAGCCGGTCGCGGCACCGAGATCGTGCTGCATCTGAAGGAAGGCGAGGACGAGTTCCTCAACGACTGGCGCCTGCGCAGCGTGATCACCCGCTACTCGGACCACATCAATCTGCCGATCCTGATGCAGAAAGCCGCCGAACACGACGACGAAGGCAAAGCCCTGCCGTCGTCCGGCGAATGGGAGGCCGTCAATCAGGCCAACGCCCTGTGGACCCGCAGCAAGAGCGAGATCACCGACGAGCAGTACAAGGATTTCTACAAGCACGTTTCGCACGACTGGGACGAGCCGCTGACGTGGAGCCACGCCCGCATCGAAGGCCGCCAGGAATACACCGAGCTGCTGTACATCCCCAAGCGGGCGCCGTTCGACCTGTACGAACGCGAGCGTCGCCACGGCGTGAAGCTGTACGTGAAGCGCGTCTTCATCATGGAAGACACCGAAAAACTGATGCCGCAATACCTGCGCTTCGTACGCGGCGTGATCGACTCGGCCAACCTGCCGCTGAACGTTTCGCGCGAAATCCTCCAGCAAAGCCGTGACGTCGACGCGATCCGTACCGGCTGCGTCAAGAAGGTGCTCGGCCTGCTGGAAGACCTGCGCGACAACCGTCCGGACGACTATGCGGTGTTCTGGCAGGAATTCGGCAAGGTACTGAAGGAAGGCATTGGCGAGGATTTCGCCAACAAGGACCGCCTCGCCGGCCTCGCCCGCTTCGCGTCGACCGCCAACGAAGGCAGCGAACAGAACGTCAGCCTCGCCGACTACATCGGCCGGATGAAGGAAGGCCAGGACGCGATCTACTACATCACCGCCGACACCTTTGCCGCCGCACAGCACAGCCCGCATCTTGAAGTCTTCAAGAAGAAAGGCATCGAAGTCCTGCTGCTGTCGGACCGCGTCGACGAGTGGTTCACATCCAGCCTGACCGAATTCGAAGGCAAGAAACTGCAATCGGTCGCCAAGGGCGAGCTGAAGCTCGATGCCTTCGCCGACGAGGCCGAGAAGCAGCAGCAGGAAGCCGCCGAAACCGAGTTCAAGACCGTGCTCGACAAGGTCAAGACCACGCTCGACGGCCAGATCAAGGATGTCCGCGTCACCACCCGGCTGACCGACAGCCCGGCTTGCCTCGTGGTCGAAAACCATGACATGAGCGCCAACCTCGAACGGTTGCTGAAGTCGGCCGGCCAGGATGTCGGCGGTGCCAAGCCCATCCTCGAGCTGAACCCGGGACACCCGCTGGTGCAAAAGCTCAAGTCCGAGCTGGAAGGCGAGCGCTTCGGCGACTGGACCCACCTGCTCTATGATCAGGCACTGCTTGCCGAAGGTGGCCAGCTCGACGACCCGGCCGGCTTCGTCAAGCGGCTGAACGGCCTGATGCTGGCCATGCAGCACTAAGCACGACGTCCGACATGCAAAAGGCTGCCAGCAGGCAGCCTTTTGTTTTGCGGGTCCGGCGCGACTCGGTCATGTTGCCGGCGCCGCCCTAGCGCGGGAGATCCGGCCTGCGGTACGAACAGCCATTGCTGGGCGCACATCGCTTGCCGGCCGAGCGGATCAGATTTTCAGCGGTCCACCCGGCAGGCGCATGTCGCTGCGGATGTCCCGGACACCATCCACGCCCGATGCCACAGACACGGCCAGCGCACCGGTCGACGGCGTATCCACCGTTCCCTGCAGCGTCAGCACGCCCCTGTCACTCACGGCCCGCAGGCCGAAGGCTTTGAGCTGCTTGTTCTGCTGCAATGCAGTGTTTGCCGCCTGCGCGATCTGCGCATCGGACTGCACGTTCTGGCTGGCGGCAAGCGCCATCTGCGCATACAGGCCCAGCGACAGCAGGCTGGCAATCAGGACGGTCTTGGTTCGGGTTTTCACGACAATTCCTTGGACGAATTCAGTTTGGCGCCGCAGGCCGCAGCGCTCGAAGCGGGGAACTCAGGACGGCTGCACGACAAGCGCGCTGCGGACATCCCTCACGCCCGACACGCCAGCGGCAATCGTGATGGCCTTGGCACGCTGCTCGGCGCTGTCCACCGTACCGGACAGCACCACCACCCCTTGCCGGGTCGTCACCTTGATCTGCAGCACCGACAGCGCCTGATCACCAAACAACGCGGCCTTGACCTGCCCGGTGAGGATGGAATCATCGACAAATGCGCCGCCGGATTTGCCGATCTGCTCCACTGTGCCGCTTGTGCTTTCCGCAGTTTCGGCCGCGATCACTGCGGAAGCCGGCACCAGGGCCAGCAATCCGGTCAGAATGAGAGACTTGTGCATGGGGGTTCTCCAGTTGTTGTTGGTGTTTTTCTGGCCGGTCATCGTGACGATGCCGGTACAAAGCCATCAGCACACACCGTGCCAGCCATGGAAAACACCAATGAAACAAGGAGATACAAGTACATCACCCCCGGCCGGCACCAAGGCGCGCCAGCCGGGGATGAAGATTTGTCGCTTTTACCCGACGGGAAAAGAGGACCGGGGATCAAGCCCTTGATTCGAATGAATTTTGTCGCGTCGTCAGTCGGCGACACCATCATTCGCGCCACGAAACATCGCGGCATTCAGCCCGTGCTTTTGCAGCAACCGGTAAAACTCGGTGCGATTGCGGTCGGCCAGCTTGGCGGCATCGGCGACGTTGCCGTCGCTCAGCTTCAGCAGCCGGGTCAGGTAATCGAGCTCGAAACGACGTTTGGCCTCCGCGTAGCTGAGCACCTCGGCCGATGGCTGGCGCAATGCCCGCTGCACCAGTGCCAGCGGCACGATGCTCGCCGTACACAGCGCGCAAACCTGCTCGATCGCATTGAACAGCTGACGTACGTTGCCGGGCCACGCCGCCGTCGACAGCGCTTCGAGCGCGTCCGGCGCGAAACCGTTGAGCTGCTTCGCGTATTTTTCGGCCAGCCGCTGCAATAGATGGTTGGCGAGCAGCGGAATGTCCTCGCGCCGTTCGGCCAGCGGCGGCAGTGTCAGCGCAACGACGTTGAGCCGGTAATACAGGTCCTCGCGAAACTCGCCATCCGCCATCGCCGCGTCGAGATCGCGGTGCGTCGCCGAGAGGATGCGCACATCGATCGGCACCGACTCGCTGCTGCCGACCGGCCGGACCGCGCGCTCCTGCAGCACGCGCAAGAGCTTGACCTGCAAGGCCAGCGGCATGTCGCCGATTTCGTCGAGAAACAGCGTGCCGCCGTCGGCGGCCTGAAACAGGCCGCGATGGTGGTTGACCGCCCCGGTGAAGGCGCCCTTGACGTGGCCGAACAGCTCGGACTCGAGTAGGGCCTCCGGAATGGCGCCGCAGTTGATCGCAACGAACGGCTTGGCCGCACGCGGGCTGGCCTTGTGAATCGCGCGCGCCAGCAACTCCTTCCCGGTTCCCGACTCCCCGCGAATCAGCACGCTGGCGTCCGAGGCGGCAATCAGCTTCGCCTCGCCGAGCAACTCGCTCATTGCACTCGAATGGCTGACAATGTCGCTGCGCCACGCTTCGTCACCGGCCTCCGGCGTCGCCGCCGACACGCTCAGCGCCTGACGGACCTTGTCGAGCAGAACCTTGCTGTCGAAGGGCTTGGTCAGATAGCCGAACACGCCGCGGCTGGTTGCGTCGACCGCATCCGGAATCGTGCCGTGCGCCGTCAGCAGGATCACCGGCAGCGCCGGCAGGCGGGCGCGAATCTCGCCGAACAGCGCCAGCCCGTCGCCATCGGGCAGACGGACGTCACTGATCACCAGCTGCGGCGTACTGACCGCCAGCTGCGCCAGCGCGGCCTGCACGGTTTCGGCGGTGCTGACGCGATAGCCGGCGGCAGTCAGCCGCATCGACAGCAGTCGGAGCAGGTCGACGTCGTCATCGACCAGCAGCAATGAGGCGCCGCTCATGGCGTCGCCTTGCCGGCAGGTTTCAGCGGCAGGCCATGCTCGATTGCCTTGAGCGCGTTGAGCTTGTCGTTGAGGTCATTGGCGCGTCGTTGCGCATCTTTCAACTGCTGGTTCAGCTTGTCGGCCTCCGCATCCTGCCGGCGCAGATCGGCGTACTGGGCCGACAACCACTGGGCCAGCGGTCGCAGCGCTTCGGCTTGCGGCGTGCCGCTCTTCTGCATGGCATCCAGCAGACCGATTGCCCGCGTCAGGTCGCCACTACCGCGCAACTGCGCGTACGCCATGGCACGCTGCACCTGCGCAGCTTCTCCCTGCTCGGCAGCAAGCCGGGCGATTTCGCGGTTCAGGTCAGCCGGTGCGCGCACCCGCAACGACACCGCATACTCGAACAGTCCACGCCAGTCCGGCGCAGTGATCACCGCCACCTCGCTGGCAACCGCCTTGGCCACCGGCGCCGATGCCACCGGCTTCGGCCTGGATTCGGGCGGGCTGACGCAGGCCGCCAGCAGCAAGACGAATAGCAGTTCAGGTCGTTTCAGTCGTTTCATCGGGCAATTCAATCCGGAAATGGGCGCCCTGCGCACTGGGCAACAGGGCAATGTCGCCGCCATGGGCGGCGAGGTATTCGTTGACGATCGACAGCCCAAGCCCGCTGCCACGACGGGCACCACCGGGCTGACGTTCGCCCTGGACAAAGGGCTGGAAGATCCGTTCGGCGTCGGCCTCCGCCACGCCGGGCCCCTGGTCGATGCAGTCGATCATCGTCGTGGCATCGCGATACGCCAGCACGAAGCGGATCCGCCCGCCCTTGGGGCTGAAGCGGATGGCATTCGACAGCAGGTTGCCGATCACGGCGCCCAGCCGGTCGGCATCGCCACGGTAAACCGGTGCTTCGCCGTCGAGCGCGACCGTCAGCGATTGCGCCAGCCAGTGCAGCCGCTGCGCCTCGATGACCGAGCCGATCAGCGCCGTCAGGTCCAGCGGCGTACGTACGAGCGCCCGCGCGGAAAACTGCATCGAATGGTAACGCAGCAGGTCTTCGATCTGCCGCTGCAGCGCGGCGACATTGCTTGCCAGGATATCGACGACTTCGCGCTGGCCGGTGTTGAGCACACCCGGCACCTCGTCTTCCAGCAGGGCTACGCCCTCCCGAAGCGAGGCCAGTGGCGTTTTCAGTTCGTGCGAAACATGACTGACGAAGCGGGTTTTCTCGGCGTCCAGTTCGGCCAGACGCTGGCGCAGCCAGTCGAGCTGGACGCCAAGCCGCCGCAGATCGGCCGGCCCGCGCCGGATGGCAATCGGCGTATCGAGCCGGCCTTCGCCCAGCCGGTGGATCGCCGATTCGATCTTTGCCAGCGGCCGGGCCAGCCAGCCGGCCAGCGCCAGCGCGATCAGAGCCGCGATCCCGACCGCAACCGCGACCATGATCGCGATCGTCTGCCGCTCGTGGTCCAGCGCGTCGAGCAAGGCGCTGTTGCGGCGGTCGAGTTCGTGGCGGCTCTCCTGCGCGATCTGCTCGTTCAGGCTGCGCAGCCGGGCAATATGCTCGAACAGCACGGCCTGACGGCGCTGGTCGTGGATCGCATCCCGAGCCAGTCCGGCCTCGACCATCCCGCCAATCTGCGCCCAGTCCTGCAGCGCGGCGATCAGGGCGGGTTCGCTGCCGGCATGCGTGCGCAGCCAGCGCACCGCGTCGGCGGCATCCTGGTTCGATTGCCGTGCACGCATCAGGAAACTGGCGTCATCAAGGACCAGGTACTGGCGCAGGCTGCGCTCGAACAGCTGCGTCCGCTCGTTCAGCCGCTCGACCGCCTCGGTCTGCCGTACCGCCGCGTCGGACAGCGTTCTGGCCTGCGTCGCAACCCGCTGCAGCGTCGACAGCGCCCGCAGCGAGGTCGCGCTCAGCAGCACGGCGGTGAGCACGAAGGCCAGCAGCAGCAATTGACGGAAGGAAGGTTTGGTCAGTGTGGGCATGCCAGACGCGGGTGGTGCAATGCCCCAAGTCTAGCGCGTCATTCGCTGCGCCGGGTTGACACAGGTGCGGGGACGCGCGTTGCCAGATTGGCATCGAGATAACGACGACCATCGGCCTTGAAATCGAGAAAGCGCACGCCGACACGGAACTGCTGGAATTCGCTCGACAGCACCGTATAGAGCACACGGCTTTTCACTTCGAGAATGCGTGGCCGCTGGCCGGCTGCCATCGGGGGCACGGAAATCAGCACGGTGACCTGATCGGACACCGGCAGATTGTGATCGGACAGCAGGCTGAAGCCGGTACGGGACAGATCGAACACGCGGCCACGGAAAGTCTGCCGCTTGCCGGCATCCTGATAGACCAGCGACACACGCCAGTTCAGCAGATAGCGCGGCTCGCCACGCGGCGAAAACCAAGCGGTATCGATCTGGCTGCCCTGCAGTTCGCGATGAAATCCAAGCTCATCCGGTGTGTTCACGTCGCACTCCGTCAATCAGCATTCGATTATACAGTCGACTGTAGTTGCACCGCGCGCGGACAACAAAAAAGCCGAAGCATGCGCTTCGGCTCGGTATCGATCTGAATGGTGCCGACAGTGAGACTCGAACTCACACAGCCGAAGCCACTACCCCCTCAAGATAGCGTGTCTACCAATTTCACCATGTCGGCATTCACAATCGATTTTGCAACACTCGCAGCGCTGAGGATGGTGCGCCTTGCGAGAGACGGGAATATACGTCAGCGCCTACCGCCTGTCCAGCGCGGGATCGAAAAAAGTGATGGTGATGCTGCCCTTGTGCCCGGAGGCATAATCACTATTAAATAAGCGTTCGGCCCCTTCCTTCCTTCGTCATGACACATCCCTTGCATGCGCTGCTGGAACAACATGGACAAGCCCACCGCAGCCCTGTCCATCTGATCGAACGCTATCCGCGTATCGCCAACCGGCTGGTCGAGCTGTGGGGCAGCGAGGCGATCAACGAGTATCTCGAATCGCTGATGATCATGGACCGTCCCGACCGTCAGGGCTTTCCGGCCGAGATCGGCATGGAGCTGATGACATTCGGCAATGCCCACGACGAGATCATGCGCAAACCGGCCGACACCGATGGCATCTGGGATCACGTGCGCGAAGCGGCGGTCGACGCGCTGGAGCAACGCGGGCTGCGCGCAACCGTCGGCGATTTTCACCGCAGCATCGGGCTGAATTCACCTGAAACGCTGCAGCTTTACCTCCAGGCCGGGGTCCAGATCGACGGTGCCGATGACAATGGCTGGACGGCACTGATGCGCGCCAGCTTCGACGGCAGCGTCGCCTCGGCCGAATGGTTGCTGACCCATGGCGCCAGCATCCACGCCAGCGATCGCGGCGGTTACACGCCACTGCACTGGGCGGCACTGAACGGCTACGACCCGGTCGTCGACATGCTGGTCAACCGCGGCGCCAACGTCAACGCCGAGAGCCACAGCGGCTTTACGGCAATGATCCAGGCCGCCAGCCGTGGCCACCTCCTCATCGTCAAGCGGCTGATCGCCGCCGGCGCCCGCGTCGACATGAGCACCCCGGATGGCTGGACCGCCCTGCACAAGGCCGTTGCCAACCGGCATACCGACGTGGCCGTACGGTTGCTCGACCATGGCGCCGACGCCGACGCCCGGCACCGCGACGGCAGCACGCCCTACTCGATCGCGGCGCAAACCGGTCAGCAGCGCCTGTGCGAACTGATGCTGTTGACACAGTCTGTACGCCAGCGCGAGCGCCGTTAGTACCTCGATCATCCTGATGGTGTAGCCTTGCACAGCCGCAGCCCGTCATTGCAGAAAAAGGGGCGCCGGCACCGCCAGGAACAGGAGAATACGATGGCCCAAACCTACAAGATCACCGCGCGCGCCAGCAGTGCGCTCCCCGAAGCGCTGCGTACCGGCGAAGGCATCCGCCAGGCACTGGCCGCGGTGCATGAATACTTCCCGCTCGACGACGTGCAGCTGACCGACCACGACCTGGACCGGCTGTGCGAGGCATCGCGCACGCTGGCCCGCCGCATTGCCGGCCGCGGCCACATCGACGTCGCGCTGCGTTTCACCGACCTGTGCGACATTTCCAGCGACCTGTTCAAGGAAGTGAAGGAAATCCGCAAGGCGATCAAGGATCTGCTCGGCGAGTACGAAGACGAGCTCGAAGAGAACTGCGTCGGCGCGCTGCGCTACATTTCGGGCTTCCGCAACGAGATGGTGCCGGCACTGGCGAACTCGATCCTTCTACGCCGCTTCGCCAACTTCGTCGACGCCGTGCTGCTGGCACAGATCCGCCATTCGGACGAAAACGTCGAAATCGAACTGCATTTGGTTGAGTTGGCCAGCTGACGCTGGCGCGGTCGAACCGGCCGGATACCGGCCGTTTCAGCGCCAATAAAAAAACCCCGCATACGCGGGGTTTTTTGCTGGATCGGCGGCGATCAGCCTACGCTGACGACGCGACCGCGGCGGCCGGTCGTGGTGAACGCGGCCAGCTTGACCGTACCGGACACCGCCACCGGACCGGCGTACTGCGCCGACGCGTTGGTCGGTTCGCTGCCGTCGGTGGTGTAACGCAGCACGAAGCCCGGTGCTTCGACGTTGGCAATCAGCTTGCCGCCGTCGAGCACGGCGCCCGGCACCGGCACGCGGTAGCCGTAACCACCGACCAGACCGTCCAGACGTGGCAGTTCGCGCTGGCCGAGACGGTTGGCAAACTGGTTCCAGTCGGCGTCCATGCGTGCATCGCGCACGGCCTTGTCGGCGACGAAGGTCCAGCCCGGGTCCTTCGCCCACGCCCGCTCGGCCAGTGCGATCAGCCGCGGCATGGCCAGATACTCGAGGCGGCCGGCGTCGCGGATGTTCTCGGCCCACAGCTCGCCCTGAATGCCGAGCACGTTGGCCGTGCCCTGCGCGGTCAGCTTGGCCTTGTCCTTGAGCGAATCGCCAAGATCATGGCCGAACAGGTTGACCGTTGCCGTGGTGTAGATGTCCAGCGGGCAGAACTCGAAGGCCTTGCGCGTGGTGATGAAGCCGCCCCAGTAGTAACCCGGCTCGGACGGATCCTTCTCGTACGCCAGATCGAAATACAGGTTGGTCACGTTGCACAGCACGACCTTGTAGCCGGCGTTGGCCAGCTGGTAGGCAAAGTCTTCCTGGCCCCAGCCCCAGACGTTGTTCCAGATGTACGGGCGGAAGTTGGCATCGACGAACTTCGGATTCGGGCCGTGATGCACGACGCCGTCGACGGTTTCCTTCTTCAGCGCGATCTCTTCCCAGCCGCCGAAGGTCAGGCCATGCTTCTTCAGGATGTCGCGATAACGCGCGAGGAAGTGGTCCTGCAACTCCTGGATCGTCGTCATGCCGTGTTCTTTCATGAACGCCTGGCAGATCGGCGATGCTTCCCATGCACCGTGCGGGACTTCGTCGCCGCCGGTATGCAGCGTCGTCCACGGCGCCTGGGCCTCGGCGTACATCGCCTTGACGTCGGCAATCACCGTTTCGATGAAGTTGTACGCGCCTTCGCGGGCGATGCAGATCACGTTGTCGCGCCACAGCTGCACCGACTCGTATTCGGACTGGTCGGCAAAGTCGGTCAGCAGGTACTGCTCGGCGGCTTCGAGCTGGCCGGCGGCCTTCAGACGCTCGTAGCGGACGTTCATTGCCTTGATCGCCGAACGTGCGTGGCCCGGCACGTCGAACTCGGGCACGACTTCGATATGGCGCGCGGTCGCGAACTTGAGGATCTCGATGAAATCGGCGCGGCTGTAGAAACCGGTACCGCTCGAGCCTTCCACCTCGGCGCCCGAGCCGAAGCACGGCACCAGATGATCGGTCTCGGTCGCGGTATAACCACGACCCGAGCCGATCTCGGTCAGCTCCGGCAGCGTCGGGATTTCCAGACGCCAGCCTTCGTCATCGGTCAGGTGGAAATGGAACTGGTTGAGCTTGTACAGCGCCATGCATTCGAGCAGGCGCAGCACGCTTTGCTTGGACGAGAAGTTGCGGCCCACGTCCAGATGCAGGCCGCGATAGGCAAAGCGCGGTGCATCGACGACGCGGCCGAACGGCACGGCCAGGGCCGGCAGCGGATTCACGAAAGCATCGACCGGCAGCAGCTGGCGCAGGCTCTGGATACCATTGAACACCCCGTGCTTCGACGCGCCGGTAATCACGACACCGTCGGCGCCGATTTCAAGCGAATAGGCTTCGGCCGGCGCCCCCGTCTCGGCGACGTGCACGGCGCCGATCTGCAGCACGATGCCGCGACCGGCCGCAGCACGTTGCGCCTGCACGCCGGCATCGGCCAGTGCCGACTGCAGGAAAGCCGCCTCGGCATTCAATGCATCCGAATGCGCGATGATCGTACCGGCATCGATGACGAACTGGCCGCCGCCCAGACGCGACTCGAGCGGCGTCGGGGTGATCTTGCCGACGGCATCGGCGGCGAGCAGCGTGAGCTTTTCGTTATCGGCAAAGCGCGTCGCCGGCGTCACCAGCGGCACCTTGTCGTTGGCCGAACGGTTGCGCTGCCCTTCGGTCACGAACGGCAGGATGCGCGGGTCGCCGATGGCTTCGGCGCGCGCCTGCGGGGTGCCGTCGTTGTAAACGATGTAAAAACCCAGCGGTGCGTCGGTTTCCTGGATTACCCAGAACAAGCCCTCGTAACGGATCCGTTTGCTTTCTTCACTAGAAAGAATTCCAAAGTCGGCCGTCGGCACCATGCGCCACAGGTCACCGTTGACCTGTTCGATCGCAACACCACCTTCAATGCCTTCGGCCTTGATCTTGCGGCAGGTGTTGAAATAGATCGCCCAACCTTCGCCGGCCAGCGGTGCGGCTGCGTGGTTGCTCAGTGTCAGCTCGGCAACGAAGTTGTCGCCGTTGTGACCGTTGGTGATGCACTGCCATTGCAAAGCCAGTTGCTTGCCTGCGGGCTGAGTCATCTTCTCTTCCTCTTTCCGATTCGTAAGACGGTGGTCTGTGCCACCCGACGCCGACAGTGTAGAAGCAAACTCTTAAGTAGAACAACGGCCGATAGGCGCTTTTCCTGACATGCAACAACCAGAGAAAATACCGCCAGACGGACGGCGCAGCGCAAAGCGGGAAAGCGCGTTTTTCGGTACAATTGCGCCTCCGATTTTTACCCATGATTTCCGGACCTTACGACATGGCAGACGTTCTCCAGCTGCGCGGTGGCACCGCGCTCTCCGCCTTCCGGCTCGATAAACTGCGCACCGCGCTGGCCGAAAACGGCATTCAAGCGGACCTGTACGCCGAGTTCTGGCACTTCGCGGAAGTGGAGGCACCGCTGGACGACAAGGAACAGGCCACGCTGGCGCGCATCCTGCACTACGGCGAACCGTGTGAGCCGGCCAAGGCGGTCGGCGCGCTGCTGCTGGTCCTCCCGCGTCTGGGCACAATTTCGCCATGGTCGAGCAAGGCGACCGATATCGCCGAGCACTGTGGTCTCGGCAAGATCGCGCGGATCGAGCGCGGGATTGCCGTCTACGCCAGCAAGCACGGCGCACCGCTGTCGACGGCCGAAAAGAACCTGCTGCTGCCGCTGATCCACGACCGGATGACCGAACAGGTCTTCGAAACGCTGGACGCCGGCAACGAGCTGTTCCGCCATTTCGAGCCGAAGCCGCTGGCGACCGTCGATGTATTGAAAGGCGGCAAGCCGGCGCTGGAAAAAGCCAACGTCGAGTTCGGTCTGGCCCTGTCGGACGACGAAATCGACTATCTGGTTGAAAACTTCACCCGCCTGCAGCGCAATCCGACCGACGTCGAACTGACGATGTTCGCGCAGGCCAACTCCGAACACTGTCGCCACAAGATCTTCAACGCCAACTACGTGATCGACGGCGAAGCGCAGCCGTACAGCCTGTTCGGCATGATCCGCGAAACCCACAAGGCCGCCCCGGCCGGCACCGTGGTCGCGTACTCGGACAACTCGTCGGTGATCGAAGGTGCAAAGATCGGCCGCTTCTACCCGCAGCCGGGCAGCGCCGATTACGCCTACCACGACGAAACCACCCACATCCTGATGAAGGTGGAAACGCACAATCACCCAACCGCGATCTCGCCCTTCCCGGGTGCGGCAACCGGCTCGGGCGGCGAAATCCGCGATGAAGGCGCAACCGGCCGCGGCTCCAAGCCCAAGGCCGGCCTGACCGGCTTTACCGTGTCGAACCTGAATCTCCCCGGCGCGGTCCAGCCCTGGGAAGACCCGGCCTACGGCAAGCCCGACCGCATCGCGTCGGCGCTGGACATCATGATCGAAGGCCCGATCGGTGGCGCTGCGTTCAACAACGAATTCGGCCGCCCGAACATCGCCGGCTACTTCCGTACCTTCGAGGAAGACTTCGGCGGCGAGCGTCGCGGCTACCACAAGCCGATCATGATCGCCGGCGGCATGGGCAACATCAACGCGCTGCACGTCGGCAAGCACGGCCTGCCCGACGGCAGCCTGCTGATCCAGCTCGGCGGCCCGGGCATGCTGATCGGCATGGGTGGTAGCGCCGCCAGCTCGATGGCAACCGGCGCCAACGCGGCCGACCTCGACTTCGATTCGGTCCAGCGCGGCAACCCGGAAATCGAACGCCGCGCGCAGGAAGTCATCGACCGCTGCTGGCAGCAGGGTGAAAACAACCCGGTACTGTCGATCCACGACGTCGGTGCGGGCGGTATCTCGAACGCCTTCCCCGAACTCGTCAACGACGCCGGCCAGGGAGCCGTGTTCGATCTGCGCAAGGTCAACATCGAAGAAAAGGGCATGAGCCCGAAGGAAATCTGGTCGAACGAATCGCAGGAGCGCTACGTGCTGGCGATTTCGCCGGCCAACCTGCTGGCGTTCGAAGCGATCTGTGAACGCGAACGTTGCCCGTACGCGGTGATCGGTCGCGTTACCGACGAAAAACAGCTGGTCGTCGAAGACCCGCATTTCGGCAACAAGCCGGTCGACATGCCGATGGAAGTGCTGCTCGGCAAGCCGCCGAAAATGACCCGCGACGTCACCCGGGTCAAGCCGGAACTGAAGGTGTTCGACTCGTCGGGCATCGACCTGAAGGAAGCGGCCTACCGCGTGCTGCAGCTACCCGCCGTGGCCGACAAATCCTTCCTGATCAATATCGGCGACCGTACCGTCGGCGGCTTCACCGCGCGCGACCAGTTCGTCGGTCCTTGGCAGGTGCCGGTCGCCGACGTCGCGGTCACCGCGATGGGCTACGACACCTATCTGGGCGAGGCAATGGCGATGGGCGAGCGCACGCCGCTGGCGCTGATCTCGGGTCCGGCCTCGGGCCGGATGGCCGTCGCCGAAGCACTGACCAACCTGGCCGCCGCGCCGATCGCCCAGCTCGGCGACGTCAAGCTTTCGGCCAACTGGATGGCGCCGGCCGGCCACCCCGGTGAAGACGCCAACCTCTACGACACCGTCAAGGCCGTCGGCCTCGAGCTGTGCCGCGAGCTGGGCGTGTCGATCCCGGTCGGCAAGGACTCGATGTCGATGAAGACCGTCTGGTCCGAAGGCGACGAGGCCAAACAGGTCACTGCACCGCTGTCGCTGGTGATCACCGGCTTCGCCCCGGTCACCGACGTGCGCCGCGTGCTGACGCCGCAACTGAAGAACGAGGCCGACACCGACCTGATCCTGATCGACCTCGGCGACGGCAAATGCCGCCTCGGCGGCTCGGCGCTGGCGCAGGTGTACAAGCAGGTCGGCCAGTGGGCGCCGGACGTCGTCAGCGTGCCGCACCTGAAGTCGTTCTTCGAGACGGTGCAGAAGCTCAACGCCGATGGCCGCATCCTCGCCTACCACGACCGTTCGGACGGTGGTCTGTTCGCGACGGTCAGCGAAATGATGTTCGCCGGCCATGTCGGCGTGACGCTGGAAATCGACGAGCTGTGCATCGAACGCCGTCGCCGCGGTCGCGAGGAAGACGAACTGACGCCGGAAGACATCGCCCGCGCCGAAAACGGCCGGATGATGGGCGTGCTGTTCAACGAAGAACTCGGCGCCGTGCTGCAGGTCAAGCGCAGCGACACCGCTGCGGTAATCGCCGCGTTCGCCAACGTCGGCATTCGCAGCGAACTGCACGTGATCGGCACGCTGAACCACGACGACAAGCTGAAGATCAAGAAGCGCAACCGTCTGGTGCTGGAAGAAGGCCGCGTCGCGCTGCACAAGGCGTGGTCGGAAACCAGCTGGCGCATCCAGCGCCTGCGCGACAACCCGGCCTGCGCCGATTCGGAATACGCACAGCTCGACGCCAAGGGTGACAAGGGCCTGTTCGCCAAACTGTCGTTCGACCCGTCGGACAACATCGCCGCGCCGTTCATCAATACCGGCGCCAAGCCGCGCGTTGCCGTCCTGCGCGAACAGGGCGTCAACGGTCACGTCGAAATGGCTGCCGCGTTCACCCGCGCCGGCTTTGCCGCGACCGACGTGCACATGAGCGACGTCATCGCCGGCCGCGTCTCGCTGGCCGACTTCGCCGGCCTCGCTGCCTGCGGCGGCTTCAGCTACGGCGACGTGCTCGGCGCCGGCGAAGGCTGGGCCAAGTCCATCCTGTTCAACGATCGTGCCCGCAGCGAGTTCGAAGCCTTCTTCAACCGCGCCGACACCTTCGGCCTCGGCGTCTGCAACGGTTGCCAGATGATGGCCAACCTCTCGGGCATCGTCCCGGGCGCGCAGGCATGGCCGAAGTTCACCCGCAACCAGAGCGAACAGTTCGAAGCGCGCTTCGTCATGGCCGAACTGACCGACTCGCCGTCGCTGTTCTTCGGCGGCATGGCCGGCACGCAAGTCCCGGTCGTCGTCAGCCACGGCGAAGGCTTTGCCAACTTCAGCCAGCAGGGCGACATCAAGCAGGCCATCGTCGCGATGCGCTACGTGGATCACGGCGGCAAGGTCACCGAGACCTACCCGCTGAACCCGAACGGCAGCCCGCAAGGCATCGCCGGCGTCACCACCGCCGACGGCCGCTTCTCGATCATGATGCCGCACCCGGAACGCGTGTTCCGCACCGTGCAGAACTCGTGGCATCCGGAGAACTGGGGCGAGGACGGCGCATGGCTGCGGATGTTCCGCAACGCGCGCAAGTGGGTCGGCTGATCACCGTACCCACCGCACCATGAAAAAAAACCGACCTTCTGGCCGGTTTTTTGTTGCTGCCGTCATGCTAGGCTGAACGCTTTCCCTTCACACCGGAGCCAAGGATGGCCACGTTAACCATCGTTCACGAACCCGCCAACCACCGCTTCGTCGCCGTCGACGCCGGCAAGGTCGCAGCCGAAATGACCTACTCGCCGCTGGGCGACGACCGTTTCATCATCGACCACACCGACGTGGATGCTGCCTACGGCGGACAGGGTGTCGGCTACCAGCTCGTCGACGCTGCGGTTGCGCATGCCCGCACCAACGGCATGAAAATCCTGCCGCTGTGCCCGTTTGCCGCCAGCGTGTTCAAGAAGAAGGGCGAGGAATACGCAGATGTGCGGTTCTGATACGGGGACGTAAAAAAGCCGGCTGACGCCGGCTTTTTTACGTCAGCGCTTGAATCAGGGTGCCGCGCGATTTGCCCCGACAGCCAGCACGCCGGCCGGCTTTGCACTGCGGCTGAGCTGATTGTTGACCGCCCCGCCCGTCAACTCCTGCGTCGTCCCAAAGTGGCGTCCGTCCTTGTCGACAACCTGCACCCACGCCGTTCCTGTCATCACCGGCTTGGCGCTGACGCGATCGAAGCGCTTGCTGGTTACAGTCCGGCCTTCATCGCCATAGAAAACGTAAAAATCCTCCATGCCGGCGAGAACCTGCGCCCAGCGTGTCTTGCTCCGTGACGGCAAGGTCCACGACAACGTGAACGAAGCACCACTGACATCACTGACCGATTTCGGAGAAGTAATGCTCGGAAAGCGCAGGGCCGGGATGAGCTTGACGATGTCGTCCGGCAGTGGCGCAACGTCGAGTTTTTCCTGATACACCGCCAACGGCTGAGGCGCGCCCTTCTCTGCATACAGGGTCACAGTGTAAACACCGCCCTTCACCACCTTGCCGAGATCAAGGCCGAATCCTGAGTCCAGGATGTCGTATCCATACGCCTGGTTTTCGAACTTGTACCAGTCGTTGGACGGTGCATTGTTGACCAGTGCCACCCCGCCATCAGGGAAGCCCGGACCGGTCGCCACCGCATAACGGGCAAGGTTATGCGCATCCCTGATTCCGACGCTGACACCGTTGGACACGGTGTTTCTGGCCGGGAACCAGTATGCAAAGGAACCCACACTGATTTCCACCAGACGGCCATTGCCGGCCAGCCGCCACTTGCCGTCCAGCGCCTTGAGGGCGCAATTGCTGTTCGAGCCCGGCTCCGTACTCTTGTGATCATCGATCGAATACCGGAAACAGTATTTGGCCTTCGCCACATCCACGCTGAGCAAATCGAAGTTGGCACCGAGCTGGTCGCCCTTGGCCAGTGCATTCAGTACGTCCTGCTTGCGGTCGCCGTTGTCGAGATAGTCATCGGCAATCAGCGCTGCCAGCTGCTCTCGGACCGAAGGCGTGTCGCCCTGATTGAACAATGCAACATAGTTCTTGAACGCCGCCTGCAGTTCGACGAGGTCCTTCTGCGATTGGGTCAGGTCCCCCAGCGGCTCGGGCAGCGCACCAGTGTCGGTCTGGCTGCTCACGTCATCCTTGACCGTATCGCCTGTCAGCGTATTGCGAATCGTCGCGACCAGCGTATCGGGATCGATATCGACCTTGAGGATGTCCAGCGCAGCATCGAGGCCGGTTTTGTCGGCCTTGAACACGGTATGCAGCAGGTCGATGCTGTCGGCCAGTCCGAGCTTCTTCAGTACCGGCAACAGACGGTCCCGCAGGATTTGCTGCTGCCTAGCCAGATCGGCGTCGGTGAGCTTCTTGCTCCCGGCCCCGTTGAACAGCGCTTCGGCCAAGCCACCGGCGACATTGGCAAGGATCAAATCGGTAAACGGCGTGACGTTGACCGTCTTGTTCAGGTCGGCGCTCATTGCCGCCGAATACAGCGTAACGGTACGGCCGGCAACGGTTCCCTTCGCTCGCAGGATCAGCGGCGCAGTCATGTCGCTGACATCGATGTTGTAGCTGCCATCAGCTGCAATCACGACATCCTTGAGCTTGCCGGTCGCATCCTTGATCGTCAGCGTACCGACGATCGGCGCGCCGGTCGCGGCGGTGCCGCTCAGTGTCTTGACCGACGGTGATGGCGTCGGCGTCGGTGTCGAACCGGAGTCACTCCCGCCACCGCCACCACCACACGCCGACAACAACCCCGCCGCTGCCAGAGCCACCACCACACCACGCTTCAATTGCTGCATCTTTCCACCAGTATTTGAAAAGTAATCGTCAAAACGACGGCAAGTTTACTTTCAATTGAAGAAAGATGTAACGACTGACACCATTGACAGCACATAGGCACAACACTGCATTCGCACGCATTCCAACGTCATCAATACGGTCGGCGAGCGCCGGCCTCGTCAGCTAACCCTCCATCGGTACCGGCATCCGCATGCCCACCGCCATCCGGTTGAAGGCATTCATCAGCGCAACCGCATAAGTCAGTTCGGCAATTTCCTGCTCGCTGAACAACGCCTTCAGTGCATCGAACTCGGTATCTGCTGCGCGGGTTTCGCGGATCAGCGTGACCGACTCGGCCCAAGCCAGCGCGGCGCGTTCGCGTTCGGAATAGAAAGGCGCTTCGTGCCATGCGGAGACGCTGTTGACGCGTGCGAACGATTCACCGGCCCTGAGCAAGTCATTGCCGTGCAGATTGACGCAGTAGGCGCAACCATTCAGTTGCGAAACGCGCAGGTAGACGAGGTCGATCAGCACCTTGCCGAGCGACGATTCGCCCAGTGCGATGCTGGTGTCGACGAAACCGCGGTGGGCCTTGGGTGCGAGGGCGCGATAGTTGAGACGGGCAGACATGGGACAGCTCCTGTTGTGGGTCCTCCGAATGGAGGCTTCACCAACAAGACGTCCCTGCCCTTTCGTTTGTGACAGGTGCGGCGAAAAAAAATCAGTACAGACCGGCCAGCTTGTCCGGATTGCGCAATACGTAGACCTCGCGGATCTGCACGCCATCGGTGACGAAGCAGTAGACCGTGTCGAGCACGCCATCGACGTAACGTGCCAGACAGGGCTCGCCGTTGATCTCGGTCTCGACAAACCGGCAACAATCGCCGTTGCGCCGGGCGATGGCATGGAACAGCATCGCCAGCCGGTCCGGGCCAAGCAGTGGCCGCAATGCCGAGAACACCTTGCCACCACCATCGCCGACCAGCACCACATCGGTGCTGAACAGCGGTGCCAGCTCGGAGACGTCACCGCTGTGCGCCGCTGCGGCAAACCGGGCCAGCAGCGCACGGTGCGCATCGCGGCTGACGGCAAAGCGCGGCCGATCGGCCTCGATCCGCTGCCGGGCACGACTGACGAGCTGGCGGCAGCTGTCCTCGCGTTTGTCCAGCATCACCGCGATTTCGGCGTAGTCGGTGTCGAACACCTCGCGCAGCAGGAACGCCGCGCGCTCGTCGGGGCCGAGCCGTTCGAGCAGGGTCATGAAGGCGATCGAGACGTCGTTGTAGTGTTCGAGCACGTCGGCCGGCGAGCGGGGCTCGATCGGCTCGGCCACCGGTTCGGGCAGCCATGGCCCCGAGTACACCGCCCGCTCCTGCCTGGCCTGGCGCAGGCGATCGATACTCAGGCGGGTCACCAGCGTCACCAGCCACGCCTCGCTTGAAACCAGTTCCGCAGGCCGTCCCGACTGCCAGCGCAGCCAGGCATCCTGCAGCACATCGTCAGCGTCGTGACGCGTACCGAGCATCCGGTAAGCGAGGCCGAACAGCCTCGCCCGGTGCTGCTGGAACTCGGCCAGCGGGTCACTCACCGCGCGTTCACTCAGGCGAACTTCACACAGACCGGCCGGTCGAGCTGCACATCAAGCGGGGCCTGTGTCAGTACACCATCGGCAGCGCGGGCAAAGAGTGCCAGATTGCCGCTGGCCTGATTCGCCACCAGCAACCAGCCGCCACAGGGGGACAAAGCGAAATTGCGCGGCATCTGTCCGCCGCAGTGCGTTTGGCCCACTACCTCTAGCAGGCCATCGGCTACCCGGAACGTCGCGATGCTGTCATGCCCCCGGTTCGACGCGTACAGGAAGGCACCATCCGGGCTGAGCTGCAATTCGGCGCCGGTATTCGCACCGGCAAAACCGGCCGGCAGCGACGAGATGGTCTGGCGATGTACGAGCGCGCCATCCTGCCAGGCGTAGACCAGTACGGTGCTGGTCAGCTCGCCAACGACATAGACGAATCGCCCCGCCGCGTCGAACAGCAGATGACGCGGACCGTCGCCGGGCGCGGTACTTACCACACCATGCGGCAACAGCTGCTGCCCGTCGATCCGGTAAACGACGATTTCGTCGCGGCCCAGATCGCACACCAGTGCAAACCGACCGTCCGGGCTTGGGGTAATGCTGTGCAGATGCGGTGCATCCTGCCGTTCGACGTCGACACCGCTGGCACCCTGATGGCGGACTTCGCTGACGATCTTCCTGACTTGGCCCTCGACAGTCAGCGGCAGCAAGGCGGCGTTGTGACCGAAGTAGTTGGCCACCAGCAGGGCATTGCCGGTTTTGGCCAGATAGCACGGCGAGTCGCCCCCGCTGGAGACGCGATTGATCTCGCTCAGCCGACCATCGGCGTCGACGGCCAGCGCCACCACCTCGCCGGTCGCGGTTTCGCTGACCGCATACAGGCGGTCGTCGGCCGGCAGCAGATACGAGGCATTGCCCACCCCGGCCAGTTGCTGCAGCGGCAGCAGGCGGCCATGGTCGGCATCAAAAGCGAAAGCATGGATCGTTGCCTGCTCGGCATCGCCGTAGCAGCCAATGTAAACGCGGGGCTGACCGTTCATGGGCATCTCGTCAACGTGCACAAAAACGTCATATTACGGAATGCGCGCCGGGCTGCGGGCCTCGCCCGCCGATGCGTCGCCGATCCGCCACGCATTGCCACTGAACGGGAATCGGTCGCAACCGGCTGCCTTGTCCGGGGCGCTGTGGGACAATGGCGGTTGTACAGCAAGGAAAACCGCATGTCCGTCAGCCTGAAATCCGAAGTCCAGATCGCCAAGATGCGCGTCGCCGGCCAGCTTGCCGCCGAAGTGCTGGAAATGATCGGCGAGTATGTCGTTCCCGGCGTGTCGACCGAGGAACTCGACCGTCGCTGCTTCGAACACATCACCAAAAAGCAGAAGGCCACGCCGGCCAATGTCGGCTATCACGGTTTTCCGAAGACCCTGTGCACCTCGATCAACGGGGTCGTCTGCCACGGCATTCCCAGCCCGCGCGACATCCTCAAGGACGGCGACATCGTCAATATCGACGTCACTGTGATCAAGGACGGCTGGCACGGCGACACCAGCCGGATGTATTTCGCCGGCACACCGAGCCCGGCCGCAAAACGGCTTGCCGACGTCACCTTCGATGCCATGATGGCCGGCATTCACGCCGTCCGCCCCGGCGCCCGCCTCGGCGACGTCGGCCACGCGATCCAGACGCTGGCCGAAGCGGCCGGCTATTCGGTCGTCCGCGAGTACTGCGGCCACGGCATCGGCAAGATCTACCACGAAGACCCGCAAGTGCTGCATTACGGCCGCGCCGGGACCGGGCTGCTGCTGAAGAAGGGCATGACGTTCACGGTCGAACCGATGATCAACGCCGGTGGCGCGGACGTGCACCAACTGGCCGACGGCTGGACCGTGGTCACGCGCGACGGCTCGCTGTCGGCGCAGTGGGAACACATGATCGCGGTGACCGACGACGGCTTCGAAATCCTCACGCCGTGGCCCAACAGCTGACGCACACCATCGCCTTCGCCACCGCGGAAGAGTTGTACAAAGCACAGCGCTTCTACGACGCCCGCGGCTACGGCGGCGATGCGATTGCGGCAACGGATCGCGTTCTGCTGGCAAGGGATGGCGACGAAATCGTCGGCGTCGTCCGGCTGTCACCGCTGGACGACGATTGGTGCTTGCGTGGCATGCAGATTCATCCCGCACATCAACGCAGCGGTCTGGGTACCGCGATGCTGCACACCCTTGCGACGATGATGGACCGGTCGTGTTATTGCCTGCCTTATGCCCATCTCGAAGGCTTCTACGGCCAGATCGGCTTTACCCGCATCGAAGCGGATACCATGCCCACCGCGCTGGCCGAGCGCTACGCCGGCTATCTGATGCGAGGTTTGAACATCGTCGGTATGCTGCGGCGTGGCAGCAACGCAATCTGAAGGACACATCCATGAAGAAAATCGGCAACACCCTGGTACCGCGCAATCCGTTCGCGGTCGCGGCCGGTCAGCGCAAGGCCGGCGCGCATGAAAAGACCGAAAAGGTCAGGCGGCGCGATGCAAAACAGGCACTGCGGCAAGCGGTGCAAGCCATGAAAAAGGGCGGGGATGTTTTCCCGCCCTTCTCTTTTGCCTGAAGTCCCAGCGGCTATCTGCGCTGGACGATGGCACTCCCCCCGCCGTGGCGCTTGGGCTCGCTGACCGCCGTGACGCTGCCGTCGTCATTGAAGCCGATCGCATTCGCGGCGCCGATCTGGTCGCTCTCGTCCCACACATGACCATAGGCCTCCAGTGCGCGGGCTTCGTCGCTGCCGATGAAACGGAGCAGCGATTCGACCTCCACCTTGTCACGATTGCGTTGCGACATCCGTGGCGCGGCCACCGCATCGGCCAGCGGCATGCCAAGGTCGACGTGGTTGAAAATCGTCTGCAGTACTGTCGTGATGATGGTCGAACCACCCGGCGAGCCCAGCGTGAACGCCGGCTTACCGTCCTTGAACACGATGGTCGGGCTCATGCTCGAACGCGGACGCTTGCCGGCTTCGGGTACGTTCGGCGCCGGGCCGCTGAAGTCGAAGTCGGTCATTTCGTTGTTGAGCAGGAAACCGTAACCGGGCACGACGATGCCGCTGCCGCCCCAGTCCTCGATCGTGAAGGTGTAGGCAACGATATTGCCCTGCTTGTCGCTGACCGTCAGGTGGGTGGTGTGGGCCGGTTCGGGCGCGCGCTTGGGCGCCGGGCGCAACGGCACCGACGGGTCCTGCTGGAAGGCGAAGGGATCGCCTTGCGTCACCGGGCCGCGGTCCCGCTTCGGATCGATCAGCTTGGCGCGCTCTCGGGCGAAATCCTTGGCAATCAGCCCGGCCACCGGCACGTCGACATACTCGGCGTCGGCGACATAGGCATTGCGGTCGGCAAAGGCCAGCCGACTGGCCTCGAGATACAGGTGCTGCGCCTGAACGCGCGTCATGCGTGAAAAGTCGAACGTTTCGAGAATGTTCAGCGCCTCGGCAATCGCAATCCCGCCCGACGACGGCGGCGGCATGCCGTAGACCTCGTAGCCGCGGTAGGTCGAGACGATGGGCTGCCGGAACCGTGCTTCGTAGTCCTGCAGATCGGCCAGCGTCATCGCCCCGGCCATCACCCTGGTACCGCTGGTCGCCGGCGGCAGATTGACCGCATCGACGACGGCCTGCGCGATCGGGCCTTCGTAGAAAGCGTTGACGCCGCCCTTCGCAATGGCGCGATAAGTCCGCGCCATGTCCGGATTCCTGAACGGCGTACCGACCGGCAACGCCTTGCCGTCCTTGAGGTAGAGCTTGCTGGTCGAACTGAAGCGGGCGAACTTGGCCTCGTTCAGCCGGGTGATGCGGTTGAAGTTCGGTTCGATCCTGAACCCCTGTTCGGCAATACGGATCGCCGGCTTGAGGACCTGGGCAAAACTCATCGTGCCATAGCGACGCAAGGCCTCGTCCCAGCCGCGTACCGTGCCGGGAACGCCGACGGCGATGCCGTTGGGCACCACGTCGTCCCACTCGAGCGCCTTGCCGTTCTTCTGGAACACCGTCGGGCTGAACGAGCGCGGCGCCGACTCGCGGTGATCGATGGTAATCACCCGCTTGTCCCTGGCCGAGTAAATCATCATGAAACCGCCGCCGCCGACACCGCAGCTGAACGGATCGGTCACACCCAGGGCTGCGGCAGCGGCAACGGCGGCATCGACCGCATTGCCGCCGGCATTGAGGATCTCCATCGCGGCCTTGCTGGCCGGATCGGAAATCGTCGCGACCGCGCCGCCATGACCGGTTGCCACCGGCTGCCTGGCCAGCGCGGTAAGCGCCGCCATCATCAGAATACTGCCGAGCCATCCCCTGTGCTTCATGCTGCGCCTCCGCAAAACGGTGGTTCATGCTAGCAGCAGGCTGACTGGACGTTTTATAGCCGCTTACCCGTACGGCAGGTGATGCGACCCACAACCGGAAGCACGCCAATCTGCTAAGGTAGCGCGCTGCCCAGCCCTAAACGGATATCCCAGATGCGCCTGATCACCGCCCTGCTGCTTGCTTTCGCACTGACCGCCTGCTCCAAGGTCACCAGCGAGAACTACCAGAAAATCACCACCGGCATGCAACGCGAGGACGTCGTGAAACTGCTGGGCGATCCCAAAAGCACCGACGGCGGCAGCGTGTTCGGGATCAGCGGCGAAAGCGCGACCTGGCAAGGTGGCGATACGACGATTGCCATCCAGTTCATCAATGGCAAGGTCATGACCAAGAATCTCGAAAAAAAATAAGCCGGCGTCACGACGCCGGCTTGCGTGCAGTACATCGGGTTCAGCGCGGGTAGGCCGCGTCGCGGATCTCGCGCAGGCCGATCAGCTTGAAGCCACGCTCGGCGATGGCATCGCGGAACAGCGGATCGGCAAACAGTGCCCGGTCACCGGTACGGACCCGCCAGTCGGCGGCAATCGCGCGCAGCTCCGGTGTATCGTCGGCCGGGTGACCGACCAGGCAATGCACGCCCGCTTCGAGTGTATCGAGCCACTTCAATGCCCAGCTGCGCCGCTCTTCCAGCTCGAAGGCCTCGTCGAACGGCAGCGCATTGAAGCTGTCGATCAGCACCGTTTCGCCAGCAGCTTCGCGTACCGTGAGTTGTTCATGCATCGTTTGGGCCACCGCCGGATCAAGCACGCACCATTCGGCGATGTCGGCCGCGCTCCAGCGCGGAATCAGCGGCGGCAAGCGGTACTGGTGCGCCAGATCAAGGTAGACCGGCAGCAGCGCCGGGCTGAACATCGTCAGCATGTGCGAATCGAGGTGGGTCAGCTCGACGCCGGCGGCAATCGCCCTGTCGATCTGCGCGGTGAGTTCGGTCCGGACCGCGTCAACGCGGGCGTGTTCGTGCGTCGGTTTGGCCAGCGGATGGAAATAGCCTTCCGGCCCGGTCAATCCGTCCTCGGGCGTCGTACGCGTGATCGGTCCCCAGCGGTAGTGGTCCCATTCGCAGTTCAGCGTCAGATGCACGCCCAGGTCGGCCCGCTGACCAAGCGGCTTGGCAGCCAGCGCCGTTGACGGAAACCAGCTGCAGGCCGGCATCGACGACGCCGACGTCATCAGGCCGAACTCGACGAGGCTGGCCCAGGCCGACACCGTGGCCTGGCACATGCCGATATCGTCGGCGTGCAGGATCAACACACGGGCATCGGCATCGAAACCGAGTTTTTGCTGCAAGGTCATGGCGGGACTCCTGAATGCGGAACGGTGCGGGCAGTATGCGCGCGTCGGCCTGCCAAATCAGTGCGGCGGATTCAACTGGGCAAGGCGTGCCAAGCCACCGGTTCGGTCTTGCCCAGCAGCTCGCGGAGCAGGGACTGCAGCCGGCCGAGATCGACCGGCTTGGGCAGGAAGGCATTCATGCCGGCATCGCGGCACATCTGCTCGCTGTCCTGATTGGCATTGGCGGTCAGCGCGATGATCGGCCAGTGCCGGCTGACCGGATCGGCACGCAAACGCCGGGTGGCCTCGATGCCGTCCATCACCGGCATCTGCCAGTCCATCAGCACCAGATCAAACCGCTGGCTCGCGGCCAGCTTGAGCGCCTCGGCGCCGTTGGCGGCAATCGCCACCTCGTGGCCGAGCCGGTTCAGGAACACTTCGATCACCCGCTGGTTCACCGGGCTGTCCTCGGCCAGCAGGATGCGTCGCAACGGCATCGGCTCGGGCTGCAGGCTCAGCGGCCGCGCTTCCAGCATCAGCGGATGCACCAGCAGCGCGTAGAGCTGGCGGATGAGCACCCCGTAACCGATGACCGGTTTCTTCAGTCTGCGCTCGCCGGGCCGGGCGACGACCCCGGCGCTCCAGCACAGCAGCAATCGATGTTTGTCGGCCGGAATATCCGTTGCATAGGCCTCGTCGGCGATGACCAGCTGCGCCGAGTGCGGATCGACCCACTCGACGCCACAGTCGCACAGGAAGGCTTCGATATTGCGGCGATAGGTACTCGGGCCGAGCCAGGCAAAGCGCCGGCCTGCCAGAAAAGCGGTATCGGCACCGGCCGGCAGCCAGTTCGCTCCCCAGCCGCTGGCGTGGCTGGAGACATTGGCAGGCAAGGTGAACCAGAACGACGAACCGGCACCGGGCACCGTATGCACGCCGATCCGCCCGCCCATCAGCTCGACCAGCAGCTTGCTGATCGCCAGCCCCAGCCCGGTCCCGCCATGCCGCCTCGTCGACCCGGACTCGGCCTGGAAAAAGCGCTGGAACAGCGACGACTGCTTGTCGCTGGCGATACCCTGACCGGTGTCGGTGACGACCACCCGCAGCTCGCCCTCCTCGCCGGTCGACAACTGCACGCTCACCTGGCCCCGGTCGGTGAACTTGAGCGCATTGCCGATCAGGTTCACCAGCACCTGCTTGAAGCGGACCGCATCGCCCAGATACCCGGGATCGGCGACCTGCTTGACGTCGAGCAGCAGATCGAGCCGCTTCTCGGCCGCGCGCGCCGCCAGCATGGTGCAGACCTCGGCGGTGACGACCCTCAGGTCGAAGGGTCTGGACTCGAGCGTGAACTTGCCCGATTCGATTTTCGAATAGTCGAGCAGGTCGTTGATCAGGGACATCAGCGTATCGCCCGACTGTGCGATGGTCTCGACGAAATCGCGCTGATCGAGCGTCAGGGGCGTATCGCCCAGCAGTTGCAGGAAGCCGAGCATGCCGTTGAGCGGCGTGCGGATTTCATGGCTGATCGTCGCCAGAAAGGCGCTCTTGGCGTGGCTGGCCGCTTCGGCCTCGTCGCGCGCGCTGGCCAGTTCCTGCGTCTGCTGCGACAGCCGCGCGTTCAGCGCCAGCATCTCGGCCTCGACCTGCTTGTTGCCGATGAACTGCGAGACGATGGACGCGAACAGCTTGAGCACTTCGCGCTGGTAGGGCTGCAGCGGCCTGCGGCGCAGGAAGTTGTCGGCGGCGATCCAGCCGATCATCCTGTCATCGATCCACAGCCCGATCATCGCGTTCCAGCCGCGGCCGACGACGATTTTGTCGTAGTACAGCGCCGCATCCTCGTTGACGACCACCTCGCCGGGACGGCGCCGGCTTTCGTCGAGCATTTTGTGCTGCGGCAAGGGGCTGATGAACCAGCGCTCGTCGATCACCTCGCCGTTGTTGTCGGTGCCGTAGGTACCGCGCATTTCGTTGCGCTCGTCGTTCGCCTCGAAAATCGCCATCCGGTCAATGTCGAGTTCGGCCAGCCCCAGCGTCACCGCGCGGTGGTACAGCGCATCCAGATCCGGCGCTTCGGCCAGTCGCAAGGTCACCTGATGCAGCCGCTGCAGCAGGCCGCGGTAATCCTCGGCCCGCGCGAGGCTGGCTTGCAGCCTGCCGGTCATTTCGTCGAGCGAACGGCTCTGGCCGTCGAGCACCGTCGTCCAGCGCTCGGCGACCAGCGCCGCCAGCGCCTCGCACTCGCGGCGGAACGAGGCCGAACCGACGAGCCCTTCGGTCGGCGCCAGCGACGTGAACTCGACATAGAGCACACAAGCCAGCCGCCCCTGCGATACCAGCGGCAGCAGCAGGCGGTAGCGGTGCTGGCCGTTGCAGCTTGTGTCGTCCCAGATTTCCGCCGCCTGATAATCAATCGGGCGGATCGAGATTTCCGGTTTGTTCAGCTGCCACTCGAGTTCATCGACCGGCAGTCCGAAGAAACTTTCGGGCAATTGCGGCTCGGCAAACGACAGCGCACGCTGGCCGGCCACCGCCTGCGCATGGACGCGCGGCTCGCCGACGTCGGGCAGGATCAGGAAAACGCGGGACGCATCGAACGCGTTCAGGGTGGCGTCGACGACGGCAAGCGAAAACAGCTCCCAGCTGTCTGCCTGAACGAGTGCATCAAACTGAAGATATGATTTTCGACTCATTGCTTACATACGCACAAAGTTATCGCCGAGTCATCATAAACAAGCCACGCCAGACGGCCGCGCCGTTTGTGTACGGGCAGGTATAATCGGCGGTTTTCCTGCCATTTACGCAACATGTCGCATCCCACTGCCCGCATCGAATCACTCGACCACGAAGGTCATGGCATCGCGCACGTCGATGGCAAGACGATTTTCATCGACGGCGCCCTGCCGTTCGAAACGGTCAGCTTCCAGAGTTACCGCAAGAAGCCCAACTTCGAAAACGCCCAGGCGCTCGAGATCCACAACGAGAGCTTCATGCGCACCACGCCGAAATGCCCGCACTTCGGCGTCTGCGGCGGCTGTTCGATCCAGCACATGGAGTTCGGTGCACAGGTCGCCGCCAAGCAGCGCATTCTCGAGGACAACCTCGAGCGCATCGGCCATGTCGACGCCGAGACCAGCCTGCCGCCGATCTACGGCACGGCCTGGGGCTACCGCCACCGCGCCCGCCTGTCGGTACGCCATGTTGCCAAGAAGGGCGGCGTGCTGGTCGGTTTCCACGAAAAGCGCTCGCGCTACATCGCCGACATGACCGAGTGCCACGTGCTGGTACCGCATGTCGCGAAGCAGTTGCCGGCACTGCGTGACCTCGTCGCCAAGCTGTCGATCGTCACGCAGATGCCGCAGATCGAAGTCGCCGTCGGCGAGAACGTCACCGTGCTGGTGTTCCGCAATATGGTCGACATCACGGCCGACGACGAAGCGCACTTCAAGGCCTACGCCGATCAGTGGAACGTGCAGATCTGGCTGCAGCCGAAGGGCCCGGACACCGCCTACCCGCTGTATCCGAAAAATGCGCCGATGCTCAGCTACACGCTGCCCGAGTACGGCATCGAAATGCCGTTCAAGCCGACCGAGTTCACCCAGGTCAACCACGCGGTCAACCGCGTGATGGTCGAGCGCGCGATCAATATGCTGGATCCGCAGCCGGGCGAAGTGATCGCCGACATGTTCTGCGGCCTCGGCAACTTCACGCTGCCGATCGCCCGCCGCGGCGCCAAGGTGCTCGGCATGGAAGGCAGCAAGCAGCTGGTCGAGCGCGCGTTCGAGGGCGCGCGCCACAACCAGCTCGATCACATGACCGACTTCGCCGTCGCCAACCTGTTCGAGATGACCGAAGAATGGCTGACCAAGCTCGGCCGCTTCGACAAGATGCTGATCGACCCGCCGCGCGACGGCGCCATCGATCTGGTCAAGGCCATCAGCGCCGAGCACGGCCCGAAGCGCATCGTCTATGTCTCCTGTAGTCCGTCGACCCTGGCGCGCGACGCCAACGTGCTCGTCAACGTCAAGGGCTACACGCTCAAGGCCGCCGGCGTCATCAACATGTTCCCGCACACCGCGCACGTCGAATCGATCGCCTGGTTCGAAAAGACCGGCCCGGGGATGAGCCGCGAGGAAGTCGCCGCGATGGAAGCGGCCGAAGCCGCGCTGCGCGAAGCGGTGAAGGCCGAACAGAAGGCCGCCGCCGAACTCGCGAAGGCCAAGCGCGCCGCGAAGGAAGCCGAGCTGGCCGAAGCCCGCGCCGCCAAGCTGATCGAGAAGGAAGCGCGCCGCGCGCATTACCTCGCCAACCGCGTGGTGCCGGACGGCGAATCACAGTAAGGCGTCACCGGAAACGACAATGCCCGCATCGCGGGCATTGTCGTTTCCGGCCATGGCAACATTACCCCGCAGCGTATCGCCGTCAGCGATATGCTGACCTCATCCAGTCAACGACGGACCAGGGAGAGCGTCCAATGAACCGCTACCAACTGCTCGACGAAGCGAAGGCGGCACGGCTGAAAGCCTACGCACCGTATTCTCGTTTCCTTGTCGGTGCCGCCGTGCTGACTCACGACGGCCGGGTATTTCATGGCTGCAATATCGAGAACGCCGTGTACGGCCTGTGCCTCTGTGCCGAACGCAGCGCGCTGGCTGCGGCCGTCGCCGCAGGCTGCCGGCCGGGCGACTTCGCGACGATCGCCGTCGTCGCCGACACCGACGGTCCGGTCGCGCCGTGTGGCGCCTGCCGGCAGGTGATGATCGAGCTCGGAACACCGTCGCTCGAAGTCGTGCTGACCAATCTGCGCGGCGAAACCGACGTCACCACTGCCGGCGCCTTGCTGCCCGGCGCCTTCCATCTCGATCCGAATGGCAGCGGCGAACAGGATGACGTGGTGATCTGACCGTCGTCGTTGCTACAGTCGCTGCGTGCGGCAACGCCGCAGCACACTCAGCGCCGACCGGCCGTGATCCGGTGCAAGGCCATTCCGATCAGCATCGCGAGTACGAAGACCAGCGCCTGCGGCGCACCAGCGCTGAACGCCACGAGCGCCGGCCCCGGGCAGATGCCCGCCAGTCCCCAGCCGATACCGAACATCAGTGCACCAGCGATCAGTCTGGCGTCGATCGCCGTCGACGCCGGCAGCTGCATCGGCGCCCCAAGCAGCGATACGGTCCGGCGTTTCGCCAGACCGAAGCCGACCAGCCCGACACCGATGGCACCGGCCATCACCACGCCCAGTGACGGATCCCAGCGCCCGGCCAGATCCAGAAAGCCGGTCACCTTGGCCGGATTGGCCATCCCCGACACGATCAGCCCCAGGCCGAACAGCAAGCCGGCGAGCAATGCACTCAGATTCAGCATGTCACGCTCCGATCAGGTGACGAACGACGAACACGGTCGCGAAGCCGGCCGCCATGAAGGTCAAGGTTGCGACGAACGAGCGCGGTGACAGCCGCGACAGGCCGCAAACGCCATGGCCGCTGGTGCAGCCCGAACCGAGCCGGGAGCCGAAACCGACCAGCAGGCCGGCAACGATCAGCACGCCCCAGCTGCTGTCGAACCGCAGCCGCGGCATCGCCGCGACCAGCCGGTACGCCCATGGCGCAGCGAGCAAGCCGCCGACGAAGGCGAGCCGCCATGCCGTTTCGCCACGCTGCGGCGCCAGGAGCCCGCCAACGATGCCGCTGATGCCGGCAACCCGGCCGTTGCCCAACGCCAGCAGGCTGGCCGCCAGACCGATCAGCGCGCCACCGATCAGCGCGCTCCACGGGGTAAATGCACTCCAGTCTATGGTCATGATCGGGCCTCCTCGTTGCCGCAGAACTGCTGGTAGAGCGTGCCAATCACCGCGATCGCCGCAGCATTGGCCAAACTGTAATAGACCTGCTTGCCATCCTTGCGCGTCGTGACCAGACCGGCGCGCCGCAACACCCCCAGCTGCTGCGACAGCGTCGGCTGATGGATGTCCAGATCGGCCTCAAGCTCGCCGACATTGCGCTCGCCCTGCGACATCCGGCACAGCAGCAGCAGGCGGTCCTGATTGGCGAGTGTTTTCAGCAGATCCACTGCCTCGCTGGCGGCACTGCGCATCCGTTCGAGTTCGGGGGGGGCGGCACTCATGGTCGTCGTATCCGGTTCACCTGATGGACACATCATACCAAATAATATTATATTGTTTTATATATTATTGGACACCACTGCGAGGCAACCATGAACGACGCGCCCGGCCCGAACATCGAAGGTTTTCACGATCCGGTGACCGGCACGGTCAGCTACGTCGTCTACGACCGGATCGGCGGCCAGGCCGCGATCATCGATCCGGTTCTCGATTACGCCGCCAACGCCGGCCGCACCGGCAGCCATTCGGCACAGCGTCTGATCGACTGCCTCGTTGCCAACAAGCTCACGCTGGCGTGGATACTCGAAACCCACACCCACGCCGATCATCTGTCTGCAGCGGCATGGCTGCGCGAGCGACTGGGCGGCCGCATCGGTATCGGCGAGCAGATCGGCACCGTGCAGCAGTTTTTTGCCGCGCGCTTCAATCTCGGTAACGCCTTTCCGGCCGACGGCCGCCAGTTCGACCGGCTGTTTGCCGATGGCGGCACCTTCCGCATCGGCGAACTCGAAGCCGAGGTGCTGTTCGTACCGGGCCATACACCGGCCGACGTCGCCTACCGGATCGGCGATGCGGTCTTTGTCGGCGACACACTGTTCATGCCCGACGTCGGCACCGCCCGCTGCGACTTCCCCGGCGGCGACGCCGGCACGCTGTTCGACTCGATCCAGCGCCTGTTCGCGCTGCCGCCGCAAACCCGGCTGTTCATGTGTCACGACTACGCACCGGCAGGCAGAACACCGCGCTGGACCAGTACCGTCTCCGAACAGCGCGCGACCAACGTCCATATCGGCGGCGGCATCGACCGCGATGCCTTCGTCGCACTGCGCCGGCAACGCGACGCCATGCTCGACGTTCCGGCACTGATGCTGCCGGCCATCCAGGTCAACATCCGCGCCGGCGCCCTGCCGGAGCCGGAGCAAAACGGCACGCGGTACCTGAAAATTCCGCTCGACCCGCAATGAGGCAGGCACCGATGACCACCGCCCACCGGCGCGGAGGCCGCGCATGACCGTCGTCGTGCTCGGCCTGCTGATCGGCCTTGTGCTCGGTCTCAGCGGCGCCGGCGGCGGCATACTCGCGGTACCGGCGCTGATGGCAGGACTGGGCTGGAGCGTCCAGCAGGCTGCACCCGTGGCGCTGCTCGCCGTTGCCGGCGGCGCGGCGACCGGCGCACTCGAAGGCTTCCGCCGCGGGCTGGTGCGCTACCGCGCGGCGCTGGTGATGGCCCTGGCCGGCATCCCGCTGACCGCAGCCGGTCAGGCCGCCGCACGTCATCTGCCCCACACCGCGCTGCAAACGGCGTTTGCGCTGGTGATGCTGACCGTTGCCGGCCGGCTGCTCCTGCCAAGGCACGATGACGATCGCGCGTACCCGCCCTGCCGGGTCGACCCCGACAGCGGCCGACTGGTCTGGACGCCCGCGACTGCAGCAGCGATCACCGTCGTCGGCGCACTGGCGGGTTTCGCCACCGGCCTGCTCGGCGTCGGCGGCGGCTTCATCATCGTTCCGGCGCTGCGCCGGCTGAGCAATCTGGGCATGCACGCGATTGTTGCGACCTCGCTCTTCGTCATTGCACTGGTCGGCTGCGGCGGCATTGCCGCAGCGCTGTGGCAGGGCCGCGCGCTGCCGCTGGCCGTTGCCCTGCCCTTTCTCATCGCAACCGTCGCCGGCATGATCACCGGCCGGCGCCTGATTGCCCGCGTCAGCCCGCAGCGGGTCCAGCGCGGCTTCGCGCTGGTGCTGCTTGCCGTGGCGCTGGGCATGCTGGCCGCGACATGGTGGCCTCGCTGATACAGCCGGCTCGCTGACAGCCGTGCTTTTCAGCTACAATTTTCACCTTTACGTCCCCCGAATTCGCAGGAGAACACCTATGTCGATGGCCGACCGCGACGGCGTCATCTGGTATGACGGCAAACTGGTCCCGTGGCGCGAAGCGACCACGCACGTACTGACCCATACGCTGCACTACGGCATGGGCGTATTCGAGGGCGTACGCGCGTACGAAACCGACAAGGGCGCGGCCATCTTCCGCCTGCAGGATCACACCGACCGGCTGTTCAATTCGGCCAAGATCCTCGGCATGAACCTGCCGTTCGGCAAGGAAGAACTGAACGAAGCGCAGCTCGCCGTCGTCCGCGAGAACAAGCTGGCGTCGTGTTATCTGCGCCCGATGGCCTTCTACGGCTCGGGCAAGCTCGGCGTTGCACCGCCGGCGAACGACGTGCACATCATCGTCGCCGCCTGGCCGTGGGGCGCATATCTGGGCGCCGAAGGCATCGAGCGCGGCATCCGCGTCAAGACCTCGAGCTTCACCCGCCATCACGTCAACATCACGATGTGCAAGGCCAAGGCCAACGGCAACTACATGAACTCGATCCTCGCCAACACCGAAGCGACCCGCGACGGCTACGACGAGGCGCTGCTGCTCGACGTCGACGGCTACGTGGCCGAGGGTTCCGGCGAAAACATCTTCGTCGTGCGCAAGGGCAAGCTGTACACGCCGGACCTGACCTCGTGCCTCGACGGCATCACCCGCAACACGGTGTTCGAGATCGCGACCGAGATGGGCCTGCAGGTCATCGAAAAGCGCATCACCCGCGACGAAATCTACATCGCCGACGAAGCGTTCTTCACCGGCACTGCCGCCGAAGTGACACCGATCCGCGAACTCGACAACCGCGCCATCGGTGCCGGCACGCGCGGCCCGATCACCGCCGAAATCCAGAAGCGCTACTTCGACATCGTCCAGGGCCGCGACGCCAAACGCGCCGAATGGCTGACGCTGGCCTGATTCAGGAACACCAAGATGCAACAACACGAAAACACCCAGACCCAGATCGAAGTCACCGCACACGATCTGCCATTGCACTGCCCGATGCCGAACATGGTGTCGTGGAACTCGCATCCGCGCGTGTTCATCGACCTGAGCAAGACCGGCGAAGGCCTGTGCCCGTACTGTGGCACGCACTATCGCCTCAAGGCCGGCGAAGTGATCAAGGGCCACTAACCCGCTCGATCGAGCCGCTGCGCCTGCGCAGCTCGCTTTCGTCCGGTGCCCAGAATCCTCATGGACTTTGATGTCCATTCCGGTTTCGGCGCTTCGGGTGCAAACGATCTGCTTTGGCTCGCCGGCCCACTCGACCGGGTTTCAGAGGACGAAGCAAGGTCTGAAGCGGCGCAATGCGCCGCTTTATCTTTTTGGGGACGCATCATGCGCGTGATCGATACAAGCAACGCAGAACACTACCGCTGGGGCGATGCATGCGACGGCTGGCATCTGGTCAAGCAAACCGGACTGTCGGTGATCGAGGAGCGCGTGCCGCCCGGCGGCAGTGAAGTGCGCCATGCCCACGCCCGGGCAAGGCAGTTCTTCTACGTACTGGCCGGCGAACTGGCGATCGAGGTCGACGGCGTCACACACCGCGTCACCGCCGGGCAGGGGCTGGACATCGCCCCGACGCAGGCCCATCAGGTCTGCAATCGCGGCGACATCGACGCGCGCTTTCTTGTGGTCTCGCAACCGCCCTCGCACAATGACCGCATCCCCGCGCCCCACACCGAGAGCTGTTAACGATGAAGCAAATCCTGATCGTCGCCCCCGCCTGGGTCGGCGACGCCATCATGGCCCAACCGCTGTACGCCGAACTGCAACGCCAGCATCCGGGCGCCGCCATCGACGTGCTCGCGCCGGCGTGGACGCGGCCGGTGCACGCGCGGATGCCGGAAATCCGCGAAGCGATCGACAACCCGTTCGGCCATGGCGAGCTGGCGCTGAAAAAGCGCTGGGCCATCGGCCGCACGCTCAAGGCCCGCGGCTACGATCAGGCCATCCTGCTACCGAACTCGCTCAAGAGCGCGCTGGTGCCGGCCTTTGCCGGCATTCCGGTCCGCACCGGCTGGCTGGGCGAGTCGCGTTACGGACTCCTGAACGACTGGCGCCGGCTCGACAAGGACCGCTATCCGAAAATGGTCGAGCGCTTTGTCGCGCTCGCGGTGGCCGATGGCGCGCCGCTGCCGGCCGGTCACCACTATCCGCAGCTGAAGATCGACCCGGCCGCGCGTGCGGCGACCTTGGCCAAACTGGGCCTCGATACCGCCAAACCCATCGTCGCCTGTTGCCCGGGTGCCGAGTACGGCCCGGCCAAGCGCTGGCCCGCACGCCACTTCGCCGAGTTCGCCAGGAAACGCATGGCACGTGGCGAACAGGTCTGGCTGTTCGGCTCGAACAAGGACGCCGGGATCGCCGGCGAGATCGCCGCGCTGGCGCCCGGCGTGATCAACCTCGCCAGCCAGACCAGCCTCGCCGAAGCGATCGACCTGATGAGCTTGGCCGCCGTCGCGGTCTGCAACGACTCGGGGCTGATGCACGTTGCCGCGGCGCTGAACGTGCCACTGGCGGCGGTCTACGGCTCGTCCAGTCCGGGCTTTACCCCACCGCTGACCGAACACGCCGAAATCGTCTCTCTGCAGCTCTCGTGCTCGCCGTGCTTCAAGCGCACCTGTCCGCTCGAACACATGAACTGCCTGAACCAGCTTGATGCCGATCGCGTTGATGCCGCGGTCGAACGGCTGATCCCGATCAAACCCGTCGGCTAAGGCACCGCCAGCGGCATCCCGGCTTCGGGAGGCATGCGTGCAAAACTGACTATATTGGTCAGACCCACGACACGGACGCGCGCATGCCACCTCCAGACCAGTTGAACGCCCTGCTCGGCGAGTGCAGTCTCGGCCGGCAGCGCGCGCTCGAAACGCTGTACCGGCTCACCTCGGCGAAACTGTTTGCCGTTGCGCTCCGTATATTGCGCAGAAGGGACTGGGCCGAAGAGGTGCTGCAGGAGTGCTATGTCAGCATCTGGCAGCACGCCGGCCGCTACGATCCGCTGAAAAGCCAGCCGATGACCTGGATGACGCGCATCGTCCGCAACCGCTGTCTCGACCGGCTCGACCGGCCGAACCTCGAGGTACCCGCCCCCGACGACGACTTTGCCGCAAGCTGGGCCGACGATGCGCCCGGGCCGATGGCCTTGCTGCTGACACAGGAATCGAGCGCGCAGCTGGCCGGTTGCCTGAAGGGGCTGGAGGGCCATCAGCGCCAGGCCATTGCGCTGGCCTTCTTTGAAGGACTCAGCCACAGCGAAGTCGCGCAGCACCTGAGCCAGCCGATCGGCACGATCAAGAGCTGGGTCCGGCGCGGTCTGGAGAAGCTGAAAGGATGCCTGGGATGAGAACCTTCAACCCGCAATTGCGAGACCGGCTAGCCGGCCAGTACGTCCTCGGCAGCCTGCGCGGGCCGGCCCGCCGCCGCTTCGAAAAGCTGATGCACGCCGATGCCAACCTGCGCCGCGCCGTCACCGGTTGGGAGGCGCGGCTGCTGCCGCTCGCCAACGCCCTGCCCGAAGTCGCCCCGCCGCCCCGTGTCTGGCGCGGCATTGCCGACCGGCTCCGGGCGCGCGAGCCCGTCCCGACCTGGAGCTGGCGCGGGCTGGTGCTCTGGCGCACGCTGGCCGGTGGCTTCGCCGCAATGCTGCTCGCCGGCGTGGTGATCTACCCGGTGCTGGTGCAGCGCGGGGCCGAAGCCCAGTACCTCGCCGTACTGCAGGATCCGCAAGCGCAGATTGCGCTGCTGGCCAGCGCCACGCGCGACGGCCGACTGAAGATCAAGCCGCTGAACGATCTGCGTCAGGTCTCGGCGCAAAAAGCACTGGAACTGTGGGCCCTGCCCGACGGCGGCAAACCGCGCTCGCTCGGGCTGATCGCGCCGGACGGCAAAACGGTGATCGAACTGAAAACGCAGGCCGGGCTGATTCCCGCGCTCGCGGTCAGCCTCGAACCGCCGGGTGGCTCGCCGACCGGCCAGCCGACCGGGCCGGTGCTGTATTCGGGCAAAATGCTCAGCATTTAGCATGCCCCGGGGATTCGGGCGCACGGGCAATTCGTCCGAATCCTCTCGCTGAAGTGCAATCCAAAAACCTTCCCCCGTCTGCAGGTCCATCCAGCGCCCAGCCTGCAACGCCGCATTGGCAGCGGTGTTGTCGCAACTGCCACTCGGCGCAGCAATACGGCGACCATCGTCGGAACGCCCCCCTCCCAAGCCAGCCGAGCTGCCCAGCGGCGATGCCCCCAGCAATCACTTTGCGGCTTTTCGCCATGACCGGACCGGGCCTCCCGATGAGCCGAACGGCGCTCCGTCCGGTACGAACGGCTATTTCAGTATTCGCTGATATTATGATGCGCGCATTTTTAGTCAATCAAGTTTTCAATTATAAATATCGGGGATGTTGATTCATGGGATGGAGCAAAGTCTGGGGGGTGCTGCTGGTCGCCGCGCTGACCGCCTGCGGCGGTGGCGGTGGCGGTGGAGACGGCGGAGATAGCGCCGGCGGCGGTGGTGGCAATACAGCGACCGGCGGTGAAGGCGGAACGGGCGGCCCGCTCCCGACGCCGGTGCCCACACCCCCGCCGGCAGTCGTCAGCGCAATCGATGCGGCGGTCGCCAGTGGTGATCCAGCAGCGCTGAATGATCCGCTGCCCATCATCGTCCAGGCCTACAACCGGGCGTTGTCGCTGTCGAACGCCCAAGCTTTGCTGACCCGGTCGCTGCAGCGCGGTGTCAGCAGCGAATACACCCCCGGCACCTCAAGCCAGTTCATCCTGCCCGTCAATCCCGAACTGGCCCAGCCACTGATCGTCGGTGATGGCGGCCAGATGCTGGCGAGCATCAGCAATGCCGAAGGTAGCCGCGGTGCCGGCTACGGCACCAACGTGCTGGACCAGTTCCGTGCCGGCACCCTCACCCATGCGCCGGCCTTCGGCCGGGTGCTGTCCTGGCTGGTGACCGGCAACGCCGAAACGGCACTGCCGGCGTCGATCGACGTCAGCCTTGCCGGCCTTTCCGCCGGCAACGCCATCGGCAGTCTCAACAAGGCCGGGGTCACGGCCAGGGACGCAGGCTGTGATGCGCTGGCCGACAGCGCCTGCGCCGCACGCGTGTCGCTGGTGATCGTCGGCTCGGGCGTGGCGGCCGACACGACCCTGACCGCGCGGACCCGCGCGCTGCTCAAGTCCGGCAAACCGGTGCTTTACCTGCACACCAATGGCTGGGGCGACAGCCAGTCCGGCCGGCAGATGCTGAACGCCATGTCGCTGGATCTGGGCGGCTACGGCGGCAATTACTGGTCCGGCGACAAGGTTGCGGCGGGCCGCAGCGACGCGGCCAACGCCAGGGCCAGCGACCAGTTCGGCGGCATTCTGCCGATGCTCTCCCGTCTGGCGACCAACACGCTGCGCAGCGACTATGACTGGCGCAAATGCAGCGACAGCAGCTGCGGCGATGCCCCGGGCTTCAACGACGACGTGATCACGCCCACCGGCTTGATCCGCGCCCAGATCAATACCTACAACAGCAGCGCCCGAGCGTTGTTTGCCACGCCGGACACGACCCTGTTGCGCTTGCTGACGCTCTGGGCCGACGTGACCCGCAAGCAGATCGTCTATCCGCTCGACAAACAGAAGAACCCGGTCGCCTTCCAGCAGGCCATGATCGCCGATGCCTGGGTGAGCTATGTGCGCACTGCCGGTGGCCGGCAGGACGATCTGGGCACCTTCATGAGCGCCAACGGTGCAAATCTGCCGGTCAGCACCAGCGATGAAACCGTCAGCGTCACCCTCGGCGATACCGGCGGCTTCACCGCCATCGGCCGCATGGCCATGCCGGGTCAGCCGCTGCAGGTCACCGTGCTCGACGCCGGCGCCGCCACCACGGCGCTGCGCATCAACACCCAGCGGGGATCGTCGACCAAGATCGGCAGCGCTTATACCCGTCCACGCATGCTCGCCAGCCCGGCCATGCCGCTGGCGACCGGCACCACCGTGCCGGTGGTCACGCCCTACGGCGGTCTGCTGCAGCTGCAATACAGCGGTGCAACGCCAGGTCAGGTGGTCAGGCTGAAGCTGCGCGGCGTTGCCAGGCAGCCTTTCCTCGACATCACCGCCGGCAGCGACCGCACTGCCTTTGTTTCGGCGCTGACCAGCTCCCGGTCCGACTGGGCCGAGATCAAGATGCCCGGCATGGAGGCGCATGCACGTACCGACAAACTGCGCGACGTGATCAACGGCAGCGATTACGGGGGGGACATGAACCGGTATCTGGACGAAATGGTCAACCTGTTCTTCGACGACGCCTACGGCTTTGCCGGTTTTGCGCGCAGCGGCAAGACGCTGCCGACGGCGGTCGCATCGTTCTGCAGCAGCAAGGGCTGGGATTGCACCGACACGACGATGCACCGGCAGCCGGGCACGCAGCACATCAACGTCGACGTCTACGCCCAGTGCGGTGCCGGCTGCTCGGGCAACCCGTACGACCAGACCTGGGGGCTGCTGCCGCGAGGCTGGGGCGAAAGCCACGAGCTGGGCCACAACCTGCAGCTGGGTACGCTGAGCATCTACGGCAGCGCCAGCAGCGGCGAGGTCTCGAACAACATTTTCCCGCTGCACAAGATGTGGCGCATGTACCGCGAAATGGCCGTCGACCTGAATCCCACCCGCGTGCAGTACCGCGACGCCTTCAACCTGATCGCGACCGCCAGGGCCCAGTCCGGCCCGGTCGACGCCGCCTACCAGGCCATCTGGGGTGACACCAGCTACGCGGCGCAAAACGGCACCCGCATGGCGTTCTACGTGCAGTGGGCACACTACTGGCAGGAGCGCACGAACAACGCCGCGCAGGCCTGGGACATCTACACCCTGCTCTACCTGCACGCGCGCCTGCTGGGCAATGCGGACTGGGCGGCCAACAAGGACAGGCTCGGCTACAGCCAGTACGCCACCCGCCCGAATGTCGACGGCAACGACAACATGCTGATCGCCCTGTCGTGGATCACCCAGCGTGACCAGCGCCCGACCTTCGACCTGTGGGGCATCAAGTACTCCACCGCCGCCGCCAGCCAGGTCGCGAGCTACGGTTTTGCACAGGAGCCGGCCTTCTTCTACGCCAATACCAGCAGCAACAACTACGGCACGGCGCGCAAAGTGAACATGACCGCAAGCAGCCCGGTCTGGCCGTTCTGAGCCGCGACCTTCGCCATGCCGGTACCGGGGAAGCGCCAACTGGCGTTTCCCCGTTTTTTGTCTGCAAAGTCCCTTCGGCAGAAGTCCGCCACCATTTCGGCAAGCCCCCATCCTTGCCCTCGCCTCGGGACGTTTTCAGTTCCTTGCCTAGCCCCGGCAACGGTCGCCGAAACGGCCGTCGCCGCGCTATGATCGGGGTTTCCCCCAATCCTGCCTGCCTGAACATGGAATTCCTCGACCTCGACCCGATCGCCCACGTCCGTGGCACCGTGCAAATCCCCGGTTCCAAGAGCATTTCCAACCGCATTCTGCTGCTGGCGGCCCTCGCCGAAGGCGAAACGCTGATCCGCGGCCTGCTCGGTTCCGACGACACCCAGCGCATGCTCGAAGCACTCGATGCGCTCGGGATTGCCTGCCGCCAGCAAGGCGACACGCGTGATTTCACCGTCCAGGGCGGCAACGGGGTCTTTCCGGTCAAACAGGGCGAGTTTTTCCTTGGCAACGCCGGTACCGCAGTCCGTTCGCTGACGGCCGCGCTGGCCATGGCCGGCGGTGAATACACGCTCAAGGGCGTCGCCCGGATGCACGAGCGTCCGATCGGTGATCTGGTCGATGCGCTTCGCGTGGCCGGTGCGAAAATCGACTACCTCGGCAACGAAGGCTTTCCGCCGCTGGCGATCCACCCGGGCCAGATCGGCGCCGGCCGGCGTATTCCGGTCAAGGGCAATGTCTCGAGCCAGTTCCTCACCGCCCTGCTGATGTCGCTGCCGCTGAGCGGCGAAGACGTCACCATCGAGCTGGTCGGCGAGCTGATCTCCAAGCCCTATATCGAAATCACGCTGAACCTGATGGCCAAGTTCGGCGTGACCGTGGAAAACCGCAACTGGCAGGAGTTCTTCATCCGCGGCGGCCAGCGCTATGTGAGCCCGGGCGAGGTCTTCGTCGAGGGCGATGCGTCGAGCGCGTCTTACTTCCTCGCGGCCGGCGCGATCGCCGCGCAGGGCGGGGCGCTGCGGGTCGAAGGCGTCGGTGCCGAGAGCATCCAGGGCGACAAGCGCTTCGCCGAAACGCTGGAGCAGATGGGCGCCCGGGTCAGCTGGGGACCGAACTGGATCGAAGTCGCACCGCCGGCCTCGGGCAGACTGAAGGCCGTCGATGTCGACCTCAACCACATTCCCGACGCGGCCATGACGATTGCCGTCGCCGCGCTGTTCGCCGACGGCACCACGACGATCCGCAATATCGAGAGCTGGCGCGTCAAGGAAACCGACCGCCTTGCCGCAATGGCGACCGAGCTGCGCAAGGTCGGCGCCACCGTCGAGGAAGGCCAGGATTACATCGTCGTGACGCCGCCCACCGCACTGACACCAAATGCCGAAATCGCCACCTATGACGATCACCGCATGGCCATGTGTTTCTCGCTGGTGGCGCTCGGCGGCGTGCCGATCCGGATTCTCGACCCGAACTGCACGGCCAAGACCTTCCCGACCTACTTTGCCGAACTGGCCCGCATCGCCGGCTAAGTCCACGCAGCACAAAGGAAAAAGCCGGCACTGCCGGCTTTCTTTCTTTTGAAGTCAGAAAAATATTCAGCAGCCCGTAAACCAACCATGTTGTCGGCGCCGGCCGACTACCGTTTGCCATGTCGAAGCTGACGCATGTCGGCTACCACCGGGTCCCCGGATCCGCGTCCTCATCGGTGCCAGTCCCGCCGGGACACCTTGGCATCACAGGTATTCCCCTCCCCCCGACCTTGATACCAGCTTGTTTTGCAAGGCCAATCCGGCCTCTCCGTCACGGGCCGGGCTGGAAGCAGGCAACGCTGTATGCAGCGGATTCATTGATTCAGCAGCCGGCTTACACGCCGGGCACCGAAAAATGTAGTGCGATCACGGTGATACCATCGCCATGCTTTTCGTATGACCACTGTGGCACGGCCCGATCCGGTCCCGACGCCGCACATATAACGATGGAGTCGAGATGCACTACCCGAAAATCGCCGCGCTCGCCGTGGCCGCAGTGTTTGCTGCACAACTGGCCCATGCCGCCCCGGCCTGGGATGCCAAGGCCACCTATACCGCCGGCCAGTCGGTCGATTACGCAGGTAAAACCTGGAAAGCCAAGTGGTGGACGCAGGGCAACACGCCCGGCGCCGAACAATGGGGCCCGTGGGAACTGATCGGCAACGCCGGCGGCGCGACGCCGACACCTGCTCCGACACCGGCGCCGACAGCTGCTCCGACGCCTGCTCCGACGCCTGCTCCGACACCTGCTCCGACACCTGCTCCGACACCTGCTCCGACACCGGCTCCGACACCGGCTCCGACACCGGCTCCAACGCCTGCGCCGACACCGAAACCGACACCGGCTCCAACGCCTGCGCCGACACCGAAACCGACGCCCGCTCCGACGCCCGCTCCGACGCCCGCTCCGACACCCGCTCCGACGCCCGCGCCGACACCGGCCGGCACGGCCTGCGTCGCCGCATGGGATGCCGGCACCGCGTACAGCGGCGGCGCCAGCGCCAGCTATCTGAACCACAACTACAGCGCCAAGTGGTGGACCAAGGGCGACGATCCGAGCAAGGGCGGCGTCTGGGTTGATGCCGGTGCCTGCAGCGGCGGTTCGACCGGTGGCAGCACGCCCACGCCGACGCCGGCACCCGGCGGCGTCCCGACCAAGGCCCAGGCCGAGGCCAAGGAGGTCGAGCTGACCAACAACGACTTCTTCCGCACCATCAAGGCCTCGATCCGTACCGCGCCGAACGCCGTGGTCGACGCCGTCGCACCGGGCAAGGCCGACAATCCGGTCAACGTGAAGCGCATCGAGCGGATCCTGCCCGAAGCCAAATGGGAATACCTGTTCCCGCGCCGCGAGCCGAGCTACACCTATCAGCGCTTCCTGCAGGCCAACGCCAAGTTCCCGGCGATCTGCGACGACTACAAGGACGGCCGTGACGCCGATGCGATCTGCCGCCACAGTCTGGCGACGATGTTCGCGCACTTCGCGCAGGAAACCGGTGACCACAACAAGAACGACACCGTGCCCGAATGGCGTCAGGCGCTGAAGTACCTGCGCGAGATGGGTTGCGATGAAACCGGCCCGAGCTGCGGTTACAACACCGAATGCGCCGATCCGGTCTTCAACACCGTGTGGACCTGCGGCAAGAACGCCGACGGCAGCTGGAAGAAGTACTTCGGCCGCGGCGCCAAGCAGCTTTCGTACAACTACAACTACGGCCCGTTCTCGCAGGCGATGTACAACGGCGACCAGTTCAAGCTGCTGAACGAACCGGACCTCGTCGCGTCGACCTGGCTCAACCTCGCCAGCGCAACGTTCTTCTTCGTCTACCCGCAACCGCCGAAGCCATCGATGCTGCACGTGATCGACGGCACCTGGGTACCGAACCAGACCGACCAGGCTGCCGGTACCGGCAACAACTTCGCGACGACGATCCAGATCATCAACGCCGAATGCGGTCTCGGCACCGAGAAGCAGGCAGCGCAGAACCGGATCGACTACTACAAGGAGTTCTCGCGCGAACTGGGCTGGGACTACAGCAAGGAACAGCTGAGCTGCGCGACGATGCAGCGCTTCGGCCCGGGCAGCTCGGCGGCGTACAACATCTACTGGGAAAAGAACTGGAACGTCGGCGGCGACAACCAGTGCATGCTGGTCAGCTACCAGACCCCGTACAACGCGCTGATCGAAGGCAACTACGTGAAGTGCGTCGAGAAGAACTGGGGCGTGACACTGAAGTAAATCACGCTTGAGTACAGCGGCAACGGGGGCTTCGGCCCCCGTTTTTTTCGTCCATCCTTGCTGTGGCGCGACATGCGCAGCGTTCTGCCCGGTCCGTATAGAATCGCCCGAATATCCCGGCGAGTGCACCGCCGGTCCAAACGTCACGGGCCCGCATGAAAGCGAATTTCGAAGTCATCACCGCAGACAACGGCGAGTCGTGGACCTTCTTCCAGCGCAACGCGCAGACGGCCTTGCCGTTCAACTGGCACTACCACCCCGAGTACGAATTGTCGCTGGTGCTGAATGCCAGCGGCAGCCGCTACATCGGCGACCACATCGGTGCCTGCGATGGCGGCGATCTGGTGCTGACCGGCCCCAACCTGCCGCACACCTGGGCGGTGCAGGCCGTCGCGGCAGACCGGCTGATTGCGGTGCGGGTCATCTGGTTCACGCACGAATGGATCGAGCGCCTGTGCGCTACCTGCCCGGAATTCCAGCCGCTGCTGCGCTGGCTGGCCGATGCCGGACGCGGGCTGAAGTTCAGCGATGCCGCGCTCGAACGGATACGCCCGCTGATCGCGCACATGGACGACGCGACACCGATGACGCGGCTGATCCTGATGCTGCAGGTGCTGGACGTGCTGAAATCGGATCAGCCGGTACAGCTGTCCTCGGCGGCATTTTCGGGTGCGCCCGATCGCCACGGTGAAAGCCGCATCACCCGGGTCACGCACTACCTGACCACCCACTACCGCGAGCCGATCGATCTCCGGCAGCTGGCCACGCTGGCCAACCTCACCGTCAACAGCCTGTGCCGGGCTTTTCGCCAGCACACCCGGGCCAGTATTTCGGAATACGTCGCGCGGCTGCGCATCGGCCGCGCCTGCGCCGAGCTGATCGACTCGACCAAGCCGATCGCCACCATTGCCCACGACACCGGTTACCGCAACCTCTCGCATTTCAACCGGCAGTTCCGGGCCAGCAAGGGCATGTCACCCGGCGAATTCCGCACGAGCTTTCACCGCCCCGACGCAGGCTAGCCCCCATCCCCGGCTCCCGGATACCCTGTTCCGATACTGTGTATTCCACTTAATGGCCGATCCGTTGATAGCAAGGAATCGGCATGGCAGCCTCCGGTGACCGATCACACCGAAGGCCACCCCATGCCCAAGCCGAATCCTGCACGCGCCGGTGCAACAGCCAGAGGACGCGGCATGCTGACGATCAGCCCGCGCCTTCGGCTGGCGCTGCACGAATTCTATGCACTGGCGATTCCGGTCATGCTGCAACTGCTGTTCATGTCGGCACGCAACATCACCGACATCGTGCTCACCGCCAATCTGGGCGAGGTCGCCGTGGCGACGGTCGGTCTGGCCAGCAAGGCCGTCATGGTCGGGATGGTCGCGTTGGCGGGGCTCGCCAGTGGCTGCAGCGTACTGGGCGCGCAGTATGCCGGCCAAGGTGACCTGCACGGCCTGCGCCGTTCGATCGGGCTAGGGCTGCTGCTATCGGTGGTCTTCATCCTCGTGCCGGTTGCGATCGGCTTCGGCTTTTTTGCCGAGGCCATCATCCGGCTGGCGAGTACCGATCCGGCAGTGATCGCCAACGCCACCGGCTACCTGCGCATCTTCGCTGGCGCCTTCGCCTTCATGGCGGTCAGCACGGTGCTGGGCATCGGCCTGCGGGTCTGCGGCCACGCCGGCACGGCGACGAAGCTCAGCCTGATCGGCGTCGTCGCCAATGTCGTGCTGTGCGTCCTCCTCATCAACGGGGCCGGTCCCCTGCCGGCGCTGGGCATCATGGGCGCGGCGTGGGCCACGTTGATCAGTACCGCGCTCGAAGCCGCGCTGGTACTGGCCTGGATCGCGCTGCGCAAGCCCGGCCTACTGCCCCGCTGGCGTGATCTTGCGGCACTGCCGCCCGGCTTTGCCCGCCACTATCTGGGCATCGCGGTGCCTGCGACGGTCAACGGTCTGGTCTGGTCGCTGGGCATCTTTACCTACGGCGCGATCTACGGCCGGATCGGCACCCGTGAGCTGGCCATCATGGCATCGCTGACGCCGCTGGAGGCCGTCAGCATTGCGGTCGAACAGGGGCTGGCGACGGCAACGTCGATCCTGCTGGGACACAGGCTGGGACAGGGCCGCTTTGCGCAGGCCCGGCGCCTTGGCTGGCTTTACCTGCGCATCAGCATCGGCACATCCGTTTTGCTGGGCATGGCGCTATTGCTGGCCATGCCGCTGCTGCTGCAGGTCTTCCGCCTCGAAGGCGCGGCACACACCGTTGCCATGCAGGTGTACGTCGTCATGGTCATCACGTTCTGGATCAAGACCATCAACGCCGTCGGCATCAGCGGCGTGCTGCGCAGCGGTGGTGATGTCGGCGCCGGCCTGAAGATCGACGTGATCGGCCAATGGTGCGTCGGGATTCCGCTGGCCTTGCTGGGCGCCTTCTACTTCGCGCTCCCGCTGCCGGCGGTCTTCGTGCTGGTCATGCTCGAAGACGTCGTCAAGGCCGTGCTGACGACCCGGCGCATCCACCGCAGCCTCTGGATCAGATCGGTGATCCCGAGCCTCGGCCGCGTCCAGCTGGGCACGCCCGGCTGACGAGTCAGGCAGGCGCGGTCATCGAACCGACCTTGCGAAGGTGGTGGTTCAGTGTTTCTTGTGTGCCGATTGGCTGTGCTTGGATGCGGTCTTGGTGTGCGGCTTGGCTGTTCGTGCACTCGCGGACGAGTGCTGGGCCTTCTTGCTGGTGTTTTTGTAGCTGGCCCGCTTGCCCGCCGAGGTCTTTGCCGAACTGCCTTTCTTCGCACTGCGGCTGTGTGCCTGGGTGGCCTTGTGCGACTTCGCGCTCTGGCGGCCGGCCTTGCTGCCATGCGACTTGCCCGACGCCTTGGTTGCGTGATGCTTCGTCTGGCTGCGCTTGGTCGTCGCCTTGCTGTGATGACGGGACGAAGCCGGCTTGCTGCGCGCAGTGCTTTCGGCCTGGACGGAGGCCTTCCTGGCCTGCGGCGCCGCGCGGGCGGCGGGCGGCGGCAAGGCGGACGGGTCATCGAACGGCAATGGTGCGTCCTCGGCAAAGGCACCGCACAGGGTAAAACTCAGCATCAGGGCAAGCAGAGCACGCATCGGAGGACGTTCGGCTGAAACAGGGGGGCCCAGTATACCCGAACGATTCCGGCGCCCGAGCCAGCCAGACCAGCCGCTCATCGATGATCAGACCACTTGAATGGGGTACGTTCAATGTCGACAAGCGCAGCTGCAGTCGCAGAAAGATCATTGTCGGAAAACAGCGGCCATATGGCGCCATTTTCTCGTTGACCGGCTTGTCCATGCGTCCGGCCACGCATCGGCAGAGCGCGATGTTTTCAGCAGCGATAAGACCACCTTGACGGCACGATGAAGGCAAGGCACGCCGTTCACGATCCCGCGTCGGCCTGAACGGGCCTGAGCAGGACGCATCGGCGCCCTGTTGATTAGCGCAGCAAGGCCCCGGCAATCGCGGCGAGCATCGCCGGCCGGTTGCCGAACGCCGCCAGCCGGCCCGCCGCATTCGGGACCAGATCGGTATCGTAGGGCAAGCGCCCCGCCACCAGCCACAAACGCTCTGCCGGCAAGGCACCGATTGCTGCCCGCTGCGCCGGCTGCAGCACCGCGTTGTAGCTGACGCAGACGATCTGTTCGGCCACGGCGGCGCGTGCCAGTACCGCTGCAATCTCGCCGGCATCGGGGGACAGCGGCAGCGCGATTTCCTCGACCCGCACGCCGGCCGCCAGCAGCGGCGTCGCCAGCGTGTCACGCACCAGCACGGCCTTGCCCATGGCCACTTCGTCGATCTCGGTCCGTGTACGTACCACGAACGTCAGCAACAGAACCGGTCTGGCCGGATCGATACCGCGGCCCTGCCGGCGCACGGCTTGCGCCTGTACCCGTTCGGCCAGCGCCAGTGCCGCTCCGGTTCGCAGCTTCGGCGCCGGATCGGCCGGCAGCGCACGCCAATCGGGCAGGCGCCGCTTCAGTGTCAGAATGCGTGCCACCGATGCCTCGACCTGTACCGGATCAACCTCCCCGGCCTCGACCGCCGCCGTCAGCGCGGCGAGAAAACCCCGCTGCCGATCCTCGCGGTGGGAGATCAGCACGACGTCGGCCCCGGCCCTGAACGCGTCGACCGCACCGCCGACGGTCCCCCCCGGCCCCTTGGCGATTGCGTCCATTTCCAGGCAGTCGGTAAACACCACCCCCTTGAAACCCAGTTCGTCGCGCAGCAGGCCGGTCATCACGGCACGCGAGCGCGTCGACGGCAGATCCGGATCGGGCTCGACCGCCGGAAACGCCACGTGCGAGCTCATCACCGCATCAATACCGGCGGCAATCGCCGCACGGAACGGCGCCAGTTCGACTTCATCAAGCCGCGCACGCGCGTGACCAACGCGCGGCACCCCGAGGTGCGAATCGGTATCGGTATCGCCATGCCCGGGAAAATGCTTGGCCGTGGCCGCCAGCCCGACCGCATGAATGCCTTCAAGTGCCGCCAGCCCGTAACGGCAGACCGTCTCGACGTCCTCGCCGAACGCGCGCACGCCAATGACCGGATTGGCGCGGTTGTTGTTCACGTCCAGCACCGGTGCAAAATTGATGTTGATGCCGAGCGCGGCCAGCTCGGCATTGCCGATCCGGGCCAGCTCGCGACAATCGTCCACCGAGCCTGCGGCCTGATACGCCAGCGCCGACGGCAACGGCGTCATGCCGTCCTCGATGCGCATGACCATGCCGCCCTCCTGATCGATGCCGATCAGCAGCGGTGCATCGCTGACTTCGGCATTGATTTCCTGCAAACGGCGGCACAGCGCGGCAACCTGCGCCGGATTGTCGACGTTGCGGCGGAACAGGATCACGCCGCCAATGCGCAGTTCGCGGATCAGACGCTCGATGCCCGGCGATGGCGCCAGCCCGTCGAAACCGGCCATCAGCAACTGGCCGATCTGCTCTTGTAAGGTCATTCGTCTTCTCCTGCTTGCCGCGACCGCGTCGTAAGGCTACATCGAAATGATCGGCGTTCGATCGCGCCACCGGAGCCTGCCATGCGCCACGCCCTAATGCTGACCGCCGTTGCGACGCTGAGCGCCTGCTCGCTGATGCCCTCGTCGACCCAGACCGCACAGGCCACCCTGCTGCCCACCAGCGGACAGACCACGACCGGCAAGGTCAGTTTCCGACAGAGCGGCGATACGCTCCTGCTCGACGTGACGCTGAGCGGGCTGACACCGGGGCAGCACGGCTTTCACGTGCATGAAAAAGGCGATTGCTCGGCCCCCGACGCATCCAGCGCCGGCGGACACTTCAATCCCGACAAGCACCTGCACGGCAGTCCGGATGCGCAGGACCATCACCTTGGCGATCTCGGCAACGTCGTTGCCGGCGCCGACGGCCGCGTGTCGACGTCGCTCACCATCAAGGGCGTACGGCTCGACCAGTTGCTGGGCCGCTCGCTGATCGTGCATGCCGGCGCCGATGACCTGAAGAGTCAGCCGGCAGGCAACTCCGGCGCCCGGATTGCCTGCGGCATCATCAGCTAGCGCGTTTTAGTTGGACGTCAGGCGGCGCAAGACTTCCTCGCGGCCGATCAGTGCCAGTACGGCATCCACCGACGGCGTACTCGTCGTGCCGAACACCTTGGCACGCAGCGGCATGCCGACCTGCGGCATCTTCACGCCCTGCTGCTTGACGAAATCCTTGATGAATTGCGACAGGCTGGCCTGATCCCAGGTTTCGAGCCTGGCGACGCCTTCGGCGAACAGCCCGAGACGCGCTTCGTCTTCCGGCGTCAGGTGCTTCTCGGCAACCTCGGCAGTCGGCACCAGCGGACGGTAGAAGTATTCGGCCTGATCGGCCATCTCGACCAGCGTCTGGCTGCGGTCCTTCAAGAGCACGCATACCTCGGCCAGCGCCGGGCCGTTAGCAGTCTCGACCCCCTTGTCGGCGAGGAAGGCGGCGACGCGCTCGGCCAGCCGCTGCGGCTCGGCGGCCTTGATGTGCTGCGCGTTCAGCCACAGGAGCTTGTCGCGGTCGAAGCGGCTCGGGCTCGGGCTGACGTTGGCTAGGTCGAACCACTCGACGAACTGGTCCATGGTGAAGAACTCGTCGTCACCGTGTGCCCAACCCAGCCGCGCCAGATAGTTAAGCAGCGCTTCCGGCAGGAAGCCCATCTTGTCGTAATCGACGACGCTGACCGCATCGCGGCGCTTGCTCATCTTCTGGCCCTGATCGTTGAAGATCATCGGCAGATGGGCGAACACCGGCACCGTGGCGCCCAGCGCCTGATACATGTGGATCTGCCGTGGCGTGTTGTTGACGTGGTCGTCACCGCGGATCACGTGACTGATCTGCATGTCCCAGTCGTCGACCACCACGCAGAAGTTGTACGTCGGCGTACCGTCCGGGCGGGCGATGATCAGGTCGTCGAGTTCGGTATTGCCGATCTCGATCCGGCCCTTGACCGCGTCATCCCAGGCGACGACGCCATCGATCGGGGTGCGGAAACGCACTACCGGCGAAACGCCGGCCGGGGCTTCCGGCAGGGTTTTGCCTTCTTCCGGGCGCCAGCGGCGGTCGTAGCGCGGCTTTTCGCCACGCGCCTCGGCCTCGGCGCGCATCGCGTCGAGTTCCTCGCGCGAACAGTAGCAGTGGTAGGCGTGGCCGGATTCGAGCATCTGTGCGATGACGGCCTTGTACCGGTCCATCCGCTGCATCTGGTAGAACGGGCCTTCGTCGTAACCGAGGCCGACCCAGTGCATGCCGTCCATGATGGCGGCAACCGATTCCGGCGTCGAACGTTCGAGGTCGGTGTCCTCGATGCGCAGCACGAAAACGCCCTTGTGCTTGCGGGCGTAGGCCCAGGAGAACAGCGCGGTACGCACGCCACCGATATGCAGCAGGCCGGTGGGGCTGGGGGCAAAACGGGTGCGGATGGCGGAAGTCGGAGCAGTCATGGCGGCAGCTGGTATGAATCGCAAAGGCGTCATTTTACCCGCAGCCGCCTGCCCTTGCAGCGGACAGAAAAAACCGGCCATGCGGCCGGCGGATTCACACTGGAACGGAAACGCGCATCACAGCGCGGCGGTCATCACCGGCTTCGCCTTGGCCGGCTTGGCGCTGACCACGCGATTGTTGATCTGCAGCACCCGGTTGGCCGGATTCTGCACTTCGACATTGGCCGCCAGTCGCGGCTCGGCCAGTTGGGCCGGCTCTTCGAAACGCACCAGAATGTCGTAGAAACTGCGCAGCGTCTCGACGTAGGCCACCGGCTCGCCACCACGGGCATAGCCGAAGCGCACGGTGTTGTAGTACTTCGGATCGCGCAGCAGCGGCAATGTCGTCTTGATGTCGGCCCAGCTGTCCGGGTTCTTGTTCTGCCGGCGCGCCAGTTCGCGCGCATCGAGCAGGTGGCCTAGACCGACGTTGTACGCCGCCATCGCCAGCCAGGTGCGATCCGGCTCGGGGATGTCGTCGGGCAGACCGTCGCGCAACATCGCCAGATAACGTGCGCCACCCTGGATGCTTTGCACCGGGTTGAGGCGATCGACGCCCATCCGCTGCGCGGTATCGGTGGTCAGCATCATCAGTCCGCGTACGCCGAACGGCGACACCGCGTTCGGGTCCCAATGCGACTCCTGGTACGACAGTGCAGCCAGCAGACGCCAGTCGAGATTGGTTTCGGCGGCGGCTTTCTTGAACCATTGCTCGTAACGCGGCAACACGCTGTTGCGCTTGTTCAGGAAGGCGACCGAATCCGGCGGAGCAATGCGGTCGACATGGCCGTAATAGCGGTCGAGCAGCTTGGCGAGCGATTTGTCGGCGTTGATTTCACCGAAAAACTGCTTCAGCTTGGCCTGCAGCTCGGTGTCACCGTCCTGCATGGCCCACGCCAGTTGCTGTGGCGCGCCGCTTTTCTCGGAAATCGCCACTTGCGGGTAGTACTTCTGTGCCAGCTCGGCGACCTGCGAGCCGATGACCGCGTAATCGATCTTGCCCTGGGCGACGGCTTCGACCAGTTCCTCGCTGTCCCCGGCTTCAACGACATTCCAGGTCAGCGAAGGCGATTTCACCTTGAGCTGGTTCAGTACGTTCACGTACTGCGGCATCGTCGAAATCGCCGCGCCGCCATTGATCGCGTTCAGAGCAGCCTGTTCGGTCTGCTTGTTGCGATAGACCAGTACCGGACGGACCGACTGGTAGGCAGGGCCGAAACCGATGCCCTGCTCGCCATTGCTCTCATGAACACCAACGGCCAGATGCGCCTCATTGCGCTGCAGCCGCTCGAAGAGCTTTGCGTAGTTTGGTTCGACCACGAAGCGCACCTTGAGTCCGTTTTCGGACGCGAAACGCGTTACGAGATCATATTCAAGCCCAGCGTAATGCCCCTCTGCATCGACGTAGAACGTCGTCGGACCGTTCTGCACGAGGACAACCAATTCGCGCGATTCAATCCAAGAGGCCGCTTGTGGTGCTGTGTTGGCGGGCATATCGCCACACCCCACGAGGGCTACCGTTGCCAAAGCTATCAACCAGTTCTTCATGCCGCTCCAGAATAATGCTGTTGGCGTGCATTCTGCCTACAGTTTTTCAGCAACACAAACGTAAAGACTTTGCATTTTTCAAAAAGCCGTGTATATTGCGTCTCTCTTGCCGGAGAGGTGGCAGAGTGGTCGAATGTACCTGACTCGAAATCAGGCGTAGGTGCAAGCCTACCGTGGGTTCGAATCCCACCCTCTCCGCCAAGACCCCATACAAAACCCCTGACTCTGTCAGGGGTTTTTCATTTCCAGCCTTCCCGGTACACCACGCCGGCGCGGCTGCCCCGGATGCTTCGACAGGCGTCCTGCACTCCAGAACCCCGATTCCGTCATCGCCACCCGCCGTTGATCAACAGACGAGCGGTGCACCCCGGATCGCCATCCGCAAGCCCGTTGCAACGGAAAACGGCGATCGGGGCTGTTCCGCACCCTGCCGGTCTGACGATGTGCACTAACGAAAACGAAGCTTCCGAAGCATAGATCGTGATTTGCACCGCGTCAGGGAAATCGGTCACGGTGGTTGCCCTAACAGCCAAGACGGGCGCATCCGAAGCCACCCGCCCCGGACCGGCGGCAGAAAGAAACACCGGATTCAGCGCATGGTGGCCGGAGCGGGCTCCGTCACGCATGGGCCGTGGAAAGCACGCGCGTGAGGATCAGAAGCCGCTCTCGCGATACAGCACCGCCAGCAGGTGCAAGCCGCCCTCGACCAGCCAGCTGCGCCGCTCGCCTTCGATCTGCATTTGCCCGGCGGTTTCGCGCAAGGCCGGCGGCGGCGTATCGAGCTGGATCAGGACATGGAAGACCGCCGGATTGGGCACCAGTTCGTTGCGCTCGCCCGATACCGGAATCGGCCCCTTGTAGCGGGATGCCAGCACCGGATGCGACAGCTGGCGCACCTTGGTCCGGCTCACCGCCAGCACCCGGCCATGCATCGGTCTGGCAACGCCGACCGGGTAGAACCTGACCGGATCGCCCGGGCGCACCCGGTCGACATCGTCCTGCTTGATATAGCCGTCGACCTGCCAGTGGCCGGGATCGAACAGGATGCCGACCGGCTCCTTCGAACCGATCCACTGCCCGGGGCGACGATCGGGATCGACGTCCTGCCAGATGCCGGCAAACGGCGCCTTCAGCTTGAGCCGGGCGATTTCCGAGCGCGCTGCGGCGGTCTCGCCCAGCTGGACGTTGATGCGCTGGCGGATCGACGCCTGCTGCTCCAGCCCGGCCGCATCGGCAATCAAGCCGGCCATGCGCGCCAGATAGCCCTGCAACTCGGCTTCCGAGCGCCAGACCTGCGAATCGATGTCGGGGTTTTCCAGTTCGACCAGCAGGTCGTCGGCGACCACCTTGCCGACCGGATGCACCTGCTGCAGCCGCGCCGGGAACGGTGCGAACACCCGCAGCTGGTGCTCGGCGCGGGCGACGCCGTTGCCGTGGATTTCGGTGCGCCACGGCACGGCGATCAGGATCAGCAACAGGACCAGCAGCCCCCAGAAGCCGCGCCGGCGGCTGGCCAGCATGGCTTTGCGGTGTTGCCACCAGTATTTCAGCTCGCGCCCGATCGGCATCATGATGAACCAGGTGATTTCGACAAAAAACAGGAACAGCCCAAGCAGCTTGAAGAAGAAGAAGTACACCGTCGCGGCGATCCCGAGGAACAGCACCAGCCGGTAGAGCCAGGTGATGTAGGCAAACGTGATCAACGCAGCGCGGCGGCGTGGCGTGAACGGCTCCGGCCACGCTTCATCCATGCCCCACAGCACGCGCCGCAAGCAAACCTTGGCCTGTGCGGTCGCCCGCTCGTGCAGGTTCGGGAAGTCCAGCAGGTCCGAGAAGATGAAGTAACCGTCGAAACGCATGAAGGGGCTGGCGTTCAGCGCCAGCGACAGCGCCCAGCTGGTCGTCGCCAGATAGAGCAAGGCATTGCGCCACGGTCCCGGATCGCTCAGCGCCCAGCCCAGCGTTGCCAGCCCGGCCAGCGCCAGTTCGCACAGGATGCCGGCCGACGCGACCGCCAGCCGTTGCCGGGCATTGGGCAATTTCCAGCTTTCGCCGGTATCGGTGTACAGCATCGGCCACATCACCACAAAGGCGACGCCCATATGCGCGACTTTCAGTCCAAGCCGGGTCGCGACCAGCGCGTGTGCCAGCTCGTGCAGGGTCTTGGCGACGATCAGCGCCGCGGCAAAGCTCAGCACGCCCTCGGCCGAGAACGACTCGACCACCGCCGAAGTGAACGTGTCCCACTGGTGCAGCACCAGCACGATGCCGGTCAGCCCGGCGAGGATCACCAGTGCCGCGGCATACGGGCTGAACAACCAGTCGAGCCGGCCTGCGAGCTGCCCCAGCATGCGCTGCGGCCGCAACAAGGGAATGCGGAAGAACAGATAGTGGTGCAGCCACCAGTTCCAGTTGAGCCAGGGAAGCCGCTCGTCGCCCTTCCCTTTTGCCGGATTCGCGCTGCGCAGCAGCTGGTTTCGCTCGAGAAACTGCTGAAAAGCAACGACCTGCGCGACGTCCGGATTCAGCGCCGTTTGCGTCGCGATCGACTCGCAGATCTGCGCCGGCGTTTCGCCCCAGCGCAACAGGCACTCGAACTCGAACCAGCCGATCCGGTAAAAGCGGTTGAGCACGACGTCCTGAATCACCCAGCCCGGCTCGCCGTGTCGGTTTGGTGGCGCCGGCATCAGCTTCAGGTCTTCACGCAGCGGCAAGACCGGCAGGTTTTCCGGCGACGAGCCGATCACCAGCCGGTCCAGGCGCGGACCGCCGCCAGCGGCCTGCGCAGCAGGTAGTACGCCAGCGTGACCCGCTGACCGTAAAGCTTGGCGGTGCCGTGCAGGCCGAGGCGCGCGTGCGCCGGTGCGCCGTCGATGCTGGCGAGCAAGGGATAGGCAACCACGCCCGATTCACTGGGCTTGGCCTGATAACTGGTTTCGAGCACTTTGCCGTGCAGCGGCGTCAGCGGGTAGGCGGTCAGGTACAGCGTGACCTCGGCACCGGGTTCCAGCGCGATCGCGTCGGCGACCGGCAGCTCGATCCGCATCGCCGGCCTGCCCGGATCGGCCACGGACAGGATGCGCTCCCCGGTCACCACCGGCTTGCCCAGCCAGTCGTTGACGTCGCTGAACACCGCAACGCCGGCCTTGGGCGACTTGACCTGGCTGCGCGTCAGTTGCGCCGTGGCGGCAGCCAGTTCGGCCCGGCGCTGCTGCGCCACGCCGCCCAGCTCCGCAAGCTCGCCCTTGCTCTGCGCGTTGTCGAAGGCGCGCTGGCTCGCAGCCATCAGCTCGGCATCGGCGACCGCGACCTGCTTTTCCAGCACGCTGACGCGGTTGCGCAAGGTGGTTTCCTCGAGCGCGAACAAAGGCGTACCGGCTTCGACCTGCTGGTTCGGCCGCACCAGCATCCGTTCGACCACGCCGTCGACCGGCGAACTGATGACCTGCGCCTCGCGCGACACGACTTCGGCCGGCGCGAGCACGGTCAGCGGCACCGGCAAGGCCATGATCACCGCCAGCACCACCGCGCCAATCGTGTACTGCCGCTTGCTCAGCCGCAGCCGGAAACGTCGCCGCCGCTTGCTCAGCGCAGCCCAGCAATACGACCACGTCAGCCGCACCCCGGTCAGCAGGCCCGGAAAGGCTTCCGGCGGTGCTTCGTCGAGCAGGACGCACAGCAGGCCAAGCCGGTGGCCATCACGATCGAGCACCGGCAGCACCCAGGCGCCGGCCGGCCACCACTCCTGCCAGCCCTCGGCCAGATCGTCGTCCAGCGCCAGCCGGTCGCGCGCCAGCCATACCGGCGCATCACCATTCAGCTGCGTCGCCAGAAAGCGCCCGGCCCGGATCAGCCACACCAGATAGGGCGAGTCTTCGCTGGGCTTGGCCAGACCGGATACGGCGAGCAGCTCCAGCCGCCCGCCTTCGTGCTCGGCGAAGACGACCGCCTGATAGAACTGCAGGAACGGATAGAGATCGTTCGCCATCGAGAACGCCAGCGCGTCCAGCGACGGCGCCGCCAGCGCCCGGTCGCGCACCGCGTCCAGGCTCAGCAGCAGCTGCGGGTGAGGCAACGATTCGTTCATTGCGCGTTCGCGAGTTGCGCCACGCCGCTCATGCCGGCGACCAGTTCGGGGTACGCAGCGTTCAGCCGGGCCTCGAGTTCGACCGTCTGTGCCACCGCATCGACGCGGGCGTTCACGGCACTGACCTTGGCCGGGTAGGTCTTGCCGGTTTCGTGGATGGTCACGTCCAGTGCCGTGCCCTTTTTCAGCTTCTTGAGCAGCGTCGACGGCACATTCAGCCGCACCTTGAGCGCGCCATCGCTGACCAGATCGAACAAAGGCGTACCGGCCGCCACGGTCTGGTAGGGCTTGACGTAAACCTTGGCGATCCGGCCACCGAACGGCGCCGCGACCTTGCAATAGCCCAGTTGCGCATTCACGAGCGCCAGCGCACCGGTGGCTTTTTCGACCTCGGTACGTGCGTTGGCCACCTCGATGTCCCCCGCTGCGTTCAGCGCGTGCATGCCCTGCTTGGCCACGAAGTTCTGCCTGGCCATGTTCAGCTCGGCCTTGGCGACACTGGCCCGTGCCTGAATTTCACCGCAGCCGAGCGACACCAGTGTCGCGCCCTTGCCGACGGTCTGCCCCAGCGAGGCATTCAGCGTGCCCAGCGTGCCGGCCATCTGGCTCGACAAGGTCGTTTCCAGCACCGGCGCCAGCAGCACCCGCATCGCATTTGGATCTTCCGGTACCGCCGGCTTGGCGGCGAACGCACCGGCGCTGGCCGCGACGGCCAGCAGCGCGATCAGCTTACCGGGCAACCGGCACCGCCTCGATGCCACTGGCGTTGGTTTTGAGGAGGTATTCCGGGCGACGGAGTTGTTGCTGGGTGACGGTAGCTTGAATGGCATTGGCGAGCGTTTTTACATCCTGTTGATCAATGGTTTCGGGAAGGACATCGAAACCGACGGAGTTGAACAGGCGGCCCCAGGCGGCCTGCGCACTCGAATAGGCTGCTTCGCGCTGGTAGCGCGACAGCAGATAGCGCCCTTCAGCACGGATCACTTCAAGCTGGTTGCCGATCGATGTCGACTTGGCCGCACGGGCGTAATCGAGCAGGTTGGCATCGACACGCAGGCTGTCGTTGGCGAACTCCAGCTCCTGCGAGGCCAGCTGGTAGCGCAGCGAACCGATCCGGACCTGGGTCAGCACCGCCATCGACAAGGCAATGCGGCGCGTGTCATCGGTCTGCGCCTGCGCCTGCTGCGCGGCGTTGAGCGACGGCAGCTGCAGCAGCTGCAGCAGGTTCAGCGACACACGCACGCCGGCCTGCGACCAGCTGTTGTTGTACAGATAGGCATTCGAGTCGTACTGGCCGCTGAAGTCGACGCCGATGTTCGGCCACAACTGCATTTTGGCGATGTCGATGTCGGTCTGGTTCAGGCGCTTGCGGTACCACTCTTCCATGATCTCGGGGCGGCTTTCCAGCGCCAGCTGCTCCAGCTCGGCGACATCGACGTCCGAGGTCGGCAACGCCTGCTCGACAGACTCGGCCAGTACCATTTTCGTGCCTGGCGGCAGCGACATCAGCGCGGCCAGCTCGGCCTGCGCGAATTCGAGATCCTGACGCCGCACGGTCAGCAGATAGACCGAGTCGAGCAAGGCGCGCTGGTAGGCCAGCGCCTCCTGCTTGGGCAGGAAGCCCTTGGCCTCGGCATCGCGCGCCGCGGCCAGTGCCTTCTGGGTCTGCAGCAACAGGGCATCGACCTCGGGCTTGAGCCGCTGCGCCGACAAGGCACGCCAGTAGGCGTTGCGCACATCCTGCAGCACGTTCTGCGCGACCTTGCGGCGGCGCTCTTCGGCCATCAGGATCTGGTCGTTCTTTTGCTGCGCGCGGTAATAGGCAATGCCGAAGTCCAGCACGCTCCAGCTCAGCGTCAGGCCGCTGAGGTTGTGGTAGCGCTCTTCCGATGTCGACGGCCGCAGGCTGACCTGACCGTCCTCGATGCCGATCGACGTACCGCCCGAGTCGTTGCTTCGACCGGTCCGGCCGGCCGAGGCCACCAGCTTGGGCAGCATTTCGTAGTTGGAAACGTCACGCAGATTGGCCGCCAGCGCGCTTTCCATCAGCTTGAGCCGGTAGTCGAGGTTGTACTTGAGCGCGCGTGCGGCAGCCTCATAAAAAGTAATCGTCCCTGTCACCGGCTCCTGATTGGCGTACATCAGGCGCTGGTCGTCGACGACGCGCTGCTGTCTCTCGTCCTTGCTCGCCGGCTTCGGCTCGAAGCTCGCGCAGGCCGACAGCAGCGTGGTCGCAATGATGATGCTCAGTGTTTTAGCTGCGGGTTTTCTCACATTCATCCCTTGTTCGCGTTTTTCGCGTGCTGATCCACATGAAGTTTCTGGGCGGCCTGGCGCAGCTGCGCCTTGAAGCCGCTGGCCGTCTTCGCCGCGGCTGGTACTTCCGGTTGCGGTGCCGGCGCGTCGGCCAGATGCTCGCGCAACGGCGCATAGATCGACGGGTCGGCCAGCAGGCCGTCGGCGCTCAGCGAGGTGCGGCCGTGGCGGTAGGTCATCCATGCAAGATCAAGGTCGCTGAGCCGCTGGCTGCTGCGCACCGCCTGGGTCACGAACTGGCCGTTGACCTGCCCCAGCTTGGCGCCGATCGACGCGCTCTGGATTTCCGGCGTGAGCCAGTTGATCGACGTCGCGTTCAACGGCCGCGAATCGATCAGGTGCTCCATGTTTTCATCGCGCACCACCGGCGTGACGAACACCCCCGGATCGACATCGGGCAACTGGCCGTTGCGGTCGCCGAGCTCGTCAACCGGCCGGTAGTACTGGTCACCATCAGGCCCAGTCGGATTGACGTCCGGCGGCGGCACATACGGCGCCGGGATCACCAGCTGGATCACCAGCGTTGCCTGGTCGGTCGCGCCCAGCTGGTCGCTGATCGTGTAGGTGAAGTCGTCATGCAGCAGCGGCCCGAAGCCGGCAGCGGCCAGCACCTCGGGGTTGCTCATGTCGATGTCGTAGCGGTAGCTGCCGTCGGCGTTGAGCACGAGGGTGCCGTAGCGGCCTTTCAATGCCTGGCCAACCACGCCGTCGCTGCCCTGCCCGGTTTCGGTGCCGGTACGGACCTTGACCACGGTCAGCGCATCGTTGGCATCGACATCGCTGTCGTTCGGCAGCACGTTGCCGGTCCCCTGCGGCGACGGCTTGTCACCGTCCGCCAGGCCTGCATCATCGCGTGCCACCGGGGCATCGTTGGCGCCCTGGATGCTGACGATCAGCCGCGCCGTCACCGTTGCGCCCGCCGCATCGCGCATCTCGTAAACGAACACGTCCGACAGCGGCTGATCGCTGGCCCGCAGCGCCTGAACCGCCGCGTTGGCGTTGTCGACCGCATAGGTGTACGAGCCGTCGGCGTTCAGCGTCAGCCGGCCGTAGCGGCCGTTCAGCCCGGTGCCGGCATCGCTGCTGCTGCCCGCGTCATTGATGAAACGCACGACCTGCCTGGTTTCGCCATTGGCGATGCTGTCGACATCACTGTCGTTGTCGAGCACGTTGCCGCTCGGGTCGACGCCGGCGCTGCCGTTGGCAACGCCGCCTGCCTCGACTGCCGTGGCGTGATCGTCGCGCGCTACCGGCGTGTCGTTACGACCGTCGATGGTAATCCGCAGCTCGGCGCTGTCGTCGGCGCCCCAGATGTCGTTGATCGTGTAGGTGAACACGTCTTCGAGCGTCTGGCCGCTGACGCGCAGGGCTTCGACCTCGGGCAGCGTGTTGTCGACCTCGTAATGCCAACTGCCGTCGGCGGAGATCGTCAGCGTGCCGTAGCGCCCCTTGAGCGCCGTGCCGACGCTGCCGGTGGTGCCGCTGCCACCGGCTTCACCGGTACGGATATCGACAACGGTCAGCTTGTCCCCTTCCAGATCGGTGTCATTGCCGAGCACATTGCCGCTGGGGTTCACGCCGGCCTGACCGTTGGCAACGCCGGAAGCCTCGATCGCCTGTGCCGCGTCGTTTTCGGCGTTCGGCGCATCGTTGCGGCCGATGATGGTCAGCGTCAATTGCGCCAGATCGCGCAGGCTACCGCCATCCTTGACCTGATAGGTGAACACGTCCCTGACCGTCTGCAACGGCTTGAGCGCCAGCAAGGTCGGGTTGTTGGTGTCGATCTTGTACTCGTAGCTGCCGTCGGCATTGATGAACAGCGTACCGTACAGCCCCTGGATCTGTGTCGCCACGCCTGCGTCGACCGAATCCAGCGTGCCGCCATCGGCCTCGGCGCCAACGCGGATGCCGCTGACCAGCTTGATGTCGTTGGCGTCGACATCGGTATCGTTGCCAAGCACATTGCCCTTGGGGTTGATCGCGACCGACTCCCCATTGTCGGTGACACCGAGTGCACTGTCGTTGACGCCGACCGGCGCGTCCCACGCACCGTGAATCGGAATCAGCAACCGTGCCGTAGCTGGCGCACCGGCCGCATCGACGATCTGGTACTCGAAGATTTCGTTGAGCTGGTCGCCCGGCTTCAAGGCCTGGACCGCGGCCAGATCGTTATTCAAAACGTAGTGATAGCTGCCGTCGGCGCTGATCGTCAGCGTGCCGTACTGCCCGGCCACGGAGACCGGGCCGGTGCTGCCGACGCTGGAACCGAGATTGCCGGACAGGTTCAGGCTTCGGGCATTGGTCACCACGCGGGAGTCACCGGCATCGACGTCGCTGTCGTTGCTCATCACGTTGCCGATCGCATCGACCCCGATCGCGTTGTTGAAGGTGCCGCCCGCCTCGATCGTCGGCATGCCGATGTCGAGCGCAACCGGGTTGTCGTTCCGGCCTTCGATGGTCACCGTCAGCGTTGCCGTGCTGGTCGCGCCAGCAGCATCGCGGATCGTGTAGGTGAATACCTCGGTCAGCGTCTGCCCGGCCAGGCGCAGCGCCTGGACCCGCGCGTTGTCGTTGTCGACAACGTAGCGGTAGTTGCCGTCGGCACCAAGCGTCAGCGTGCCGTAGTCCCCGGCCAGCCCCACGCCCACAGTGCCGTTCCTGCTGCCGAACGCCACCCCCGAGACGGTCATCGTTTCGCCGTTGGCGGCGGTATCGACGTCGCTGTCGTTGACCAGCACGTTGCCGGTCGGATCGACACCAAGAATGTTGTTGTTGACGCCGCCGGCCTCGACCGCCCTGGCGTCGTCGTTCTGCGCCACCGGGGCGTCGTTCGCACCGGAAATCCGGATCGTCAGCGTGGTGAAACTGCCCTGGCCGTGCGCGCCGTCGGTGTCGATGACCGTATAGCCGAAGGTATCGACCAGCGGCGTCGAGCTTGCCAGCAAGGCCTGTACCGCCGGCATGCTGTTGTCGACGCGATAGCTGTAACTGCCGTCGGCCTTCAGCGTCAGCCAGCCGAACTGGCCACGCAGCTCGGTGCCCAGCGTACCGACGGTGCCGCCGGCGGCATCGCTGCCGGTACGGACATCGAGCACCGCCTTGGTTTCGCCTCTCGAGACACTGTCGACATCGGTATCGTTACCGAGCACATTGCCGGTCGGATCGACACCCGGTGCATTGTTGCCGACGCCACCGGCCTCGCGTGCCTCTGCCGTGTCCACCACGCCGACCGGATTGTCGTTCTTGCCGGCGATCAGGATCACGATCGTCGCCGAGTCGAAACCGCCCTTGCCGTCGCCGATCGTGTAAGTGAAGTATTCGACCAGATCGTTGCTCAGCCCACGCAGCGCCTGGACGGTCGGGTTGCTGTTGTCAACGACGTAGCTGTAGTTGCCATTGGCATCGACGGTCAGCGTGCCGTACAGGCCCACGACGCCGGTACCACCCACGCCGCTACCGTCGATCACCGGCAGGCCGTCGGCCTCTTTGCCGGTCCGGACACCGTAGACGGTGATCGGGTCGCCATCCGGGTCGAAACTGCTCGCCGTGGCGTCGCCTCCCGGATTGATCCCCAGCGTGCCGTTGGCTTCGCCGCCGGCCTCGATCGCAATCGCGCCGATGTTCTGTGCCACCGGCGGATCGTTGACACCGTGAATGGTGATGACGATCTGCGCCAGATCGGTCTGGCCGCCCGGGTCGCGAACCGCATAGGTGTAGACCACGGTCTTGGTCTGCCCTGCACTCAGGTTCTGCAGCTCGGTATTGCTGCTGTCGACATCGAACACGTAGGAACCGTCGGCGCCGATGCGCAGGCTGCCGTAGGTAGTGACGATTTCGGTGCCGTTGGCCGATGTCGTGCCCGCCGTGACCGCAGTCAGGCTGCCGGCATCGCCCTCGGCGCCGACACGGATGCCGCTGACGGTCAGCTGCGCGCGCGTGTTGTCGATATCGCTGTCGACGCCGGTGCCCGAACCGGTGTCCGGATGGCTCGGCTGGTTGATCACATTGCCCGAGGCGTTCAGTTCCTGCCCCGGCATATTGGTCGCCGCGACCTGGGCATCGTTGCTGTCGTCGGTGGCGACCGGCGCATCGTTCGCGCCCTTGATGGTGATGTCCAGCCGGGCGTAGTTCAGCAGGCCGCCGGTATCGCGCAGCAGGTAGGTGAAATGCTCGACCAGCACGTCCCCGGTGTTCAGCTTCTGTACGTCGGCATTGGCGTTGTCGATCACGTAGGTGTACGTGCCGTTGGCATTCAGCGTCATCGTGCCGTACTTGCCGACGACGACGACCGAGGTGCCGTTGCCGATCAGGGTCAGATCGGCGACCGCCGTGACTTCGTCCGGCTGCATGTTGGTCAGCGCGAAGATGCTGCGGCCGTCACCGGCATCCGGGTCGGTATCGTTGACGAACACGTTACCGCTTGCGTCCTGGCCGCCGCTACCGTTGTTGGTGCCGCCCTTCTCGATCGCCTCGCCGACATCATCGCCAGCCAGCGGCGCGTCGTTGGCGCCCTGGATGCTCACGGTCAGCGTCGCGCCCGAGGTCGCACCGGCCTTGTCGGCAATGGTGTAGTCGAACGTTTCGGTCAACGGCGGACTGGACGGCAGCAAGGCCTGCACGGCCGGCAGCGAGTTGTCGACCACATAGGTATAGCGGCCGTCCGACTGGACGATCAGCTTGCCGTACAGGCCCTGGATGGTTTGCGAGCCACCATCGGCCACCGTGGTCTGCGCCGCTCCGCCGGTCCCGACGCTGCTCACGCGCAGCACGTCCTGATTGGTGGCGATATCGACGTCGGTGTCGTTGGCGAGCAGGCTGCCGCTCGGGTTGACCCCCGCCTTGAGGTTGTCGTGGCCGCCGGCCTCGACCGCCTGTGCGCTGTCGTTGTTGGCCACCGGGGCATCGTTGACGGCGATGACGGTGATCGCCAGCGTGTCGGTATCGGTCAGGCGGTCGGCGGCTTCGCCCGGCGTGCCGTTGCCGTTGGCGTCGCCGAAGTTGCCCAGGTCATCGGTGACGATGGTCAGCGTATCGCTGCCGTTGAAGTTCAGGTCACCCTGATAGCGCAGCAACGCCAACGCAGCGTTCAGTACGTCGGTGTGGCCGGTCAGCACCAGCGTTTTGGTACCGGCGCCATTGATCGTCAGGCCGTTGACGGTGCCCGCCAGCGACAGCGTGCCGTTGACCACGGTCAGCGTGATCTGCATGTCGCGCGAATTGGCGGCGACGCCCGAGTCGACGTCGACGTCGCTGACGCTCAGCCCGGTGATCGCGATCGGCGTGTCTTCGTTGCCCGACGCGGTCGTCGTGGTCAGGTGATTGACCGGCGCGTCATTCTGTTCGACATAGCCGACGTTGGCCTGCGAACTCGCCGCATCGCCGAGCAGGATCCTGATCTGCCCCAGCGGCGTCGACGTGTCGTTGTCGATGCGCACGCGCAGATCGCCGAAGTTGCCGGTGCTCAGCGCCGTGCTGGTGTCGACGTCGATCTGGTAAGTGCCCTGCGGCAGCACGCCGAAGCGGTAGTTGCCCGAAGCGTCGGTCGTGGTCGTGAAGACCAGATTGTCGGCGCTGGTCGAAATGTCGCCGTCGGCACCGGCCCACGTCAGCTTGACCGTCACGCCGGCCAGCCCCGGGCCGTCCGGCACCGCGCTGCCGGTCGCGCTTTGCGTGTCGTTCCACAAAGTGCCGCTGACAATCCCGAGACCGGCACCGTCGACGCGGACGTAGTTGTTGACGCCGCCGCTGTCGTTGCGCTCGCCGCTGGCGCTGCCATCGGCGCCGACCGACGAACCGCCCCACTGCGTGAACGACTCGGGCAGGCTGCTCCACGCCAGTCGCGCATCGGTACTGGCAATCGTCGTGGCATTGGGCAGATCGATCTGGTAGACGAACTTGACCGATGTACCGGCAGCCAGCTTGTCGAAATGCACCGACACGCCGTTGCCGCTGACCGTGGCGCTGAAACCGTACTCGGGCGGAATCGCCGTGCCGTTGATGTCGTACTGGACGCCGTTGATTTCGACGCGCACGCCGGTGGCGTTGCTGCCCTGCGGGTAGCTGTCGGTCAGCACCACGTCGTAGGCATCGGCGTTGCCGGTCTGGGTAAAGCTCAACGTCACCGTGGCATTGCCGGTACTCGTACCCGGCTTCGGATCGAAGGCGGTGACGGTCTTGTCGAGCGGACCGAAGTTCGGTTCGACCACTTTTTCGTGCAGCGTTTCCACCGGCGACAGGCTGGTACTACCGGAGAAATCCCGGAACTGCACCGCCAGCGGCGCGGCGATGGCGCTGCTGTCGGCGACGTTGTTGACCCGGACGTTGAATTCGAGCGACAGGCCTTCGAAGTCGGCGTCCTGATCACGGTTGATCAGCGTGCCCAGATGGAAAGTGATGACCTGCCGTCCCTGCGCATCCGTCGTCACCTCGATGTAGGCGCCGTTGAGCACCGCGGCCGGTTTGGCCCCGGCCAGCTGCGGGTCGATCATCGCGGCCGCGCCATGCGTCTGGTTACCGGTCAGGTTCAGCGTCCCGGACGTCGTCAGGTTGAGCTGGTCGGACGAAATGCCGAGCTGGTTGGCGATGAAGGCCAGCAGCACCGTACTGTCGCCCTCGACCAGACTCAGGCCCTTGTCGAGCGTGACGCGGATGCTGTAATCGTCGGTCTGGCCTTCGGGCACCAGCGAAACGACGCGGTAGCGGATGATTTCGCCGACCGCGACATTCTCGCTGTCGGCATCGGTCGGCGACGGCGCGGCGGTATCGCCCAGCCCGCCGACACGCGACACCAGCAGTGCCTGGGCGATCCGCTGGGTATAGGTGCTGTTGACGGTGTAGTCGTTGAGCGCACCGCTGTTCAGTGTGCCGTCGGCACCGGTCCGTTCGCCGGCCGGGTCCGCTGCCGCATTGTTGCTGCCGTTCAGGCTGGTCCAGCTGACCGAGGCGGTGTTGCTGAAGGCGGTTTCGCTTGCGGCGGCCGAAGTGACGATGCCCGAGAAACGCAGCGTGATGCTGCCGCCCTTGACGATGTCGATGTTGGCGCCGCTGACGGTACGCAGCACGCCGTTGACGATCTCGAAATCGACGCTGCCGTTGTTGGTGGCGCCATTGGCGTAGCTGACGCTGATCAGCTGATAGTTCATCAGCTCGGGTGGCAGCACGTCGTTCAGCCGGATGTCGAAGGCATCGTAGTCCGAGCCCGCGGTACCGTTGCTGATCGTCAGGACGTACTCGACCTTGTCGCCGGCGTCGACGCCGATCGCCGGTGCCGTCACCAGGGTCGTCTGGCTGACCTGCAGGGTCGGCTCGACGATGGTGACCGTCGGCTTGCTGCCGGAAGCTGCAATGGTGCGGTCGGTGGCCGTGCCGCCGGCGGTGTCGCCATCGGGATCGCTGAACACGACGCGGACGTCGTTGCCGTGGGTCACGCCGGCCTGATTGCCGCTGACGTTGTTGGCGATCAGCCGGATCCGGATCACGAAGCTGTTGTTGCCGACCACGTTGTCGGCACTGGTCGTCGCCGCGCTGAAGGTCCAGCGTGCGTCGACGCCATCCTGCCCCAGCGTGCCGGACACACCGGTCATGCTGCCGACGGTGACGTTGCCGTTGAAATCGGCACTCAGCGCCGCACTGCCCGCGGCGGTGGTGATCAGCGCATAGCCGACACCGTTGTAGCTGGTATCGAGCCGCATGCCCGGCGGGATGAGGTCCTCGACCCGCAGGTTCTGGATGCCGCCTTCGGGCAGCGTCACGACGATGTCGTAATCCATGCCCTCGCCGATGACGAGGTTGCTGCCTGTGGTGTGGCTGGCGGTCGAATCGCCGTTGTCGAGACTGCCGCCGCCGAAGACGACGCGAACGGACGGCGAGGCGACCTGCTCGCCGGCCTTGTCGATCACGTCGACCGGGGCGAAATCCTTGCCGTTGTTGACGCTGGCGTAGTTCGTCACCGCACCCGCGCTTTCCAGCGTGGCCGCGGCGGCAATCGCTGCGTCGGCGCGCACGTCGTAGCTGATCACGACGATATTGCTGCCGTCGGTATCGGCCGCAGTACCGGCGCGGCCGGCCAGCAGGCTGCCCTGCCCGCCGGCATCGAGGAAGGTGATGACGTTGCCGGACACGCTGTAATCGACACCCAGCTGCAGCTGCGTGCCGTCACCGCGATAGATTTTCAGATTGGCCGCGGCGAGCGAGCCGCCGTCGAAGCTCAGGCCGGCCGGGATGTCGATCCGCACGGTCACGTCGAACGCATTGCCGCCGCCGGAGTTCTCGATCGCCGTCGCCAGGCGCAGCCTGTCACCGGCATCGATACCGGTAATGTCTCCGTTGACCGCCGTCAGGTCGGTGATCCTGCCGGTGAACGGTGCACCGCCGGATCCCGGGGCGCCCCAACTGCCAGTCGTACCGGTGATCGTGCCGTTGCTGCTGCTGACGACGCCGTGGCGCACGTCGAGACTGGGCTCGGCGATCGACTGGATCGTCACCGCGTCGGACGAGATCAGCGGCGTGTGATTGATCGTGGTCTGCTGGTTCGACTGCGCCAGCACGGCCAGGCTGCGCTGGTCGGCAAACGGCGCGTCGCCGACGCGAAGCGTGAATTTCAGCGCAATCTTGCTGCCCTGGGCCGCGTTGATCGCATAGTCGCCGAAATCGAAAATGACCGAGTTGCCGGGGCCGGAACGGACCGTGAACGGACCGAGATTGGTGTTGCCACCGGGGCCGCCGACCAGCTCCCACTGTCCGGCACCGCTGCCGTTGCTCCAGTTGATCGTCGACACGTCGAACAGCGGTAGCGGCAGGTAGGCCGTCAGTGTCAGGTGCTCGTAGTCGCCGGTGACCAGATCGTAGTTCAGGTCGAAGGTAACCAGATCGCCGGGGCGCAGCTCGCCATTGGCCGGCGGTGCGCCACCGTTGACCTTGTCGATGTCGATGTCGATGGTGCTCGTCGGGATCGTCACCGTAGTCGACGAACCGTCGGTTTGCGCGCTGCCGGACAGATTCAGCCGGTCCAGCAGGACCGTGGCCGACACGCTGGCGTTGTTGCCGACCGCGTCGCCCTCGTTGATTTCCTTCTGGGTGTAATTGCCGGTGTAGCTCTGTGCGATGACCGCCGTGTACGCGATCAGTGCGCCGGTTGCGCCTTGCAGCACATCATCGAACGCCAGATCGCCGACCAGTGCGCCCGCCTGCCGCGCCTGACGGAGCGATGCCTTGATATCGAAGGTGATCGTGGTGACGCCATTGGCGTCGGTCGAGCTGGTGTAGATCAGGTTGACCGTCTTGGTCACGCCGTCGACCACATAGCTGAAGGTCGGCGTACCGGTCAGCGTCTGGCCGTCAGCCAGCGTATCGACAATCTTGAATTCACCCTGATTCAGGATGTTGCCGCCGAAGGCAAAGTAGTCCGAGATCGCCAGCTGCAACGAATAGCTCAGCGTATCGCCCGGCGTCAGCCCGGCGCTGCCGGTATCAACCTGAATGGCCGCGACCTTGTGCAGCGTGATCGACTTGGCCACGAACGACGCGTTGTTGCCGGTGCCGCTGCCGGTGAAATCGACCGGATCGCCCGAAGCCAGCCGGTCGCGCGGGTCCAGCGGCTGCCACTTGCCGGCGGCCTGCGGCGTGCCGAAGGTGATCGTGCGCGAACTGCCGGTGTTGGCGTCGAGTACGGCCGAGCCACCGTTGTCGCTTTCGGGCACGTAGAACTGCACCACGATATTGCCCGGCGCGCTCAGGCTGGCGTAGCTGACCGTATAACTGCTGATGAACACCGTGTCCGAATTGATGGCGGCATCGATCAAGGCCGGATCGGTCAGTTTTACGCCATTGCTCAGCGTGACCGACGTCAGCTTGCCGCCCGGGCCCGGGTCGATCTTCGTCACTTGAACCTGATCGGGCACGGTCTGTGTAACCGTGACGTTGCTCAGTGTCTGCCCATCGGCCGGCCTGACCGTCACGGTTTCCGAATGCACGTAGTTGGGGCCGGTCGGCGTCTCGCCTTCGGGCATGTCGACCGACTGCGTCAGCGTCACCAGCGTCGGATGCACGGTAAAGCTGTGCAGCGTCTGCTCGATCCGGCTCGGGTCGACCGTCGGGTTGTTGGCCGAGTCGTTGCCGTACTGGAAGCCCGCACGCGCCTTGATCACCAGATCCGGACCGCCCGCGCCGCTGTTGTCGTATGCGGTATCGGCCAGATTGCTCAGTGCGGCAGTTACCTGGATGCCGACAATCGGCTGATCCTTGCCGATGCTGCTGAACGGCACCTGCAGCACCACCACCTGATCGCCGGCGCGCATGCCGTAATCGGCGGCGTTGAGTACGATCGACTGACCGAGGTTGTCCTTGGCCAGCGGGTGCGTTGCCTTGCCCGAGGCGTCGAACGTCAGCACATAGGTCTGGATGTTCTGGCCCAGGTACGACGCCGCGACGAAAGACACGCCGTCGTCGCCATCCTTGCCGGTCTTGGGCAGGAACAGGTCGATGTAGGGCGCGTAACCCTCCTGCGTCGACGGGTTGGTGAAATTGAGCGTGAACGTCAGCTGGTCGCCGATCAGCGTGTCGGTCCCGCCGCTGGTGAAGCCGACCGTCGGGCTTGCATCGGCCAGCAGGCCGCTGAAGCTCGCCAGCGCCCGGTCGCTCAGCGCCAGTGCCTTGTCGACATCCCCGCTTCTGACTTCCAGCGTCCAGTTGCCGCCAGCAGCAGCATTGCCGGTATCGTCGCTCGAGGCGCCGACATCGGCCCCGGTTTCCTTGGCGAGCAATTGCACCAGCGTGCGGCCGGCATCGCCGGCGCCGATATTGCAACCGTAAAGCTGGATATCGGCACCGCTATTGAGTTGCGCGCGCCAGCTGGCCAGCGTGTCGGCCGATTGGCGTACAACGTCGTTGGTAAAGACGCGATTGCCCAGATCGAATTGACCACTACTGCCGTGCGAGAAGATCTGGATCGAATCGACCTTGCCCAGACTGGTCAGGGCCTGGCTGATTGCCGCCAGCGCATCATCGCCAATGTTGACGATGATGGCCTTGCTATTAGCCGGCAATTGCGCCAGCAATGCATCGCGGTTTTCAAGTCGTGCGTCGATCACCACCAGATTGCGCGGCGACGGTGCGGATGCCGGTACATCGCGCGGTTCGGCCACGGCGGCCGGCCGGGTGACGGCCGCCGCATCACCACCGGCGTGGTGCTGTTGATCGACGGCCACTGCGGCGGCGCCGTCAAACAGGATGCGGGGCTCGAGCACCATCGCCAATGTCGTCGGCCGCAAAATACGCGCGGCTCGCTTGCCAGTCCGGCTTGCCTCAGATTCCACGACGATCTCCACACGATTTTGGTCAAAGCAGACTAAGCATATAGCATACGTTAATTGAAAATACAATACATGATTGCACGCAAATGCAATGGCGAAAAAATATAAAAAGATCAAGAAACAACATTGCCATCAACTCCAAATTCCGCATAAGAAGCACCGGTTTTGACAACATGAACGGATCCAGAAAAAAATAAAACAAAGGTAATATCCATCGCAATGGATGGCATAGGAATCGACGGCGCATCTGGCATTTAATATAAATGGGAGGACATGAAAAAAGAAATCCTCAAAAACAATCGTATTTGCATATTCCCTTCTCAGGCAACATTTGCTGATTAGTGCATAACGTGCCATGCCCCACACCCCCGTCACGTGCAGGCGGATCGATTCGGATGATCAAAAACAATCGTTCGACAGCACCGGTAGCATCAGCGGATACCTTCTCCCGCCGCTCGCGAAAGAATTTTGACAGGCCATATCGACAGCAGCTGTGCGCGAAAAACCGAAATGGCACATTGATGGCATCCGGCTGCATTGGCAAAAAACACGATGGCTGCATTTCGCTTTCTGGATAGAAACACCGGCATCAAATGACTAGTATCCGCCACGGCTTGCCGGCGAAATCGCTCCACCGCTCATGACGCACGATCCAATCGTACGGTCGACACGCGCGGCGACGCAGTCCCTTGGATCTGCTGATCGCCACCCGCCGAAAAAAACCGGACGCACCCTATCCTGCCGGCAGCATCGCTTGATTCGGCATTGACCGGCGCCGCGGGCTTTCGTGATGCGACCGGTAGTGCAATCCGCCATGCCCGCGGTCGGTCACCAAACGGGAAGCACGGTAACGACACCGGCCAGAACCATATTCAAAACTGTTGATTGCGTGCACAGCCCGTCAATCACCTACACCGGGGAACCCATTTCATGCGCCTTGCCCATGACCGCATTTCACCCAAGCGTGGATCAACCACGCTGGACCGCCTGTGCAAGCCGGCACGGCGGAACGGCGCGCTTGTCCTTGCAGCAGCCAGCCTTGGCCTGAGCGCTGCATCGGCAGGCGCAGCCGGCCTCCTGTTCTACGAAACCGGCGGACCTGAAATCGGTCTGGCCGGGGCCGGCCAGGCGACTCGCGCACAGGATGCCACGACCATTCTCGGCAACCCGGCGGGCATGACGCATCTGGCCGGCGACCAGATCAGCGTCGGCACGCAGCTGCTGCTCGGCAACAGCGAGTATTCGATGTCCGACGACGCACTGCTCGATGGCAACAACCCGGGCAACGTACTGTCGCCTTTGCCGTCGGCCAGCGTGTTCTACAGTCACTCGATCGACGACCGGCTCAAGGTCGGTATCGGCGCCTACGGCAATTTCGGCCTCGCCGCGCATTACGGCGACTGGGCGGGCTCGGGTTTCGTCAAGGACGCCGGGATCATCGCGTTCAATGTCCAGCCGACCGTGGCCTACCGCGTCAACGATCAATGGTCGGTGGGTGCCGGCATGGGCATCAGCTATGGCTACTTTGCGCTGAATCGTGATGCGGCCGGTGGCGAGCAGAAGGAAAAGGACTACGACTGGGCGGCGAACGCGCATCTGGGCCTGCTGTACGACCTCGATGCACGCACGCGCTTCGGCCTCACCTATACCAGCGAGACCAGGTACGACTTCGCCATCGACCCGCAGCTGTCGTTCAACCACTCGATCGGCGCGGCGAACATCAACCGGTCATGGGCCCTGCCGTTGGCCGCGATGGTCAACTCGCCGCAGCAGGTGATGTTCAGCGGCTATCACGAGCTGAACGACCAGTGGGCGGTGATGGGCAACCTCGGCTGGCAGGACTGGTCGCGTTTCGGCGACAGCACCATCGAAGCCGCGGGCAACGAGGTCAGCAGCGGCAACAAGCTGCAGGACACCTGGCACGCGGCAGTGGGCGTCCAGTACCGGCCGAACGAGAAGTGGCGTTTCGACAGCGGCATCGCTTACGACTCGTCGATCTACGCCAGCCAGTCCGATACCTCGCTGACGATCCCGACCGGCGCGGAATGGCGCTTCGGCGTCGGTGCGCAATACAAGCTCGACGCCCAGTCCAGCGTCGGCGCCGCATTTGAATACCTGCGCATGCAGGGCAGCGCGGTGCAGAATCCGCTGTTCAACGGCGAATTCGATACCGGCCACCTTTACTTCCTCTCCGTCAACTACGCGCACAGCTTCAACTGAGCCCAGGCTCCGCTTCGATGCACGTGCGCTTCCCCGGAACGCCGTCGGCGCATGCCGATGGCGTTCCGGATGGCAGAACACCCGCCAGCAATCCGCCGGCTCGTTGCCGGCGTTCAATACCCGATATTCGTGCATTGGCAGGTTTTATTCGCGCTATTGCGAAACAAAATACGAATGGTGAATTCGTGCCTGCACGCCTGTTTCCTGGCCAAGTGCTTCAAGCATTTCATACACAATTCATGCACCCCGTTTCTATTTGGCACACTGGTTGCATCCGTAATAACAGCATCGCCTTATATTGTTGCAAATTGCAACTATTTCACAGTTGGCCATGCCTGCCACATGTTAAGGTGTTTCAAATCTCGTCATAACCAGCGCAATAGGCAATTTCCGAAGGAGATGCCCATCCGCTCGTGCCGAATGCGGTAGCAGCCGCCCAGGCGCGGCACGCAAAGGAGCCCCTCATGAAACGTCCCCTTTCCACCTTGATGTTCGCCCTGATGACTGCATCGCTGGTCGTACCGCAACTGGCTCAGGCGCGTGACGGCCGGGCCAACGTGAATCACGTGAACAACAATCGTGTTCATAACACCCGGACCAACGTGAATCGCGTGAACAACAACCATGTTCGCAACACCAGCATCAACCACAATGTGAACCGCAACATCAACGTCAACCAGAACGTGCACGTCGATGTCGATAACCATCACAACGGCTGGTACGACGACGATGACTACCATCCGATCGCGACCGCCGTGGGCGTGACGGCGGCCGTTGGGCTGACTGCCGCGGTGATCGGCTCGATCACCCGCACCCTGCCGCCCAACTGCGCGCCGTATCCGTATTCGGGGATCACCTACCAGCAATGCGGCAACACCTATTACCAGCCGCAGTACTCGGGCACAAACGTCCAGTATGTGGTCGTGAACCCGCCGCACTAAATCTCGCCGCAGGCCAAGGCGAGCCCCACCCGCCCTTCGGGCCACAATGATCTGACGCATGCCCCGGCACGACCGGGCCGGGCTTGCCGCGTTTGAGCCGCCCGCCACCACACGGTCTCTTTAGCCGTACAGCTGCCGGGGCCCGGTGTCTTCGCGCAGCACCGGATCGTCCTTTCCACTCGATTTCGCCGACCTGCAGCAACGCTGCCGCATTCGTAATGCGACGGTGATATAACAAACCCATACCCATAAAACTCGGAGATTCCATGTTCGACCCCAAAAAACTGGGCAAGCTGTTTTCGCGGCAATTGCTCGATGTGCTGATTCAGGCGGCACTCATCATTTCCATGGTGGTGGTGTGCTACCGCATCTTTTCGCCCTTTCTGACGCTGATCCTCTGGGCGATGATCATGGCCGTCACGCTGTATCCGCTGCACCGGAAACTGGCCCCCAAACTGGGTGAAGGCCGGGCTTCGACGGCCATCGTGATCGGCGGTTTCGCGCTAATCATCGTTCCGGTGGCGCTGCTCGCCAGTTCGCTGGCTGATTCGGTCACCGGTGCCGTGCATGCGGTGCAGAACAACGCGCTGCACCTGCCGTTGCCGCCGGAGCGGATTGCCGCCTGGCCACTGGTGGGCGAAAAGATCTACTCGGTCTGGCACATGGCCGCGACGGACCTGCCGGGGCTGATCCATTCGATGCAGCCGAAGATCGGCGACCTGTCGAAGTCGGCGCTGGGCTTCGTGGCCGGTATCGGTGGCGACATCCTCAAGTTCGTTTTTGCGCTGATCATTGCCGGCGTAATGATGGCCTACGGTGAGGCGGGCGCGCAGAGCATGGCCGCCATCGGCCGCCGGCTGGCCGGTGCCGAACACGGCGACGGCATGGTCGTGCTGTCGACCAATACGATCCGCGCCGTTGCGCAGGGCGTGATCGGCGTGGCGCTGATCCAGGCCCTGATCATCGGCCTTGTACTGATGGTGGCGCAGGTGCCGTTCGCCGGTGCGCTGGCCGTCGTCGTACTGATCCTGGGCATCGCACAATTGCCGGTCCTGCTGATCTCGCTGCCGGTGATTGCCTACATCTGGATGAGCGGCGACTACGGCACCGTGATGGCAGTGGTGTATTCGATCCTGCTGGTGATCGGCGGCATGGCCGACAACGTGCTCAAGCCGATCCTGCTGGGCCGCGGTGTCGATGCACCGATGCCGGTGGTGCTGCTGGGCGCGCTCGGCGGCATGGTCGCCGCCAGCATCCTGGGGATGTTCGTCGGTGCAGTACTGCTGTCGCTGGGCTACATCATCTTCATGCGCTGGGTTGCACTGCAGGAACCGGCCGAGGGTGAATCAGCCGAGGCGCGTCCGGAGTAAACCACCGGCATGGCACCGCCTTCTCGGGGTGCCGTGCAACGGTCGTCAGGCAGCCTCGACGCCGCACGACGCCATGAAAAAGCCCCTGCCTTCTTCCGAATGCAGGGGCTTTTTCATGGTCGGCGATTCAAGCCGGACCACCGTGCTCAACGACCGAAGAAGGTCGTCTTCTCCTTGACGTGCAGCGCCGGATCATCGACCGAGGCGACGCCGATCGCGATCTCGTGCCGCCCGGCCGCCACACGGTCCTCCGCCATGCTCAGGTGCAGCGACACCGTTTCGCTGCCACCGGCGGCAATGGCGACCGGTGCCAGTTCGGGCATCTGCAGACCGGGTAAGCCGGCCGCGCTGATCCGGTAGCGGTGCGGCCGGTCGTCGACGTTCTGGATCGTCAGCATGTAGACGTTTTCGACATCGCCGTTCTCGGCGGTGCGCGACAGAATGCCGCGATCGCGGGCGATCTCGAGCTTGAGTGGCTGGTGATTCACGAGGCCGATCGCCGATGTGCCGGCCACGGCGAACAGCACCGCCGCATAGGCAAGCACCTTGGGCCGCAACATCCGCCGGGCGATGGTCGCCCTGCCCGCGCCGGCCGCCTGCGCGTGCTCGGTGGTGAAGCGGATCAGTCCGCGCGGGTAACTCATTTTGTCCATCACGTCGTTGCACGCATCGATACAGGCGCCACAGCCGATGCATTCGTACTGCAGGCCGTTGCGGATGTCGATGCCGGTCGGGCAGACCTGGACGCAGACGGTGCAGTCGACGCACGACCCCAGCCCGTCGCCGGCGAAGTCGGCATCCTTGCGCCGGCCGCCGCGCGGCTCGCCACGCTGGCTGTCGTAGCTGACGACCAAGGTGTCGCGGTCGAACATCGCGCTCTGGAAGCGCGAGTACGGGCACATGTGCAGGCAGATCTGCTCGCGCAGCCAGCCGGCGTGACCGTAGGTGATCAGCGCGTAGCAGAGGATCCAGAACGTCGTCCAGCCGCCGACGCTCCATGCCAGCGTCGCCTGCCACAGCGGCCGGATCGGCGTGAAGTAGCCGGCGAAGGTGAAGCCGGTCCACAGGGCCAGCGCAATCCACAGCCCGTGCTTGACCGCCTTGCGGGCGACCTTGCCGGCGGACGGCGGCGCGCGGTCGAGCCTGATCCGCGCGTTGCGCTCGCCCTCGACCCAGCGTTCGATCCACATGAACATCTCGGTGTAGACGGTCTGCGGACAGGTGAACCCGCACCACAGCCGCCCCGCCACCGCCGTCCACGCGAACAGCGCGACCGCACAGAAGATCAGCAGCGCAGCCAGATAGATCAGGTCCTGCGGCAGCCAGACCATGCCGAAGACGTTGAAACGGAAGGTTTCCAGATCGAACAGCAGCGCCTGCTGGCCGTCGATCTGCCACCACGGCACCAGATAGAAGAACAGTTGCGTCGCGACCACCGCCGCGATGCGCCAGTTGCTCCAGAAGCCGTGCGCCATGCGTGCGTGGATCTTGCGGCGGCCGGCGACGTTGACCGTCGTCTCGTAAGCGGCCTCGGCCGGCACCTGAACGATGGGAATGGTTTTGCTCATCTCGTACCCGACGGGTTGTATTTATTCGTGTGTGATTGGCGAGTGCTGCCGGGTGAACCGGACCGCGTGGCCTAGCCCGCCCAGCGCATCAGCAGACGGAAGAAGCCGGCAACGAGTGTCAGCGTCAGCACGCCGGCCAGCCACAGGCCGACGAACCACAGCGCGCCGCGCCAGCGGCCCCGGCGTTCGGCGGCGCGCATCAGTGGTACCCCGCGTCGTCGGCGCGGACCTTGCCGCGGAACACCCAGTAACCGAGCGCGGTGTAGGCGAGGATGACCGGGATGATGATCAGCGCGCCCACCAGCGTGAACGACTGGCTGCTTGCCGGTGCGGCGGCGTCCCACAGCGTCACCGCCGGCGGAATCAGATACGGCCAGATGCTGATCAAAAAGCCGCAATAGCCGAGGGCGACGATTGCCAGCGCCAGGAAGTACGGCGCATAGTCGCGCCCCTGCCGCAGCGCCCGGCGGATGCCCCATGCGCAGCCGAGCACCGCCAGCGGCACCGGCGCCAGCCAGAAGAAGTTGGGCAGGCTGAACCAGCGTGCCGCCACGGCCGGCTCGCGCAGCGGCGTCCAGACACTGACGACGGCAATCGCGCCGAGCAGCAGCCACGTCAGCGGCGACATCAGCACGATCATCCGCCGCTGCAGCTCGCCCTGGGTCTTGATGATCAGCCAGCCGCAGCCGAGCAGCGCATAGGTCGCCACGAGGCCGAAGCCGGTGAACAGGCTGAACGCGCTGAGCCAGTCGAAGCCGCCGCCTGCGAACTCGCGGCCGACCACCTTGATGCCCTGGATGTAGGCCCCCAGCGCCACGCCCTGGCAGAACGTCGCCAGCACCGAGCCGGCGATGAAGGCCAGATCCCACAGGTGGCGTGTGCGCGTCGCCTTGGCGCGGATTTCGAATGCCACGCCGCGGAAGATCAGCCCGACCAGCATCAGCACCAGCGGCAGATACAGTGCCGACAGTACCGCCGAATACACGACCGGAAACGCCGCGAACAACCCGGCGCCACCGAGCACAAGCCAGGTTTCGTTGCCGTCCCAAACCGGCGCGACGGTGTTCATCATCACGTCGCGGTCGGCCTCGTTCGGGAAGAACGGAAACAGAATGCCGATGCCCAGATCGAAACCGTCGAGCATCACGTAGATGAACACGCCGAGCGCGATGATGCCGGCCCAGACCAGGGTGATGTCGATCATTGCTGTGCTCCTTCATCGATGAGGTCGTCGGCGCCGGACAGCGGGCGCCGGCCCGAATACGTCGCGGTCTGGCCGATCGGCTCGCGCTCGCCGTCCGGCGTGTGCTCGCCCGCCACCGGTCCGGTGCGCAGCAGCTTGAGCATGTAATAGATGCCGGTCCCGAAGACGAGGAAGTAGACGATCACGAAGATCAGCAGCGACACGCTGACCTGCTGGTACGACACCGGCGATGCCGCATCGACGGTGCGCAGCAGCCCGTACACCACCCAAGGCTGGCGGCCGACCTCGGTCGTTACCCAGCCCGCCAGCAGGGCGATGAAGCCGCTCGGGCCCATCCACAGTGCAAAACGCTGCAACAGGCGGCTGTCGAACTGCCGGCCGCGCCAGCGCAGCAGCAGGAACAGCCCGCCCAGCGCAATCATCAGCAGGCCGAGGCCGACCATGATGCGGAAGCTCCAGAACACGATCAGCGAGTTCGGCCGGTCTTCCGGCGGCCACTCCTTCAGGCCGCGGATTTCGCCGTCCCACGAATGCGTCAGGATCAGGCTGCCCAGATGCGGGATCGCCAGCGCGTAGTCGGTGCGCTCCTCCTTCATGTTCGGAATGCCGAACAGGTTGAGTGCGGTACCGCCCTGCTCGGTTTCCCAGATGCCCTCGATCGCCGCGAGCTTGGCCGGCTGGTGCTTGAGCGTGTTGAGCCCGTGCAGATCGCCGACGAAAGCCTGCAGCGGCGCGAGGATCACCAGTATGCCGAGCGCCATAGCGAACGAGGTCTTGATCGCCGCATCGCGCCGCTGCCGCATCAGATGCCACGCCGCCGTCGCCGCGACCAGCAGGGCGGTGACAACGAAGGCCGACAGCGTCATGTGCACCAGCCGGTACGGGAACGACGGGTTGAAGATCACCGCCCACCAGTCGGTCGGCACCACGCGGCCGTCGACGATGTCGAAACCGGCCGGTGTCTGCATCCAGCTGTTCGACGCCAGAATCCAGAACGTCGAGATCAGCGTGCCGGTCGCGACCATCAGCGTCGCACCGAAGTGCGCGCGCGGGCTGACCTTGTTCCAGCCGAACAGCATGATGCCGAGGAAGCCGGCTTCGAGGAAAAACGCCGTCAGCACCTCGTAGGTCAGCAAGGGCCCGGTGACGCTGCCGGCGAAGTTGGAGAACACGCTCCAGTTGGTGCCGAACTGATAGCTCATCACCACGCCGGACACGACGCCCATGCCGAAGGCAACCGCGAACACGCGCGACCAGAACCGGCACAGGTCGAGGTAGACCGGCTTGCCGGTCTTGAGCCACAGCCCTTCGAGCACGGCAATGAAACTCGCCAGCCCGATGCTGATCGCCGGAAACACGATGTGGAAGGAGACGGTAAACGCGAACTGGATGCGCGCCAGGTCGACCGCGGTCAGGGTACTCATAAACACTCCCGTCGCCCCGCGTCCTCCCGGCGGCGCCGGGCACCTACCGGGCCGTGTTCCCAGTATTCCCAGCGTAGCCAATCGGTAACAGAATCAGAAAAATGATATTTTTGCGTATCAGATGAACGGGGCCGCGGCCGGAACGCCATGAAACGCTACGAGGAAATCGCCGAACTGATCGCCGCCGACATCCGCAACGGCCGGCTGGCGCCGGGAACGCGGCTGCCGTCGATCCGCAAGGTGATGGCGCAGTACCGGGTCAGCCCGTCGACGGCGTTCCAGGCCTATTACTTGCTGGAAAAGAGCGGCCTCGTGCGAGCACGCGAACGCTCGGGCTACTTCGTCGCCGGCGCCCGCCAGCCCTTGCCGCCCGAGCCCGGCCTCGGCCAACCGCCGCAGGTGTCGGCACCGGTCGACATCAGCGAACTGGTGTTTTCGGTGCTCGGTGCCGTCGGCGACCGGTCCATCCTGCCGCTCGGCTCGGCCTTCCCTTCGCCGACACTGTTTCCGCTGCCGCGGCTGGCCAGGTCGCTGGCGTCGGCGTCACGCTTCATCGATCCGTGGGACACCGTCGCCAGCCTGCCGCCCGGCCATGCCGCGCTGCGCCAGCAGATCGCGCTGCGTTACCTCGGCCTCGGCATGCCGCAACCGGCCGAGCAGATCGTCATCACCAACGGCGCGCTCGAGGCGCTGAACCTGTGCCTGGCCGCTGTCGCCCAGCCCGGCGACGTGATCGCGATCGAATCACCGGGGTTTTACGCGGCGACGCAGGCGATCGAGCGGCTGGGGATGCAGGCGCTTGAAATCCCGGTCCACGCGCGCGACGGACTCGATCTCGATGCGCTGGCCAGCGCACTCGAACGCCATCCGGTCAAGGCTTGCTGGTTCATGACCTCGTTCCAGAATCCGACCGGCGCGAGCATGGCCGAGGACAAGAAAAAGGCGCTGGTCGCGCTGCTGGCGCGTCACCAGATCCCGCTGATCGAGGACGATGTCTACGGCGAGCTGTATTTCGGCAAGCATGCGCCGCTGCCGGCCAAGGCCTTCGACACGCAGGGGCTGGTGATGCATTGCAGCTCGTTCTCGAAAACGCTGGCACCCGGTTACCGGATCGGCTGGGTCTCGCCGGGCCGCTTTGGCCAGCGGATCGAGCGGCTGAAGCTGATGACGACGCTGTCGGCGAGCGTACCGGCACAGGTGGCACTGGCCGACTACCTGCACACCGGCGCCTACGACAAGCACCTGCGCAAGCTGCGCTACGCGCTCGAATCGCAGCTGGCCGAGATGAACCGCGCGCTGGTCGCGCACTTCCCCGCCGGGGTGCGCGTCTCGCGACCGAACGGCGGCTACTTCCTCTGGGTCGAATTCGCCGAAGGCTTCGACACGCTGGCGCTGCATCGCCGTGCGATCGAGCACGGTATCAGCATCGCGCCGGGACCGATATTTTCTGCCAGTCGCCGCTACCGCCACTGCCTGCGGCTCAACTACGGCTCGCCGTGGTCGGCCGCGTTCGAACAGGGCATGGCGACGCTGGGCCGGCTTGCCGCCGGGGCCTAGTCTCGCAACAGCCGGGCGATCAGCGCGCCATCGAAACGCGCGTCGAGCGGCATGCTCGCATGCACGCCGTTGCCGGCCGCGGCAGCCAGCGCCTCGCCGTCCTTGCCGCGCAGCGCAGTCAGCGTAATGACCTGATTGCCGGACGGGTGGATGATTTCCAGCTCGTCGCCGACTTCGAAGCGGTTTTTCACCTCGATCTCGGCCCAGCCGTCGACGACCGATTTCACCTCGCCGACGAACTGGCTGCGCTTGGCCTTCGAGTGCCCGTCGAGGTAGTTCTGCGCCTCGTGGGTGTAGTGGCGCTGGTAGAAGCCGTCGGTATAGCCGCGGTTGGCCAGCCCTTCGAGATCGGCCAGCAGCGCCGGATCGAACGACTTGCCGGCGACGGCATCGTCGATGGCGCGCCGGTAGACCTGCGCCGCGCGGGCAACGTAGTACAGCGACTTGGTGCGGCCCTCGACCTTGAGCGAGTCGACGCCGATCTTCGCCAGCCGCTCGACGTGCTGCACCGCGCGCAGGTCCTTGCTGTTCATGATGTAGGTGCCGTGCTCGTCCTCGATGATCGGCATCAGCTCGCCGGGCCGGCTCGCCTCCTCGATCAGATAGGTCTTGTCGGCCAGCGGATGGCGCTCGGCACCGCCGCAAGCGGCGAACGACTGCTCGGCTTCACCCAGTGCATGATTGAAATCGAAGTCGATCTTCACCGGCTGCACGTCACCGGCGTCGTCGGCCTGCGTGTCGCTCATCTTGTAATCCCAGCGGCACGCATTGGTACAGGTGCCCTGGTTCGGATCACGGTGATTGAAATAACCGGACAGAAGGCAGCGGCCCGAATAGGCAATGCATAGCGCGCCGTGGATGAAGACTTCGAGTTCGATGTCCGGACAACGCTGGCGGATTTCCTCGACCTCGTCGAGGCCCAGTTCGCGCGACAGGATCACCCGCTCGAGCCCCAGCGACTGCCAGAACTTCACCCCTGCGTAGTTGACCGTGTTGGCCTGCACCGACAGGTGGATCGCCTGCTCGGGCCAGCGCTCGCGCACCATCATGATCAGGCCCGGGTCGGCCATGATCAGTGCGTCGGGCTGCATCGCGATCACCGGTTCCATGTCGGCGAGGTAGGTCTTGACCTTGGCGTTGTGCGGCAGGATGTTGCTGGCGACAAAGAACTTCTTGCCGCGCGCGTGCGCCTCGTCGATGCCCTGCCTGATCTGCTCGAGCCGGAACTCGTTGTTGCGCGCGCGAAGACTGTAGCGCGGCTGGCCGGCGTAGACCGCGTCGGCGCCGAAATCGTAAGCGGCGCGCATTTTTTCCAGCGTACCGGCAGGCAGGAGCAGTTCGGGGGCTTTGAGCAGCATGATGGAACGCCACAGTGGAACGGGAAGCCGCCCATTCTAACGCAGCACCATGCATTGCCCATTCCTTGAGCAGTTGCAAAAAACACATTGCAAACAGCAGCTTGCATCGACTACCCACAGCCCGCCCACACCATTGCGCCGAAAAACCGTGGATGAAGCGCATCGCGCCGAACCGTGATGGCGTGATCGCCACTCGCCTCGGCAGGGCAAGAGCATTGACCAAAATTCAGGCAGCAAGAAAAAGCGCTTGTAAAACAAGTTGATAGTTCAACGATCCACAGCTCACCCACACCGTTGCTGTAGTAAAACAGTGGATGAGTGGACCATTCGCCGGCTGGGTCGCCTGCCTCTCCCCGCGACGGGGGTCTGCACATTGTGCAGGCAGCCCGAAAAAGGCACGCGGAATCAGCCCTGTAGATACGTTACCCACAGCCCTTCCACATGCTTGTCGAACGAAGCTGGGGACAAGCCGAGCGCGCCAGACGGCGGCGGAACGACGGCTTGCCCATTTTTCAGGCAGCCAGGAAAGGCATCATGAAAACAAGAGCTTGCCGCACTCATCCACAACCCTCTCACAGCCCGGTTCAGGATTTCAGGGGATGTTTCTGTGGCAGGCCACGTGCAAGCCCGCCTCGCAGGATCGGCGTAACCGGTGCAGCCGGATTGCACAAAAAACAGGCAGCACAAGAAAAGACTGTCCGAACAAGGTCTTGCATTGGCTATCCACAGCTGGCCCACACTGCCGCAAACGAAATCGGTGAGTAGTCCGTTGCGGGTGCATCGAAAATAGGCAGGCGGAGATAAACGAAACAAAACAAGGCCTTGCCTGGCTTACCCACAGCACGCCCACACCTTGCGCCAGTCGAACCGTGGATAGTTAGCGCAGCAACGGCGTTTCGGCTTGTTCCAGCGTCACGCCGGCCAGATCGGCCTGCCCGGCCAGCACCTGCACATATTGCGACAACGCCCGCTTGAGCGCGGACGCCTGCAGCTGCTGTGCAACCTGATGTTGCACCTGCGCGTAATCCAGCGTCCGCCCCGCCTCGCGCGCCTCGATGACGACCACGTGGAAGCCGTAGCGGGTCCTGACCAGTTGCGGCAGCACGCCGATGGTTGGCCCGCCGAACAGCGACTGCTCGAACTCGGGCACCGTGTCGCCGCGCTCCAGCAGCCCCAGATGACCGCCTTCGGCGCCGCTCGGGCAATTGGAATACTGCCTCGCAAGCTCGCCGATCCGCTCGGGGGCGGCAAGTACCGCCTGCAGTACCCGTTGCGCCTGTTCCAGCAAGGCCGGCACGGGCACCGCCGGTGTTACGCCAAACAGGATATGCCGGACGCCCACCCGTTCACCCACCACATAGTCGGCGGCGTGGGCATCGAAATAGCGCCGGCATGCCTGCTCGTCGACTTGCGGCACGGCCACCTCGCGAAGCAGCAACTCCTCGATGGCGGCAGCCATCGCGTCGTCATCGGCATCGTTCGGCAGCAATTGCCGGTCCAGCACCTGCTGCCGAAGCAGTTCGTACACCGCCGCACTTTCGGCATTCGCCATGCCATCGTCGTTCACGACGACGCCATTGACGCGGATACCGCTCCCGTCTTCGGAATGGGTCATTTGATTCCCTGTACGCCACGCGCCTGCCGCGTACGGCGCGTGCGCATCAGCTGAAACGGTCGGAACAAATAGAACACCGATGCAAAGCCGCTCCAGATGTGGACCAGCCGCGTGAACGGAAACACCAGAAATATCGTCAGGCCGAGAAAGATGTGGAGCTTGTAGACCCAGGGGATCGTCAGCAGCAAGTCCGCATTGTTCGGCCGGAAAATCACGATGCCCTGCACGTAATAGATCAGGGCCTGAAAACTGTAGCCCTCGACCTTCACCGAGGAGAAGTAGACCGTCGCCAGACCGAGCGCGAGCTGTATCCACAGAATGGCGACGATCAGCAGGTCCCAGGGGCGGCTGTTGGAGCGCAGCCGCGGCTCGGTCAAACGCCGGTGGATCAGGATCGACAGGCCGATGATCGCGGCCACGCCGGCAACGCCCCCCCCGACCATGGCCAACAGTTCGTGCGCATGCTCGTTCATGAAGGCCAGCACGATCGGTTCGGGCATCAGGAAACCGACCAGGTGACCGGTGAAAACCACCAGCACGCCGAAATGGAACAGGTTCGACCCCCATCTCAGCTGCTTCTTCCGAAGCAGTTGCGACGAATCGGCCCGCCAGCTGTACTGCTCTCGATCAAAGCGCAGCAGGCTGCCAACGAAAAACACGGTCAGCGCGATGTAGGGATAGAACCCGAAAAGAAACTGGTGCAGATAGGCCCAGATATCCATCACATGACTCCTTCACCGGCATGAACCGGTCCCATCAATCAGCGCCCGGGTCGGGGCATGAAACGGATCGTCGACGTGGCCGCTTGCTCGTCGGGCTTGGCAAAAGCGGGCGTGTCCATCCAGTCGTCGTCAACATTGTCGAGCGGTTCGGGTTCGATACCCTTCGCCCAGTCCAGCCCGGCCTCGCCTGCCAGAACCAGTGCGGCATCGAAAATCGCCGCGTAACGGCTGCCCCTCGCGGCCACGGCCTCGCCGATCTTGCGGACGAGGTGGCCGCAGTCGGCCATGATCGCCTTCGCATCGGCCGGCGGCCGGCAACCGAGGAACTCCAGCAGTGCCGGCAGGTAATCCGGCAGCTCGCCGGGCTTGAGCAGAAAACCGGCCTGTTGGTACACGCCGGCCAATTGCACCATCGCCTCGCCGCGGTCGCGGCTTTCGCCGTGCAGGTGCTCGAACAGGTGCAGCGACGCGGCCCGCCCCCGGTCGAACAGGCCGACGTAGGCCTCCTCTGCATCCAGGCCATCCGCACGCATCAGCTCTCCGAGAAGATCGGCGAGCCGTTCACGGTCGATCCGCCGCAAGCTGCCGTCGTTTGCAATTTCAGCCGCGATCTCCGGCAGAAGCGCGCGCAAACCGGGTTCCGGATACAGCAGCAGTGCGCCCAGCAAGCGCAGCGCATGGGTGGCTGGACGCATCGACGGCGCCATCAGTAGTCCACCTTGTTTTCGGTCCCGCGGCCGCCCATGGTCTTGAGCGGAATCACCTTCTTGCCGGCCATCTTGCCGCCAAACAGGCTGGCTTCGCTGCTGCCGTCCGAACAGCCGTTGCCGAACGAGAAGCCGCACTCGCCACGCAACTGGTAGGCATTTTCGGCGTACTCGCGGTGCGTGGTCGGAATCACGTACCGGTCTTCGTAGTCGGCAATAGACAGGTAACGGTGCATGTCCTCGGCCTCGGCCTGCGTCAGCCCTGCCTCGGCCAGCAGTGCCGCATTGTCGCGCCCTTCGAGCTGCCTTTCTCGGTAGAACGCCCGCATGCCGAGCATTTTTTTCAGCGCCTGCTGCACCGGCTTTTCATCGCCAGCGGTGAGCAGATTGGCAAGATAACGCACCGGAATGCGCAGGCTGTCGACATCGGGCAAATGCCCCTGCATGCCGATCTCGCCGGCATTGGCGCGGGCCTGGATCGGCGACAGTGGCGGCACGTACCAGACCATCGGCAGCGTCCGGTATTCGGGGTGCAGCGGGAAAGCGATCTTCCACTCCATCGCCATCTTGTAGGCCGGCGACCGGGTTGCGGCTTCCAGCCACAAATCGGGGACACCATCCTTGCGAGCCTGTTCCTGAACGGCCTGCGAATGCGGGTCCAGAAACACCGACAGCTGCGCACCGTACAGATCCTGCGGGTTGGCCACCGAGGCCGCCGCTTCGATCCGGTCCGCGTCGTACAGCAGGACGCCGAGGTAACGGATCCGGCCGACACAGGTTTCCGAGCACACGGTCGGCTGGCCGGCTTCGATCCGCGGATAGCAGAAGATGCATTTTTCGGCCTTGCCCGACGACCAGTTGTAATAGATCTTCTTGTACGGGCAGCCGGACACGCACATGCGCCAGCCACGACACTTGTCCTGATCGATCAGCACGATGCCGTCTTCTTCACGCTTGTAGATCGACCCTGACGGACAGGACGCGACACAGGCCGGATTCAGGCAGTGTTCGCACAGCCGTGGCAGATACATCATGAAGGTGTTTTCAAACTCGCCGTAGATGTCCTTCTGCACATCCTCGAAGTTGTAGTCGGCGCTGCGCTTGGCGAACTCGCCACCAAGAATCTCTTCCCAGTTCGGCCCCCATTCGATCTTTTCCATCCGCTGGCCACTGATCACTGAAATCGGCCGCGCCACCGGCGGTGTCGGCATTTCAGGTGCGGTCTGCAGGAATTCGTAATCGAAAGTGAACGGCTCGTAGTAGTCGTCGATCTCGGGCAGGTTCGGGTTCGCGAACAGGTTCAGCAGCACTTGCAGGCGGCTACCCTGTTTGAGCTTGAGCTTGCCGTTGCGCTTGAGGTCCCAGCCCCCCTTCCACTTGTCCTGGTTCTCCCAGTCCTTCGGGTAGCCGATACCGGGTTTGGTTTCGACGTTGTTGAACCAGGCGTACTCCATCCCCAAGCGGCTGGTCCAGACATTTTTGCAGGTGACCGAACAGGTATGGCAGCCGATGCATTTGTCGAGATTCAGCACCATGGCTATCTGCGCGCGGACTTTCATGCTCGGCCCTCCCCTTCGGCACCGGTCGGCGTATCCATCCAGTCGACCTTGGCCATCTTGCGGACGATGACGAACTCGTCGCGGTTGCTGCCGACGGTGCCGTAATAGTTGAAACCGTAGGACAGCTGCGCGTAGCCGCCGATCATGTGCGTCGGCTTGAGCACCGTGCGCGTCACCGAATTGTGGATGCCGCCACGGTGCTTGGTGACCTCGGAGCCGGGCACATTCACGATCTTTTCCTGCGCGTGGTACATCATGCACATGCCCGGTTTGACACGTTGGCTGACCACCGCCCGCGCGGCGATCGCACCGTTGACGTTGAACAGCTCGATCCAGTCGTTGTCGACAATGCCGGCCTGCTTCGCATCCGTTTCGGACAACCAGACGATCGGCCCGCCTCGCGACAGGGTCAGCATCAGCAGGTTGTCGGTATAGGTCGAGTGAATCCCCCACTTCTGGTGCGGGGTAATGAAGTTGAGCGATATTTCGGGATTGCCATTGGGCAGCTTGCCGGACAGCGGGGCTACCGTTTTCATGTCCACCGGTGGCCGGTAACAGACGAACCCTTCGCCGAAATCGCGCATCCACGCGTGGTCCTGATAGAACTGCTGCCGGCCTGTCAGCGTGCGCCACGGAATCAGCTCGTGCACATTGGTATAGCCGGCGGTATAGCTGACATGCTCGCTCTCGATACCGGACCAGGTCGGGCTGGAAATGATCTTGCGCGGCTGAGCCTGCACGTCCCGGTAGCGGATCTTTTCATCTTCGCGCACATCGGCCAGATGCGCATGAGAGCGACCGGTGAATTTGGAGAGTGCTTCCCACGCCTTGACCGCGACTTCGCCGTTGGTTTCCGGCGCCAGCGACAGGATCACCTCGGTCGCATCGATGTCGGTTTCGATTTTCGGCAAACCTTTCGTCGGGCCTTCCTCGGTCACGACCTTGTTGAGCTTCGCCAGCCCGTCGACCTCGTGCTCGGTATTCCAGCCTATGCCCTTGCCACCGTTGCCCAGCGTTTTCATCAGCGGGCCGAGTGCGGTGAAGCGCTTGTAGGTATTCGGATAGTCCCGTTCGACAACGACGATATTCGGCGCGGTCTTACCCGGGATCAGTTCACACTCGCCCTTCTTCCAGTCCTTGGGTTCAAACGGCTGAGCCAGCTCGCCCGCCGTGTCATGCAGGATTGGCACCAGCACGACATCCTGTTCGACACCGAGATGACCGACAGCCAGCTCCGAGAACTTCTTCGCAATCGATTTGTAGATCTCCCAGTCGCTCCGCGACTGCCAGATCGGATCGACTGCAGCTGATAACGGATGGATGAACGGGTGCATGTCCGACGTGTTGAGGTCGTTCTTTTCGTACCAGGTCGCCGTCGGCAGCACGACATCGGCGTAAAGACAGGTCGTGCTCATCCGGAAATCGAGCACCGTGATCAGGTCCAGCTTTCCTTCCGGCGCCTTGTCGTGCCAGACCACCTCCTGCGGCCGGGCTTCGCCTGTCGTGCCGATATCCTCGCCAAGCAAGCCGTTCTGGGCGCCGACAAAATGCTTCAGGAAGTATTCATGGCCTTTGCCACTCGAGCCGAACAGGTTGGAGCGCCAGACAAACAGATTGCGCGGGAAATTGACTGGCGCGTCCGGGTCTTCGCACGACATGCGCAAACTGCCGTCCTTGAGGCCGCTGACGACGTAGTCCTTCGGCGAAAGCCCCGCCGCCTTTGCCGCTGCCGATATCCGTAACGGATTCGTCGCCAGTTGCGGGGCCGACGGCAACCAGCCCATCCGCTCGGCACGGACATTGAAGTCGATCATGCTGCCGCCGTAGCGGTTCGGATCGGCCAGCGGTGACAGGATTTCGTCGACGTCGACCTTCTCGTACCGCCACTGGTTGGTATGCACGTAGAAGAACGACGTGCTGTTCATGTGCCTTGGCGGACGCAGCCAATCCAGCGCAAACGCAAGCGCGGTCCAGCCCGTTTGCGGCCGCAGCTTCTCCTGGCCCACGTAATGCGCCCAGCCGCCACCGGAGATGCCGATACAGCCGCACAGCATCAGCATGTTGATCGCGGCGCGATAGTTCATGTCCTGGTGATACCAGTGGTTCATCGCCGCACCGATGATCACCATCGAACGTCCACGGGTTTTTTCGGCAGTCTCTGCAAACTGGCGCGCCACCGCTATGACCTGCTCCGCCGGCACACCGGTAATGCTTTGCTGCCACGCTGGCGTATAAGCGATATTGTCGTCAAACGAGGTTGCCGCTTCGCCACCCAAGCCGCGATCGACACCGTAGTGCGCACACATCAGATCGAAAACGGTGGCCACCACCACATCGCCGGTCTTCAGCGCCAGGCGCCGCACCGGCACATGCCGGTACAGGATCGCACCGCCTTGCTCGTTGGCAGTAAAGTCGGCCGGCGCCTGGCCACCGAAGTAGGGAAAAGCGACCGAAGCGATATCGTCCCGTGTGGCAATCAGGCTCAGTGCCAGCCGGATATCGTTGCCACCGGCGCCATCCTTTTGCTCCAGATTCCACTTGCCCAGATCGCCCTCGACCTGCTGCCCCCAGCGATAGCCGATTGCGCCTTGCGGGGCAACATAGCGTCCGCCCGTCCCGTCGAAGGCGACCGTTTTCCATTCGGGATTGTTGGCCTGCCCAAGCGCATCGGCAAAATCGGAGGCGCGCAAAAATCGGTCGGCAACGAGGCGATCACCCTCTTTCTTCAGCAGCACCAGCATCGGCAGATCGGTCAGCCGGCGACAGTAGTCGTCGAAGTACTCGACCTGTCGATCGACAAAGTACTCTTTCAGAATCACATGCCCCATTGCCATGCCGAGCGCCGCATCAGTGCCCTGCTTCGGATGCAGCCAGATGTCCGAGAGCTTGGCGACCTCGGAATAGTCGGGCGTGATGGCCACGATCTTTGTGCCGTTGTACCGTGCCTCGACAAAGAAATGGGCGTCGGGGGTTCGCGTCTGGGGCACGTTTGACCCCCAGGCAATGATGAAGGCCGAGTTGTACCAGTCGGCCGACTCGGGCACATCGGTCTGCTCGCCCCAAGTTTGCGGACTGGCAGGCGGCAGATCGCAGTACCAGTCGTAGAACGACATCAAGGTACCGCCGATCAGGCTCAGGTAACGGCTGCCGGCCGCGTAACTGACCATCGACATCGCCGGAATCGGAGAGAAACCGATGATCCGGTCAGGGCCATAGGTCTTGATGGTATGGATGTTTGCTGCAGCAACCAGCTCGGTCGCCTCCTCCCAGCTGGCGCGAACAAACCCGCCACGACCGCGAATCGATTTGTACTCTTGCGTTTTCTCTTGATCGGCGACGATGGACTGCCAGGCATCGACCGGTGCCATGCTCTTGCGGGCCTCGCGCCAAAGCCGCATCAGCCGACCACGAATCATCGGATACTTCAGCCGGTTGGCACTGTAGAGATACCAGCTGTACGAAGCGCCGCGTGAACAGCCGCGGGGCTCGTGGTTGGGCATGCCCGGGCGGGTACGCGGATAGTCGGTCTGCTGGGTTTCCCAGGTAACGATGCCGCCCTTGACGTAGATTTTCCAGCTACAGGAGCCGGTGCAGTTCACGCCATGCGTCGATCGGACGATCTTGTCATGCTGCCATCGAAGCCGGTAGGCCTCCTCCCAGGTACGATCCTCGGCACGAAGCTCGCCATGTCCACCGGCATAGGCCTCGCGCGTCAGCGTGAAGAAGCTCAAACGGTCAAGAAAATGACTCATTGTTTTCCCCTGCATTCGCGTACCAGCACCCGTCTAGGCACCGGCCACAATATCTATAAGCTAGTTGCAGATCGAAGAGAAACCAAGGAATGAGTCATCGATGCGCCCACGCGGCACCTCAAAGCAAAAACCCCCTGCAGCGTAGCTGCAGGGGGTTTGCATTGGGAGTCTGGCGATGACCTACTTTCACACGGGAACCCGCACTATCATCGGCGCTGAGTCGTTTCACGGTCCTGTTCGG
>NZ_JAESND010000006.1 GCF_016865585.1 Jeongeupia naejangsanensis | reverse complement strand
CTCCGACTCCGACTCCGACTCCGCCGACCCCGACCCCGACCCCGACGCCGACTGCAGCGCCGACCGTTCAGGCCGGTTCGTACTTCGCACAGTGGGGCATCTACGGCCGCAACTATCAGGTCGCCGACATCGGCAACAGCGGCGCGGCTGCCAAGCTCACCTTCATCAACTACGCGTTCGGCAACCTGTACCAGAAGAACGGCGGTTACGAGTGCGGCATCATCAACAAGCTCGAACCGGGTGCAACCGATCCGAACGCACCGGATGCCGGTACCGGCGGCGACGCTTGGGCCGACTACCAGAAGGGCTTCGCAGGCGATGCTTGGGGCTGGCCGGCATGGGACGATCCGCGTAACGGCGTCTCCGGTCCGCTCAAGGGCAACTTCAACCAGCTCAAGCAGCTGAAGGCCAAGTACCCGAACCTGAAGGTCTTCATCTCGCTCGGCGGCTGGACATGGTCGAAGTGGTTCTCGGCAGCAGCCAGCACCGACGCACTGCGCAAGCAACTGGTCAGCTCTTGCATCGACGTTTACATCAAGGGCAACCTGCCGTTTGATGCCGGCTCGAACGCCGGTGGTCCGGGCGTCGCCGCAGGCGTGTTCGACGGTATCGACATCGACTGGGAATTCCCGGGCGTGATCGGTCAGCCGTACAACACCGTCAGCGCAGCCGACAAGCAGAACTTCACCTTGCTGCTCAAGGAGTTCCGCACCCAGCTCGACGCGATCGGCGCTGCCAACAACAAGCGCTATGCCCTCACCGTCGCCATCGGCGCCGGCAAGGACAAGATCGAGCAGACCGATCCGGCCGAGTACACCAAGTACCTCGACTGGGTAAACGTCATGAACTACGACTACAACGGCGGCTGGGCAGCACAAGGCCCGACCGACTTCCAGGCGCACCTGTTCAAGGACGTCAACAACCCGAACTACATCGACCCGAAGACCGGTCAGCGTAGTCTCGTGTCGTACTACAACACCGACGAAGCCATCCAGCAGCTGATCGCCAAGGGTGCTCCGCGCAGCAAGCTGCTGGTCGGCGTGCCGTACTACGGTCGTGGTTGGACCGGCGTGAAGGCCGGCCCGAACGGTGACGGCCTGTATCAGACCGCTACCGGCGCAGCCAAGGGTACGTACGAAGCCGGCATCGAGGATTACAAGGTCCTGAAGAACGCCGCCGGCACGCTGCGTTACCACCCGGTGACCAAGCAGTCGTACAAGTACGACGGCAGCACATGGTGGAGCTACGACACCCCGACCGACATCCAGACCAAGGTTGACTACATCAAGTCCAACCAGCTGGGTGGCGCGTTCAGCTGGTCGCTCGATGGCGATACGCCGGATGCCGAACTGACCAAGGCCATGGCCAAGGTCCGCGAGTAAGTTTCAGCAACTCGCACAGTACGAACCCCCGGGAAACCGGGGGTTTTTTCTTGCCGCAGTGCAAGAAAGAAACCGACCTGAGGTCGGTTTCTCCAGCCATTCGGAATATGCTGCAAAGCCGCACGCCGATTGGTTTGGCGCAATTGTCCAGACATGGCCGGAAAGGCTTGCCGGGCCGGACCCGAGCCGGTTAGGATGGCACGCAAGGAAGACAACTATTCACACTCACGACAAACAAGCAGGGTGCCAAGCCACTGCCGTGTGAATACCGACAATACCAATTAGAAAAGATCGAGACGCTCCATGACGCAGTACGGCCAAACATCCCGCCCATGGTCCCGCCAGACGCTTCAGCAAGGCTTCACCCTGCTCGAATTGCTGGTCGTCATCCTGATTATCGCCCTGCTGGCCGGCTACGTCGGTCCGAAACTGTTCGGCAAGGTCGGCGAAGCCAAGGCCAAGACTGCGGCCGGGCAGATGAAGTCGCTCTCGGATGCGCTGAACAACTACCGTCTCGACATGGGTAACTACCCGACCACCGAGCAGGGCTTGGCCGTCCTGAATGCCAAGCCCGCCGACGCCGGCAACCGCTGGCAAGGCCCCTACCTGATGAAGGACGTCCCCAGCGACCCGTGGGACCGCCCCTATATCTATCGCCGCCCTGGCGAGAACGGCAAGGATTTCGACCTGCTGACCTTCGGCGCCGATGGCAAGCCGGGTGGCAGTGGCGAAGACACCGACATCAGTTACTGATCGCCCCCGGTCCCGGTAGTTCACCATGCGCTACAAGGTCAAGGCGCTGGCGGCCGGCCGCCTCACCGAACTCGAGCTCGACGCGGCCAACGAAGCCGAGCTTCGCAGTCGGCTTGCGGCGCAGGGTGCCCAGCTTGTCAGCTTCCAGACGCAACAGCGGCTGTCGTTCCGCAAGAGCGAGTTCGGCCTTTCGCTGTTCACGCAGGAGCTGATCGCACTGCTCGAAGCGGGTCTGACGCTGGTCGAAGCCGTCGAAACGCTCAAAGAGAAAAGCGCGCAGGACGGCAGCCGCGTCGTGCTGACCCGCATGGTCGAGACGCTCTACCAGGGCCTGCCTTTCTCGAAAGTCCTGACGCAGATGCCCGAGCATTTTCCGCCGCTCTATGTCGCCACCGTCGGCTCGGCAGAAAAGACCGGTCACCTCTCCGAGGCCCTCAAGCGCTACCACCACTACGACACCCGGCTCGCCGGCGTGAAGAAGAAAGTCATCGCCGCACTGATCTATCCGATGGTGATCCTGACCATCGGCGGCAGCATCATGCTGTTCCTGCTGTTTTACGTGATTCCGAAGTTCAGCCAGATCTATGCCTCGATGCGCAACATCCCCTTCGCCGCGCAGATCATGCTGTGGTGGGGGGACCTCGTGCACCAGCACGGCCACTGGTTGTTTGCCGGCATCGCCGCGACCATCGCCGGCATCGTGCTGCTGCTGCGCACGCCATCGGTGCAGGGTGCGCTGATGGAAATCGTCTGGCGTCTGCCCCGGCTCAACGATTATCGCCGGCTGTTCGCGCTGACCCGGTTCTACCGTACCGTCGGCCTGCTGCTCGCCGGCGGCCTGTCGGTCGTCGCAGCCATGGAGCTGGCAGCGCAGCTGCTGCCGACGCCGATGCGCCTCGCGCTCGGTCGTGCCATCGTCGACATCCGTGCCGGTCAGGGCCTGTCGGCGACGCTGCCGCGCTACCAGTTGACGACGCCGGTATCGGAGCGGCTGCTTCGCGTTGGCGAGCAGAGCGGCGAACTGGCAACGATGTGCGAGCGCTCGGCGCAGTTCTGCGACGAAGAGCTCGACCGCGGCATCGAAATGTTCACCAAGCTGTTCGAACCCATCCTGATGCTGTTCATCGGCGTGATGATCGGCACCATCGTCTTCCTGCTCTATATGCCGATTTTCGAACTTGCAGGGAGTGTGCACTGATGTCCGCGCTGACCCTCGACCTGATCCAGCACCTGCGCGCCAACCGCGGCGATACCCCGCTGCCCTTGCTGCTGCAGCAGACGCTCGGTGTGTCCGACGACGACTACCGTTTCGACGTCAGCACCTTCCTCGGGCTGCCGGCGCTGACGCGGTCGGACCTCGACGCACTGTTTCCGCGCTACGACCTGCTGCCCTATGCCGATGCCGTCGCGCACCAGTGCGTGCTGGTCGAGGACACCGACGGCAGCCTGTCGCTGGTCTACGGCAACCCGTTCGACGCGGCGACGCGCAACTGGGCGCTGCAGCGGCTGTCGGTTGCGTTCCGCAATGCACTCGGCCATTACGACGACGTCGCACGCTATCTGGAGAAGTACGAAACCAGCCACCGGGCGATGGACCAGCTCGCCGGCGGCGGTGACGGCGAAGCCAGCAATGACGGCGTGCCGGAGATCTCGCTGTCGACGATCGCCGCCGACAACAATCCGGTCGTCAAACTGGTCAACTCGACCCTGTACGACGCGCTCAAATCCAAGGCATCGGACATCCACCTCGAAAGCACGCCGGCCGGCCTGTCGATCAAGTACCGGATCGACGGCGTGCTGTTGCACATCGGTGGCGCCAACGGCATCGAAACCGCCGAGCAGACCGTGTCGCGGATCAAGGTCCTTGCCGACCTCGACATCGCCGAGCGGCGGATTCCGCAGGATGGCCGCTTCAAGGTCATCATGAACGGCCGCGACATCGACTTCCGGGTCTCGATCATGCCGTCGATCTATGGCGAGGACGCCGTGCTGCGGGTGCTCGACAAACAGGGTGGCGGCGATTCGTTCAAGCAGCTGCGGCTCGACATCCTCGGTCACGAGGAAGTGACGATGGCGGCGATCCGCTCGCTTGCCAACGAACCCTACGGCCTCTTGCTGGTGACCGGGCCGACCGGTTCGGGCAAGTCGACGACGCTGTATGCGACGCTGTCGGAAATCAACACCGGCGAAGAAAAGATCATCACCATCGAGGACCCGGTCGAGTACCAGCTGCCCGGCGTGCTGCAGATTCCGGTCAACGACAAGAAGGGGCTGAGCTTCGCGCGCGGCCTGCGCTCGATCCTGCGGCACGACCCGGACAAGATCCTCGTCGGCGAAATCCGCGACGGCGAAACCGCCAACATCGCCGTGCAGGCGGCGCTGACCGGCCACCTGGTGCTGACCTCGGTGCACGCCAACAACGCCTTTTCGGTACTCGACCGCTTCATGCACATGGGCGTCGAATCGCACAGCTTCGTTGACGCGCTGATCGGCGTCGTCGCGCAGCGGCTGATCCGCAAGATCTGCCCGCACTGCATCACCGACGACAATCCGGACGACGAGCTGCTGGCGGATTCGGGCCTCTCCCGCGATCAGGTTGCCGCCTGGCGCTTCCGCAAGGGCACCGGCTGCAAGGCCTGCCGCAATACCGGCTACCTCGGCCGCAAGGCCATCGCCGAAGTACTGCGGCTCAACGACGATCTCAAGGTCGCCATCGTCAACCGCGCGCCCCCCGGCGAAATGAAAACCCTCGCCAGCCAGACCGGCTTTGCGTCGATGCGGCAAATGGCCTTGATGGCCGTGTCGCGCGGCGAAACCACCTTGCAGGAAATCAATCGTGTCACCTTTGTCGATTGACCATCACGGCTGGCTGCTGCGCAGTCAGGTCCTGCTCGCGAGCCGGCCACGCTGGCCGCGCGGTCCGGTCGTGCGTCGCGCCGAACTCATCGATGGCACCGCCGACACCGCGGTGCTGCGCTTGCAGCAACTGCTGGCCGACGCACCGTCCGGCCGTTTCGATACGCTGACGCTGCATCTAGGCGCACCGTGGGTGCGCTACAGCGTCCTGCCCTGGCAGGACAACCTGAAGCGCGACGCCGACTGGCAGGGCTACGCCCGCGTACTGATGGCCTCGCAGTTCAACGTCGCCACCGATACCTGGCGCGTGGCCATCGAGGATGGCAGCTATGGCGCGCCGCGGCTTGCCGCCGCCGTCGACCAGGGGCTGTACCAGACGCTGATCGAGCTGGCGCGCACCCGCCGGTGCAAGCTGCAGGCGGTTGCACCGCTGCTGACCGACGTCACCAATCGCTACCGCAGCGATTTCAAGTCGCGCGAGTTCGCACTGATTCTTGCCGAACACGAACACGTCACCTGCCTGTTCCGCAAACAGCGCAGCTGGCGCGGCGTCGTCACCCTGCCCGCACCGGCCGGCGGACTGAGCGGCGCCTCGCTGGCGTCGCTGGTCCGCGATGCAGCGATGCTGGCCAGCGACTTCGTTCCGCATGACCTCTACCTCGCCTCGACGCAGGCGCCCGTCGAGCATCACGACGAGAGCTTCGACGTCGAATGGCTGGGCGGCCTGCATCCGTTGCTCGATGCCGCACGCGAGTGGGCACGACCGGAGGTCAGCGCATGAAACCGGTCCAGCTCGATTTCCACCGCAAGCCGACGGCCACACCGTGGCTCGGACTGGTCCTGATCGCCGCCGGTGTCGTGGTGCTGCTCTGGGTGCTGTCGCGCCAGGACGTCGCCGAGGAACGCCGCAAGCTCATCGACACCCAGGAAGCCGAAGTGTCGTGGCTGATGAAAAAGCAGGAAACCTCGAAGCTCGAAGCACAGAAGGAAGCCCCGCTGAACGACAAGGTCGCGGCCATCGAGCACGCCCAGTACGCGTCGCCCGAAGCCGGACTGGCCGCGCTCGAAGCCGCCTGGGTACCGGCGATTGCCTACACCAAGATCGACGTCAGCACGACCGAACGCAGCCTCAAGCTCGAACTCGAGGCCAAGACGCAGAAAGACCTGCTGGCGTGGATCGATGCGCTGGCGCTGCAACCCGACATCGCCCAGGTCTCGCTGGCGCGGCAATCGCTCAAGCCCGCCGATCCGTTCAAGCCGACCGGTGCCGCGGTTGAAGTGCGCTGGCGCGCGACGGAGGCGCCATGAAAACCCAACAGATCGTCTGGCACCTGCGCCGCTGGCCACGCTACGCCGGCACCCTCGGCTGGGTCGGCCTCGCGCTGATCATCATGGCTGCGCTGTTGCTGAAGCAGCAGGTCGAACCGATCGAGCGCGATCTCGACAAACGTGAAGTCGCGGTTGCCGCTAAACGCGGCGAGCTGCGTCAGGTCGCCCGCGCCAGCGAAGTTGCCAGCGAAGCCGCCTACGTCCGCTTGCGCCCGGACAGCAGCTTTACCGCCTTTCTCGGCGAACTCTCCGAACTCGCCACCCAGCACGGCATCGGAGTGATCCAGAGCGACTACAAGAGCCTGACCGAGGGGGATGGCCATCTGATGCGCTTCGGCCTGCAGTTCCCGGCCAGCGGCAACTACCCGTCGCTGCGCGCGTTCATGCGCGCCCTGACGGCGATTCCGGGCGTACGGATCGAATCGGTCAGCATGAGCCGCCAGCAGATCGGCGAGGAAATGCTGGCGATCCAGCTGCAACTCTCCTACCTGACCGAGGTGGCCAATCCGCAGCCGGTTGCCAAGGGGGGACGCTGATGCTCTCGCGCCCGCTGCAAATCATCCTGGCCGTCACCGTGCTGCTGACCGGCTACACGATCTGGAAGGAAGGCGGCGATACGCCGTCCGATACCGACGTGGCCGCGCGCAAACCGCGCAGCATGCCGGCACGCGAAATCGCTTCCGAAGCGAGTTCGGTCGCCCGCGTCGCCGCCGTCCGTGCCTCGGCCGCGTCGACCGCCAGCGCCGTCAACCTGTTCCCGAAACAGACATGGGCACCACCCCCGCCCCCACCGCCACCGCCGGCCAAACCGACACCGACCCCGGTGCCGGTCGCGCCACCGCTGCCGTTCCAGGTCGTCTCGACCTGGCACGAACGCGGCACCGACTACGTCGTGCTGCAGGCCGGCAATGACCAGTACGTCGTCTGCAACCGCTGCGATGCGCTCGGGCGCATCCAGCAAGGCGAAACCCTGCTGGGTACGTGGCGCGTCGACAAGGTCGGCCGTGACCTCATTACCTTTACATTCATGCCATTGAATCAGCAGCAAACGCTGCCGATAGGAGGAACGCCGTGAAACGCGCGTTGACCGTCACCATTCTGGCCGCGATGCTCGCAGGCTGTGCCGCCGACAGCGCTCGCAAGCAGGGCGAAGCGATGATCCAGCAAGGCGATACGCAGGAAGGCCTGAAGGCGCTGCAGACCGCGGTGCAGCAGTATCCGGACGACATCAAGCTGCGGACCACCTATCGCCGACAGCTCGACCAGTTGCTCGGTCAGCTGCTGCAGGATGCCGAAACCGCCCGTGCCCGTGGCGACATGGCCGCGGCGCTGGCGCGCTACCAGCAGATGCTGTCCTGGGATCCGGGCAATGTGCGCGCGCAGGAAGGCATGCGCCAGCTCGAGCGCTCGGTGCGCAGCGATTCGATGCTCAAGTTCGCCGGCGAGATCAAGGAACAGCGTCCCGACGAAGCCCTCGACATCGTTCGTCAGGTGCTGGCGGAAAACCCGCGCAACCCGCAGGCGGTCAAACTCAAGGACGACATCGAAAACCGCAAGGCGCGCGAAGCCAATCTGCGCCCTGCCTTGGCGCAAGCGCTGAAGAGCCCGATTTCGCTGCAGTTCCGCGATCAGCCGGTGATGAGCGTGTTCGACATCGTCGCGCGCATCGGCAAGGTCAACTTCATTTTCGACCGCGACGTGCCGGCCAACCTGCGCACGACGATCTTCGCCCGCGACACCACGGTCGAGGACGTGATCAACCTGATCCTCGCGACCAACCAGCTCGACAAGAAGATCCTCAACGACAACACCATCCTGATTTATCCGAAGCGCCCCGATAAGGACCGCGACTACAAGGATCTGGTGATGCGGACCTTCTACCTGAGCAACGCCGACCCGAAGCAGGTGCTGTCGATGCTCAAGCAGATGGTCAAGACGCGCGACGTCTACATCGACGAGCGCCTGAACATGCTGGTGATGCGCGACACGCCCGAAGCGATCTCCGTCGCCGAACGGCTGATCGCCGCACAGGATCTGCCGCAATCCGAGGTGGTATTCGACGTCGAAGTGCTCGAAGTCAACAGCAGCGATACGCTCAATCTCGGCATCCGCTACCCGGACAGCGTCAGCGCGACGGTCGGTGGCTTCACCGGCGCGACCGACACCAGCAAGGGAACGTTCACGCCCGGGCAGATCGGGCTCGACCAGCTTTCCAGCCTCAACAAGGGCAATGTGCTGGTCAACGTCGGCAGTCCGACGATCACCGCCAACCTCTCTCATGCCAAGGGCGCGGGCACCATTCTGGCCAACCCGAAAATCCGGGTGAAGAACCGCGACAAGGCCAAGATCCTGATCGGCGACCGGCTGCCGGTCGTGACGACGGTCAACTCGAACGGGGTGGTCAGCGAAACCGTCAGCTATCAGGACGTCGGCCTGACCCTGAACGTCGAACCGACCATCGGCACCGACGGCGACATCGGCGTCAAGGTCCAGCTCGAGGTGTCCAACGTCACCGACAAGCAGACCACCAAAACCGGCCTGCTCGTGTACCAGATCGGCACCCGACGTGCCGAAACCGTCATGAGCGGGCGCGACGGCGAGACGCAAATCCTTGCCGGCCTGCTGAGCCGCAACAGCCAGAGTACCGGCAACGCGATTCCGGGCCTCGGCGAGCTGCCGATCCTCGACCGCATCTTCGGCAGCAAGTCGGATTCGTCGCAAAAGACCGAACTGGTGCTGTCGATCACACCGCGCATCGTCCGCAACCTGCCGATTCCCAGCAGCTACGTGACCCAGTTCGACAGCGGAACCGACGCGTCGATCTCGACCGATCCGCTGCGCTTGCGCAACGCGTCGACGATGACCTACTCGGCCCAGGGGGGCGCCGTCAGCGCGCCGCCGCCAGCACCTGCTCCGGTACCGGTCGCGCCGCCGCCTGCTGCCGCACCGGCACCTGCGGCCCAAGCGCCGGCCGACGCCACGACGCCGGTGCCGCGCAGCGGTCTGGGACGCCGCTGAGGCCGCCATGCAACGCGCGCGCGGATTCACGCTGATCGAGCTGATGGTGACGCTGACCATCCTCGCCGTCCTCGCGACAGTGGCCCTGCCGCTGTCGCAGGTCGCGGCAACGCGGAACCGCGAGTCCGAACTGCGCCAGGCACTGTGGCAGATTCGCGGTGCGATCGACGCCTACAAGCAGGCGGTCGACGACGGTCGGGTCAGCAAGTCGCTCGAGGACACCGGCTATCCCCCCGAACTGGCGGTGCTCGCCGATGGCGTCAAGGATGCCAAGGACCCGACCGGCAAGAAAATCTACTTCCTGCGACGTATTCCGCGCGACCCGTTCTGCGACTGCCCGAGCATGAGCAATGTCCAGACCTGGGGCATCCGCAGCTACGCCAGCCCGCCCGATTCGCCACAGGAAGGCCGCGACGTCTACGATGTCTACACACGTTCCAACGGCACCGGCCTCAACGGCACGCCGTACCGCGACTGGTGATCCCACGATGTCCTCTTCCCGCCGCCGACGCGGCTTTACCCTGATCGAACTGCTTGTCGTGCTCGCCATCATGGCCAGCCTGCTGACGCTGGTCGTACCGCGCTATTTCCAGCAGACCGACCGCGCCGCCGAGACCGTGCTGAAACACAATCTTGTCGCCATGCGCGATGCGATCGACAAGTTCTACGCCGATACCGGCCGCTATCCGGCGACACTGGACGAGCTGGTCCAGCGCCATTACCTGCGCGAAATGCCGCTCGATCCGGTCGCCAACCGCCGCGATGCGTGGCGCACGATCACGCCGGAAGGCGGCAGCGGCGTCTACGACGTCAAGAGCGGTGCCCAAGGCAATGACAGCGATGGCAAACCGTACCTGGACCTCTAGCCCGCGCCGGTACTCGGGCTTTGCCTATTTGTGGGTGCTGATGATGGTGCTCGTGATGGGCATCTACCTCGGCCTTGTCGGCGACGTCTGGCAGAACCGGCTGCAACGCGAACGCGAGCAGGAACTGCTGCGTGTCGGCGACGAAATCCGCCTGGCGATCAAAGGCTATACCGCCATCCAGGGCGCCGAAGGCACCCAGTACCCCAAACGCCTGCAGGATCTGGTTCAGGACCCCCGCGTCCCGTTTGCCCGCCGCTTTCTGCGCCGTGCCTACAAGGACCCGATGACCGGCGAGGACTGGGGCTATATCGGCGCGCCCGGCGGCGGCTTCATGGGCGTGTACAGCAAATCGGCCAAAGTGCCGCTGAAGCAGTCGAATTTCCCGACGCAGTTCGGCGGCTTCGCCGACAAGAAGACGTTTGCCGAATGGCAGTTCGCCTGGTGGCCCAACAGTGGTGGCGGCCGCACACGCTGAACGGTGTTCGATCGCCTTGTTCCAAACCGTTGTGCCCGTTAAGCTGAATACGATTTAGCAAATCCGCCACCCATCGTGTCTTCCTTCACCCGCCTGACCATCGACGACATTGCCCGGCTCGCCAGCGTCTCACGCACCACGGCCAGCCTGGTCCTCAACGGCCGTGCCGGGGCATACCGGATTTCCGAATCCACCAGCCAGCGTGTCCTCGCCGTGGCCGCCGAGCATCAGTTCCAGCCCTCGCAGTCGGCACGCGCGTTGCGCTCGCGCGCCAGCCACACGCTGGGCCTCGTCGTGCCGCAGCTGACCAACTTCGCCCATGCCAGCCTCGCCGAAGCGCTCGAGCCGCTGGCACGCGCCGCTGGCTACCAGTTGATGACCGTCAGCAGCGGCGACGACCCAGAGCAGGAGGCCGCCGGCATCGGCCAGCTGCTCGCCCGCCAGGTCGACGGCCTGATCGTCGTGCCCTGCAGCGCCGACCCGGCTGCCTACGCCGGCTGGGCTAAGCGTTTGCCGCTGGTGTTCGCCGACCGTCGTGTCGGCGGCAGCCCGACGCCCTTCATCGTGACGGCCGCCGCGGCCGCCACCGAAGCGCTGGTCGCCGATGCCATCGCGCGCGGTGCGCACGAAATCCTCTACATCGGCGGCGGTGCCAGCCTGTCGACCAGCGCCGACCGGCTCGCCGGCTATCGCGCCGCGCTCGATCAGGCCGGCATCGTGCCCGCCGATGACTGGATCAGCGAACGCGACTACCTGCGCGCGTCGGGCCAGACCCGGCTGGCCGACTGGGTCGCCCGGCACGGGCGTTACCCGCAGGCCGTCTTCACCGGCGGGATCACGCTGCTCGAGGGCGTACTGGCCTTCGTCAACGCGCATGGCGGCGCCGGGCCGGACTTCCTGCTGACCTTCGACGATCACCCCCTGCTCGACTGCCTGCCGCAGGCAGTGCAGTCGGTCGCGCAGGACAGCCACGCGCTGGCGGCCGAAAGCCTTGCCGCCGTACTGGCACTGCTGGCCGGCCAGCCGGCCGAGCCCGAACGCTGGATCGACGCCAGCGTGCGCCGCCGGCAGCGTTAATCCATTTCCCGAACGTCACGCAACGCAGGGCCCCGGCATCGCCGCGCCCGCGCCGGGCCCGCTTTGCCGTCGGCATAAGGGGATTCCTGTAGTTTTTAAAAAAACACTACAAAAAGTTGATCCATGTCTACTTTTTTTGCTTAACACGGTTTAGCATCAGCACATCGCTCAAGTCCAGAGCCCGAATCCGTGGTAGCGGTCTAGCCTGTACTACGGATGCATAAGGAGTTGCTATGACCAAGGTGCTGGTAGTCGGCAGTATCAATATGGATCTCGTCGTCGGCACGACGCGCTTTCCCCGCCTGGGCGAAACGCTGTTCGGCGAGCGCTTCGCCACGCATCCCGGCGGCAAGGGCGCCAACCAGGCGGTCGCTGCGGCACGCCTCGGCGCGCAGGTGACGATGATCGGCCGGGTCGGCGACGATGCGTTCGGTCAGCAGATGACGGCGACACTGAAAACCGAAGGCGTCGACACCCGCTGGATCGGTGTTTCGGCGACCGCCGCCACCGGCATCGCCGCGATTACGGTCTGCGACGGCGACAACGCCATCCTTGTCGTCCCCGGCGCCAACGGCGAGCTCTCTCCCGAGCACATTGCCGCCTCCGAGCAGGCATTCGCCGAGACCGACATCGTGCTCGCCCAACTCGAAGTACCGTTGGCCACGGTCGAGGCCGCTGCCGCACTGGCGCAAAAGCACGGCAAGCCCTTCATCCTCAACCCGGCCCCGGCGGCCCGTCTGCCGATCGAGCTGGTCGGCAAGGTCGCGCTGTTCACGCCGAACGAATACGAACTCGCCGTTGCGCTCGACGGCAAGCCCGAGAACTGGAAAGCGCTTCTGGCGATGCTGCCGGGCAAGGTGGTGATGACCAAGGGCCGCGAGGGTGCGTACTTCACCGACGCCTCCGGCGCGCTGCAGCACCAGACCTCGTTCCCGGTCGAGGCGGTCGATTCGACCGGTGCCGGCGACACCTTCAACGGCGCCATTGCCGCGTTCTGGGACCTCGGCCTCGCCGCCGCATCGCGCTATGCCTGCGCCGCCGGTGCCCTGTCGGTCACCCGGGCCGGCGCACAGGGCGGCATGCCGACCCGCGCCGAAGTCGAAACCTTCCTGGACAACGCAGCATGAAAAAGCACGGCATCCTCAACAGCGACATCGCCCGCGTGCTGGCCACGCTGGGCCACACCGACTGCATCGTCATCGGCGACTGCGGCCTGCCGATTCCCGACCATGTCGAGCGCATCGATCTGGCATTGCGCATCGGGACCCCGAGCTTCTTCGACGTGCTCGACGAAGTCCTCAAGGACATGCAGGTCGAGCGCGCAGTGTTCGCCACCGAAGTACTCGACCGCAACGAGGCGGTGATGGCCCGCGCCACGGCGATGGCGGGTAACGGCATCGGCATCGATTACGTATCGCACGACGAACTCAAGCGCCTGTCGCACGACGCCAGGGTCGTCATCCGCACCGGCGAAGCCACGCCGTACGCCAACGTCGTGCTGTACGCCGGCGTGATCTTCTGAGGAGGCGGTCATGGTCGTGAAGATGAAGGACATCAGCAAGGCCTTCGGCCCGGTCAAGGTGCTCGAAGGCGTCGAGTTCGAGCTCGAACCCGGCGAAATCCATGCACTGATGGGCGAAAACGGCGCCGGCAAGTCGACGCTGATGAAGATCCTCTGCGGCGTCTACCAGGCCGACTACGGCACGATCGAAATCAGCGGCCGGCCGGTCGAGATCCGCAATACCAAGGACGCCGAGCGCCACGGCATCGCGATCATCCACCAGGAACTGAACCTGATTCCGCAGCTGTCGGTGATCGACAACCTGTTCCTCGGCCGCGAAAAGCACAAGGGCGGCGTGCTCGATTCGCGCAAGATGCGCGAGCTGGCGCTCGAATACCTGGCGCACCTCGGCGTGAAGAACATCGACCCCGACATGGAGGCCGGCAAGCTGTCGATCGGCCAGCAGCAGATGGTCGAAATCGCCAAGGCGCTGAGCCTGAATGCGCAGGTGCTGATCATGGACGAACCGACCGCAGCGCTGACCGACCGCGAGATCGAGGTGCTGTTCGGACTGATGCGCGACCTGAAATCGCGCGGCGTCGGCATCGTCTACGTCTCGCACCGGATGGAAGAGATCTTCGAAATCTGTGACCGGATCTCGGTGCTGCGCGACGGCCAGTTCGTCGGCCAGCGCGTGATCAAGGACACCGGCTTCGACGAGATCGTCAAACTGATGGTCGGCCGCGAGATCGGCGACCGCTTTCCGAAGCGCAGTGTCGCGATCGGCAAGCCGCGCCTCAAGGTCGGCAACCTCGACGACGGCCACGCGATTTCGGACATCAATTTCGAGGTGCATGCCGGCGAGGTGCTCGGTGTCGCCGGGCTGATGGGCTCCGGCCGCAGCGAAATCGTCCGCGCACTGTTCGGCGCCAGCCGCCGCAAGAGCGGCGATGTCTGGCTCGACGGTGAAGCCATCCACATCAACGACCCGATCGCCGCCATCGACCACGGCATCGGCTTCGTCACCGAAGACCGCAAGACCCAGGGCCTCGTGCTCGGGATGTCGGTGCGCGAGAACATCACTCTCACCCATCTGGCCAAGCTCGCCCGCGGTGGCGTCGTCAACGGCGGCAATGAAAGCGGCGAAGTCGCCGGGCTGATCGCGCGGCTGAAGATCCGCACCCGCGACGCCGAACTCGACGTCAAGTCGCTGTCGGGCGGCAACCAGCAGAAGGTGGTGTTCGCCAAATGGCTGGGGATTGCCCCCAAGGTGCTGTTCCTCGACGAACCGACCCGTGGCGTCGACGTCGGCGGCAAGGCCGAGATTTACCAGATCATCAACGAACTCGCCGCCAGCGGTGTCGCCATCGTCATGGTGTCGTCCGAGCTGCCCGAGGTGTTGTCGATGAGCGACCGCATCCTCGTGATGCACCAGGGCCGGCAGGCCGGCATCTTCGATGCCAAAACCGCGACCCAGGAAACCATCATGCACGCGGCAACCGGAGGACAGTAACGATGAGCCCGCAAACCAAAGCCACCCTGCAAAAACTCGGCCCGCTGATCGCGCTGGTGATCATGTCGGTCGTCCTCGCCGCAATGAGTCCGGACTTCCTCACCGTCGGCAACCTGCTGAACGTGCTGCGCCAGGTCTCGATCAACGCACTGATCGCCTTCGGCATGACCTTCGTGATCCTGCTTGCCGGCATCGACCTCTCGGTCGGCTCCGTGCTCGCCCTGTCGGCGGCGCTGATGGCCGGCCTGATGGGCGGCGGCATGAACCCAGTCGCCGCCACCATGGTCGGCCTGATCGCCGGTGCCGCCATGGGCCTGCTCAACGGCCTGATCGTCACCAAGGGCAAGGTCGCACCGTTCATTGCCACGCTGGGCACGATGACGCTGTACCGCGGCTGGACCATGGTCTACACCAACGGCAGCCCGATGACCGGCTTCAACAGCGACTTCATCTACATGCTCGGCAGCGGCTATGTGTTCGGCATCGTGCCGATCCCGGTCGTGATCACGCTGGTCGTGTTCGGCGCACTGTGGTTCGTGCTGAAGAAAACCGTGTTCGGCCGTCACGTCTACGCCGTTGGCGGCAATCCGGAAGCGTCCAAGCTCTCCGGCGTCAAGGTCGACCGCGTCCAGCTGTGGGTCTACTCGCTGTCGGGCCTGATGGCCGCGCTGGCCGGCGCCATCCTGACCTCGCGACTGAATTCGGCCCAGCCGACTGCCGGCGCCGGTTACGAGCTGGATGCAATCGCGGCAGTCGTCATCGGCGGCACCAGCCTGGCAGGCGGCCGCGGCTGGATCGTCGGCACGCTGATCGGCGCCGTGCTGCTCGGCGTGCTCAACAACGGCCTCAACCTGCTCGGCGTTTCGTCGTTCTACCAGCAGGTCATCAAGGGCATCATCATTCTGCTTGCGGTGCTGATCGACCGCGCAGGGAAGAAGTAAACGGAAGAAGTACGTGGGTCCAGCACCCGCCACAACGCAGTCACATAGGAGAAGTCGCATGAAACCGTGGATCAAACCCCTGCTGATCGGCGCCATCGCCCTCGGTCTCGCCGCGTGCTCGAAGCAGGGCCCGGACAGCAACGCAGCCTCGTCGGCCGCCAGCGCCGGTGGTGAGCCGACGATCGGCCTCGCCGTCTCGACCCAGAACAACCCGTTCTTCGTCACGCTGCGCCAGGCCGCCGAGGCCGAAGCCAAGGCGCAGGGCATCAAGCTGATCGCCGTCGACGCGCAGGACGACGCCGCCAAACAGATCGCCAGCATCGAAGACCTGATCCAGAAAAAGGTCAGCGTCATCCTGATCAATCCGACCGATTCGGACGCGATCGCCAACGCCGTGCGTGAAGCCAACAACGCCAAGATCCCGGTGATCACCATCGACCGCGCGGTCAACGGCGGCGAAGTCGTCGCCCACATCGCTTCGGACAATATCGAAGGCGGCCGCATGGCGGCGAAGTTCCTGCTCGACCAGATCAAGCATCAGGGCAAGGTAATCGAACTCGAAGGCATTCCGGGTTCGTCGGCCGCGCGTGAACGCGGTCAGGGCTTCGGCGAGGGAATCAAGGATGCCAAGGACGTGCAGGTTGTCGCCAAACAGCCGGCCGACTTCGACCGCGCCAAGGGCCTGACCGTGACCGAGAACATCCTGCAGGGCAACAAGGACGTGAAGGGTCTGTTCGCCCAGAACGACGAAATGGCGCTGGGCGCGCTGCAGGCCATCCAGGCCGCCGGGCTGAAGGACGTTGTCGTCGTCGGCTTCGATGCCACCACCGACGCGATCGCCGCCGTCAAGGCCGGCACGCTGGCCGCCACCGTCCAGCAGAAGCCGGACCTGATGGGCAAGATGGCCGTCGACACCGCCAAGCAGCTCATCGACGGCAAGCAGGTACCGAAGTCGATCCCAGTACCGCTGAACCTCGTCACCAAGGACAACGCGCAGTAACACGGCAAAACGAGTACACCGCAGAGACTTTCACGGCCCCTTCCGGGGCCGTTTTTTTTGAATTGCGCTGGAGTCAGATCTGGCCGAGGAACCAGTTCACGATGTAGAAGTGGTCCTCGAACAGCTCGGTTTCCATCCGGTTGAACTCGAACAGCGGCACCCATTGCGCCCGGTCGGCATCGTCGCCGCCACGCACCTTGGGCAGGCCCTCGCCGGTCGGCGTCAGCTCGATCAGGAAACCGTGGGTGATCGTGCGGCCGCGCAGCGAGCGCTGCGGGTGGTCGAACACCCGGCTGGCACGGATCGACCCGGCGAGCACCGGCGCCGGCACCTTGAGCCGGGTTTCTTCCTTCAGCTCGCGGATCACCGCGTCGCGGATCGGCTCGTCCTGCTCGATGAAACCGCCGGGCAGTGCCCACAAGCCCTTGCCGGGCATGCCCCGCCGCCGTACCAGCAGGATGTGGCCCGAGTGGATCACCACCGCGTCGACGGTCACAAAGGTCGGCGGATACGGCGCCACCGCCCACGAGCGGCGGAAATCCTGCAGATAGCGGTATTCGGCAGCGAGACGCGCATGCACCTCGCCACCGCGGAAGACCTGCAGCCAGTCGAACACCGCCGGCGGCAGCTTGGCTACGCAACTGTCGAAGCGCGATCCGCCGGCATCGAACAGCGCGTCGCGTACGCACTGCGCATCGATGCCGGGTTCGTCGTCGACCTCGAGCCGCTGCCATTGCGGAAACAGCTCCAGATACCATGCGTTGCGGCTGCCGCGGCTGCCGACGATGCCGATGCTGAATTCGGCCGCCCGATGGCCGAGGCTGGCGGTATCCACGGCGATGACCTTGTCGACCTGGCTCTGGATTTCGGTCACCCATTGCTGGTCGTTGTACATCCGGTCCGAGCAGCCGAGCATGAACACCCGGTGCTGCAAATCGGCTGGCAAGGCCGCGCGCAGCATGGACTCGCGCTCGGCCAGCGTGAACGGATTGCGCGGGCTGACCGCCTGCCGTGCCGACCCGCAGATCACGATCAGCTTGTCGGCGTGCTCCAGTGCGGCGTGGATCAGTTTCAGGTGACCGTTGTGCACCGGCTGGAACCGGCCGATGAACACCAGATAGTCGAAACGTTTCGTCATCGGTTCTCCCGGATGAAAAAAGGGCGGTCTCGACCGCCCTTTGCACTTATGCGTAATAACGCTTGGAGAACTCGAGCATGCGCTCGATCGGCAACCGCGCGGCGTCCACCGCCTCGGGGCTCAGGTAATCGATGCGTGTGCCGACACCGGCCTGCGCCCGCTTCACCGCCTCGATCGTGTTCATTTTCATGTACGGGCACGAATTGCACTGGCAACCGGCATAGATCGGCGCCTGACGGATGTCCAGATCCGGCCGCGCCAGCCCCATGTTGTAGAGGATGCCGTCCTCGGTCGCGACAAAGATCACCGCGTCGGCTTCCTTGTCGAACGACTTCACCCAGTTGAGCATGCCCGAAGTCGAACCGACGTAATCGGCCTGCTGCAGCACCGGCAGCGGCGATTCCGGGTGGGCGATCAGGTATTTGGCACCGGCAACGCTGGCAAACGCCTCGTCGAGCGCGCTCTGGTTGAACTTGTCGTGCACTTCGCACACGGCCGACCACAGCGGCATGCCGTAGTCGTACTGGAAGTTCAGGTAAGCGCCCATATTGCGGTCCGGCGAGAAGATCACCTTTTTGCCGTCGGCATACAGGCTGGCGATGATGTCATCGACGTTGCGGCTGGTGACGATCCAGTCGCTCAGCGCCTTGTGCTCGGCCGAGCTGTTGATGTAGCTGACGTGCACGTGATCGGGATGCGCCTCGCGCCACGCTTTCAGCGCCCCCACGTCGGTCTGGGTGACGAGGCTACAGGTCGAACCGGCGTCGGGCAGGATCACCTCGGCATCCGGATTCAGTATCTTGGCGGTCTCGGCCATGAAGCGCACACCGGCAAACACGATGGTGTCCGCGCCGCACTCCTTGGCGTAGAGGGACAGCTCCAGACTGTCGCCGACCTTGTCGGCCATCTGCTGGATCTCGGGCTGGCAGTAGTAATGCGCCAGCGTGACGACTTTCTTGCTCATGGTCTTCCCCCATGCAAAACGCGCGGGCTCGCCCCGCGACGGATCGATCAGTACAGCAACCCGCTGATGCGGAACGGATTTCCTCCGGCACGGCGTTTCCCGCCGCACAGCATCAACGGCGTCATAGTACACCCGCAAGGCCGCGCAGCCTCGGTCGTCCGATCATTTTTGCAAAAAGGTGTTGACGGACGGCATTACGGGAGCCATAATGCGCTCCTCAGTTGCAGAACACAGCAGCGAAAACGGCGAAGCGGGATTAGCTCAGTTGGTAGAGCGATACCTTGCCAAGGTATAGGTCGAGAGTTCGAGCCTCTTATCCCGCTCCATTCACCGGTTTCATTTCTTGTTTTGCCTGCTGATGCGGGATTAGCTCAGTTGGTAGAGCGATACCTTGCCAAGGTATAGGTCGAGAGTTCGAGCCTCTTATCCCGCTCCAGATTCCAGAAAAAGGGAAAGTTATACGCTTTCCCTTTTTTGTCGCAGTTGCGGCGGGGTAGCAAAATGGTTATGCAGCGGATTGCAAATCCGTCTATGCCGGTTCGATTCCGACCCCCGCCTCCAGTACAAAAGCCCTGATTATTCAGGGCTTTTTGCTTTTCTGGCAACAGGAAATCCCCAAACGGCGTGCTACAATCGGCGCCCTGCCCCGATGGTGAAATTGGTAGACACAAGGGACTTAAAATCCCTCGGCGTAAGCTGTGCCGGTTCGACCCCGGCTCGGGGCACCAGATACAAAACAAAGGGTTACGTGAAAACGTAACCCTTTTTTGTTGCCCGCCTTCATCGGAGCGGCCGGAACAGAAGCCTGCGCCGAGACTAGGCCAACACGTGCTCGATCGACGAATGATCCTCGATCTTCAGCACTTTGGCGTTGACGACCAGCGACGGCAAGCGGGTCACGCCCAGCGATACCGCCTCGGCCGCACGCCGGCTGTCGACGCCGAGATTGACGATGTCGATCGTGGTATCGAGCGACTCGAAGGCTGCGGCGATCGACAGGCAAATGTTGCAACCGTCGTGAAACAGGATGGTCGCCATTTCAGAACTCCCCTTCGCGGATGTAGGGCTGGCTCCACAAAATGGCTTGCAGCAGTACCGATTTGACCCAGGCAGCGTGCATTTTCTCGACCTCGGCCGCCGGGGCGCCGTGCTTGGCCAGGAAAGGCTTGAGTGTCGTGGTGATCGGAATCGTCAGCGCCGGGATGTAGCGGAAGTTGACCTGCGCGGTGCTTTGCACCTGATCGGTCTGGTTCTTTTTGAACTTGCTGTGGCGCAGGCCGATTTCGTACTGGTAATCCAGCCAAGCCTGATCGTACTTGGCTTCGGCGGTGTCGAGAATCCAGCGTGCGAAGCGCTGGCGGACCGCCGCCAGATAGCCCGCATCCGGTGCGCCGGTGCGGGTGTTGCCGAAGAACACCACCAGTTCGGGGGTGGAGGCAACGAAGCCGTACCAGACATCGAGAATGGCGTCGGTCTGGTCGGCCAGAATGGCGGCGCTTTGCCGCAAGGCCTGAACGTCTTCGTCACTGAACAGCAATGCCTTCTGCAGCGACGCCAGATCGTCGAGCGAGTATGGCGCGCGAGCCACCGAGGGCTTGCCAAGGGTATAACCCGGGATCGGCGCAGCGACTTCGGCCTGCACGATGCCCGGCTTCAATGCGGACAGAATCGACTTGAGGAACGGCATGGTTGCACTCCTGAGTGAACAGCGATCAATGCCCAGCACCTGTAGCGTTCGATGCTGGCCCTGTGGTTACTGTGCCCGATCCTGGGATACGATGAATGTTCTAAAGTCGATTAAACATATCCTTAAGTCCAAACATGCCCGATACCCCGCTGCCCCCTTCGGTAGACCGGCTTTCGCCGCTGCTTGACCGCTTCCGCGTGCGCGCACAGCTGTTTCACACCGGTGCGCTGTGCGGCGTCAGCCTGTTCGAGCAGCAACCGGGGCGGGCCTTCCTGCACGTGCTGCGCCGTGGCGAGATGGAGGTCGTCCATACCGGCAATGATGGACTGGCCCCCCGGCTGATCGTCGACGAACCGACATTGCTGTTCTACCCGAGAGCCATCACCCACGCCTTCCACAACCCGCCGGTCGACGGGTCGGACTTCACCTGCGCGACGCTGCGCTTCGACGGCGACGAGCACAATCCGCTGGTTCAGGCGCTGCCGTCGCTGATCCTGCTGCCCTTGCGCCAAGTCACCGGGCTGGAACAGACGCTGAACCTGCTGTTCGCCGAAACCGACCGCAGCCGTTGCGGCTCGCGCCTGCTGGCGGACAGGCTGTTCGAGGTCGTGCTGATCCAGCTGCTGCGCTGGCTGATCGACCACCCCGATGCAGCAGGCATCTCCTCCGGGCTGGTCGCCGGCCTGTCCGATCCGCGACTGGCGCGGGCACTGGCAGCGATCCACGCCCAACCCGGCGATGACTGGACGCTGGCGGCCATGGCCACCAAGGCCGGAATGTCGCGTGCCGCATTTGCCGCTGGCTTCAAGCAGGCCACCGGACAGACGCCCGCCAGTTACCTGAGCGACTGGCGCTTGAGCCTGGCAATCGGCGAGCTGCGCGCGGGCCAGCCGATCAAGGTGATCGCCGACGCACTCGGTTACAGCGGCGCACCGGCCTTCTCCAAGGCGTTCAAGCAGAGGTTTGGCGCCGCCCCGCGCGACTGGCTGCGCGAGGCGACGGCGGCCTGAGCCACTGACAACGATCGGGGCCCGAAAACAGCCAGCCCTAGCCGCCGGCCAGTGCAACGCTGGCCGGCTGTGCCGACACGGCGGCTGCGGCTTGCTCGGTCAGCCAGAGCAGAACCAGCCGCGACAGGCGCTCGACGATCTGGTCGATCTGCACCGGGGTACAGATCAGCGGCGGCAACAATCGGATCGTCCGCTCTCGCGTGACATTGATCAGCAGCGCCTCGGTCCGCAGCGCGCGCTCGACCAGTGGCGTGCACGGCGCAGCCATTTCGATCGCGATCATCAGTCCATGACCTCGGACGCCGCGCACCCCGGGATGGCCGGCCAGCCGCACCTGCAAGCCGCGAAGCAGCTGTTCGCCCAGTTGTTTCGCCCTTAGCGGCAGCTGTTCGCGCTCGCTGATGTCGAGTACGCAGCAGCCGACCCGGCAGGCGAGCGGATTGCCGCCAAAGGTCGAGCCGTGATTGCCGGGCACAAACAGCGCGGCAGCGGTCGAGCGTGCCAGACAGGCGCCGATCGGTACGCCGTTGCCGAGCGCCTTGGCCAGCGTGATCACGTCGGGCACGATGCCGGCATGGTTGAAGCCGAACCATGCGCCGGTCCGCCCGAGGCCGGTCTGGATTTCATCCATCATCATCAGCCAGCCCCGGACGTCGCACAGTGCGCGCAGCTGCTGCAGATAGGCCGGAGAAGCAACGTGCACGCCCCCTTCGCCCTGTACCGGCTCGACGAGGACGGCCACGATGTCGGGGTGTTCTTCAGCGCATTGCCTCAGGGCCGCGATGTCGTTGAACGGAACACGGATGAAGCCCGGCATCAGCGGCGCAAACCCCTGCTGCACCGCCGGGTTGCCACTGGCAGCCAGCGTCGCGAACGTGCGGCCGTGAAAGCTGTTGTCCATCACCACGACCAGCGGCTGCGCAATGCCGCGACGCTGCGCATGCAGCCGGGCCAGTTTCAGCGCGGTCTCGTTGGCCTCGGCACCGGAGTTGCAGAAAAAAGCCTTGTCCATGCCGGCCAGCGCACACAGGCGTGCCCCCAGCCGCTCCTGCCATTCGATGCCGAACAGGTTGGAGGTATGGATCAGCCGGCCCGCCTGATCGGCAATGGCTGCGGCGATTTCCGGATGCGCGTGCCCCAGATTGGTGACCGCCACGCCGGCGATGGCGTCGAGGTATTCCCGGCCGTTGGTGTCCCAGAGAAGCGCGCCCGATCCGCGTTCAAACGAAACCGGCTGACGCGAATAGGCATGCATGAGGTAGGAAGTGGGCATGGTTCGATGCGGCTCCGGCAGGGTCATTCGGCCAGCGGCGCAGCTTGAAACAGCGCTTCTGCTCCCAGTAAACGCAGTCCGTCCGGACCGCTTTCAAGAATGCGTCGTTCGCCGTACGCCACCAGACGCTGGGTACGAAAGCCCTGCTCCGCCGGCAACTGGGCAGTGATCGTGGCCAATGCTTCGCGTGCGCCTGGCGCCTCGGTTTCGAAAAAGCCTAGCAGTTCGCCGTGCTGCCAGACGGTGAGCCGGTATTTGTGCGGGGTCGTGTCCATAAGGGGTGGGGGGCTCCAAGTCGGGATGGATAATTCAGGCTCAGCTCCGCATAGCCTGACTGGTGGGAGAACTGCAGTGCCGAGGTCACTTCGTCGCAGGCCAGTTGGACGGCATCGTGCAGCGGTACGTCGGCCAGCAGCAGGCCGGTCAGCACTGCGGCAAACAGGTCGCCGGTGCCCTTGGCATTGCAGGCAATGCGCGGATGCGTCAGCACCCGGGTGTCGTCACGCGTCACGATCGCCACGCCGAGCGGCGCGTCGGCGGAACCCGGCGCTTGGGCCGAGGTCACGACGACCCATTCGGCCCGTCCGGCCAGCCAGACGCGCGCAGCGTCGATCACGTCGTCGAACGTCGCCAGCCGGCGCGCGGCAAGCCGCGCCAACTCGAAACCGTTCGGCGTCAGCCCGTGCGCAAGCGGCAACAGGTGCTGGGTATAGGCCAGCACCAGCTCCGGCTCGACATACATGCCGCAGTCGTAATCACCGAGCACCGGATCGACATAAAAGCGGATGTCGGGCCAGTGTTCGTGCACGTGCGCCAGCCAGCCGGCCAGCATGCGTGCCTGATCGGCGCAGCCGAGATAGCCGATGACGATGGCGCGCGTGGCCTGCAGCACGCCGCGCAGCTCCAGCTCGCGCAGGTAGCCGGCGAACCACGTCGCCGGAATCACCCCGCCATCCACCGACGGATAGTGCGGGGTGTTGCTCAGCAGCACGGTGGGCACCGATGCCACGTGCAGCCCCATCCGCTGCAGCGTGGGCACCGCGATCGAGTTGCCCACGCTGCCGTAGACGAGTTGCGACTGGATCGAGATCACGTCGATCGGCAGCGCGGTTGTCGCGCGCCGCCGCCCGGGTGCGTCAATGTCGTTCATGCAGGCGAGGTCTGTTCGGAAATCACGGTATCGAGCCAGCGCTCGGCCACTTCACGCGCGGCCTTGGACAGCGCCGGGCCGTACTGAAGTGCCTGCTTGCGCAGCACACGCGGGTCAATGCCCGCCTGCCCCAGCTCTGCGGCGTGCCCCACCAGCCATTGTTCGATCCGGGCGGTGTCGGCCTCGAGGTGGAACTGCAGGCCCAGCGTGTTCGGGCCGTGCGCAAAGGCCTGGTTGGCGCCGATACGGGTGCCGGCCAGATGCGCCGCGCCGGCCGGAATGTCGAACTGGTCGCCATGCCAGTGCAGCACCGAGACACCGTTCAGTGCCGCCAGCGGCGAGGCCAGCCCTGCATCGCTGAGGCTGAGCGGGCCGAAGCCGATTTCCTTGACGCCGAGCGGGTAGACCTTGGCGCCCAGCGCACGCGCGATCAACTGTGCGCCGAGGCAGATGCCGAGAACGGGTTTGCCGGCCGCCAGCCGTGCGCTGATCAGCTTGAGTTCGTCGTCGACGAAGGGATAGATCGTTTCGTCGTACGCGCCGATCGGCCCCCCGAGCACGACCAGCAGGTCGGGTGCCAGCGGATCCAGTGCCGCCAGCTTGGCGGTGGTGGCGTCAACGTACTCGATGTGAAAGCCGCGCGATGCCAGCACGCCTTCGAGCGTACCGAGGTCTTCGAAATGGACGTGGCGAATGGCAAGAACCGATTTCATTGGGTGTGCTCCTGAGTAAGGGCCTGGTTCGGCCAGTAATGGTGATGCGGCAATGCACGTGCGCCGAACAGGGCCTGACCGACGCGTACGACGGTAGCCCCCTCCTCGATCGCGATTTCGAAATCACCGGACATGCCCATCGACAACTCGTCCATGTGCATGCCCGGCGGCAAATCAATCCGCAGGCGGTCGCGCAGTTCGCGCAGGCGCACGAAGCACGCGCGAACCCGTTCAGCGTCGGTCGACAGGACCGCCAGCGTCATCAGCCCTTTCACCCGCAGCGACGGAAACTGCCGCAGCTGCTGGACGAATGACGCGGCTACGTCCGGGTGCAGGCCGTACTTGCTGGCCTCGTCCGAGGTGTTGATCTGGACCAGCACATCCAGCGTGCGCCCCTCGAGCTGGAGCCGCTGCTCGAGCGCTTCGGCCACCCGCAGGCTGTCAAGCGCCTGAAACTCGCGGGCCATCTTGGCGACCACCTTGACCTTGTTGGTCTGGAGATGGCCGATGACCACCCAGTCGACGTCCCCCAGATCAGCCATCTCCTGCCATTTCTGCTGGACTTCCTGCACCTTGTTTTCGCCGAAAACCCGGCAGCCGGCCGCATAGGCCATGCGGATGCGCGACTGGTCGACCGTTTTGGACACCGGCAACAGCCGAACGCTGTCCGGCAGGCGGCCGGCGCGCGCGCATGCCGCAGCGATGCGCTCGCGGACCGATGCCAGATTGGCGGTGATTTCAGCCTGGGTCTGCGCTTGCGGATAAAGCACCCCGCCCCCCTTCAGGGGGAGATCGAAACCGGGTGAGTTCAATGCGTGCTCCTCGACGCGTGGTCGGTCAGTGGGTTAAAGGGCGATCGTCAAGGTGGCCAGCGTCGGGTAGGTGCAGCACGCCAGCGCATAGCCTTCGGCCTGTTCGCCCGGGCTCAGCGCGAAGTCGGCCTCGCGGCGGCATTCGCCGTCGACGATCTTGATCCGGCAACTGCCGCAAATCCCCGAACGGCACTGGCTCTTGATCGGGATCCGGTGTTCCTCGAGCAGGTCGAGCACGCTCTGCCGCGGATCGGCGCGCAGCGTCCGGTCCAGCCCGGCGATCGCCAGTTGCGGCGCCGCCAGCGCGGCGTCGACGACGATCGGTTCGGCCGCGGCGGGTGGCGTGAACGACTCGATCAGCACCTTGGCCCCCGGATGCAGGCGCCGCATTGCGGCCTGCTGCGCACTGGCGAACTGGTGGCTGCCGCAAATCACCACGGCGTCGAGCTGGTTCAGCTCGACCAGATCCGCATCACTCGGCCGGCCGGCATGGAAGTGCGGCGTCCGTGACTGGATGGCATCGCCGGTGACGAAAATGCGGACGCTGAACCACGGGCTGCGCAGATCGAGCTCCAGCAGTTCGTGCAGGAACGGCACCGCCGAAATGGACTTGGTGCACAGGCACAGGTCGACACGCGGCACCGGCTGGCCTTGCTGTGCCAGCTTGGCCAGTTCGCGGATCAGCGCGATCGGCAGCGTGATGCCGATCCCGCCGGCCAGCATCAGCACGCGCCGCAGCGAGGCGACCGTGCCCACGTTGATATGGCTGGCCGCGTACTTGATCGCCAGCGTCTCGCCGGCGTTCAGGCTCGCGTGCAGGCTGTCCGAGACGCCCTGGTTGCCGGTTTTCCGGACGGCGATTTCGAAGGTGTCGTGCGCCGGGCGACGAACGATCGAATAGCAGCGTTGTTGCGTGATGCCGCGGGTATCCGGGTATTCGATCGCGACATGCGCGCCGGGTTCGAGGTGAGGATGCAGATCGCTCAGGACGTTCTGGGCGCGCAAGGTGAACACCTTCACGCCGCCGGCTTCCGTATGCGCCTGCTCGCAGCGTGCATGCAGTACCGTGCTCATGATGTCGCCTCCGCCAAGGCCTGCGTTGCCGGCAACGAGGTTGCTGCGCGTACGCTGCGGTCGGCCAGGCCGATCCGCTCGATCAGCGCTTCGACCGAATCGGTGTAAACGCCGATCTCGTTGCTGTCGCCGGTATCGTTCAGGATCGCGTCGGAATCCGGCAGGCCGACCAGATCGAATGCCGCGCGCCACGCGCCCAGCTCGTTGTTGGCGAACAGTTGCACCGTCTTCTGGATGATGGTGCGCAGATGCTGCCGCTCGCTCTGGCTGAGGCCGTGGACCAGATCCGCGGCAACGAAGCTGAACACGCTCGAATGGCTCCACTCGTCGACGGCATGGGTGCGGGTGACCTGATGGCAAATCGCCTGGATCGACTGGTCTTCGGCCATGGTCTTCAGGTAATCGGTGATCAGCGTCTCGCTGGCGCACGCAATGCCGAAGCGCGTCAGCCGGCGCTCCCACTCGGCGCCGCAAGTCGCGAGTGCCTCGTCACGCCAGCGCACCAGATTGAAGTCCTCGAAATCCAGCGGGGTGAGGCCGCGTTCGCGGTAGATGTAGTTGCACGCACCGATCGACATGCGGGTATGCAAGGCCTCGTCGAGCAAGGCCTCGGAAATCACGTCCTGGATGAGCTCGCGGTTCTTGGTAAAGCCCGGCGGCGCCTTGATCAGGTCTTCGCACGCCGGCGTCACGATGTCGCACTCGATATAGATCGTCTTGAGGTTGTAGATCCCCCACGCGTAGGACAGGCACTGCGACTTCAGCGCCGCAGGCGCCGACCGCCATGCCTCGTGGTCCTTGAATGGCAGCAGCGACTCGCTGAAATCGTGCTTTTCCGCGTCCAGGACCAGGCCGGCGTAGTCGCCGGGCCCCTGATTGACCGCAGCACGCGTCCGCCAGAGCGCCGAAAGCCGCTGGAGCATGGTTGCGACCGAGTCTTCACGTACCGTTTCTGAGTAAGCCATGGGTTAGTGCCTCATGCAGATACTGCGTTGAAGTTGCAGGGTGCTGCTGCGTGTCATGCAGCCGGAATCCGGGTGTTCAGAGCCATGCCAACCTCGAACCCCGTAATTTTGTACTAGTTCATTAATCGTTATGAACTAGTTCATTAAATGATGCCAGAATGCTTTCGTCAAGCTTGTTGTTATTTTATTTTCTTGACATTGAAATGACGATATCGATGTACGCTATGCTAATAACCTTCCGGGAAATTTCTGTAAGAATGAGCAGAACCGCGGCCTGAACGGGTCTGCAACAAGCAAACTGGATCTCTCCTCGAAAAATCTGCAACACTGGTGGGGCTGGCGTCATCTGCTTTTGTTTTGTTTTTAATTTATTTTGAATGAGTACATAAATGCTGGAAGGAAGCACAGCCCTCGAGATCGTCGCCTCCATCGACCGGATGATCCGGTTCGACCAGTGGAAGCCTGGCCACCAGTTGCCGTCGGTTCGCGTGCTGGCCGGCCAGCTGGGCGTCAACCCGAATACCGTCGCCTCGGCGTACAAAATGCTGCGCGACGCCGGCACCATCGTGACCGATGGCCGACGCGGTACCCATGTCGCGGACGAGGTCGTTCATGCGGCGATCGACATGGCGGTACCGGCCGGCTTGCGCGATCTGGCATCGGGCAATGTCGACGACCGGCTGCTACCGCGCCTGAAACCGGACTGGCTGCCAGCGACCAGCCCGCTGACCAGTTACGATGCCGGCGAGGACGATCCGGCGCTGCTGGCGCTGGCGCAGCGCTGGATGTTCGAACCGGCGGGCTGCCACAGCCCGGTTGCGGTGTTCTCCGGCGTGCTCGACGCCATTGAACGTGCGCTGATCCAGCGCTGCCGCCCCGGGATGAAGGTGCTGGTCGAAGATCCGTGCTGGCCACCGCTGCTGGCGCTGCTGGTGAGCCTGCGGCTGAAACCGGTCCCGCTGCCGGTGGATTCCGCCGGCGCACAGGTGCCAAGCGCGGCAGCCCTGCAGGATGCCTGCGCGGTGATCCTGACCGCCCGCGCCCATAATCCGACCGGCGTCAGCTACTCGCGCGAGCGATGGCAAGCCTGGCAATTCGCACTGGCACGGTCGGCCGACTGTCTGCTGGTGATCGATGATCACTGGGGCGCGCTGAGCGCCGTGCCGCCACCGCCGTTGCAGATTTTTTCGTGCGAATGGGTATACGTGCTGTCGGTGAGCAAATTCCTCGGGCCGGAACTACGGCTGGCATTCGCCGCCGGCAACGGCCCGGTGCTGAAAACGATGATGCGCCGGCATTCGTTCGCGCCACGCTGGGTCAGCCCGCTCATGCAGCGCGTCGTCGCGCGAGCATGGCAGGGCATGCTCGACGACAACGCGCTGGCGCTGGTCAGGCAGACCTATGCCTCGCGCCGGAGCGCGCTGCAGGCCGGTCTGCACCGGCACGGTATCGACGTGGTCGATCACGGCGAGGGGCTGCACCTGTGGGTGCCGGTCGCCAATGAGACCACCACGGTCCAGCACCTCGCATCGCTCGGCTGGGCGGTCCAGGCGGGTCAGCCGTTCCGGCTCGCCAGCCCGCCGGCGATCCGCATCAGTACCGGCAACCTCGGACTGGACGATCTGGACACGCTGGCGGCCGATCTGGCGCAAGCGCTGATGCCACGGACACGGGCGATCTACTGAGCCGCCTTGGTGCGCCAGTCCGGCGGCTGGCGCGGGAACAGGGCATCCATCAGGTCGATCGGCCCGTCACGTTTGCCAAGCCAGACGTCGTGGTGCGGTGAAGTCTGGAACAGCGCGATCCGGCCATCGTCGACCGGCATCCAGGCATAGTTGACCAGCAGGTACTGGTTCTGGGTGTGGTTGTAGTCGTCAAGCAACTGCACGCTGCCGGCGCCGTCGCGCAGCTGCCGGCGCTCGCGGACCAGGAAGATCAGCTGATTGGCGATCGAGATCTGGTACGCCGACACCGACCACTGCGAACCGGTTTGCTGGTCGGACTCGAGAAAGGTGACGTCGCCGAAGCGGCAGACGCCGTAGTAACTCAGATTGCGATGGTTGATCCTGAGTTCGTAGTTGCAGCCCAGGCTGTTGACGATCACAAAGCCCACAGTCAGCAACGCCGCCAGCGGCAGCAGCCACAGCGCCAGATGGATTCGTTTCATGGCTGCACCTGCGCCTCGGGTTCGACCGTTTGCACCACCTGCCCGGACATCAGGACCAGCTTGCCCTGCCTTTGTGCTGGCACCTCGGCGTCGGAGACCCGCGGATCGGCCACCGCGCAAATCGTGCCCTGCCCGTCCTGGCTGCAATGAATCGGAATCCATTCATGGGCACTGATCAGGACCAGCATCAAAGCCCCCGATCCGATCACGATATTGGCCAGCACCAGTCGACGCTGCCATTTGCTTGCGGTGCCGGCCGGTAACGGTATCGGTTCGGCAATTGCCGCCGGCAAATCCGCCGTCGGGATCTTTTCCACGGTCGGCCCGGATGGCTCGGCAATGTCCGCCCTATCCGGAAGATCGCATTGCAGCGGTACGGCCAGCGTCAGCAAATAACCCTGACGCGGCAGATTGCGGATTTCCACCTCGTACGGTGCCACGTGCAAATGCCGGCGCAAATTGCCAATGGCGACCGGCAGCGAATTGGCACTGACCGGGCGTCCGTCCCAGCCGATACCGACCAGTTCTTCCTTGCTGCAGACCACGTCGGGACATTCGAGCAGACGGGCCAGGATTGCCGCTTCGGCGCCGGCAAGACGAACGCGCACCGGCTCTCCGCCGCCCTGCTGCCGGATCAGGTAGCGAAGCCCGGGCTGGAACACGAACGAGCCGAAGCGCAAACAGGTGGTGGTCAAACCCTTTTCCTTGCTGTGCAAATTCACGGTACGCAGGCCGGGACACGCGCCGGCAGCCGACACGGACGCAAACATCATAGCCGGCCTTGGTCCAGGCATTCGGCGCCGTCGGAACGGCGCCTTTGATTAGTTTTAATAATTTTTTATGTGTTTACCCGCCTGGCATCCGCCGCCAGAGTGGGCTGCATCGACGACCCGCCCTCATCGGGGCACGTTGCAGGAGGCCGCATGTTGCGCATTCATCCTACCCGACACCCGCATGCCGATCTTGACGCCGGTCCAGGACATCACCGTATCGCGGAGAGCGAACAGCCCGATCGCTGGCGCATCGGTCATGACCGCATTCGGTGCGCCTTCAACAAGCGCAATGACAAACGGCCGGGCGATTCACCGCATGGCGCAATGGCCGATTGCCTCGTTGGTGAATTGGCGCACCGCAATCGGCCAATGACCTTGGTCGGCCTGCCGACCGGTTTCCGCCATTGCCAGTGTCAATTGACCGGCCCGATACGGATTCAACTGTTCATTCAACCATTCACCCATCCCGACCAAGGAGTCCGATCATGAATCGCTACCGATTTCCGCTTGCCGCGTTGCTGACTTCGGCATTGGCATTGAACCCGCTGCTCGCCGTGGCCTCGCCGGCGTTCAATACCGATACGCTGATCGGCACCCGGTCCGATACCGCCGAGCAGATCCTGCAGAACAACGGCTACCAGCAGGTGCATACCGAGAATGGCAGCGACCGCAACTGGGTCAGCTGGTGGAACGGCGATCGCCAGGACTGTCTGGTCACGTCGGAGAAGAGCGACCGCTATGTCGCGGTGCAGCCGACGATTGCCCACGAGTGCCAGCAATACGCGAGCAGTGGCGGCATCAGCAAGGGCACCGCACTGGCGCTGGCGGCCGGCGCGGCGGCATTGATCGGCGGCGTCGCACTGTACAACCACAACAAGCACCACCACGACGGCAACAACGATCAGGCGAACCAGAACGACTACCAGCAGGGCTATCAGGACGGCTTGAACAACCGGAGCAGCAGCAACGGCGGGGATGCCTATACCTCCGGCTACAACGCCGGCATCGACGAATACAACCGCCAGCATGCCGGTCGCCACCATCGCCACGGCCGCGATGCTTATGTCGACGTTTCCGACCTCGTCGGCGTGCGTGCGTCGTACGCCGAGTCGGACCTGACCAGCCGCGGCTTTCGCAATATCGACGGCAGCAAGGGCTGGCACAACGCCTACACGACGTGGTGGAACCCGCGCGCCAGCGAGTGCGTGCAGGTCGTCACCCGCGACGGCCGCTACGACCGGGTCAACGTCGTCGATGCCAACAACTGCGCCTGAGCGGCGTTTGCTTCAACAGGCCGCTTGGCCAAAGGAGAAATCATGGAACTGGAAATGACCTGGCGCAGGGCCATGCGGGTCTGGTGGGCGTATACATGGCGCGTATTCGTGCTCGGCCTGCTTGCGGCAATGGTGTTCGGCATCTCGGCCGGCGTGATCGCGGCCTACATGCTGGGCAAAACCGGTTCGCCGGGCGAAGTACCACGACTTGCCATTGGCGCCATCGGCTCCGTACTCGGCGCCTGGCTCTCGATCGTGTCGATGAAGTGCGTGCTCGGCTGCAATTTCGGCGAGTTCCGCGTTGCCCTGATCAGCAACACCCCCTGGCTTCCCCGCTGACCCATCACTCGCGGCGCCGGTCATCCGGTGCCAAGGAGAACCCTTATGTTTCGCGCTTCGCTCATCGTAATGACTATTGCAGTATCCCTTCCGGCGGCCGCACATGCTGCCGATACGACCCAGACCGTCCATTTCGCCCGCGGCGCTTCGTCGGCCCAGTTCCAGCACAAGCTCGCCGGCAAGGATGTACGCGACTACGTGCTCGGCGCACGCGCCGGCCAGACACTCGTCGTCGACCTCAAACCGGGCAGCGTCTACTTCAACGTTCTGCCACCCGATAGCGATGCCGCGCTGTACAACGGCTCGATCAACGGCAGTCACGCCAGCGTCTCGCTGCCGCAAGACGGCAGCTACACCGTGCGCGTCTACCAGATGGGCGCCGCCGCGTCGTCGGGCAAGACCAGCGCGTACACGCTCAAGCTCGCCATCAACGGCGCAGCTGCCGCAAAGCCAGCCCAAAGCGCAGCGGTCGACGTATCGGATCTGGTCGACGCGCGCGCCGCCGGTGGCGAAACGGCGCTGACCCAGCGCGGCTTCAGCAATGTCGACGGCTACAAGCGCAACGGCAAAAGCTACACACTGTGGTGGAACGAGCAGGCGCAGCAATGCGTTCGGGTCGCGACCGCCAACGGCCGCTACGCCGAGCTGACCAATGTCGACGCCGCCCGATGCCGCTGAGCGGCGCAGCCGGGAGTCGGCGATGAAACTGCGCCGCCACGCCGCGCGATCACGGAGGTCTGGCTGCCACGCAGCGGCCAGACCGGCGCATTCCGCGTGCTGCAGTTCCGCAACAACCGCTTTACCAGCACCGATCACGCCGATCTGCGCTGGCAACGACAAGGCTGCGACTGGCAAGTGGAAATCGACGGTGTCGAACGGCACCGGATGCCACACGCCCTGATTCGCGGCTAAGCACCATCGGGGGCCGGGCGACCCGGGATTCAAGGAGAACCTCATGCGTATCGCATCCCTCGTCACCGCCGTGCTGCTGGCGCTGCTCGGCCCGCTGTTGCACTTTGGCATGCTGCTGCGCTTTGCCGACGGGCTCACACCTTTCGCCGTGGGGCTTTACCTGTGGCTGTGTGCACCGTACGCGGTCGCGATCTGGCTGATGCGCCCGTATCCCGCCGGCGGCAAGCGGCACGCGTTCACGCTTGGCAGCCCCCTGCCCGGCGTTGCCTATGCGCTGGCCTGCCTGCTCGCGGACGCCTGCATGCTCTACAGCGTGTTCTACCTGTCGCGTTCGTCGACCGCCGCCATCGGTCTGCTGTTCATCCCGCTCTGGGACCTGCTGCTGGTCGGGCCGCTGGCGGCACTGCTCGCCAGTCTGGTAGTGCGTGCGCGTCAGCGCCGGCGCGCCTGAGCCTCAGTGGAAGTCGCGGCTGCTGACCTGCAACTCGCCCAGCCAGTCGCTCCTGTCGGCCAGCCGTTTCGCCAGCAAGTGCACGACGTCGCCCTCGCGCTGCACCACGCCGTAAACCGCCAGTAGCTGCGAACCGAGCAGCTCGCGCCGCTGCCGCTCGGCCAGATCGCTCCAGACGATGACGTTGACGTTGCCGGTCTCGTCCTCGAGCGTGACGAAGACCACACCGGTCGCCGTCGCAGGACGCTGGCGGCCGACGACCAGACCGCAGGCACGTGCCGGCATGCCGTTCGGTGCCGCCGCCAGTTCTGCCGCGGTCAGCAATCTTTCTTTTTTCAGCCGCGAGCGCAGCAGGCTGACCGGATGCGCGCGCAGACTCAGTCCGGTCGCACGGTAGTCGGCGACGATGTCCTTTCCCAGTGACAGCGGCGGCAGTGCCGGTACGGCATCGGGCTCGACCAGCGCCAGATCCTGCTGCACACCCGCGCCGCTGACCTGCCACCACGCCTCGCGCCGGTGACCGGCGAGCACGGCCAGCGCATCGGATTCGGTCAGCGCCGCCAGCGCGCGCGGGTCAGCCCCACTCAGCCGCAGCAGCTGATCGACCGAGGCGTAGCCACCCGCCGGCCGCGCGGCAACGATGCGCCGCCCGGTTTCTTCGCCCAATCCCTTTACCTGCCGCAAACCGAGCCGTACCGCCGGTTGCCGGCCCGCCACCGATTCGCCCGAATATTCGAGCGTGCAATCCCAGCCGCTCAGCTGGACATCGATCGGCCGGACCTCGACACCGTGCCGGCGTGCATCCTGAATCAGTTGCGACGCCGAGTAGAAACCCATCGGCAGCGAGTTGAGCAGTCCGCAGCAGAACGCCGCCGGTTCGTAATACTTGAGCCATGCCGACGCGTAGACGAGGATGGCGAAGCTCGCCGCGTGCGACTCGGGAAAGCCGTACTCGGCGAAGCCTTCGATCTGCCTGAAAATGCGCTCGGCGAAATCGGCCGAATAACCGCGTTCGAGCATGCCGCCGATCAGCCGCTCGCGATGCTGTTCCAGCTTGCCGGTACGCCGCCAGGCCGCCATCGACCGGCGCAACTGATCGGCGTCACCCGGTGAATAGCCGGCGGCGACAACGGCGATCTGCATCACCTGTTCTTGGAAAATCGGCACGCCCAGCGTGCGCTTGAGTATGGCTTCGATCGCCGGACTCTCGTATGTCACTTTTTCCCGCCCCTGCTTGCGCTGCAGGTACGGGTGGACCATGCCGCCCTGGATCGGCCCGGGCCGGACGATGGCGACCTCGATCACCAGATCGTAGAAGGTCTCGGGTCGCAACCGCGGCAGCATGCTCATCTGCGCCCGGCTTTCGACCTGGAACACGCCGATGCTGTCGGCACGGCTGAGCATCGCGTAAACCGCCGGATCCTCGCGCGGAATCTGCTGCAGGCTCATCGGCGTCTGCCGCAGGCTTGAGACCAGTTGTAGCGTGCGCCGCAACGCCGACAGCATCCCCAATGCCAGCACATCGACCTTGAGCAGGCCGATCTCGTCGAGGTCGTCCTTGTCCCACTCGATCACGGTCCGGTCCACCATCGCCGCGTTCTCGATCGGCACCAACCGTGAAAGCGGCCCGCGCGAGATGACGAAACCGCCGACATGCTGCGACAGGTGGCGCGGAAAACCGCGCAACGTGCCGGTGAGCTGCAGCAGCTGCTGTACCGGCAGGCTGTCCGGATCAAGGCCGACCTCGATCATCCGTTGCGCCAGCGCCTTCCGGTCATCCCACCACGCCAGCGAACGCGTCAAACGGTCGAGCTGGTCTTCGGACAGGCCGAGCGCCCGGCCGACATCCCGCAGCGACGACTTGGTTCGGTAGGTGATCACCGTCGCCGCCAGTGCGGCACGGTCGCGGCCGTACTTGCGGTACAGATACTGGATGACCTCTTCGCGCCGGTCGTGCTCGAAATCGACATCGATGTCCGGCGGCTCGGCGCGCTCGCTGGAGACGAAACGCTCGAACAGCAGATTGCCGTTTTCCGGGTCGACCTCGGTGATCCCCAGCGCGTAGCACACCGCCGAATTGGCCGCCGAACCGCGCCCCTGGCACAGGATGCCGCGACTGCGGGCAAAGGCGACGATGTCCTCGACGGTGAGGAAGTAGGCCTCGTACTGCATCCGGGCAATCAGCCGGAGTTCGGTGTCGACCTGCGCCACGACCTTGGCCGTTGCGCCGGCCGGGTAACGCCGCGCCAGCCCGGTCTCGGTCAGCGCGCGCAGGTGCGCCGCCGGCGTCAGGCCCGCCGGCACCAGTTCGTCCGGATATTCGTAACGCAACTCGGTCAGCCGGAAGCTGCAGCGCGCGGCAATCGTCACCGATTCGGCCAGCCACGCCGCCGGGTACACCTGCGCCAACCGGGCGCGATGCCGCAGATGGCGTTCGGCGTTCGGTTGCAGCGCCATGCCGCACTGCGCCACCGGCTTGCCGAGCCGGACCGCCGTCAGTACATCCTGCAGCGGCTTGCGTGCCCGCACATGCATGTGCACGTCACCGGCAGCGACGCACGCCAGCCCGGTTTGCTCGGCGAGCCACTGCAGTTGCAGCAGCCGGCTGCGATCGTCCGGTCCGGCGAGCAGCTCGGCGGCAATCCAGCTGCGGGCGAAGAAATGCCCGCCCAGCCAGCGGCCGTCGGCCGGGTCCGGTTCGGTGGGCGGCAACCACAACGCGAGCAAGCGGCTGGCAAAATCGGCGACATCGGCCCGGCTCAGGCAATACCGGCCCTTGCCGGCATTGCGCCGGCCACGGGTGATCAGCTCGGCCAGATCGCCGTAGGCAGCCTTGTCCGGCGCCAGCAGGATCAGGCGCAGTCCGTCATTCAGCGTGAATTCGGCGCCGACGATCAGCTGCAAGCCGCTGCCCTTGGCCGCCCGGTGGGCGCGAACGATCCCGGCCAGCGAGCATTCGTCGGTGATCGCCAGCGCCGTGTAGCCCAGATCGCGCGCACGCTCGACCAGCTCCTCGGCGTGCGACGCGCCCCGCTGGAAGGAAAAATTCGACAGGCAGTGCAACTCGGCATACGCCGGCGGCACCACGCCCGCAAGCATGGCATCCACGTCAGAAGATCCCGTGCAGCCACCAGTCCTGGCTGTGCCGGTCCTGATAGATCCAGTAGCGCCGCCCCGATGGCCCGAGCGCCTGCCAGTAATCGCGCATCGCACCGCCGCCGTCCCACCAGCCGGCCTCGATCCGCTCGGCGCGGCCGATGCAGCGCAACGGCTCGTCATGCCACGGCAGCTGGTTGCGCACGGCCAGCGGTTGCGATTCGGGCAGCAGCCAGCCCGGACGCTCGCCGATGGACGACTCGCCAGTGGGCGGCGGCACGGCCGCCTCGCCCTCCCCGGCCAGCCGCCACGCCCGTTCGGGGCGATGGTCGGCGACGGTCGCGATGGCGCAGACCGCATCGTCGCCAAGCCGGGCGCGCAGCCGCGCCAGCAACAGCGGCAGATCGCCGTGCTGCTGGCGCTGGTCGAGCAGGGAAAGCGCCTGACCGTCGAGCGCGTGCAATCGCTCGGCCCGCAGCTCGACCGAAAATACCGGGGCATCGAGCACGATCCGCTCGGCGCGTTCGCGCAGCACCGCCAGCATCTCGTCGAGCCGTCGCAACGGCCGGCCGAAGCCGACGTCGAGCAGCGTCGCCGGCGCATCGTCATAGACAAAACGGAACGACACCGACTGCACGCCGAGACCGCGACCGCCCAGATAGCCGGCCAGTTCGGCCAGCAGGCGTTCGGCCAGCCGGACAAACACGTCGACGTGTTCGAACGGATAATCGAGGTCGATGCAGCGGATGAAGCGGTCGGGTGGCACGAAGGCCGTGCGCGGGTCTGCGACCAGACCTAGCGCCCGGTCGAGCCACAGGCCGACCTCGCTGCCGAAACGCCGGCCGATGCCGGCGCGCGGCAACGCTAGCAGGTCGGCCAGTGTCACCACGCCCAGCTGCGCCAGCCCGTCGTGCTGGCGGGCATCCAGCGGCAGCACCGACAGCGGCAAGGCGGCGATGCCGGTACGGACGCCGGCCAGTTCGGTAATCGCCCCCGCCTCGCCACACTCGGCACGCCAGTACGCTGCCAGCGGCGTCGGCGCGCACGCGGTCTGCACGAAATAGGCCAGATCGAGCAGCCCCGCTTCGATGCGCGATCGCAGTGCGGCCAGCCCGCCGAAATAGCGCAGGCAGCCCGCCACTTCGAGCAGCAGCATGGCCGGTCCGGCGATGACGACGGTCGGCGTGAACTGCTGCGCCCAGCACGCCAGCGCGCCCAGTGCCTCGGCCTCCGCATTCGGCTTGCGCCGGTGCACTTCGAGTTCGTTGACGAGGGCCAGCGCGGCCGAAAGCCTGATCCCGGCGCGGATGCCGAGCGACTGCGCCAGCGCATCGGCCACAACCACCCGTTCGAGCCGGCCGACCGACTCGACCACCAGACGCGGCCTAGGCGGCGTTGCGATGGCCGGACACACGTCCAGCGGTAGCCTGGGCAGGTATAAGGCCAGCCAGAGCATGGCTTGTCTCCGTCAGCATGATGGGAGGGACCAGTGGCGGGCCGCGGCGCTTGAGCACCCGCACGGCCACGCCACCGGGGAGCGCATCAACGCCGAGGCGCAACGGCAGCGGCGAGGTCTGCCCCGGTCGGGTGCGCAACAGAAAGCCGCAAGCCCCGCCCTCGCGACTCGCCAGCAGCAGGCGTCGCGCCGCCCGGTCGTCGACACCGTCGATCCAGCCGAGCACCGCACCGCAACCGGGTTCGCGCAGCGTCTGTTCCATCGCCCAGAGCGCACCGGCCGCATCGCCGGGGCGCAGCCACACCAGCCGCTCGAGCGCGATCCCGGCCGCGGCCCACGCCGGCGCGTACGGCAGCAACGGCGGCTGGATCAGGCAAATGCTCTGGCCGGTGCAGTGGCGCAACATCGGCCACAACAGAGCCAGTTCCCCCGTCCCCGGGCGGGCGGCGACGATTTCGGTCACGCTGGCCAGCGGCCAGCCGCCGCCCGGCAATACCGCGTCGAGCGCCGGATGACCGCTCGGCACGCAGGCCGGCACCGTGGCACGGCCGTCACCACGCCAGATCGCCGGATGCTTGAGCACGTCGCCCAGGCTGGAGTTTTGCTTGTCCATTCCTTGATGATATAGAACGAATGTTCTATTCAACAAGTCGAACCGGCAAGCGGCAGAAACGAAACGGGCCGGCATCTGGCCGGCCCGTTTCGAGCGCGTCAATCCGAAGCCCATCCCGTCAGGCAAAGGCGCCAACACCTGAAGGCGCAGTCGACGAGACCGGGTCCGGTTTTCAGCCGCCGAGCACGACTGCAACCACCCGCCGCGATTCGGCGGTGAGGATATTGAAGGTCCGGCACATTGCACCGGTATCCATCGGGTCGAAGCCGACCCGGGCGGCGGCAAGCGCGGCGGTCAGGCGCGGATGCGGGAAACGCAAGGTGCTGCCGGTACCGAACAGCACCAGCTCGGGCTTGAGTTCGAGCAGCGTGGCGAAATCGTCCGGCGTCAGCGCATCGAAGCTCGCCGGCCGCCACTCGCGGATCTCGTCGGGCGTCACGATCAGGCTGCCCTCGTAGCGGACATCGTTGACCTTGACGAAGCCCTCGCCATAGCTGGCGAACTGGTTCAGGTGCTCGGTCATGGTGTGGTGCAGTTTCATGGTCGGGGTCCGGAAAGCGGTGCGGCCATTTTAGCCGAACTGTGCTCCGCATCGTCGTGCCACGCTGTATGCACCGCAGCATGATTCTTTCGCTAGAATGGTCAGTTCCTCTACACCCTATCGGCCAGCGCGTCATGGAAGCCATCCTCAAGTCGAACAAACTGCTCAACGTCTGCTACGAAATCCGTGGTCCGATTCCGGAGCGAGCGCGGCAGATGGAGGAGGAAGGCCACCGGATCATCAAGCTGAACATCGGCAACCTGCAGCCGTTCGGCTTCGACGCGCCGGAAGAAGTGGTGCAGGACGTGATCCGCAACCTGCCGAACGCGTCGGGCTACGTCGACAGCAAGGGCCTGTTCCAGTCGCGCAAGGCGATCATGCATTACACGCAGGAGAAGAACATCGCCGGCGTCACCGTCGACGACATCTATATCGGCAACGGCGCGTCCGAGCTGATCGTGATGGCGATGCAGGGCCTGCTGAACAATGGCGACGAAGTGCTGGTGCCGATGCCGGACTACCCGCTGTGGACCGCCGCGGTCAGTCTGGCCGGCGGCCGCCCGCGCCACTACCTCTGTGACGAGGCCAACGGCTGGCTGCCGGCGCTGGACGACATCCGCGCCAAGATCAGCGACAAGACCAAGGCCCTCGTCATCATCAACCCGAACAACCCGACCGGCGCACTGTACCCGGACGAGGTCCTGCTCGAGCTGGTGCAGATCGCCCGCGAGCACGGGCTGATCATTTACGCCGACGAAATCTACGACAAGGTGCTGTACGACGGCGCCAAGCACACCTCGATCGCGTCGCTCGCCGACGACATCCTGTTCGTCACCTTCAACGGCCTTTCGAAGAACTACCGCGCCTGCGGTTATCGCGCCGGCTGGATGATCGTATCGGGCAACAAGAAGATCGCCCGCGACTATATCGAGGGACTGAACATCCTCTCGACCATGCGCCTGTGTGCCAACGTGCCCGGCCAGTACGCGATCCAGACCGCACTCGGCGGCTACCAGAGCATCGATGACCTCGTCGCCCCGGGCGGGCGGCTCGCCAAGCAGCGCGATCTGGCGCACGAGCTGCTCAACGCCATGCCCGGCGTCAGCTGCGTCAAGCCCAAGGCCGCGCTGTACATGTTCCCCAAGCTCGACCTGAACGTGTATCCGATCGCCGACGACCAGCAGTTCATCCTCGACTTCCTGCAGCAGGAAAAAGTGCTGCTGGTGCAGGGCACCGGCTTCAACTGGCATCAGCCCGACCACTTCCGCGTGGTGTTCCTGCCCAACACCGATGATCTGGGCGATGCGCTCGGCCGGCTCGACCGCTTCCTGGCGTCTTACCGAAAACGCCACGGTACCGCATAATGCGGGTCTTGCCGCTCACCGACGACCAGGGCGCGCTGATCGCACCCGAATGGCTCGCTGCAACCGAACCGGTGCACCGGCAATTGCGCCCGATGCTGCCGGATGACTACACCGGCCGGATCACGGCGGTTTGCGCTGCCGGTGCCCGTCTGGTCATCGTGGTCGACGGTGAACGCGTCCTCGGACTCGCGCTCTGGCGCCTGATCGAGAATACCTATGAAGGCCGGCGTCTTTACGTAGACGATCTGGTCACCGACGCGGCCGCACGCTCACAAGGCGTCGGCCGCGTACTCCTCGCCTGGCTCACCGAGCGGGCCCATGCACACGATTGCGACGTCCTCGCGCTCGACTCGGGCGTGCAGCGCGCCGGTGCACACCGCTTTTATTTCCGGGAAGGGATGAGCATCGCTTCCTACAGCTTCAAGAAAAATTTGAGAATGGCCTGACAGGCCCGAGGGTTGACCGTGATGAAACCGATCTATGTAGGCTTGTGCGGCGTCGGCACCGTCGGTGGCGGCACTGCCACCGTGCTGAAACGCAATGCAGAAGAAATCGCCCGCCGCGCCGGCCGGCCGATCACCGTGAAAATGGCCGCCAACCGCGACGTCGCGCGCGCGCGCGAAGTCTGTGGCAGCGATGTCGAGGTTGTCGACGATGCGCTGACCGTCGCCCGCCATCCCGACATCGACATCGTCGTCGAACTGATCGGTGGCACCACCATCGCCAAGGACGTGGTGCTGACCGCGATCGAGCACGGCAAGCACGTCGTCACCGCCAACAAGAAGCTGATCGCCGAATACGGCAACGAGATCTTTGCCAAGGCACAGGAAAAGGGCGTCATCGTCGCCTTCGAAGCCGCCGTCGCCGGTGGCATTCCGGTCATCAAGGCACTGCGTGAAGGCCTGACCGCCAACCGCATCGAATGGGTTGCCGGCATCATCAACGGCACCAGCAACTTCATCCTCACCGAGATGCGCGACAAGGGTGCCGCGTTTGCCGACGTGCTGGCCGAAGCGCAGCGCCTCGGTTATGCCGAAGCCGACCCGACCTTCGACATCGAAGGCCACGACGCCGCGCACAAGCTCACCATCATGAGCGCGATCGCCTTCGGCATCCCGGTCCAGTTCGACAAGGCCTACCTCGAAGGCATCAGCAAGCTGCAGGCCGCTGACATCAAGTACGCGCAGGAGCTCGGCTACCGGATCAAACTGCTCGGCGTCACCCGCCGCCGCGACACCGGCATCGAACTGCGCGTCGCCCCGACGCTGATTCCGGCCAAGCGCCTGATCGCCAACGTCGACGGCGTGATGAACGCCGTGCTGGTCAAGGGGGACGCTGTCGGCGCCACCATGTACTACGGCCCGGGCGCCGGTGCCGAACCGACCGCCTCGTCGGTCATCGCCGACCTCGTCGACATCACCCGCCTGCATACCGCCGACCCGGAACACCGCGTGCCGCATCTGGCGTTCCAGCCGTCGCAACTGGCCGACCTGCCGATCCTGCCGATCGGCGAAGTCGAGAGCTGCTACTACCTGCGCCTGAACGCGCGCGACCAGACCGGCGTGCTCGCCGACGTCACCCGCATTCTTGCCGACCAGCAGATCTCGGTCGACGCGATGCTGCAGCGTCCGAACGATGCGACCAGCGACGACGGCCACGACGATGTGGTGATCATCACCCATCTGGCGATCGAGAAAAACGTCGACGCCGCACTGGCGAAGATCGAAGCGCTCGACACCATCAACGGCAAGATCGTCAAGCTGCGACTCGAGCACCTGAACGGCTGACCGGGAGCCTTCGCGTGATTCTGGAAGTCGCCCACCTTGACGTGACTCCCGGACGGGAGGCCGACTTCGAGTCGGCCTTCGGCGTCGCGCAAGCCCTGATCAGCACCATCGACGGCTATCTGGAGCACGAGCTGCAACGTTGCCTCGAACGGCCCAATCGCTATGTCCTGCTTGTGCGCTGGAACTCACTGGAAGCGCACACGCAGGGCTTTCGCGGCTCGCCCCAGTACCAGCAGTGGAAAGCCCTCCTGCATCATTTCTATGACCCCTTCCCGACCGTCGAGCACTATCGTGCGGTCGAATCGAGCCGATCATGAAATACATCTCGACCCGCGGCGGCATGGCCCCGCAATCGTTTTCCGACATTCTGCTCGGCGGTCTGGCACCCGATGGCGGCCTTGCCATCGCCGAAGCCTATCCGCGCTTCGGCCTCGACGCGCTCGAGCGCCTGTCGACGCTGTCGTACGCCGACCTAGCCTTCCAGATCATCGAGCACTTCGTCGACGACATCCCCGCCGCCGACCTGAAAGCACTGATCGCCAAGACCTATACCGCCGAGGTCTACTGCAACGGGCGTGATCCGGCGCGTGCAGCCGAGATCACTCCGGTGACCCGGCTGGAGGACAACCTCTACCTGCAGGAACTGTCGAACGGCCCGACGCTGGCGTTCAAGGACATGGCCATGCAGCTCCTGGGCAACCTGTTCGAGTACGTGCTGGCCGCACGCGGCGAAACGATCAACATCGTCGGCGCCACCTCGGGCGATACCGGTTCGGCCGCCGAATACGCGATGCGCGGCAAAGCCGGCGTCAACGTCGTCATGCTGTCGCCGTACGGCAAGATGAGCCCGTTCCAACGCGCGCAGATGTTCAGCCTGCAGGACGAGAACATCCACAATGTCGCGGTCAAGGGCTTCTTCGACGCTTGCCAGGACATGGTCAAGGCGGTGAACAACGACGCCGCATTCAAGGCCGGACACAAGATCGGCGCCGTGAACTCGATCAACTGGGGCCGCGTGATCGCCCAGGTCGTCTACTACTTCAAGGGCTACTTCGCCGTCGCCAAGAAGGTCGGCGACCCCGTGGACTTCTGCGTGCCGTCGGGCAACTTCGGCAACGTCTGCGCCGGCCACATCGCGCGCCAGCTCGGCCTGCCGATCCGCCATCTGGTCGTCGCGACCAACGAAAACGACGTGCTCGACGAATTCTTCAAGACCGGCCGCTACCAGCCGCGCGGCCTCGACCGCACCTATGAAACGTCGAGCCCGTCGATGGACATCACCAAGGCATCGAACCTCGAGCGCTTCGTATTCGACCTGATCGGCCGCGACGGCGACGAGCTTGCCGCACTTTGGCAACAGGTCGAGAAGGCCGACGGCTTTGCATTGTCCGAGGGCGACTTCAAGCGCATGCACGACGCCTACGGCTTCCGCTCGGAAAAGAGCACCCATGCCGACCGGCTCGCCAGCATCCGCGAAGTCGCCCAGAAATACGGCGTACAGATCGATCCGCACACCGCCGACGGTTACAAGGCGGCCAAGGCGCACCGCGATGCGAACGTACCGATGCTGATCCTCGAAACTGCGCTGCCGGCCAAGTTCGAAGCGACGATGATCGAGGCGCTCGGTACCGAACCGCAGCGTCCTGCCCACCTCGCCGGGCTGGAAGCACTGCCGCAGCGCTTCGATACGCTCGAAGCCGACGTCGATGCACTGAAGCGCTACGTCGCCGAGCGGGTGTAAATCCGCAGCGCATAAAAAAGCCGGTCAATGACCGGCTTTTTTCTTGGCCTACTTCGCTGCCGCAGCCGGCACCAGCACCTGCTTGCCCGGCACGCCGAGCAAGGCATCGACCGTGACCAGCGCATAGCCCTGTGCCTTCAGCTTCGGGATTATCGCGTCGACCGCGGCAATCGTCCGGTCGCGCGCGCCGCCGCCGTCATGCATCAGCACGATGGCTTCCGGATGCAGATAGTCGGTGACCATTTTTTCGATTTCGGCCGGGTCGCCCTTCTTCCACGCCACCCACCAGTCACGGGTATCGATCGACCAACTGATCACCTTCATGTCGCGCTCCTGCAGCCAGCGCACTTCGGCATCGCTGATGTCACCGTACGGCGGCCGGAACAGCGTCGGCGCAAAACCGAGCGTCTGCTGCATGATCTGCTGCGTTTTTTCGACCTGATCGCGCCAGAACACCGCCGGGATCAGCTTGCTCGAATACGGGTGGTTGTACGAATGATTGGCAATCGTATGCCCCTGTGCGGCCACTTCGCGTGCGATGGCCGGGTTCTGCTCGACCTGAGCACCCAGCCAGAAGAAGGTCGCATGAACGCCGTGCTTTTTCAGCACCTTCAGCAGCTCGGGCGTATTCGCACTCGGGCCGTCATCGAAGGTCAGCGCAATCTGCTTGCGCTGGCCGGGGCCCTCGAGCCAGTAGGTCCCGGGGAAATCCGCAGCCTGCTTTTCCATCACGGCCAGCGGCACCTGCTCCCAGCCTTCCAGATAAGGCGTGCGGATTTTTTGCACCTTGTCCGTCGCGTTGGCCAGCCCGGTACACAGCATCATCAGCGTCACCATCCATGCCTTGATCGTCATTGCACTCTCCTCAACATCCCATGCATTCTAAATTCACACGGGACGAACCCGGTTTGCCGTGCTTGCCCCATCGATACCGGGCAAAAAAAAGCCTGCCGAATGGCAGGCTTTTCCTTCGAGGCGAACGGAATCAGGCTGAACGCTTGAACGCCAGACCTTCGGCATCGAACAGCAGCACGTTCTTTTCCGGGAAAGCGATGCGCACGCTGTCACCGTACTTGAGACCGGTCATGTGGCCCGGCAGCTTGAGGCAGATGATCTCGTTGATGCCCGGGATTTCGATGTAGGCCAGCACGATGTCGCCGAGGTGTTCGATCAGGTCGACACGCGCCGGAATCGCGTTGGCATCTTGCGGGTCGGCCAGCTGGATGTGTTCCGGGCGAATGCCCAGGGTGACCTTGTCGCCGACCTTGCCGCGGCTGGCGTCGACCGCGCTGCGCACGGTGATGCCCTTCGGCAGGCGCATCACGGCCGCGCCCTGCTCGACACCGACGAGCTGCGCTTCAAGCAGGTTCATCTTCGGCGAACCGAGGAAGCCGGCAACGAACAGGTTCGACGGGTTTTCGTACATTTCCAGCGGCGTACCGACCTGCTGGATGACGCCTGCGTTGAACACGACGATACGGTCGGCCAGCGTCATCGCTTCGACTTGGTCGTGGGTCACGTAGATCATCGTGGTCTTGAGGTCCTGGTGCAGCTTGGACAGCTCGACCCGCATGTTCAGACGCAGCGAAGCATCGAGGTTCGACAGCGGCTCGTCGAACAGGAAGACCTTGGGTTCACGAACGATGGCGCGACCGATCGCGACACGCTGACGCTGACCGCCAGACAGGGCCTTGGGCTTGCGCTCCAGCAGATGCGTGATCTGCAGGATGTCGGCCGCCTTGTTCACGCGCTCGTCGATTTCCGCCTTCGGCGTACCGGCCAGCTTGAGGGCGAAGCCCATGTTCTGCGCAACGGTCATGTGCGGGTACAGCGCGTACGACTGGAACACCATCGCGATGCCACGCTTGGACGCATGCACGTCGTTGGCGAGCGTATCGCCTATGAACAGTTCACCGTCGGTGATGTCTTCAAGGCCGGCGATCATGCGCAGCATGGTCGACTTGCCGCAGCCGGACGGACCGACAAAAACGACGAACTCGCCGTCCTGGATGTCCAGATCCACACCCTTGATGACCGTGACGTCCTTGGTGTAGTTCTTCTTGATATTCTTGAGCGTAACCGAAGCCATTTTCGATTTCCTTGCAAATACGGTTCTTGAGCGTTAGCTGATCACGAATCGATTACTTCACCGCGCCATCAAGGCCGGAGATGAAGTAACGCTGCGTGAAGGCGAAGAAGATCAGCACGGGCAACACGGTCAGCACGATCGCGGCCATGACGAGGCTGGTCGATACGGCAAACGGGCCGGTCAAGTCATTGAACACACCCACCGCCAGCGGCAGCTTGTCGCGCGTCGTAATGACGATCGACGGCCACAGGTAGTCGTTCCAGGCATTGACGAGGGTAAAGATCGACAGGGCTGCAATCGACGGCGCCGAGACCGGCACCATCACGCGCCACAGGATCTGCAGCTCGGTTGCACCGTCAACGCGGGCCGCATCGATCAGGTCCTGCGGGATCTGTTCGAACGCCTGCTTCATCAGGAAGATGCCGAACGCGCCGGCAAAGTTCGGGATGATCGCGCCCCAATAGCTGTCCAGCAGGCCAAGATGCTTCAGCGTGATGAAGTTCGGGATGATGTTGACTTCGGACGGCAGCATCAGCGTTGCGATGATCGCCACAAAAATCAGGTTACGCCCCGGAAACTTCAGCCGGGCCAGCGGGTAGGCAGCCAGCACCGAGATCACCACCACGGACACGATGGTCCAGAACGACATGACGGTCGAGTTCTTCAGGTACTTCAGGAACGGCATTTCCGTGAAGACACGCTCGAACCACATCAGACCCGGCTCGGTCGGCCAGAACGAACGGGGGAAGAGCCACGTGTTCGACGGGTCGGTCGACAGACCGACGGCCAGCGCCCAGACGAACGGGAAGCAGGTGAAGATGGCGAAGGCGATCAGGCCGGCATATTGACCGGCCAACGCCAGGGCACGCTGAGCCTTACGACTGTTTGCCATATTGCGAGACCTTTTTTTAGACGCAGCGCTGTCCTTCGCGGACGAGGACAACACTTTTTCGGCGGAATGACTAGCGGACATGTTGCGCTCCTTACTTCTTTTCGCCGAAGAATCGGAACTGAATCGCCGACAACATCAGGCAGAAGAAGGTCACTACCAGACCGGCAGCGGCGCCACGGCCAAAGTTGTAGTTGCGGAACGCCTGGTCGAATACGTAGTAGAGCGCGGTATAGGTGTCGGCCTGACCCTTGGTCAGCACGATGATTTCCTGGAACGCGCGGATCGCGGCAATGGTCGACAGCAGCGTACAGAGCAGGATCGTCGGCTTGACCATCGGCACCGTGATTTTCCAGAAACGGTCCCAGGCATTGGCACCATCCAGAATCGCGGCTTCCTCGACTTCACCCGGAATCGCCTGCAAGCCGGCAAGATATAGCACCATGTAGTAGCCGATCCCTTTCCAGAAGGTGAACAGCATCACCATGTAGAGCGCGATATCGGGGTTGCCCAGCCAGTCGATCTGGCCATCCGGACCTTGCGGTACCAGATGCAGCGCTTGCAGCAGCCAGGTCAGCATGCCGTCGTACTTGTAGACGTTGGCCCAGACGACGCCGGCAATCGAAATGGCGGTAATGACGGGAATGTAATAAGCCGCGCGGAAGAAGGTCATCCCCGGCAGCTTGTTGTTGACCAGCTTGGCCACGACAAGCGCAGCAATCTGGATCACCGGAACAACCAGCAGATAGAGCAGCGAGTTCTTCAGGGCATTGTGGAACAGCTCTTCCTGAGCAATGTACTTGAAGTGCTCGAAGTTGTTCCAGGTCGCCGTGCCTTCGGCAATGCTGTAGTTATTGAATGCCAGATAGGTATTATACCCTACTGGCCAGAACGTGAAGATACCCATCAGAATCAAGGCGGGGGCCAAGAACAGATAAGCAATGGCGGTATAGCTGCTGGAGTTTTTCACGGCGCAACTCGACTCTATATATTTATGTACGGCGGGAAAAAACGGAACTGCCGTTACCGACAGCTCCGTTTTCAGAGAAGCAGAAGAATTGCTTACTTCTTGCCGAGCTTCTCGTTCCAAGCAGCAACCACTTCATCCAGGGCGGCCTTGACCGACTTGCGGCCTTCGATCGCGCTCTGAACTTCGTCTTGCAGCTTCTTGTTCATTGCAGCTTCGTCCGGCAGCACGCCCGGAGCAATGGTCAGCGTACGAGCGTTTTCCATCGACTTGGCAGCAACGGCACGAGCCTGGTCAACCACGTCGGCGCTGTTGGCACCAGCCTGGAAGTACGGGTCGAGGTTAGCCTTCTTGGTCGACGGGAAGGTCGTTTCGGTTGCCTTCGAGAACGCAACTTGTTGCTCGTCGCCAGTCAGGAACTTGCCGAGCTTGGCAGCTGCAGCCGGATCCTTGGTGCCCTTCGGAATCACGAAGTCCATCATCCAGGCGCCGAAGGCCATCTTGCCTGCGTCAGCCGGGAAAGCAGCAACGCCGGTCTTGTCGTAGATTGCCTTGGCATCGGTTTCGGTACGCTTCAGAGCTTGCGGCGCGGTGGTCATCATCGCGATCTTGCCCGAGTTGTACGCAGCGATTTCCTGTTCGAAGGCCATCTTGAAGACGTCCTTCGGCAGAACGCCAGCCTTGTACAGGTCAGCAAACTTCTGCACGAAAGCGACGTGCTTCGGCGAGTTGAACACGGCCTTGCCGTTCTCGACCATCGGCAGGCCAGCGTAGTAGAACCAGCCGGTGAAGTTGTCCATCTTCGGAGCGAAAGCTGCAACGCCGGTCTTGGCCTTGATCAGCTTGGCATCGGACACCAGTTGATCAAAGTTCTTCGGAGCCGACTTCACTCCAGCCTTGGCGAAGATGTCCTTGTTGTAGGCAATGATCGAAACCGAGTTGTACCACGGGAAGGCGTACACCTTGCCATTGACGGTCACGTCCTTGAGGGCTGCGGCCAGGTAGGCGTTCTTGTCGGCACCAAGGTACTGGTCCAGCGGCAGGATGTTGCCTTGCTGAGCGTACTCATGCACCCAAGGCACGTTGAAGTTCACCAGTGCCGGCGGGTTGCCAGCAGCGATCGAAGCGATCAGCTTCGGCTGGATCTGGTCCCAGTTCATGTCAACCCACTTGGCTTGCAGGCCCGGGTTGGCAGCGTTGAACTTGGTAACAACTTGCTCGAAGTAGCCGTTGAACTTCGGCGCGAGGTTCATGGTCCAGAACTCGAGTTCGGTCGCAGCTTGCGCTTGAAGCGCAGCGAAACCGAAGACGACTGCACCGGCGGTCAACATCTTTTTGAGCTTCATCTTGTCTTCCTCTTGGAGTTATCGACAGAAACGCCAGGACTTCGGTCCTTGCGGTACACCACATTCGACCCAGTGTCACCACCAAATCATGCGGATTGTTTATTTTGCCGGGACAGTCTAACAGATTTCCATCCCGGCAAAATTTGATTCACCTTAAGTTGCAATAACTCAAACACCTTATTTGGCGGAGAGTTTGCCGTTCCAGAACGCGGCAGCTTCGTCCAGCGCCTGCTTGGCGGACTTGCGACCGGTAACGGCGGCCTGCACTTCGTCGTCGAGCTTCTTGTTCATCGTCGCTTCGTCCGGCAGACCCGAAACGGTCAGCGTGCGCGATGCCTTGATCGCGGTTGCCGCAACGGCAGTCGCACGTTCGACCGGATCAGCCGACTTGGCACCAGCCTGGAAGTAGGCATCGTCCAGCGCCTTGTTGCTCGACGGGAAGGTCGCCGATGCCTTGGCAAACGCCAACTGGGCTTCGTCGTTGGTCAGGAACTTGCCCAACTTGACCGCTGCGTCGACATTCTTGTAGCCCTTGGGTACCGACCACAGGAACAGGAAGCCACCGAACGGCGTCTTGCCGCCAGCCTGCGGGAAGCCGGCAACGCCGGTCTCGGCGTAAACCTTCGGCGAGTCGGTCTTGGTACGCTTCAGCGCATGCGCGCCTTCGGCGAACATGGCGATCTTCTGCGAACCGAAAGCAGCGATCTGGTCTTCAAACTGCATCTTGAAGACGTCCTTCGGGAACACGCCGGCCTTGTAGGCTGCAGCGAATTCTTCGACCAGCTTGACGTGGGCCGGGCTGTTGAAGACAGCCTTGCCATCCTTGATCACCGGGAGGCCTTCGTACAGGAACCAGCCGGTAAAACCGTCGTTCAGTTTCGGCGAGAAGCCGGCAACGCCGGTTTTTTCCTTGACCAGTTTGGCGGTCTGCATCAGTTCGCTAAAGGACTTGGGTGCTTCCTTGACGCCGGCCTTGGCCAGCAGGTCCTTGTTGTAGAACAGCACGCCGGTCACCTGGTACCACGGCAGGCCGTAGATCTGGCCGTCGTAGCTGGCGTCCTTGTTGGCGCCTTCGGTGTAGACACTCTTGAAGCCGGCGGCCTGCTTGGTGATCGGCACGATCATCTTCGACTGGGCGTACTGGTCCATCCACGGCTTGGGCAGGTTCACCAAACCCGGGACATTGCCGCTGGCCACGGCAGCGACCATGCGCGCCTGGAAGGCATCCCACGGCACGTCGACCCACTTGGCTTCGATTTCGGTCTGCGAGGCGTTGAACTTGCCGGTCAGTTCCTTCATGACGCTGTCGAACTTCGGCGACAGGCTGTTCGACCAGTACTCGACCTGCACCTTGCCGGCAGCCATGGCGTTAAACGAGGTGGCGGCGAATACGGCGGCAGCCAGTGCGACGGTGCGCTTCAACTTCATCGATCCAATCTCCTTCCAAGCAGGTGAATACCCGACTTCCAAATTGGCCGGGAAAACCTTAGTCAACTTCTCTCTTGTGCCGTCAAACCACCGTTGCCATTTCCGCGCAGCCGGAGGTGTGTAGTTCGGCGTGCGTAAGACTCGCCCGACTTCGATGCGGCGAACCTCCTGTTCGCGACACCCAGCCTGAACGGCTCGGGCCAGATTACCGCAATTTGAAAGCAGGCAGAAACCCGCCAAAACATGCCGCAGTGCAACACGACCGCACCGGACAAACGGCAAATCAGGCCAGTCATCCGGCATACCCGGAACGGGACGTAGCCGACGACGTAATTCGCACAAGTTCGACTACATAACAAATGCAGAAAGGTTTGGATTTTTTATTTCTAATCAGCAAATTAACAATGAAGCTCGACGACGAGATCGTAGTAATCGCTGCGAAAATAGGAATGAGTCAGCTCGACGGCCATGCCGTTTTCAAGAAAACCGACCCGGGTCAGATGCAGCATGGCCGATCCGACCGGCACATTGGCCAGCGTCGCCAAGGCCTCGGTAGCGTTGATTGCACCGATATTTTGTATCGCTCGCACAACACTCAGGTGGCGGCCGCGCATGAATTCGTAAAGAGAATCCCCAATCTCGGCCGGTTCCGGGACCAGGTGATACGGCAACGCGGTTTCCTCGATAGCCATGATCACGTCGCTGGCGGTACGGACCCGTTGCAGCCGGCTGACCCGGCTGTTCGGTGCGAGATTGAGCTTGAGGAGTTCTTCGGGTGTCGCTGTCGCCACCTCGCGCTTGAGCCATTTCGACCCCGGCGTGAAGCCACGCTGCTTGAGCATTTCCGACAGGTTGGTCAACCGGGTCAGGGGTTGCTCAAGCTTGGGCGTAATGTAAGTTCCGGCGCCCTGGCGCCGGATGATCATGCCCTGCTCGTACAGCAGGTCGAGGGCCTTACGTGCGGTCACGCGCGAAACGCCAAGCACCTCGCAGAAGGTCCGTTCCGACGGCAGCGGGTCGTCGGCTTTCCAGAATCCGGCATGTATGGCTGCAGCCAGCTTGTGGCCAAGCTGCAGGTAAAGCGGCGTCGCACTGTCTGGATCGGGTTTGAGAACGAGCAACTTGGCCGATGCTTGCATGGCGACGCCTCCGGCGCTTGGGTCAGGCGACGGCGCGGCGGATCAGGATCAGTGCACCGGCGCACGAGTCGGCCTGCGGCCGCGTAGTGCTGCCGAGGAAATCCACCGGAACGTAAGGACGCAGCGCTTCCGACAGGCCGCCACCGCAGATGGCGATCGGCAGCGCCGCGTCATCGCGTCGCAGTGCCTTGCCGATGATCTCGATTTCGCGACCGGCATCGAGCAGGAATTCTTTCGCAACCGGATCGCGCTCGCCGAACTCGACCACGATAGGCGACAGCGACGCGCACTCGCCCTGTTTCATCTGCCCCATCCAGGCAAAGATCGCTTCCTTGGTTTCGCCAACGACGCTCATCAGCTTGCGGCTGAAATCGGTCACCGGCTGCCGGCCGTCAAACACGCGCTGAACGTGGTTGATCGCCTTGAGGCCGAGGAATGCACCCGAGCCTTCATCCGAGGTCGGGAAGCCCCAGCCGCCCACTTCCAGCCGGGTGCCATCGGCCAGCCAGGCTTCGCCGATCGAGCCTGTACCGATCGCGATGATTGCGCCGAACTCGCCCTTGTGTGCGCCGAGCAGCGTCGAGAAACCGTCGGTTTCAACGATGATTTTGGCAAAGCCTGGATTCTTCTGTTCGAACTCGTCGGCCCAGGCACGGTTATGCACACCGGAGAGACCGAGACCGACCGCACACCGCGAGAAATCCGGCGCAGCAATACCGATTGCGGCAAAACCGTCGCGGATCGCCTGCTGGATGTTTGCCCACGCCTTGTCGACGCCCTGGCCCAGCGCCGAAGCACCGGCTTCCGCACGGACTTTCTCGATGCCGTCGAGACCTGCGATACAGATGCGTGTACCGGTACCACCACCGTCGACGCCGATCAAATACTCAATCTGACTCATGACCCGTCCTCTTCTTCATCGTTATATTTGTTGCGCTTTCAAGATCACTGGTACCGCGTTCCCATACCGGTGACCTGCGCTTGCCCAACCGGGTGAAGCACCGGTTAGCGACATCCTTCGCATCGCTACAAACCCGTACCGCCCGGCAAGCACACCAATCTATGTGCGCCCTTCCGCCATGTCAACGAACGCTGATGGACCTGCGTCAACAACAACGCCCGCATCTGCGGGCGCTGGATTGGTCGGTCGCTCGCCTTAATGCTTGGCGTGCAAGCCGCACTCCTTGAACTCGGGATTTTCCCACCACCAGCGACCGGCGCGAACGTCCTCACCCATCGCAATCGAGCGGGTACAGGGGGCACAGCCGATCGACGGGTAATGCTTGTCGTGCAGTGCGTTGTACGGCACGTTCTGCGACCGGATGTAGGCCCAGACGTCCTTCTCGGTCCAGTCGAGCAGCGGATTGAATTTCTCCAGCCCGTTGGCGTCGTCGAATTCCTGGTGCGCCATGTCGGTCCGCGTCGGCGACTGCTCGCGCCGCAAGCCGGTCACCCAGGCCTGCTTGCCCGACAGCGCGCGTGCCAGCGGCTCGAGCTTGCGGATGCGACAGCATTCCTTGCGCAGGTCGACCGATTCGTAGAAGGCATTGATGCCGTTGGCGTTGACGTAACGCTCTACCGAAGCGGCGCTCGGGAAAAAGGTCAGCACTTGCGTCGCCGGGTAGGCATCGGCCGTTTTCTGCATCAGCTCGTAGGTCTCGGCGGGCAGGCGGCCGGTGTCCAGACTGAAGATCTCGATGCCGATCTCGTGTCTGGCGATCAGGTCGGTCAGCACCATATCCTCGGCGCCGAAGGAATTGGCGAATACCGCCGGGCTGTATTCGGCGGCAATGCGCTGGAGCAGCGCTACGGTCACCGCCAGCTTGTCGTCCATGCTCATGCGAACTCCGGATGCGTGAATCGTTGCGATCAAAATACCAGTTTGGTGCCCGTTACCACCAGCATCACCGCCAGCAACGGCCGGAGCACGCGGTCCGGTACGCGCCCGGCAAGCTTGCTGCCGAAATAGATGGCCGGCAGCGAGCCGATCAGCAGATTGGCCAGCAGGTGCCAGTCGATGTTGCCGAGACCGGCATGGCCGAGGCCGGCAACCAGCGTCAGCGGTACGGCGTGGGCGATTTCGGTGCCGACGAGGCGCGAGGTCGGCAGCAGCGGGTACAGCATGAACAGGGCGACGGTACCCAGCGCGCCGGCGCCGATCGATGTCAGCGTCACGATCACGCCCAGCAACAGGCCGACGATCACCGTGTAGACGTTGCGGCGCTCGTCGGGCATCGCCAGCCAGTCACTGGCATGGGTTTGCGCCAGCGTCAGCAGTTTCTGCTTGAACACGATCGCCACCGCCGTCAGCAGCAAGGCGATGCCGAGACCATGCTTGATGATGCGGTTGACCGTATCGATATCGCCGTGCCAGTTGTGCAGCAACAACACCGTGGCCGCTGCGGCCGGTACGCTGCCGGCAGCCAGCCAGCCGGTGATTTTCCAGTCGATGTTGCGGGCCCGCTGGTGCACCAAGACGCCGCCGGACTTGGTGATGGCCGCGTACAGCAAATCCGTGCCGACGGCCGTGGCCGGGCTGATGCCGAAGAACAGCAGGATGGGCGTCATCAGCGAACCGCCGCCGACGCCGGTCATGCCGACGACAAAGCCGACTGCGAGTCCCGCAATGATGTAAGCCAGTTCCATGCCGCGTGCTTCCTAGATTCGAGCGGCGATGATAGCAACGGCTTTTATAGCAACTTAGATTGATATGTTAGGATAATAGAATCCTCGGTTATTTGATATCCGCCATGAAACTGCAACAGCTGCGCTACCTTGTCGAAGTCGCCAAACAGGGCCTGAATGTGTCCGAAGCGGCGGAAAAACTGCACACCTCGCAACCGGGGATTTCCAAGCAGATCCGTCTGCTCGAGGACGAACTCGGCGTGCAGATCTTCATCCGTAACGGCAAGCGCGTCGTCGACGTCACGGCGCCCGGGCGTGAAATCCTGCGCATTTCCGAACGGATGCTGATGCAGGCGCAGAACCTCAAGCGCATCGGCGAAGAATTCGTCAACGTCGATGGCGGCAGCCTGACGATCGCGACCACGCACACGCAGGCGCGCTACGCACTGCCGAAAACCATCAAGGCCTTCCTGTCGCGCTACCCGAAGGTGCGGCTGTCGATCAAGCAGGGCAGCCCGACGCAGATCAGCGAAATGGTCGTCGACGGCGATGCCGACATCGCCATCGCCACCGAAGGGATCGATCATTATCCGGAACTGGCGATGCTCGACTGCTACGACTGGAACCGCGACATCGTCGTGCCGCAGGATCATCCGCTGACCGGACTGACCCGACCGCTGGCACTCGCCGACGTCGCCGCCTACCCGCTGATTACCTACGATTTCGCCTTCACCGGCCGCAACAAGATCAATAGCGCGTTCGAGGCCGCCGGGCTGACACCCAACGTCGTGCTCACCGCAATCGACACCGACGTGATCAAGACTTATGTGTCGCTCGGCCTCGGTGTCGGCATCATTGCGGCGATGGCCTTCGAGCCCGAACGCGATCTCGGTCTGGTCGCCATCGACGCGGGCCATCTGTTCGAACCGTCGACGACCCGGATCGGCGTCCGCCGCGATGCCTACCTGCGCGGCTATGCCTTCGACTTCATTTCGCTGTTTGCGCCACAGTTGAGCCGCGACGTCGTGCAAGGCGCGCTGATGTGCGAGATCGACGACGACGAATAAGCCGGCCCATCGGTCGTGCCGGATGAGTCAGAAACAAAACAACCCCGCTCGGCGGGGTTGTTTTCGTTCGGGCACCCGATGAAATCAGAGCTTTTGCTGCGCCCAGAAAATGCCGGCCACGGTCTTGGCATCGGTGATGCTGCCGTCCAGCACGCCGGCCACCAGCGTCGACAGCGGCATCGCCACGGTTTCGACGAACTCGCCTTCGTCCAGCTTCGCCTCGCCCGCGGTCAGCTCGCGCGCGAGGAACAGATGGATTTCCTCGGTCGCGTAACTGATCACCGGATGGGTGACGCCGAGGTAATCCCAGCGCGTCGCCGTGTAACCGGTCTCCTCTTCGAGCTCGCGCTGTGCGCACGCCAGCAATTCCTCGCCGGCATCGAGCTTGCCGGCCGGAAATTCGACGAACACCCGGTTCAGCGGATAGCGGAATTGCCGCTCCATCAGCAAGCGCCCGTCCGGCAGCACCGGAATGATCATCACCGCGCCCGGGTGCACGACGTACTCGCGCACCGCCTCGTTGCCGTCGGGCAGGCGCACGCGATCGCGGTTGATATGCAACAGCGCACCGTCGTAAACACGTTCGCCGTTGATGCGGGTTTCGGTCAGGTGCAGGTCGTCTTGCATGCGCGGGTTTCCAATGAAATAGGCGGTAAGCCGCAGTGTAGCGCCGATCCATGTCGCGCCGGTGACCGCCGCCGCCGACACGCCGATTCCTGAGACGCGGACGAGGCCAAATAATTACACCTCACAACCGTTGCACGGGCGTTTATCCTTTCCGGCATAAAAATCCCGAGCCGGTTGTTTCACTGCCGGCACAGCTGACAGGACAATCACAATGCATCACGCCAAGAAAGTACTTCTCGCCGCCCTGCTCGCCATTTCGGCCACCGCCGCCAATGCCATCGAACTCAACGGCCAGGTTGGCGACGAGTACCAGCACATCGACGGCAATGCCGCGCTGCTGGGCATCGACTTCTCGGCCGACTGGACCCACAACGACCACAAGGGTGAAGTTGGCGGCCTCGGCCTCGGCATCAAGCTGCCGGTTCCGGTCGTCGATGCCGCGCTCGGCGTCAAGGCCGTCTACCTGTCGCCGAAGCACGACGACACCGAATACGCCGGTGCCGTCGGCGGCCGTCTGACCATTCCGCTCGGCGAACACTTCGCCGTCTACGGCAGCGCCTATTACGCGCCGGAAAGCTTCGCCAGCGGCGACATCAAGAGCTTCACCGATACCGCGATCGGCGTGCGCTGGAACGTGATCAAGCCGCTGTCGATCGACGTCGGCTACCGCTATACCGCAATCGACCGCGACCACGGCGACAAGATCAGCATTGCCGACGGCATCTATGGCGGCCTTGGCGTGCGCTTCTGACCGACCTGATCGGGCAGTACAGAAAAGGGGCCATGTGCCCCTTTTTCTGTATCTGCGCGCCGTGCACGGCGCCGGGTAAGATGGCCGTTCCCTCCTCCGCCCGGAACGACGATGAACGAGACATGGCTTTCCCCGCTGCTTGATCTGCTTGCCCGTGGCGAGCGTTTGCTGGATGAGTACGAACGCCGGCTGCCGGCCCTGCCACCGGCCAACGACTGGCAGGCACAGGCCTATCGCTGGCGCAGCTTCGATCAGCGCGTTGCCCTGCAGCCGGTGCTGCATCCGCACACGATCACGCTGGCCTCGCTGTGCAATATCGACCGCCAGAAGAATCTGCTCGTTGCCAATACCCGCCAGTTCGTCGAGGGCCGGCCCGCCAACAACGTACTGCTGACCGGCTCGCGCGGTTGCGGCAAAAGCTCGCTGGTCAAGGCCGTATGGAACGAGTTCAAGGATCAGGGCTTGCGGCTGATCGAGGTCGAAAAGACCCACCTGACCGATCTGCCCGACATCGTCGAACAGGTCGCCAACCGGCCGGAACGTTTCATCCTGTTCTGCGACGACCTCAGTTTCGAGGAAGGCGACTGGGGTTATCAGGCGCTGAAAACCGCACTCGACGGCTCGATCGCCGCGCCCAGTGCCAACGTGCTGATCTATGCCACGTCGAACCGCCGCCATCTGGTGCCGGAATACTTCAGCGAAAATGCCCAGACGCGCTACGAGGGTGACGAAATCCACTTTTCCGAAGCGATCGAGGAAAAAGTCGCGCTGTCCGAGCGCTTCGGCCTGTGGCTGTCGTTCTACGGCTTCGACCAGAACGACTACCTCAACGCCTGCAAACTGTGGCTCGGCCACTTCGGCGTCACCGACTGGCATGAACAGACCGAGCGCGAAGCGCTGCAATGGGCACAGGGACGCGGCTCGCGCAGCGGGCGCGTTGCCTGGCAGTTCGCCCGCGACTGGGTCGGCAAGGCCGGCTGAACCTTCGCGCCGGCACGCAGGATTCCCGCCATGCCGCCGGTGCCGGCACGGTACAATCGCCGCCTTCCTTCCCTGCCCGATTCAGCCATGACCGCACCGCGCATCACCCACGTCGCCGCCGGCATCCTGCTCCGCCCCGACGGTACTTTCCTGCTCGGCAGCCGCCCGGCCGGCAAGCCGTACGCCGGTTACTGGGAATTCCCCGGCGGCAAGCTCGAAGCCGGTGAAACCGGGCTGGATGCGCTGAAGCGCGAGTTGCACGAGGAAATGGGCATCACCGTTACCGCAGCCACGCCGTGGCTGGTGCAGACCTTCACCTATCCGCACGCGACGGTCCGGCTGCAGTTCTTCCGCGTCACCGGCTGGGACGGCGAACCCCAGCCGCACGAGGGCCAGTCGTTCGCATGGCAGACGCCCGGCGCACTGAATGTGTCCCCGATCCTGCCGGCCAACGGCCCGATCCTGCGCGGTCTGGCCCTGCCACCGGTACTGGCGCTGTCACAGGCGGATACGCTGGGCATCGATGAATGGCTGGCCCGGCTGGACCGGCGCCTGGCGCAGCCAGCCGGTCAGGGCGGCCTGCGCTGGCTGGTGCTGCGCGAACCGCAACTTGCCGCCGCCGACTACCGTGCTCTGGCGACCGAAGTACTGGCCCGCGCCCGCCTTCGCGATTGCCGCGTATTGCTGCACGGGGACATCGAACTCGCCCGCGAACTGAATGCCGACGGTGTCCAGTTGCCGGCACGGATCGCCGCGTCACTGGACCGGCGCCCGCGTGGCCTCGACTGGCTCGGCGTATCGGCACACAACGCCGATGAACTGGCGGTCGCCCGGCGCATCGGTGCCGACTACGCCTTGCTCGGCCATGTCGCCGAGACCGTATCCCATCCCGGCCAGACCGCGCTGGGCTGGAACGGTTTCGCCGCGCTGACCGATGCCGGCTGGCCGTTTCCGATTTATGCGATCGGCGGCATGGGTGACGACGACGTCACCACCGCACAAGTCCACGGCGGCCATGGCGTCGCGCAACTCTCGATGGCATGGAGCAAGGCATGAAAGACAAGATGCTGAAACGCGCGCTGCTGCGCGTCGCCGTGGTCCTGCTGATCGCCTTCGGCGCAGGCTGGCATTACGGCTGGGTTCGTCCGGCCACGTGGTTCAACCAGCAGCAGGTCAATACCATCGTCACCCAGCAATGCGACGACCTCGTCGCCGGCTGCCGCTTCAAACTGGAAAACCACGAGTACCTGCTCAAGAGCAAGGCCCCCCTCAGCACTAAGGCGCCGGTCGAACTGGTCCTGAGCGGCAAGGCCGACGAAGTGCATGCCGAGTGGGCGATGTCGGGCATGGACATGGGCAGCAACCGCTATGCGCTGCGGCGCAACGATGCCCAGCAATGGCTGGCATCGACCATCCTGCCGATCTGCAGCCAGAAACGGCTGGACTGGCAACTGACGCTGGACATCGACCGCAACCGTGTCGTGCTGCTGACCCGCTCGCAGCAGTAGGTTCAGTGTGCGCTGATCTTCGAAAACAGCTGGATCACGGCGACGCCGGTAATGATCAGCGCAATGCCGGCCCACGCGGCCAGATCGGGCAGCTGCCGGTACAGCACACTGGCCACCAGCGTCACCAGCACGATGCCTGCGCCGCACCAGATCGCGTAGGCCACGCCGACCGGCACCGTTTTCATCACCTGCATCAGCAGGTAAAACGCCGTGGCATAGCCGGCCACGACCAGCACGCTCGGCAACAGCCGGCTGAAGCCGTCCGATGCCTTCAGGCTGCTGGTTGCGATCACCTCGGCCACGATGGCGAGGCCGAGCATCAGGTAGGCATTCATTCGTGTCCTCCTTTCGGGTGGGTTGCGGATGGGACGCCATCCTGGCGGTCACAGCCGATGGCACCAAGTTGGAAAGCATCTGATAATCAGATGGATGAACTGGACCCATGATCAACTTGCCACCTTTGTCGCCGCCGTCGACGCCGGTTCGTTCTCGGCCGCCGCGCGCCGGCTGGGCCGGGCGCAATCGGCGGTCAGCAGCGCCATCGCCCTGCTCGAAGCCAGCCTCGACCTGACACTGTTCGACCGCAGCGCCCGGACGCCGGTGCTGACCGACGCCGGCCGTGCGCTGCTCGACGAGGCGCGCGAGCTGCTGCGCCAGCGCGAGCATTTCGAGAACCGCGCTTTTGCCCTCGGCGGACAGGCGCCCGGACAGATCACGCTGGCGCTCGACGAAGGCCTCCCCTATCTGCCTGCGATGCAGCTGCTGGCCGATTTTGCCGACGCCTATCCGCAGCTCACGGTGACCGTGCTCAACTGTTCGGCCGCCGAAATCGCCGAATGGGTCGCCGACGGTCAGGTCGATGCCGGACTGGCCTACCGCCGGCTGGCCGACGACAGTGCGATCGAATCCGAATCGGTCGGTGCCGTCCCGCGCGTGCTCGTCACCGGCATCGGCCATCCGCTGGCGCACGACGGCAAAACCAGCCGCAAGGCGCTGGTGCGCCATCGCCAGCTGATCGTCACCCCGCGCACCGGCAACGAAGACGGTGACGAGCGCCTCAGCCCCCAGGTCTGGTATTCGGACAGCCTCTACGCGGTGGCCGAACTCGCCGCGCTCGGGGTCGGCTGGGCAGTCGTGCCGCGCAATGTCGCCCGGTATCCGACCTTCGCCGGGCGTCTGGTCGCGCTCGCCTGCACCGATGTCGCGTTCAGCGCGCTCGAAGTCCGCCTGTGCTGGCGTACCGGTCGCGGTGACTGGCCGATGCTCGACTGGCTGCGCCGCTACCTGTCGCAAGCCATCTTTGCCGGCGACGATACGCCACCGGCGGGCACGAACAGGTGACGTTGGCGGCCGGTTTTGAAACAATGCGATCTTTACCCTCCACGCGACCGCCCATGCTCCGCCTGCCCGTCGTTCTCGCAGCCCTGATGCTGTCGCTGCCCGCCTGTGCCAAGGTCTACCAATGGCGCGACGCCGACGGCCAGGTGCACTACAGCGATCAGCCACCGGCGGGCCAGAACAGTCGCGAACGGACGATACGCCCGAACGTGGTCGGCAACGCCAAAGCCGTGACAGCGAGCGGCCCACAAGCCAAGGCCCCCGGCGTGGTGCTGTATACCAACCCGCAATGCGGCTCGACCTGCGCCGAAGCGGTAAAGCTGCTCGATGCGCGCGGCGTCGATTACGAAATGCGCAACCCGGCCAGCTCGGAAGCCCAGCTGCTCGCGTTCTATCAGGCCACCGGCCAGACCCAGCTGATTCCGCCGGTCATGCAGGTCGGCAACGACGTGTTCCGTATCTGGGATCCGCAGCTGTGGTCGGCAGCGCTGACCAAGGCCGGCTACGCACCGGTCCAGCGCTGAGCCGTCAACCGACCGGCCCGGCCGACGTTGTAGTTTCACCCCCTCGATGATGTATCCGATGAAATCCCTGATTCTGTTCTGCTGTACTGCCGCGCTGCTTGCCGGCTGCTCGAAGTCCGATCCCCACTCCCCCAGCGCGCTGCGCCAGTCCATTTTCAAGGACATGCTGCGGACCAGCGAAACGCTCGGCGGCATGGTTCGTGGTCGCAGTGCCTACGACCCGGCCACCTTCCAGGCCGGCGCCGACAAGCTCAAGGCACTCGCGTCGGCACCGTGGTCGCATTTCCCCGAATTCGAGGCCAGCGGCCCCAGCCACGCCAGCGCCGGCCAGTTCAAGGCCGCGGCGCAAAAGCTCGAAACCGCGACGACGCAGCTCGCTGCGCAGGCGGAAGCCGGCGCGTCGATGGAGGACATCCGGCCCCGCTTTACCGCGGTCGAGGAATCCTGTGCTGCCTGCCACCGGGTATTCCGGCCGGAATAAAACCGGCATGCGCCCGGCGACTACGAATGCGCACGGCTGCCCGGACGGTCCGCCCGGCAGGATGCGGCGGGCCTGATAGAATCAGGGCATTCCCTTTCCTGCGACCCGCCCCATGCAATTTGCCACCTGGAACGTCAACAGCCTCAAGGTCCGCCTGCCGCAGGTGCTCGAATGGCTGCAGAGCCGCCCCGAGCTGACCGCGCTGGCGCTGCAGGAAACAAAGCTTGAAGACCACAATTTCCCGCAGGCAGAGATCGAGGCGGCGGGTTTTCACGTCGCCTATGCCGGCCAGAAGACCTACAACGGCGTCGCCATCATCAGCCGCGCGCCGATCGACGATGTCGTCATCAACATCCCCGGTTTCGACGATCCGCAAAAGCGCGTGATCACCGGCACGGTCAAAGGCGTGCGCTTCGTCTGCGCCTACATCCCGAACGGCCAGGCACTCGATTCGGAAAAGTACCCGTACAAGCTCGGCTGGCTCGAAGCGCTGATCACCTGGCTCAAGGACGAGCTGGCACAGCACCCGCAACTGATCCTCGCCGGCGACTACAACATCGCCCCCGAAGATCGCGACGTTCACGACATCAGGAAATGGGAAGGCGGCGTACTGGTGTCGCCGCCCGAGCGCGAAGCGTTCACCACGCTGGTCGGTCTCGGACTGGCCGATGCATTTCGTGCCTTCGAACAGCCGGAAAAGTCGTTCTCGTGGTGGGACTATCGCGGCTTCAGCTTCAAGAAGAACGCGGGCCTGCGTATCGACCACCTGCTGATCACGCCGGCACTGTCGCAAAAACTGACCGCGTGCGAGATCGACCGCGAACCGCGCAAGGCCGAACGGCCTTCGGACCACACGCCGGTGCTGGCGACCTTTGCCGACTGAACCCGGCCCCGCCGTCCAGATCCAATGCACACCGCGCCGGCCTCCCGGCCGTGCCCGCCCCTTTTGCCGACTGAGGACATGATGGACAAGGTCAAACTGTTATCGGGCAGCAGCCTGTTCTGCGAACTCTCGACCGACGAGCTCGCCGGCCTTGCCGCCCATGCCCAGCCGCGCAGCGTGCGCGCCAAGGAGATCGTCGTCGCCCAGGGCGCGACCGGTGACGCGATGTACGCGGTGCTGCACGGCCGGCTCAAGGTGCTGCGTACCAGTGACGAGGGCCGCGAAGCCACGCTGGCGATCCTTGAAGCCGGTGAGGTCTTCGGCGAAGTCGCCATGCTCGACGGTGGCCTGCGCACCGCCAGCGTCGAGGCGCTCGAACCCTGCGAGTTGCTGGTGCTGCGCCGCGACGCGGTGATGCAGCATCTCGAATCGCACCCGAAGGTGATGCGCCAGCTGATTGCCGCGCTCTGCCACCGGCTGCGCGGCGCCGACGAACTGCTGCAGGACACGCTGTTCCTGCCCCTGCCGCAACGGCTGGCCAAGACACTGCGCCAGTTGGGCGAACAGCACGGTGCACAGGAGGCCGGCAGCGTGCTGATCGACCTGAAGCTGACGCAGCAGGAGATTGCCAACCTCGTCGGCGCCAGCCGCGAGAGCGTCAACAAGCAGCTCAACGCCTGGGTCGACGACGGACTGATCGCGCTCGAAGCCGGTTACATCCGGCTGATCGCGCCGGAAAAGCTGCCACGCTAGCCGATAGCCAGGAGTAAAAAGCGGACCCGCGGGTCCGCTTTTTCATGCGTGCCAGCTCAGTTCGCGACGAACTCGATCCGCCGGTTCTGGTGGCGGCCTTCCTCGGTGCTGTTGTCGGCAATCGGCCGGCTGTCGCCATACCCCACGGCGGTCAGCGCATCGGCGGCGACGCCCTTGCCGATCAGGTAGTCCCGTACTGCGGCAGCGCGTTGCTCGGATAATGTCTTGTTGTGCGCTGCATCGCCGACATTGTCGGTATGACCGGCGATTTCGCCGTGCTTGCCGCTGGCCTTCAGGTCGTCGGCCAGCTTGTCGAGCGAGGCATGGTACTGCGGCCCGATCGCGGCACTGTCGGTGTCGAACTGTACGTCGACGGCAATCCCGGCCAGCTTGAACAGCGCCGGCGCGCTGGCCACCATCGACGCCACCGGCGTCTTGATGTCCACTTCCGGAACCGCCGGCACTTTGGGCGTGCCGCAATAGCGCAGGCCGAAGAAGGCCAGAATCGCCAGCGGGATCACCCACCACAGCCAGCGTGGCAGACCGGACTTGACCGCGGTTTCCGCCGACTCGACCGCGCTGCCGAGCTTGCGCTTGGCTTCGCCACCGGCGTCGGCCACCGCGCCGATCGCCGTGCCGGCGTGCGAGCTCAGTCCGCCGAACAGGCTGGCGAGACTGCCGACCCCGAGCGCCTGCAGCAGATGACCATCGAGCAGCTTGGCCAGCCAGCCCTGCTGATCGGTCAACAGGCTGACAAAACCGCCATAGCCGCTGCCCGACTCGCCCAGCTTGCCCTTCAGCAGCGACAGCAGCATCGGCGCGCCCAGCGCCAGCAACGAGGTTGCCGACTCGGTCGGTACCCCGGCCTTGGCCGCCACGGCGCCGGCCACCTGCCCGGCCTGATCGCCGAGCACCGCCGGCAGCAGATCGCGGCCGCGTTCGACCAGCCCGGCCAGCGCATTGCTGTCGCCTGCCTGCACCGTCGGGCTGTCGAGGACACCCGCGTCGACCTTGGGGCCGGAGATCAGCTCGAACAGGCCGCGCGCCGCCTGCGGATCGCCGGCCTGCTTGACCAGACCGCCAACGAGCGCCGGCAGCGCTTGCGATACCGCCGTGCTTGCCGTTGCCGGATCCATGCCCAGCGCCTTGCCGGCAAACTCCGAAAGAATGGGACCTGCTGCGCCCTGCAGCGCTTCGATCAGATTAAACGCCACGGTGTTGCCTCCATGCAGATAGGGGAGACCTTCGCTCCCCCCTTGCATCGCGAAGGCATGAACGCTCAGGTTCAAACCCCATTCAGGGACTCGCATGGCAGGAAATACAAGCGAATCAGCGGGATGACAGCAGACGAGTGGCCAGGTTTCCGCTCAACGGCGGCCCAGACGCAAGCGCAGCAAGCGGCTGCGGATCTGGACGTCCTCCCACACCGGCATCACCGCCAGCAGCAACAGCAGCAGCGCCAGCGGCACCGTCGCGACAAAGCCGACGCGCTGGAATGCCCAGGCACCGGCGATCCCGCCGGAGAGGAACAGCGACAGCAGGCCCAGGTTCACCGCCAGCAGCGTGCGGTCGGCCACCACGGGCTGCAGATCGGGACGGTTGTGGCGATTCCAGTACAGCAGGCGGCCGATTTCGATGCCGATGTCGGTCACCAGACCGGTCACGTGCGTGGTCCGGATGCGCTTGTTCGACAGCTTGGTCACGATCGCATTCTGCAGCCCCATCAGATAGCACAGCCACATCACCGTGAACGGCAGGATGAAACCGGCATGGGTCGACAGCCAGCCACCGAGCAGGCCGAAACCGAGCATCAGCACCGCTTCGACCAGCAGCGACAGGGCGTACTCGCTGTGCATGCGCCGCCGCCGGGCCCAGTTGATCAGCAGCGACGAGGTGGCCGCGCCGGCAGTGAAGCACACGAAGGCGCCGAGTCCGGCCAGAACCAGCTTGGCGTTGCCGAGCACGAACTGGTCAGCCATCGTCGAGACGATGCCGGACATGTGCGAGGTGTACTGGCCGACGGCGAGAAAACCGCCGGCATTGGCAGCGCCGGCCACGAAGGCAAGCGAGAATCCGAGTTTCTGGTCGGCATCGAGCGTGCGCTCGCGTCCGACCAGACTGTGCATCCACCTCATCTCCCGCTCCCGCCGATACCAACATCATCAGCATGGCAGATTGCGCGCGCGGGCAGGTCAAGACAGATCAAACCGGCGGGCGATGCCGGTCCGACGTTTCAAAATTACCGTCGCGGCACGATCGAATTGGTCAGCCGGGCGATACAGATCAGCTTGCCGTCCGCGTCATCGATGCGGATTTCCCACACGTGCTGGCTCTGGCCCAGCCGGATCGGCCGGGCGGTACCGGTCACCCGGCCCGACGTAGCCGAACGCAGGTGGCTGGCGTTGATTTCGGTGCCGACGGCCAGCTGCTTGTCGGTGTCGACGATCAGGTTGCTGGCGAGGCTGCCGAGCGTTTCGGCCAGCGCGCACGAGATCCCGCCGTGCAGCAGCCGCATCGGCTGCACCGTGCGGTGATCAACCGGCATCGTCGCCACCAGATAGTCGTCGCCGACTTCGGTGAAACGGATGTCGAGGTGTTCGACCGCAGTATTGGCGCACATCGCGTCGAGGTCGGCAGGGGTAAACGGGCGGATCCAGATCGGCATGAAGTCCTCCTGAGAAGGCGTCCACGATAGGTCGACGCCACGGCCCCGGCAAGCCGGCCCGACCTGACGCCGCAGTTTGAAACGCCTCAGACGTCCGAAGGAACGACGGCGGCGCCGCGCGCCAGCAGCAGCTCGCGCAGGATGGAGCGATGGCAGTGGTGCTCGCTGTCGCAGTAGCAGCCGACCGACACGTCGGTCCGGTGCGACAGCGCCGCCAGCAGGTCGAGGTCGCGGCTTGCCGCCGGTTCGGCCATCTCGGCGACAAAGCGCTTTTTCACAGCCGGCCACAGCACCTCGTCGTGCGTTTCGAGCATCACGCGAAACTGCTTCAGCAGCTCGGCCGACGGGGCGAGATTGGGAAACCAGACGTCGAAGTAATCGAGCCGCGCATAATCGGCCTTGGACACGCCACGTGGCGGGCGGCGCACGGTACCGAGCCGCAGACCTTCACCGGGCTGGCGCGTGCTGCCGAGACGGACGATGCGGATGCTCATGCCCCCTCCCTTGCCGAAACCGCCGGAGCGTCAGCGCTGCGCGATGCTGTTGCCGGCGCCATTCCAGACGTAGTTGTTCTTCCACGCACCGTAAACGAGGTTCGGGTATTCGGCGCGGCCAAGGCTGCCGTTGTAGCGGCCAAGCGCGCGGAACAGGTCGCCGTTCTCGATATCGAGATAGTGGCGCAGGATGGTGCAGCCGTAGCGCAGGTTGGTGTTCACATCGAGCAGGTTCTGGTCCGACGTGCCGATCACGCGCTGCCAGAACGGCATCACCTGCATCAGTCCGCGTGCGCCGACCGGGCTGATCGCATAGCGGTTGAAGCCGCTTTCGATATGGATCAGGCCGAGCACCAGCTGCGGATCGAGCCCCGCGCGGGTCGCTTCGTACTGCACCGCGGTCAGCACCTTGCGACGCATGAATTCGTCGGGGATGCGCTTTTCCAGTTTCGCGCTCATCTCCGCCATCCACGCGTCGGCCTCTGCCTGGGTCGGGAAGATCAGCTTCGCCTGCACGCCCTCGCCGATCGCGCGCGACATTGCCGACTGCACCGACGCCGACAAGGCCTCTTCCTTCTGTGCACCGGCAAAGGCGGTACAGGCAGACAGCGACAGGATGGCGGCAAGGGCAAGCTTGTTCATAGGAGGATGGATACGGAAATGAAGAGCGGCCCACACGATGCGGCTGGCAAGGCGTTCGAAGCGCCGTACAGTACAAGGTAGTACGGCAAACGCTGCAGCCAGCGGGTGATGTGGACGCCCGGAATGAAAAACGGGGCCAGCGTCAGACGCTAAGCCCCGTTGCAGCAATCGGCAAGGCTATCGTCGATTTATGCCAATTGCTGCTGCACGAAGGCAACAGCTTCGCCTAGTGCGATCTTCTGCATCTCGCCACCGGCACGGGCGACGTACTCGACCTGGCCGTCGGCCAGTACCTTGTCGCCGATGGTGACGCGGTGCGGAATGCCGATCAGTTCCATGTCGGCGAACATCACGCCCGGGCGCTCATTGCGGTCGTCGAGCAGCACGTCGACGCCGGCAGCGACGAGTTCGGCATACATTTTGTCGGCAGCAGCCTTCACCGCTTCGGACTTGTGATAACCGACCGCGACGACGGCGACCGCGAACGGAGCCAGCGCCGGGGTGAAAATGATGCCGCGCTGGTCATAGTTCTGCTCGATCGCTGCGGCGACGATGCGCGACACGCCGATGCCGTAGCAGCCCATTTCCATCGGTTCCTGCTGGTTGTTCTCGTTGACGAACAGGCAGTTCATCGCGGCCGAGTACTTGGTGCGCAGCTGGAAGATGTGACCGACTTCGATGCCGCGGCACAGCTCGATCGAACCCTTGCCGTCCGGGCTCGGATCACCGGCAACGACGTTGCGGATGTCGGCGACGACGTGCGGCTCGGGCAGATCGCGGCCCCAGTTGACGCCGGCAATGTGGAGTTTCGGCTTGTTGGCGCCAACGACAAAATCGCTCATCGCCGCGACGGTGCGGTCGGCGATGACCTGGATGTCGGCGGCGATGCCGACCGGGCCGAGGAAGCCCGGCGGGCAGTTGAACTTGGCGCGGATTTCCTCGTCGGTGGCAAAGCGGAATTCGCCGATGCCGTCGACCTTGGACAGTTTCACTTCGTTGAGCGAATGGTCGCCACGAATCAGCGCGATCACAAAGCGGCCGTCGCCGGCGACCAGCGCGATCAGCTTGACGGTCTTCTCGATGCCGATTTCCATCAGCTTGGCGACATCCTCGCAGGTCGTCTGCTTCGGCGTGTCGACGTCGCGCAGCGCTTCGGTCGGTGCGGCACGCGGTGCGGTCGGTGCCAGCGCTTCGGCGAGTTCGACGTTGGCGGCGAAGTCCGAATCCGGGCAGTAAGCCAGCAAGTCTTCACCGGCGTCGGCCAGCACGTGGAATTCGTGCGAGCCGTCGCCGCCGATCGCGCCGCTGTCGGCCGCGACCGCGCGGAACTTCAGGCCGAGGCGCGTGAACACGTTCGAGTACGCCTGATGCATCTTGCCGTAAGTGACCTGCAGGCCTTCGAAGCTGGCGTCGAACGAGTACGCGTCCTTCATGGTGAATTCGCGCGCGCGCATCACGCCGAAACGCGGGCGGATCTCGTCGCGGAACTTGACCTGGATCTGGTAGAAATTCGCCGGCAGCTGCTTGTACGAGCGCAGTTCGGTGCGGGCGATGTCGGTGATCACTTCTTCGTGCGTCGGGCCGAAGCAGAAATTGCGGTCGTGGCGGTCCGTGATCTTGAGCATCTGCGGGCCGAACAGGTCCCAGCGACCGGTTTCCTGCCACAGCTCGGCGGGCTGCACCGCCGGCATCAACAGTTCCTGCGCGCCGGCCTTGTTCATTTCGTCACGCACGATCGCTTCGACCTTGCGCAGCACCTTCAGGCCCAGCGGCATCCAGGTGTAGAGGCCCGAACCGAGCTTCTTGATCAGGCCCGCACGCAGCATCAGCTTGTGCGAAATCAGTTCGGCCTCGCTCGGAGCTTCCTTGAGGGTCGAGATATACAGTTGCGAAGTGCGCATGGCAGTGTCGGTCGGCAATCGGGAAAGCGATGATTCTACCAAAGCCGCCCGGCTCTGCCTGCCTTGTACCCGTTCTTGCCGTTCATATGCGCGGGGCGGTCGGGAACGGCTGCTGCAGCGCAACGGGCCGGAGTCAAAAACGGCATAATGTCCGGGTGAAACCGCTTTGAACCGCCATGCAACGCCAGACGCTCCCCCCTCGCACCGCCCCCCGCTACGCCACGATGGCCCTGTTCTTCATCGCCGGCGCCACCTATGCCACCTGGGGTATCCACATTCCGACACTGCGTGACCGCTTCGCCCTGTCTCCGGCATGGCTGTCGGTCGCGATGTTCGCCGTTGCCTTCGGCGCCATCATCGCGATGCAGCCCGTCGGCAAGCTGATCGCGCGCATCGGCAGCGACCGCGTCGTCGGCGTCTCGGCGTGGTGCTTTGCGGCCACGACGGCCTTGCTGATGCTGATGCCGAGCTTCTGGCTGACGCTGGCGGTGCTGATCGGCTTCGGTATTGCCAACGCCGCCTATGACGTGGCGATGAACGCCCAGGCCGCCACCGTCGAATCCGGCAGCGACAAGCCGATCATGTCGACATTGCACGGGCTGTTCAGCGTCGGCGGCATGGTCGGTGCCAGCGTCGGCGGCGGGCTCATTTCGCTCGGTGTACCGCCATGGCTGCACTGCGTCGGCATGGGCGTGCTGATCGCGATCGTCGGCCTGGTTGCGCGGCCGAAGCTGATCGCCGATCCGGCCATGAGCACCGGCAGTAGCGAAAAGCACGCCCACGCGGGCCGACTGCTGTGGGTGATCGGTTTCCTCGCCTTTCTCGGTCTGGTCGCCGAAGGCGCGATGTACGACTGGACGGCGATCTATCTGCGCGACGTGGCACAGTCGGCTGCACTGGCAAGCTTCGGCTATGCGACGTTCTCGGGCGGGATGGCCATCGGCCGTTTCAGCGGCGACGCGCTGCGCGCGCGACTCGGCATGCTCAAATTGCTGATGATCAGCGGCTGCGTCGGCCTCGCCGGCATCGTGCTGGCACTGACCTGGCCCAACCCTTGGGTCGCACTGACCGGTTTTCTGTTCATGGGGCTGGGCTGCGCCAATCTGGTGCCGATTTTCTTTGTTGCTGCGTCGCGGCTGCCGGGCATCCATGCCGGCGAAGCCATCGCCGCCGTGGCGCGGCTGGCCTATGTCGGCATGCTGGTCGGTCCGGTGCTGATCGGTTTCGTCGCCGAACAGGCCGGTCTGCGGATCGCCATGGTGCTGGTGGCGCTGTCGATCGCGTGGATTGCCATCGACGGCAGCCGGGTCCTGAAGAAGGCGATCGCGTCCCCGCCGCAATCCTGATCGACCGGGCCTGCGCAGGATCAATAAGCCCGCAGGCCGCACGCCGTACTATTCACACCCGACGAGACCATCCGGTCTACTAGGGAGTGCGCAATGAAGTACCGGCAAGCGAGCGAATTCCTCGCCCTCGTGGCCAACCGCAATCCGGCTCAGCCGGAATACCTGCAGGCGGTCACCGAAGTCATCGAAAGCCTGTGGCCCTTCATCCAGCTGCATCCGCGCTACGCCGAGCACGGCCTGCTCGACCGGCTGGTCGAGGCAGAGCGGACGCTGATCTTCCGCGTCGCCTGGGTCGACGACCACGGCGAGGTCCGCGTCAACCGCGGCTATCGCGTCCAGCACAGCTCGGCCATCGGCCCGTACAAGGGCGGCATCCGCTTTCACCCGTCGGTCGACCTGTCGGTACTCAAGTTCCTCGCCTTCGAACAGACGCTGAAGAACGCGCTGACGACGCTGCCGATGGGCGGCGCCAAAGGCGGCTCGGACTTCGACCCCAAGGGGCGCAGCCCCGGCGAGGTGATGCGCTTCTGCCAAGCCTTCATGACCGAGCTGCATCGCCATGTCGGCGCCGATACCGACATTCCGGCCGGCGACATCGGCGTCGGCGCGCGCGAGGTCGGCTACATGGCCGGCATGATGAAGAAACTCTCGAACCGCGCCGACTGCGTGTTCACCGGCAAGGGGCTGTCGTTCGGCGGTTCGGTGATGCGGCCGGAAGCCACCGGCTACGGTACGGTCTATTTCGCCGAGGAGATGCTGCGCCACGCCGGCCGCTCGCTCGAAGGATTGCGCGTTGCCGTTTCAGGCTCGGGCAACGTCGCCCAGTTCGCGATCGAGAAGGCCATGGCGCTCGGCGCCCGGGTGCTGACGGCGTCCGACTCGGCCGGCACCGTGATCGATCCGGACGGCTTCACCCCGGACAAGCTCGCCTTCCTGCAGGAGATCAAGAACCGCCACTACGGCCGGATCAGCGACTACGCGCAGAAACTCGGGCTCGAATACGCCCCCGGCGTGCGGCCGTGGCACGTGCCGGTCGATGTGGCGATGCCTTGCGCGACGCAGAACGAACTCGACGGTCAGGATGCCGCCCAGCTGGTTGCCAACGGCGTGCAGTGCGTGGCCGAAGGCGCCAACATGCCGTCAACCGCTGCCGCGGTCCGGATCTTCGTCGAGCACGGCGTGTTGTATGCACCGGGCAAGGCCAGCAACGCCGGGGGCGTGGCAACGTCGGGGCTGGAAATGAGCCAGAACGCGATGCGCCTGTCGTGGACGCGTGACGAGGTCGATGCGCGGCTGCTGCAGATCATGCAGGGCATCCACGCCGACTGCCTGCGCTACGGCCGGCGCGACGACGGCAGCGTCAGCTATGTCGACGGCGCCAACATCGCCGGCTTCGTCAAGGTGGCCGACGCGATGCTCGCACAGGGCGTGATCTGAGCCGTCAGTACCGCAACCGTTCACACCGGTACGCATACCGGCGTGAATGACTAAACGTCATCACGGTTTGCGCCGTTTGCCCCGCCACCCCGGCGGGGTTTTTCATTCCGGGGTCAGGCAGGACATCGCCGACGCAACCGCATCGGCAACGCGGCGGCGTGTATCCGGCTGTTTCATCGCAAGTGCTTCGTCACGGTTGATGATGACGCCCGCTTCGAGCAGCAGTGCCGGCACCGTCGCGTACTTCACCACGATCAGCGATGACTGGTAGACGGCCAGATCCGGGTCGAGCACGGCATAGCCTTCGCCGGCGTCGTTCATCACGTGATGCAGGTTGGGTGCAAAACCGGCGCGCTTCATCGCGCTGCCGACCGCCTCCGCACACCCCAGGCTCTCGGTGTAGCGCGGGTTGTCCTTCGAGACGAAGACCGAATAGCCGTGCGAGATATCGCTGTAGCGCTGCGCCTTGCCGGCGACGGTCCACGTCGACAGATAGCGTTCCTGCACCGAATCGTGGTGGATCGAGATGAACAGGTCGGCGCCGGACGCCATTGCCGGCCGCGCACGCAGGCTGTCCATGTCGCCACCGGCGCCGATCAGCAGCACGACGTGACCGTCGGCACGCAAACGCTGCGCGACGACCTTCGCCAGCGCCAGATTGTAGCCGAACTCGGTCTCGCCGTAGGCGCTGGTCGCGCCCGGTGCGGCGAGATAGTGGCCGACATCGACGGCGATCGTCGCGGCCTGGGCCGTTCCCGCGCAGAGCGCGAGCATGGCCCAGAGTACCGGCTTACTCGGCCGCATTGTTTCCTTCGTTCAGTGCTTTGACCGCAGCCAGCTCGTCGGCCTGCTGCTGCGCGCGCTTGGCGGCAATCTTCGGCCGCAGGATGTTCATCATCACGATGTCGCGGGTGCTCATCAGCGCCAGCAGCCAGACGATCAGCACCGCCGCGTAGCCGAGCGAGTTGTTGCGGAAGCCCGGCGCCAGCGATTCGACCAGCGGATTGATGACGAACTGGATCGAGCCGATCACGATCAGCAGCAGCACCAGTGTCGAAATCGCCCGCTCTTTCAGAAAGGTACCGCGCAACAACACGCGCTGGTCCCATTTCGACAGGCCACGCAGTTCGGGCACGTCGTCGGCCCGGAAGTAAAACGCCATGATTGCTCCTTTAAACAAACAGCTGACCGCCCGTCGGGGCGATTCGTTCCCGGCGCAGTGTTGCCGCAAGCGTCGCCATTGGCAAGCACCGTGCGCCGGCGGCACCGGCCGGCGGCGCGCTGGCTGCGCGGCGTAAGCACTTGTGGTAAGAAAGGCGCGGGAGACAACACCTCGGAAAACGATAATGAAATTACCGCTCTGCGCCTTGCTCGTCCTGCTGTCCGCACCCGCCTTCGCCACCAGCCAGCCAGCCGGCGAGCCGGCACCGCTGCAGATTCCGGTTCTGGTCCGCTCGCTGGCCGATCAGGTCTACCTGCCCGGTCTGCAAGCGTTGCAGGCCGAATCGGCCAGGCTGCAACGCAGTGTCGACGCACTCTGTACGCGCCCGGATGCCGAGGCGCTGGCCACAGCGCAATCGGCCTGGCGCAACACCTCCCTTGCCTGGCGCCGGGTCGAAAGCGATCGCGTCGGTCCGCTGCGTCAGGACGAATTCATCAACCGGATCGATCCGTGGCCGCTCGACGCCAAGGTACTGGCCGCGTCGCTCGCCGCAACACCGGCGCAGCCGGCCGAGCCGTACTCGTTCGAACAATGGACCCGCCAGCCCAAGGGCGGCAGCGGCCTGCCGGCCATCGAAGCGCAGCTTTTCGGCCAAGCACCGGCCCAACAGCTGGCGCAGCTCAAATCGGGACGCAGCTGCGGGTTCACCCAGTGGCAAGCAGCCTCCCTCGCCCGCCAGTCGCAGATTCTGGTGATGGAATGGCAGGGCCTGCGCCGCGGCCTCGATTACGATCCGACCTATCCGCGCCCGCTGATGACCGAAATGCTCACCCGCAGCGTGGCCGGCCTGCGCGAACTGGCCGGCTGGAAGCTGGCCAAGGACGAGGTCGCTCCGCCCGCATCGCGATTCCCCGACGCGCTCGCCGGCCAGTCCCGCGCCAGCCTGCTCGCCAGTTTCGACAGCATCCGCGCCGTCCTGCTCGGTGCTCCGGGCGGCATGGGCTTCGATGACTATCTGCAAAGCCGCAACCGCGACGAAGTCGTCAGCACGCTGAACGGGCGGCTGGACGACGCACGCCGCGCGCTCGAGGCACTGCCCGACGATTTCACCAGCCGCGCCGGTGAAGTCCGTGGCGAACGTGTGCTCGCTCAGCGTCGCCTCAACGCGCTGGCCGACTACGTCGACGGCCCGATGCGCGATGCGCTCGGCCTGCTGATCTCGCGCTGAGCAGAAAAAAAGCCCCGGGCAAGCCCGGGGCGAGATCGGTGTCGAGGGTAGGCGGCACCGGGGGTCTGAACTCGGTTTTCAGCCGAATACGCTGCGGCCCTGCACCCAGGTCGCGATGACCTCGCACTGCGGCGTGATCGCCGTCAGGCTGGCGGTCTGCCCAGGGGCGATGCTGCCCAGATCGGGCCGGCGCAGCGCGCGCGCCGGGTTGCGGCTTGCCAGCGCCCACGCGCGCTCGATGGGCAGGCCGAACCAGTCCATTGCGTGCCTCACCGCGTCGATCAGGTGCGCGGTGCTGCCGGCCAGGCCGCCGGCATCGGTGCGCACCACGCCGGCCTTCATGTGCACGGTGATCTCGCCGATCCGGTAATCGCCCTCGGGCATGCCGGTGGCGCGCATCGCGTCGGTGATCAGGATCAGCCGCTCCTCGCCGGCGCTGCTGAGCGCGATCTGCGCCGCCGCCGGGTGGACGTGATGGCCGTCGACGATCAGTTCGACGTCGGACTCGGGCCGGGTCAGCCCGGCGCCGACGACGCCCGGATCGCGATGGTGCAGCCCGCGCATGCCGTTGTAGCAATGGACGACGCCGCGCGCACCGGCGAGCATCGCATCGACCGTTTCGTCGTAACTGGCGTCCGAATGGCCGATCAGCGTGCGCACGCCGCGCTCGCGCAGCCAGGCGATTGCTTCGTCGGCACCGGGCAGTTCGGCCGCGAGTGCGACGGTGTTGAGCGAACCGTCGGCCAGCGCATGCCAGCGCGCCAGTTCGGGCACGCTGATCGGCCGCATCAGCGGCACCGGGTGCGCGCCGCAGCACTTGGCGGTGAAATACGGCCCTTCGAGATACGTCCCGACGATTTCGGCACCGGATACGCCATGCTTGCGGCTGTCGCGCACCTGAACGATGGCGGCTTCGATCGCTTCGACCGGTGCGGTGACCGTGGTTGCGGCAAACGCCCCGACGCCGCAGCGGGCAAAGTAGGCCGACATGGTGTCGAGCGCATCATGGCTGGCGTCCATCACGTCGGCGCCCATCGCGCCGTGCACATGACTGTCGACCAGCGCCGGCATCAGCCAGGCGTCGCCCAGATTCCGGTCGAAATCGCCGCCGGCCTTCACCGCGAGGATGCGTCCGTCGTCGCCGACATGCACCACGCCACCGGCGAGCCAGCCCTGCGACGTCAGCACCCGTGCGGCGCGGATACGGACCGGGTCACAGGCCATCGACGGCCTCCGCACGCTTTTGCTGCCGGGCCAGCCGGTCGGCCAGACTGGTGATGCCGCCCTGCCCGGCCTCGATCGCCCGCTGGCGGAATTCGGCCGCGGTGGCGATGTCGTCACGCTCGAACAGCATTTCGGCGAACATCGACAGATTCATCCCGGCGATCACCTCGGTCCCCGGACGGGCCTGCGCCAGCGTCGAGGCAATCCGGAACGGCGAACCGCCGAGCAGGTCGGTAAAGAACACGGTTTCGCCGGTACAAGCACCGAGCACCGTGGCCAGTCTTGCTTCCAGATCACCGGTACCCATGCCGTCGGGGAAATCGACAACATGCAGATCGGCCTGTGCGCCGAACACCTGGGTGATCGCTTCTTGGATGCCGGAGGCAATGCGGCCGTGGCCGGTCAGGATCAGGGAAATCATCGTCTTGCTCCATGCGGCCTTGGCCGCGATGTCGTTTCCGCCGCCAAACACCCCGGCGTTCAGCCGGGGTGCAGGCGATTACAGGAAGCCCATAAATTTACCGACGAGGCCAAGCACCACGGTCAGGCCGATCAGCTTCACCGGCGAATAGCCCTTCTTCATCAGCCAGTAGACCACGAGCGTAAAGCCGAGCGGCAGCAGGTTGGGCATCAGCTTGTCGAGCACGCCCGATTGCAGCGCGATCTTGGCTTCACCGGCGTGGATCTCCAGCGGTGTGCTCAGCCTGACGTAGGACGCGACCAGCGCACCGATCACCGTCATCCCGACGATGGACGCCGCGTGCGAGATCTTCTTGGTGCTGTTCTTGAGCACGTTGATCGCGCCCAGCCCGGCCCGGTAGCCGTAATGCGCCAGACCGAAGCGCAGGCCGAAGTGCAATGCGTTGAACAGCAGCAGGAAGACGATCGGGCCGAACATCGAGCCTTCGAGCGCCAGCGCCGCGCCGATGCCGGCGCAGATCGGCAGCCAGGTCAGCCAGAACATCGCGTCGCCGATCCCGCCCAGCGGCCCCATCAGCGCGACCTTGACCGCGCGGATGGTCGAGATCTTCTCCTTGCTCTGCTCCATCGCCAGCACGAGGCCGGACAGGAAGGTCACGTCGAACGGGTGGACGTTGATGAACTCGAGGTGCATCTTCATCGAGTTCCGCAAGTCCTCGTCGTTCTTGTGGATCTTGCGCAGCGCCGGGATCAGCGTGTACAGCCAGCCGCCGGCCTGCATCCGTTCGTAGTTGAACGATGCCTGCAGCGCGAGCGAGCGCCACGCCATGCGGTTGATGTCCTTCTTGGTCAGCGGCTCGGCCGGGGTGGTGTCGACATAGTCGTCCCGCTCGACCGAACTCGTGGCCAGCGCCTGTTCCATCCGCTTCTCGGCCTTGGCGGCCAGTGCGGCTTCGCTATCGTTAAATGCCATCTTCCACCTCCACATTCCGGGCAGCGGCAGCCTGCGGCTGGGCGCGGTTGCTGTTGAAGAAATCGATCATTGCAATCGCCAGTGCGCCGAGCGCGATCGCCAGGATCGGCAGCTTCAGGTAGGTGACGCCGACGAAGCCGAGGATGAAGTAGGCGACGTAGTTCTTGTTGAGCATGATCTTCATCAGCAGCGCGAAACCGATCGCCGGCATCATGCCGCCCGCCACGCCGAGGCCGTCGAGCACCCACTGCGGTGCGGCCTTGACGACCGCGCCTGCGGCATCGGCACCGAAGTAGATCGGCAGGAAGGCCACGATGAAGTAGAAGCAGAACAGGATGGCCATACCGAAGTAGTTGACCAGCTCGATACCGCGCCAGTTGCCCTTCTTCGCCATCGCGTCGCACTTGTGCATCATCGGCGAGAACGCGGTGAACAGGATGGTGATGCACCCTTGCACGGCGATCGAGAACGGCACCGCCACCCCGATCGCCACCGTGGGCTCCGCCTTGGTCAATATCGCGAACGCCGTGCCGATGACGCCGCCGATGACGACGTTGGGCGGCTGTGCGCCGGCCAGCGGCACCATGCCCATCCACACGAGCTCCAGTGTCCCGCCGACCAGCAGGCCGGTATGGACATCCCCCAGAATCAGCCCGACCAGCGGGCCGAGCACCACGGGACGGTGGAAGTGGGTCAACCCGTCAAACAGGTCCACCCCCGCCAAACCGGCCAGCAGCGCTATCAGCAGTGCTTCGATCAACATGTCTCAACCCCTCCCAGAGTCAGAGCAACTTCGAAACGAGTTCGCCGGCCTCGTCGGGAACGCGGCGGATCTCGCAGGTCACGCCCAGCGAGGCCAGCTCGCGGAACGTCGCCACATCGGCATCGTCGACCGACACCGTCTTGTGGATCTGGCGCTTGCCCTCGGCGAAGTGCATGTTGCCGACGTTGACAAACGTGATCGGTACGCCGCCCTTGACCAGTGCCAGCACGTCCTGCGGCGTCTTGCAGACGATGAGGATCTTCTGGCGGTCGGCGGCCTTGTGGATGACTTCGGTGGTCTTGGCGAGCGTGAAGTAGCGCGTCTGCACGCCCTCGGCGACGACCATGTCCATCAGGTTCTGCTGCACCGGGTCGTTGGCGGCAGCGTCGTTGGCGACGAGGACCAGGTTGGCGCCGAGGCTGCCTGTCCAGGTCACCCCGACCTGGCCGTGCACGAGGCGGTTGTCGATGCGGGTCAAGAGAATGTTCGGCATGGTGTTTTTCTCGCTTGTCCTGAATCAGTTCGGATACGGGTAGATCGTCACGCCCTGGACGACGCGGTTCACTTCGCCGGTCGGGCACGGGTTGTCCGGCGTCAGGCCGGCCGCGAGCGAGGCCTCGAAGGCGAACAGCTGCGCGAACAAGAGGTAAGGCAGCGCCAGCCACAGGTCGTCGGCATCGGTCAGCTCGACCGGCAGCGTGTCACCGGCCCGGGTCCCGAGTGCGATCACCTGCGGCGCGATGCCGTTGCCGACCAGTTCGGCGTACAGGTCGTCGTCGTAGCGGCGCGTGTACGGCTTAGCCGACATGAACACCAGCACGCAGGTCCGGGCGTCGATCATGAATTTCGGGCCGTGGCGCACGCCGAGCGTCGAATCGAAACGCGTTGCGATCTTGCCGGCGGTCAGCTCCAGCAACTTGAGCGACGCTTCTTCGGCCAGCCCGGCAAGACCGTTGCTGCCGAGGTAGACGACGCGCTCGAAGCCTTCGATGGCCAGCTGGCGCGCACGTTGCGGCCAGACGCCGAGCTTGGCCTCGCACTGTGCGGCGACCGACTCGACCCGTGCAGCCGCGTCGGCCAGCGGTACCGCGCCGAGCATCAGCGCGGCGCTGACGAACATCGACGTGAAACTCGACGTCATCGCGAAGCTCTGGTCGTTGGCGCCGTCGGGCATCAGCACGCAGCGCACCCGCGGGTTGCCGGCGGCATAACGCGCCAGCGCACCGTCCGGGTTGCACGTCAGGATCAGGTGACGGCAGTCCGGCAGCAGCTGGTCGGCCAGTTCGACCGCAGCCACGCTTTCCGGGCTGTTGCCCGAGCGGGCAAACGACACCAGCAGGGTCGGCAGGCGCGGATCGAGCCAGGCTTGCGGATCGCCGACGATGTCGGTGGTCGCCACCGGGTCGATGCGCAGGCCGGTACGTTCGCGCAGTACCGGGGCCAGCGTCTTGCCGGCAAAGGCCGAGGTGCCGGCGCCGGTCATCACCACGCGCAGGTTCGGGGTGGCGAGCAGGTCGTTCAGCCACGGCTGCCAGTCGGCCGCCGAGTCCTGCAGCGTGGCGGTGATTTCGCGCCACAGCCGCGGTTGCTGGGCAATTTCACGGGCGGTGTGGATGGCGCCGTGGGCGACGAGCCAGTCGTGATCGTGATCGAGATAACGCATCATGCAGCCCTCCGCAGGTCGGCGGGCCGGGCCATGCCGCAGGCACGGGCGTAGCTGCGGGTCACTTCCATCACCTTGTCGATCACCAGTGCCTCGGCGGTCGGGGCGATGCGGCCTTCGGCGACGCGCTTGGCCTGCTCGGGCAGGTACTGGCTGACCAGGGTCATCAGCAGCGGCTGCTTGGCAAGGTTGGCGAACAGCGTTTCCTGCGCGGCAACGACCTTCGGGTGCGGCCAGTAGTAACGGATCCGGTCGGACAGGCTGTAGTTGCGGTCGAGGTACTGCTGGTGGCCAGGCTGGCTGTAGTACGGCAGCCAGTAGTCGGGCTCTTCCTGCATCACCTGCGCGATCACCGACTTCAGGTGCGAGGCACCGAGTTCGCCGATGGTTTCGCGTTCGATCACGTCGAGTGCGTACAGCGCTTCGCGCAGTGCGAACGTCAGCCCCGGGCCGACCTTGAGGATGGCGAAGTGGTTGCGCACCAGCTCGGTCAGTGCGGTGTCGCTCTGGTAGTCGGTCGAGTGCGCTTCGAACACCAGCGGCTCGGATTCGATGAAGGCACTCAGCGTTTCGGCTTTTGCCGCGTTGTAACGGACGACCTTGTGGTGGTCGAACTCGACGCCCGGCTGTACCACCATGGCGATGACGCGCTCGAACGTGTCGGCAAGGCCGGCGGCGGCAAACACCTCGCGGTGGACCTTGAGCGTGGTGCCGGCGGCCTGCGGCGACGTCACTTCCAGCTCGCCGAGCTCTTCGTTGGCACCGCCGGGAACCGGCACTTCGGTGCCGATCACGTACACCGGCGCCTCGCCACCGACGTCGCGCCAGGCAGCTTCGGAAATCGCGCACAGCTGCGCGGCGCGTTCGGCGACGACGGCGTCGGACAGCGGCACCGGATCGCCGGCGCAGGACATCGAGCAGTCGAGGTGGATCTTGCGGAAACCGGCCTTCACGTAATCGCGGACCATGTCGCCGGCCATCGCCATGGCTTCGTCCGCCGGAGCCTTCTTCCAGGCGTTCGGGCCGAGGTGGTCGCCGCCGAGGATCAGCCGGGCCGGATCGAAACCGACCTTCTTCGCCAGACCGAGTACGAAATCGCGGAAGTCTGCCGGCTTCATGCCGGTATAGCCGCCGAACTGGTTGACCTGGTTCGACGTCGCCTCGATCAGGATCGCGCTGTCGTCCTCCAGCCCCTGCAGCAGCGCGGCTTCGAGCACCAGCGGGTGCGCCGAGCACACCGAGTAGATCCCGGTCGGCTGGCCGGCCTTGTGGCGATGGATGATGTCGAGCAACAGACTCATGGCTTTCTCCTTGTTCATTCGTCGGCGACGATCACGTTGACGCCGGACAGCGTCAGTGCACGTCGGTATTCGTCGGTGATGCCGCTGTCGGTGATCAGCGTGTGCACCTGTGGCAGCGGGCAGATCACGCAGAACCCGCGGCGACCGAATTTGCTCGAATCGGCCAGCAGCACGACCTTGTCGGCGACGCTGATCATGGCGCGGTTGAGCTGGGCGTCCTGTTCATTGGTGGTGGTGACGCCGGCCTTGAGATCGATGCCGTCTGCACCGATGAAGAGCGTGTCGAAGTGGTGCAGCCGCACCGCCTGCTCGGCGATCGGTCCGCACAACGAGTACGAATCGGCGCGGACATTGCCGCCGGTCATCATCAGTTCGAAGCGCACGTCGCCGATCAGCTCGTTGGCGAGATTCAGCGCGTTGGTCATCAGCGTGCAGCGCTTGTACGGCTCGATGTAGCGCGGCACGAAACCGACGGTGGAGCCCGAATCGATGATCAGCGCGTCGCCGTCGTTGACGAGCTGCGCTGCGGCGCGGCCGATCAGCTGCTTGGCCTCGCTGCGGATCTTTTCCTTTTCGCGGAATTCGAGCTCGAAGGCGAAGTGCGGGCTCAGCACCGCCTTGCCATAGCTGCGGCTGATGCAGCCGCTGTCTTCGAGAAAATCGAGGTCGCCCCGAACCGTTACCGTCGACACGCCGAGGGCGTCGGCGAGGTCGCTGACATTGCAGCTTTCCTGTTCGCGCATCAGTTGCACGATGCGGTTGCGGCGTTGCTGTACCCGGTCCATGTCTGCCTTCCTTCGTTGGCTCGCCGGATGGGGTTCGGTGCCCGTTCCGGCGTGGTGCGTTGACCGGACTGTAGGCGCACAAACAAAAGTGGGTCAATTCGACAACTTTCGATCAACAGCGATCGAAGCTTGCGAGTTTTTGCCAAGTCGACAGCGGATTCATACGAAGGCCATTTGAAAAACCACCAAACGGAAACGCATGGAAACATAAACACAACTTACTGTTATTTATGGCTTTTACAAAAACAACCGCAGTACACGATCAGCTTGTCTCCACGACAACGGCACCGATATGAAATTTTGTTACAGCCTGAAGCGGGCCGGAACGGCACCGGCATGACAAATAAAAAGAAAGTCGAATCGAAAATCGAAAGATGAATTTCTTTCGATTGGTATCCGACAGACGGTAATATTTACTGCAAATAGAACCTGCCAAAGTGAATCCCAATACACTAGGCGGATGGGGTCGCTCGCGCTGTCCGCAGACAGACGCGACAGGCGGCCAGAGTCGAGAACCGCTGCCAGGATTCACCCGATGAACAATTTCAGCTTCCACAACCCGACCCGCCTGCACTTCGGCCAGGGGCAGATCGCCCAGATCGCCAACGAAATCCCTCCGAGCGCACGCGTCCTGCTGCTTTACGGCGGCGGCAGCATCAAGCGCAACGGTGTCTACGACCAGGTGATCGCCGCACTGGCCGGTCGGACCGTCGTCGAGTTCGCAGGTGTTCCGGCCAATCCCGAATTCGATACGCTGATGCAGGCGGTCGAACTCGGCAAGAAAGGCAAGGTCGACTGGGTGCTCGGTGTGGGCGGCGGTTCGGTCCTCGACGGCAGCAAGTTCGTCGCTGCCGCGCTGGCGCTTGATCCGGAAATCGACCCGTGGCTGATCGTCGGCAACAAGACGCCGTTGAAATCGGCGCTGCCGATCGGCTGTGTACTGACGCTGCCGGCCACCGGTTCGGAAGCCAACTTCGCCGCGGTGGTCACCCGGCGCGAGACGCAGGACAAACTGTCGTTCAAGAATCCGGTGGTCTTCCCGCGCTTCTCGGTGCTGGACCCGAGCGTCATCACCACCCTGCCGCCGCGCCAGCTGGGCAACGGGCTGGTCGACGCCTTCGTCCACACCACCGAGCAATACCTGACGTTCCCGAACGAAGCCCGGGTGCAGGACCGGCTGGCCGAAGGCATCCTGTCGACGCTGGTCGAAATTGCACCGGCGCTGCTGAAGGACCAGAGCGACTATGCCGCGCAGGCGAACCTGATGTGGGCCGCCGACCAGGCCATGTACGGCCTCGTTCCGCTCGGCCAGCCGCTCGACTGGGCCACGCATGCCATCGGTCACGAGCTGACCGCGCTGTACGGCCTCGATCACGCGCAGACGCTGGCCATCACACTGCCGAACCTGCTCGAACACACTTTCGAAACCAAGCAGGCCAAGCTGGCGCAGTACGGTCGCCGCGTCTGGGGACTTAGCGGCGACGACACCGACGTTGCCCGCGCAGCCATCGCCGCGACACGGGATTTCTTCGAGTCGGTCGGCGTGTCGACGCGACTCTCCGGCTACGGCATCACCGACGTTGCCGCAGCGGCAGACGGCGTACGTGCGCAACTGATCCGGCACAAGCGCGTTGCGCTGGGCGAGCACGGCACGCTGACGCCGGACGACTGCCACGCGATCATCATGCAGGCAGGCTGACGCGGGTCATTCACCCGATCCGGACATGCAAACGGGACGCCAGGGCGTCCCGTTTTTCATCTCGCGCGAATCCGGTCCGGCCCGGCTTCATGCCGTTCGCAACGGGCACGATCATCGGCCGACGGCGCGCCCGGCACCGCCGCCAACTTGTCATTGTTTTGTCATCTTCAAAGCTTACAGTCGCGCCCCTATAACATGGGGAAGAACGATGTCGCGATTCTGGCTACCTGCATTGCTCGTCGTCGCGCTGCTTTCCGGCGCCGCACGTGCCGAGGTCACGCTCGGACTGCTGGCGAACAAGGGCGAAGGCGATGTCGCCGCCGACTGGCAACCGATTGCCGACGATCTGGCCAAAACGCTCGGCCAGCCGGTGAAGGTCGTTGCGGTCAAGGATGATGCCGAGCTGGCACGCCGCTTTGCCGCCAAAGAGATCCAGATCGCCCGGACCAATACCGGCACCGCACTGACGCTGGTCGAACAGGGCAACGGCGACATTGTTGCCCGACTGGCACTGACCGGCGGCGTCGCCGAATACCGTTCGCTGCTGCTGGTACGCAACGATGGTCCGGCCAGCCTGGCCGCCCTGCTGCGCGACAAACAGCGCTGGACGATCGCCATGGGCGCACCGACATCGACCGCCGGCTACCTGATTCCGGCCTACCACGCCTTCGCCAAACAGAACGTGCTGCCGGAGTCCTTCTTCCGCAGCATCACGACCGGCAACGCCGAGGACGGCTTTCGCGCGCTGGCCGAGCAGCGCGTCGATGTCGCGGTCTGCAACAGCGACGATCTCGACAAGCTGCGCGAAACCTATCCGCGCGACTTCAGGAACATGCGCGTGCTGTGGCAATCACCGTCGTTCTCGTACGATCCGCTGGTGCTGAACAAGGCGCTGCCGGCCGCCACCCGGCAAAAGATCACGCGCTTCTTTCTCGGCTACGGCCGCAGCGGCGCCCACAGCGCACAGGAAAAGACCCGGCTTTACTACGCCGACCAGTTGTCGGGCTTCCTGCCTTCGAGCAACCGCCAGCTGCGCGAAGTCACCGACCTGCAGCTCTACTTCGGCCTGTTCAAGCTCAATCTCGCCAAACAGAGCGATGCCGAGCGCAGCGCCAGCGAAAAACAGCTTTACCGACGCTACAACCAGCTGGTGGCGGTGCTCGGCGGCCCGAAATGAGTCTTGCCGGTGCATGCGCATGACATCAGGACGGGCCGCAAGGCCCGTTTTGCTTTTCCGCAGGAGCGCGCCAGGCAGCATGAATTTGCGCCAGATCACAATGGGTGATTGTTGCACTTGAAATGGGCCGTTCCTGGCGTGCAAGCTAATCGGTTGATTTTGTGGAGATTTTGATGTCTGACACTGCCAACCGGGCAAACTGGGGCTCCAAGCTGGGCTTCATCCTCGCCGCTTCGGGCTCCGCCGTCGGCCTCGGCGCCATCTGGAAATTCCCCTACGTCGCCGGCAAGAACGGCGGCGGTGCCTTCCTGATCGCCTACCTCGTCTGCGTGTTCACCATCGGCATTGCACTACTGCTGGCCGAGATGCTGATCGGCCGCACCGCGAAGAAGTCGGCCACCACCGCCTTCCGCGACCTCAAGGGCGGGCTGTGGCCGTGGGCCGGCCGGCTGTCGGTGCTGTGCATCTTCATCATCCTGTCCTATTACTGCGTCGTCGGCGGCTGGACGATCGCCTACATCTTCCGCTCGATCACCGGCGAGGCACTGACCAGCGACACCAAGGCGCTGTCGGCCGCCTTCGGCAGCTTCATCGCCAATCCGGGCCAGGCGCTCGGCTATACCGCGGCCTTCCTCGGCATCACCGTCGCCGTCGTCATGGGCGGCGTCGAAAAGGGCATCGAGCGGATGAGCAAGGTGCTGATGCCGGCGCTCTTCATCCTGATGCTGATCCTGATCGCCCGCTCGCTGACGCTGCCGGACGCATGGGACGGCGTGAAGTACTTCATCACGCCGGACTTCTCCAAGCTGACCGCCAGCATGATCGTCGACGCGCTCGGTCTGGCGTTCTTCTCGCTGTCGCTCGGCGGCGGCATGATCATCGCCTACGGCTCTTACCTGCCGCAGGACACCAAGCTCGTCGGCGCTACGCTGTGGGTCAGCTCGCTGGCCACGCTGGCCTGCGTGCTCGCCGGGTTGATGGTGCTGCCGGCCGTGTTCGCCTTCCATGTCGACCCGGCTGCAGGCCCGGGGCTGACCTTCATCACCATGCCGGCGATCTTCGCGCAAATGCCGGCCGGCCAGTTCTTCGCCATCGCCTTCTTCTTCCTGCTGCTGTTTGCCGCGCTGACCTCGTCGGTGTCGATCCTCGAACCGATCGTGTCCTTCCTGATCGACGAGTTCGGCTGGGCCCGCAAGACCGCAACCATCGCCGTCGCGATCGCCTCCTTCGTCGTCGGCATCCCTGCCGCACTGTCGTTCGGCCCGCTGGCCGACGTCCAGCTGTTCGGCAAATCGGCCTTCGACCTGATGGACTACGTCGCGTCGAACGTGATGATGCCGGCCGGCGGCCTCTTCGTTGCACTGTTCGTCGGCTGGGCAATCTGGCCGAAGATCCGCAGCGAACTCAGCGCCGAAGGTTCGGCCGCCGTGCTGCCGGCGTTCCGGTTGATCTGCGCGGTGATGGCACCGATCGTCATCGGCGTGATCTGGTACCACAACCTCTGAGTCGCCTCGCGACCAGACGAAAAGGCCGGCATTGCCGGCCTTTTTTCTGCGCGTCCGCTACGCCGGACGGATTGCTCAGGCGGTGACGATGCGGTCGCGACCCTGGTCCTTGGCCGCGTAGACCAGGTTGTCGACGCGCTTGAGCGCCGCGTCGATGCGCTCGAACGGCTGGTACTGGGTGACGCCGATGCTGGCGGTGACCCGGCCGACGACCTCGAACGGCTCGTCGCGCAGCGAGGCAAGCAGCGTCTTCGCCAGCCGCTCGGCGTCGGCAAAATCGGTATCCGGGCAGACCAGCAGGAATTCCTCGCCGCCAAGGCGGCAGAAGATATCGGTCGCACGCACGCGCTGGCGCACGAGCAGGGCGAAATGCTGCAGCACCTTGTCGCCGACATCGTGACCGAACTGGTCGTTGATCCGCTTGAAGTGGTCGAGGTCGAACATCAGCAGCGACAACGGCACGCCATTGCGATTGACGCGGCCGACCTCGCGCTCGATCGCCAGATTGAAGTAGCGACGGTTGTAGAGCAGGGTCAGCGGATCGGTGATCGACATCTGCTCCAGCTCGCGCTGCAGGCGCTTCTGCTCGGAGATGTCCTCGACGATGCACCAGGCCAGCCCCTGGCCCCCCTCCTTGCTCGGCATCAGGAAGCCGTTGATCAGCACCGGCACGCGATGGCCGGCCCGGTGCAGGTATTCCTTTTCGTACGGACCGTAGCGCTGCTGCCGGTACAGCTCGTAAACCAGCTCGCGATCCTGCAGTGCGTATTCGGCCGGCGTGATCGCCGACAGCGTCTGCGCCCGCAGATCGTCGACGCCATAGCCGAGCAGATTGCAGAACGCCGTGTTGGCATCGACGAAATGGCCATCGCTATGGCGGATCAGCGCCATCCCGACCGGCGAGGATTCGAAGAAGGTGCGGAATTTCTCTTCGCTCGCCGCCAGCGCGTTCTGCGCCTCGACCCGGTCGGAGATGTCCTCGCAGACGCCGATGTAATGCGTCAGCGTACCCAGCGTGTCGGTCAGCGGTGTCAGCGACAGCGAGTTCCAGAACGGCGAGCCGTCCTTGCGGTAGTTGCGCAGCCGCACGCGGCCGGCGCGGCGCTCGGCGATCAGCCGGCGGACGGTTTCGATTTCCGGTTGCAGCCGGTCGCGCCCCTGCAGGAAGCGGCAATTGCGCCCGAGCACTTCGTGCCGTGCATAGCCGCTGAGGTGCTCGAACGCCGAGTTGACGAAAATCAGCGGCAGATCCGGCGCATGCGCGTCGACGATCAGCACGCCGAGCGAGCTGGCCTCGATCACGCTCGCCAGCAGCGCGATCTGGTCGCTGGCCTTCTTCTGTTCGGTGATGTCGGAAATGAAGCCGTACCAGATCGTGCTGCCGTCTTCCTGCCGCTCCGGCGACGACTCCCCCCGCAACCAGCGCACACCGCGCTGCGGCAGGTCGACCCGATAGTCGCAGCGCCACAGGCTGAGCTGCTGCGCCGACTGGTCGATCGATTCGGCCAGCATCGGCATGTCGTCGGCAACGATGCGGTCGAGCACGATGGTCGCGTCGGCGCCAGCCGCCTCGGGGCTGACGCCGTAGATCGCCTGGATGCCGTCGCTGGCATACGGAAAGACCGAACGGCCGTCCGGAAAGCGCTGGTACTGGTAGATCAGCCCCGGCACGCGCTCGGACAGCTTCGACAGCAGCCGGTCGCGGCGGATCAGCGCCGCTTCGGCGGCCAGCCGCTCGGTGATGTCGACCCCGATGCACAGATAGCCGACCCGGTTGCCCTGCGCGCCGACGATGCGCGTCACCGTCAGTTCGACCTGACGCACGTCGCCGCTGCGGGTCCGGTGCGTCCAGACCCGCGCATCCATGCCGCTGCGTTCTGCGACCAGCGTCAGCGCCTCGAAACGGCCGACCGCCTGCCCCAGCTCGTCCTCCAGTTCGATCCGGCGCCCGTCGATTTCGCGGTCGGCAATGAAATCCAGCATCGACCGGCTGCCGACCACCTCGTCGCTACGGTAGCCGAGCAGGTATTCGGCACCACGGTTGAACAGGCCGATCTGGCCGTCGTTGTCGGTTGCGATGATCGATACCCGCGACGCCGCGTCGAGCACATTGCCCAGATAGGCCCGGGTGTCCTGCAGTTCGAGCAGCGTGCGGCGCTGTTCGGACAGGTCGGCGACACGGATCAGCACGTCGTCGACGCTGGCACCGGTCCGTGCGACCCGGACGCCGGAAATCGCATAGCTGTGGCCGTCGATGACGCGATCGAGCAGGAAGGGCTCGCCGCCGGCGAGCAGCGCGGCAATGGCCTCGTCGAGTTCGGCCAGCCTGGCGACGTGGGCAAACACGCCAACGCCGTCGGCCTGCTCGATGTGCCAGTCGTGCAGCAGCGATTCCGCCGCTTGGTTGGCCTTGCGCACCGACCACTGCGCGTCGACGAGGAACAGCGCGTTGTCGATCGCATGGAAAATCCGCCGCAGCCGCTGCTCGCTCTGCTTGAGTTCGCGTGCCCGCGACACCGCCAGCGCTTCGGCATAGCCTTGCCGGTTGGCCAGCACGTAGACCAGCAAGGCCAGCAGGAACGGAATCACCGTACCGGGCAGCCACACCGCGGAAATATCGACCCAGTCGCCCTTGCGGGCAAACGCCCCCGCCGCCGTCACGCGCAGTGTCACGGTGCGATCGCCGATCAGCAACGGCAGGAAGAAGTCGCGCAGCTGCGCCGGATGCCCGGCGGCGATGCCCGGATCGCTTTCGGCCACGGTACGGCCGCTCTCGTCCTCGAGCGCCAGCATCACACCGCGCTCCTGCGCGATCCGGTTCAATTGTGCCTGCAGCAGGTTCAGACGGTAGGTGCCCCAGACGAAGCCATACGGCGTCTGCTCGCCGGGGCGGAACACGGCGATCGCGATCGCGAAACCGTGCTCGCCGGTATAGTCGCCGCGCAGGGCCATCACCGGCGACGTCGCCATGCCGTGACGTGCCTGCGCCCGCCGCAACACCTCGCCACGGATGGGGTCGGCGCTCAGGTTGCTACCGACAAAGCTCCCCTGCGACCCGCCGGGTTCGGCATAACGCACGCGCAGCGCATCACCGGCCTCGGGGCGGACCCAGGCAATGCCGCCGAAGGTATCGAGATAGGGTTCGACGAACGATCCGAACTGGGACGCCGAAACCGACGGCGAAAGCGCCATGTAGCGCGCCGACGCGCGCAAGGCGCCCAGATCGTTGGCGATGCCGCGCGTCAGCTGTACGGCAACGCTTTGCGCCTCGGCCCGGAAACGCCCTTCAAGCGCGCGCAATTCGATCCGCACCAGCAGCTGGGACACCAGCCAGGACATGCACAGGCCGACCGCGAACACGATCAGTGCAAGCACGAGCGGGCGCGATACGGAGCGCAGGGCAGCAGGCAGTCGGATCACGTCGTCAGACAGGGAGGGGGTGAACGCCGACTATAGCACCGCCCCTTCTTCTGCCGGCCTTGCGGCCGCTCTCCGGCCACAAAGCGTTGGTGCGTTGCGTCACTTGGAAAGCCATCGCGAAGCAAGGCACAATCGCACCGGTGAATACCGACTCCTTTTCGCTCTCGCCGCTGGGCCGTCTGGCGACGCCGTTTCCGGACAAATTCGGCATCCCGCGCCAGCCTTCGCTGGCGCCTCACGCCACCGGCACGCTCAGGCTGCTCCCCCCTTACGACCGGCCCGAAGCGGTGCGCGGGCTCGACGCGTTCTCGCACGTCTGGCTGACCTTCGTGTTCCACCAGACCGGCGGCCAGTGGCAGCCGACTGTGCGCCCGCCGCGCCTCGGCGGCAATGCCCGCGTCGGCGTCTTCGCCAGCCGCAGCCCGTTCCGGCCCAACTCGCTCGGGCTGTCGCTGGTCGAGCTGGCCGGCGTCGACACCACCGACGGCGTGGTATTGCACTTTCGGGGCGTCGACCTCGTCGACGGCACCCCCATCGTCGACATCAAGCCCTATATCCCCTACGTCGAAAGCCTGCCCGATGCCGTCGGCGGCTTTGCCAGCAGCGCACCGCCACGGCTGACGGTGAATTTTTCCACCGCTGCACGGCAGGCGATCGAGCGGCAGGCAAGGCATCATCCGGAACTGGCCGCACTGATCACCGAAGTGCTGGCGCAGGATCCGCGCCCAGCCTACGCCGGCGACCCCGCGCGCGTCTACGGTGTGCGGCTGTACCGATTCGATGTGAAATTCCGCGTGGCCGACGGCTGCGCCTTTGTGGACTCCCTGGACCCGGCATGAACCGACTTTCCCGCCCCTTGCGCCCACTATTTCGTCCGCTGTTCGGCGCACTCCTGACGCTGGCGCTGCTCGCCGGCTGCACCACTACGCCCCCTGCACCTCCTGTCGCGCCGGAGCCGCCGCCCAAGGTCCGTGTCGGCCTGGCGCTCGGCGGCGGCGCGGCCAAGGGCTTCGCGCACATCGGCGTGATCAAGATGCTCGAAGCCAACGGCATCAAAATCGACACCGTTGCCGGCACCAGCGCCGGCAGCGTCGTCGGCGGGCTGTACGCCAGCGGGCTGGATGCGTTCGCGCTGCAGGAAAAGGCCTTCGGTCTCGACGAGGCCGCGATTCGCGACGTCAGCCTGCTGAATGGCGGCATCGTCAAGGGCCAGAAGCTGCAGGACTTCGTCAACCAGCTGGTCGGCAACCGGCCGATCGACAAGTTCGCCAAGCCCTTCGGCGCGGTCGCGACCGAACTGGATACCGGCAAGCGCACCGTGTTCGTCCGCGGCAACGCCGGTCAGGCCATCCGCGCCTCGAGCAGCATTCCCGGCGTATTCGAGCCGGCGCTGATCGCCGGCAAGCGCTACGTCGACGGCGGCGTGGTCAGCCCGGTGCCGGTCGACGCGGCGCGCGAGTTGGGCGCCGACATCGTCATCGCCGTCGACATTTCGACCAAGGCCGGCAACAAGGCCCCGAGCGGGTTGATCGGCACGGTCAATCAGGCGGTCGTGATCATGGGCCAGAAGCTCGGCGAGCAGGAACTGACCCGTGCCGACGTGGTGATCCGGCCCAAGGTCGGCAAGATCGGCCCGACCGATTTCGACCAGAAGAACCAGGCCATCCTCGAAGGCGAAAAAGCCGCGCTGGCGGCCATTCCGCAGATCAAGCAGAAGATCGCCGAGAAGCAGCAGGCGCTGATCGCCGCACGGATGGCCAAACGATGAGCGAGGCGCTGATCCGCTTCGAGCCGGCCGAGCGTGCAGAGCTGGCCGCCCGCCTGCGCACCTGGTGTGATCGCGAGATCGGTCTGGAACTCGGCGGTTTCGATGCCGAGTTCCTGCTCGACTTCGCCATCAATGAAATCGGCACGCAGTGCTACAACCGCGGCCTGCTCGACGCGCAGGCCGCAATCGCCAAGCGCGTCGACACGCTGACCGACGCGATTGCGGAGCTGGAGAAAGCCCCGCCGCGTCGCTAGTCAGACGAGACTGCGCAAGGCACCGGCCAGATCCGGGTGGCGGAAGCGGAAGCCGCGCGCCACCAGGCGATCCGGAACCACCCGCTGGCCGTCGACGAACAGCTGGGCCATTTCGCCGGCCAGCCAGCGAATCGGCGCGGCCGGCAAGGCCAGCCAGACCGGACGGTGCAGCTGGCGCCCCGCGCAGGCGGCAAACGTCGCCTGTGCAACCGGCTCCGGCGCGACGGCGTTGTAGACCCCCGCCATCGTCTGGTCAGCGAGTGCATTGGCGATCAGCGCGAGCACGTCGTCACGATGGATCCAGCTCATCACCTGCCGCCCGCTGCCCAGCCGCCCGCCGACACCCAGACGGATCGGCAGCAGCAGTGCCGGCAGGGAACCGCCGTCACCGAACACCAGCCCCAGACGCAGCACGACCTGCCGCACGCCGTACGTGGTCGCCGTGCACGCGGCATCTTCCCAGCGCCGGCACAGCTCGACCATGAAACCCTGCCCCGGTGCAGCATCGTCGGCCAGCGTCTCGTCGGCCGGCCGCACGCCGTAATAGCCGATCGCCGATGCCTGCACCCAGACGCCGGGGCGTGTTTCCGCCCTTTGCAGCCAGCCCAGCAGCGCCTGCGTGGTGCCGATCCGGCTGGCAAGCAGCTGCGCCTTGCGGCGCGGACTCCAGCGCGGCCCGATCACCGGCGCACCGGCCAGATTGACCACGGCGTCGAACACCTCGTCATCGGCCAGCGCCTCCAGCGAGCGCACGCAGCGCGCACGGCAGTCGAACAGGTAGGCCGCCCGCAGCGGATCACGCGCCAGCAGGGTCACCGCATGGCCGGCGTCGAGCAGCTGCCGTACCAGCGCCGTGCCGATGAAGCCGGTGCCGCCGGTCACGAGCACGCGCCGGTGCGGCAGCGCGGCGAACGGATTGGGTACTGACACGGCACGGGACAGCCTGAACGCCGCCCAGCCGTCACGCAGCCCCGACAGCGCCACGCCAAGCGCAAACAGCGTCAGCACGGTGCCGCGCCAGCCCGAGTCGGTGGCCACCAGCGCCGTCGGCAGCGCCCCCCACTGGACCAGTTGCACAGCGTAAAGCCCGAACACGGCACCGCCGTTGATCGCCAGCAGCGTGTGCAGTACCCGTTCGCTCGCCGGCAGCTTGCGGCTGCCATCCTCGACGACGAAATCCCACAAGGTCAGTCCGACCTCGACGGCGATCAGTGCCGCCACAGCCAGCGCCCAGAAGCCCTGGAATGCAAAATGCGCGACACCGGCGAACAGCAGCCCGTACAGCACGGCCCGTACGGCATGGATCGCCAGCTCCAGCCGGGCACTGCGCTGCGCGGGCAGCCGCACGGTCAGCTCATGGTGGTAAACGGTATCGAAGGCGCCCATCAGGCCTTGCGCGATCAACAGATTGAGTACCCATTGCAGTGGTTCTGACATCGCCCTCTCCTCATCGTCATGAATCGTCGGATACGCTCCGGTCACGCCACCACAGCCAGCACAACGGCGGCAGCATCGTGACCAGCGCCAGCACGTCGACCCAGACGTGGATCCACGCACCGGCGCGCAGGGAAACCAGCATGTCCTGTGGCGCCCACAGCAGCAGCCCGGCAATCAGCCAGCCCCAGGCGGTGACGCTGCGCTGCACGTCGCCGATGCGGACCAGCGCCCACATCCACAGCGCCAGCCCCTGGATCGTCGGGCCGAACAGCGACATCCACCACACCTGCAACGCCCGCGCCCCGTCCGGCGTCGTGCCGCCCCGGAACGCCGGCTCGATGCTGCGGTGATAACCGTCGAGCAGCGCGGCATCGGCCACCCACGGCAACGCCAGCCCGACCACCAGATGTGCCAAGGCCGCGCCATACAGCCAGCGGACCAGCCAGACTCTCGTTTGGATCACGGCCTCCGGTCTTGGGTCAGCGCAGAAAAGGATTACCGATTTTGCAACGGTCGCCGTCGCAACGTGTGATCGGCCGGTAGCCCAGCCAGCGCGAGATGCGATAACGGTTGCGGGCAAACCAGCGGTACCAGCGCGCCAGGTGCGGCCGGAATACGGCGACCCGCAGCGGCGCCACCAGCCAGCCGCGGCCGACCAGGGTGTAGGCGGCCAGCATCGTGTCGATCCCGACGAGCATCCGGCCATTGGCGTCGCGCCCGTGCAGCTCCAGACCGAGTGCCGCCGTGTCGACACCCAGCTCGGCCGGATCGAATCCCGCTTGCGAGATATCGACAAACCCGAGCTGCCCAGCGCGGTCCCAGCGGTGCAAGCGCTGCATTTCGGCGACACAGAACGGGCAGAGTCCGTCGTAATACAGGGTGAGCGTGGTCATGGTGCATCTCCGTCGTCGTCCGGCACCGTCCGCCCGATCCGGCAGCCACAGCGGAATTGCTGAAGGCAGTCGTGGCGTGGCAGTGGCCAACTCGTCATTTATTTCCGAAATTTCTGTATTTACAGAAATTAAAGATCGAATGAATGCCAACGTCAAGGCCGATTGGTGTCGACCACGCCGCACGCCACAGGCAAGCGCCCTATTGTCCCACCAGTAGAACAATCAATTGCCGATCCGGTGGATTATCATTCCGGACAGCTTGCACGATGATAGCGACACCACCACTGACTGGAGTCCCCGATCATGACCACCGCTTCCTATCGCCGTATCGCCCGCATCGTCCGCGGCATGGCCACCTCCGACGGCGGTGGCGTCCGGCTCAACCGCGTGATCGGCAGCCAGGACCTGCCGATGCTCGACCCGTTCCTGCTGCTCGACGAATTCCGATCGGACAACGCCGACGACTACCTCGCCGGTTTTCCGGAGCACCCGCACCGCGGCTTCGAAACGGTGACCTACATGCTCGCCGGCCAGATGCAGCACGGCGACAACAAGGGCAACACCGGCAACCTCGGCCCGGGCAGCGTGCAATGGATGACCGCCGGGCGCGGCATCGTCCACTCGGAAATGCCGCAACAGGAAAACGGCCTGCTGCAGGGCTTCCAGCTGTGGGTGAACCTGCCGGCCAGCGACAAGATGACCGCGCCGCGCTATCAGGAATTCGCCGCCAGCGAGATCCCGCAGGTTGCGCTGGATGGCGGCGGTTCGGTCAAGGTGATCGCCGGCACGTTTGGCGGCGTGACCGGCCCGGTATCGGGCGTGGCGACGCAGCCGAGCTACTACGACGTGATCCTGCCGGCCGGTGCGACACTGGATCTGACGATGCCGGCGGAACATCATGCCTTCATCTACGTCTACCAGAATGTGCTGAGCGTGGTCGACGGCCCGCAGGAGCGGCCGGTGAAGCAGGGTGAACTCGCCGCGCTGACGCAGGGCGACACGATCGCCGTCGGCGCGCTGGAACAGGAAGTCCGTTTCATCGTCGTCGCCGGCAAACCGCTGAACGAGACCGTGGCACGCTACGGCCCCTTCGTGATGAACACCGCCGAAGAGGTCCAGCAGGCCTTTGTCGACTTCCAGCAAGGCCTTAACGGTTTCGAACGGGCCTAGGCACCCGAAATCAGTGTGCGTGGCTCTCGGCAGATGCGGTCAGCATTTTTGCCGAGAACCGCCCACTCATCACATCGGCACCGGCGGCATAGCCTTGTGCACGCTCCTGTGCGAGCAGTTGCGCGATGGTGGCATGCACCTCGTCGGAAATGGCACCTTGCTCGCGCATCTGGTCGAGCAAGCGATAAGCATTCGGTTGATGCGACATGTCCTGATTCCTTGGCGAGATGAACAACAAACATCGATGCCCGCAACGATAGCTCGCCATCTTTGTGGGCAATACTGCGATAAATCCTAACTGCGGGCTTCCCTTACCACCGCGCTCGCCGCAAAGTATTCGCATCCGCCGCGACTGCCGCCATGAAAGAAGAAGTCAGACAACCGGCGCCCCTGCGCCAATCCAGACAAGGAGCCGTGATGAGCAGCACCGAACACGAAGTATCGATCTCGACCGACTGCCCGGCGCCACCCTTCGTGCAGCGCTTTGCCGCGCACAATGCCGTGCTCGGCGAAGGCATGCAGATCCGCCGCGCCCTGCCCAACCGCGAACGCCGGATGATCGGCGCGTGGTGCTTCCTCGACCATTTCGGCCCGGTCGACATCGGTGCCGGCAAGGGCATGCGCGTCGGCCCGCACCCGCACATCGGGCTGCAGACCTTTTCCTGGCTGCTGGAGGGCGAGGTCTACCACCGTGACAGCCTCGGCTTCGAACAGCTGATCCGCCCCGGACAGGTCAACCTGATGACCGCCGGCCACGGCATTTCGCACTCGGAAGAATCGCCGCCGAACCACAGCGCGATCATGCACGGCGCACAGCTGTGGATCGCGCTGCCGGACGAGCAGTTCGAGCGCCCGCCGGCATTCGAGCATTACCCGTCGCTGCCGGAATTCGACGACGGCGGCTACCGGGTCACCGTACTGGCCGGCGAATTCATGGGTCACGTGTCGCCGGCGCGCGTCTATACGCCGCTGCTGGGCCTCGACCTCAACGCAGCGGCCGCCGCCGCGACGACGCTGCCGCTGCGCCGCGACTTCGAGTACGGCGCCATCGTGCTGGTCGGCGAGGCCCGGCTGAACGGCGAGACGCTGGTGCCGGGCGAATGCCTGTACTTCGGCTGTGGCCACGATGCATTGCAGGTCGAAACCGATGCCGCGACGCGCATCCTCATCGTCGGCGGCGAGCCCTTCAAGTCCGAGCGCATCCTGTACTGGAACTTCGTCGGCCGCAACGGTGCCGACATCCGCGAGGCCACCGACGAGTGGAACGCCGGCGACGCGCGCTTCGGCGAAGTCCATGGCTACGATGGTGACCGGCTGCCGGCACCGGCCGTGCCGAAACTGAGGGGGGAATGATGGCCCGCGACATCGTCAACGCCCACCTGTCGGGCGAACCGTTCCGTGCGCTGCTGACCGACGGCCGTCACGACTGGTTCGGCGACGTCGGCCGCGAATCGGGCGGCATGGACGCCGGCCCCGATCCGCACGCGCAGCTCTTGGCCGCGCTCGGCACCTGCACCGCGATCACGGTCAAGATGTACGCAGCGCGCAAGGGCTGGCCGCTCGACGACGTCCGGGTCCGGCTCGCCTACGCGCCCGACCACAAGGATGGCGATGCCCGGATCGAGCGGCAGGTCGAATTCGTCGGTGCGCTCGATACCGACCAGCGCACCCGCCTGCTCGATATCGCCAACGCCTGTCCGATCCACAAACTGCTGACCGGCCCGGTCGCGGTTGCCACCACGCTCACGGAGTCCCCATGACGGTTCGCCTGCTCGCTTTTTCCGCCAGTACCCGCGTCGCCTCGTTCAACCGCAAGCTGATCGCCGTCGGCGCCCGGGCCGCGCGCGACGCCGGTGCCGAGGTCACGCTGATCGACCTGCTCGATTACGAGCTGCCGCTGTACAACGGCGATCTCGAAGCCCGCGACGGCCTGCCCGAAGCCGCGGCACGGCTGCAGCAGCAGTTCGCCGCCCATCACGGCCTGCTGCTGTCGACGCCCGAATACAACGGCATGTTCCCGCCGCTCTTGAAGAACACGCTCGACTGGGTCAGCCGCGCCGATGCCAGCGGCCAGTCCGGGCTGCGCTTTCTCGAAGGCAAGGTCGCCGGGCTGCTGTCGGCGTCGCCGGGTGCGCTGGGCGGGCTGCGCTCGCTGATCGCCAGCCGCCAGTACCTGACCAACCTCGGCTTTCTGGTGATTCCGCAGCAGCAGGCCGTCGGCGGCGCCGGTCAGGCCTTCGGTGAAGATGGCGCGCTGGTCGAGGCCCGGACACAGGCCGGCGTCGAGAAAGTCGCCCACGCGCTGGTCCGGCTGGCACGGCAGACGCAGGAATAACGGTCAGCCCGCGGGCGCCGCGCAACGGCGCCCGTCACTCACACCTTCACGTCCACCGAACCGGTCACCGCCTGCACCACCTGGGTGACCGGATTCGACTCCTGCCGTGGCTGGGCCGGCGAATGCCTGTCTCCACGCTCGCTGCGCTGTTCGACCAGCTGGCGCAAGCGCTCCTGCAGCAATGCCAGCTGCGCCTGCAGCAACTGCTGGATTTCCTTTTTCTCTTTGGGCCCCAGCGAGTCGTCGTGCGCGAGCTTGCTGATCTGGTCCTGCGTGTCCTGGATTTTCTCCTTGACCCGCTCGATCTGCTCGTTGATGTTGCCGCCACCGGCTGCGGGCCGGGCGGCGGTAGCAAGACTCGGGACCGAGATCGTCGTCATGGCGGATTCCTGTGATTGATTCCATGCCATCGGCAATCCGGCGTGTTTCTTGAGCCGGCACGGCCGCGCGCCTCGCCAAAGCGGCACAAATCCGCTACAGTCCAAGGCAACAGAACAATCGTTCTAGCTTGATGGACCTCGCCCAACTCCAGCCCGGCCTGCGCACCCGCCTGTTGAAACTCGGCATCAGCCGTGCCTTCGACCTCGTGCTGCACCTGCCGATGCGCTACGAAGACGAAACCCAGCTCTACCCGATCGCCGAAGCGCCGGTCGGCACCGCTGCGCTGGTCGAAGGCGAAGTCACCGGCTGCGAGACCACGTTCCGGCCGAAGAAACAGCTCGTCGCCCGCGTGCGCGATGCCAGCGGCACGCTGGTGGTGCGACTGATCCACTTCTACCCGAATCAGGCCCAACAGCTCGCCGTCGGCAAGCGGGTACGGCTGTACGGCGAAATCCGCCACGGTTTCTGGGGCGACGAAATGGTCCACCCCAAGGTCAAGACGCTGTCGGACAGCGACACGCTCAACGACAGCCTGACGCCGATCTACCCCACCACCGCCAACCTGTCGCAGGCCCAGCTCGCCCGGCTGATCGCCAAGGCGCTGAAGGACGAGCCGCTGACCGACACCCTGCCGGCGGCGGTGCGCCACGATTTCGGTTTTCCCGACTTCGCCGAGTCGGTGCGCTTTCTGCACAACCCGCCGCCCGACGTCGCCCGCGTGCAATTGACCGAGCGCATCCACCCGACGTGGCGGCGGATCAAGTTCGACGAGTTGCTGGCCCAGCAGCTGTCGCTGCGCATGGCCCGGGCGATCCGGCGCGAACGCACCGCACCGGTGATCGCACCGCCGGGCCGGCTGGCCGCACAACTGGTTGCCAGCCTGCCGTTCGGGCTGACCAAGGCGCAGAACCGCGTGCTGCTGGATATTTCAAAAGACCTCGGCCAGCGCCATCCGATGCAACGGCTGCTGCAGGGCGACGTCGGCGCCGGCAAGACCATCGTCGCCGCGATCGCCGCCTGCCACGCGATCGAGGCCGGCTACCAGGTCGCGATGCTCGCGCCGACCGAAATCCTCGCCGAGCAGCACTACGCCAAGTTCGTCCAGTGGCTGGAGCCGCTCGGCGTCAAGGTGGCGTGGCTGACCGGCAGCCTCAAGGCCAGGGCCAAGCGCGAAGCACTCGAGGATGCCGCGCTCGGCAGCGCACAGATGGTCGTCGGCACGCACGCGATCTTTCAGGGCACGGTCGAGTTCAAGAACCTTGGTCTGGCCATCGTCGACGAACAGCACCGCTTCGGCGTCGCCCAGCGGCTGGCGCTGCGCGAAAAAGGCGGCAGCCCGCACCAGTTGATGATGTCGGCGACGCCGATCCCGCGCACGCTGGCGATGAGCTTCTACGCCGACCTCGACGTCAGCGTCATCGACGAACTGCCACCGGGCCGCACGCCGATCGTCACCAAGCTGGTGTCGGACGCGCGCCGCGACGAGATCATCGAGCGCATCGCCAGCAAGGTGCTCGAAGGCCGGCAGGTGTACTGGGTCTGCCCGCTGATCGAGGAATCCGAAGCGCTGCAGTTGCAGACCGCCGTCGACACCCACGCGCAGCTGACCGAGGAACTCGAAGGCATCGCCATCGGCCTTGTTCACGGCAAGATGAAGCCGGCCGAGAAGGCCGCGATGATGGACGCGTTCAAGCGCAACGAGATTCAGGTGCTGGTCGCGACGACAGTGATCGAAGTCGGCGTCGACGTCCCCAACGCCAGCCTGATGGTCATCGAACACGCCGAACGGATGGGGCTGGCGCAGCTGCACCAGCTGCGAGGCCGCGTCGGCCGTGGCGCCCATGCCAGCCTGTGCATCCTGCTATACACCGGCCCGCTGGGCGAGACGGCCAAGGCGCGGCTCAAGGTGATCTACGAAAGCACCGACGGATTCGAGATCGCCCGTCAGGACTTGCAGATCCGCGGCCCGGGCGAACTGGCCGGCGTACGTCAGTCCGGTGTGCCGATGCTGCGCTTCGCCGATCTGGAAAAGGACGCCGACCTGCTGGACGCGGCACGCGACGTCGCCGAGAACATCCTCGCCACCGAGCCGCAACTGGCGATTCCGCATCTGGACCGCTGGCTGCCGGGGCGCGAAGCGCTGCTGCGGGTCTGAGCGCCGATGCTGCGACGCAACCTCTGGCGCATCGCCGGCCTGCTCGCCCTGCTGCTCGGCGCCATCGGCGCGGTACTGCCGCTCTTGCCGACCACACCGTTCGTGCTGCTCGCGGCATTCTGCTTTGCCCGTGGCGAGCCGGCGTGGCACGCCTGGCTGCTGCGCCACAAGGTATTCGGAGCACTGATCGCCGAATGGGAGGCCCGTGGCGCCGTTCCGCGCCGGGCCAAATGGGCGGCCACGATCATGATGGCCGTCAGCTTCGGCATCAGCGTGCTGCTGATCCACAGCCGTGCGCTGTGGTTTGCCGGGATTTCGATGGCGCTGGTGCTGGTGTGGTTATGGCGGCGGCCCGAGTAATCCGGCGCCACTTTCGCCCGCTGCAACAACCGAACGAGGAAGCCACGGACATTGCTTCGGCGAACAGTCTCAGGCCAGGGCAAGCACGCCGTCGGAAAAGGCATTCCCGAACCGGTTGAGCGGATCGAGGCTGTGCTTCAGCGTGATGAACCGGTTCAAGTCCGGATAAAGTGCCGGCCAGCGATAGCGCTCCGCTTCGAAGTACTTGCCCCAGTGCGGCCTGCCGCCCAAGGCGCCCAAGGCCTGCTCCACCTGACTGACGTAGTCCATGCCGGCTTTGGAAATACCGCCGTCCATCGCGTAATAAACGACGAAACCGAAATAGCAGACCGGCCGGTTGAGCGTCGGACTCAGCCAGGCCCCCGACGGACCGGTGCAGCGCAGGATCACCGGGTAGTGCGTCCGTTGCGGGGAGTCGCGATGAATCCGCTTCAGGGCTGCAACCGCATCGGCAAACCTGTCCAGATCCACGGCAATTTCGAAATTGATCTGCGGCACCGGAATGCCCTTGCACCAGATATCCGGAATGCCGGCCTGCAGCTGCGCCTCGTCCCGGAAGCGGGTGACCGTCTGGTACGGCTTGCAATCGGCCTGATCCGGCCGGATGTCCTGCCCCATCAAGGTCAGGCTGTTGTCGATGGTTCGGGAAAAGACGCCGTCGGCCAGCGCGTTCACGTTTTCCTGCCGCCAGTCCTGCACGGCATCGCTGTACCACAGCATGGCCTGCTGCTCGTCCGGAAACCACCAGCACTTGGCGTACTCGTGTTGCTGGTTGATCTGGATGAACTGGTCGAACAGGACGTCGTCGCTGATCGACACCTTCGAGCAGATGTGTTCCGCATAGGGGATCGTGCGCAGCGTGATTTCCAGCACGATGCCAAGGCAGCCCAGATTGAGTTTCGCGCCGTCGAACCCCGCGTCCGACTCGTCCAGCGTCATCACGCGGCCATCGGCCAGCATCAGCCTGATGGCCAGAACCGAATCGGAGATCGCACACTGCTGCAGACCCTGGCCATGCGTACCGGTCGCCACCGCGCCACCCAGACTTTGCACGGCAATGACACCCGGCGCATGGGGCAGCATCCGCCCCATTGCCTTGAGTTCGTCGTAAATCACGTGCAACGGCGTGCCCGATTTGTAGGTCACCGAGCCGGCATCGTGACGGACCATGCCGGTGTATCCGTCCATCAGCGCAGCCACATCGGACGGCTGGGCCAGATTCAGCAGCCTCACATTGGAATAGCGCGTTCCCAATGGGCGGATGCGGCCATCCGTACCGGTGACGGCCCTGCGCAACGCGTCCTCGTCGACCACACGAAGGGATTGCTCCGTGCCGCAGACCGTTTCTGTGTCCGACCAGTTGGTCACATCGTGCTTGCTAACGGGTCGAACACTCATCGAGTTGCAATTCCAGTCTAAAAGTCGGTGCCGTTATAACGGTCAAACAGCTTGTCCACAAGACCCATCTCGCAAGAACGCGCCTTGCACGTCATCGGTAGCCGGCGGTCAATGCGGCCAGAACGCCAGAATGACCGGCAGCACGACCGAGGTCAGCACCCCGTTGAGCCCCATCGCCAGCCCGGAGAACGCCCCGGTCGTCGTCGACAACTGAAACCCGCGCGCGGTGCCGACGCCGTGCGCGGCGACACCGAGCGCCAGCCCCTGTTCGATCTCGCCGGTAACCTTGAGCCAGCGCATCAGCGGTACGACGATGATGGCGCCGAGGATGCCGGTGATGATGACGAGGTTGGCGGTCAATGGTGCGAGGCCGCCGAGCTTGTCGGCCAGCGCCATCGCAATCGGTGTGGTCACCGACTTCGGTGCGAACGACACCTGAACCGGCCACGACAGGCCGAACAGCTTGCCCAGCAGCAGCGCCGAGACGATGCCGGTAACGCCGCCGACGAAGAGCGATACAGACAGCGGTACGAGCAGCGATCGCACGCGCTGCAGGTTGTCGTACAGCGGCACGGCGAGCGCAACGGTCGCAGGCCCCAGCAGCAGGTGCAGAAGACGCGCACCACTGAAGTAGTCCGGATACGGTATCCGGGCAACGCTGAGGACGACGATGATCAGCGCAATCGCCACCAGCACCGGATGCAGCAGCGGATTGTGGCCGCTCTTGCGGAAAAGCTTTTCGGCCAGCAGGTAGGCAAGCCCTGTCACCAGCAGCCACAACAACGGTGCGGCCTTGAGCGAAGCGAAAGCGGCATCAATGTTCATCGGCCTTCCCCTTGCGGCGTACCAGCACCCGGTTGCGCAGCTTGCGGCGATGGCGGTTCAGCATCGCCTTCATCGTCAGCGCCGTCACCGCCATGGTGATCACCAGCGACAGCACCAGCACCGGCAGCATCGCCAGGCCCTGATCCCGCAGCACCGGGCCGAGCAGCATCAGCCCGACGCCGGCCGGCACGAACAGCAAGCCCATGTAACCGAGCAGCCCTTGTGCGACCTGTGCCAGCCGCGGATCGACGCCGCGATGCCAGACGCACCAGGCGGCGAGCAGCAACATCCCCAGCACCGGGCCGGGCAGCGGCAGGTGCAACAGGTTGGAGGCGACCTCACCGATCAGCTGGAACAGCACCAGCACACAGAATCCGTACAGCACCTCTGCAACTCCTCCAAGCGATCCGTGGTTACCCAGATCACGCCAACGACACGGCAAGCGAGCACAACGCAGCCAGCGCGGTTTTATGCATCGTGCTAGAGGCTGACGAGTTCGACCTTGCCCAGACTCCGCCCCAGAAAACGCTCGCCGATGGTCTGGAATTTCACCGGCACGTCGGTCACATAGCAACGATAGTCCGGCCGGCCGCGATGCGGATTGGCCAGTCCCTGCTCGGCCAGCAGGTCAGCGGCCTGATCGGCGATCGCCAGCGCCGAATCGACCAGCTCCATCCGGCTGCCGGTGACGTCGAGCAGCATCGGCTTGAGCAGCGGGTAATGGGTGCAGCCGAGCACCAGCGTGTCGATGCTTTCGACGAACACCGGCCGCAAGTATTCCTGCGCGACCATCCGGGTTACCGGGTGATCGACCCAGCCTTCCTCGACCAGCGGCACGAACAACGGACAGGCTTGCGAGTAGACGCGGTACTTGGGTTCGAGCGTGTGGATGGCGCGGGCGTAGGCGTTGGAATTGATCGTCGTCGGCGTACCGATGACGCCGATGCCGCCCGACTTCGTCCGTTTGGCCGCCTCGCGCGCGCCGGCTTCGATCACGTCGAGCACCGGCACCGGCGACGCCTCGCGCACCTTGTCGGCGGCGACGGCCGCCATGGTGTTGCAGGCGATGATCAGCATCTTGACGTTCTGCTCGCGCAGGAAGTCGGCAATCTGCTGGGTGAAATGCTCGATGGTAGCGACGGACTTCACGCCGTAGGGCACGCGCGCGGTGTCGCCGAAATAGATGATGTTCTCGAACGGCAGCCGGTCCATCAGCGCGCGGACTACGGTCAGGCCGCCGACGCCGGAATCGAATACGCCGATGGCGTGCGATGGTTGAGCGTTCTGCATTCTGTTCCCCGAAAGCGGGCATTCTACGCCGCCCGGCAAGGGCGAAACAGCCTCAAACGCGTCGGGGAAAGCGCTTGCGCAAGGTTTGGGCAAATTTCAGTGCATGGGCATTGTCGCCATGAATGCACACCGAATCCGCCACCAGCGGCAGCCAGTCGCCGTTCTGGGCGTACACGCCGCCCTGCCGCCACAGGCTCTCGACCTGGGCGATCGCGGCGATGTCGTCGAGCACGGCGCCCGCTTCGCTGCGGGGCGCCAGACTGCCATCGTCGAGGTAGGCGCGATCGGCAAAGGCCTCGCGGATCACGGTCAGCCCGACCGCCTCGCCGGCCTTGACGAGCTCGCTGCCGGTCATCGCCATCAGCGCGAGCGACGGATCGATCTCGTACACCGATTGCGCCAGCAGCGCTGCCAGCTTCGGATCCCGCGCCGCGTCGTTGTACAGCGCGCCATGCGGCTTCACGTAAGACACCGAGACGCCGGCCTCGATGCAGACGGCCTTCAGCGCCCACAGCTGCGCAGTCAGACTGGCGACGAGCTTGGGATCGGACATCTGCAACGACACCCGGCCAAAGTGTTCGCGATCCGGATAACTCGGATGCGCACCGATGCGCACCCCATTGGCGCGGGCCAGCTGCACCGCCTCGCGCATCGAATCCACCCCGCCGGCATGGCCGCCACAGGCAATGCTGGCCGCGTCGATCAGCGGCATCAGCGCCGCATCGTATTCATAGCCTTCGCCCAGATCGGCGTTCAGCGCCAGATAGTTCATCGTCCCTCCCAGGCCAGCGCGCGACGCATGCGTTCGAGCCAGTCCCGCTGCGCCGTCGTTGCTGCCAGCGCCGCAGCGGTATCCACTTCGACAAAGCGCAGCGTGTCGCCCGGCTTGAACTGCCCGGCGCGCCACAGGTCCGCGCGAATCACGACCAAGGGCCGCAGATAACCACCGGTGGTCTGCGCATCGGCCAGCAGCACGATGGGCTCGCCCGACGGCGGCAGCTGCACGCAACCCGGCATCACCGCATGTGAAGCGAGCGATGAAGCCGATGCCACGTCGACCGCGGTACCGGTCAGCCGCATGCCCATCCGGTTGCTGGCAAGCCCGATGTGCCAGGGCGTTCGCAACAGTTGCCGCTGGGCATCCTGACCGAGCAGCGGCCAGTCCGGCCCCGGCAGCACGCGCAGATGCTCGCCGCGCTCGGCCTGCGCCACGGCAACGCCGGGCAAGCGCGGCTCGGCCTCGCCGCACTCGATCACATCGCCCGCGCACAGCGCACGCCCCTTGAAGCCGCCGATGCCGGCAAGCAGGCCGGTAGAGCGGCTGCCCAGTACCGGCGCCACGTCGATACCGCCAGCCAGCGCCAGATAGGCGCGCGCCCCGTGCTCGGCAAAGCCGAAACGAAGCACCGCGCCCTTGGCCGCTGCATAGCGGTGTGCCGGGCTCAGTGCCACGCCGTCGAGCGTCACACCCATCGTCGCGCCGGCCCAAGCGAACACAGTCGGCGCATCGAAGCGCAGCGCCAGACCGCCCAGGGTGATTTCCAGTGCCGCTGCCCCTGCCGCATTGCCGGCAACAAGATTGGCCAGCCGCAGCGACAGCGGGTCGCAAGCGCCCCCGCGCGGCACGCCAAGCGCGGCATACCCGTCGCGCCCCAGGTCCTGAACGCTGGTCTGCGGCCCGGGCTTGAGGATGGTCAGCGTCATGCCGGCCTCGGCACGAACACGACCGTATCGCCCGGCGACAACAGCCCCGGTGTCTCGCGATACGGATCAAACAGCTTCACATCGGTCCGGCCGATCAACTGCCAGCCACCCGGCGACGCCAGCGGATAGACCGCCGTCTGCGCGCCGCCGATCGCGACCGAACCGGCCGGCACCGACAGCCGCGGCGACGCCCGGCGCGGGCAGGCGAGCGCGGGGTCCAGTCCGCCGAGGTAGGCAAAGCCCGGCAGAAAGCCGAGGCAGTAAACGACATACTCGCCCGCTGCATGGCGTGCGATCACCTCGTCGCAGCTCAGGCCGGCCTGCTCGGCGACAACCGCCAGATCCGGCCCGGCCTCACCGCCATAGACGACGGGAATCTCGACGCGTTTGCCCATTTCGGTCTCGGCGCCGTTACTGTCCAGCCAGGCCGCCTCGATCGCCCTTTCGAGCTGCGTCGTTGCGATCGCCAGCGGATCGAAAAAACCGGTCAGATTGCCCATGCCGAGCACCCACTCGACTTGGGGCTCCCGCGCGCACAAGGCATGCCAAGTCGCCCACAGCCGCCGCTGCGTTGCCAGCGCGACGTCGACGCTGAGCATCAGCGCGGCTTCGCCGAAAGGCTGGATCATGACGGACGGGGATGTTTCTGGCATGAGGTGCGGCATCGGTTTCGATGCCTCCATCATGGCTTATTTTGCAGTGCAGCGTGACGCGCCAGCGCCCACGCGACGTGCTCGCGGACCACATCATCATCGTCGTTGGCACGCGCTACCAGCGCCGCCAGCACCGCCGGCGTCGACGGCGCGTTGCCGAGCCCGACCGCCAGGTTACGCAACCAGCGCGCATAGCCGATCCGGTAGATCGGGCTGCCGGCGAGCTTTTCCTTGAAGTCGTCCTCGGACCACGCGAACAGCTCGACCAGCGTCACGTCATCGAGGCCGTGGCGGACATGGAAATCGGCTTCGCTGGTATCGACGGCAAAACGGTTCCACGGGCAGCAGAGCTGGCAGTCGTCGCAGCCGTAGACGCGGTTGCCGATCATGGAGCGGAACTCTTCCGGAATCGCCCCGTGCAACTCGATCGTCAGGTAGGAAATGCAGCGGCGTGCATCGACCGTGTACGGTGCAACAATGGCCTGCGTCGGACAGGCGACCAGACACTTGGTGCAGCGGCCGCAATGCTCTTTTTCCTCGGGCGGATCGAGCGGCAGTTCGAGGTCGGTGAACAGCTCGCCGAGGAAGAAGTACGAGCCGTAGTCGCGGTTGATCAACAGCGTGTGCTTGCCGCGCCAGCCCAGCCCCGCCTGCGTCGCCAGCTCGACCTCGAGCACCGGCGCCGAATCGACAAACACCCGGTGGCCGAACGGGCCGATCTCGGCGCCGATCCGGTCGGCGAGCTTTTGCAGCTTGTTGCGCAAGACCTTGTGATAATCGCGGCCCAGTGCGTAGCGCGAGATGTGCGCCTTCGTTCCGTCGGCAAGCACCGCCTCGCTCGACGACACGCCGGGCGGACGGTAAGGCAGGAAGACGCTGATCACGGTTTTAGTACCGGGCACGAGTTCGACAGGCCGGGCACGCTTCATGCCGTGCCGTGCCATATAATCCATCTCGCCGTGAAAACCGGCCTCCAGCCACGCGGCAAGGCCTGCTTCGGCATGCGAGAGATCGGTGCCGGTAATCGCCACCCTGGCAAAGCCGAGCGCCTCCCCCCACGCCTTGATCGAAGTGGCCAGTTCCCGAACGTCGAGACCCTTGTCGAGATCCTTATGCATAACGCCCATGATACCGCCTTCACGCTCTTTCTCGCCGACGAGGCCGAGACGCTCGCGCTCGGCGGACGGCTGGCTGCGGCACTGCATCCGGGGCTGGTGATCTTCCTCGAAGGCGACCTTGGCGCCGGCAAAACCACGCTGACGCGCGGCATCCTGCGCGGGCTCGGATTCGCCGGGCGGGTGAAAAGTCCGACCTATACACTGGTTGAACCTTATACAGTTTCGAATTTATACTTGTATCACTTTGATTTATATCGCTTTAGCGACCCATCGGAGTGGGAAGATGCCGGTTTTCGCGATTACTTCAATCGCGACAGCGTCTGCCTGATCGAATGGGCCGACAAGGCCGAGGGCCTGCTCCCCGCGCCGGACTGGCTGATCCAGCTGGCGCCCGAGGCCGATGGCCGCCGCCTGAACCTGACCGCACTGACGACAAACGGAACGCAATGCCTGGCCCGACTCGCCCGCTGATCCCCGACGCCCACCGCCGCACCGTACTGCGTGCAGCGGTCACCACCCTGCTGCTGTCGGTCATCCCGAAAGGCTTTGCCGCGACCGATTCGCGCGTCGTCGCCGTGCGCGTCTGGCCGGCGCAGGCGTATACGCGGATCACGATCGAATCGACCGCGCCTTTGAGCTTCAACCAGTTTTCGCTGAAGAATCCCGAACGTCTGGTCGTCGACCTCGACGGCATCGACCTGAACGGCGAGCTGCAGACGCTGGCCGGCAAGGTCAACGCCGACGATCCCTACATCCAGCAACTGCGCGCCGCACGCAACAAGCCCGGCACGGTGCGGCTGGTGCTCGACCTGAAGACCGACGTCAAGCCGCAGGTGTTCACGCTGGCGCCGGTCGGCGAATACCAGCACCGGCTGGTGATCGACCTGTATCCGGCGGTGCAGAACGACCCGCTGCTGGCCTTCCTCGACGATCAGACCACCCCGCCGACGCCGGCGGCCAAGCAGCCGGAACCCGCCAAGCCGGCGGAACCGCAAACGAAAACGACCAACGTCGACCGCAAGGACCTGAAGATCGACCGGCTGATCACCGTCGTCCTCGATCCGGGCCACGGCGGCGAAGACCCGGGCGCGATCGGCCCGCAGGGCAACCACGAAAAGACCGTCGTACTGTCGATCGCCCGGAAGGTCAAGGCGCTGCTCGAGAACGAACCCAACATGCGCGTGGTGATGACGCGCGACGACGACTTCTTCGTGCCGCTCGGCGTGCGGGTAAAAAAGGCCCGCGCGGTGCAGGCTGACCTGTTCATGTCGATCCACGCCGACGCCTTCATCAAGCCCGACGCCAACGGCTCGTCGGTATTCGTACTGTCCGACCGCGGTGCAACGAGCACCGCCGCCAAATGGCTGGCGCAGACGCAGAACGACGCCGACCTGATCGGCGGTGTGAAGATCGCCAACGTCAAGGACGTCCACCTGGCCAAGACGCTGATGGACCTGACGCAGACGGCGACGCTGAACGACAGCATGAAGTTCGGCAACGCGATGCTGTCCCAGCTCAAGCAGATCAACCGGCTGCACAAGAACCATGTCGAGCAGGCCGGTTTTGCCGTGCTCAAGGCGCCGGACATCCCGTCGATCCTGATCGAGACTGCCTTCATCTCCAATCCGGCCGAAGAACAGAAGCTGATCGACGAGGGCTATCAGCAGAAAATGGCGCAAAGCATCGTCAGCGGCATCAAGGCCTACTTCGCCAAGAACCCGCCACTCTCGCGCACCAAGCTGGCACAGGGGTAATAGCGGCGATTTGGGCGATCCGCTTTTCATCGTAGAATCGCCCACCGCCGCCTTATCAGGAAGACCGCCATGCCCGCCATTCCCGCCAAACTGTTCAACGAGATCGAAGCACTGTCCGGTGCCGGCGATGCGCTGTACGAAGCCGGCGACTACAAGGCGGCCATCGCCAAATACAAGGCAGGCTACGCACTGGTACCGGCGCCGAAAGAGGAATGGGAGATGGGTACCAGCCTGCTGATCGCGATCGGCGACACCCAGTTTGCCAACGGCGACTTTGCCCGCGCGATCGAAACGCTGACCACGGCATCGTTCACGCCGGCCGGCATGGGCAACCCCTTCGTCCACCTGCGCCTCGGTCAGGCCCTGTTCGAAACCGGCGCGCTCGATCTCGCCGCCGAATCGCTGCAACGCATTCGCGGCCACGGCGACGACAGCATTTTCGAAGACGAAGACCCGAAATACCTCGACTTCCTGCAATCGCGCACGCCCAACCTCTGACAAGACTCCCACCAAGGATCACCCCATGACCCGTCTTGCCGCGTCCATCGCCGGTCTCGCGCTGTTCGCCGCCTCCGCAGCGCAGGCCATCGATCTGCCGTCGATGAATCTGCCCAATCTGGTCGGCGTCGGCATCGGCGCAACCCCGGAGTGCTCGGGCTGCAAGGACGATATGATCGGCGTCGTGCCGGGTGTGCGCTACGTGACCGAGTCCGGCCGGCTGTTCGAGTGGTACGGCCCGTATGCGCAGTACAACTTCGGCGGGCTGACCGGCTTCCAGTGGGGCCCGGCCGTCAACCTCAAGCTCGGTCGCAGCAATGTCAGCGACGACGTGATCAGCAAACTGCACGACATCGACAACACGGTCGAGTTTGGCGGCTTCATCGGCTACGAGTACGACAACCTGCACGGCATTCCCTACCGTTTCCGCGTCAACGCCAACGTACTGACCAACGCCGGTCAGGTGTATGACGGCGCCCGGTTCAACCTTGGCGCAACGCTGTGGGTACCGCTGTCGGAGCGCTTTTTCGTCGGCAGCGGCCTCGGCGCGACCTGGGCCAGCGCGAGCTATGTGAATACCTACTACGGCGTCACCGACGCCGATGCGACGGCATCCGGTCTGGCGCCGTTTCAGGCCGGCGGCGGCAACCAGCAGGTCTTCGGCTGGATCGGCGTGATCGGCCAGATTTCGGGGCACTGGTGGGGTGGCGCGGGCGCCTTCATGCAGCGGCTGATGGGCGACGCGGCCGACAGCTCGTTCGTGCGCGAGCGCGGTGATCGCGACCAGTTGACCTATGGTGCCGGTCTCGGCTACGTCTGGTAAGACGCAACGCCTGCGACCCGCGGTCGCGGGTCGTGACGCAAAAAACCCCGGCCATCGCTGACCGGGGTTTTTCGTATTTGGCTCCCCGACCTGGGCTCGAACCAGGGACACACGGATTAACAGTCCGTTGCTCTACCGACTGAGCTATCGGGGAAAAGAAAATCCCGGCTTGAAACCGGGACTTCGGTATTGGGTTGGCTCCCCGACCTGGGCTCGAACCAGGGACACACGGATTAACAGTCCGTTGCTCTACCGACTGAGCTATCGGGGAACCGAAGAGATGCGTATAATAGGAACGGACTCGCCCGTTGTCAACACATTCCAACAATAAATCCAGACGAGATCATGAAAAACACACGGAAGCCACTGATTCTTATCGTTTTAATTCTGGTCCTGATCGGCTTGCTTCCGCTCGTGATCCCCGACTCGCTGTACCGCGACCGACTCGTCGATGCACTGCAAAAGCGCCTGCACGGGCCGGTACAGATCGGCCGTAGTGGTATCGAATACGCACCCCGCCCCACCCTGGTCATGCATGATGTCGTGTTCAACCAGGATGCGCGCACCGCAAAAATCGACAAGCTCAGCGTGCCGATTTCGCTCCACAACCTGTTGAACTGGGGGCGTGAAATCCGCGGCATTACCGTCGAGAATGGCCAGTTCAGCCCGCGCTTCGCGATGCAGCTCCCGGAAAAACTTCGCCCCGAAGCCGATCAGCCGCGCCTCGTCCAGATCGACCTCAAGCAATCGAGCGTATTGCTCGGCAGCAGCGTGATCGGCCCGATCGACGCGACGCTGCGTTTCGCCAGTGACGGCCAACTGGCCGAGCTGCAAGCCGGTGACGAAGGCAACCACCTCGACTTCCACGTACAGCCCAAGGGAGGCCAGTTTGCCGTGACCCTGACCGCTAGCGGCTACACGCTGCCGTTCGGTCACCCGGTGCACTTCGACCGGCTGCTGCTCAAGGGACTCGCCGGCCCGGACGGCATCGACATCGAAGACATCCGCGGCGACCTGTACGGGGGCATTGTCACCGGTCGCGCCCAGCTGGGATGGCAGGACAACGCCTGGACACTGGCCGGCACACTGCGCACCAACGGCGTCCAGGCCGAACCGTTCAGCCAGGTCTTCAGCGAAGTCACCCATGTTTCGGGCCGCCTCGCCGGCGAATCGACCTTCGTCTACAAGGCCGACGACTACCACAAGCTCTTTGACCAGCCAGGCATCGATGCGCAATTTCGCGTCAGTGACGGCATGCTGCACAACTTCGACCTGATCACGCCGCTCAAGTCGGCCCAGCCGGCGACCTATGCCCGTGGTGGACAGACGCGTTTCGAAACCTTTACCGGCCGCCTCGCCGTCCGCGGTGACACAGTGCAGATTCTCGACGCGACTCTGGTCGGCGGCAAATTCAATGCCCAAGGCCAGCTGACGATCCAGCCGAACCTGAAGCTCAACGGCGCAATCATGGCGCGCCTGTCGGGCGGCACGATCCAGGTGGCCAACCGGATCAGCGCCGGCGGCGTGCTGAAGGCACCGGAGCTCTCGACGGCCACAACGAACCGCCCGCAGCCGCAAGCGGTCAACCTGACCGAGACGCCGCCGGCACCGGATACCGCCACCCAGTAAACGCGGCGCCGTCAGACCACGCAGCAAGAACAGGGGGCGAACGCTGGATATTCCGGCGTTCGCCCCCATTTTGCCCTCAAGCGATCTCGCACTCTCGACTCGACGGAGTCCCCTCATGCCCTGGAACGACACTCTCGAATCCCTCGGTGCCCGGCGCAACGACGCCGGCATCGTCACCGATTTCGGCAACGCCGCCGAAGAACTCGCCGCACTGGCCTCCCAGTCCGTTGTCTCGCCTTTGGCGCAATACGGCCTCATCCGTTTCAGCGGCGAGGAAACCGCGACCTTCCTCAACGGCCAGCTTTCGAGCGACGTGCGCACGCTGGCACTTGATACTGCGCAGTATTCGAGCTACTCGACACCCAAGGGCCGGATGCTGGCGAGCTTCCTCGTCTTCCGCGCCGGCGAAGATTACTTGCTGCAGATCGCATCCGAGCTGCAACCGGCGATCCAGAAGCGCCTTGGCATGTTCATCCTGCGCACCAAAACCAAACCCAGCGATGCCAGCGCCGAACTCCTTCTGCTCGGCGTTGCCGGTCCGGATGCCGCAGCCAAGATTACGGCGGTCACCGGTCAGCCGGCGCCCGCGCCCATGGCGGTCATAGAGGCCGTCGTCCATGGCGCGCACACGACGGTGATCGGCCTCGCCGACGGACGTTTCGAGCTGGCCATCCCGGCCGATGCCGTCGAGGCAGTCTGGCAGGCACTGGTCGACGCCGGCGCCCGCCCGGTCGGCGAGCCCGTATGGCGCCTGACCGAAATCCGCGCCGGCGCACCGTGGATTACCGCACCAACACAGGAAGCCTTCGTTGCACAGATGGCCAATATGGAACTGATCGGCGCGGTGAGTTTCACCAAGGGTTGCTACCCGGGCCAAGAAATCGTCGCCCGGACCCAGTACCTCGGCAAACTGAAGCGGCGCATGTTCCGGATGCACGTCGCCGCGGAGGCACAGACCGGCGACGACGTGTTCAGCGCCGAGATGAACGGCCAGGCCTCGGGCAAGATCCTGCTCGCCGCACCGGCGCCGGAAGGCGGCTTCGAGGCGCTCGTCGTGGCGCAGATTGCCTCGCTCGAACATAGCCTGCACCTCGGCAGTGTCGACGGCCCGCCGCTGTCCCGACTCGACCTGCCTTATGCGGTGGACTGATTCGCCCCAAGCCGTCCGCACCGCCAGTTGCGGACGGATTCGTTTATAATCGCGCGACTCTATTTAGAACGATATCTCCAAGGGAACTACACGCATGGGCTTTCTCGCCGGCAAAAAAATCCTGATCACCGGGCTGCTGTCCGACCGTTCGATTGCCTACGGCATCGCCCAGGCCTGCAAGCGCGAAGGCGCCGAGCTGGCGTTCACCTATGTGTCCGAAGACCTGAAGCAGCGTGTCGTCGATCTCGCCAAGCACTTCGATTCGGACCTCGTCCTGCCCTGTGACGTCGCCAGCGACGAGCAGATCGAAGCCGTTTTCGCCGACCTCGGTCAGCGCTGGGGCGGCCTCGACGGCCTCGTCCATTCGATCGGTTTCGCGCCACGCGATGCGCTCAAGGGCGATTACCTCGACGCGGTCACTCGCGAGAACTTCCGCATCGCCCACGACATCAGCTCCTACAGCTTCGCCGCGCTGGCCAAGGCCGCACGCCCGATGCTGAACGAAGGCGCCAGTCTGATCACCCTGTCCTACCTCGGCGCCGAACGCGCGATCCCGAACTACAACGTGATGGGCCTCGCCAAGGCCTCGCTCGAAGCCAACGTACGCTACATTGCCGCAGCGGTCGGTCCGGAAAAGGGCGTACGCTGCAACGGCATTTCGGCCGGTCCGATCAAGACGCTGGCTGCATCGGGCATCGCCAACTTCGGCAAGCTGCTGAAGGCCGCTGCCGATGCCACGCCGCTGAAGCGCAACATCACCCAGGAAGAAGTCGGCAACGTCGCCGCCTTCCTGCTGTCGCCGCTCTCGTCGGGCATGACCGGTGAAGTCATCCACGTCGACGCCGGCTTCAGCATCGGTGCCGGCGCACTGGGCGACAAGTCGGAGTAATCCGCACCGCTTCAGGAAAAATGCCCGGCCAGTGCCGGGCATTTTGCTTTTGAGCCCGGCGGCACACCGGTGCACAATGAATCATCCTTACCAATTCGGAGCACGCCGATGTGCCAGCTTCTGGGCATGAACTGCAACGTGCCGACCGATATCGTTTTCTCGTTCGAAGGCTTTCACCGCCGCGGCGGACTGACCGACCACCATGCGGATGGCTGGGGCATCGCTTTTTTCGAGGAGCGCGGCTGCCGGCTCTTTCTCGACTACCTGCCGTCGATCAGCTCTCCGATCGCCGAGCTCGTCCGCGCCTACCCGATCAAGAGCCGCAACGTCATCGCCCACATCCGCAAGGCGACGCAGGGTACGGTCAACCTCGCCAACACCCATCCGTTCCGCCGCGAGCTGTGGGGGCAGTACTGGATTTTCGCGCACAACGGCAATCTCGACAGCCTGCCGTCACTCGCCGGCAGCCGCTTCCAGCCGGTAGGCGATACCGACAGCGAGCAGGCGTTCTGCTGGCTGCTCGACGCGCTGGCCAGGCGCTTCGACACCGCGCCAGCCTACGACGCGCTGCATGCGGCACTGAAGGCGCTCACCGCCGAGCTGGCCGGGCGCGGCAGCTTCAACTTCCTGCTCTCGAACGGTGAAGTGCTGTTCGCGCGCTGCGCGACCGACCTGCACTACATCATCCGGCGCGCGCCGTTCTCGACCGCCCACCTCGCCGACGCCGACGTCAGTGTCGACTTTTCGTCGGTGACGACACCGGACGATCGCGTCGCGGTGATCGCGACCCAGCCGCTGACCGACAACGAGACCTGGACCCGGATGGACAGCGGCCAGCTGCTGATGTTCGTTGACGGCGAGCCTGTCGCCTAGCTTCCGCTAGCCGTTGCGCGACTGCAGCCGCAGCAGCGCGTAGAACGGCTCGCCAAAAGTCTCGCCACCGGGGTCGAGCTGGCGCAGCTGATGCGCCAGCTTGTCGGGTGTCGACATGCCTGCGGCAAAGCGGTCTCGGACCTTCTTCAGCATCTGCGCCTGCGCGACCAGTTCCTCGCGCCGCTGCTCGATCCGCCGGCGCTGACGGCGGTGCGCGCCGACCGACAGGTTGAGCCAGAGGACCAGCGGCAGTGCCACCAGCCAATGCTCGCTGAACAGCGCGACGATGGCAGCGAGGATCAGCGCCAGATACCAGAGCTGGTCGGCCATTTCGAGTTGCGGGAACAGCACCGACAGGCTGGGCCAGCGATGCTTGAAGGTGCTGGCGACAAAGCTGTCGTCACCGGCTTCGCGCTTCTTGCGGACCAGCACCGCATCCAGCGCCAGCGTCGCATACCACTGGCTGACGATCTTGCAGTGCAGCCACGGCGCCGCCAGATACAGGTCCAGCTGCGCGTAGAACGCCTCGCGGAACGCCTCGGTACCGATCGGCGGCACCACCTCGTTGAACGGCTGTGCTGCCGAGCGCTGCACCAGCAGCGGCCAGCCGGCGATGTCGGCAATCTGGCGCCGCCGCTCGGCCAGCAGTTCCGGAGCAACCGTCAGCTGCGGGTGGTCAAGGCGCAGATAGTGCCCCAGCAGCGCCTCGAAATCGCCAAAGTCCGGCGTCTGGCCCGGGTTGTTCGACAAGGCGGTGCGCAGTCGCTCCACCTCGGCGAGCACCGCATTGCCGATGGGCGCGGCCTCGGGCACCCAGGGCAGACGAACCAGCGCCTCGGCCTTGAACAGGCTCTCGTCATAGTGGCGCATGAAGGCCGCGTGAAAACGCGCGCGTTCATCCTCGTCACGCTGCTTGTCGCCCGACACCAGCGGCGGCGTCGGCGGCTGGCGCCTCAGGTCGACCAGAATGCGGTTGACCTGCGACTCCAGCTCCGGAGCAATGCCGGCCTGGGCAAAGACCGGCTCCAGCTCGCGCCGGCGCGACCGCCAATCCTCCAGCGCCTGCCAGATCGTCCAGTCCGTCATCGTGCGTACGACAGGTTCATGCGATCAGGCATGCGGTCTCGAACGGCAGGCGCGGATTGCGCGGATGCAGCTTCTCGCGCAGGCCGTAGCCGAGATTGATCAGGAAATTCGAGCGCCAGCTCGTCCCCTCGAAGAAGGCCGCATCGACCGTCGCGTTGTCGAAACCCGACATCGGTCCGCAATCGAGGCCGAGCGAACGCGCAGCCAGCATCAGGTACGCCCCTTGCAGACTGCCGTTGCGCAGGCAGGTGGTCTGGATCGCCGCGTCGTTGCCGGTAAACCAGCTGCGTGCGTCGGTATGCGGGAACAGCGTCGGCAACTCGTCGTAGAACGTCAGGTCGTGCGCAACGATCACCGTCAGCGGCGCCGCCAGCGTCTTGTCGCGGTTGCCTTCGGACAGCGCCGGTGCAAGCTTTGCCTTTGCTTCGGGCGAGCGTACGAATACGAAGCGTGCCGGCGAGCTGTTGGCCGAAGTCGGGCCGAACTTCAGCAAGTCGTACAGTGCATGGATCGTCGCGTCATCAACAGCACGGTCGTCGAAATGGCTGAACGTGCGGGCCTCGCGGAACAGCTGGTCGAGGGCCGCGGCACTCAGGGTCTGGGACATGGTCATTCCTTGCGTTTGAGGCGGGCTTCGATTGCGTCGCACAGTTTTTCGAGGATGGTGACGCGGGCATGGTACTTGTTGTTCGCGCCGATCAGATGCCACGGCGCGTGCGCCGAGCTGGTCCGGTCGATCATGTCGCTGGCGGCGATGATGTAGTCATCCCACTTGTCGCGGTTGCGCCAGTCTTCGTCGGTGATCTTGAAACGCTTCCACTCGATGGCTTCACGCTCCTTGAACCGGCGCAACTGCTCGTCCGGATCGATGGCCAGCCAGAATTTGACCACGACGGTGTTCGCCGCGTCGAGCTGCGCCTCGAAGTCGTTGATCTCGCTGTAGGCCCGCATCCAGTCGAACTGGCTGGCAAAGCCCTCGACCCGCTCGACCAGCACCCGGCCATACCACGAGCGGTCGAAGATCCGCACCTGACCATGCGACGGCACGTGGCGCCAGAAACGCCACAGATACGGCTGGGCCCGCTCCTCCTCGGTCGGCGCAGCGATCGGCACGATGCCGTACTGGCGCACGTCGAGTGCGGCAGTGATCCGGCGGATTGCACCGCCCTTGCCCGCCGCGTCCATGCCCTCGAAAACAGCGGCAACACCCATTTTCTTGAAGCCGCGCTTGCGGGTCAGCTGGTTCAGCCGGCCCTGCACTTCGGCGAGCCGCTTTTCATAGTCCTTCTTGTCGAGCGCATGAGTCAGCTCGAGCCGGTCGAGCAGGCGAACCCCGTCGACCGAGGGCAGCAACGGCGCGGCCTCGCCATAGGGCTGGAACTGCTTGTCGAAGCGCGCATTCAGCGCCTCCAGCAGCTGCTGGCCGACCGAGATCGAACGGTAATTGGCATCGCCCGCCTCGACCACCCGCCACGGTGCAAACGCCAGATTGGTCCCCTGCAGCATCGGCTGGAGGTTGGCGATGATCTCGTCGTAGTTTTTCAGGAACCAGCGATCGCTCTCGCCGACACGCCACTCGGTCAACGGATCGGATTCGAGTTTCTTGATGCGTTTTTTCAGGTCCGCCTTGGGCAAGTGCAGCCAGAACTTCATCAGCAGCACGCCCTCGCTGGCGAGCATGCGCTCGAAGCGGGTGATCCGCTCGATCTCGCGCTGCAGTGCAACCTTGTCGCCGCTGCGCAGCGCGTCCCACATCGGCCCCAGATACCAGCCATCAAAGAAGATCGCGGTCTTGCCCTTGGGGGGCAGCGCGCGCCAGTAGCGCCACAACGGCGGCTTTTCGGCCTCCTCGTCGTTCGGCAGGCCGAACGCGTGGCTCTCGATATGACGGGGGTCCATCCACTCGTTGAGCTGGCTGGCCATCTCGCCCCGCCCGCCGGTCGGCACGCCCGAGAGCAGAATCACCACCGGGAAATCACCCTGCTGCTTCAGCTTGAACTGCGCTGCCAGCAAGGCCTCGCGCAACTTGGCCTCGCGCTCGCGGTAGTCGTCCTTGTCGATCTTGTGGCCCAGCTTTGCCGATTCAAACATGCACTGCTCCCGGTTGGCATCGAAACGCCATTATCGGGCCGAAGCACGGTGGCGGGGCAAGTCCGTTTCATGTTTGCGACAACAAAAAAGGGAAGCGCATGCGCTTCCCTTCTTCTGGTGCCGGCCGGATCAGACCGAGAACGACGAACCGCAACCGCAAGTCGACTGGGCGTTCGGGTTCTTGATCGTGAATTGCGAACCTTCGAGGCTGTCGACGTAGTCGATTTCGGCACCGACGAGATACTGGTAGCTCATCGGGTCGACGAGCAGCGTCACACCGCCCTTGTTCACTTCGGTGTCGTCGTCGTTGACGATTTCATCGAAGGTAAAGCCGTACTGGAAGCCGGAACAGCCGCCGCCGGTCACGAAAACGCGCAGCTTGAGGTCGGGATTCCCCTCCTCGGCGATCAGCTCGGCCACCTTGCTTGCAGCGGCGTCGGTGAACAGGAACGGGCTGGGCATTTCGGTAGTTGCGGTGGTCATCGCATACTCCACATTTAATAGTTGACTAAACAACTAGGATTATCGCGCCGACCCCGCCAGCGGGTCAATCGACACCGCCCGCAACTTCTGCCGGCGTCACCATCCGCGCGCCTTCCAGCGGGATCAGCCGGCCTTCGATCACCGCGCCGGGGTGCATTTCCAGCGTCTTGTAGGTGAGATCGCCATGCACGCGAGCCTTGGGCTGCAACTCGACGTAGTGGCTGACTTCGATCGGCCCCGCGATCTCGCCATTGAGGATCAGGTGCGTCGCGCGCACGCCGCCATCGATCCGCGCCTTTTCCGACACCACCAGCGTGCCGTGCTGCGCGTCGACCGCGACCACGTTCCCGGTCACGATGCCATCGACCCGCAAACCGCCGGCAAAGCGCAACTCGCCGTCGAACTGCGTGCCGTGGCCGATCAGGCTGTCGATCCGCTGGCTGCCTTTCTTTTTCTTGAACATCACCCCTCCTGATTGTTGCAGCTCGCGAGCGGCTGCTTGTCCTTGTCGGCAACGAGTCGCAACTCGATGCGTTCGACCTTGGCGGCAGCCGGCAGCGCCAGCTCCCCTTCGGTACTGCCGTAGTGGCGAAATGCCAGCGGTGCTGCGGCCAGATCGACCCTGCGCCGCGTACCGCCCTCGCGCAGTACGGCGCTCGGCAGCAACTGGCCGGCAAAGGCGGCATCACGGCCGGTACCTTGTGTTGCCAGCGCCCGCCAGCGCCAGCGCCCGTCACCCTGCGGTTCGAAATCGCAACGGACCAGTTCGGCCGGGCGATTGCGGTCATTGCGCGTCAGCAGCGTATCGAAGAACGCCAGCCGCTGCTGCTGCGCTGCCAGCTGCTGCTGTACGCCGGCCAGTTCGGCGGTGAGTGCCTTGCGGGCGGCTTCGCTGACTTCGAGCTGTTGCTGGACTTCGGAGGCCGTCGCGGCCAGCACGGCCCGTTGCGTCCGGCCCGCCTCGAGCGCGGCCAGCTTCTGGGTCGCCTGCTGCTGCGCCAGTTCGCGCCCCTGACGCTCCCCAAGCCAGCTGCCGCCGGCAAACGCAGCCGCCAGCAGGCCCAGGCCGAGCACGGTGCGCCAGAGGCGGCCGTGCCAGCCGAGCACCGGCCGCAAGGTCAGCGGTGTCGCGGTCAGCCGGGCGCGCTGCAGACGATACAGGCGCTTGAGCGGCATTTACGGCAGCAGCGGAACGACGTCGAGGCCCTGCGTCTCCGGCAGGCCGAACATCAGGTTCATCACCTGGATGGCCTGTCCCGACGCCCCCTTGACGAGGTTGTCTTCAACGACAAGGATCACCAGCAGGTCGCCGTTGCCGGGACGGTGCACGGCAATGCGTGCAATGTTCGAGCCGCGTACCGAGCGCGTTTCCGGGCACGATCCGGCCGGCAGCACGTCGACGAACGGCTCGCCGGCAAAGCGGTCTTCGAACAGTTTTTGGAAATCGGTGTCGCGCCCCTCGGACTTGATGCGCGCGTAGATCGTCGAATGGATGCCGCGAATCATCGGCGTCAGATGCGGCACGAAGGTCAGCTTGACCGGCGCACCGTGGATTGCGCTCAGGCCCTGGTTGATTTCGGGCGAGTGGCGATGGCCCTTGACGCCGTAGGCCTTGAAGTTGTCGCCGGCTTCGGCAAACAGTGTCCCGACCTCGGCCTTGCGGCCGGCACCCGACACGCCCGACTTGCAGTCGGCGATCAGCGTATCGGTCTCGATCAGCTGCAGGCCGTTTTCGAGCAGCGGCAACAGGCCGAGCTGCACCGAGGTCGGATAACAGCCGGCCATGCCGATCAGGCGTGCCGCCTTGATCGCGTCACGGTTGACTTCGGCCAGACCGTACACCGCTTCGTCAAGCAGATCGGTGCAGCTGTGCTCCATTGCGTACCACTTCTGGAACTCGGCCGGATCCTTGAGACGGAAGTCGGCGGCGAGGTCGATCACCTTGACGCCGGCCTCGAGCAGTTCGCGCGCCTGCGCCATCGCCACACCGTGCGGCGTCGCGAAAAACACCACGTCACAGCCCTTGAGGTTGGCTTCTTCCGGCGTCGAAAACGCCACATCGACACGGCCACGCAGGCTCGGGAACATTTCGGCGACCTTCATGCCCGCTTCCTTGCGCGACGTCACCGCTTCGATACGCGCACCGGCATGCCCTGCGAGCAGACGCAGCAACTCGACCCCGGTGTAGCCCGTGCCGCCGACAATCCCGACCTTGACCATCTCGAACTCCTTGTAAGCAATCGCTGCGATCATAAAACAAAAGCCGCCCGGATGGGCGGCGCTTGGCTGGCGAGAACGCCAGATACGACAAAGCCGCCCGGAGGGCGGCTTTGCAGATGCAGACAATCCCGATTAACGCTTCGAGAATTGCTTGCGACGGCGGGCTTTGTGGAAGCCGACCTTCTTACGTTCAACTTCACGCGCATCGCGGGTAACGAGGCCAGCAGCCTTGAGTGCACCCTTGAGTTCTGCGTTGTAGTCGATCAGCGCACGGGTCACACCGTGACGAACCGCACCGGCTTGACCGGTTTCACCGCCACCGTTGACGTTGACAAGGATGTCGAACGCTTCGAGGTTTTCGGTGAGCGCCAGCGGCTGGCGAACGATCATACGGCTGGTTTCGCGGCTGAAGTATTCATCAACCGGCTTGCCGTTAACGACGATGTTGCCCGAGCCCTTGGCCAGGAACACGCGGGCAACGGCGCTCTTGCGGCGACCGGTACCGTAGTTGTACTTACCTACCATTTTGCTATTCCTTTGTCAGGGCTCAGACTTCAAGCGCTTTAGGCTGTTGCGCGGTATGCGGATGCTCATTACCGGCATAAACCTTCATCTTCTTGAGCATGGCGTAGCCCAGCGGGCCCTTCGGCAGCATGCCCTTGACGGCTTTTTCCAGCACGCGACCCGGGAACTTGTCTTGCATCTCGGTGAAGGTGCGTTCGTAAATGCCGCCCGGATGACCGGTGTGACGGTAATAGATCTTCGATTGGGCCTTGTCGCCGGTCACGCGCAGCTTGTCTGCGTTCACCACAACGATGTAGTCGCCGCAATCGACGTGCGGGGTATATTCGGCTTTGTGTTTGCCACGCAGGCGCTTGGCAATTTCAGCCGCAAGGCGACCCAGCACTTTGTCAGTGGCATCAACAACGAGCCACTCGCGCTTCACCTCGTGCGGCTTGGCAGAGAAGGTTTTCATGACTGCTTAGTCCACGTTACGATTTCGAGAAAGTCGCAGATTTTATCCCCCGAAGAAAGAACGTGTCAAACCTTAGCGAACGGGATCTGCCAAAAAAAACGCAACCCGTGAGGATTGCGCCTGAATTCCACCAAAGAAGGAGGATGGAGGAGACAACGCCGGGCAAGCCCGACGCCGAGACCCATTCTTGCATGCGCCCCTTGGGCAAACAAGATGCCAAAAGGGTAAAAATGACATTCAGGTGGTCAGGTAAAACCCCTAAAAGCTGCGCCCAATCAAGCGTTTCACTACAATCTCGGCCTTGGTCTATTCGACAATGCACTCAGGAAAAGGGAAGTCATGAAAGTACGGTTGAAGTGGGTTGAAGCGGTCAGTTTTCTGGCGCAATCGGAGTCCGGTCATGCCGTACTGATGGATGGCCCGCCCGAAGGTGGCGGTCGCAACCTCGGGCCGCGGCCGATGGAAATGCTGCTGATGGGCATGACCGGCTGCTCGACCTACGACGTGATCCACATCCTCAAGAAAAGCCGTGCCGACGTGCGCGACTGCGTCGTCGAGGTCGACGCCGACCGTGCCGATGTCGACCCGAAGGTGTTCACCAAAATCCACCTGCATTTCATCGTTACCGGACGTGCACTCAAGGCCGATCAGGTCGAGCGCGCGATCAAGCTGTCGGCCGAGAAGTACTGCTCGGCGTCGATCATGCTCGGCAAGATGGCCGAAATCACGCATGACTTCGAAATCGTCGAAGCCGACTGATCGCCGGCGTTGCCGACAAAAAAGCCGCCCTAGGGCGGCTTTTTGCATTGCGGCGAATGCGCCTCACTCGACCGTATCGGCAATGCCACGGCCGTAATCCGCTTCGCGCTGACGGCGGCGACCGAAGCGCGGTGCATTCTGTTCGCCATAGATCAGCGTGTACGGCAGACCGATCACCAGCGCGCCGCCGACGATGTTGCCCAGCGTCGCCGGAATCAGGTTGGAGACGATGAACTGCCCCCAGCTGATGTCCGCCCCGCCGAGCATCGCCGCCGGGATAATGAACATGTTGGCGATGCTGTGTTCCATGCCGAGCGTGACGAAGGCCATCACCGGAAACCAGATCCCGAGCACCCGGCCGAAGGTATCCTTGGCCGAATAGCCCTGCATCGTCGCCACGCAGACCAGCACATTGGCCAGCACGCCCTTCATGAAGGTCATCATGAACGGGTGCGACGTTTTGCCCTCGGCGATGCCGACCAGATACTGCGTTGCCGGATCCCCCGGATTGATCAGATGGGTCAGGTAGACAAGGAAGTACGCTGCGCCGACCGCACCGATGAAGTTGCCGATGTAGGAGATGCCCCAGAAGCGCAGCATTTCGCCGACGCCAAGCTCGCCGCGCAGCACCGCCGATGCGCCGAGCGCACAGTTCGACGTGAACAGGTCGGCACCGGTCAGTGTCACGGCGATGAAGCCGAGCGGAAACAGCGCGCCGAAGATGAATTTCACCAGCCCCGGATTGCTCGCCGCCAGTCCGGTACATCCGCCGGCAACGATGACCGCGAGGATGGTACCGATACCGATGAACATGCCGCCGAGCACGGCGATACCGGTCAGCCGCCCCGGATGCAGCCTCGCCTTTTCGGCGCCGGCGTGTGCGATGTAACCGACGATCTCCGCCGGTGAACGAAGCGTGGTCGATTGGGACTCGTGGGTTGACATGGCACACCTGTAACAAAGGAACATGACGAGCAGTTATACGCCGTGCCCATCACGTAGTTTTGGTACAAGTTCCATCCGGTACGCCGAATGGCAGCCCGAACTGATCCAGATCAAACGAGGCAGGCTGCCCTAGTTCTTTCGGACTAGTTATCGTGCTTTACGCAACCTGTTTACAACACCGTCCGGCCCGTCAGAATCGGTAGCTCAACGACGTCATCAACGTCGACGTCAGCCCCATCACCGCCTTCAGCGGTCGCGGCAATTCGGCGGCGCCCAGTTCGACCGCCAGATCGGCATGGCCCATCTCGTCGCGGTACATCTGCTCGACCACCGCACGACTCTTGGCATCCTGCGGCGGCAGCGTGCCGAGGTGCGACTGCAGGTGCGCGCCGACCTGGCGCTCGGTCTCGGCCAGAAAGCCGAGATTCCACCGGTCGCCGACCAGACCGGCGGTGACGCCGATCGCCAGGCTGCCGGCGTACCAGAGCGGATTGAGCACGCTGCGATGGCTGCCGAGTTCGTCGATGCGCCGTTCGGTCCAGGCCAGATGCTCGACCTCTTCCTGCGCCGCATGGCGCAGCGCCTCGCGGTTGGCCGGGTCGCGCGCCGTCAGCGCCTGCCCCTGATACAGGGCTTGCGCGCAGATCTCGCCGCTGTGATTGACCCGCATCAGCCCGGCCGCATGACGCTTTTCCACCTCGTCGAGTTCGGCCTCGTCGATCTGCGCATCAGGATGGGCTCGGCCGCTGGTGGCCGGCGCCGCAAGCGTGCGCAAAACGGTGTCGAATTCGGTCACGACGTCATCGAGACTGGGCAGTCTGGGCAAGGCGGGCAATTTGAACATGGGCTTCTCCTTGGCGCCGATTTTACTATTTATCCGCGTGCTATGATTCGGCGGATTTTCACCGCCACCGATACGGATCAGAACACGATGAAAAAAATCTTCGCCGCCGCGGCGCTGAGCCTTGCCGCGATGTCCGCCTTCGCCGCCAACCCGCAGGTCGAACTCGTGACCAACAAGGGCAAGGTCGTGCTCGAGCTGTATCCGGACAAGGCCCCCGCCACCGTGGCCAACTTCCTGCAGTACGTGAAGGACAAGCACTACGACGGCACGATCTTCCATCGCGTGGTCGCCGACTTCGTCGTCCAGGGTGGCGGTTTCGACACCAAGGGCAACCAGAAGCCGACGCGTGCGCCGGTCAAGAACGAAGCACAGGCCGCCTTCAAGGCCGGCCTGAAGAACGATCGCGGCATGCTGGCCATGGCCCGCACCGCCGATCCGGACTCGGCGTCGAGCCAGTTCTACGTCAACCTGAAGGACAACGACTTCCTGAACTGGCCGGGCCGTGACGGCGCCGGTTACGCCGTGTTCGGCAAGGTCGTTTCCGGAATGAACGTCATCGACAAGATCGGCGCGGCCAAGACCATGCCGGGCGATGCACCGGTCGATGCGATCGTGCTCGAGTCGGCGCGTGAACTGCCGGCCGCCAAGGCTGCCAAATAAACACAAACGTTTTCGGACAATCAACGACAAAGGATTAATCATGACCCAGGTAAAACTCAGCACCAGCGCAGGCGACATCGTTCTCGAACTCGACGAGGTCAAGGCACCGGTTACCGTTGCCAACTTCGTCCAGTACGTGAAGGACGGCCACTACGACAACACCGTGTTCCATCGCGTGATCGACGGTTTCATGGTCCAGGGCGGCGGCTTCGCCCCGGGTATGAAGCAGAAGGACACCCGTGACAACATCAAGAACGAAGCCGACAACGGCCTGAAGAACGACGCCTACACCGTGGCGATGGCGCGTACGCCGGAACCGCACTCGGCATCGGCCCAGTTCTTCATCAACGTTGCCAACAACGATTTCCTGAACTTCCGCGCGCCGACGCCGCAAGGCTACGGCTACGCCGTGTTCGGCAAGGTCGTCGAGGGCAAGGACGTCGTCGACGCGATCAAGAGCGTGAAGACCGGCAACAGCGGCTTCCATCAGGACGTGCCGAAGGAAGACGTGCTGATCGTCAAGGCCGAAGTGCTCGGCTAAGCGCCCATCCGCTGCAACCGCGCCGCCCCTTTTCCGGGCGGCGTTGTTGCATCTGGCCGACCGCAATGTCCTCCGCCTGGCACTGGCAAGCCCCCAGCTTCATGCTCCTGTCCGGCGGCATGCTGATGGTGCTGCTCGCCATCCGGATCGCGCAGCGGCCATCCTTCGGGGGCCGTGCCGCTTTCGTCGGCATGCAGCTGACCCTGGCGTGGTGGTGCGGCATGGCCGCGCTCGAGTACGCCAGCACCGTGCCGGCGCTCAAGGCCGAACTGGCGCGCTGGACCTGGCCGGCCATCGTGCTCGGCCCGACGTTCTGGCTGCTGTTCGCCTTGCGCTACCTGTACGGCCACGCAGCACTGCTCGGCTGGCGCGGCCACGCACTGGCATGGAGCCTGCCGCTGCTGATCGGCATCCTGGCCGTCACCGACAGCCAGCATCAGGGGCTGTACCGCGCTTACGTGCCGATCCGTGCCGGTATCGACAGCCAGCTGCACTACTTTCCCGGCCCGGTGTTCTACTTTGGCGCGCTCTATCTCTACCTGCTGATGCTCGGCGCACTGACGCTGATGCTGCTGAGCCTGAGCCGCTGTGCCCGCGCCTACCGCAAGCAGTATCTGGGCTTCGTACTGGCCTCGATGCCGCCGTGGATCGCCAACGTCGGCTACATCACCCAGACCTGGACGCTGTTCGATTTCGACCCGACGCCGTTCGCGCTGACGCTGACCTGCCTGATCTTCACCTGGCTGATCCGTCACGGGCAGTTGTTCGACCTGATCCCGATTGCCCGCACGCTGCTGCTCGACGCCCTGCCCGATCCGGTGCTGGTGCTCGACCGGCGCCAGCGCATCATCGAGGCCAATCCGGCGGCGCGGCGCTGGCTGGGTGAGGAGGCCGTCGGCCGGCCATTGTCCGACTGGCCATGGCTGGCTGACGGACTCGCCCACGGTCATCAGTCGGTGCTGCATCACGGCGAACACGATTTCGAACTGAGCCGACAGCCGCTCGGCACCCCGGCGCAACCGGCTGGCGAACTGGTCCTGCTGCGCGACATCAGCCACCGCATCCGCATCGAACATGCCTTGTCGAGCGCGATGACCGTGCTTGAAACACAGCTCAGCGCCAACCAGCAATTGCAGCAAAAGCTGCACGACGCCGCGATTCGCGATCCGCTGACCGACAGCTACAACCGGCGCTTCCTGGCCGAGGTCGGGCCGCGCGAGCTCTCGCACGCCGCGCGCACCGGCCAGCCGCTTGCGCTGGTCATGATCGATTTCGACCATTTCAAGGCGCTGAACGACAACGACGGGCATGCCGTCGGCGATGCGGCGCTGATCGCGTTTGCCCGCTGCTGGCAGCAGCACGGCCGCCAGGATGACTACTGCTTCCGCTACGGCGGCGAAGAATGGATGCTGCTGCTGTCGGCCTGCACCGCGGCGCAGGCGTCCGAGCGCATCGACGCCTTGCGACTGGCGTTCTCCGCCCTGCCGATCGGCCCGCAGCGGCGCAGCCAGACCTTCTCGGCCGGCATTGCCAGCTTTCCGGCCGACGGCCATGATCTGGCCGCGCTGAGCGCCGCCGCCGACGCAGCGCTGTACCATGCAAAAGCAAGGGGACGAAACCGCGTGCAGACCGCCGAAGCGCCGACGGCCATCGCCGCCCCCTCAACCCACACCGAAACCGATGCCTGATCCTGTCCTGCTGATTTCAGACCTGCACCTGTCACCGGCCGACCCGGCGACGGTCGATGCCTTCGGCCGCTTTCTGGCCGGCCCGGCCCGGCACGCCCAGGCGCTGTACATCCTCGGCGACCTGTTCGAGGTCTGGATCGGCGACGACCAGCTCGGCGAGCCGTTCTACGCCGCACGCGCGACCGAGCTGCGCGCACTGTCGGCCAGCGGCATCCCGGTGCATTTCATGGCCGGCAATCGCGATTTCCTTTGCGGCACGCGCTTCGCCCGCGACGCCGGACTGGCGCTGATCGCCGATCCGACAACGGTTTCGCCGTTCGGCGCGCCGTTGCTGCTGGCGCATGGCGACGCCTACTGTACCGATGACGTCGACTACCAGCGTTTCCGCCGCATCGTCCGCAATCCGCTGGTGCAATGGCTGTGGCGCCGGCTGCCCTATCGCTGGCGCAATCGCGAAGCGGCCAAGCTGCGGGAAAAGTCGACCGCGATGAACCGCCGCAAGGCCGAAGCCATCATGGACGTCAATCCGGCGGCCATCGACACCGCGATGCGCAAGGCCGGCGTCGCCACGCTGATCCACGGCCACACCCACCGGCCGGCACGGCACGCGGAAACCGCCGGCACGCGCTGGGTTCTGCCGGACTGGCACAACGGCGACGGCGGTTACCTGCGGATTGCCGAAGACGGGATCGCGATGCTCACCCTCGACGACCGGCCGTTCCCAGGTACCGTTGCCTGAGTCACGGCGTCGCGTCGACACGCACCCAGACCGTGTAGCGGGTGGTCGCGCTCGCCGACGTGCCAATGCCTGAGGCACTGGCCTGCCGGGTCGTTTCACCGACCGGCAGCCATTCGCCGAGCGCGCCGGCGACCTCGCTGTAGACACCGCGATAGGCAATGCTGCCGTCGGCGTTGAAGCGGCTGCTTTGCGGATACAGCCGCAACCGGACCTCCCCGCCCTGCAAAGCCGGCGCAACCCAGAAACCGCTGCCGGCGTCCTGCCACTGGCCGCCGTAGGTCGCGATCCGGTAGCCGGGCCGGTACGACCACGACAGCACCGGCACGAAACGTGATTCGCCGAGCGAGATCATCGCCCGGCCGCCGTCCATCGTCGTGACCTTCTGCACCGCGCTGCGCGTCCCGCCCGACTGCGTGGCCCCCAGCCGGACCGCGGCAGCACTGCCGCTATTGGAAATGACGACCGCCGCATCCGTGTCGACACTGGCTTCGGCCCCCGATTCGCGCTGTTCGACGGTCACCGTCAGCCGCCGCGTCGGCGTATCGAGCCGCTCGACCAGCGCGGTAATCGCCGCCAGCGTCGCGGCATCGGGTGCGCGGACGATCAGCTGGTCGTAGAAGCCCTGAATGCCGGCATCGGGAAACGCCTGCTGCAGCGCCGGGACGATCTCGGCCGCCGGCTTGTGCCGCAACGGCACGGTGTCGACGACGTCGGCCATCGCAACGCCGGCGACAAGAACCGCGGCAAGGAGCAGCGGTGTGCGCATGACGGCTTCAGCGGCCCCAGGGGCCGGAGACGGTCGAGCGCCGTTCGAGCAGGCACACCGCCTGCGCCTCGACAGCTTCGGATGCACCGACCGGGCCGAGCTTCTCGTAGGTCTTGGCCTTGACGTTGACGTCGGTGATCTCGATGCCCAGATCGGCAGCGATGTTCGCGACCATCTGCGGAATGTGCGGCGCCATTTTCGGCTGCTGGATCAGGATGCTGGCGTCGACATTGCCGACGCGCCAGCCGGCCTCGGCCACGCGCCGTACCGCCTCGCGCAGCAGCACGCGGCTGTCGGCGCCCTTGAACTCGGCGGCGGTATCGGGAAAATGCCGGCCGATGTCACCGAGCCCGGCCGCGCCGAGCACCGCGTCGGTAATCGCATGCAGCAGCGCATCGGCGTCCGAATGGCCCAACAGGCCCTTCTCGAACGGGATCGTCACGCCGCCGAGGATCAGCGGCCGGCCTTCGACCAAACGATGTACGTCCCAACCCTGTCCGATTCTCATGCTGCCTCTCCATGGACGACCAGCGCGGCGATCGCTTCCAGCGCGCGCGCGTCGATGTCGTCGAATTCATTCAGGTGCTCGCTGTCGACATCGAGCACGCCGATCACGTCGCCATGGCTATCGCGCAGCGGCACGACGATTTCCGAACGCGACGCCGACGAGCAGGCGATGTGGCCCGGAAATGCATCGACGTCGGGCACGACCAGCGTTTCGGCGCGCGCCCAAGTGCTGCCGCAGACGCCACGACCGTGAGCGATCCGGAAGCAGGCCACCGGTCCCTGGAACGGCCCGAGCACCAGCTCGTCACCGTCGACCAGATAGAAGCCGACCCACAGCCAGTCGAAGGTCTGCTTGAGCGCTGCGGCGGCATTCGCCAGTCTCGCGGTCAGGTTCGGCTCGCCGGCCAGCAGTGCGGCCAGTTGCGGTTGCAGCAACGCATACCGCGCCGCCTTGTCGCCGGCGGCGACGTTCAGGCTTTCGGCCATTTCATTCCCCTCTCGCCGCCAGAATCAGGCTGGCGAGCTGCAGATCGTGCGGATAGGTCACCTTGAGGTTCCACGGGCTGCCCATCAGCAGTTGCGGTTGCGCGCCCTGCTTTTCCAGCGCACTCGCCTCGTCGGTGATGTCCGGGCCCATGCCGGTTTCCAGCGCGCCGGCCAGCATCGCCAGCCGGAACATTTGCGGTGTCTGTGCCTGCCACAGCCCGGCGCGCGGTGCAGTCTCCGTGATCCGCGCATCGTTGCCTTCACGCTTGAGCGTGTCGGCGACCGGTACGGCAAGAATGCCGCCGACCGGATCGTCGGCCAGCGTCGCGATCATGCCGTCGACCTGCGCAGGATCGACGCACGGCCGCGCCGCGTCATGCACCAGTACCCAGGCGTCCGACGGCGTGAACAGCGACAGCGCCTGCAGGCCGTTGAGCACCGACTCGGCGCGGGAGTCGCCGCCGCAACGCATCACCACCAGCCGGCCGAAACCGTCCCAGTCGTAGCCGTCCCACCATTCGTCTTCCGGCGAGATCACGATGAAGATCCGCTCCAGCGCCGCAACCTGGTGCAGCGCGTTCAGCGTGTGCCAGATCAGCGGCTTGCCGAGCAGGTCGAGGTACTGTTTGGGCGTATCGCTCGCCATGCGGCTGCCGCTGCCGGCGGCTGGGACCAGCGCGATCGCGCCCATCATTGCGCCTCGGCCGGCGGGTTGGTCAGCTCGCGCCACAGGCAGGTGCCCTTGACCGACTTGTCGAGCACGTCGAGGTATTCCTCGTGCTGCGCCAGATCGGCGGCCGGCACGGCGGCCCGGACCAGCGGCTTGCGCGGCCGCCCCTGGCTGAACGACGCGGCATCGGCCGCGGCATCGCCACTGGCAAAGTCGATCAGCAGACTGTCCTGGCCCCGGGTCAGCGCCAGATAGACTTCGGACAGCAGCTCGCAGTCGATCAGCGCGCCGTGCAGGGTCCGGCCGCTGCGGTCGATCTCGAAGCGGTCGCACAGGGCGTCAAGACTGTTGCGCTTGCCCGGGAACGTGTCCTTGGCCATCTTCAGCGTGTCGATCACGCCCGACACGTAGTCGGTGATCGGGCCGCGTCCGAGTTTGCCGAGCTCCATGTTCAGGTAGCCGACGTCGAACGGCGCATTGTGGATGATCAGCTCGGCGCCTTCGACGAAACGCAGGAACTCGTCGGCGATGTCGGCGAATTTGGGCTTGTCGGCAAGGAATTCGGTCGTCAGGCCGTGGACGTTCAGCGCGCCCTCTTCCGAATCGCGCCCCGGATTGATGTAGCGGTGCAGATGGCGATCGGCCGGCGACAGCTTGCGGTCGATCATTTCTACTGCGGCGATTTCAAGGATGCGGTTGCCGTCCTCGACGCGCAGACCGGTGGTTTCGGTATCGAGAATGATCTGCCGCATCAGGCTCTCCCCATCGCGACGTCGACACCGCGGTTGGCGAGCTGGTCGGCGCGCTCGTTGAATTCGTGGCCGGCGTGGCCCTTGACCCAGTGCCAGCTGACCGCATGGCGGGCGACCTCGAGGTCGAGCTGCTGCCACAGGTCGGCGTTCTTCACCGGCTTCTTGTCGGCGGTCTTCCAGCCGTTTTTCTTCCAGTTGTGGATCCAGCTCTCGATGCCGTTCTTCACGTACTGCGAGTCGGTCCACAGCGCGATGGCGCACGGGCGCTTGAGGATGGCCAGCGCCTCGATCACCGCGGTCAGCTCCATCCGGTTGTTGGTCGTCTCGCGTTCGCCGCCGAAGAGTTCCTTCTCCTGCTCGCCGTACTGCAGCAAAGCGCCCCAGCCACCGGGGCCGGGGTTGCCTTTGCAGGCGCCGTCGGTATAAATCGTAACTGTCGTCATATCTTGCGAAGGCCCGACATGCGCGCCCTCCTGTTCCTTTTGTGTGTCGCCACGGCCCAGGCCGCGACGTTCTGTCCGTACAAGCTGCCCGGCAACGACAAGAGCGAGCGCTGGGTCAACCTGACCGTGGTGCAGTATGTCGAGTTGTCCGACACCGAAGCGCACCTGATCTTCGGCGGCGGCAACCTCGGCAGTGGTCACGACGTGAAAATTCCGCTCAAGAGCCGCGATGACGGCCAGAAGCTGCTGCGCGATCTGGTCGAGACCTCGCGCCGTTGCGATCCGTCACCGCCCTGATTGCCGCGATACTCACTTGCAGCGATCCTTGGCTGCCTGCTGGCGCAAACGCTCGATCAGTGCGACCTGGTCAATCGCCGTGGCCGGTTTGGCTTTCGGCACCACCACCTTGCCCCGCCACGCCGGTCCGATCACCCGCATGCCGCGCACGCGCTTGACCACGTCGAGGCAGTAGATCCCGCCTGCAGCCGGCCACCAGCGATAACCGGCATTGTCGAACAGGTGCCCGCGCGCGATCCAGCGCTCGTGCTGCACCGGCAGGCCATAGCAGAGGAACTGGCTGCGCACCGTTTCCATGCCCAGCAGCTTGAGCCAGTCCTTGAGCCTCGGCAACGCCACAAAGTGGCCGCTCCACGGCGCGTCGTCGCGGTTGCGCCATTTGCGCACTCCCCAAAGACTCCAGGGGTTGAATCCGGTCACCAGCAGCCGGCCCTCCGGCACCAGCACCCGCTCGACCTCGCGCAGTACCGCATGCGGATCGGTGCAGAAATCGAGCACATGCGGCAATGCCAGCAGATCGAGCGACTGGTTCGCGAACGGCAGCTGCTCCGGCGCGCAATGCAGTGTGCAGCCGGCACTGCGGCCGGCGATCGTCCGCCACGACATCCGGTTGGTCGCCAGCGCGTCGAGCTGCGGCAGCTCCAGCTGCACGGCCTTGTAGCCGAACAGGTCGGCCGCGGTACGCGCGTACCATCCGCGCTCCTGTCGGGCGACGTCCTGCCCTAGCGGCGTCGCCAGCCAGTCGGCAAAATGGTCGAACGATGTATTGCAGTCCACGAGACCCGTCATGCTGAAACTCATCCCGTTACCGATCTTCGACGACAATTATATCTGGGTTTTGCACGACCACCGCCGCGCGCTGGCCGTTGACCCGGGACTAGCCGCACCGCTCGAAGACTTCCTGACCGCAAGCGGCCTGCAACTGGCGGCGCTGCTCGTGACCCATCACCACCTTGACCACACTGGGGGGCTGGCCGGGCTGCTCGCCTCCCGTCCCGACCTGCCGGTTTACGGCCCGGCCCGCGTCGCCGGGGTCAACCGGCCACTGGTCGGCGGCGAAACGGTTTCGGTCCTCGATCACGACTTCGACGTCATTCCGGTGCCGGGCCACACGCTCGACCACCTCGCCTACTATGCCGCGCCTTGGCTGTTCTGCGGCGATACGCTGTTTGCCGCCGGCTGCGGCCGGCTGTTCGAGGGCAGCGCGACGCAGATGCACGCGTCGCTGACCCGGCTGGGCGCGCTGCCGGCCGATACGCTGGTGTGCTGTACACACGAATACACGCTGTCTAACCTGAAATTTGCCAGGGCAGTCGAACCGGCGAATGCCGAGCTTCGCGAACGCGAAGTCGTCGAGCAGGCCAGACGTGCACAAGGACTGCCAACCCTGCCGAGCAACATGGCGCTGGAACGGGCGACCAACCCCTACCTGCGCTGTGCCGAACCCGGCGTGATTGGAGCAGCCCGACATCATGGCGCGACCGACGATACCGAGCCCGAGGTACTTGCAGCGATCCGTCGCTGGAAAGATCATTTCTGACCGCCTGGCGCCAGATCAAACGCTTGCGTTGACACGCCCGGCAGGGGTCGGCACCATCGCGCCACTGATTAAAAAACGAGCGCGTCACATGCGGTTCCTTTCCCTCGCCGGGCTGCTCGCCGGCCTGAGCTTTGCCAGCGCCATCGCCGCGCCCGCCCAAACCGACCTCAACACCAGCGGTCAACTGAACAACCCCCAATTTCGCGTCACCGACGACACCAACCGCACCGTCGACCTGCTGTTCGGCGAAGTCTCGCGGATGCAGTCGTACGACGACCTCTGGGCGCGCGTCCGCGCCGGTTTCGCCATGCCCGAACTCGACGACCCGCTGGTCGAGAAATGGGAAAACTATTACGCCAGCCGTCCCGACTACCTGAACCGGATCATCGAGCGCGGTGGCCGCTACCTGTACTTCGTTGCGGACGAAGTCGAGCGCCGCGGCATGCCGATGGAGCTGGCGCTGTTGCCGATGATCGAATCGGCCTACAACCCCAAAGCCGAATCGTCGGCCAAGGCCGCCGGCATGTGGCAGTTCATGCCCGCCACCGGCAAGCAGTACGGGCTGGAGCGGACCTGGTGGTACGACGGCCGCCGCGACGTGGTCGCCGCCACCGACGCCGCACTCGACTACCTCGGCACGCTGCACGGCCAGTTCAACGACTGGCAGCTGGCGCTGGCCTCGTACAACTGGGGTGAAAACGCCGTTGCCCGTGCGCAGGCGAAGAACACCGCAGCCGGCCTTGGCACCACGTACAGCGATCTGCGCATGCCGAACGAGACGCGCAACTACGTGCCCAAGCTGATGGCCGTGCGCAACATCATCGCCAACCCGTCGGCCTTCGGCGTCACGCTGGCCAGCGTGCCGAACAAGCCCTACTTCGCCGCGATCACCACCGGCCGGCACATGGACGTCCAGGTCGCCGCCGAGCTGTCCGAAACGCCGGTGCAGGAACTGTTGCGCCTCAATCCCGGTTTCATCCGCCCGGTGATCGCCTACAAGGATGATCGCAAGCTGGTCGTCCCGGCCGACAAGGTGGCGGCCTTCCAGCGCAACCTCGCCAACTACGACAAGCCGCTCCTCAACTGGCAGCCCTACGTGACCAAGCGCGGCGAATCGTTCGCCCAGCTGGCCAGCCAGTTCGGCATCGACGTCAGCGAGCTCAAGGACATCAACGACATCGGCGGCGACGCCAGTGCGCGCGGCCAGACGATTCTGGTGCCGAACATCCCGGGTCTCGACGTCTCCAACCGGCAGACGCTGGTCGCGCTGCATGAAAACCGCGCAGCCGATCCGATCGATACCGGCGCGAGCGATGCGCCGCTGGCGGTCATCAAGTACCGCGTCGCCCGTGGCGATACGCTGTACAACATCGCCAGCCGCTACGGCATGAACGTGGCCGACCTGCGCAAGCTGAACCAGCTCAAGGGCGACGATGTCCGTCTCGGCACGACCCTCAAGGTTGCCAGCGTGACGCGTACCGCCGCGGGCAAGAAGGCACCGATCCAGCGCGAGTACGTGGTCAAGAACGGCGATACGCTGGCGTCGATCGCACGCAAGCATCGTGTCGATGCCGACGACCTGAAGCGCTGGAATCCACAGAAGCTGTCGCCGGGCATCCGGCTGGTGATTTACCAGCAGCCGGGCTGATCCCCCCGCCCAAAGAAAAAGCCCGTCATTCGACGGGCTTTTTCTTTGGGCGTTTCTCGCCGTCAATCCGGCGTGTAGTCCGCCACATAAGCCAGCAGCGCTTCGACGCGACCGCGCATGCCGTCGTAACGACAGTACAGCAGGTGACGTTCGGTGGAGCCCTTCTTCAAGCCGTTGAGATACCAGGTCACGCCACCGCTGCTGGCCTGATACGGGCTGGGAAACTTCAGCTGCTTGTAACCGGCGGCACGGGCCGCGCTTGCGCAGGCATCGCGGGCAACACCGGCGGTTGCCTTCCAGGCTTCGTTACTTGTCGCCAATGCCGGGCCTGCCAGCAGGCAGGCCGCAGCCACCATCATCCGGCTTTTCATTCCGATGCAGTACCGTCCGGCTGACCTTCGGCCAGCCATTTGGCGTGATGCTCGCGCATCAGGTGCACGGCGTCCTCGATCGTATCGACGACCACCGGAATCTGCATGTCGACGCCACTGGCCAGACCGGCGCCATTGTCGACCATGTAGCGCTGCGCCCAATCGACCAGCTCGTGCCACATGTCGCCCACCAGGATCAGCGGCGTGCCGTACAGCTTGCGCACCTGCAGCAGCTGCCAGACCATCGCCAGCTCCAGCAGCGTACCGACGCCGCCCGGGGTCACGATGAACGCATTCGAGCGCAGGATGAAGTGGTGCAGACGGGAGAAGAAGGTCTTGTGCTCGAACACACGACCGACGAAGTCGTTGACGTGCTGTTCGAAGTCGAGATCGATACGGATGCCGACCGATGCCTCCGGTTTGTCCGGTGCGCCTTCACGGGCGCCTTCGTTGGCCGCCTGCATCAGGCCCGGCCCGCCACCGGTGACGATGCGACAACCCATTGCAGCCAGCTCGGCCGCCAGCTGCTTCACCGCTTCGTACGCCGGTGTTGCTTCCTCGATCCGTGCCGAGCCGAAAATCGTCACGTGGTAATGCGGGGTGTGCTGCGGACGCAGCTTCGACAGGTCGTCGACCACATCCCACAGCTTGAGCACGGCGCCAGTCACCAGACGCAGCGTTGCTTCGCTGTCAGCCGGGGCGCCGGATTTTACGATTTGATCCATATCGCTCTGTCGTACATCCAAAGTTTGAAACCCAAAGTAACCCTGAATTCGGAAAAGGAGAAATTCAAAGCAACGCCTCACGCCCCGGCCGGGCCCGATCCCATCGGCTGCACCATGGCGGGTCGGCCATGGTAGCAGATTGCGCGGTGCACAATACGGCCGCCGGCGCTCGCCGATGCCGGAATGCATCGGGAGAGGCTCAGCCACATACGCCAACGACTGCCCTGGCGGATCGGCGGCGGGTCAGCTCAGCGGCGTGCGGTGATCGCCGCCTTGTCGGCGGCATGCAGCGTCAGGGTGCCGTCGTCGGCCACCGAAAAACGCTGCACCTGCCCCAGCGTCTGCAGGAAGGCTGCCTCCTGCTTCATCACCGCCGGATCGCATGCCATGCGCGTCGTCGCGACGGAACCGATCTTCAGCGCATCGCCATTCTGTGTGTACTGGCCGAAATAACGATTGCAACCGGCGAAACCACTGATGCGGCCATCGGCAGCAAAGTTCAGCGTAGCCGGACGCGGTCCGGCATCGGCCACCCGCCATTCGGCGCCCTGCAGTGCATTAGCCTTCATGCTTTCGGCCCCCTGCTTCACCGGTACACACTCGGGATAGCTTTTCCCGTTCAGTTGCAGCATGCCGCCCCGACCCTTGGACCAGAACCAGGTCTGCGGATCCGAATTGGCCACGTACTTGGCACCCGATGCGGTCCGTACCTGACTCAGGTCGAACCGTTTCTGGCCCGCTTGCAGCACCATCGTGTCGCCCTTGAAGCCGACGTCGATCTGCTGATCGCCGCATTGCAGGCGGCTGGAAAACGCCAGCGCCTCGTACGGCTTCAGCAGCACGGTTCCCAGCTGCAGCGCCCCGACCTGTTGTGACAGCTTCACCGGCTCGCTGACCCAGGTCGCCTGCCCGGCCTGCTTGATGCCGCCACGGATCTCGTAGTCGCCATCGGCACGCAGCGCGCCGTTCGGTACCGTCAGCAGCATCGGCACCGGCACCTGCCTGCCCTTGAGTTCGATGCGCTGCTCGGCCACGACCTGACCGGAATCCAGGTCACGAACCTCGAGTACGGCAACCGCATTGTCGGGCAATGCGATCCGGGCGCGATAAGCGAGCGATCCCATGATGACCAGCTCGCCGCTCGGCGCACTCGGCAAGGCCGTCGCCTGCGTCGATTCGTTTCCGGACGACCCGGACATCGTCGTGCAACCACCCAAAACGAGCCCGGTGCTCAATACAGCCAACAGCATGGTTCTGGTCATCGGCTTCTCCTCCTCGCGATATCGTCTCGTCCACAGTCTAACCAGCCGTCATCTTCGCGGCACGGGATTAATGGCATCGGCGCCCGACGATCTGTCCGGCGCAAAAAAACAGCCCGGCGACAAGCCGGGCTGCGATGGATCGAACGATACAGCGGTTTGGATCAGAACGGCATGCCCAGCATCAGCCGGATTGCCTGCTCATAGCCCGAGCCGTTGTTGAGCGTGCTGCTGTAGTCGAGCGACAAGGTCAGCTCGTCGCGCAGCGCCAGCTTGCCGCCGACTTCGATGATCCACTGGTTCTGCTCCATCGGTACCAGGTGGGCCACATAGCCCAGACCGTAGGCGGCCAGGTCGGCGTAGCCCATGCGTGCATCGTCACTGCCTTCGAACTGGTGCTGATACTCGATCCGCACGCGCGGCATGAGCTTGCCGACCGAGACGTCGAAGCTGGTTTCGCCACGCAGGCCCAGCTTGCCGGTCGTCATCCTGACCTTCTGCTCGCCATAGCTCAGCGCGTTCAGTCCGGCGGCCGACTCGGTATACGCGTCCAGCGTCGCCGACATCAGGTCAACCCGGCCATACGGCGAGACCAGCCAGTTGCCGTTGCGATACTCGTAGCCGGCAGCGAGCAGACCGAACAGCTGGTTGCCGTCACGCGAACCCGAGGCAAAGCCGCCGTTGCCGGTGATGTAGCGGTCCACGTCGAAACTCAGCCAGCCGTAGCCGAGCATGCCGTCGACAAACAGCGATTCGGCCGGGCGCAGGGTGCCGTAAATCGCGACGACGCCGTTGCGGCCTTCGCTCTTCGAACCGTTGTCGCCCACGTCGCTGACGTCGCGGGCAAAACCGCCACCGACACCGATCGACAACAGATCGTTGACACGATAGTCGCTACCGATGCTGATGCCGTCGGTATTGAAGCGGAACTTGTCCTGACCGACCTCGCCGTCACGACGACCGAAGTTGAGCGCACCACCGATCCAGAACGCCAGCTCGTCGCGCTGCACTTCCTTGTTGTCGCCGGCGCTGGCGTCGGTCTTGCTGGCATTGCGGCCCGACGCATCGGCCAGTCGGGTCTGCTGCCGGCGCGCATCGGCTGCGGCTGCGCGGTCGCCGCGCGTGCCATAGGCATTGGCACTCACGCCGAAATCGGTCGCCCCCCAGCCGTCGCCATGCAGACTTTCCAGGCGACGGCTGAAGTTGTCGAGCTGGGCACGGGCAAAGCGCCGCGTCGCCTCGGTCTGCGCCGACAGCAGTCCGGTTACTTCCGCATCCTTCGACGGATCCGGGCGGGCGTTGACGGTCACCGTCGCGATGCCCTGGGTCGTACCCCAAGCGTTGCTCAGTGCATAACCGATCGTGACTACGCCGGCAAACATCGGGCCCGAAGTATAGACGATGCTCTGCCCGCGCACTTCGGCCGTGCCATCGGCCGGCGGCGTGACGATGCTCAGGCCGGTGAACGGACCACCGGTTGCCTGCGCGGTCACGTCGAGCGTCACCGGCGCACCGGACACCGTTGTCGCGCTCACTGGCGCCAGCACCGGTGCCGGCGGCGTCACCTGCAACGTCACCGTTGCCGCCGCCGACGTACCGGCCGCGTTGGTCGCGGTGTAGCTGAAGCTGTCGGTGCCGGCAAAACCCGGGGTCGGCGTGTACGTGACCGCAGGCTGCGTGCTGCCCGGCGAAGCGATGCTGGCAAGCACCTTGCGGTTGGCACCGAGGCCGACGATCTCCAGCTTGCCGTGCTGCGGTGGTGCGACGACCGCGATGCTGGTTACCGGACCACCGTCGATCTGCAGCGCAATGACGTTGCCGCCACTGTTGGCCACGACCGTGGTCGCCATCGCCTGCGGCACGGGGAGCGGCGGGTTGACGACGATGTCGACCTTGCCCGGCGCCGATGTGCCACTGGCGTTGGTACCGGTGTAGGTGAAGCTGTCGGTGCCGGTATAGCCGGCGGTCGGTGCATAGCTGATCGTCGTACCGCTGACATTGACGGTGCCGTGCGCCGGTGCCGTCGCGACAGCAACGCTGGTGACCGCGCCGCCGCTCAGGTTGAGCGCAATCGGATTGGCACCGCTGTTGAACGCCACGGTTGCGGCAACCGCACCGGCAACGACGCCTTGCGGGTTGACCGTAATGCTGACGATCGCCACCGACATGCCGCTGACGTTGGTGGCGGTATAAGCGAAGCTGTCGCTGCCCGAGTAGCCCGGTGCCGGCGTATACGTCGCCACGGAACCGCTGATCGTCACGCTGCCGTGTCCCGCCGCCGTGCTGACCGTCACGCTGCTCGCCGGCCCGCCAGTCATCACCGTCGCCAGATCGATCGGCGTTGCCGTATTCCAGGGCACGGTTGCGCTGATTGGCCCTGCAACCGGCACAGCCGGATTGGTCAAGACGCTGTAGCTACGGCTGGTCGTGAACGCGTGGGCATCGGTCGCGGTGATGGTGAAGGTAGAGCCGCCGGTCGCCGTCGGCGTACCGGACAGCACACCCGCACTGCTCAGCGTCAGCCCGCTCGGCAGGCTGCCGGTCGTCACTGCATAGCTGTAGGGCGCGCTGCCGCCGGAGGTGCTCAGCGTCTGGTTGTATGCCGTGCCCTGGACCGCGTTCGCCAGCGTACCCGGCGACAGTGCCAGCGTCGGCGCCGCCACCGTCAGCGTGTACGAGTGGGTGACCGGGGTCGAGCCGGCACCGCCGGTGCTGTCGGAACCGGTGATGTCGAACGCCACTGTGCCGGCGCTGGTCGGCGTCCCCGACAGGGTGCCGCTTGCGGTATTGAACCCCAGCCCGGTCGGCATGGTGCCGCCGGTCACCGACAGCGTAGCGAACTGGTACGGCGCCACCCCGCCGGAAACGACAAAGCTCTGGCTGAAACCGGTCCCGACGTTGCCGTTGAATGCGCTGCCACTGGCCGGACTCATCGCCAAGGTGGACGCACTGACGTTCAGCGTATAGGTGCGGCTATTTTGGTACGGTGCACCGGTACCGGTACTGCTGTCCGTTGCCTCGATCGTGAAATTGAACGGACCAGCCGCCGTCGGTGTACCGCTGATCGTGCCGTTTGCCGCATTCAGGCTCAGGCCCGCCGGCAATGCGCCGGACTTCACCGAAAAACTGTACGGCGCGGTGCCACCGCTGGCCGAAACCGTCTGGTTGTAGCCGGCCGCCACCGTGGCTGCCGACAGGCTGGTCGGCGAGACCGAAATCGTCGGCGCCCCGACGGTCAGCGTGTAGGACTGAATGCCGTTGTACGGGCCGCCACTGGCGCTATCGGTCGCCTTGAGCTGGAAGTTGTACGTGCCGCCGGCAGTCGGCGTACCGCTGATGCCGCCGGTACTGACGTTCAGGCTCAAGCCTGGCGGCAGCGCGCCGGAATTGAGCGTGTAGGTATAAGGCCCTACCCCGCCCGACGCGGAGACGGCCCCGCTGTAGGACGTTGCCACCGTGGCCGATGCCAGCGTGGTCGGATTGAGCGAAATCGTCGGCGAGCTGATCGTCATCGACAAGCCGGTCGTGATCTTGTTGAACGGCCCGTTGCCGGTACTGCTGTCGGTTGCCTTGATCGTGAAGTTGAAGGTGCCGTGCCCGGTAGGCGTCCCCGACAGCAGACCGTTGCTGGCCAAGGTCAGCCCCGCCGGCAGGCTGCCGGTTTCCAGGGTGTAGATATAAGGTGCCGTACCACCACTCGCCCCGCCCAACGACTGGCTGTACGCCACGCCGACCGTGCCGTTGTTGGGCGTGGGCGCGTAGCTGATCGTCGCGTCGCTGACAGTGATGGAGACCGTTGCCGGTGCCGACGTACCGCTGGCATTGGTCGCGGTATAGGTGAAACTGTCGGTCCCGGAGTACGACGAGACCGGGGTATAGCTGATCGTGGTGCCGGATGCGGCCGCCGTGCCGTGCGCCGCCTGGGTGCCGACGGCCACGCTGGTCGCGGTTCCGCCGGAAAGGTTCAGGGTAATCGTATTGCTGCTGCTGCCATGGCTCACAGTGGCACTGGCGCTGCCGGCGACCGGGGCTGCTACATAGGTGAACTGATCCGCTGCACTGGTCGTGCTGGTGCCGCCGGGCGTCGTCACGGTGACGTCTACGGTCCCCGAACCAGCCGGCGACGTTGCGGTAATCGAGGTCGCACTGTTGACGACGACGGAGCCGGCATTCGTCGCACCGAACTTGACCGCGGTCGCACCGGTAAAATTGGTACCGGTGATCGTCACGCTGGTGCCGCCTGCGGTCGGGCCGGAGTTGGGGGAAACACCGGAAACGGCCGGCGCGGGCACGGTGTAGGTGAACTGATCCGCTGCACTGGTCGCGCTGGTACCGCCGGGCGTGGTCACGGTGATGTCAACTGTGCCCGAACCGGCCGGTGATGTCGCGGTAATCGAGGTATCGCTGTTGACGATAACCGAACCGGCATTGGTCGCGCCGAACCTGACCGCATTTGCACTGCTGAAGCCGGTACCGGTGATCGTCACACTGGTGCCGCCCGCCTCCGGGCCGGATGACGGTGAAACCGACGTCACGGTCGGCGCAGGCGCGACGTAAGTGAACGCCCCGGTCAACGTAGCGGTGCCGCCGGGCGTCGTCACGCTGACGTTGACGGTGCCCGAGCCGGCTGGCGATGTCGCGGTGATCGAGGTCGCACTGTTGACGACAACCGAGCCGGGGGCGGCATTGGTCGCTCCGAACTTGACCGCGGTCGCACCGGTGAAGCCGGTACCGGTGATCGTGACGCTGGTGCCGCCGCCGGTCGAGCCGGAGGTCGGGGAAATGGACGTGATTGTCGGTACAGGCGTACCGCCGGTCACGTTGATCGTGACCGTGATCGTATCTCCGAGCGCGTTGTACCAAGCCACGTTCTTGGTGCCTGAATATGCCGGGTTGGGCAGCGTGTAATAAAGTTTATTGACAAATTCATCCACGCCCTTAACGCCGCCGTCAGGCTCGGTAAAATCGGCTGTGCTGCCCCCCATCGAGGTGTAGACACCGCCACTCCCGTTGCCAGGATCACAAGCGCTGTTGTCGGCGCCAGAGAGCGTGTAGGAATAGGCGCCAGCTTGGCCGTTGTTGGTCAGATTCCAAGTGATGGAGCAGGATGCGGCGGCTGCCATGGACGACGACAAACCGATCATCAGTCCCGCCAACCAGGCCAGCCGCGAGCGGCGAAGCATGCCTGCCACCGAGTCGGTCAACGGCATGATCCGTCTGCCCAGGCCGACAAGCGCCAAAATCAACGCCAGCACGCCGGACAGGCTTTGCAGCCGGAGCCTCGCCCCTCCAAGCACATCGCAGTTACCCATTCCCGCCCCTTCCCGCCTTACACGGAATCATTTTTTATCTGAAGTTCAGGCCGCCACCCACAGTAACCCGGCGACGGAAAAACCCTTCTCCCGAAGCCATGCGCCAAGCAAAGCCACTCAACCTTACTACCTGGAATTTACTGCCGACATCAATTGCCTGGCTGATGTGCATCGCTTGTCCATCCTGACCAGCGAGCCGGATTCAGCGCCAAACAATTGAAAAAGCAACACTATACCGAGAGGATACTTGCATTATTCTGCAAAGCGTGGCGAAAGCTCATATCAGCTTCATTGTGGTGTTTGTATGCAACGCACCCACACTCAAGACAGGCTTTTCATTACAAACACCAAAATAACCGCGTATATCATCTGTCGATTAAATACGGGCGGGCTGGTCGCGAATTGCGTCCGGCTCGCCCTCCCCGCTTGCCGGTCGCGGCAAGCGTTTTGTCGACGCAGCGCTGAGTAACATCAGAAGGAGGTTGTTGTGGATCCCTACCTCGGAGAAATAAAGCTGTGCGCCTTTCCGATCGCCCCGAGAGGCTGGGCGTTCTGTAATGGCGCGTTGCTCCCGATCAATCAGAATCAAGCCCTGTTTTCACTTCTGAACACGCAGTACGGCGGCAACGGCACCACCAACTTTGCCCTGCCCGACCTGCGCGGCCGCACGCCAGTTCATCGGAATCCGGCCGACATCAACTACCAGCAAGGCAAGAGTGCAGGCCAGGAAACGGTGGCGCTGACGACGGCCAATCTGCCGCCGCATACCCACACCTTCGCGGTATCCGGGCAACCGGCGACGGCAGCGAATGTCGGCACGAACGGCGACAGGCTGCTCGCGACCAGCAACCTGCACAGTGATACCGACCCCAATATCTCCGGTGCCGGCCCCAATCTGTACGCCAGCGCAGCCAATCTGACGGCCCTGCAGGATGAAGCCTGCGGCATCACCGGCAGTGGCGAAGCCCGCAACAACATGCAGCCCTCGCTGGTGATGAACTACATCATCTGCCTGAGCGGTATCTACCCGACCAGATCCTGAGGAGAGACCATGTCAGAACCGTTTGTGGGTGAAGTACGGCTGTTTGCCGGCAAATACGCACCGGTGGGCTGGGCCTTTTGTCAGGGTCAGGCATTGCCGATCAGCGAAAACGAGGTGCTGTATACCCTGATCGGCACCACCTACGGTGGCGATGGCGTCACCACCTTTTGCGTCCCGAACCTGACCGGCCAGTTGCCGATCGGCCAGGGGCAGGGGCCGCAAACCAGCAACCGCGTCATCGGCCAGAAGCTGGGGACCGAAAGCGTCACCCTGACCCAAGCCCAGCTGCCGGCACACACGCACACGCTGTCCGTCAGCAGCAATCCGGCCACCAATATCGGTGCCGACAACAACTTCGCGCTGGCGACCGGCCCCGTTGCCTTTTACAACAGCGGCCTTGCCAACTCGCCGACCAAACAGCGGCTGTCGCCGCAGGCGCTGGGCAGCACGGGCGGCAACCAGCCGATCCCGAACCTGATGCCGACGCTGTCGATCAACTACATCATCGCCACGACGGGTTACTTCCCGTCGCAAGGCTGAGTGAGAGGAGCCAGAGACATGTCAGATCAGTACATCGGAGAAATCCGGATTTTCGGCTGCAACTACGCACCGGAAGGCTGGGCATTCTGCGACGGCCAGATTCTGCCGATTTCGCAGAACACCGCGCTGTTCACCCTCCTCGGGACGACCTATGGTGGCGACGGCAGGACGACGTTCGGCTTGCCCGACCTGCGCGGCCTGGCGGTCATCGGCACGGTCAACAACCAGTACGGCGAACGCCTGGGCACTGCAAGCGTCACGGTCACCACGGCGAACATGCCGAACCACACTCACACTGCCTACGCCGACATCGGCCGACCGGCATCGGCGACTGGCACGGGACGTTTGCCTGCCCGACTCCAGGCACCGAACAGCAATACTTACATCTCGGCCGACAAGGCGGCCCCGTTGACCGCACTGGCACCGCAGGTCGTGCAGGCTGTCGGCGGCGGCACCGCACACGAGAACCGCCAGCCCTACCAGGCAGTCAACTTCTGCATCGCCCTGCAAGGCGACTTCCCGCCCCGGCCGTAACCGGGTCCAGGCCGGCCGCTCGGGCGGCCGGCCCCGTTTCTCCTCGCCACGCTGGAACGCCATGCACGCAACGATCGACGCCCCCGCTCTCGTTCATCCGCACCTGCGTCTGCGTACGGTGACCGCGGAAGACCAACCTTTCCTGCTGCGGCTTTACGCATCGACCCGCGCCGACGAACTGGGCGCACTGGGCTGGCAGGACGCGCAACGCGACGCCTTCGTGCAGATGCAGTTCGTCGCCCAGCAACGGGCGTACTTTGCCTACCCAGATGCCGCGTTCTGGCTGGTCCTGCATGACGACACGCCCGTCGGTCGCCTCTACCTCCAGCACGCCGAGGAGGCCTTGCGCATCATCGACCTGAGCCTGCTGCCCGAGTACCGCAATCGTGGGCTCGGCACGGCACTGCTCACGGCCTGCTTTGCACAGGACAAGCCCGTGCAGCTGCATGTCGACAAAACCAATCCAGTGTTGCAGCTTTACCTGCGGCTCGGCTTTGTCCCCATCGAGGACAAGGGCGTGTACCTGCAAATGGAACGGCGACCCGATCCGCACTAGCCGGCAACAAAAAACCCCGCGATGTCGCGGGGTTTTTGCTGGCACCTCGGATTGCAAGGCACATTTCAGAACGGGATATCGTCCTCGAAATCGTCGAAGCTGCGCTTCGGTGCCGGTGCGGCCTGCGGACGTGCCGCCGGCGCAGCAGCCGGGGCCGGGGCGTAGCTCTGGTTGAAGTCGTCGTAACCGCCACCGCCCTGGTCCATCGAGCCACCACCGCCGCCACCCGAGCGGCCGCCGAGCATCTGCATCTGGTCGGCGATGATTTCGGTGGTGTAACGGTCGGCGCCGGTCTGCTTGTCCTGCCACTTGCGGGTCTGCAGCTTGCCTTCGATGTAGACCGAGCTGCCCTTCTTCAGGTACTGGCTGGCGATTTCAGCCAGACGGCGGTACATGGTGATGTTGTGCCACTCGGTTTTTTCCTGCTTCTGACCGGACTTGTCCTTCCAGTTTTCGGTCGTCGCGATGCTGAAATTGCATACCGCGTCGCCGTTGGGCAAGTAGCGAACCTCGGGATCGCGCCCGAGGTTGCCGATCAGGATGACCTTGTTCAAGGAAGCCATCAGTGCGTCTCCATAATCAATTGTTTAGCCTCGTCTTCATTCCAGCCGTCCTGCATCACCTTGAGCAGGGCCACCCGCTCGTCCAGCAACACGACGGCTTCGGAAACGCCGGCAATCCGTGAAAGTTTATCAGACAGCGCGGCCGGATCGCCCTGCCATCCCTCGCCAATGTGAAAGAGTTGGGTCCTGACCGGCTTGGGCGCACGCATCCGCCACGCCACGAGCAGCCAGAGGCCGACAAAAGCGGCCGACAGCGCGAACACCGGTGCCGGCGAGTCGTAGCGCTGGTACAGCCAGCCCGCGAGCGCCGAACCGAGGAACATCGCCGCGGACTGGCAGGTGTTGTAGACCCCCATCGCCGTTCCCTTGGCATCCGCCGGGGCGATCTTCGAAATCAGGCTGGGCTGGATTGCCTCGAGCACGTTGAAGGCGATGAAATACAGCGCCAGCCAGACGACGATCATCGTCAGGCTGGGCATGTAGAGCGTCATGCCGATCTGCGCGGCGAACATCAGTCCGATCGCCCAGAGAAAGACACGCTTGAGCTGGCGTTTCTTCTCGCCGTAGATCACCGCCGGCACCATCAGCACGAAGCTGAGCAGGACCACCGGCAGGTAGATCCACCAGTGCCGCGACACATCGAGATGGCCGACCTTGGCCAGCAACAGCGGCATGACCGTGAACATCGCCATCTGCGCGGCATGCAAGGCGAATACGCCGTAGTTGAGCCGCAGCAGCTGCGGATCGCGCAGTACCGCCGGCAGCCGGCTGGCCTTGGTCTCGGCGTCCGAATGGAAACGCGACACCGTCGGGCTCGGAATGACCTTGGCAACGCCGACGATGGCGATCAGCGCCAAGGCGGCCGTCAGCATGAAAATGCCCGGCAGGCCGATCCAGTCGGCCAGCTTCGGCGCCACGACGAGGGACACCGCGAAAGTGCCGGCGATGCTGGCACCGATCATCGCCATGGCCTTGGTCCGGTGCTCTTCGCGCGTCAGATCGGCCAGCAAGGCGGTGATGGCCGCCGAAATCGCACCGGCGCCCTGCACGGCGCGACCGACGATCAGCCAGACGATATGGTCCGCCATCGCACACATGATGCTGCCGAGCGCAAACAGCGCCAGACCGATGTAGATCACCTTCTTGCGACCGACGCGATCGCTCCACATCCCGAACGGCAGCTGCAACAGCGCCTGCGTCAGGCCGAAGGCACCGAACGCCAGCCCGACGAGAGCATGGTTGTCACCGCCGGGCATGTGACCGGCGTAGACGGCGAAGACCGGCAGCACGAGGAACATGCCGAGCATGCGCAGGGCGTACAGCCCGGCAAGCCCGGAGGCGGCACGAAGTTCTAGCGGGGACATGAGCGGCAGCGGTTGGAGCGAAAGACGCGATTCTAGCAAAACCGGCGGGTTCGCCGCAGCCGGACGCAATCGGCTGGACGTTGCGGGCAAGATCGGCATGCACGCCGACAAATGTTCTCCGGTAAACTAGGTGGTTGCCTTTTCAACCTTGACGAGCATGCCATGAGCTACCGCCCCGCCGACGCAGACACACCGCTGATCCGCATCCGCGGCGCACGGACGCACAATCTGAAGAACGTCAATCTCGACATTCCGCGCGGCAAGCTCGTGGTGATCACCGGCCTCTCGGGTTCCGGCAAGTCTTCGCTGGCGTTCGACACGCTCTATGCCGAAGGTCAGCGGCGCTATGTCGAATCGCTGTCGGCGTATGCGCGGCAGTTCCTGCAGCTGATGGAAAAGCCCGACGTCGACCTGATCGAAGGCCTTAGCCCGGCGATCTCGATCGAGCAGAAGGCCACCAGCCACAATCCGCGCTCGACCGTCGGCACCGTCACCGAGATCCACGACTACCTGCGTCTCCTGTTCGCGCGCGTCGGTACGCCCTACTGCCCCGATCACGAGCTGCCGCTGCAGTCGCAGACGGTAAGCCAGATGGTCGACCACGTGCTGGCGCTGCCCGAAGACACCAAGCTGATGGTGCTGGCGCCGGTCATCGTCGGCAAGAAGGGCGAAAACCTCGACCTGTTCGACGAGCTGCGTGCACAGGGCTTCGTCCGCGTGCGCGTCGACGGCGAAGTCTACGAAATGGACGCCGTCCCCAAGCTCGACAAGAACAAGAAGCACACGATCGACGTCGTCATCGACCGGCTCAAGGTGCGCGAGGACCTTAAGCAGCGTCTGGCCGAATCGTTCGAGACCGCGCTGCGCCATGCCGACGGCCGAGCGATCGCGCTAGAAATGGACAGCGGCAAGGAACACTGGTTTTCGGCCAAGTTCGCCTGCCCGGTGTGCAGCTACAGCCTGCCCGAACTCGAACCGCGGCTGTTCTCGTTCAACAACCCGATGGGCGCCTGCCCGAAGTGCGACGGCCTGGGTCAGATCACCTACTTCGATCCGAAGCGCGTCGTCGCCCATCCGGAGCTGAGCCTCGCCGCCGGCGCGATCAAGGGCTGGGACAAGCGCAACCAGTTCTATTTCCAGATGCTGCTGAGCCTGGCGAACCACTTCGGTTTCGACGTCAACACGCCGTGGAATGAACTGGGCGACACCGTACAGCAGGTGGTGCTGCACGGTTCGGGGCGCGACGAAATCGCCTTCACGTACATGAACGAGCGCGGCAGCAAGTTCGAACGCATCCACGCCTTCGAAGGCATCATCCCGAACCTCGAGCGCCGCTACCGCGAAACCGACTCGTCGGCTGTTCGCGAAGAACTCGCCAAATACCAGAACAACCAGCCCTGCCCCAGTTGCTTGGGCTCACGCCTGCGCCGCGAGGCGCGGCATGTGAAGGTTGGTACCGAGAACCTGCACAACATCGCGCAGATGGCGCTGCGTGATACCGCGGCGTTTTTCGAAGGGCTGCAGCTTGAAGGCGCAAAAGCCCAGATTGCCGAAAAAATCGTCAAGGAAATCCGCGAACGGCTGGGCTTCCTCGTCAACGTCGGTCTCGACTACCTGAGTCTGGAGCGCAGCGCCGACACGCTGTCGGGCGGCGAAGCACAGCGCATCCGGTTGGCGAGCCAGATCGGTTCGGGCCTGACCGGCGTGATGTACGTGCTCGACGAACCGTCGATCGGCCTGCACCAGCGCGACAACGACCGCCTGCTCGGTACGCTGGTGCGGCTGCGCGACCTCGACAACAGCGTCATCGTCGTCGAGCACGACGAAGACGCGATCCGCGCCGCCGACTTCCTCATCGACATCGGCCCCGGCGCCGGCGTGCACGGCGGCGAAGTGATCGCCGCCGGCCACCCCGACGACATCATGAAGGAGCCGCGCTCGATCACCGGCCAGTTCCTCTCCGGCGCACGCAAGATCGCGATCCCGGCCAAGCGTCGCGATCCGGAACCGGATCGCTGGCTGACGCTCAAGGGCGCGCACGGCAACAACCTCAAGTATGTGAATCTGGCGCTGCCGGTCGGCCTGTTCGTCGCGATCACCGGCGTGTCGGGTTCGGGCAAGAGCACGCTGATCAACGATACGCTGTACACGCTGGCGGCGAAGGAACTCAACGGCGCATCGGCCGAACCGGCGCCGTTCCACGACGTCAACGGCATGGACCATTTCGACAAGGTGATCAGCGTCGACCAGAGCCCGATCGGCCGCACCCCGCGCTCGAACCCGGCGACCTATACCGGCCTGTTCACGCCGATCCGCGAGCTGTTTGCCGGCGTGCCGTCGAGCCGTGAGCGCGGCTACGGCCCGGGCCGCTTCTCGTTCAACGTCAAGGGCGGCCGCTGCGAAGCCTGCCAGGGCGACGGCGTGCTCAAGGTCGAGATGCACTTCCTGCCCGACGTCTACGTGCCGTGCGACGTCTGCCACGGCAAGCGCTACAACCGCGAAACGCTCGAGGTCCAGTACAAGGGCAAGAACATCACCGAAGTGCTGGAGATGACGGTCGAGCAGGCGCTGGCGTTCTTCGAGGCCGTGCCGACGGTGGCGCGCAAGCTCAAGACGCTGATGGACGTCGGCCTCGGCTACATCCGCCTCGGCCAGAGCGCGACGACGCTGTCGGGCGGCGAAGCGCAACGGGTCAAGCTGGCGCTCGAACTCTCCAAGCGCGATACCGGTCGCACGCTCTACATCCTCGACGAGCCGACCACCGGCCTGCACTTCCACGATATCGACCTGCTGCTCTCGGTACTGCAGCGCCTGTCAGGGCATGGCAACACCGTTGTCGTGATCGAGCACAACCTCGACGTGATCAAGACGGCCGACTGGGTGATCGACCTCGGCCCGGAAGGCGGTGCCGGCGGCGGCCAGATCATCGCCTGCGGCACGCCGGAAGCCGTCGCGGCCAATCCGGCCAGCCATACCGGCCACTATCTTGCGCGCGTACTGGCAAACTGACCGCGCTCGCGCTCGAAAACAAAGCCGCCCTTGGGCGGCTTTGTTTTTTCGGTGTCACAGCGTCGTCAGATGCCGCGTACCGGCGCCAGCTTGTCGAGCCACTTCATCGCCGTCAGCCGCTGTTCCATGCTGTTGCCGTGCAGCAGCGCCTGCTCCAGCAAGCGATACGCCGCCTCGGTTTCACCCTGCGCCAGATGGCGCGCCACCTGCTGCAGCAGCGGGTCGTCGCTGACGAAATCGGCCGGGTCGACGCTCCGTACCGGCGGCGGCTCGGGCAGCAGCGGCGCCGACGGCATCGCCAGCACCGACGGCGCTTCGGCAAACGGCTCGAGCTGGAAATCCAGCTCCTCGATCGACGGCAGCGGCGGTACGCCATCGTCGTCCTCGGGCACCTCGACCACCGAGGCCGGTGGTTGCAGACCGGCATCCTGATGCATCGCGGCGGCAAAATCGAACGCATCCGGCACGATCATCGGCTCGGCGGCGGTCCTCAGATCGAGCTGGTGATCGATGCTGTCGTCGAGCGAGCGGTACAGCGGATTCTCCGGATCGACCCGCTGGCCGATCCCCTGGACCTGCTGCCACAGCGCATCGCTGGCAAACTGCAGCCGGAACGCAACCGCGCGTTCCTGGAAAGGCTGCTTCATGTCGTTCTGGCGGTAAACGTCGAACAGCTTCATCCACAATGCCAGCGCGGTCGGATGCTGCTCGATCTCGTGATTGAGCAGATTGATCGCCTGCTGGATCAGGCCGTGATCGATGAGCAGCTGCGCTTCTTCCGAAACGTTGCCCGGCTGAACGACATCCACATCGTCGTTGTGGAATTCGTCGGCGATCTGGCCGATGTTCTGCACCAGCGTCGTCGCACCGAGCGCCGAACGGATGCGCGGCTCGGACGGCGGCATCGTCGCGGCACGCATCATGATCGTTCCGCCGCTTTCGCGCGGGTGGGCCAGCGAGAAGGCGTCGCCGTAATCCTGCTGCCGGGTACGCCAGCGCCAGCCGACAAAACCGAGCGGAATCAGCAGCAACAGCGACAGCCACCACGGTGAAAAACCGTCATCGGCAGGGTCGCGGCCCGGCTTCACCGCGCTGGCATGCGTCACGGACGGCCTGTCCTGCCGCAGCGTGTTCAACTGCTTTTCAAGCTGTGCGACCTGATACTTGAGCGCCATCAGCTGTGACGTCTGGTCATCGGAGGTCAGCGTGAGCAAGCGCTCGCGCAGCTTGAGCCGCTCCTCTGGCGACAATTCGGACTCGCGGCCGATATCAAGCTGGCCGGACGACAATTGCAGCCTGAACTCCCCGTCCGCCTGCGGCGCCCGGGTCGTCGGCAGCGCGGGGACTGTCGGTAGCGGCTCGGGAACCGAGACACTGAGCGTATCGGCTACTTGCGGCGCTGGACGCAGCTGCGGCTGTATGGGGGGCGCGACCGGCTTCGGCACGGCAGCGCCGCCGGCACGCGGCAGGGCCAGCAAGACATCCTCGGGCAACGGCGCCTCGAGACCTTGTGGCAAATCCGGATTCTGCTGATACAGGTCGTCGATGAAGCGCGCACGCCCTGCCCGGTCATTCGGAAAATAATGCCGCGCCAGCTGCGCGACCGTATCGCCGTCGGCCACCCGCAAGCTGCCACCAAGTGCCGGATAGCGCCGTTCGTTCCGGACCGGCGCCGCACGCCGGTTGCCACGCGACGTCGTATAGTCGCGCGGGTCGACCAGTACGTTGTAGCTGCGCTGGAAACGCGGCTGCTCGTCGTCACGGCACTGCACGCGCACGACCAGTTGCAGCATCGGCTCCTGCAACGGTTCGATACCGACAATCTGCAGCTCGCCACGCGCGCCCTCGCCCTGATAGCGCAGCCGGGCATTGACCAGCGAGGCCGCATCGCCTTCGACCGCATCCGCTACCAGGCGGAAACAGGCGCTGCCCAAGTTTTCACCCGCCGCAAGCCGGACCGGGATCGACGCGTCGAAGCGCTCGCCCAGCGCCGAGTGCAGCTGCAACTCGCCCAGCGAGGCAGCGTGCACCGCGACCGCAGGGGCACCGAGCATCAGCGCCATCAAACAGCGGGACAACGAACCGGCTTTCATGAACATCACCGCAGAAAGGGGTCGCCGTTTCAAACGATATCCAGATGATCGAAACCGCTCAGCACGTCCTTCTGCTTCGCCTCGGAGCCGTTGAGCTTGATCTGCAGCCGCAAGTCGTTGACCGAGTCGGCATTGCGCAAGGCGTCTTCGTAACTGATCTTGCCTGCTTCGTAGAGTTCGAACAGGCTCTGGTCGAAAGTCTGCATACCCAGCTCGCGCGAACGCTTCATGATTTCCTTGATCTCGTGGACATCGCCCTTGAAGATCAGTTCAGAAATCAGCGGACTGTTCAGCATGACTTCCACTGCCGCAACGCGGCCCTTGCCGGCGCGGTGCGGCACCAGACGCTGCGACACGAAAGCCTTGAGGTTGAGCGACAGGTCCATCAGCAGCTGGGCTTTGCGCTCTTCGGGGAAGAAGTTGATGATCCGGTCGAGCGCCTGGTTCGACGAGTTGGCGTGCAGGGTCGCCATACACAAGTGGCCGGTTTCGGCGAAGGCGATCGCGTAGTCCATCGTCTCGCGGTCGCGGATTTCACCGATCAGGATCACGTCCGGCGCCTGCCGCAGCGTGTTCTTCAGCGCCGCCATCCACGAATCGGTATCGACGCCGACTTCACGTTGCGTGACGATCGAGCGCTTGTGCTCGTGCACGTATTCGATCGGGTCCTCGATCGTGATGATGTGGTCGTAAGCCGTTTCATTGCGATGGCCGACCATCGCCGCGAGCGAGGTCGACTTGCCCGAACCGGTACCGCCGACAAAGATCACCAGCCCGCGCTTGGTCATCGCGATGTCTTTCAGCACTGGCGGCAAGCCGAGATCCTCGAGCTTCGGAATCTCAGAGTTGATCGTCCGCAACACCATGCCGACGCGCCCTTGCTGGATGAAGGCATTGACGCGGAAACGCCCGAGGTTGCCCGGGCTGATCGCGAAGTTGCACTCCTTGGTGCCTTCGAACTCTTCGGCCTGACGATCGTTCATGATCGCCCGCGCCAGCTCCTTGGTGTGCTGTGCGGAAAGCACCTGGTTCGAAACCGGCGTGACCCGGCCGTCGATCTTCATCGCCGGCGGGAAGTCGGCGGTGATGAATAGATCGGATGCTTCCTTGGCGCGCATGTGACGCAGCAAGTCGTGCATGAACTTGGCGGACTGTTCTTTCTCCATGATCCTGCTCTTCTTCTATGGCGAAGCCGCCTTGTGATTGTCGTTGCTTCGGCGGGTCCGTACGGACTCAGCCCTTGAAGTGGTCCGGATTGGCCGCCTTGGTCCGCGCTTCGGCGGCCGAAACGATATTGCGCTGCAGCAGGCCCTGCAAGCACTGATCGAGCGTCTGCATGCCGTACTGCTGGCCGGTCTGGATCGACGAATACATCTGCGCGATCTTGTTCTCGCGGATCAGGTTACGGATTGCCGGGATGCCGATCATGATTTCGTGCGCCGCAACCCGCCCCTGGCCGTCCTTGGTCTTCAGCAGCGTCTGCGAAATCACCGCACGCAGCGATTCGGACAGCATCGCCCGGACCATTTCCTTTTCGGCGGCCGGGAACACGTCGACGACACGGTCGATCGTCTTCGCCGCCGAGCTGGTATGCAGCGTCCCGAACACCAGATGGCCGGTTTCGGCCGCGGTCAGCGCCAGCCGGATCGTTTCGAGGTCGCGCAATTCGCCGACGAGGATGACGTCCGGGTCTTCCCGCAGTGCCGAACGCAGCGCGTTCGAAAAGCTCATCGTATGCGGACCGACTTCGCGCTGGTTGATCAGGCACTTCTTCGACTGATGGACGAATTCGATCGGGTCTTCGACGGTCAGGATGTGGCCGTAATCGTTTTCGTTGATGTGGTTGACCATCGCGGCCAGCGTCGTCGATTTGCCCGAGCCGGTCGGTCCGGTGACGAGCACGAGGCCGCGGGGATTCTGGGCGATCTCGGTGAACACGCGCGGCGCATTCAGCTCCTCGAGCGTCAGCACCTTGGACGGAATGGTCCGGAACACGGCGCCGGCACCGCGGTTCTGCACGAAGGCATTGACCCGGAAGCGCGACAGATTGGGGATCTCGAACGAGAAGTCGCACTCGAGCGTATCCTCGTAGATCTTGCGCTGGCCGTCGTTCATGATGTCGTAGACCATGTCATGAACGTCTTTGTGGTCCATCGCCGGCAGGTTGATGCGCCGGACATCGCCGTGCACGCGGATCATCGGCGGCAGGCCGGACGACAGGTGCAGGTCGGATGCCTTGTTCTTGACGGCAAAGGCCAAGAGTTCAGAAATTTCCATTTATAATTTTGTCCTTCTGCCGTGGCAGATCCGAACGCAGAAAAGGGCCGCAAGACGAGGGCCAGATCAAGGCAAATCCATTATGGCAACGATGTTTGAAGCGTGGCAAGACGTGCTCCGGCGCATCGACGAGGCGGTTGTAAGCATCCAACGCCCTCGCGATTCGGTGCGTCTGCTCGCGGTCAGCAAAACATTCCCGGCCGAGGCGGTCCGCACGCTGTACGGCCATGGCCAGCGCGCCTTCGGCGAGAACTATGTCCAGGAGTTCGCCGCCAAGCGAGCGGCCTTGGCCGACCTGGATGAAATCGAATGGCATTTCATCGGTCCGTTGCAAAGCAACAAGACGCGTAGCGTCGCCGAAGGCGCCGACTGGGTACACGCCGTCGATCGGCAGAAGATCGCCGAGCGCCTGTCGGCCCAGCGCCCGGACACGCTGGGCGAACTGAATGTCTGCATCCAGGTCAATGTATCCGGCGAGGTCAGCAAGTCGGGCGTCGCGCCCGACGAGGTCGTGACGCTGGCGAATGCGATTGCGGCCCTGCCGCGGCTGAAGCTGCGCGGGCTGATGTGCATCCCCGAACCGACTGACGACACGCGCAAACTTTCGACGCAGTTCGCACTGTTGCGCAAACTGCAGCAACAGCTGAATGACGAAGGCTACAGGATCGACACGCTCTCGATGGGCATGTCGGCCGACCTGGAGGTCGCGATCGCCGAAGGTGCGACCCTAGTCCGTATCGGTACGGCAATTTTCGGTCGGCGCACGACCCCACACTAACAAGATGAAAACAGGAGACAGCGGAATGCGAATTACCTTTATCGGTGGCGGCAACATGGCGACCGCGATGATCGGCGGCATGGTCGCACGCGGCTTCGCCGGCAGCGAAATCCACGTCGTCGAACCCGATGCGGCCAAGCGTGCACAACTGCACGCCGATTTCGGCGTTTCCGCTTCGGCGCCTGACGAAGCGCTCCCGCCGAGCAATGCCGTGGTATTCGCGATCAAGCCACAGCAGTTCCGCACCGTGGCCGAAGGCATCGCGCCGCAACTCGGCGATGCCCTCGTCGTCTCGATCGCGGCCGGCATTCGCTGCGATGCAATCGGCCGCTGGCTGGGCGGCACCGAACGCATCATCCGCGTCATGCCGAACACCCCGGCGCTGGTCCAGGCCGGCATCTCCGGTGCCTACGCGGCGCCGGCGAGCAGCGACGCCGACCGCCAACTGGCCACGCGCCTGCTCGAATCGACCGGCGAGATCGTCTGGGTCGACGACGAGGGCGATCTGGATGGCGTCACCGCGATCTCGGGCTCGGGCCCCGCGTATGTCTTCTACTTCATGGAATCACTGCAGGCCGCCGCACGCGCGCAAGGCTTCGACACCGACACCGCACGCCGCCTCGCCTACCAGACCTTTGCCGGTGCGGTGAAACTGGCGCAGCAAAGCGACGATGATGCCGCGACCTTGCGCCAGAAGGTCACCAGCAAGGGCGGCACGACCGAGCGCGCCATCAACGCACTCGAAAACAGCCAGGTTCGCAGCACGATCATTGCCGCCGCCTCGGCCGCCGCCGCCCGCTCGAAAGAACTCGGCGACGAACTCGGTCGCGATGCCGACGAAGGACGATGAATGCTGACCGATACGCTCAACTTCCTGATCCGCAATCTGGCGGAGTTTTTCATCCTGCTGCTGCTGACGAGATTTTTCCTGCAGGCCGCCCGCGTATCGTTCGCGCACCCGCTCGGCCAGTTCGTGCTGGTGTTGACCAGTTGGGCCGTACTGCCGGTACGTCGCTGGATCAAGCCGTTCCGTGGCTACGATACCGCCAGCCTGCTGCTGGCCTGGCTGACCGCGCTGCTGATGCACGGCCTGCTGTTGGCGATCACGCCCTGGCCCTTCGTGTTCGGATCGCTGACGACTGCCGTCGCACTTGCACTGGTTGCCGTGGTCGAGCTGGTGAAGCTGTCGCTCTATCTGCTGTTCGCCGCGGTGATCGGCCAGGCGCTGATGTCATGGATTGCGCCGTACAACCCGTTGATGCCGATCCTGAACGGCCTGACCGGCCCCTTCCTGAAGCCGCTGCGCCGGATCATCCCGCCGATTGGCGGCGTCGACATCACCCCACTGATCCTGATCCTGCTGATCCAGCTGGTGCTGTCGGTCTTTGTCGCCCAGCTTGAGCCCGCGATCCTGCAGCACGTCAGCGTCGCCAGTTGATGACGTGGTACGACCTCGGTGCCGGGACCGTGCAGCTCAGGCTGCACGTGCAACCCGGCGCGAAGCGCACCGAAGTCGTGGGCCTGCATGGCGATGCACTGAAATTGCGGCTGGCGGCACCGCCGGTCGACGGCAAGGCCAATGCCTGCCTGATTGCGTGGCTGGCCGATGCCTTCGCGGTGCCGCAACGGCAAGTGACGATCAAGTCCGGCCTGTCGTCACGCCGGAAAGTTGTCGTCACCCATGGCTGCAACACCCTTCCCGCAGACCTGCTGAACGAGGCGTCCTAGCCGCGTTGAGCCCGGCTCAGCGTTCGTCGAGCCGGCGCTGGGCGTCGTTGCGCGGATCGACACGCCGGTACTCGCCTTCAAGCGTATCGGACGACATCGGCGGAACCTTTGCGTCGCCACGCCGTCCCCAAGGCAGCAGCATCACCACCGCGGCAATATCACCGATGAAGCCCGGGACGATGAACAGGATTGCGGCGATATAGTAACGGGCCACCCAGAACAGGCTTTGCGGCGTCAGCCGGCCGCTTTTCAGATCGTTGACCAGCGACCATGCGACGGCGATACGATGGTGGCGCAGCATGCCGATACCGATCAGCGCCGACGCGAGCAGGGCGAGAAACACCCAGCCGGCGCCGATCCAGTCGGCCATGACCACCATCGAGGCGATCTCGGCCAGCGGATAGACAATAAAGGCGAGAAACAAATAAGGCATGAATACTCCCGATCAATCAGCCACGCCGCACGGCGCCGTGGTCATCATCTGTAATTGCCCCGATGCAGCGGTTGCGGACCGGCTTGCAGCGGGGCTGGTCGAGGCGCGGCTGGTGGCCTGCGTCAACCGGTTGGCGCCTGTCCGGTCGACCTACCGCTGGGAAGGCAGAATCGAAACCGCCGAGGAAGTTCCGTTGTTGGCAAAAACCACACTGGCGGCCTATGCCGCCGTAGAGGAGTGGCTGAGCACGCACCACCCTTACACGTTGCCTGAAATCATTGCGCTACCGGTGGCGGCAGGCTTGCCCGCCTATCTGGCCTGGCTGGGCAACGAGGTGAATCCATGATGGTACGCCTCTTGCTCGGCCTGTTGGCGGCAATGCTCACAGCATTGAGCCATGCCGATCCGGCCTCTCTATTGCCCCCCGACGAGGCTTTCCGCGCGCAACTGGTGCAGACAGCAGATGGCGGCTACGCCGTGCATTTCAACGTCGCACCGGGTTATTACCTGTACCGCGACCGGATGAGCTTCAGCTCCGAACCGGCAGCTGCGCTGAAACCGGCACTGCCCAAAGGCGAGTTCAAGGACGACCCGAGCTTCGGCCGCGTCGAGGTGTTCAAGCATGACGTCACCGTCGCGCTGCAGGGCAAGCCACCGATCGGCACGGCGATCCGTGCCAAATTCCAGGGCTGCGCCGATGCCGGCGTCTGCTATCCGCCGCAAACCAAGCTGCTGCACCTGGGCGACGGTCAGGACGGCGGTGTCGCAGCGCTGTTCGGCGCAAGTACCCGTGGCAGCGGCGGCGATCGCGGTGGCGCCGACCTGTCGGGTGGTACTGCCGGTGACGACGGTTACTTCAGCGGCAGCAAGGCCGCGACCATCGCGCTGTTCTTTCTGGCCGGCATCGGCCTTGCGCTGACCGCCTGCATGTACCCGTTGCTGCCGATCATTTCCGGCATCGTGCTCGGGCCGGGCAGCACCGGTCGCGGTCGGGCGCTGTGGCTGACGGCCATCTACGTGCAGGGTCTGGCCCTGACTTATACGCTGGTCGGCGTCGCCGCAGCGCTGACCGGCACACTGCTGACGGTCTGGCTGCAGCAGCCGGTGGTCATCGGCGCGTTCGCACTGTTCTTCGTGGCCATGGCGGTCGCGATGTTCGGTGGCTACCAGCTGCAACTGCCCGGCAGTTGGCAGAGCCGACTCAACGACGTCGCCAACCGCTTGCCCGGCGGCCATGCCGGCCCGGTCTTCGTCATGGGCGCGTTGTCGGCGCTGATCGTCGGCCCCTGTGTGGCACCGCCGCTTGCCGCCGCGCTCGCCTATCTGGGACAGCAGGGTGACGTTGCACTCGGCGGCGGTGCGCTGTATGCGCTGGCGCTGGGCATCGGCACGCCATTGCTGATCATCGGCGCAGCCGGCAGCGCGGTACTGCCCCGATTGTCCGGCAAGGCCATGGGCCGCATGAAAATGCTGTTCGGGGTCGTCCTGCTCGGCATGGCGGTGTGGATCGCCCGTCCGCTGTGGCAGGGCTGGCTGCCGAGCGAACATGCGGTCACCTTCGAGCCCGTGGCGTCGGTCGCCGAACTGCAGGACAAGGTCGCCGCGGCACGCGGCAAGCCGGTCATCGTCGACTTCTACGCCGACTGGTGCGTCAGTTGCATCGAGTTCGAGCGTGAAACCCTGCCGGACCCACGCGTCAAGGCGAAGCTCGACGGCTTCGTGCGCCTGCGTGCCGACGTCACCGGCAACACCGCCGCCGACGCCGAACTGCTCAGGCACTTCGGCCTGTACGGTCCGCCTGCCTTGCTGTTCTACGATACCGAGGGCAAGCTCGTCCGCCAGCGCGTCATCGGTTTCCAGAACGCCGACGCTTTTCTCGCCACGCTGCAAACCGTTGAAGGATCGCCGTGAAATCACGCCACGCCCTGCTCGCCCTCACGCTCGCCTGCGCGGCCCTGACCGCCCACGCCGGCAGCTTTTTCGACGCCGAACTGAAGGACCTGTCGGGCAAACCGCAGAAGCTCTCGTCGCTGAAGGGCAAACCGGTGGTGGTCAATTACTGGGCGACATGGTGCTCGCCATGTCGCGAGGAAATCCCGGAGTTCGTGACGCTGGCCAGGCAGTACGCCGGCAAGGTCCGTTTCATCGGCATCGCGATCGACGACGCTCCGGCCGTCAGCGCTTTTGCCAAGCAGTACAAGATGAATTATCCGACGCTGCTCGGCGAGGCCGACGCCATGGCGCTGATGAAACAGGAAGGCAATACGGTGGGCGGACTGCCGTATACGGCGATCTATGACAGTCAGGGCAAGCGTGTCGCGACGCACACCGGCCGGATCAGCGCGGCCCAACTCGAAGCAACGCTGAAAACGCTGCGCTGATTCCGGCCGAATTTTGCGCGACGCTTACTTCGAGAAGCCGCAGAACACGTCGCGCAACAGCTCGACCAGCTCGAGCGTACGGATGTCGCCCACGCGGTAGAACACGCGATTGGCGTCCTTGCGCGTGCGCAGCACGCCCTTCTCGCGCATCAGCGCCAAGTGCTGCGAAATGTTCGACTGCGTCGTGCCGACGGCATCGACGATGTCCTGCACGCTCACCTCGTTTTCGCCCAGCACGCACAGAATCTTCAGCCGCAGGGGGTGCGACATCGCCTTCATGGCACGCGACGCTTGCTGGATGTGCTCGTCGCTCATCAGTTCGGGGGGGTTGAGCATGGCGGTAACTAGTAATCAGGTGGCGAATCGGCGCGGCCGAAGGCGGAATTTGTGACGACGGCAAAGCGATGCCATTGCGGTAGAATACTACCGATATTTGCAACCCGACCGCAACGCCAGCTTACAGCCCCGTCGCGGTTTTGCCTAAAGGTACTAGCAAGATGACGCAAGCGAACTCTGCCGTATCGGTCAAACCCGTCCTTCTCCTGATTCTCGACGGTTACGGTTACCGCGAAGAGACCCAAGACAACGCGATCGCGGCAGCAAAAAAACCGAACATCGACCGCGTGCTCGCGCAGTACCCGTGGACCACGATCAATGCCTCCGAACAGTTCGTCGGTTTGCCCGATGGCCAGTTCGGCAATTCCGAAGTCGGTCACCTGAACATCGGCGCCGGCCGCGTGCTGCTGCAGGACATCAGCCGCATCGACGTCGATGTCGCGGCCGGCAAGCTCGGCCAGAACCCGGTATTCGCCGAGGCAATCGAAAAAGCCAAATCCACCGGCAAGACGCTGCATGTGATGGGCCTTGTTTCCGACGGCGGCGTACACGCCCACGAAGCGCACATTCATGCCCTGATCAAGGATGCCGCCGCCGCCGGGGTCAAATCGATCCACGTCCACGCCTTCCTCGACGGCCGTGACACGCCGCCGCGCAGCGCCGAGCAGTATCTCGCCAAACTGCAAAAGGTCTGTGACGACGCCAGGGTTGCCCGCATCGTCGGCCTCGTCGGCCGCTATTGGGTGATGGACCGCGACAAGCGCTGGGAGCGCGTTGCGCCTGCGTACGAGCTGATCGTCGACGGCCAGGGCCTGCACCACGCAGAGACCGCAATCGACGCACTGAATGCTGCCTATGCGCGCAACGAAAACGACGAATTCGTCGGCGCCACCAGCATCGGCGCACCGGCGCGCATCGAAGACGGTGACGTTGCCGTATTCATGAACTTCCGAGCCGACCGCGCCCGCCAGATTGCCGTTGCGCTGACCGACGCTGCATTCGACGGTTTCGCCCGTGCACGCGTGCCGCAATTCGGCTTTTTCTGTACCGCGACTCGCTACGCCGAAAGCTACCCGTTCCCGGCCGCGTACGAGAAGGAAAAGGTCAAGAACAGCTTCGGCGAGTACATCAGCTCGCTGGGCCTGAAGCAGCTGCGCATCGCCGAAACCGAAAAGTATCCGCATGTCACCTACTTCTTCTCGGGTGGCGAAGAGAAGGAATTTCCGGGCGAAGACCGCGTGCTGGTGCCCAGCCCCAAGGTCGCGACCTATGACCTGCAGCCGGAAATGAGCGCGCTCGAAGTCGCCGACAAGATCGTCGCCGCAATCGAATCGCAGCAGTATGCCGCGATCGTCTGCAACCTCGCCAACGGCGACATGGTCGGCCACACCGGCATTTTCGACGCGGCAGTCAAGGCAGTGGAGACGCTCGATATCTGCGTCGGCAAGTGCGTCGAGGCGATGCAGAAGATCGGCGGCGAAGTGCTGATCACCGCCGACCACGGCAACTGCGAACTGATGTACGACAAGGATTCGCACCAGCCGCACACGCAGCACACCACCGACGTCGTCCCGTTCATTTACATCGGCCGCGAGGCAACGATGGCAGAACGCGGCACCGGTGCGCTGCGCGACATCGCGCCGACGATGCTCAAGCTGATGGGACTGCCGCAACCGGTCGAGATGACCGGCCGCTCGCTCGTCGACTTCGCCTGATCGTGCGGCGCGTCCTCGCCCTGACCCTGCTGCTCTCGGCCGGCGCCGTCGCGGCGCCGGCCGAGCCCGTTTCCCGCAAGCAAAGCGTCGAGAAGCAACAGGAGCTCAAGTCGCTGCGTGGTCAGATCGACGCGCTGAAGAAGGACCTGGCCGACACCGAGTCGGATCGCAAGGAAGCCAGCGATGCGCTCAAGGATTCCGAATCGGCGATCTCCGACGCCAACCGCATCCTCGGCGACCTGAACTCCCAGCGGGCGATGAGCAGTGCCGAACTGACGAGACTGGAAGGCGATATCGCCGCCGTGCGCAGCAGGATCGAGCAAAGCCAGCGACGCCTCGCCAAACTGATCAGGACGCGTTACAAAAGCGGCGAACTCGAAGCCTGGCGCCTGCTGCTCAACCAGCAGGATCCAAATCAGGTCAACCGCACGCTCGGTTATTACCGCTATCTGGTCGCCGCGCAGCAGCAGCTCGCCAGCCAGCTCGAAAACCAGCTTGCCACGCTGAATCAGCTCGCCGATGAAATCCGCGCCAAGCAGGATGAACTGGCGGCGATCAGCACCGAAAAACAACGGCAGAAAAGCCGCCTGCAATCGGAACAGAACAAGCGCCAGGCGCTGGTCGAACAGCTGTCGGCCGAGATCAGCAGCCAGCGCGGCCAGATCCAGAAGCTCAGCGCCGATGAAAAACGCCTGACCGGGCTGATCGACCGGCTCAACGCACTGATCAAAAAGCAGGAAGCCGAACGCGCCCGGCTGGCCGCCAAAAAACGGGCGGAAGCCGCCGCACGGGCCAAAGCCGTGCGCGAGGCCAATGCGCGCGCAGCAGCCCAGGCCAAGGCAGAAGGCAAGGCCGCGCCGAAACCGGTGCCGGAGCCCAAGGCGGAGGTCAACGACGACCTGCCGGATGCCAGCCTTTCCGGCAAGGCCTTCGCTTCGCTCAAGGGCAAGCTCAAGCTGCCGGCCAAGGGCGAAATCGTCGGCCGCTACGGCGCACAGCGCGCCGAAGGCACGACGTGGAAAGGCATGATGATCAAGGCCGCGCCTGGTCAGCCGGTGCACGCGGTCGCCAGTGGCCGCGTCGTGTTTGCCGACTGGCTGCGCGGTTTCGGCAACCTCGTCATCGTCGAACACGGTGGCGGATACATGACCCTCTACGCCGGCAACGAAGCCGTGCTCAAGCATGTCGGCGACAGCGTCAATGCGGGCGACACCATTGCGACCAGTGGCAACACCGGTGGCATGGCGGATTCCGGTGTATATTTTGAACTCAGACAGAACGGCCGTCCGCTCGACCCGCAGGGCTGGATAGGCTAAAACCTTTACCCGGATAAAAAAGCCCCTCACGATGAAGCAAAAACTGCAGAAACTGGGTCTCCTGTGCGTCGGCGCCGGCGTCGGCGTCGCTGTCTCCCTGTCGTTCAACGCCGTTGCCGACAAGGACGCGAACACCAATCCCCTGCCGATCGACGAACTCCGGGCCTTCTCCACCGTTTTCGGTCTGGTGAAGCAGAATTACGTCGAACCGGTCGATGACAAGAAGCTGATCTCCGAAGCCATCAAGGGCATGGTCTCGGGCCTCGACCCGCATTCGACCTACCTCGATGCCAAGGATTTCAAGGACCTGCAGGAAACCACGCAGGGCGAATTCGGCGGCCTGGGTCTCGAAGTGAACATGGAAGACGGGCTGGTCCGCATCGTCTCGCCGATCGAGGATACGCCGGCCGACAAGGCCGGGATCAAGGCCGGCGACTACATCGCCAAGATCGACGACACCCAGGTCCAGGGCATGTCGCTGACCGACGCCGTGAACAAGATGCGCGGCAAGGCCGGCAGCAGCGTCACGCTGACGATCCTGCGCAAGGGCGAAGCCAAGCCGCTGGTGCTGACGCTGAAGCGCGCGGTCATCCAGGTGCAGAGCGTCAAGTTCAAGCTCGCCGAGCCGGACTACGGCTACATCCGCGTGACCCAGTTCCAGGAACGCACGACCGAAACGCTCGCCAAGGCGATCGAGACGCTTTACAAGGACAACAAGGCACCGCTGAAGGGCATCGTCCTCGATCTGCGCAACGACCCGGGCGGCCTGCTCAACAGCGCCGTCGGCGTGTCCGCCGCCTTCCTGCCCAAGGGCTCGCTGGTCGTCTACACCGAAGGCCGCACCGCCGATGCCAAGATCCGCCTGACCGCGGATCGCGAGAACTACCTGCGTCCGGGCAACAAGGGCGATTACCTCGCCAGCCTGCCGAAGGACATCAAGAACGTACCGCTGGTCGTACTCGTCAACGGCGGTTCGGCCTCGGCATCGGAAATCGTCGCCGGTGCGCTGCAGGACCACAAGCGCGCGCTCGTCGTCGGCACGCAATCGTTCGGCAAGGGCTCGGTGCAGACCATCCTGCCGGTCGACGCAACCTCGGCGGTCAAGCTCACCACTGCGCGTTACTACACGCCGAACGGCCGTTCGATTCAGGCCAAGGGCATCACGCCGGACATCGAGATCGAAGAAGCCACGCTGAACGGCCGCGAAGACAACGGCCTGCGCGTGCGCGAATCCGACCTCGAACATCACCTCAACAATCCGAACGACAAGGACGGCAAGGGTGAGGCATCCAAGCCCAAGGCCGTGATCCGTCCGAAGACCCCGCTACCCAAGGTCGACGCGAGCGAGCCGGACGCGGACAGCCCGCGCGAACTGGTCTCGAAAAAGGATTACCAGTTGCAGCAGGCGTTCAACGTGCTCAAGGTCCAGCAGCTCTTGCAGCAGAAGGATCAGCCCAAGGCCGATCCGGCCAAACCCAAAGCGAAGTAATGGATAAAAACCCCGCCAGATGGCGGGGTTTCTTTTTGCACCGCACGATGCGCCCGCCGGACCGCGGGACTAGACTGGGGTACGACGAAGGGAGATCGCCATGACCGACCTCAACGACATCCGGCAGCGTGATCTTGCGCTGGCACCCGGCACAACAGCGGAGCAGACCGCCCGGGCTGCTGCCCTGCTCGACGAACTTCCCGGTGTCTCGTCGATGCCGGGCCCCGAAGACGGAACGCTGCATGTCCGCTATGCCCTGTCGTCCTGTACGCTGGCCGAACTAGAAGCCCTCCTTGCTGCGCACGGCATCGACCTGGACCAGCGGACGTCGCAAAAGCTCAAGCGCACCGTTGCCCACTATGCCGACGATGTCGAACGCGACAATCTCGACCTGCCGGAGCACAACGTCAAAACCCGCGATGTTTACGCCACGCTCTGGACGCGCCATCCGCATGGCGACCATGACGACACCCCTGACGAGTTGCGGCGCTACCTTTGATTGAATTGCGCTGCGCCAACGCAAGATTCGGGGTCAAGGACGACGGGTATACTGTCGGCTGAACGTCCAGCCCGATTGCCATGACCCAGTACGCCTCACCCGCCCCCTCCGAAAACGCCGACTTCGACGATACCGCCCTGCTGCGCTACAGCCGTCACATCCTGCTCGACGAAATCGGTGTCGAGGGCCAGCAGGCCATCGCCCGGGCCCATGCACTGGTCATCGGCGCCGGCGGCCTCGGCTCGCCGGCCTTGCTGTATCTGGCCAGCGCCGGCGTCGGCACGATCACCATCGTCGATGACGACGCGGTCGACCTGACCAATCTGCAGCGCCAGATCGCCCACACCGAAGCACGCGTCGGGGTCAACAAGGCAGAATCCGCCAAAACGGCCATTCTGGCACTCAACCCGACGCTGGCCGTGCGCGCACTGAACGAACGCGTCGATGCAGAACGGCTGGCCGAGCTGGTGGCCACGGCCGACGTCGTGCTCGACTGCTGCGACAATTTCGCCACGCGCCATGCGGTCAACCGGGCCTGTGTCGCCGCACGCGTTCCGCTGGTTTCCGGCGCGGCGGTCCGGTTCGACGGCCAGTTGACGACGTTCGACCTGCGCGCCCCGGGCAATCCGTGTTACCACTGCCTGTTCGGCGAGGAAGGCGACGCATCGGATGGCCCTTGCGCTACTTTCGGTGTGTTTGCCCCGCTGACCGGCCTCATCGGCGCGGCGCAGGCGGCCGAGGCGCTGAAACTGCTGATCGGTCTGCCCACCTTGGTCGGCCGCTTGCAATTGCTCGACGCCCGCACGCTGCAATGGCGCGAGATGAAGTACCGCCAGGATCCGGCCTGCCCGGTATGTGGCACCCTTCACACAGGCCGAGTACGGGTTTCCCCGCATTCCAAGCTGGACTCATCCGCGTAGAGTGCAATCCATGAACGCCAAGTCCCTGCCCCTTTCCCGCCAGAATTATTGGTACCGCCCGTATATCTAAAGGCGGCCAGGACTACACACGAACACATGCCGCCGATCAGGCGGCATCGTTGTTTCAGCACCCAAGATACCCTCCCTGGTCGGTGGTCCAAATCCAAAGGACCGATACCATGACCGAACCCCGCAATCCCGTCACCATCCTGCTCGGCAACCCGGCACAGCACGCCATCACCGTCGGCGATACGCTGGCTACGCTGAACCGCCGCCTGCCCTTCCTCGAGCGCCATCGTCCGTTCCTGATGCTCGACGACGGCGCCGAGGCACCGCTCGAAACGGTACTCGACCATCTGGCCGTCGGCATCGATGCCGAGCAGTGCACGATCTTCGTTGCCGAACAGGTCCCGGAACTGGGCGAAATCGGCCGCTGCTTCGCCCCGCTGCTGCCGGCCAGCCGCACGGCGACCGCAATGACCGCGATCCGTCCGGCGCTGGCCGCGCTGCCGCAATCGGCACAGCTCTCGGAAGCCAACCGCATTGCCCGTCACTGCAACCACCTTGCCGGCCGCGAATTGCTGCCGGAAGCCTTGGCACTGCCCGACACCCGCCGGGCGCTGGCACCGCTCGGCCGCGACGTCCGCCTGAATTCGACGCCCGCCGAACTGCGCGCAGCCGTCCTGACCATGGCCTTGCCGACCGAAAAGTGCAGTGTCGAACAGCACCCGATTTTCGCCTACCTCGATGCCTTCGAAACCGACATTCCCTTCCTTGACGACCTGAAGGCCAAATTCCGCCGTGGCGGCCTCGCCGACGATGTGCTGCAACTGCATCTGGCCCATTGCCTCGAAGCCTTTGTCGCGCCGCTGCGCGAGTGCCGTGCCGCACTGTCGCGCGATGCCGTGACGACGCAACTGCAACGCGGTATCGAGCGGACACGCGATGTGGCGGCACGCACCCTGATCGAGGTCCGGCATGCGCTGGGCTGAACGCAGGCCCTTCACATGCAAAAAAGCGAGGCGCCTGCCTCGCTTTTTTCGTTCCGGCGCCCATGGCACTCAGAAGTAGTTGAGCCCCAGCGCGGCTTTGACTTCGGACAGCGTCTGCGCTGCGACAGCGCGTGCCTTGTCGGTGCCCTGCGCCAGCATCCGCATCACTTCGACCGGATCCTTGGCGAACTCGGCACGACGCTCGCGGATCGGCGCCAGCAGCGCCTGCAACCGTTGCTCGAGGTGGCGCTTGATCACCATATCGCCCAGACCACCGCGGCGGTACTTGGCCTTCAGGTCGTCAACGAAGGCGATATCCGGCTCGAAGGCGTCGAGGTAGGTGAACACCACATTGCCCTCGACCTGACCCGGGTCGTCGACGCGCAGATGGTTCGGGTCGGTGTACATCATCTTCACCGCCTTGCTGACCTCGTCGGCGCTCGCCGACAGCGCCAGCGCATTGCCGAGCGACTTGCTCATCTTGGCCTTGCCGTCGATCCCCGGCAGCCGGCCCAGCGCCGGAATCACCGGCGCGGCTTCGACCAGGATGTCCTGGCCGACATTGGTGTTGAACTTGCGGACGATCTCGTTCGACTGCTCGATCATCGGTGCCTGATCGGCTCCCACCGGTACCAGCGTGGCCTTGAATGCGGTGATGTCGGCCGTCTGGCTGACCGGGTAGGCGAGGAAGCCGGCCGGAATGTCACGCTGGAAGTCGCGCAGGCGGATCTCCTCCTTCACCGTCGGATTGCGCTCCAGCCGCGCCACGGTGACCAGATTCAGATAGTAGAACGTCAGCTCGGTCAGCTCCGGCAGCTGCGACTGGATGAAGATCGTGCTTTTCGCCGGATCGATGCCGACGGCCAGATAGTCGAGCGCGACCTCGAGCACATTGCGGCGCACCTTGTCGCGGTCGCCCATATTGTCGGTAAAGGCCTGCGCGTCAGCCAGCATTAGGAACTGCGTATGCTGGTCCTGAAAAGTGATGCGGTTCTTCAGCGAGCCGACGTAGTGGCCCAGATGCAGCGGTCCGGTCGGCCGGTCGCCGGTCAGGATGATCTGGTTCGGGGGAATGGCGTTGCTGTTCATCGTGCGGGCTCCCTGATCGGAATGGTCTGAGCCGCTGAACCGGTACCGCAAAAACACACATGCCGCCCGGTCCGGCGGCATGGTTCGCGCAAACATCGCGGCCTGCCGCTAATTCAGCGGCGCCACCAGCGGCACGAGGCCGGACGGATGATTGCAGGTATCGGGTACATGCAGGGCATTCTGGTCGCGATCAGCCCGGCTGTCCAGCCTGCAGCCTGCCCAGCGGCCCGAGTACCGCCTCGGTATTGGTCATGCAGACGTGCTGCACCGTATCGACATCAAGGCCGCGCAATTCGGCCAGCACCGCTGCGATGCTCGGCAGCTGGTCCGGCGCGTTGCGGCCCGGTGGCGGACCGGCGAGCCACGCCGGCGCGATGTCCGGGGCGTCGGTTTCGAGCACGATGCCGTCGAGCGGCAACTCGGCCGCCAGTCGCCGGATGCGCTGCGATCCGCTATAGGTCATTGCGCCGCCGAAGCCGAGCTTGAAGCCCAGCTTGAGGAATGCCTCTGCCTGCTGGGCGCTGCCGTTGAAGGCATGGGCAATGCCGCCGCGAACCCGCCACTTGCGCAGGTACTTGAGCACCTGATCCTGGCTGCGACGGATATGGACGATCACCGGCAGGTCGGCCTCGCGCGCGATGCGCAGCTGGGCCTCGAAAAGTGCCACCTGCCTTGCTGCATCCAGCCCGGGCACATAGAAGTCGAGACCGATCTCGCCGACTGCAACCGCAGGTTCCCGCGTCAGCCGGTCGCTGAGCGCCTGAAGGTGTTCGTCACGGTGTTCGGCCACATAGATCGGGTGCAGGCCGTAAGCGACGGCACAGCCGTAACGCTCGCGCATCTGCCGCGTGGCATCAAACATCGCGGCGCCGACGGACGGTACGACCAGCTGCCCGACCCCCGCGGCGATAGCAGCAGCAACGACCCGATCACGGTCGGCATCGAATTCGGGGGCATCAAGGTGACAATGACTATCGATCAGCACGGAACTCTCACGAGCATTTACTATCTGTGTCTAACTGGCGGCCGCGCACTGCGGCCACTACATCAAGAATAGTGCCATACCGAATGGGGATCATATGGGCAGTGAATTATGGATTTGGGGCGTGTTCATCGGCGTGGTTCTCACGCTGCTCGCCTTCGACCTCGGCTTCCTGAACCGCGGCAACAATGAAATCAGCATCAAGAAGAGCCTGAAGCTCTCGGCGTTCTACATCGGCGCAGGCCTGCTGTTCGGCGCTTGGGTCTGGTCGTTCAAGGGCCCGCAGGCCGGGATGGATTACTTCACCGGCTTCCTGGTCGAGAAATCGCTGTCGATGGACAACGTGTTCATCATCTCGCTGATCTTCACCAGTCTGGCGATTCCGCGCGAGCTGCAGCACCGCGTGCTGTTCTGGGGCATTCTCGGCGCCATCGTCATGCGGGCGGTCATGATCGGCCTCGGCGCGGCGCTGGTCCACCAGTTCAGCTGGATCCTGCTGGTGTTCGGAGCCTTCCTGATCATTACCGGCATCAAGATGCTGCTCGCCAACGACGAAGACCCGGATATCGAGAACAACCGGATGTTCAAGTTCTTCAAGCGTCATCTGCGCATGGTGCCGACGCTACAGGGCAACCACTTCTTCGTCCGTGGCGAGTCGATCGGCAAGAAGGCCGGCTGGTGGGCGACACCGCTGTTCCTGGCGCTGGTGATGGTCGAAGCCGCCGACCTCGTGTTCGCGGTCGACAGCATCCCGGCGATCTTCGCGATCACGCAGGATCCGTTCATCGTCTACACGTCGAACATCTTCGCCATCCTCGGCCTGCGCGCGCTGTACTTCGCGCTGGCAGCGATGGTGCACCGCTTCCACTACCTCAAGTACGCGCTGGCCGTGGTGCTGGTGTTCATCGGCTGCAAGATCGGTCTCGTGTACATGAACGTGAAGATCCCGTCGGTGCTGTCGCTGACGGTGACCTTCGGCCTGCTGCTCGCCGGCGTGCTGTACTCGCTGTACAAGACCCGCGGCGAACCGCTACCGAAACACTGATTCCCTGCTCGGGACTCACCATGAAAAACGGCCCCTCGGGGCCGTTTTCTCATTTGCGGTCGGCCTCGCGGCGATTCAGCCACCACGAGTGCAGAGCGGCAACGACAATCAGCACCGCTGCGATCCCCCCGGTCATGGCCTCGGGCACATGGACCAGCGGTGCCAGCAGCATCACCGCAGCCAGCGAGCCGATGGCCCAGAACGCCCCGTGTTCGAGATAGCGGAGCGTCGACAGCGTGCCTTTCTCAACCAGCAGGATCGTGAAGCTGCGGACGAACATCGCGCCGACACCGAGCCCGATCACGATCAGGAAGATGTTCTTGGTCAGCGCAAACGCACCGAGCACACCGTCGAACGAGAACGATGCATCGAGCAGCTCTAGATAGATGAAGCCTGACCAGCCGGTCTTGGCCGCCGCGCCGTCATCACCCAATAGTGCCCCGAGACTTTCGACGATGGCATAGGTCACCACGCCCCACAGGCCGGCGGAGAGGAAGCGGTAAGCCTCGTGCTCGGGCAGCTCGCTCGCAAGCGCCAGCAGCACGGCCAGCGACAGGATCGCCGCCGCCATGTTCAACCGGCCGATGTGGGCCAGCCCGGCCTCCAGCGGCTTGATCCAGTGCTCGCGCTTCTCGCGGTTCAGGAAGAACGCCCAGAACACCATCATCAGGAAGGCACCGCCGAACGCGGTCACCTCGATGTGCGCCGACGTCAGCGTCGCGGCATAGTGGTCGGGGCGCATGATCGCCATCGTCAGCACGTCGCTGGCGGGCCAGTGGCCATTGATCGCCCATTCGTACAGCGAGATCGGCCCCGGCAGCGGCGACGCCTGCGCGATCACGCCGACGATCACCAGCGGGAACAGCAGACGCATGCCGAATACGGCAATCAGCATCCCCCAGAGCAGGAAGCGGCGGCGCCACTTCTCGTCCCAGTGTTTCAGGATCGACGCGTTGACGACGGCGTTGTCGAACGACAGGCTGGTTTCGAGCAGGGCCAGATTGAAGGTGACCCAGAGCCCGACCCAGCCGCCGATCATCCACGCCAGTACAAGGCCGACCGCGGTAACGGCAAACGAAGTGTGGAAATAGCGCAGCATGACGAACAGCATAGTGGCAAAGCGCCATTATGCCTGCGAAACCGGCCTGCCCAGCCAGGCGACAGCCGGCCTCGTCTGATCCAGCACAAGCCCGGGTACGGTGGGCTTGGTCCGCGTCAGCCAATGCCTCTATACTTTTGGCTTTGCACAATACGCTGTTTCCCCCGAACGGAGCCCCGCATGAGTCACGCCTATCACGATCTGGTTCAAGCGCATGACGCGCTGCTGCAAAAACAGGATGCCCCGCTGTACAGCTCGCTCGAAGGCCTGAATCTGCCCACCCGCGCCGCGCCCGCCGCCGACGCCCCGGTCGTCATGATCTTTGCGCCGCATCCGGACGACGAATGCATCATCGGTGCCCTGCCGCTGCGACTTGGCCGCGAAGCCGGCTTCCGCGTCGTCAACGTGGCCGTTACCCAGGGTTCCAACCTGAAGCGTCAGCCGGAGCGCTGGGTCGAAGTGTCGAACGCCTGCGAGCTGCTCGGCTGGGAACTGCAGGAAACCATTCCCGGCGGCCTGATGGGCGTATCGCCGAAGACCCGCAACGATGACCCGGTGGCCTGGGCCGAGAAGGTCAGCGTGCTTGCTGCGCTGATCGAAAAATACCAGCCGGCCGTCTGTGTGCTCCCGCACGACAACGACTACCATTCGGCGCACATCGGCACCCACTTCCTGGTCATCGACGCACTCAAGCGGGCCGGCCACGCCTGCACCGTTGCGCAAAGCGAATTCTGGCGCCAGATGGACGCACCGAACGCGCTGATCGCCACCAGCAACAGCGATACCGCCGACCTGATCGCCGCGCTGGCGTGCCATGTCGAGGAAGTACGCCGCAACCCCTATCACCTGCGACTGCCGGGCTGGATGGCCGACAACGTTCGCCGTGGCGCCGAAGTCTGCGGCGGCCAGGGTGCGGCTGCGCCGACGTTCTCGTTCGGCACGATCTACAAGGTCAGCCGCTTCGACGGTGGCCAATTGCTCGACAACCCGGCCAAATACACGCTGGCCGAAGGTGACGACATCAAGGCGCTACTGGGCTGATTCGCTTCATCCGCCCTGCTTGAGAAACGGCTGCCCTGGCAGCCGTTTTTTTTGTATCGGGATCGTCGGCGATCAGGTGTATCTGTCGGCCCCGGTCACGATCGGCGATGCTGAAGGCAATGACTGCATCCATGGAGAAACCGATGAAAACCATCGGACTGATCGGCGGCATGAGCTGGGAATCGACCGTCGTCTACTACCAGGAAATCAACCGTCGCGTCGCCCGACGCCTCGGCGGCATGCACAGCGCGCGCATCGTTGTCGACTCGATCGATTTCGCCGAACTGGTGCCGCTGCAGGAGCGCGGGGACTGGGAGGCGGCTGGTGCCTTGCTCGCCGCGTCGGCCCGGAGGCTGGCCGCCGCCGGCGCCGATGTCGTGCTGATCGGTGCCAATACCATGCACAAGGTCGCCGCCGACGTCGAAGCCGCCACATCGTTGCCCCTGCTGCATATTGCTGACGCCACCGCAGCCCGGCTTCGCGCCGCAGGCCACACTTGCATCGGCCTGCTCGGCACCCGTTACACGATGGAGCAGGCCTTCTACACCGGCCGGCTCGCAGAGCACGGCATCGAAGTCCTGATCCCGGACACCGGCGGCCGCGAACGCGTTCACCGGGTCATTTACGACGAACTCTGCAAGGGCGTGTTCTCCGAGTCGGGTCGTACGATCTACCGCGAGGAGATGGCTGCACTGGCGACCCGTGGCGCCAGCGCCATCGTGCTCGGCTGCACCGAAATCGGCCTGCTCGTTTCCGCCGGCGACAGCCGGGCTCCCCTGTTCGATACCGCGCTGATCCACGCGCAAGCCGCCGCCGACTGGGCGCTGGGCACCTGACTAGAAGCGCAGCACCTCGCCGGCACGGCGCTTGAGTTCGAACTGGATCAGCTTGTAGCCGTCGAAATCGAATTCGGCCGGCCCCGCAGCCAGCAAAGCCTCAAGCTCGCTGGCGTCGTGGATTACGCCGAGATGGCACCAGCGGTCGATGACATGGATCTCGGGCGCCCACGCCGGCCCTTCGGCCAGCCCCACCGGCCCCGGGTATGGCCAGTCGGCAAAGCTGTGCTTGGCCAGCAGCGACAGCAGCCGGGCATTGTGCGTCGCCAGCGGCTCCCGGCCCACGCAGGCCCCCCGGCATTTGCCCAAGGGCTGGGCGCTGCAGGGTGCTGCAACGACGGGGCGCGGCTCGAGGCCGAGCAGCTGCCGGCACAGACCCGTGCCATCGGCCAGCTTGTCGAGCAGGCGTTGTGCATCGCGGCGCGCGCGAAACGGGCCGAACACGAAGTCGCGTTGCGGATCGACAGGGCCCAAGACGGCAAGATCGACGACCTCGGGCAGCAGCGCCGCATCGCACGCCTCGCGCAGGCGCAGCACGCACGCGCCGGCACTTTTCTTCGGCCGCGGGTTGTAGACCGGCTTGAGGGTGCGGATCAGCCTCGCCTCGTCGAGCATCGCGCCGAATTCGCCGGCCGATTCGCGCCAGTCGATGCGGGCCAGCCTGCCCAGCATTTCCAGCTCGCGCGGTTTGCGTGCATCGGCGGCGAAATGCTGCAACACCCGCTTGCGGATGTTGTGGCTGCGCCCGACCAGCAGGACCGTACCGTCGGCGGCATAAAAGGTGTAGCAACCGCCGGTTTCCGGCAACTCGTCGACCACCGCCGGGTCAAGTCCGGCCGGGATGCGTGGCTGGCGCAACAGCTCGGCAATGGCCTGGTGCAGTGCCTCAAACGGATGCTCGCGCAGCACCACGTCGAGAAAGGCCGGCAGCAGCGCGGCATCGCTCAGGGCGCGGTGGCGGTCCCCGTCGATCGCCAACTGGTGCCGTGCGACCAGCGCATCGAGGCTGTGCTTGAACTGGTCCGGATAGAGCTTGCGCGACAGCTTGACCGTGCACAGCACCGGCGCCGAAAAACGCAGCCCCAGCCGCTGGAATTCCTGCTTCAGGAAGCCGTAGTCGAAACGGGCGTTATGGGCGACGAACACCCGGCCCTGCAGCTTTGCCAGCACCGTTTCGGCCAGCTCGGCAAACGTCGGCGCGCTGGCAACCATGGCGTCGTCGATCCCGGTCAGCCGCTGGATGAAGGGCGGAATCGGCTGTTGCGGATTGACGAGGCTGGACCAGCTGCGCACGCCGTCGTCGTCGACCTGAACAATGCCAACTTCGGTGATCCGGTCGCTGGCCGGAGTCGCACCGGTGGTTTCGAGATCGACGAAAACCAGCGGTTCGCTGTAATAGGGATTCGCCACGCGGTTCAACGTTTCACGAAACGGAAGCACTGGTGGATCCGCTTGTTGCGGAAATCCTCCGGCACCGACTGCGCCGAGATGTCCTCGCACAGGGGCAGCAGCGATTCGTCGAGCTTGAAGCGCCGCAGGTTGTTCGAGAAATACAGCACACCGCCCGGATTGAGGAGATCGAGGGCGGTTTCGACCAGATAGCGCTGGTCGCGCTGCACATCGAGAATGCCGGCCATTTTCTTCGAGTTCGAGAACGACGGCGGATCACAGACGATCAGGTCGAACTTCTCCCCGGCCCGTTCGGCATCGCCGAGCCATTGCAGGACATCGGCACGGACCTGCGTATGCGCCGGGGTATCGAGGCCGTTTTCGGCGAGATTCCGCTTGGCCCACGCCAAGTAGGTGTTCGACAGATCGACCGAGACCGTCTCGCGCGCGCCACCGGCCGCCGCATAGACCGAAAACGCTCCGGTGTAGCAAAACAGATTGAGCACGCGCTTGCCGGCCGACTCGGCGCGCACGCGCTTTCGGGTGTTGCGATGGTCGAGAAACAGACCGGTATCGAGATAGGCATCGAGATTGACGATGAAACGCAGCCCGTCTTCCTCGACGATGAACTCGTCGCCCTCTGCGCCGGTTTTCTCGTACTGCGATTCGCCCTTCTGGCGCCGGCGCAGCTTGATGGCAATGTCATCCTCGGCAATGCCGAGCGCCTCGCCCGTGGCATACCAGATTTCCGCCAGCCAGGCTTCGTGATCCTCGTCGGTCTGGACCCAGCCGGTTTCGACCTCGGCCAGATGCACCTTGCCCGCGTACCAGTCGACCACCACCGGAAACTCCGGCACGTCGCGGTCGTACAGCCGGTAGCACTGAATGCCGTGACGGCGGGCCCACTTGCCCCAATGCTTGGCATTCTTGGCAAGGCGGTTCTTGTAACTGGAAAGGTCGCTCATCGGGCGGCACAACACGAAGGGTAAAGCCGCATTCTACCGGATGCACCGGCATCGCCGGACGTGCAAAAGGCGGCACATGGCCGCCTTGTCTTCAACAGTAACGACACCCCGTCACATGCCGCCACCACCGCCACGACCTCCGCCGCCAGCGTTGCTGCCCGGCCCGGCCTGCTTTTGCAGCCAGTTGATCTGATCCAGACCCGAACCATGATCGCTGGTCGGAATGTCATTGGGCGCGACCATTGCGGCAAACGCCGCAGCCGAGAACAGACTGGCGAGTAAAAAGGCGATCCACTTGGAAAGAGTACGCATTATTGCAGTCCTCCTTGTTGAGGTCCTGCTTTGACCCCACCGTCTCCCTCAAGTGCCGTACGCCGATACCAGTCCGGATGGACGGAGCAAGCCGACGACGTTGGTCGGCGTACCGTCGCCCCATCGGCACACGCAAACTTACTTCAAAGCGTCGCCATCTCACCCGAACAACGGCAAAACCCGCAAAAAACAAAAGATTTCTACAGTTGATTCCCCGCAGGTCGCCTACCGGGCGGCAATACCAGTCGTCACCTTACACCCCCAATGCGGCAGTGCACCTAGCCTACCTACCGGGCAGTCCTCAGCCCTGCGCCTGCCAGTGCAGCAGACGTTCGAACACCGCCGTGGGGACGTACTGGCGCACCACGCCCTCCCAGCCTTGCGGCCCGACCAGCCCCTTGACCATGGTCGAGCTGATTTCGGCAATCTCGCGTGGCGGCATCAGGAAGATGGTGTCGATATGCGGTGCCAGATCGGCGTTCACATAGCGCATCTTGCGCTCGAACTCGTAATCGGCAGCCTCGCGAATGCCACGAAGGATGTAATGCGCGCCTTCCTCGCGCGCATAGTCGACCAGAAAGCGGTTCTCGAAGGTCTCCACCCGAAGATTGGTCAGGTGCGCGGTGGTTTCGCGCAGCATGGCCACCCGCTCGTCCTGCGAGAAGGTGTAACGCTTGTCCGGATTTTCACCGATCGCGATGATCATCTCGTCGAAGAGCTGAACACCGTGCTCGATCATCCACAAATGACCATTGGTCACCGGATCAAAACTGCCTGCGTAAACGCCTCGCCGCATGGGCGCCATCCGCTGTCTGGGTTGTCGATGACGTCACTATAACATCGCGTCAAGTCGGCTATGTTGCGCCATGTCGATGCCCCGGCTACCCCGGTTTGTCTGGCAGCACGCGCTAATTTAAGATGGGCCGACATCAAAATGAGGAGATCGCCGTGTTGCGCAAGTTTCTGCTGGGAGCGGCACTGGTGCTGTCCCCGCTCGCCCAGGCCGATATCGTCATCGGCCAGTCGGTACCGACCACCGGCCTCGTCGCCAACACCGGCAGGGCGCTGGCGCTGGGCGCCTCGCTGTACTTCTCGCGCGTCAATGCCACGGGCGGCATCAACGGCGAACCGATCAACCACGTCGTCCGCGACGATGGCTACGATCCGAAACGGACCATCGCCAATACGCGCGAGCTGATCGACAAGGAAGGCGCAATCGCGCTGGTGTCGTACTACGGCACCGCGACCATGGCCGAGCTCGAAAAAACCAAGCTGCTCGACAACGCCGGCATTCCGCTCGTCGGCGTGCATTCGGGTGCCGACGTCCTGCGCACATCGAGCAGCAGCCCGTTCGTATTCCATACCCGCGCCAGCTACCGCCAGGAAGTCGAGCGCATCGTCAAGCTGCTCGCAGGCAATCTCGGCGTGACCCGGATCGGCGTCATCGCGCAGCAGGACGGCTACGGTCAGGCGGGCTACAACGCGCTGAAGGATACGCTCGCCAAATACAACCTGACCCTCGCCGGCGAAGCCTGGTACGACCGCAGCAACGGTGATACCAGCAAGGCCGCCAAGGAACTGGCCAAGATCAACCCGGAAGCCGTCGTCCTGATCACCGTGTCCAAACCGGCCGCCACGTTCGTCAAACAGTTCCGCACCGCCGGCGGCACCGCCCAGCTGTACGGCCTGTCGCCGATCCAGTTCGAGGAAGTCATCCAGACCGTCGGCAAGAAAAACGCGCATGGCCTGGGCATTTCCGAAGTCCTGCCCTATCCGCGCAACGAGCAGCTGCGCTTCGTACGCGAATTCCAGCAGGATGCCGGTGCCGTGCTGCGTGACGGCAGCACGCCGTCGTACGCCGTCATGGAAGGTTATCTGTCGGCACGCCTCGTCGTTGAAGCCCTCAAGCGTGCCGGCAAGAGCCCGACGCGCTCCGCGGTCTACAACGGGCTCACCTCGCTCAAGCACTATGATCTTGGCGGTTTCACCATCGATTTCGGCGACAAGAAACGCAGCGGCAGCAACTTTGTCGAGCTGACGATGATTTCGCCGACCGGTACACTGACACGCTGACGCGAGCAGTGACGATCCTGACGATGCCCCGCCCGCGGGGCATCGTCATTTCGCCCCTAACTAAAAGGAGACCGCCATGAACGACTTCCCCCGCCCGACCGGTGCCACCGACAAGAACAGCCAGACTTTTGCCGTCCTGGTCTGGATCGGCACGATCTTCTTCAGCTTCGTGCCGGCGCTGATCGTTTATCTGCTGAAGAAGGACGATGCCTTCCTGCAGGAGCACAGCAAGGAAGCGCTGAACTGGGCGATCACGATGCTGCTGCTGACGCTGATTGGCCAGGTCCTCACCATCGTGCTCGTCGGCTTTTTGCTGATCGGCATCATGGTGATTGCCCAATTGATCTTCTGCATCATCGGCGCCGTCAAGGCCAGCAACGGCCAGCCCTGCGTACTGCCGTTCAATATCCGCCTGATCAAGTAAGGCCGCGGCCAATAAAGCCGCATCCGACAAAAGCCGTCTTCAGGACGGCTTTTGTACATTCGACGCGCCGAAACCAAAAAAACCTTCCCAAGCCGCGCCGGCTCGCGTTGAATTAATGCAGTACCTCTTGCGCCCATCTTCGCCATGACGACGAAAAGCACGCTGCACGATCAACGCACTGGCTGGCCCGTCCACCATGCGCTGTCCAACGCGCTGCTGATCGGCTTGCTGACCTTCGGCATGGCCCTGCTGGGCATCATTACCCGGCCCATGGGTTTGCTCGCGGCATTCTGGCCGGCCAATGCCGTCCTGCTGGGCGTTTTCGTCCGCCACCCCCGCACCGCAAGGTGGCCATCCTGGCTTGGCGCACTTGCAGGGTTTGTTGCCGCCGATCTGCTGACCGGCAGCACCTGGACCAAGTCGCTGCTCCTGACGGCGGGCAACTTCGCCTTCGTTCTGGTCGGACTGCTGATCTATCAGACGCAGCGCGAGGAAATCCGCCTGCTGCGCCGCCCCGAATCCATCGTCTATCTGGTACTGATCATCGTCGCCGGCGCCCTGGCCGAAGGCGCCGTCGGCAGCGTCATCAATCCGGTCCTGTTTCACGGCAGCGCCGAGGCCGGGTTCTCGTACTGGTTCTCGGCCGAACTGGCCAACGCGCTCGCGATCGTGCCGGTGATCCTTGCCCTGCCGACCTGGCGCGCCTCGTCACCGGGCCGCGCCCGATTGATACGCTGGCCGACGATGGCGAAGTGGATGCCGGCGGCGGTCTTCGTCGCCAGCGTCATGATCGCAATCAGACTCAACGATTCGGGCTCGATTGCCTATCCGATTCCTGCGCTGCTCTGGTGCGCGATCAGCTACAGCCTGTTCACCACCAGCCTGCTCACGTCGATGTACGGCATTGCCATGATGCTCAGCATCTCGACCGGCCAGATGAGCCTCGGCGCCGCCACGTCCGACCTGCACACGCTGTTGGCGCTTCGCATCGCCATCGCCCTGATCGCGCTGGCGCCGCTGATGGTCGCGAGCGTCATGGGGGCACGCAACGCGCTGCTCAAGCAGCTGCAGCATCTCGCGTCCCACGATCCGCTCACCGATGCACTCAATCGCGGCGGGCTCATGGAGCGTGCCGATATGCTGATGCGGCAGCTCCACGACGCCCGGCAACCGGTATCGGTACTAATGCTCGATATCGACCACTTTAAATCGGTGAATGACCAGCACGGTCATGCCACCGGCGACCGTGTCCTGCGCGAGTTTGCCCGCATCGTCCACGGCATGCTGCGCGATACCGACGTGTTCGGCCGCATCGGTGGCGAGGAGTTTGTTGTCGTTCTGCCCAATTGCGGTCAGGACAACGCCTGGCAGATTGCCGAACGGATCCGCGCCCAGTTCGGTCAGCATGCGCTTTCATCCGAGGCTGCGGTACCGCTGCGCGCCACCGTCAGCATCGGCATCGCCAGCGCCGGGATTGCCATGCCGTCGCTCAGTACCCTGCTGCCCGATGCCGACCACGCGCTCTACCGGGCCAAGCATGCCGGACGCAATTGCGTCGCTGCCGCCGGAACAACAAAAAACCCCGGCTAAGCGGGGTTTTTTGCATCAGGAGCAACCTGCCTCAGGAAAAGAAATCCTTCACCTTGTCCATGAAGGACTTGGCACGCGGATTGTGCTTGCCCGGCTCGCCCTGGCTGATCTCCTCGAACTCCTTGAGCAGTTCCTTCTGGCGACTGGTCAGGCTCACCGGCGTCTCGAGGACGACGTGGCACATCAGGTCACCGGTGATCGCGCTGCGCACGCCCTTGATGCCCTTGCCGCGCAAGCGGAACACCTGCCCGGTCTGCGTGCCGGCCGGAATCGAGATCCGCGCCTTGTTGTCCAGCGTCGGAATTTCGATCTCGCCACCCAGCGCCGCCACGGTAATGCTAATCGGCATTTCGCAGTGCAGGTCGTTGCCTTCGCGTTCGAACACGCTGTGCGCCTTCAGGTGCACCACGACGTACAGATCGCCCGGCGGGCCGCCGTTGACGCCCGGCTCGCCTTCGCCGGACAGGCGGATGCGGTCGCCCTCGTCGACGCCGGCCGGAATCTTCACCGCCAGCGTCTTGTTCGACTGCACCCGGCCGGTGCCGTGACAGTTGCGGCACGGATCCGGAATGTAGCGGCCGCTGCCGTGGCAGGTCGGGCACGTCTGCTGGATGCTGAAGAAGCCCTGCGACACGCGCACCTGGCCGGCACCGCCGCAGGTATGGCAGGTCTTGGCCTCGGTACCCGGCTTGGCGCCGCTGCCGTGACACAGCTCGCATTCGTCGTGCGACGGGATCTTGATCTGCTTCTCGACGCCGCGCGCGGCTTCTTCGAGCGAGATTTCCATGTTGTAACGCAGGTCGGCACCGCGATAGACGTTCGAACGCCCGCCACCACCACGCTGACCGCCGCCGAAAATGTCGCCGAAGATGTCGGAGAACGCATCGGCAAAGCCGCCGGCACCGCCACCGAAACCGCCGCCCATCCCGGCCTGCGGGTCGACCCCGGCGTGGCCGTACTGGTCGTACGCGGCGCGTTTCTGCGGCTCGGAGAGGATCTCGTAGGCCTCCTTGGCCTCCTTGAACTTCTCTTCGGCTTCCTTGCTGTCCGGATTGCGGTCCGGATGGTACTTCATCGCCAGCTTGCGATACGCCTTCTTGATGTCGTCGTCGGAGGCATCACGATTGACCCCGAGCACATCGTAAAAATCTTTTTTTGACATGGATTCCACCTAAGCAAAAAGGCACCGGCCCGCCATGCGCGCCGTGTGCCTTTTCCAATACCGAGACCAGATTACTTGCTGTCTTTCACTTCGGTGAATTCGGCATCAACGACGTTGCCGTCATCCTTCTTGTCGTCGCCGGCAGCCTGTGCGCCAGCCGCGCCGGCGTCACCGCCCTGCTGCGCGTACATCTGCTCGGCCAGCTTGTGGCTTGCCTGCATCAGCGCGTTGGTCTTGGCTTCGATCACTTCCTTGTCGTCACCGGACACGACTTCTTCCAGTTCCTTGATCGCGGTTTCGATCGCGGTCTTTTCCTCGGCCGAGATCTTGTCGCCGAATTCGCCCAGCGACTTCTTCACCGAGTGGATCATCGCGTCGCCCTGGTTGCGTGCGCCGACGAGTTCGGACAGTTTCTTGTCCTCTTCCGCGTTCAGCTCGGCATCCTTGACCATGCGGTTGATCTCGTCTTCCGACAGACCCGACGATGCCTGGATCTTGATCTTGTTCTCCTTGCCGGTCGCCTTGTCCTTGGCCGACACGTGCAGGATGCCGTTGGCGTCGATGTCGAAGGTGACTTCGATCTGCGGCGTGCCACGCGGCGCCGGCGGGATGTCCGACAGGTTGAACTGGCCGAGGCTCTTGTTCGCTGCCGCCTTTTCACGCTCGCCCTGCAGAACATGGATGGTCACCGCGTTCTGGTTGTCGTCGGCGGTCGAGAACGTCTGCGATGCCTTGGTCGGAATCGTGGTGTTCTTCTGGATCAGCTTGGTCATGATGCCGCCCAGCGTTTCGATGCCCAGCGACAGCGGGGTCACGTCCAGCAGCAGCACGTCCTTGCGGTCACCCGACAGCACCGAACCTTGCAGCGCGGCACCGACGGCCACGGCCTCGTCCGGGTTCACGTCGCGGCGTGCTTCCTTGCCGAAGAACTCTTTGACCTTTTCCATCACCTTCGGCATGCGGGTCTGGCCGCCGACGAGGATCACGTCATCGATGTCCGACACCTTGAGACCGGCATCCTTCAGCGCGATACGGCACGGCTCGATCGAGCGCTCGATCAGGTCGTCGACCAGCGATTCGAACTTGGCGCGGGTGATCTTCAGCACCAGGTGCTTCGGACCGGTTGCGTCCATCGTCACGTACGGCAGGTTGATTTCGGTCTGCGCTGCCGACGACAGTTCGATCTTGGCCTTCTCGGCAGCTTCCTTCAGCCGCTGCAGCGCCATCACGTCCTGCTTCAGGTCGATGCCCTGTTCTTTCTTGAACTCGCCGATGATGTAGTCGATCAGGCGCTGGTCGAAGTCTTCACCGCCAAGGAAGGTGTCGCCGTTGGTCGCGAGCACTTCGAACTGCTTGTCGCCATCGACATCGGCGATTTCGATGATCGAGATGTCGAACGTACCGCCGCCAAGGTCGTATACGGCGATCTTGCTGTCACCCTTCTCGTGCTTGTCGAGGCCGAACGCCAGTGCGGCAGCGGTCGGTTCGTTGATGATGCGCTTCACTTCCAGACCGGCGATGCGACCGGCATCCTTGGTGGCCTGACGCTGGCTGTCGTTGAAGTAGGCCGGCACCGTGATCACGGCCTCGGTCACTTCTTCGCCGAGGTAGTCTTCGGCCGTCTTCTTCATCTTGCGCAGCACTTCGGCGCTGATCTGCGGCGGCGCCATCTTCTTGTCGCGCACCGACACCCAGGCGTCGCCGTTGTCAGCCTTGACGATGCCGAACGGCATCAGGTCGATGTCCTTCTGCACTTCCTTGTCGGTGAACTTGCGGCCGATCAGGCGCTTCACCGCATACAGCGTGTTCTTCGGGTTGGTCACGGCCTGACGCTTGGCCGGCGCACCGACGAGGATCTCGCCGTCTTCCTGATAGGCGATGATCGACGGTGTGGTGCGAGTGCCTTCGGCGTTCTCGATCACCTTCGGCTGGCCGTTTTCAAACACAGCCACGCAGGAGTTGGTGGTGCCCAGGTCAATACCAATGATTTTTGCCATGTTTCGTTTCCTTCCAATAAGTGGGTTCCGCCTTGGCGAAACCGTCGATATGAATAACCTTGCTAGCCAAGTGGGGATGCCGACCGACTTTTCAAGAGTGCCGTCCGGAGGGGCGATAGCCGTTGTCGATCCGCCACGCCCCTCAGCGCATCGGGCCGTGCGGCGGCCGATACGGTCGTCACGTCACGCCCCGACAGCCAGTACCGGTCTGGCGATGGCCTAGCGGTGGTCGTGCAACCCCCGGTCGTGGGTCGGCCCTGCCGACTCAGGCTGCGGCGACGATGACCATCGCCGGGCGCAACACGCGGCCGGACAGGGTGTAACCCTTTTGCAGCACGCGCACGATGCTGTTCGGCTCCTGCTTTGCCGGCTCCATCGAAATCGCCTGATGCAGGTTCGGGTCCAGCTTGTCGCCGGCTACCGGCGCCACTTCCACGAGCTCGAACTTCTCGAACGCCGACACCAGCGCCTTGTGGGTCAGATCGACACCGGTTTTCAGCGCCTCGAAGTTGCCGGACTGGTCGAGCAACGCCATTTCCATCGCGTCCTTCACCGACAACAGTTCACGCGCGAATTTTTCCACCGCGAACTTGCGCGCCTTGTCGTTCTCTTCGGCAGCACGACGACGGACGTTGTCCATTTCGGCCTTGGCGTACAGCACGTCCTGACGGGCACGGTCGAGGTCGGCCAGCGCGGCCGACAACTGCGCCTCCATATCGGAACCCTGCACGTCGTTCTGCGCGACGGCGGCGTCCTGCTCGGTTTCGGTCGGGTTCAAAGGCTGTTTTTCGTTTTCTTGCGACATCGGTTCCGTACTCCTGAACATCCAATATGACTGTCCCGCTATATAGGGCCTGCGCCGGTATTTTCAAGCATTTTGGGCACAGAAAAATAGTCAAACGGCGATGCGATCGGGTTGATACGGGCAAATCCCAATATGTAGTCAAAACCATCGGACTACACTCAATTGGTGCACCGCAAAATCATGTTGCGCTGCAGAAGTTTTGTGCTTGAATTTCTTTTGTTTTCGGCGGAAACGCCAGTCACCACGCGGGAGAGAGAGATGACTACACGGGAAGAGCGCATCGCACAACTCGAGAAGGAATGGGCGGAAAACCCACGCTGGAAAGGCATCCAGCGCACTTACAGCGCGGCCGATGTTGAAAGGTTGCGCGGTTCACTACAAATCGAACATACGCTGGCGCGTCGCGGTTCGGAAAAACTCTGGAAGCTGCTGAACGAAACGCCGTACGTGCACGCGCTCGGCGCATTGACCGGCAATCAGGCGATGCAGCAGGTCAAGGCCGGCCTGAAGGCGATCTACCTGTCGGGCTGGCAGGTTGCCGCCGACGCCAACATCGCCGGTGAAATGTATCCGGACCAGTCGCTGTATCCGGCCAACTCGGTCCCGGCCGTCGTGCGTCGCATCAACAACACCTTCCAGCGTGCCGACCAGATCAGCCACGCTGAAGGCGACGACAGCATCGATTATTACGCGCCGATCGTCGCCGATGCCGAAGCCGGTTTCGGTGGCGTACTGAACGCCTTCGAGCTGATGAAGGGCATGATCGAAGCCGGCGCTGCCGGCGTGCACTTCGAAGACCAGCTCGCCTCGGTGAAGAAATGCGGCCACATGGGCGGCAAGGTACTGGTGCCGACGCGTGAAGCCGTCGAAAAGCTCGCCGCAGCCCGACTGGCTGCCGACGTCATGGGTGTGCCGACCCTTCTGGTCGCCCGCACCGACGCCGAAGCCGCCGACCTGCTGACCAGCGACGTCGACGACAACGACAAGCCGTTCTGCACCGGCGAGCGCACGCCGGAAGGCTTCTACCGGACCAAGCCGGGTCTCGAACAGGCGATTTCGCGTGGCCTCGCCTACGCCCCGTACGCCGACCTGATCTGGTGCGAGACCGGCAAGCCGGATCTCGAATACGCGCGCGCCTTCGCCGCGGCGATCCACGCCAGGTTCCCGGGAAAGATGCTGGCGTACAACTGTTCGCCGAGCTTCAACTGGAAGAAGAACCTCGACGACGCGACGATTGCCAAGTTCCAGAAAGAACTCGGTGCGATGGGCTACAAGTTCCAGTTCATCACGCTGGCCGGCTTCCATGCACTGAACTACGGCATGTTCAATCTGGCGCACGGCTATGCCCGTACCGGCATGAGCGCCTTCGTCGAACTTCAGCAGGCCGAATTCGCCGCCGCCGACCGTGGCTTCACCGCGGTCAAGCACCAGCGCGAAGTCGGTACCGGCTACTTCGACTCGGTCACCCAGGTGATCCAGCAGGGCCAGTCAAGCACGACCGCGCTGACCGGGTCGACCGAGGAAGAACAGTTCCACTGAACGCAGAAACACGAGGCTAGACCGTGCCCGACATGATCAAGGGGCACGGTTGGCGGCCGGAACGGTGCCTACTCCTCCCACACCGTCCACCGGTCTGCCGATGGCAGCCAGAAAAAAACCGCACGCTACCCGCCGTGCGGTTTTTTCATTGCGATGCCGGCGGTTTCAACCCGGCAGCACTTCCTTGGCGTAGCAGTCGCGGTTCATGTCGCGGACGTCGACCGTCAACTGGACCGGTCCATTCACCGCCGGCAGCGTCGATTTCAGCGCAGCAGCGATCCGCGCACCCAGCGCCTGTTTCTGCGCGTCGGTCCGTCCGCAGAGCAAGGACACCTGCACATGCAGAAAGGCGGTACCGGTATCGCCGGTACCCACCAGATGATCGTCCAGCCGGTAGGCGCGGCTCTTGATGTCGGCTTCGCCAAACAATCCCGAATCGAACATCACCTGCCCCAGGATGCGCAGGGCTTGCGGTGCATCGTAATCGACGAGGTTTTGCGTGTATTCCAGACTCAGGTGCGGCATGGCGTGTCCTCTTGGTGGCCGATGGGCGCCAGCGGCGCCATGCCCCAAGCCTACCAGTTGGGCGCGCTTTCAGTCCCAGTAGCCCGGCACGGCGTAGACCGTTTTCAGATGATCGATGAAGCGCCGCACCCGCTGCGGCAGATGCTTGCGCTGCGGCATCACCGCATACACCGGGTAATCGGGGGCCGAGTACGCGTCCAGCACGGTCACCAGCCGTCCCTCGCCGACGTCGCTGCGCACCTCCCACAGCGAACGCCACGCCAGCCCGTAGCCCTTCAGCGCCCATTCGTGCAGCACCGCACCGTCATTGCATTCGAGCACGCCCTGCACTCGCCAGTTGCTCAGCTTGCCGTCGACGCGAAAGGTCCAGCCACGGCTCTGGCTGGCGCCGAGTGACAGGCAATCGAAGCGCTCCAGATCGGCCGGTGTTTTCGGAATGCCGCGTTCGGCCAGATAACTCGGCGATGCGACGACGACCCGGCGGTTTTCGGCCAGCCGTACCGCAACATGGTTCGAGTCGGCCAGCTCGCTGATCCGGATCGCACAGTCGACGCGCTCCCCCGCCAGATCGACCAGCCGGTCCGACAGGTCCAGCGTGACCTTCAGATCCGGGTGTTCGCGCTGGAACGTCGCGATGTGCGGCGCCACGTGGCGGCGGCCGAAACCGGCCGGTGCCGTCACGCGCAGATGGCCGCGTACCCGCGCGCTGCCCGAAGCGACCGCCGCCTCGGCCTCTTCGAGTTCGGCGACGATGCGCTGGCCGTCCTCGAAGAACGCGCTGCCTTCCTGCGTCAGCGTAACGCGCCGGGTCGTGCGCACCAGCAGCCGGGCACCGAGACGCTCCTCGAGCGCATCGAGCCGCCGGCCGATCACTGCCGGCACCACACCTTCATCCCGCGCCGCCGCCGAAAGGCTGCCGAGATTGACCACCGCGATGAACGTCTGGAGCTGTTTGAGCGCGTCCATTATGTACTTGAAAGTAAAAGAAGCTATCGCATTCTAGGGCTTTTTTGTGGCCATGGCCGCGTCTAGACTGGGTGCACTGCAACACACATCCAATGATTCCCGTTCGAGGAGCACGCAATGAGTTCACTGCCACAAGGCGTCCAGATCCACGCCCCGATTTCCGACGATTTCGCCGCCATCCTGACGCCGGAAGCGCTGGCCTTCGTTGCCAGACTCCACCGCGCCTTCGAAGGCCGGCGGCAGGAACTGCTGGGGCGGCGCGTGCTGCGCCAGCAGGAACTCGACGCCGGCAAGCGCCCGGACTTCCTCGCCGAAACCGCGCACATCCGCGCCGGCGAATGGCAGATCGCGCCAATCCCGGCCGACATCGCGCTGCGCCGCGTCGAAATCACCGGTCCGGTCGAAAAAAAGATGATCATCAACGCGCTGAACTCGGGCGCGGACAGCTACATGACCGACTTCGAGGATTCGAACACGCCGAACTGGTCCAACCAGATCCAGGGCCAGATCAACCTCAAGCAGGCGGTGCGCCGCACGCTCGCCTTCCGCAACGAGGCCGGCAAGGAGTACAGGCTCAACCCGAAGATCGCCACGCTGATCGTCCGCCCGCGCGGCTGGCACCTCGATGAAAAGCACGTCACCGTCGACGGATCACGCGTCTCGGGCGGGCTGTTCGACTTCGCGCTGTTCCTGTTCCACAACGCCAAGGAACAGCTTGCCCGCGGCACCGCACCCTACTTCTACCTGCCGAAGATGGAGTCGCACCTCGAAGCGCGACTGTGGAACGACACCTTCGTGCTGGCGCAGGACGAACTCGGCCTGCCGCAGGGCACGATCAAGGCCACGGTGCTGATCGAGACCATCCTCGCCGCGTTCGAGATGGAAGAAATCCTCTACGAGCTGCGCAACCACTCGGCCGGACTCAACGCCGGCCGCTGGGACTACATCTTCAGCTGCATCAAGAAATTCAAGACCGACCGCGACTTCTGTCTGGCCAACCGCGCCCAGATCACCATGACCGTGCCCTTCATGCGCGCCTACGCGCTGAACCTGGTCAAGACCTGCCACAAGCGCGGCGCGCCGGCGATCGGCGGCATGAGCGCGCTGATCCCGATCAAGAACGACCCTGAGGCCAACGACAAGGCAATGGCCGCTGTGCGTGCCGACAAGACCCGTGATGCCGGCGACGGCTTCGACGGCGGCTGGGTCGCCCACCCGGGGCTGGTGCCGATCGCGATGGAAGAATGGGTCAAGGTCCTGGGCGAGCGACCAAACCAGTTCGACAAGCAGCGCCCGGATGTCGCGGTCACCGCCGCTGACCTGCTGAACTTCCAGCCCGAAGCGCCGATTACCGAGGCAGGCCTGCGGATGAACATCGACGTCGGCATCCAGTACCTCGGCTCCTGGCTCGCCGGCAACGGCTGCGTGCCGATCCACAACCTGATGGAAGACGCGGCGACGGCCGAAATCAGTCGCTCGCAGGTCTGGCAGTGGATCCGCACGCCGAAGGGCGTACTCGACGACGGCCGCAAGGTGACCGCCGACATGGTGCGCGGCATGATTCCGGAAGTGCTCGACGCGATCCGCGCCGAACACGGCGATGCGGTCTTCAGTGCCACGCCGTATGCGCAAGCGGCACAGATCTTCGAAACCATGAGCACCAGCGACGACTTCGCCGAGTTCCTGACGCTGCCGCTGTACGAAAAGTTGTGATCTGAGCGAGTCCATGAAAAACGGCACCCTCGGGTGCCGTTTTTCATGCCGGGTGTCAGTACACCGGCGCTTCGCCTTCGGGCCGGTGCTTGAAGCGCTTGTGCACCCAGTAGTACTGCTCGGGCAGGCGCCGGACCTGCGTTTCCAGAAACGCATTCATCGTCCGCGCATCGGCCACCGCATCCCCGCTGGGATAGTCCGCCAGCGGCGCGAAGATGTTCAGCTTGTAGCCACGGAAATCGGGCAAAACCTCGGTAACGAAGGGCACGACGCGCGCGCCGCTCAACTTGGCCAAACGCGACACCGACGTCAGCGTGCAAGCCTGAACGCCGAAAAACGGCACGAAAGCCGAGTTCGTCACGCCGAAGTCCATGTCCGCGGCCAGCATCACCGGCACGCCACGACGCAGGCACTCGAGCGAGGCGCGGGCGCTGTCGGCACGGGAGATCATCTCGGCGCCGAAGCGGCCCCGCTGGGTCCGGGCCAGACCGTCAAAATCGCGGTTCGACATCGGCGTGTACAGCGAGGCCACCGGATGGCGCGACGAGTAGCGCATCGAGCCTGCTTCGATCGCCACGAAGTGGAAGCCCATGAAGATGGTCGGCGGTGCTGCGGGATCGTGCAGGTCGATGGCGCTGTCGAGTTCGATCAGTTGCGCCATCTTCCGCGCGTCGCCGAACCACTGGAAACCGCGCTCGAGGTAGCTGCGGATCACCTGGCAGATATGCGCCCTGGCCAGTACCTCGCGCTCGGCGTCGTCCATGTCCGGAAAACACAAACGCAGGTTCACATGCACCACGCGCTTGCGCGACGTCGGCAATCGATACAGCAGCAAGCCGAGCGCGTGGCCGATGCGCGCGACGACGCCGTACGGCAAACACGCCAGCAGCCGCAACAGGCCCACGCTGAAAAAGAATCCGACCTTGCGTTTCAAGTGCTGCTTCCCGCGGGCGCTCCCATCGGCGCCGCTTGCCCAAAACAACGCGGGGCCAGCATACGCGGTCTGCGCGCGGCGCCACGCGATAATTTTGTGAACGCGGCCACATCGATACGGTCTGGCAACAGCCCCTTTCGTCTCCAGTCTCAGGGCTGTCAATACACCACAATACTCACGTCAGAATGTACTGGGAGTCGGGCTCCAACGCCGGTGGCAATCGGGCGGCATCGGTCATTTCGAGCAGGGTCCGCTCGACCGTGCGGCAGATGGCGTCCAGCGCCAGATCGTTGGGTTCGGTGCCGAACGGCGTTTCCAGCTCGCCGGCAATCGACTCCAGCGCCATGAAGGTGTAGGCGACGAAGACCGAGATCAGCGGCGTCAGCAAGCCGATGCTGTCGACCAGCCCCAGCGGCAGCAGCGAGCAGTACAGGTAGATCGTCCGGTGCAGCAGCACGCTGTATGCATACGGCAAGGGCGTGCTGGCAATGCGTTCGCAGCTGCCGAGGATGTCCGACAGCTTGTCGAGATTGGCATCCATCGACTGCCACAGGATGTCGTTCAGCCGCCCTGCCGCTCGCTCTTCCGCCAGCCACAGGCCCAGCTCCCGCAGCACCATTGCCGGGACGAACTGTGCGGCCGCCAGCCGTGCTGCCGTCTCGGGTGGCAACAGGCGCACCAGATCGTCGCGCGGATCGGTCTGGCGCAACTGGTGCTTCAGCGCAAAGGCGAACGCCTGCAGCAGCGCGGCGAACTGCACGATGCGCGGGTCGTCCGGCGTCCGGCCGGTCATCGTGATCGCCTGCCGCAGCAGCGAGCGGGTCTGCACCAGTACGCCGCCGCACAGCTTGCGTGCCTCCCAGAACCGGTCGTAGCTGGTGTTGTTGCGGAAGCCGAGGAAGATCGCCAGCGCGATCCCCATCAGGCTGAACGGACCGATCGACAGCCGCAGGCCGAAACCTTCGACCCAGCCGTGCAGCACGACCACCAGCAGCGCAAAAGCCAGATTCAGCGCGAGTCGCGGCAGGATCGACGAGAGCACCGACCCCCGCCAAGTGAAAACCATGAAAAACCAGTGTTGCGGCGGGCGGACGATCATCGGACTGACGGAAAGACATCGGGGCCGCCATTATAGGCGGCCCCCGGATACAGCCAGGTTACCGCTTGCTACGCCGGCAAGGCGTTTCCCCCCTCACGGCGAGGATGGCGTACCCTGCCCGGATCATCCCCTCCGGCCTCGCTCAAACGCATGTCCGCCCCCTCGAATCCCCGCCGCATCAGACCACTGTTCGGTCTTGCCCCCTTCCTTCGTCCCTATGCCGGCCGCTGGCTGCTGGCTTTCGTCGCACTCGCGGTTGCCGCCGGCGCGACGCTGGCGCTGCCGGTCGCCTTCCGCTACCTGATCGACCTCGGCTTCTCGCCGGGGCATCGCGGCGAGATCAACCGCTATTTCATCGCACTGTTCGGCGTCTCGCTGGTGCTGGCTGCGGCAACGTCGCTGCGCTTCTACCTCGTCTCGTGGCTGGGCGAGCGCATCACCACCGACCTGCGCAGCGCCGTCTACGAACACGTACTCGGCATGAGTCCGGCCTTTTTCGAGACGACGCAGACCGGCGAAGTCCTGTCGCGACTGACGACCGACACCACGCTGATCCAGACCGTCGTCGGGACCAGCCTGTCGATGGGCTTGCGCAACTTCTTCCTGTTCACCGGCGGCACGGCGATGCTGATCGTCACCAGCCCGGTACTCTCCGCCTACATCCTCGTGACGCTGGTCGCCGTCATCGTGCCGATCCTCGTGTTCGGCCGGCGGGTGCGCAAGCTGTCCAAGGCCAGCCAGGACCGCGTCGCCGACGCTAGCGCACTGGCTGGCGAAGTGCTGAACGCGATGCCGACGGTGCAGTCGTTCACGCAGGAACCGTACGAAAACGCCCGCTTCGGCAGCGCGGTCGAAACGGCGTTCGGCACCGCGCTGGCCCGGATCCGCGCCCGCGCCTGGCTGACCGCGATGGTCATCGTGCTGATGTTCGCTGCCGTAGTCTTCGTGCTCTGGCTCGGCGCGCAGGCAGTGCTGGCCGGTACGATGAGCGCCGGTGAACTGTCCCAGTTCATCCTCTATGCGGTGGTGACCGCCGGTGCCGTCGGCGCGATCGCCGAAGTCTGGGGCGATCTGCAGCGCGCAGCCGGCGCGACCGAACGCCTGCTGCAATTGCTCGGCACCCGCTCGCCGGTCCAGGAGACCGCCACACCGCAGCCGCTGCCGGACAGGGAGTCCGGCATCGAATTCGACGCAATCGACTTCGCCTACCCGTCTCGCCCCGATGCGCCGACGCTCGCCGGCCTGTCGCTGCACATCCGTCCGGGCGAACACATCGCACTGGTCGGACCATCGGGCGCGGGCAAGACCACGCTGTTCCAGCTGCTGATGCGTTTCTACGAACCGCAGGCCGGCGCCGTCCGGCTCAACGGCGTCGACATCCGCGATCTGTCGATGGCCACGCTGCGTCGGCACATCGGCGTGGTGCTGCAGGAGTCGGTGATCTTTGCCGGCAGTGTCGCCGACAACATCCGCTACGGACGGCCCGATGCGACGCAGGCCGAGATCGAACAGGCAGCCGAAGCGGCGGCAGCAGCCGGTTTCATTGCCGAATTGCCGCAGGGTTACGACACCTTTCTCGGCGAGCGCGGCGTGCGGCTGTCGGGCGGCCAGCGCCAGCGGATCGCCATTGCCCGGGCGATCCTGAAGAATCCGCCCATCCTGCTGCTCGATGAAGCCACCAGCGCACTCGACGCCGCCAGCGAGCGGCTGGTCCAGCAGGCGCTCGACAACGCCTCGCACAACCGCACCACGCTGGTGATCGCGCACCGGCTGGCCACGGTGCTGGAAGCCGACTGGATCGTCGTGCTCGATCACGGGCGCATCGTCGCGCAGGGCCGGCATGCCGACCTGCTGCACAGCTCGCCGCTGTATGCCCGGCTCGCGGCATTGCAGTTTGCCGACGCGGCCCGGGTCTCGGCCACGGCGGGAAACTGACTCGAACATACAAAAATACTGATATGTTGCTTGCAGACAACCCTAATGGCCGAAGCGCTGCCGGCCGATTAGAATCGGCTCGCCTTCCTTCTCGCGTGTCTCAGCCATGAAACTGATCAGCTCGCTCACCAGCCCGTTCGGCCGCAAGGTCCGCATCGTGCTCGCCGAAAAGCACATCGACTATCAGCTGGTCGAAGACTCGCCCCATGCCGCAGACAACCAGATCGCGGCACTCAACCCGCTCGGCAAGGTGCCGGTGCTGATCCTTGACGATGGCAGGCCGCTGTACGACTCGAGCGTCATCGTCGACTACCTCGACCAGATTTCACCGGTCGGCAAGCTGATCCCGGCCGAACACCGCCAGGCGATCGGCGTCAAGCGCTGGGAAGCGCTGGCCGACGGCATCACCGATGCTGCGATATTGATCGTGATGGAGTCGCGCCGCCCGGCCGAGCAGCAGAGTGCCGAGTGGGTCGCCAAGCAGCAGCTCAAGATCGAACGCGGCCTCGAACGCGTCGCCACCGATCTGGCCGACCGCAAATGGTGTACCGGCGATGCCTTCACGCTCGCCGATGTCGCCATCGGCTGCATGCTCGGCTACCTCGAGCTGCGCTTTCCGGAACTGCAGTGGGCCGAGCATCATCCGAACCTGGCCGGACTGCGTGCACGACTCGACGCCCGCGCCTCGTTCGGCGACACCCGGCCGCCGGCGGTCTGAACCGCGGTTCCGCACAAAAAAAGGGCGCCGACGGCGCCCTTGTTCATTTCAGCGCCATGCGCTGGCGGCCGTGCGTCTTGCCCGAATTGAGGAAACTGGCGATGTAGTCCTGCGAGACTTCGCCGTTGTAGCGGCCGTCGGCATCGAGCACCGGCATCCACGTCAGATTGTGCTCGTACAGCCTGGACAGCACCACGCGCAGGTTTTCGTCCGGTTTGGAGGTCGCGCTGAACGGCTTGAGCTTGTCGGCACACGTGCCCTCCGCGCCCTTGGCGTCCTTGCGCTGCACATAGCCCAGCGGCTTGCCCTCGCGATCGACCACCGCGAGATAACGTGCGTCGTTGTCGTCCATCACGCCGAAGGCATGGCTCAGCGGCGTATCCAGCGTCGCGGTCTGCGTTTCCTGCGCATCGGCCACGTCGCCGGCCTGTACCAGCAGCAGGCGCTTGAGCGTGCGGTCGTGACCGACGAAGGATGCAACGAACTCGTCGGCCGGCTTGGCAAGGATCTCGTCGGCCCCCGCGCACTGGACGATCCTGCCCTGGCGGAACACGGCAATCCGGTCGCCGAGCTTGATCGCTTCGTCGATGTCGTGGCTGACCAGCATCACCGTCTTGCCGAGCTGGCGCTGCATCAGCTGGAACTCGTTCTGGATCTGCTCGCGGTTGATCGGGTCGACCGCGCCGAACGGTTCGTCCATCAGCAGCACCGGCGCGTCGGCCGCCAGCGCGCGGATCACGCCGATGCGCTGCTGCTGGCCGCCGGACATTTCCTTCGGGTAGCGGTGCAGGAACCGGTCCGGATCGAGTGCAACCATGCTCATCAGCTCGCGCGCGCGTTCACGGCAGCGCTTCCTGTCCCAGCCGAGCATGCGCGGCACGACCATGATGTTGTCCTCGATCGTCATGTTCGGGAACAGGCCGATCTGCTGGATCACGTAGCCGATATTGCGCCGCAGGGTCACGGTGTCGATGCCGGCGGTGTCTTCGCCGTTGATCAGCACCTGGCCCGAGCTCGGCTCGATCAGCCGGTTGATCATCTTCATCGTCGTCGTCTTGCCGCAACCCGAAGGCCCGAGCAGCACGCAGATCTCGCCTTCCGGCACCACGAGGTTGACGTCGTTGACCGCGTTGAACGACTGGCCGTTTTTCTGGATGAATTGCTTGGTGAGGTTCTTGAGTTCGATCATCAGCGGATTCCTTTCGGGGTCAGTACGCGCTGCAGACGAAGCAGCACCTGGTCCATCACGACGGCGAGCAGGCTCACCACGACGGCGCCGGCAATCAGCTTGCGGATGTCGCTCTGGCTGATGCCGTGCAGGATCAGCGTGCCGAGCCCGCCGGCGCCGACGATGGCGGCAATCGCCATCACACCGATATTGAGTACGACGGCGGTACGGATGCCGCCGAAAATCAGCGGCACCGCCAGTGGCAGCTCGACCCACTTGAGCCGCTGCCAGAAGGTCAGGCCGATGCCGCGACCGGCCTCGCGCACGCCGGGATCGATCGTCGTCAGCGCGGTATGCGTGTTGCGCACGATCGGCAGCAACGAATAGAGGAAAGCGGCGGTGATCGCCGGCACCGCGCCGATGCCCTGCCCGATCAGCGAAAACAGCGGGATCATCAGCCCGAACAGCGCGATTGCCGGAATCGTCAGCACCACGGTCGCCAGGCCCAGCACGATGCCGGCCAGCGACTTGAAGCGGACGATCAGCACGCCGAGCGGCACGCCGATCAGCACCGCGAGGCCGACGGCGATGCCGACCAGCCTCAGATGCTGCTGCGTCAGCCCGAGGATGAAGGGCAGGTTGTGCCAGATGTAGGCGAAGGTCTGGTTCAGCGTCTCCATCAGATCAGCCCCTTTTCGCGCAGGAACTCGCCGGCAACGTCCTTGACCGGGCGATGCTCGATGTCGACCTTGGCGTTCAGCGCCGACATGGTGTCGTTGTCGAGCAGTGCGGCAAGGGTATTCAGGTCGTCGGCCAGGCCCGGGTTCTGCGCCAGCACCTCGGTGCGCACCACCGGTGTCGCGGCGTAGCTCGGGAAGTAATGCAGGTCGTCCTCGAGCACCAGCAGATCGAAGCCCTTGACCCGGCCGTCGGTGGTGTAGACGAGGCCGGCGTCGACAAAGCCGTCACGGATCGCGTTGTAGACGAGACCCGGGTCCATCTGGCGGATCTGCGGCCGGTTCAGTTCCAGCTTGTACAGTGCCTGCATCGGCTTGAGGCCGTCGGAGCGGCCGGCGAACTCCATGTCGAAACCGAGTTGCCACGGCTTGTCCGCCTTGGCGGCGTCCATTTTCGCGACCAGATCGGACACGCTGCGGATGCCTTCCGCTTCGGCGCGCTCGCGTTTCATCGCCAGCGCATAGGTGTTGTTCAGCGGCGCCGGGTTAAGCCAGGTCAGGCCTTTCGCGGCATCGATGCGCTTGACCGTCGCGTAGGCGTCGGCGTCGCTCATCCGCTCGGTGATGTGGTTGTAAATGATCAGCGCGGTGCCGGTGTAGTCCCAGACCAGATCGAGCTGCTTGTTCTCGAGCGCGTTGCGCTGGATCACCGTCGCCAGATCGGTCTTCTGCTCGACCTGATAGCCTTTGCTGCCGAGGTATTGCGCGGTCAGTGACGACAGGATGTGCTGCTCGGTGAAGTTCTTGCTGCCGATCACCAGATTGGCGGCCAGCGCCGGTGCGGCCATGACGAGTGCGGCTACACACAGCGCCATGCGTTTGGAAAGTGACGAAAGTATCGTCATGGTGCGTCCTCCATGTGGGGTCCCGCCCGCCCTGCGCGAGCCGGGCAGCGGGATACAGGGGGTAAAGCGGTCGTCAGGCGACGCCGCGCGGGCTCATGAACTTGCCGAGGCTGGCGACCAGCACGTCGAGCACCAGCGCGATCGCGGCGGTGCCGACGGCGCCGAGCAGCAGCGCGGTGTGGTTGTTCAGGTAGATGCCCGGGAAGATCAGCTCGCCATAGCTGCTGGCGCCGATCAGGAAGGCCAGCGGCGCGGTGCCGACGTTGATCGCCAGCGCGATGCGCACGCCGGACAGGATCACCGGCAGCGCATTGGGCAGTTCGACCCGCCACAGCCGTTGCCGCGGCGTCATGCCGATGGCGTTGGCGGCCTCGATCAGTGTCGGCGACAGGCCGGACAGGCCGGCATAGGTATTGCGGACGATGGGCAGCAGGGAAGCGAGGAACAACGCGACGATGGCCGGCTTGTCACCGATGCCGACGACGACCATCGCCAGCGCCAGCACCGCCATCGGCGGCAGCGTGTTGCCGATGTTGAACACCTGCATGCCGTGCTCGGCGTAGCGTCTGGCCCAGGGCCGGCTCAGCAGCACGCCGCTGGGCAGTCCGACGACGAGTGCCAGCGTCATCGACACGCCGACGAGGTAGAGGTGCTGCTGGCCGAGGTAGACCAGATCCTCGCGGTACTGGGCGATTTCGGCGGGGCCAATGCCGTAGACCAGCGCGGCGATGGCCGCGGCGGCGAGGATGAGCCCGATACTGATGCGCTTTAAAAACGCTCTATTGTTCATGCGTCCTCCTTGGCGAAAAGCAGGCCGGCATCATGCCGGCCGCGATTTGCTGTAATGATCGCGACAACCAGAGAGCTGCCTTACGAAGGTGTTCGACATGGCGTCGAACCCGGTGCGTAAAAACGCGACTGGCGGCCGGGAAAGGCCGCCAGATTGAGTGGCGCGCAAGCGCCGTCTGACGAATGCATATACTTATAACACTTCGTTACCGACAATTACAAACCAAATACTTTTGATTCTATGACTCCCGGCGGGCCAGGGATTCAGCGTTCGCTGTCGGTCAGCTTGCGGATGATCCGGGCCGGATTCCCGCCGACGACGGTGTCCGGCGGCACATCCTTGAGCACCACGGCACCGGCGCCGACGATGGCGCGCGCGCCGATGGTCACCCCCTGACAAATGACGGCATTGCCGCCGATCCATACGTCATCTTCGACCAAAATTGGCTTCCAGCGTGCAGTCCAGTCGCGCCGCTCGATGTGGTCGACCGGATGGCTGGCACCGTAGAACTGGACGTTCGGTCCGACCAGCACGTTGTTGCCGATGGTGATCGCGGTGCCGTCGAGCAGGGTGACGCCGGCATTGAGGAATGTATGGTTGCCGATACGAACCGACTTGCCATATTCACAAAACAGCGGCGCGCGCACCCAGCTGTCTTCGCCCAGCGCGCCGAACAGCTCGCGCCAGAGCGGCGGCTGCAACTCGGATTCTGTATTGGCGATCTGGCGCAGCAGCCGTTCGGCGTTCTTGCGCATCGCCACCATTTCGGGGGCGTAGAAATCGAATGGCTCGCCGGCAAGCAGTTTGTCGAGTTCGGTCATCGGGCGGCTCCGCAAAATCGTGAAGCCGCCAGCTTACCCCGCCATCGGCCCCGCGCCAGCCGATTCTTGCTCAGCCGCCGAGCTTGGCCAGCATGCCGGCCAGCATCGCCCGGCCTTCCTGCTTGCTGATCGCACCCTCGACCTTGTCGCCGGCCAGCCTGCCGGAGAAACGCACGTCGTCACCGGGCAACTCGCGCAGAAAACGGCTCGGCTGGGTGATCTGCCATTCGCCGCCACGGCGGCGCTTGCCGCAGTAGCTGATCGTCAGGCTGCGCTGCGCGCGCGTGATGCCGACATACATCAGCCGCCGTTCTTCCTCGACCATGTTCGACTCGATCGAGTTCTGGTGCGGCAGGATGTCCTCCTCGCAGCCGACGAGGAAGACGTGCGGGTACTCGAGGCCCTTGCTCGCGTGCAGTGTCGACATCTTCACCGCATCGACCTCGTCCTCGTCACGGCCCTGCAGCATCGTGATCAGCGCGATCGTCTGGCTGATCTCGATCAGGTTCTTGCCGTTGTTCTCGCCCTGCTTGGCGACCCAGTCGACCAGTTCGAGCACCGTTTTCCACTTGGTCTCGGCCGGCTTCGGCTCGTCGCTGTCGTACAGCCAGGTCTCGAAATCGATCGCGTCGAGCAACTGCTTCAGCAATTCGCCAGCCGGCGCGCGCGGCGCCTCGAACTGCATCCGGCCGATGAAGTCGCAGAACTGCTTCAGCGGCTCGTACTGCGTCGCCTGCACCTGCCAGACGAAGCCCTCCTCGTAGACGGCGGCGAACAGCGAGATCTGCCGCTCTGCCGCGTAGGCGCCGAGTTTTTCCAGCGTGACATTGCCGACGCCACGCTTCGGTGTCGTCACCGCACGGATGAAGGCCGGATCGTCATCCTCGTTGGCGATCAGCCGCAGATAGGACAGCACGTCCTTGATCTCGGCCTTGTCGAAGAACGACTGGCCGCCCGAGATCGTGTACGGAATCTTGTGCATGCGCAGCTGGGTTTCGACGATGCGCGCCTGATGGTTGCCGCGGTACAGGATGGCGTAGTCCTTGAAGTCGGTGCCGTGCTCGAACTTGTGCGCCAGCAGCTTCATCGCGACGAGTTCGGCCTCGTGCTCGTCGTTCCTGGCTTCGATCACCTGCACCGGATCGCCGATGCCGAGGTCCGACCACAGCGTTTTCTCGAACAGCTTCGGGTTGTTGGCGATCACGGCGTTGGCGCAGCGCAGGATGCGCGCGACCGAGCGGTAGTTCTGCTCGAGCTTGATCACCTTGATCTTCGGGAAGTCGGTCGACAGCTGCCGCAGGTTTTCCATATTCGCGCCGCGCCAGGCGTAGATCGACTGGTCGTCATCGCCCACGGCGGTGAACAGCCCGGTGATGCCGGTCAGCTGTTTCACCATGTCGTACTGCGTGGTGTTGGTGTCCTGGCACTCGTCGATCAGCAGGTAACGCAGCCGGTGCTGCCACTTGGTCAGCACTTCCTCGTTGCCTTCGAACAGGTCGACCGGCAGCCGGATCAGGTCGTCGAAGTCGACCGCCTGATACGCCTGCAGCGTGTCCTGATAGGCGCGGTAGAGCTTGGCCAGATGCATTTCACCGTCCGAGCTTGCGCGTACCAAGGCGGTGTCGGGCGAAATCCGGTCGTTCTTCAGCAGCGAAATCTGGCTGACCGTCGAGCGGATCAGCTGCTTGTCGGTCGTCGTCAGCAGGTCGGAGATGATCTTGCTGGCATCGGCCGAGTCCAGAATCGAGAACTGCGGCTTGTAGCCGAGGTGGCGCGCTTCCTCACGCAGGATGCGCATGCCGAGGCTGTGGAAGGTCGAGACCGTCAGGCCCTTGAGGCGGTTCGCATCCATCAGCGCGCCGACGCGTTCCTGCATTTCGCGCGCAGCCTTGTTGGTGAAGGTGATCGCCGCGATATTGCGCGCATCCATGCCGGCCTGACCGATCATGTAGGCGATCTTCTGCGTGATCACCCGCGTCTTGCCCGATCCGGCGCCCGCGAGCACGAGGCAGGGGCCGCCCAGATATTTGACGGCTTCGCGTTGCGGTTCGTTGAGCTTGTCGAGCATAAAGCGGTTTTCCTTCAAGGGTTTGCGATTCTATCACGCCCCCTGCCCCGCTCCGCGCCGGCCGACCGCCGCTTACACCCTGAACTGGCCGACCACCCCGTCGAGCCGGTTGGCCATGGCCGCCAGATGCGCCGATGCGGTGGCGATTTCGCCGATCGCCTGCACGTTCTGCTGGCCGGTGGCCGAAATCGCTTCGACATTGCGCGCGATCTCGCGGCTGGCCTGCGATTGCTCGCTGGCCGTCTGCGCGATCTCGCCCAGAATCCCCGAGACTTCGCAGGTCCGCTCGTCGATCTGCGAGACCGTCGTCCCCGCCTCGCCGACCAGTGTCACCCCGCTCAGTGCCAGATCGCTGACACTGCGGATGCCTTCCACCGCTGCACCGGTGTCGTGCTGGATGGCATCGGTCATCGTCGTGATCTGCCGCGTCGCATCGCTGGTCCGCTCGGCCAGCTTGCGCACCTCGTCGGCGACCACGGCAAAGCCGCGGCCGAACTCGCCTGCGCGCGCCGCCTCGATCGCGGCGTTCAGCGCCAGCAGGTTGGTCTGGTCGGCAATGTCGCGAATCGTCGAGACGATGGTCGAAATCTGCCCTGAACGCTCGCCCAGTGTTTGCACCACCTGCGCCGACTCGCCGACCGATGCGGCGATGCGCTGCATTTCGCCGGTCGCGCGCCCGACCGCCGATCGCCCCTGCTGCGACAGGTTATGCGCCTGCTCGGACAAACCGGCAACTTCACCGATGTGCGCGGTGATCTGGGTAATGCTGCTGCTGATCTGCTCGACCGTCGCCGCCGTCGCCATCGCAGAGCGGTTCTGCGTGTGCGAACTTTCCTCGATCACCTTCATGTTGCGCGCCAGCTCGCCGATCTCGCCCGAGACCTCGCGGGAACCCTGAGCAACGTCACGCAAAATGCCGCGAAAGCGGTCGATCAGCGAAAAAAACGCGTCGCCGATCTGCCCGGCCTCGCCGCCGGCAGCCGGCCGGTTGCCGAGCGTGAGGTCACCCGAGCGGGCAATGGCGCCCATATGGTCGCGCAAGCGTTCAAGCGGTGCGCTGATGCTGTGCGCGATGAACCACGACGCCAGCACCAGCAGCACCAGCCCGATACCGATCGCGCCGCCCCAGACCCACGCCTTGTGGCGGAACTCGGCCTCGACATCGTCGACATAGATGCCGGTGGCCACCACCCAGCCCCAGGGCGCATACAGCCGGCTGGTGCTGATTTTGTCGACCGGCGCCTTGCTGCCCGGCTTGGCCCACTGGTAATCGACGAACTCGTCCTTGCCGCGCTTGGCCGCGTCGACCAGCTCGACCACCATGTGGATGCCCTTCGGGTCCTTGAGGCCGCTTTGGTCCTTGCCGTTCAGCTCGGGTTTGATCGGGTGGCGCAGTATCGTGTAGCGCGTGTCGTACAAGGCAAAGTAGTTGCCGCCTTCGTAGCGCATGCCGGCAACCGCATCGGCCGCCGCCCGCTGCGCCGCGTCCAGCGACATTGTCCCAGACTGGGCGAGCTGACCGTAGTGCGCCAGCGTCGTGTAGGCCACATCGACCAAATGTCGCGTGGTCGCGCGGCGGGCATCGAGCATTTCGCGCCGCTCGTTCAGCAGCGCCGTCGTGGTGCCGGCGGAAATCACCACGAAAACCAGCAGCATCAGCAGCCAGAGCTTGTGACGGATCGTTGCGTTCGAAAACATGTCCGGCCTCCGATATGCGATCGCAGCATCGCATTGATTTACAACAATCATTGTCAGACACAATTCAGCAAACTCCAGAAAAAGTCTTTCCGCTGCGATGACCGGCTGGTCGCGCCTGCCCGGCCGGTGCAAGGCGCTTGTCGGCTGCGCACCACGCGGCGCCCTGCGGCATTTGTGGCAGGTCAACATTGGGACAAATCTCAATGCCAATGACTACGTCGTTTTGCTACATTCGATCGGGCAAGCTTCCCCCGTGTTCGGATGAAGGTCGCAGGAGAGTGCCCACCACAACACGCCGCAAGGCGTGTCGGGCCGCCGAAGAAGTGAATCTTTCAGGCGCCGGGAAAACCCGGCAGGGACTGCGACTGGACGAGCCTCTGGAGAGCCCCGGCGTGCGTTGACCAAATGCACCGGCCGGGCACCGAAGGCGAAAGGCGCTCCATCAGGAACGCTGAAACGCTCAGGTAAAAGGACAGAGGAAGGACGGCCGCTCGCCGTGCCTGCCCGCGTCCCGGGCCGGCGCGGCTGGCCGTCCCCTCTGTCAGATCGATGTTTGATACTGACGGAGACCCATAAACCATGCCCCCGCTCCAAGACCTGCTGCAGACGATCGACAACCTCGTCTGGGGCCCGCCTTTGCTGATCCTGCTGGTCGGCACCGGCATCTACCTGACCGCCAGCCTCGGCCTCTTGCAGGTCTTCAGGCTGCCGCTGGCGCTCAAGCTCGTGTTCCGCGCCGACAAGAACCCGCACCTGCCCGGCGACGTATCGAGCTTTGCCGCGCTGTGTACCGCGCTGTCGGCCACCGTCGGCACCGGCAACATCGTCGGCGTCGCCACGGCCATCAAGCTCGGCGGCCCCGGTGCGCTGTTCTGGATGTGGATGGCGGCGTTCTTCGGCATGGCGACCAAGTACGCCGAATGCCTGCTGGCGGTGAAGTACCGCCAGGTCGACGACAGGGGCCAGATGGCCGGCGGGCCGATGTACTACCTGACACACGGCCTCGGCCTGCCGTGGCTGGGCAAACTGTTCGCGCTGTTCGGCGTCGGCGTGGCGCTGTTCGGCATCGGCACCTTCGCGCAGGTCAACGCGATTTCCGAAGCCGTGCATTCGACCTTCGACGTCCCGGTACTGTGGACCTGCCTGACGCTGGCGGTGCTGGTGGCGATGATCACGCTCGGCGGCATCAAGTCGATCTCGCGCGTCGCCGAGGCCATCGTGCCGTTCATGATGGTGTTCTATGTCACCGCGTCGGTGGCACTGCTGGCGATGAATGCCAGCGCGCTGCCGCAGGCAATCGTGCTGGTGATCCAGTCGGCGCTCACCGGCCACGCCGCCGTCGGCGGCTTTTTCGGCGCGACGATGATGCTGGCAATCCAGAGCGGCGTTGCCCGCGGCGTGTTCTCGAACGAATCGGGTCTGGGCAGCGCGCCGATCGCCGCCGCCGCCGCACGCAGCAACTCCTGCGTCGAGCAGGGGCTGATCTCGATGACCGGCACCTTCTTCGACACCATCATCATCTGCACCATGACCGGACTGGTGCTGATCGTCACCGGCGTCTGGTCCGGCGATGCCAGCGGCGCGCGGATGACCAACCTCGCCTTCCAGCAGGGGCTGTCGCAGGACTGGGGCAACCTGATCGTCACCATCGGCCTGCTGTTCTTCGCCTTCACCACCATCATCGGCTGGAACTACTACGGCGAGCGCTGCATGCAGTACCTCGCCGGCCGGCGCGGCATCATCCCGTTCAAGCTGGTGTTCATCGCCTGCATCGTCGGCAGCGCCTTCCTGCATCTGGACCTGATCTGGGTACTGGCCGACATCGTCAACGGCCTGATGGCGATTCCGAACCTGATCGGCCTGATCGGCCTGCGCCATGTGATCGCTTCGGAAACCCGGCGCTACTTCGCCGGCCAGTTGGATGGCGACGACAACGGCGTGTTGCAGCCGGTGCTGGCGCAGCGCTGATCGCTCAGCACGCAGCAAAAAGCCCCGGTATTCACCGGGGCTTTTTGCTGCGCCTTACTGGTCGAACACCGACAGCGGCCCCGCCAGCGGATCGGCGTCGACGCGGAACTTGCCGCCACCGAGTGCCTTGACCGCCAGCGCAGTCGCCCCTTGCTTGACGTTGATCGCCGACACACTGGCACTCAACTCCAGCGTCAGCGGCGTCGCGTACTTCACGCAATCGGCGTTTCCGGCGTTGAACACAACCTGACTGCCGTTCAGTGTCGGCGCGCACGCTTCACGGGCATAACGGTAGCGGATCACGTTCGACGGCGTCGCCACCCACAACAGCCCGGCGTCGACCTTGGCCTTCACGTAGTCCAGATGACCAAGGTAGCGTGCCACCGGCACCGGCTCGTAGCCATCGTAGGCATTGTCGCTGACACCATGCATCGTCCGCGTCGCCCAGCCGCCCTGATCGATCGCCGCATCGACGTGCAGGTTGAGGATTTCGCTGCCCATCGGATACAGCGACCATTGGCCGGACGCAGTGAACACATCCCACTTCACCATGTACGGATCGCTGAAGTTGGCCGCATTCACCCCCGCCGGACGGCCGACATACTCGATGTTGCCACCGCCCAGATCGCGATTGCTGCCCCGTCCGCCCAGATAGTCCGGTTGCGTGCGCAAGTAGGCGAGCGCCGCATCGGTCGCGGTGTCGTACGGCCAGATGAAGTAAGTCATCTGATAGCCATTCAGATTCGTTTTCACGTCCTGAACCGAGTCGCCGATTTCGACGCTGTTGACCCAGTTGGCATCACTGCTGCCGGCGGGCAGATGGTTGCGCGAGTGGTTGGCGATTTCATGACCGTGCGTCACGAAGGTCTGTGCCGCAGTCCAGTGAGCGGGTTGGCATTCGGCCGTGATGGCGCCAAACGCGGCGACCAGACCGCGCTTGGTCAGCTCCGGCTCGGCAATCGTCGTATGGCTCTGGCTGACGCTGCTGTTGCAGAAATCGTCGTGCACCATCGAATACGCGCCCTTGGCCGCACCGCGCCAGGTTTTGACCTCGACCCCGGACAGCTGTACCGGTGGCGCAACCGTGACGGAAAACGGCTCGGTCGTGTAAATCGGTCTGTCTTGGTCGCCGCTGAAGTACACGTTCACGATGTACGTATGCGCTCCGGCTGCGACGTTCTGAAGCGTCGTGCCACCGGAGCAGATGTGACCATCGAAATGGAGCTGGCCGCTGGTGTACCAGTAATCCCGGCAGCTGGGCGAACTCTTGTTGTCGTAAGTGCCGGAAAACACAACCGTGCCGTTCTCGACCAGATCCCAGCGATTGACGCTGGGCATCGTTCTCGGTGCCGTTGTCCACGAAATGGCCACGCTGTTACCGGTAGCGATAGCCGAGACCTTCTCGGGTGGGATCTGGACCGGCGTTGGCCCGACTGGCGTCGGGACAGGAGTCGGAGTCGGGGTCGGCGGTACCGAGACGTCGCCGATGTATTCCCAGGGGCCCCACGGGTCGATGCCCGGCTCTGCGTTCTGCGCCCACCATTTGGCGCGATACATTTTGCCCTTGTAGATGATGCACTGACCGGCGGTATAGACCGTGGTCGAGCCCCACGGCGTACATCCGCCCGGCGTGGGTACTGGGGTCGGGGTCGGCGTCGGCGTCCCGTTGGACTGGGTACCCAGGTCTTGCCACAAGGTCGGCGTAGTCGAGGGCGTCCAGCCCGTGCCAACGTAGGCGGTATGCGTCGTCAGCGCTTTGTAGTCATGCCCCTGGTACGCCACGATCGTACCGGCGGCATACGTGCCGCCCTCGACCCAGGTCGGATAAGCATAAGCCTGCAACGCCACGCAGAGCGCTGGCACCGCAGTCATTGCAAAGCGGTTGAAGTGGTTCATCGGTTGTCTTCTCCTTCGAGTCTTGTCGGTCCTGCACGGTCGTCATGCCGCGCCGGGCAATGTGTCAGGTACACGCAAGTAAAACCAGTCGCACCGGCAGCCTGATTCATGAACGGCAAGGTGGAATTGAAAAACATCATTTGAATCAATGAACTGCATCAATCATCTGGAAATCCGCCTTCACGAATGACGTTGCAAACGCGTATCTCTCCGTCATTCCGGCACGCTGGCCTGCGCCGGAACGCCGTACGATGCGGGATCCATTTCCACTTGGCACCGTGCCATGGCCAATGCCCACCTTGTCGAATACAGCTGCCGGATGAACCGGGTGCTCGACCATATCGATCGCCACCTCGATGCCCCGCTCGACCTGGCCACGCTGGCGGACGTGGCGCACTTCTCGCCGTTTCATTTCCACCGGATCTTCCAGGCCTGGCTCGGCGAGACGCTGGGCGACTATCTGCGGCGACGGCGGCTCGAGGTCGCCGCCGCCACGCTGGCCATCCATCCGGACGAACCGGTGCTGAACATCGCGCTGGCGGTCGGTTTCGGTTCGGGCGAAGCGTTCGCGCGCGCGTTCAAGACCCGCTTCGGCGTCACGCCGAGCGAGTGGCGGCGGCAGACACCGGCGCGCTGGCAGTCGCAGCTCGACGCCATCCGCGAGCGGCAGGCACAGAACCGCAATCCGGATCAGGCCCAACGCAACGTCGATCAGGCCGGTGCCGGCATGGCCGGGCACGATGAAGGCTCGTTACCCGACACGGAGATCACCATGAACGTCACCATCCAGACGCTGCCGCCGGCACGCATCGCCTACCTGCGCCATATCGGCCCCTACGGCCCGGCGCTCGGCCAGTTCTGGCGCGGCCACTTTGCGCCGTGGGCACGCACTCACGGCCTGTCCGGCCAAACCAGTTATGGCATCGCCTACGACGACCCGAGCGTCACCCCGGCCGACAAATGCCGCTACGATGCGGCGGTCGAAGTGCCGGCCGACTTCGTGGCCACCGGCGAGGCCGGCATCGCCGAACTGCCGGGCGGCCGCTATGCCGTGGCCCGGTTCAAGGGCGATGTACGCACCATCGGCGATGCGTGGATGACACTGACCCGCGACTGGCTGCCTTCGAGCGGCTACCAGTTCGACAACAAGCCGTGCTTCGAGCGCTATGACAGCGCGCCGGACGAGGACACAAGCCGGGAGGATTTCAGCTGCGATCGGTGCATTCCGGTCAGGCCGCTTTGAGCCGTACGACGTTTGCACCGGCGGTATGAACCGATCCGAAACCGGACACGGGGCGAGCGCGCGCAACCCGGGCTTTCCAGCCGCACTCAGGGGTGGTGGTGCGCATCATGGCCGTCATCCACACCGCAACCCAGTGGCGGAATGTCGTCATTGGCCTCAACGGCAGCATGATCGAACGGGGCAGTGCTGCTTTGCGAAACCAGAAATGCACCAACCAGCACCGCCCCGATGACAGGCAGCAGCCAGATCAACAAGACCTGAAGCGCTTTCTGCATCCGGTCAAACAGCACGCTGCGGCACACGGCAACGGAGACCAGCGCATTCAGGCTGGCAAACAGCAGCAGTATGGCAACAGCGAACCCGCTCATGCGCGCTCCGGATGGACGACCTGATATTCACCGCACAGCGTGTCGGGATCGTAAAAGGCGGCCAAGCCTCTTGGGGTGCGCCCGCCGGGCTGCCGTTTCGTTGTACATCACACTCAAGCGCTTCGACACAAACAGCCTGGCATCCAGGCTGTTTGCTTGCCGTCGTGATCAGGACTGGTAACCCTTGTCCTGCCACTCGCCCGAAACCGGGTTGTAGATCTTGTCCGGCTTCTGCACCGGGCCGGAAGCACCGGAGCCCGTATGCCAGTCTTCGATGCGCTCAACCTTCCCGATCGGCACTTTGTCCGTCCTGCCCGAATACACTGTGCTTTCCAGATGGACGAGGCCGGCCTCTTCGTCGAGTTTCACGAATGTCCCTTGCAGGCACTCCTGATTGATCGACGAGCCGTAGTGGCCCCAAAGCCGCAGATAGGTTTTCAGGGGAATGCTCTTGAAGTCATCAACTGTTGCCATGGCTGAATCCTCATTCCGGATCGTGAACGCCCCGATGCAGCGCATCAGGCTCGTGGCCTTGCAAGTGCGCAAAGCTGCTTCCAAGGCTAGTCGCCGGAATTGCCCTCGACCGTCCCCGCTGGTCGTCACAACGTTGAGACAGTCAGGGCATCGCTCGCATTGCTGAGACACCGCCGAACCGCTCGTACGGAAATAACGCGTCCGATGCCGCGGCAAGCCGCCGGATACAGGACTAGCGCCCCTTCGGCGGCACCATTTCCTTGTCCTTGTAATCGCACAGGTCGGCCACGACACAGCGCCAGCATTCGGGCCGACGCGCCTTGCAGATGTAGCGGCCGTGCAGGATCAGCCAGTGGTGGGCGTGCAGCATGTATTCCTTCGGCACGACTTTCAGCAGCTTGAGCTCGACCGCGAGCACGTCCTTGCCCGGCGCCATGCCGGTGCGATTGCCGAGGCGGAAGATGTGGGTGTCCACCGCCATCGTCGGCTCGTTGAACGCGACGTTGCGCACGACGTTGGCGGTCTTGCGGCCGACGCCGGGCAACGATTCGAGCGCAGCCTGATCGTTCGGCACTTCACCGCCGTAGCGCTCAAGCAAGATCGCACAGGTCTGCAGCAGGTGCTTGGCCTTGCTGCGATACAGGCCGATCGTCGCGATGTAGGACTCGAGCCCTTCCTGCCCCAGCGCCAGAATGGCCGCCGGCGTGTTCGCCACCGGGAACAGCCGGCGTGTCGCCTTGTTGACGCCGATATCGGTCGCCTGCGCCGACAGCAGCACCGCGGCGAGCAGCTCGAACGGCGTGCTGTATTCGAGCTCGCTTTTCGGTTCCGGGTCGAGTTCGGCGAGGCGGCGGAAGAATTCGCGGCGGGTATCCTTGTTCATCACGGCTCCAAACGAAAAAACGCCCCGCATCGCGGGGCGTTCATTCTAACCGGTGATGCGGGCAAGCCGGCGGCCTCAGACCGTGGCCGTCTCGCTTGCAGGCTGCGGTGGTGCCGCCTTGGCGCGCGCCTCGGCACGCCGGTCGAGCGCCAGCTTGCCGGCAACGAGAAAACCAAGGCCGATGAAGGCGCCCGGCGGCAGCATCGCCAGCAGAAACTGGTAATGGGCGTCCGCCGGGATCACGTGGATCACCCAGTCCTTGGCCTGCGGGCCGAACAGCAGGTCGATGCTCGACAGCAGCGTGCCCTGCCCGACCAGTTCGCGCATCGCACCGAGCACCGCCAGCACGCCGGTCAGCCCCAGCCCCATGAACAGGCCGTCGAGCCCCGACTGCAGCACGCCGTTCTTGCTGGCGAACGCCTCGGCCCGCGCCAGCACGATGCAGTTGGTGGTGATCAGCGGGATGAAGATGCCGAGCACCACGTACAGGCCGTGCACGTAGGCGTTCATCGCCAGATCGACCATGGTCACCAGCGCGGCGATGATCAGGATGAAGATCGGCGTGCGCAGCTCGTTCGGCACGAAGCGGCGGATCGCTGCAACGGCCATGCCCGAGATCAGCATCACCAGACTCGTCGCCAGCCCGAGGCTGACGCCGTTGATGATGTTGTTCGACATCACCAGCACCGGGCACATGCCCAGAATCTGCACGATGCCGGCGTTCTGCTTCCACAGGCCGTTGTGGACGATGGCCTTCGCTTCGCCCCTGTCGATCAGCTTGTCCATCAGTTCCGGACTCCAAACAGTTGCAGACGGTGGGCGTCGACATAAACCAGCGTTGCGTGGATCGCCTTGACCACGGCACGCGGGCTGATCGTCGCGCCGGCGCGACTGTCGAATTCGCCGCCGTCCTTCCTGACCTTCCACTGCGCGTCGCTGCCGATGCGCTTGCCCCGGAACTGGTCGATCCAGTCGGATTTGGAAATGTCGATATAGTCGCCCAGCCCCGGTGTTTCCTTGTGGCTGACCACGCGCACACCGAGCACGGTACCGGCAGTATCGACGCCGATCAGCAGGCGGATCTTGCCGGCGTAGCCGTCCGGCGCGGTGGCCTCGACGACGGCGCCGACGGTCCTGCCGGCCTTCCTGGCCAGATAGATGCGGCTCTCGGCCTCGTTGCCGAGCTGCGTCGCCTCGGCCTTCGGCACCACAACGGCATCATCAAGCAAGGCATTATCGTAGCTGCCGGCCGGCAGCACCTGCGCCAGCAGCGCGACCTTGGCGTCGAGCTCGTTCTTTTTCACCGTGTCGCGGGTCAGCGCATAGGTGCCGGCCATCAGCGCGGTGAACACCAGCGCAAACACCGCCAAGGTTGCCGCGCCGCGCACGCCGGATTTGACCATCCGCTTCATGCCGCCTTCCCCTTGCGGCCGAACACCTTCGGCTGGGTGTACTGGTCGATGAACGGTGCGGCCAGGTTCATGATCAGCACCGCGAATGCCACGCCGTCCGGATAGCCGCCGAATACACGGATCACGTACACCAGCACACCGATCAGCGCGCCGTAGATCAGCCGTCCGCGCGGCGTGGTCGGACCCGAGACCGGGTCGGTGATGATGAAGAAGGCGCCGAGCATCGCCGCGCCCGAGAACAGGTGGAACAGCGGCGATGTGAACCGCGCCGGATCGACCAGGTGCAGCGCGCCAGCCAATGCCGCCAGCGACACCAGAAACGATAGCGGCGTCTGCCACGGGATGATTTTCGAGGCAAAGAGATAGACGCCACCGGCGAGGTAGGCCAGCGCAATCCAGCCCATCATGCCCGGCAGCCACCCTGCCCCGAATTGCCCCGCCTGGAACAGCGGCGCGGCAAACAGCTCGCCGATGCCGCCATGCTGCAGGATCGTCGTCTTGACGGTGTCGAGTGGCGTCGCCGATGCGATCGCGTCGAACGGCACCGCCAGATGGCCGGTGAAAATGTAGGTCAGCTGCGCCAGTGCATCCAGCTCCGCCTGCGGCGCCGCCCAGCGCGACATCTGCGCCGGGAACGACACCATCAGCACCGCAAAGCCGACCATCGCCGGGTTGAAGGTGTTCTGCCCCAGCCCGCCGTACAGATGCTTGGCCAGACCGATCGCGATCGCCGTCGCCAGCACGATCATCCACCACGGCGCCAGCGGCGGCAGCGACAGCGCCAGCAGCCACGCGGTGACGATGGCCGAGCCGTCGGTGATGAAGGGCTTGATCGGGAAATTGCGCAGCTTCAGGCACGCAGCCTCGACGCCGAGCGCGGTCAGCGTCGCCAGCAGCAGCTGGATCAGGATGCCGGCACCGAACACGTACACGTAGACGGCAATGCCCGGCAGCAGCGCCAGCAACACCTTGGTCATGACGACCTGAAGAGGGGTCGGTTTGGTGAGGAACGGGGAAGTGATCATTCGACGTCCGCAATCAGGGGGGCGAGATCGGTCACGCCGAGATCGACGCCGGCCTGACTCAGCAGAGTGCTCGCCTGGCCGCGATGGTGGGTCTGGTGGTTGAAGAAGTGCAGCAGCAGGTCGCCCAGCCGCTTCTGGTAGGCCACGCCGTTGGCGCGGGTGTAGTGCAGCGTTTCGGTCAGCAGATCCGAACTGACACCGCCAATCCAGCCGCCGATCGCGTGATCGAGCAGCGCGCGCCGTTCGGAAAGCGACGCGAGATCGGGGCAAACGATGGCATCGAGCCCGGCCGGCATCGGCAGTGCCACCACCGGCGCCAGTGCCGCGGCATGGTTGCTCGAACCGGAAGCCGGATGTGCGGCAAAACGCTTGAGCCACATCGTGTCGCCGACGACGAGGTGGTTCAGCGTCGCGAACAGCGAACCGAAAAAGGCGCCGCGATCGCGCATCAGCTCGGCCTCGGACAGGCTCGCCGCCGCTGCGTACAGCTTGGCGTTCATGTGCGCGTTGTAGCGCGCCATCAAAGCCAGTTGCGCGGGACCGATCACCGCATCGGCGAGACCCAACCCCTGCAGCAGGCACCAGCCCTCGGCCCAGTCGTCAAGGCCGGACTCGGCGTTCAGGTGACCGCGCTCGCCGGCATCGACCAGCTGCACGTCCCAGTCCGTCGCCACCTGCTGGCTGAAAGCCCAGCCCGCGTACGGATCATTACGGCTGGCGACCATCGTCGCCAAAAACGGCAAGCGCGCCATCGGCACCGGGCCGAAGCCGGCGGCGGCCGGCGGAAACGCCACGCCTTGCGGATCGGGCACCGCCACCAGCAAGGCCCCGGCGATCGGCCGCAGCGAACGCGCAGCCCAGTGTGCGACAAGCAGGCAGCCGAGGCTGTGCGCGGCGATTTTGACATCAGGGCCGGCGGCGAGTACCGCTGCGTCGAGTTGCGCGATCCACGCATCGATATCGGGCGCCTCCCAGTCGGCCTGTTCGACGCGAATGCACTCGGGATGCAGCGCCTGCCAGCGGCTCTGCCAGTGCGCGGGGCCGGAGCCGCCGTAGCCGGGGACGATCAGGATGCTCACTGTTCACTCTCCTTCTTCGCTGCGGCGCGCACCCTGGCAGCGTCGATCCGGGCCTGACGTTCGGCATCGAGCGCGGCGCGCTCCTCGGAGCTCATCGCCGCCAGCCGGGCTTTTTCTTCGTCGCGTTTCTGCATCGCCGCGCGAATGCGCTCGGCCTTTTCCGGGTCGAGTGCGGATGCGGCCGGCGCGGCTTCGGCAACCGGAGCTGCGGCCTGCAGCGATTCGCGATGTGCCTTGCGTTGTGCGGCCGCTTCCATCGCGGCGCGGATCTTCGCCGCCTTGGCATCGTCCATTGCAGCTGGCGCTACGTCGGTCTCGCCGGCCTGTGCCGGCGTGTCGGCCTTGGCCGCATCGCGCGCCGCCTTGCGCTGCGCCGCCGCTTCCATCGCGGCGCGGATCTTCTCGGCCTTGGCTTCGTCCACTGCTTCCGCCACGGGCGCTTCGCCGCCCTGCAGCGATTCGAGATGCGCCTTGCGTGCCGCTGCCTTTTCCATCGCAGCGGCGATTTTTGCGCGCTTCTCGGCGTCCATCGCATCGGTGGCCTGCGTATCGCCGGTCTCGCCTGCCGCCTTGCGTTCGGCCGCACGCGCCATCGCCGCCTTGATCTTGGCGGCCTTGGTTTCGGCATCGTCGGCCGCAGCCGCGGCATCGGCTGTCGTAGCCGGCTTGGCCGCCGCAGCCTGTCGCGCGGCGAGCCGTTCGGCCTTCTCGCGCTTTTCCCGTTCCTCGCGGAACTGCTTGAATTCGTGACGTTCGCGCGCCTTGTCGGCGGCCTTCTTGCTCGCTTCGGCCGCCCAGATCTCGGACTTGGCAAAGCGGTAGTAATCGACCAGCTGGATGCTCGACGGGCAGACGTAGGCACAGGCGCCGCATTCGATGCAGTCGAACAGGTTGCGCTCCTGCGCGCGGCCGAATTCGCGGCTGCGCGAGAACCAGTACAGGTCCATCGGCTGCAGCTCGGCCGGGCAGGCGCTGGCGCACTCGCCGCAGCGGATGCACGGCATCTCGCGGCCCTTGTCGGGGAAGTCGGCAGGTGCCGTTGCAATGACGCAGTTGCCGGCCTTGGAGAGCCCGGCATTCAAACCCGGCAGCGCGAAACCCATCATCGGTCCGCCGTAGATGTGCTCGCGCGTGCCGGTCTGCTCGCCGGCGAATGCCATCAGGTCGGAGAGCGGCGTGCCGATCAGCGCTTCGACATTGCCGGGCCGCGCGACATTGCCGGTCAGCGTGACGATGCGGCTGATCACCGGCTCGGCGTGTTCGAGCGCGCGGTAGATCGTGTAGACCGTCGCGACGTTGAAACACTGCACGCCCAGATCGGTCGAACGCACGCCGCTCGGCACCTCGATATTGGTCAGCAGTTTGATCAGCTGCTTGGCCCCGCCGGACGGATACAGGGTCGGCACGACGACGACCTCGATGTCGGCGCCGTCGATCGCGGCGTGCAAGGCCGCCACCGCCTCGGGCTTGTTGTCCTCGATGCCGATGAGCACCTCGCGTGCGTTCAGCAGTTGCCGGACGATCCGGATGCCGGCAACGAGATCGGCGGCGCGTTCGCGCATCAGCCGGTCGTCGCAGGTGATGTAGGGTTCGCACTCGGCGCCGTTGATGATCAGCGTGTCGAGCGCGTCGCGGCCGGCCAGTTTCAGGTGCGACGGGAACACCGCCCCACCCAAACCGACGACACCCATGTCGCGCAGGTAGTCGCGGATCGCCCTGCCATTGCCTGCGTCGTACGCGGCACGCCAGTCGAAACGTGTTCGCGCTTCCCACTCGTCCCGACCGTCGCTGGCGATGACGATGCAGGCCTCGGCAAGCCCCGACGGATGCGCGACCAGCCGCCCCTCGATCGCGGTCACGGTGCCCGAGGTCGGCGCGTGCAGCGCCGCCGACACGCTGCCATCGGCAGCAGCGATCAACTGGCCTTTGAGCACCCGCTCGCCGACCGCGACCAGCGGCTTGGCGGCGTTGCCGATGCTCTGCCGCAAAGGCAGCACCAGTTGCGCCGGCAGTGGCCCGGCGACGATGGGCGTGCCGGACGATTCGCGCTTGTGCTCCGGCGGGTGCACGCCGCCGTTGAACTTGTAAATCGGCCGCGCGCTCACGCCGCCACCTTTCTGAGCTGGATCACCGGGTAGCGCCATTTCCACGTCGCCGCCTCTTCACCGACGTCGCGCATCTCGATGCAGTCGACCGGACAGGGGGCGATGCACAGCTCGCAACCGGTGCATTCGGACGCGATCACCGTATGCAGCTGCTTGGCCGCGCCAACGATCGCGTCGACCGGACAGGCCTGGATGCACAAGGTACAGCCGATGCAGATGTTCTCGTCGATCACCGCCAGTGCCCGCGGCTTTTCGGCCCCGTTCTCGGCATTCAGCGGCTTGTATTCCTTGCCGAGCAGCTCGGCCAGCTTGCGCACGCCGTCGTCGCCACCCGGTGGGCACTGGTTGATCTCGGCCTCCTCGTTGGCGATCGCCGTCGCGTACGGCTTGCAGCCGGGGAAACCGCACTGGCCACACTGCGTCTGCGGCAGGATGGCATCGATCTTGTCGACCAGCGGGTCTTCGTCGACCTTGAAGCGGATTGCCGCAACACCCAGAATCGCGCCGAGCAGCAGCGCCAGCGCGATCATCAGCCCGAGGGCCAGCCAGAAACTCATCGCGCCCTCCTCACTTGACCAGACCGGAGAAGCCCATGAACGCAAGGCTCATGAGTCCGGCGGTGATGAAGGCGATCGGCGTGCCCTTGAACGGTGCCGGAATGTCGGCGCCTTCGAGCCTCTCGCGGATCGCCGCGAACAGGATCAGGATCAGCGAGAAGCCAACCGCGCTGCCGAAACCGAACACCAGCGATTCGACAAAGCCGTTCTTCGCCTGCGAGTTGATCAGCGGCACGCCGAGCACCGCGCAGTTGGTGGTGATCAGCGGCAGGTAGATGCCCAGCGTCTGGTACAGCGCCGGGCTGGTCTTGTGGATGAACATCTCGGTGAACTGGACGATCGCCGCGATGATGACGATGAAGGCCAGCGTGCGCAGATATTCGAGCTGCCACGCGATCAGCAACTGATCGGTCAGCCATGAGGTACCGCAGGCCAGGGTCAGCACGAAGGCCGTCGCCAGCCCCATGCCGATCGACGCCTCGAGCTTTTTCGAGACGCCCATGAACGGGCACAGGCCGAGGATGCGCACCAGCACCACATTGTTGACGAGCACCGCGCCAACCAGCACCAGCAGGTAATGGTTCAGTTCCATCCGATCACACCGTCATCCATCCATCCCGTTTACGACCGGGCAATTATCCGGTCAAACCGTGTTGCGACACGCCGTGTTTGATCAACAACCGTCGTCATGCAGGTCCGGAAATCGACGGGCCTGCAGCCGGGGCCACGGGCTACCGCCAGGACCATTTCCTTCCGCGGCCATGCACGCAACACGCCAACTAAAAGGGGCGGCCCATGCCGCCCCGTACACCGGCTTCAGCCCAGTTTCAGTCGCGCAGCGCGGCGATCGCCTCGACGCAATCGGCAACCAGATGCGGCCCGCGATAGATCAAGCCACTGTAGACCTGCACCAGGCTGGCGCCCGCACGCATTTTCTCGACCGCATGCTCGCCGGCGAGAATGCCGCCGGCACCGATGATCGGCACCTTGCCGTGCAGGGCTTCGGTCAGGTCGCGGATCACGTGCGTCGACTTCGACCGTACCGGTGCGCCGGACAGGCCACCGGTTTCCTTGCCGTGCTTCAGATGCTCGACGCCGGTGCGTGCCAGCGTGGTATTGGTCGCGATCACCGCGTCGATGCCGCTGTTGATCAGCCGCTCGGCAATGTCCTCGACCTGATGGGCATCCAGATCCGGCGCGATTTTCAGTGCCAGCGGCACGTAGCGCCCGTCCCGGTTCGCCAGTGCCAGCTGCTTGGCCTTGAGCGCGTCGAGCAGGTGCGCCAGCTCGTCGGCCTGCTGCAGCTGCCTCAGATTCTTGGTGTTCGGCGAGCTGATGTTCACCGTCACGTAGCTGGCGTATTCGTAGACTTTTTCGAGCCCGATCAGGTAATCGTTGGTCGCCTTCTCGATCGGCGTATCGGCGTTCTTGCCGATGTTGATGCCGAGCACGCCCTTGTACTGCGCGCGCTGGACATTCTCGATCAGCGCATCGACACCGGCGTTGTTGAAGCCCATGCGGTTGATGATGCCTTCGGCCTCGGGCAGCCGGAACAGGCGCGGCTTCGGGTTGCCCGGCTGCGGTCGTGGCGTCACCGTGCCGATTTCGAGGAAACCGAAACCCAGCTCGGCCAGTGCGTCGATGTGCTCGCCGTTCTTGTCGAGCCCGGCAGCCAGACCGACCGGATTCGGAAATTCGATCCCCATCACCGTCACCGGCGACGGCTCGGGCTGATGGGTAAAGGCGCGCAGGAAACCGAAACTGTGCAACGTTTCGAGCACGCCGAAGGTCAGCCCGTGGGCGCGCTCGGCATCAAGCGCGAACAGCAGCGGGCGAATCAGTGAATAACTCAACTCAGGCGCCCCGCTTCTCGCACGCGTCGAGCGTGTTCTGCATCAGCGTCGCGACGGTCATCAGGCCGACACCGCCCGGCACCGGTGTGATCCAGCTGGCTTTTTCCTTCGCCACGTCGAACTCGACGTCGCCGCAAAGCTTGCCGCTTTCGAGCCGGTTGATGCCGACGTCGATGACGATCGCGCCGTCCTTGATCCACTCGCCCTTGACGAAATTTGGGATGCCAACGCCGGCGACGACGATGTCGGCACCGCGCACCTTGGCCGCCAGATCCGTCGTCTTGCTGTGGCAGACGGTCACCGTCGTGCGCGCCAGCAGCAGCTCAAGCGCCTGCGGACGGCCGACGATGTTCGACGCACCGACGATGACCGCATCCTTGCCGACGATGTCGATGCCGGTTTTTTCCAGCAAGGTCATCACGCCACGCGGCGTGCACGGGCGCAGCAGCGGCATCTTCAGCGCCAGCCGGCCGATGTTGTACGGATGGAAGCCGTCGACGTCCTTGGCCGGGTCGATCAGCTCGATGATTTTTTCGGCGTTCAGGTGTTTGGGCAGCGGCAGCTGGACCAGGATGCCGTCGATGGCGTCATCGTTGTTCAGCTTTTCGACCAGCGCCAGCAGTTCGGCTTCGCCGGTGTCGGCCGGCAGGTCGTAGGCCAGCGAGGTGATGCCGGCATTTTCACACTGGCGTTTCTTGTTGCCGACATAGACCTGGCTCGCCGGATCGCTGCCCACCAGCACCACCGCCAGCGCCGGTGCCCGCTTGCCTGCGGCAACGCGCGCATCGACACGCGCACGCACGTCGCGGATGAGTTCTTGAGAAATGGCTTTCCCGTCAAGGATCTGGGCGGACATCGGGCAACTCCGGAAGCAACTGTCTGAATAATTGGCGCATTCTCTCATTGTTGCGCGATTGCACTCAATCACCGGGTATCAGGGGGTTGACGACCTTGGGTTGGCCGGGCTATATTCCGCCCTCTGTTCGGGGCGTAGCGCAGTCTGGTAGCGCACCTGGTTTGGGACCAGGGGGTCGTGAGTTCGAATCCCACCGCCCCGACCAGAATTTGCAATTGAAACGCTGGAAACACGGCGCCCGTAGCTCAACCGGATAGAGCAACGGCCTTCTAAGCCGTAGGTTACAGGTTCGATTCCTGTCGGGTGCGCCAAGTTTTCCCGGCAGTTGGCAGTGGTAGTAACACCGGTTTCAGTGGTGGCTGTAGCTCAGTTGGTAGAGTCCAGGATTGTGATTCCTGTTGTCGTGGGTTCGAGCCCCATCAGCCACCCCAAGTTAAAAAGCCCTTGAGCGATCAAGGGCTTTTTGCTTTTCTGCCCTCGCCCGGCAGTCCCCGCGCACGCAAGCACCGTTCAGCCCCAGCTCAACCGCCATGCCGGCGAGCACAAAAAAAGGAGGCCGAAGCCTCCTTTTTTTGTGCTCGCGCGCCTTAGCGCGGCGGGTTCACCACCACATACTGCACCGTCGTACCCGAGTACTGCGGCTGATACCAGGTGTTGCCGCACTGCTGGTAAGTGACGCCTGCGTACGCATACGGCGCGCAGCTCGGCGGCAGCGTACGCGTGATCGAGCCGATCACTGCCGAGGTCACTGCCACGGTCGCGGTCACGGCAGCCGCGGTTGCGATCGGGTGGTAGTCGTCATCGTCGTACCAGCCACCGCCATGGTGGTCGACATCCACATGCACATCACGGTTGACGTTGACGTTGCGGTTCGAATTGACGTTGACGTTACGGTTGTTATTGACGTTGACGTTGCGATTGTTATTGAGGTTGCGGTTGCCGCCGCGGTCAACGTTGTTGACGTTGGTACGGGCCCGGCCGTCACGCGCTTCTGCGAGCTGCGGCACGATCACCGACACGGCGCACAGTGCGAGCACCATCGAGGAAAGCTGTCGTTTCATAATGAGTCTCCTGTGCCTATTGCTTGTCGGCGGCACTCGCCGCGTTCAGCACAATGGGATGCGCATTCTTGGGCGCGGTGAACTTGAAGGTGGACGCCGCGATGCGTGCATCCGCGCGCCACTCGTAGCTCATCACCGCCTGCGGACGGGCCGCATCGCTGCTGTCGACGATGGCCAGCTTGCACGGCAGCGGCTTGTCGCCACGCGAAATCCACAGCTGCCAGTCCACCTCGCCCTGACGGTAGGCGTACTGGTCGCAGACCTGCTTGCCGAGCACCGACGCACCGACATAACGGGCTGCCTGGATGTCGTTGACCGGCGCGTGGTCTGTCCCCCACAGGAACAGGTCGGTCAGCGGCAGCTGGATGCCGTACTTTTCATCGAGCGTCGCAACCAGCTCGCCCACGGTTGCCGGCGCCTTGACGGTGGCGTAGTAGTTCAGCTTCTTGCCGTACAGCGTGAACTGCTGGCCGTCGTAATACATTTCCCGATTGGCGCGGCCGTTGACGATGCTGGCGTACAGCCGGTTCGGCAGCGCAACCTTGTAGGTGACGTCGTTGCTGAACTTGATCAGCTGGCCGGCGTCATCGAGCCGGTCGATATCGCTGTGCGACGTGACTTCAAAGCTTTTCAGCGAACGCAGGTTCCTGGACATGCGCTGCAGTGCCTCGATGGCGCGCGTTTCGCGCACCGGTGCCGTTGCCTCCGCCGGCTTGCTGTCGCCCGCCGCCTTGACTTCTTCCGCGCCGGCAGTGCCAGCACCGAGCAGCGCAATCACGCTCAGGCTGCCCAACATAGTCCGCACAAGCATGCTTCGTCCTCCGTTTCGATTCGCGTTATCCATGGTGTTACCCAATAGACCAGAAAATTGCTTAAGACAACAAGTCGTACAAATTCCTTTACAGATTCGGCCGATCCGCACGGCATGCCACCAACGGCCGTGAATGCACCGCAGAAAATACCCTTGAAGGCCTCGCTCGAACCGAGCCATACGGCGCGATTGCATCCGGCAGCACGCAGGATGCGCCTTACATGTGAATACTGTGTTGAATGAAACCAATCTGGACAATACGACAAAGCCCGGACAGGCATTCATTTAATTTGCATAAAACCCAAACAGGCAAGGCATTGCAGCACGGTCTTTGCGGCCGTCGCCGGTCGAAAAAAAGCCCCTGGATTGCCAGGGGCTTTTTCGGTTCTGCCACCGGCGGCGTCAATCCGCCAGCACGGCCGCGATCGATCTGGCGACGTAATCGATATTGCCCGGGTTGAGCCCGGCGACGCACATCCGTCCGGTCTGGATCAGGTAGATCGCGAATTCCTCACGCAACCGGTCGACCTGCGCCGGCGTCAGCCCGGTATAGCTGAACATGCCGCGCTGGGTGAGCAGGTAGCCGAAGTCGCGCGCCGGGAACGCCGCCGACAGGCAGTCGAACAGCGCCTTGCGCATCGCCTTGATCCGTTCGCGCATCTGCGCGACTTCGCCGGTCCACAGGTCGAGCAGCGCCGCGTCGTCGAGCACTCGCGCGGCGATGCGCGCGCCGCTGGTCGGCGGACTCGAGTAGTTGCGGCGTACGGTCAGCTTCAACTGGCTCAGCACCCGCGCCGCATCGTCGGCGGTCTGGCAGACGACCGACAGGCCGCCGACGCGCTCGCCGTACAGCGCGAGGTTCTTGGAAAACGAATTGCTGACGAAGAATTCGAGCCCGGCCTCGGCCATCGCGCGGATCGCGTACGCGTCGTCGGCGAGGTTGTCGCCGAAGCCCTGATAGGCGATGTCGAGGAAGCCAATCAACCCGCGCTCGGCAACAATGCCGATCACACGCTGCCATTGCGCGCGGTCGAGGTCGACGCCGGTCGGGTTGTGGCAGCACGGGTGCAGGATGACGATGCTTTGCGGCGGCAGCGTGTTCAGCGTCGCGCACATCGCGTCGAAGGCCACGCCACCGGTCGCCGCGTCGAAATACGGGTAGTCGTGCACCTTGATGCCGGCGCCTTCGAAGATCGCCCGGTGGTTGTCCCACGTCGGATTGCTGACCCAGGCCTCGCTGTTCGGGAAGTAGCGCTTGAGCAGGTCGGCACCGACCTTGAGCGCGCCCGAGCCGCCCAGCGTCTGGATCGTCGCGATCCGGCCCGCCGCCAGCACGGTGCTGTCGGCGCCGAACAGCAGCTTCTGTACCTGCGCGCGGTAGCGGGCATCGCCTTCCATCGGCAGGTAGGGCAGCCGCGTCGGGCCGGCCAGTGCGGCCTGCGCCTGCGTCACCGACGGCAGCAGCGGGATGACGCCGGTTTCGTCGTAATAGATGCCGATCCCCAGATTGACCTTTTCCGGCCGGACATCGCGCTGGAAGGCTTCGACCAGCGACAGGATCGGATCGCCGGGATAGGTATCGACATGGGCAAACATGGGCGCACTCGCTTCAATCGGGTTTGGGCGGGCCGGCGTCACCATGACGCAGCCCGATGGTTTGAGGGCCGTACCGCAGCACGGCCCGAAGCGCCGATTGTGCGCGATCCGGGCCGGCTTCGTCACCTGCGGCAGCAATGAGGCCCGCGCGGACGCCTCCGCACGGGCCGGCAACCCCGGACGGCGTCCGCGGTATCATGGCCGGCCTTCAGGAGTACATATGAGCAATCCACCCAAGCGCCCCGGCGGCGCCCCACGTGTCCAGCGTTACCTGGCCGTCCCCTTTGCCGAAAAGGATGCCGCCAAGGAGCTCGGCGCGCGCTGGGATCCGGCAAAGAAGAAATGGTATGCGCCGCAAGGTGTCGATCTGGCGCCCTTCGCCCAATGGCTGCCGCCTGACGACAGCCCTGCCGATGCAGTGCGTGGCGATACGCAGCGCGAACCGGTGCTGCCGCCGGGCTTTGTCGCCTATGACGGCGAAACCCCGCCCTGGGAATGACCGCTTCACGTACCGCAGCACCTTTCCGGCAGCCTGATCCGTCGGCGCACAAAGGCAGTATGCAACTTGTCGCCGCTTGCCCGGATCGACCATCATGTCGGCAATCCCCCTACCCGGCCTTCCGCCCATGAGCACCAGTTTTTTCTGGCACGACTACGAAACCTTCGGCATCGTCCCGCGTCGCGACCGGCCCGCGCAGTTCGCCGGTATCCGCACCGATCTGGAACTGAACGAGATCGCCGCGCCGGTCGAGCTCTTCTGCCAGCCGACGCCGGACTTCCTGCCCGATCCCGAATCCTGTCTGCTGACCGGCATCACCCCGCAGCAGTGTCTCGAACGCGGCGTGGCCGAGCGTGATTTCGCCGCCGGCATCGAGGCCGAGCTGGCACAACCGGGCACGATCGGCGTCGGCTACAACACCATCCGTTTCGACGACGAAGTCACCCGCTTCCTGTTCTGGCGCAATCTGTACGACCCGTACGCGCGCGAATGGCAGAACGACTGCGGCCGCTGGGACCTGCTCGACACGGTCCGCACCACCTGGGCGCTGCGCCCGGACGGCATCAACTGGCCGAACCACGACGACGGCCGGCCGAACTTCAAGCTCGAACACCTGTCCGCAGCCAATGGTCTTGCGCACGAAGCGGCACACGATGCGGTGTCGGACGTGCGCGCGACGATCGCGCTGGCACGGCTGATCCGCGACCGCCAGCCCAAGCTGTTCGACTTCTGCCTGAGCCTGCGCAAAAAGGATGCCGTGCTGGCGCAGATCGGCGCCGAACCCAAGCCCTTCCTGCACGTTTCCGGCATGTTCGGCACCGAACGCGGCTGCATGGCCGTAGTCTGGCCGCTGGCGACGCACCCGACCAACAAGAACGAACTGATCGTCTGGGATCTGGCGTTCGATCCGCGCGAGCTGTTCTCGCTCGACGCCGACACGATCCGCACCCGGATGTTCAGCCGTGCCGACGCCTTGCCCGAAGGCGTCACGCGCCTGCCGATCAAGACCATCCACATCAACAAGTCGCCGATCGTCATCGGCAACCTGAAGACGCTACAGCCGGCGCAAGCCGAACGCTGGGGCGTCGATTTCGACGCGATCGAGCGCCATGCCGCGCTGCTGCGCGGTGCGCCGGCGCTGCCGTGGGCGCAGGTGTTCAAGCGCGATCTGGCACCGGTCACCGATGTCGATCAGGACCTGTACGGCGGCTTCCTGTCGAACAACGACCGGCGCACGCTGGAAAAGCTGCGCGGCCTCGATGGCGACGCGCTCGCCGCCAGCCGCGTCAGCTTCGACGACCGCCGGCTCGACGAGCTGCTGTTCCGCTACCGCGCGCGCAACTTCCCCGCCAGCCTGACCGAGGTCGAGAGCGAGCGCTGGCAGCAGCTGCGCGGCGAGCGCCTGTTCGAAGGCCGCGACGGCTACCGGACGCTCGAGGACTATTGCGCCCGCATCGACGAGCTGGCCGAAACCGCCGACGAACGCGGCGAGCAGATTCTGGCGGCGCTGTACGACTACGCCGAAACCATCGTGCCCGAGTTCGGCGGATGAGGTATACGCTCCGGCAACTGGAAGTCTTTGTCGCGGTCGGCCGCTTCGAAAGCGTCTCGCGCGCGACCGAAGCACTGAACCTGTCGCAGTCGGCAACGAGCACGGCGCTGGCCGAACTGGAGAAGCAGTTCGACGTGCGGCTGTTCGACCGGCACGGCAAGCGTCTGCAGCTGAACGAATCGGGCCGGGCACTGTTGCCGCGCGCGATCGAACTGCTCGACCGCGCCGGTGAAATCGAAAGCCTGCTGGCCGGCAACGCCGGTCTCAACGGTTTCCGATTCGGCGCGACGCTGACGATCGGCAATTATCTGGCAACGCTGCTGGTCGGCGAATTCATGCGCCGTTATCCGGGTTGCCGGGTCCAGCTCGACGTCCACAACACCGAACAGGTGCTGCGGAAGGTCGCCCACTTCGAGCTCGATTTCGGCCTGATCGAGGGCGACAACCCGAATCCGGACCTCAGTGCCGAACCCTGGGTATCGGACGAGCTGGTCGTATTTGCCGCGCCCGATCACCCGCTGATGCGGGAAAAGCACGTCACGCTCGAGATGCTGGCGCGCCAGCCGTGGATCGTCCGCGAACCCGGCTCGGGCACGCGACAGGCGTTCGAAAACGCCTTCCATTCGGTGCGATCGCAGATGGACGTGCGGCTAGAACTCGAACACACCGAGGCGATCAAGCGTGCTGTCGAGGCCGGCATGGGTGTATCGTGCATTTCGCGGCTGGCGCTGAAGGAAGCCTTCCGCCGTGGCAGCCTCGTGCCGATCGAGGTTGCCGAACTGAATCTGCAGCGCCAGTTCCACATCGTCTGGCACAAGCAGAAATTCCATACCCCGGGCATGCAGGCCTTCATCGCGCTGTGCCGGGAAGTGACCGCCGGCGCGGCACGCAGCGACGAAATCGTCATGCGCGACGCCAGCGGTCGGGCGATCGAGTACCGCTGAGTTCAGTCGAACAGCTCTTCCCAGATCGATTTGCGCTTCTTGTACGGCTTGTGGTCGTAATGCGGTTTCTGGTCGTAGTGTTGCGGCCGGTTGTCGTAGCGGACTTCCTGCGGCTGCGGCTCGCTGCGCGGCGCTTCGCGGGCGGGCTGGGCGTCCTGGATCCGGGCGCGCTCGATGATCTTGTCGAGTTCGCCACGGTCGAGCCAGACACCGCGGCAACGCGGGCAGTAATCGATCTCGACGCCCTGGCGTTCGCTCATTACCAGACGTTCATCAACACAAGTCGGACATTGCATGGTGCTCTCCAGTTTGAATTGGCACTAACGAATCGGAGCTAGCGACGCAACAAGCGCAATCCGTTGCCGACCACCAGCAGACTGGCACCGACATCGGCAAACACCGCCATCCACATCGTGCCTAGCCCGGCCAGCGTCAGCGCCAGGAACACCGCCTTGATGCCGAGCGCCAGCACGATGTTCTGCACCAGCACCGCATGCGTGGCCCGCGAGAGCCTCACGAAGGCAGGCAGCTTGCGCAGGTCGTCGTCCATCAGCGCGACGTCGGCGGTTTCGATTGCGGTATCGGTGCCCATGGCGCCCATGGCAAAGCCGATGTCGGCCCGCGCCAGCGCCGGCGCATCGTTGATGCCGTCGCCAACCATCCCTGTGATGCCTTCGCGGCCGAATTGTTCCACGGCCGTCAATTTGTCCTGCGGCAACTGGTCGCCGCGCGCCTCGGTCACGCCGACCTGTGCGGCGATCGCTTCGGCGGTATGCGGGTTGTCGCCGGTCAGCATCACCGTTTTCACCCCCAGCGCGTGCAGCTCGGCCACCGCCTGCCGGCTGCTGTCCTTGACGGTGTCGGCCACGGCAAACAGCGCGAGCACGCGCTCAGCGTCGACCAGCATCACCACGGTCTTTCCCTGCCTTTCGAGCACGTCGAGCCGTGCCTCGAGTTCGGTCGAGCAGCGCCCCTGCTCGTGCACCATCCGGTGGTTGCCGAGCCAGTACGCCTTGCCGTCGATCTCGCCGCGCACGCCGCGGCCGAGCAGGGCTTCGAATCCTTCTACTTCGGCATGTGCAACCCCGGCTGCCGCGCGGGCGATGGCCTGTGACACCGGGTGGTCGGAGCGGCCGGCCAGGCTTGCCGCCAGCGCCGTTGCCGCGCCCAGATCGCCGCCGTTCCAGGCTTCGGATTCGGTCTGTTCGGGCTTGCCGTGCGTCAGCGTGCCGGTCTTGTCGAGCGCCAGCGTTTTCAGCTTGCGCCCTTCCTCCAGATACACGCCGCCCTTGATCAGGATGCCGCGCCGTGCGGCAGCGGCCAGGCCGCTGACAATGGTTACCGGCGTAGAGATCACCAGCGCGCACGGGCAGGCGATCACCAGCAGCACCAGCGCCTTGTAGATCCACGCGAGCCACGCGCCGTCGAACAGCGGCGGCACGACTGCTACCAGCAGCGCCACGGCGAACACGATCGGCGTGTAGATGCGGGCGAACTGGTCGACGAAGCGCTGCGTCGGCGCCTTCGCGCCCTGCGCCTCCTCAACGGCATGGATGATGCGCGCCAGCGTGGTGTTGGCCGCAGCGGCGGTGACGCGGTACTCGAACGAGCCCGACTCGTTGATCGTGCCGGCGAACACCGAATCGCCCTCGCCCTTCTCGACCGGCAGGCTTTCGCCGGTGATCGGTGCCTGGTTGATTGTCGAGCTGCCGGAGACGATCTCGCCGTCGAGCGCGACGCGCTCGCCCGGTTTCACCCGGACGACGTCACCGACGGCGACCGTCTTGGCGTCGACTTCGGCCCAGCGGCCGTCGGACTGGCGTACCGTGGCGCGCTCCGGCGCCAGATCCATCAGCCCGGCGATCGCGTTGCGGGCGCGGTCCAGCGACTTGGCCTCGATCAGCTCGGCCAGTGTGAACAGCACCATCACCATCGCCGCTTCGGGCCACTGGCCGAGGATCAGCGCGCCGGTCACGGCGATACTCATCAGCGCGTTGATGTTGAGGTTGCCGTTGCGGATCGCGACCCAACCCTTGCGGTACGTGGTCAGCCCGCAGCTCAGCACCGCGGCGATCGCCAGCAGCGCGGCGATCCACGTCGGCAGCCCCGCCCACTCGATGACCTCGGCGCCGACCGCCAGCACGCCGGCCAGCGCCAGCGGCCACCACGGCTTTTTCACCGCCGGTGACGGTGCGACGCCGGCCTCGGGCAGCTCGGGCGTGAAACCGAGCGAGCGGATCGCTGCCAGCACCGCATCCAGCGCCTCGGGCGCATGGACGACGGTCAGCACGCGCTGCATCAGATTGAACTCGAGCCGGCGCACCGTCGTCATACCACCGAGCTTCTTGCGGATCAGCGCCTCCTCGGTCGGGCAGTCCATCTCGCCGATGCGGATCTGAGTCGTCACACTGTCGGCCCCGGCAACACTCGCCGCCAGCGGTTGCAGCACGCCGGCCGGCGCGCAGCAGGCCTCGCCATGCGCGTGGTCGTGGTCGTGGTCGTGGTCGTGGTCGTGGTCGTGACGATGCTCGCCGACCTTGCGGTAACGGAGCGTCGATCCGGCCGCGCCGGATCCGCTCGTCGGCTTTTGCTCATGATCGTGGCCGCAGCAACTGGACATGATGGACTCCGTTTGCGATATGGATACAGTACACACCCTGAAGTCACTACAAGGTCAAGCGATGAAAATCGGTGAACTGGCGCAGACCGCGCAATGCAGTGTAGAGACCGTGCGTTACTACGAAAAAGAAGGCCTGCTGCCGACCGCCGAGCGCACGGCGAGCAACTACCGCAGCTATGGCCCGCAGCACGCGGAGCGACTGCGCTTCATCCGCAATTGCCGTGCCCTGGACATGACGCAGGAAGAAATCCGCACGCTGCTCGGCTTCGTCGACGATCCGGCCGCCGGCTGTGGCGCGGTCAATCATCTGGTCGACGACCATCTCGGCCATGTGCAGGCACGCATCGCCGAGCTGGTCGAACTGGAGAAACAGCTGGTCGACCTGCGGCACCGCTGCAACGGCGAATTCCCGGTCGACGCCTGCGGGATCGTGCAGGGCTTGAACGAAATGGAAGCGGAACCGAGGGCGGCCCACCGGCACACGCATCTGGGCTAGCGCTCACCCGGAGCCCGGAAATGCAAAACGGCCCCGAGGGGCCGTTCAGCACATGCAACAACAAAATCGTCCTCGCCCGGGTGCTGCGCGCGAAGCGCGAGGGCGACGTGTACATCAAGTACACGAGCCCTGGCGCGACAAAGCGCAGCGCCGGGCCAAGCCGATTTATTTTTCGACGAAGGCGCGTTCGATCACATAGTCACCCGGTTGACCGATCCGCTTGCTGACCTGGAAGCCGCGCTCGTCGAGCAGGCGGCAGGTGTCTTCCAGCATTGCCGGGCTGCCGCACAACATCGCGCGGTCGGTTTCCGGGTTGAACGGCGGCAGGCCGATGTCTTCGAACAGCTTGCCCGATTCGACCAGGTCGGTCAGACGACCCTGGTTGCGGAATGGCTCGCGCGTGACGCTCGGGTAGTAGATCAGCTTGTTGCGCACTTCTTCGCCGAAGAACTCGTTGTTCGGCAACTCGTTCTGGATGAAGTCGGCATACGCCAGCTCGGACACGGTACGCACGCCGTGGAACAGCACGATCTTGTCGTACTGCTCGTACGCTTCCGGATCCTGGATCAGCGACATGAACGGCGCCAGACCGGTACCGGTGCTGAGGTAGTACAGCGTCTTGCCCGGCTTCAGGTCCGACAGCACCAGCGTGCCGGTCGGCTTGCGGCTGACGAGCAGCTCGTCGCCGACCTGGATCTTCTGCAGCTCGGACGTCAGCGGACCGTTCGGCACCTTGATGCTGAAGAACTCGAGGTGTTCCTCGTAGTTGGCGCTGGCGATCGAGTAGGCGCGCATCACCTTCTTGCCGTTGATTTCAAGACCGATCATCACGAACTGGCCGTTTTCGAACTTCAGGCCCGGGTCGCGCGTCGTCTTGAAGCTGAACAGCGTATCGTTCCAGTGGTGGACCGAGAGGATTTTCTCAGAGACGTAAGTGCTCATTATTATTGTTCCAGTGCTTTGGTAAGTTGCGGAACGGCATCGAACAGGTCGGCAACGAGGCCGAAATCGGCAACCTGGAAGATCGCGGCGTCCGGATCGTGGTTGATCGCGACGATGACCTGGCTGTCCTTCATGCCGGCCAGATGCTGCTGCGCGCCGGAGATGCCGGCGGCGATGTAGAGCTCCGGAGCAACGACGGTGCCGGTCTGGCCGACCTGCTGCTCGTTCGGTGCAAATCCGGCATCAACGGCAGCACGGGTGGCGCCGATCGCGGCACCGAGCTGGTCGGCCAGCGGGCCGAGCAGCTCTTCGAAACGCTCGCCGAACGAACGGCCACCGGAAACGACGACACGCGCCGAAGCCAGCTCGGGTCGCTCGGACACGTTCTTGCTCTCGGACACCCAGCGTACGCGGGTATCGGCCGCCGGAGCCGGCAGCGATTCGATCGCGGCCGGAGAAGCGGCATCACCGGCCGCAGCAAAGCTGGTGGCACGCACGGTGACGACCTGGATCGGGTCATTGCTTTCGACCGTCGCCAGCAGGTTGCCGGCATAGATCGGACGCACATAGGTCGCCGGCGCGGTGATCTCGATTGCATCGGCGATCATCGCCACGTCGAGCAGACCGGCAACACGCGGCAGCACGTCCTTGGCCAGCGTGGCGTGCGGGGCGAGGATGACCTGGAAGTCGCCTGCCAGCGCCTTGATGATGTTGGCCACATCGGCGGCCAGCGGATGCGCCAGATGGGCGGCATCGACGCGCAGTACGCGGGTCACGCCTTCAAGCGCAGCCGCCTGTGCGGCAACGGCGGCGGTATCGTCACCGACCACCAGCACGTGGATCGGCGCATTCCATGCCTTGGCGGCACCGACGGCACGACGGCTGGCGGCCTTGAGTTGGCGACCGTCGTGGTCGGCCAGGATCAGTACGCTCATTACAGCACCCCCGAGGCACGCAGTTTTTCGACAAGCTCGCCCACGCTGGCGACCTTGATGCCGGCCTTGCGAGGTGCCGGTGCGGCGACCTTCAGGCGCTTGACGCGCGGTGCGAAGTTGACGCCCGTTTCAGCGGCGTCGACCACCTCGATCGGCTTCTTCTTCGCCATCATCAGGTTCGGCAACTTGACGAAGCGCGGCGCGTTCAGGCGCAGGTCGCACGTCACCACGGCCGGCAGCGCCAGCGCGATCGTTTCGACACCACCGTCGACTTCACGGGTGACTACAGCCTCGGCGCCTTCGATCTTCAGTTCGGACGCAAACGTCGCTTGCGGCCAGTCGAGCAGCGCGGCGAGCATCTGGCCGGCCTGACCGGCATCGTTGTCGATCGCCTGCTTGCCGACGAGCACGAGGCCCGGCTGTTCGCGTTCGACCACGGCCTTGAGCAGCTTGGCGACGGCCAGCGGCTGCAGGAAGGCGCCGCCGGTCTCGACCGTCAGCGCACGGTCGACGCCCATCGCCAGCGCGTGGCGCAGCGCTTCCGGGCTGGCCGCGCTGCCGAGGCTGACGGCGACGATTTCGGTCGCGATGCCCTTTTCCTTCAGGCGCAGCGCTTCTTCGACGGCGATTTCGTCGAAGGGATTGATGTTCATGCGAACGCCGTCGAGCTCCACGTCACTGCCGTCCGGCTTGGCGCGTACGGGGACATTGTGGTCGACGACGCGTTTGACGGCGACGAGAATCTTCATGGGCACTCCTTCGGTTTGCCCGACATTTTATTCGGCATTAAAATATCAGTTAATCGGATTGTTTCTATATTTTATATCCGTTATTTAGATATGCGAACGAGTAATTAATGCAACGCGACGAAATGGAATACGACGTTGTGATCGTCGGCGCCGGCCCGGCCGGTCTGGCCGCCGCGATCCGCCTGAAACAACGCGCGCCCGACGTGAGCGTTTGCGTGCTCGAAAAGGGTCCGGAAGTCGGCGCCCACCTGCTCTCCGGCGCAGTCATCGACCCGCGCGCGCTCGACGAACTGCTGCCCGAATGGCGCAAGGCACCGCTGAAACTGCGCACGCCAGTAAGGCACGAGGAAATGCTCTGGCTCAAGCAGTCCGAGGCCGAGACGCTGCCGCATGCCCTGCTGCCGAAAATGCTCAAGAACGACGGCTGTGAAATCATCAGTCTGGGCGAACTGTCGCGCTGGCTCGGCACGCAAGCCGAGGCACTGGGCGTCGAAATCTACCCGGGGTTTGCTGCCGCCGAACTGTCGCTCGACGAACACGGCGCGCTCAACGGCGTGATCACCGGCGACTTCGGCATCAAGCGCAACGGCCAGACCGGCCCCGAGTACGCGCCGGGGATGTTGATCAAGGCACGCTACACGCTGCTGGGTGAAGGCGCGCGCGGCTCGCTGACGCGCAAGGCCGAAGCACAGTTCAAACTGCGTGCCGACAGCGACGTGCAGAAGTTCGGCATCGGCCTCAAGGAGCTGTGGCGCGCGGCACCGGCCCGGCACCAGGCCGGCACCGTCGTGCACTCGCTCGGCTGGCCGCTCGACAACAGCACCGGCGGCGGCGGCTTCCTCTACCATCAGGCCGACGGACTGATTGCCGTCGGCTTCGTCGTCCATCTCGACTATGCCAATCCATACATCAATCCGTACGAAGAATTCCAGCGCTTCAAGACCCATCCGGCGATCCGCGCCCACCTCGATGGCGGCGAGCGGCTCGAATATGGCGCGCGCGCCATTGCCGAAGGCGGCCTGCAGTCGCTGCCGAAGCTGACTTTCCCGGGCGGCGCGCTGATCGGCGATTCGGCCGGCTTCATCAACCTGCCGCGAATCAAGGGCATCCACAACGCGATCAACTCCGGCATGATCGCGGCCAACGCCATTGCAGACGCGATCGGCGCAGGACGCAGCCATGACGAACTCGTCGCCTACCCTGAAGCACTGAAACAGTCGTGGACGTGGAAGGAACTCGACGCCGTCCGCAATGCCAAGCCGATGCTGTCGCGCTTCGGCACGCTGCTGGGCGTAGCCTGTACCGGCGCCGAGCTGATGCTGCGCCAGTTCGGCATCCGCCTGCCATGGACGCTGAAGCACAGCGGCAACGATGCCGCCAAGCTGCATCCGGCGAACGAATTCACGCCCATCATCTATCCGAAAGCCGATGGCGTGCTGAGCTTCGACAAGCTCACCTCGCTGACCTTTTCCAGCGTCCAGCACGCCGAAGACCAGCCTTGCCATCTGCGGCTGACCGATCCGGCCAAGGCCATCGACGTCAACCTTGCCCGGTTCGCCAGCCCGGAATCGCGTTACTGCCCTGCCGGCGTGTATGAAATCGTCGAAGACAATGCAGGTCCGCGCTTGCAGATCAACGCCAGCAACTGCCTGCACTGCAAGACGTGCGACATCAAGGATCCGACGCAGAACATCGTCTGGGTCACGCCGGAAGGCGGTGGCGGTCCGCAATACAGCCGCATGTGATAAAAAAAACCGCCGGATTCCGGCGGTTTTTTTATCAGCCCTACTGCAGCCCCTGCCACAGCGTAGTCAGCAGCGTGTCGGTCCGGTCTTCGGTGTATTCCCAGAAGAAACCGCCGGCCAGTCCTTCACGACGGATGAAGTCGGTTTTGGCGAGGATCGATTCAGCGTCGTCGTAGGAAACGAAGGTGTCGCCATCGACGAGCAGCCACGGCGCCTGCGCATCGGCATCCCAGTGCCGGACGGCGCGACCCGATGCCAGCAGTTCGGTGATCAGCGTGAACGAATCGAAGCCGTTGCTCTTCGGCGTACCAGGCGCGCCCAGCCCCGCAGCCCCCACGCCCTTGAGGCTGCGACCATAGAAGGCACAACCGAGCACGAGCTTGTCGCGCGGCAGGCCGGCAGCGGTAAACAGACCGACCGCCTTGGCACAGCTGTCACCGTCCGGGTCGCCCGGCGTGTTGTAGAGGTTGGTATGGTGACCGGCCCTGGTCGCCCAGCCGTTGTAGAAGTCGTAGGTCATCAGGTTGACGAAGTCGCACTGCTCGGCGACTGCCGCCATCTCGACGCCATCGAGGTAGTACTGGCCGGCACCGGCCGCGATGGTCAGCAGGTAGCGATCACCGGCCTTGCGGCCTTCGGTACCGGACAGGCTATCGAGCTGCCGGCGCAGGTCGGCCAGCATCAGCGTGAAATTCGGCTTGTCTTCGGGGCGCGCCTTGATGTCCGCCATATCGTTGGTCGGATACTCCCAGTCCAGATCGATACCGTCGAAACCGTAGCGCTGCATGAAGGCAATCGCCGACGCGGCAAATGCGGTACGGCTCTCGGCAGTCAGTGCCGCGTCGGAGAACCCGTCGGCGCTCCAGCCGCCAATCGAGATCAGCAGCTTCAGGTGCGGATGGCGCGCGCGCAGCGCGACCAGATCGGTGATGCGCGATTCGGCGCGCGGCTGGCCACCCGCCTCTTCGCTGTTGGAAAACAGCACGACCTCGCCGTCACGGATGTTGGCAAAGGCATAGCAGATGTGCGTCAACCGCTCGGCGTCGCGCTCGAGCGGCATGCTGGAAAAATCTTGCCAGCCGGCGATGTACGCCAGCAGGATCGTTGGGGCAGTCATGCGTTCTCCAATCGCGGGATCGACTGCCTGACGCGGATTACAGCGCAGCGATCACCGACATTTCAACCTTGTAGCGCGGATCGGCGAGGCGGGCCTCGACCGTCGCCCGTGCCGGCGTATGCCCTTGCGGTACCCACGCCGACCATGCGTCGTTCATATCGTCGTAGTCGGCCATATCGGCCAGATAGATCGTCACCGAGAGGATCTTCTGCTTGTCGGAACCCACTTCGGCAAGCAGCCGGTCGATACACGCCAGAACCTCGTCGGTCTGGGCACGAGCATCGCCATCTAGCGTATCGGCAATCTGTCCGGCCAGATAGACGGTATTGTTGTGAACGACAATCTCGGCCAAGCGCGGGCCGATGTGATAACGCTGGATGCTCGACATGCCGGTCTCCCTGATCAGGTATTCCTAGCAGCATAAAACAAAAGGCGAGCCCTCAGGCCCGCCTTTTGTTTGCTTGACGCCGCCGGATCAGACGACGGCAACGGTACGCAGACGCATCGAAAAGTCCTGCAGCGCCTTGATGCCGCTGGCTTCAGCGCGGGTGCACCAGTCCTGCAGATGCTTGACGAGCTCCGGCCGCGACAGCGCCGAGCGCTCCCACAAACGGGTCAGCTCCTGACGCATCTGGTAGACCTGATCGAGCACCTTGCTCTGGGCAAGGATTGCGTCAAGCTTGGGCTTGTCGCTTGCGGACGTATCCTTGGCATCCTGCTTCAGCCAGATCTTCATCTGCTTCAGGTCGACCTGCGGCAGATGAGCATGCGAGCGCAGCTTGTCGAACTCTTCGGCAACCGTTTCCTTGAATGTCCGCGCATAGCTGGCGGCAATCGCATAGCGGTTGGCGATAATGGCGCTCAACGCCTGCTCGTCGAGTTCCGGACGTGCGCCGACGGTCTTCATCTTCGGTGCGACGCGGCGAACCTTGGCCATGCGCAGCATTTCCATCGCACGGATGTAGCCCCAGCCGATGTCGAACTCGAACCACTTGTACGAGAACTTCGCCGACGTACCGAAGGTGTGATGGTTGTTGTGCAGCTCTTCGCCGCCGATCAGGATGCCCCACGGCACGAGGTTGGTCGACGCGTCTTCGCATTCGAAGTTGCGGTAACCGACGTAGTGGCCCAGACCGTTGATGACGCCAGCCGCCCAGATCGGAATCCACATCATCTGGATCGCCCAGATCCAGATGCCGTTGACGCCGAACAGCGCCAAGTTGACGATCATCATCGTCGTCGGGCCCATCGCGCTGTGCTTGCTGTACACATTGCGCTCGAGCCAGTCGTCCGGGGTACCGTGGCCGAACTTCTCCATGGTCTCGTCGACCTTGCACGCGGCACGGTACAGCTCGGCGCCTTCGAAGAACACCTTCTTGATGCCGAGCACTTGCGGGCTGTGCGGGTCTTCGGCGGTCTCGCACTTGGCATGGTGCTTGCGGTGAATCGCCGCCCATTGCTTGGTGACCATGCCGGTCGTGAGCCACAACCAGAAACGGAAGAAGTGGCTGGGAATCGGTCCCAGATCAATGGCGCGATGCGCCTGATGACGGTGCAGGTAGATCGTGACCGACGCGATAGTGATGTGCGTGAACACCAGCATCACCACGATGTAACCCCACCAGGGCAAGTCGATCAGGCCATTCAACCAGGTCATGGTCGTTGATTCTCCAGTCATATGAAAACGCCCGCACACACAAGGCACACGGGCGAACTGTTGATATTACTCAATTTTTTATGACTGTGCTTTACCGTTCATACCTTGCAGCACACGGACTTTTTCACTCCGGCTGGCTGGCACCCTGCAGATTGCCGTCACCGGCGACGCGATCGGTCGGGCGGAAGTGCACGACGTCGAGGCGGTTGAACGGAATATTGATGCCGTGCTCGCGGAACGCGGCCCAGACTTTCTGGTTGATTTCCGAACGCAGGCTCAGCTGGCCGTTCTCCGGATCCTTGAGCCAGAAGCCGACCGACATGTCGACCGAACTCGCGCCGAAGGTCTCGATATACGCACGCGGCGACGGATCTTTCATGATCCGCGGGTGCGCAGTAGCGATATCGACCAGCAGCTTCATCACGAGATCGAGATCGCTTTCATACGCAACCGACACAGGGACCTTGGTCCAGACCTGCTTTTCCCGGTAGGACTGGTTCACCACCGTCGACGTCACCAGCGTGTCGTTCGGAATCAAGGCCTCGGTCCCGTCCGCGCTCTTGAGCACGACATAACGCGAGGTAATGCTGGTGATCACGCCCAGCCGGTTGTCGACGTTGACCAGATCACCGATCTTGATCGACCGGTCGATCAGGATGATGAAGCCCGACACGTAGTTCGAGGCAATCTTCTGCAAGCCGAAACCGAGGCCGACACCCAGCGCACCGCCGAACACCGACAGCACGGTCAGGTCGATCCCGACCAGTGGCAGCGCAACGATCACGGCCAGCACGACCAGCAGCGTCTGCAGCAGCTTGACCAGCACGACGCGCACGTTCATGTCGATCATTTCGGCCCGCATCAGCCGGCGCTCGATCATCCGGGCAATCCACATCGCCACCAGCAAGGTGGCTGCCACCGATGCCAGCCCCTGCAGGATCAGCAGGATCGATACCCTGCCCTTGCCCATCGGAAAGCTGACCGCATCCAGTGCCTCGGCAATCTCGGGCAGGATGCCGACAACGTGCATCACATACAGCCCCCAGATCGACGCGGCGATGTAGCGCTCGCCCTTGGTGACCCAGTCCGCCCCGTTGAAGACGTGGCGAAGCATGTAGACCAGCACGCGAATGTTGGCCATCGCGGTCAGCAGCACCGTGGCGATCGCCAGCAGGGTGTGCGGAGCCGGATACACCAGCTTCAGCAGATGGTTGCCGAAAAACATCAGAATCAGTGCATTGAGCGGGAAGAACACCCGCAACAAGCCCTCACCGCCGGCGCGCCAGCGGCTGTTTTCCAGATTCAGTTTCGGTTTGATATAGGTGTTGCCGCACCAAGCGAGCAGCAACACCAACAGCAGGACGCCGACTTGTGCGAGCAGCGACGGATGCAGCATTCCGCTGCGCTCGACTTCGGCGATCAGGTTGACGACGAGGTTTTGTCGTTCAGTCAGTTCCACTACGAATTTTCTCCAGGGTGCGGGTCGTTGAGGTCTGATGCAGGAACGGGATCGAATGCACGCTGCCTCCCCAGCCCATCACCTCCTGGCCGCCAACGATCCGGTCGATCGCCCAGTCTCCGCCCTTGACCAGTATGTCCGGTCGCGCAGCCAGAATCAGTTCGTACGGAGTATCGGCGTCAAACCAGGTCACGAGGCTGACGCTTTCCAGCGCGGCAATCACCGCTGCGCGCTGCGCCAGTGCATTGATCGGCCGGTCGTCGCCCTTGCCTTGGCGACGCACCGATGCATCAGTGTTTAACGCAACGATCATACCGGCACCCAGTGACCGCGCCTGCGCCAAATAAGTCACATGGCCCCTGTGCAAAATGTCGAAGCAGCCATTGGTAAACACCAGGGGACGCGGCAAAGCCCCCAGACGCTCGGCCAACTGCTCGGGCGGACAGATCTTCTGCTCAAAGGCAACGGACAGCATGCTTACTCCCCCTTGGCGGCGAGCAACTGTTTACGATAGCGGTTCAGTTCGGCCGGCGTATCGAATTTTTCGCCGAACAGGCTGGAGAGATTGCGCAGGATCCCGCCGATCACCCGGCCTTCGCATTCCTTGTCGAACTGGATCTGCTCGTCGAGCCAGCGCTCCAGCCATTCCGGATCCGGCAGGCGGCTCTGGATCGTATCTCGCGGAAAGTGCTCCTTGCTGACGTGCAGATTGGTCGGGTGCATCGGCTTGCCCGAGCGCGCGCTCGACGCCATCAGGAAGCCGATCTTGGCAAACGCCACACGAGCTTCGTCGCCGTTCTTGTCGATCGCACGCTTCATGTACTTGAGATAAGCACCACCGTGCCGCGCCTCGTCGGTCGACAGTGTTTTGTAGATCTGCTTGATCACCGGCTCGGTGTGCCAGTCGGATGCACGGCGATACCATTGGGTCAGGCGGACCTCACCGCAGAAATGCAGCATCAGCGTTTCCAGCGCCGGCGCCGGGTCGAAGCTGAAGCGGATTTCATGCAGTTCCTCTTCGGTCGGTACCAGTTCCGGGCGGAAGCGGCGCAGGTACTCCATCAGCACCAGCGAGTGCTTCTGCTCCTCGTAAAACCAGATCGACATGAAAGCCGAAAAGTCGCTGTCGTCCTGATTGTCACGCAGGAACATCTCGGTGGCCGGCAGGGCCGACCACTCGGTGATCGCGTTCATCTTGATCGTCATCGCCTGTTCGTCGGACAACAAGCTGGCGTCAAACGCATCCCATTGGATATCGTCGGCCATGTCCCAACGGGCTTTTTCAAGGTCGGCGAATAATTGCGGGTAAAGCATGGGATCGACTCCTGCGCTGAAGCGCGGCAAACTGAACAATAGATAAACTTGTAATTAGACCTGCTGCCATCGCGAGCGGCAAGCCTTTGCGGCCAAGTCATGTGATCGTCATATGAAATTCGAACTCTTCATCATCGGTGACGAAATCCTCAGCGGCCGTCGCCAGGACAAGCACTTCGCCGCCATCCAGACGCGTCTGCTCTGCCGCGGCCACCAGTTGCATGGCGTGGCCTATCTGCCGGACGAACCGTCACGGCTCGAAGCGGCATTCAGGGAACAACAGCAGCGGGGCTTACCGCTGATCAGCTGTGGCGGTATCGGCGCAACGCCCGACGATCACACCCGTGGGGCGCTGGCACGCGCACTGGATCGTCCGCTCGTGCAGCACACGGCTGCGGCACAACTGATCGAGACCCGATTCGGCGATGCAGCCTACCCTCACCGTATCCGGATGGCCGAATTTCCGGCCGGCGCCAGCCTGATTCCCAACCCGGTCAACCATGTCGCCGGTTGTCGCTGCGAACAGGTCCATCTGCTACCCGGCTTTCCCGAAATGGCTTGGCCGATGTGCGACTGGCTACTCGAGCAGCACTACCCGGACGTCATCGCGGACATTTGCTACTCGCTCATCGCCGTCGATGCACGCGAGGGCGAGCTGATCGATCTGATGCAGGTGCTTGTGCAACGCTGGCCCGCGGTCCGTTTCAGTAGCCTGCCCTCTTACGGCAATGCCCGCCATCCTGGACAGCACATTGATTTCAGCGTCAGTGGTCTTGAACCTGATGTGGGCGATGCCTTCTCATTTCTACGCCGGGCCCTATTGCAGCGTGGTCTTACCCTGATCTGAGCGCATCAAGCAAAACGAAGTTCCAGAGCACTGGCGGCATTTCTCACGACGATCTCGGGGAGGCACAGGTTTACAGGCCTGCGTACTTCGCCACCTCAAAGCAAAAACCCCCTGCAGCGTAGCTGCAGGGGGTTTGCATTGGGAGTCTGGCGATGACCTACTTTCACACGGGAACCCGCACTATCATCGGCGCTGAGTCGTTTCACGGTCCTGTTCGGGATG
>NZ_JAESND010000005.1 GCF_016865585.1 Jeongeupia naejangsanensis | reverse complement strand
GCTGTTTCACCGTCGAGCACGTGCGGCAGCAGCGTCTCCGGCACCGGCCCGCGACCTTCGGCGAAGTGCAGCGACAACAGGCGCTGGTCCTGATTGAACGCGGCGGCGAATGACGCGAGCAGGCTGGGGAGATCCATCGGCAGGAATGAAAGGAAATAGTAAGCCTGAGATTATCGACAACGCTGCTTGTTTATGTCAAAAAAACAAAGACTAAAGAAAGATATTTGCAAAATAAAAAGTAAGCATATTCGCAATCATTTCGTTGTACATCTGGCAGAATTTGATCGTACATTGGCACTCAAGCCAAACAGCGGGCAGCCACACTGGACCTGTCCATCCACACGGAGCAGTACCATGGCCGCGCCCGATCCCCGCCACAATGTCCGCACGCTGGCGATCTGCCAGGGTCTGTACACCGCCGCGATCTCGATCGACCTGACACTGACCGGTCTGGCCGGCTACGTACTCGCCGAAGACAAGCGACTGGCAACGCTGCCGTTCTCGATCATCATCGTCACCGCGGCGCTCACCGCGCTGGTGGCTGCGTCACTACTGAAGAAGCTCGGACGGCGACGCGGTTTCACCATCGGCGCCACGGCCGGCATGCTCGGCGGGCTGGTTTCGGCGCTGGCAATGTTCCGCCACGATTTCGTGCTGTTCTGTGTCGGCACGGCCGGCATCGGCGTCTTTCAGGCGTTCGCGCAGTACTACCGGCTGGCAGCGGCCGACGAATCCACCGGTGATGCCAAGGCGCGCGCGATTGCAACGGTGATGACCGGTGGCGTGCTGGCCGCACTGTTCGGGCCGCTGCTGGCCAGGAGTGCGCAGGACTGGTTTGCCGCGGTGCCGTTCGCCGGCGCCTACCTGCTGGCCGCCGCACTCGGGCTGGCGTCGCTACTGCTGTTGCTGCGCTACCGCGAATCGCGGCATGACACCGCCGAAGCCGTTACCTGCGAAGCGCCCCGGCCGCTTTCGCTCATCGTTGCGCAACCGGTCTTCATCGCCGCCATTGCCAACAACCTGATCGCCTACGCCGTGATGGTGTGCCTGATGACGGCCACCCCGCTGGCGATGCTGGCCTGCGGCTTCAACGTTGCGGACGGCGCCGGCGTGATCCAGTGGCACATGCTCGGCATGTTCGCGCCGGCCTTTGTTTCGGGCCGGCTGATCGGCCGTTTCGGCGTGCTGCCGGTGTCGCTGTCGGGCGCCCTGCTGCTCGCCGCCAGCGCGGTGCTCGGTCAGGCGTCGACGGCGCTGCCGGCGTTCTATGTCGCGCTGATGCTGCTCGGCGTCGGCTGGAATTTCATGTTCGTCGCCGGCACCACGCTGCTGGCGCAGTCGTACCGGCCCAACGAGCGTGCCCGCACCCAGGGTGGCAGCGAATTCGCAACCAGCTGTGCCGCCGCACTCGGCTCCTTCATCGCCGCACCGTGGCTGCAGCGCTACGGCTGGAGCGCGCTGAATGCCGCGGTATTGCCCCTGCTGATTGTGCCGGTGCTGGCGACGCTGTACTGGCGCTTCGCACCGCGACCGGCCGTGGCAACCGCCTGAGGATGCCGCGATGAAACCACGCCACGTCGTCTTCGTTCTCTACCCCGACGTCAACGTTCTCGACGTTGCCGGGCCGCTCGAAGTGTTCTCGCAGCCGGTGCGCAACGGCTTTGCGGTACCGGTACCGTACCGGACCACGCTGGCATCGATTGCCGGCGGCCTGGTCCGCAGCTCGGCTGGCGCCGAGTTCGCCACGGTGCCGCTGGCGTCAGTCACCGATATCGATACGCTGATCGTGCCCGGCGGCCAGCCGAGCGCGCCGGCGGTCTCGGCAGCGCTGCGCGACTGGCAGCCACGGGTACGCCGGCTGGCCAGCGTCTGCACCGGTGCGCTGATCCTCGCCGCAGCCGGCGTCCTCGCCGGTCGCCGCGCCACCACGCACTGGCAGTACGCCGCACAGCTGCAGGCCATCGATCCGAGCATCACCGTCGATACCGACGCGATCTATATCAATGACGGCATGCTCTGGACATCGGCCGGCATTTCCGCCGGCATCGATCTGGCGCTGGCGCTGGTCGAAGCCGATCTCGGCCACGCGGTGGCAATGCGCATCGCCAAACAGATGGTCGTTTTCCTCAAGCGCCCGGGCGGGCAGTCGCAATTCAGCGCCGCGCTGGCGGCACAGAGCCGCAATGCCGGATTTGCCGAACTGATCGCCTGGATCGCCGCGCACCCCGATGCCGACCTGCGTGTCGACGTTCTGGCGGAACGGATGAACATGAGTCCGCGCAGCTTTGCCCGCCATTTCGTCGCCGCAACCGGACAGACGCCGGCGGCGGCAGTCGAAGCCCTGCGGCTGGATGCGGCCTGCCACCTGCTGACCGACACCGCGCTGCCGCTGAAACGGGTGGCACTGGACGCCGGGCTCGGCGACACCCAGACCTTGCGGCGGGTGCTGCTGCGGCATCGCGGGGTCAATCCGCAGGATTATCGGGCCCGTTTCGGCAGCCACTAGGCGCCAAACCGTTCGGTGCGCCCGGGTTTTCGGCCCACACTCTTTGGCGCAATGCGCGCCAACGTGAGCTGGATCATGGCGCTGCCGGTAGTAATACCGCAACCTCGGCCGCGTAGGATTTGTCTACCGTCACCCCCCCAAGGAGCCCGAGTTGCAAGCTCTTGCCAGCACCATCGGCTACGGCAGGCTGCAGGCCGTCATCGACGACTTCGTCGACACCCTGAAACAGCACCCCTGGTTCGCCGTCATCAATGCGCGCATCCCCGAGTTCGAAACCCTGCGCCGCACGCTGCTGGCGTTCTGGTATGCGGTGCTCGACGGAGAAAGCTATCGCTTGCCGCCCGCCTTGCCGCACTTTCAGGCCATCGACGACCACCCGGTCAGCAAATGCGAATGGCGGACCGTCAACGCGCTGTTCGCCGAATCGATCGACCGCCATCTGCCGCCGCATCTGGCCGCATCGTGGCGGCAACGCCTTGACCTCGTCAGCCAGTCGCTGCCCCTGAACGGCTAGCCCAGACCGCGCCGGTACTGCACCGCCTCGGCGACATGTGCAGCAGCGATCGTATCGGCACCGGCCAGATCGGCAATCGTCCTTGCCACCCGCAATACCCGGTGGAACGCCCGTGCCGACAGGTGCAAGCGCGTCAGCGCGGCTTGCAGCATCGCCTGCCCGGCCGCATCCACGGCGCAATGCACTTCGATGTCCTTCCCCGCCAGCGCCGCATTCGGCTTGCCCTGCCGCGCGAGCGAACGTCGTCCGGCCTGCTCGGTACGATCGCGCACCGGCGCGCTCGGCTCGCCATCGGGTGCCGACAGCAGCGCCGCCTCCGGCAGGGCCGGCACCTCGACGATCAGGTCGATCCGGTCCAAGAGCGGCCCGGATAGCCGACCGCGATAGCGCACCACCTGCTCGGGCGTACAACGGCATGCTTTCTGCGGATGTCCCAGATAACCGCAAGGGCACGGGTTCATCGCCGCGATCAGCTGGAAGCGCGCCGGAAAGCACGCCGAATGTGCGGCCCGGGCAATGTGGACCTCACCGGTCTCGAGCGGCTCGCGCAACACCTCGAGCACCTTCCGATCGAATTCCGGCAGTTCATCCATGAACAGCACGCCATGATGCGCCAGCGAGATCTCGCCCGGCTGCGGCACGCTGCCACCACCGACCAGGGCAACGGCACTGGCCGTGTGGTGCGGATGACGAAACGGGCGCTGACCAAAGCGCCTGACATCGAAGCCTGTGCGCGACAGCGACTGCACGCTGGCGACGTCGATCGCCTCGTCGGCGGCCAGTGGCGGCAGCAGCCCGGGCAGACGCTGCGCCAGCATCGACTTGCCGGTACCGGGCGGGCCGATCAGCAACAGCGAATGCCGGCCGGCCGCCGCGATCTCCAGTGCCCGCCGCGCCTGCACTTGGCCTCGCACATCGGCCAGATCGGGATGCGTCTCGACCGCGGTGGCCGGTGCGGCCTCGGCGCGCGGCAGTGCCTCGCCGGCAGCGAAATGCCGGCAGACCTGCAACAGGTGCTCCGCCGCCAGCACCGTCGCGCCGGGGTAAAGCGCAGCCTCGGCCGCACAGGCGGCCGGCACGATCAGCGTGCGTCCGGACTGGGCTGCGGCACGCGCCAGCGCCAGCGCACCGCGCACCGGTCGCAAATCGCCGGCCAGCCCCAGTTCGCCGGCAAACTCGTACCGGTCGAGCTGGTCGGCCGGAATCTGGCCGCTGGCTGCGAGCAGCCCGATCGCCATCGGCAGATCGAACTGGCCCGACGACTTCGGCAGATCCGCCGGTGCCAGATTCACCGTGATCCGCCGCGCCGGGAATTCGAAACCGGCAACACTCAAGGCCGCGCGGACACGTTCGCGCGCCTCGCGGACCTCCACGTCGGGCAGTCCCACCAGGGTGCATGCCGGCAGGCCGTTGGCGAGGTGCACTTCGACGGTGACCGGCTGCGCGGCAAGACCGAGCAGGGCGCGGCTGTGGATCAGGGCAATGGACATGGTATTTCCGGAGCAGGAGCAAAAGACCGACAGGCGGTAAGGTTTGACCGCAAGGCAGGCAAAAAACCGACGAACGGCGGGTTTCGTTATAGTTGATGCTTTCGAACTCGCATCAAGTCCTTGTGAGCGCCCAGACCGTTATCGACGAGTTGCCCGATTTCCGCTCACCGAGCGTGATGTTGCATGCCCTCGTCTATTCGCACCTGCTGCTGCTGCTGCACACGCTGGCTGACCTGCCGCACTGGGCGCACTGGGCCTCCCGCGTCGCCAGTTCGGCGATCTGGGTCGAGCTGGTACTGCTGCCGTCGCTGGCCATCCTCGCCGGACTGGCACCGACGCTGGGGCGGCTGCCGTACCGGCTCGGCGTGTTCATCGTCTGCGCCGTCACCGTCGGCTGCGGCTGGATCGGCCGGGTGCTGCTGATGCCGATCCAGGTGAATCCGAATGCCCAGTTCGCCCCCGAACTGATGATCCTGCTGTCGACGCTGGGTTTTCTCTGGCTGTTGCAAATGCGCCACCGCGCACTAGTACCAAGGCTGGCCGAAGCACGGCTGTCTGCGCTGCAGGCGCGCATCCGGCCGCACTTCTTCTTCAACAGTCTCAACGCCGTACTGTCGCTGATTCGCTACGAACCGGCCAAGGCCGAGGAAGCGCTGCAGGACATCGCCGATCTGTTCCGCGTTGTCATGAAGGATAACCGTAAGCTGGCAAGGCTGGTCAGCGAGGTTGAAGTGGCTGAGCGCTACCTGAACATCGAGATGATCCGCCTCGGTGACCGGCTGAAAGTCGACTGGCAGATTGACGACATGCCCGAAAACGCGGCCGTGCCGCCACTGGTTTTGCAGCCGTTGCTGGAAAACGCCATCTATTATGGCGTCGAGCCCCTGCTCGACCCGCCACCGATCCAGATCCGCATCGGCCAGGCGCGCGAACGCGTCTACCTGATCGTCCGCAATGCCTTGCCCAGCAACACGGTGCGTGTCCGCGAGGGCAATGGCATGGCGCTGGAAAACATCCGTGAACGATTGCTGCTGCACTTCGATACCGAAGCCAGCCTGACGACAGAAGCCGGCAGCGACTATTATCAAGTACACATCTTGCTGCCCTACCGGGAGATTTTGCATGACGACGCCGCTGCGCCTTTTTCTCGTCGATGACGAACTGCCGGCCTTACGCCGCCTGCAGGACGTACTGGTCGACTGTGCAGACGAGTGCCCGCACGAGATCGTCGGCACCGCCACCAACGGCATGTCCGCATTGGGCCAGCTGGCCGATGCTGACGCCGACGCGGCGATCATCGACATCCAGATGCCGCAAATGAGCGGGATCGAGCTCGCCCGCGAGCTGCAGGCACAGGAACACCCGCCGGCGGTGATTTTCGCCACCGCCTTCGAGGAATACGGCGTCGCGGCCTTCGAAGTCCGCGCCATCGACTACCTGCTCAAGCCGATCCGGCGCGAGCGGCTGATCGAGGCGCTCAAGCGCGTTGCGCAGGCGCGGCAGGCTCGCAGCGAGGCGGCACCGTCGTCGCATGCTCGCAGCCATTTCAGCGTCACCGAACGCGGCCGGCTGCACCTGATTCCGGTCTCCGAGGCGCGCTACCTGAAGGCCGAGCAGAAATACATCACGCTCAAGACCCGAGAGCGCGAATACCTGCTCGAAGACTCGCTGACCCGGCTTGAGGAAGAGTTCGGCAGCCAGTTCGTCCGCATCCACCGCAACTGCCTGATCGCGACCGACGCGCTGGCCGGTTTCGAGCGCGCCGCGTCGAATGGCGGCGAAACGCACTGGGTCGCGGTACTAAAGGACCTGCCCGAGCGGCTGGCCGTCAGCCGCCGCCAGCAGCACGTGATCAAGGACTTCAAGAAGTAGGCATGAACGAACTGAGTCTGGCGACGCCGTCGCTGCTGTTTCCGGCGATTTCGCTGCTGATGCTCGCCTACACCAACCGTTTTCTCGCGTTGTCGACGATCATCCGCCAGCTCTACGACACCCACCGGCGCAGTCCGCACGTCAACAATCTGCGCCAGATCGGCAACTTCCGGCGTCGTGTCGCGCTGATTCGCGGCATGCAGGCCTTCGGTGTCGTCAGCCTGCTGTCGTGCATCGTGTCGATGATCCTGGTGTTTTTCGGCAACACCGGACCGGCCCAGTTCATGTTCATCGTCAGCCTCGCGCTGATGGTGCTGTCGCTGGTGCTGTGCCTCGCCGAAGTCCTGATTTCGGATGCTGCGCTGAACATCCTGCTGCAGGATATCGAACAGGATCTGCGCAAGCTCGACCGCTGACTCAGGCCGGCTCTGCCGCCCTGAACGCCGCCACCGGGTGGTCGGCGAAGTGGCCATCGCCGTAGGCCCGCACCACCTCGGCAATGACGATCTGAAATCCCTTGTACCAGCGCTGGTACTGGCGCTTCGCCTCGACATGCTGCGGGTCGCGCATCAGCGCGTGCAGGCCGGCGAGCGAATGCCAGTAATACACGACACAGAGCCGGCCATTGTGCGGGTTCTCCCAGTGCTCCTCACCGGCAAAATCCGGATGGGCGCGCGCTGCGGCGGCGATCAGAGGATCCAGCCGCTCGAACTCGGCGTCGTACTGCTTTTTCTCGAAAATGAAAGTGCTTGAGTACACTGCGCGCCCCCGGAGCAGAAGCGCGCAGTATATCCATTTCAATTTTCGTCAGAAAAAAATCAGCGTCCGAACAGCGCCAGCGCCCACATCAGCGCCAGATTGCCCAGACAGACGAGCTGGGCCGCACTGCCCAGATCCTTGGCGCGCTTGGCCAGATGGTGCTTTTCGAGCGAGGTGTGATCGACCGCGGCCTCGATCGCCGAGTTGAGCAGTTCGACAATCACCGTCAGCACGTGGCTGCCGACGACCACGGCCCGCGCCCACGCCGGCAGCGGCAGCACGAAGGCGGCAACGATCCCGGCGACCGCCAGCAGCGACACCTGGCGGAACGCCGCTTCGTTGCGCCAGCCTGCGCCAAGGCCGTCGAGCGAATAGCCGAGCGCGTTGATCACGCGCGACAGGCCGCGCTTTCCCTTGAACGGACTTTCCTTCATTCCCTGCTCCAGCAAGCGATCAGCGCGTTTCAAAGACGTCGGCGTAGGCGGTGTAGTTGGTCAGCAGCACGACCGGAATCAGCGGGATCAGGCCGAGCATCATCGGAATCATCGCGATGATCGCCAGCAGGCTGAGGATTGCCGAGGCCAGCATCACCGGCAGCCAGTTGCGCCAGAAGCCGACCAGCGACAGCCTCATCGCCTCACTGGCGGATACGCCGTGCAGCATCACCAGCGCGGGTGCGAAGAAATAGCTGCTGTAGACGACCAGCATGCCGACCAGACCCAGCACCACCACGAGCAGGCCACTGCTGCCGATCTCGGGGCGATCGGCCATCGTCTCGGCCTTGCTCCACGCCTCGAACGTCTCGGTCAGACCGAACAGATAAATCAGCGCCACCAGCAGCAACGCAACGATCAGCACACCGATCAGGTAATACAGCCCGACGCGGAGCAGTTCACGCGGGCGCTGGCGAAAGCCGGCGAACAGATCGCCGATCTCGGGTGCGCGTCCCTGGCGCGCGCCCTGCGCGGACCACATCACGCCGCCGAGCAGCACCGGCGTCACCACCGTCGAGAGCACGTTGATAAAGGGCATCAGGGACAGGCCCATGACGATGACGACGAAAACAAGCGAGATCAGCAGCCACTGCAGCCAGTTGGCCCGGAACAACCGGGCCGCCTCGACAATCCAGCGCCAGCCGTCGCCTGCCGGCAAGCGGCGCGCTTCCGGGGCGCTGTCGATGACGATTTCGTTGTCCATGGTCTCTCCTTGTTGTCGTTATGGCACCGCGGATGCGGGTTTCACCAGACCGGTGCGGCCGGGGTTTGTTCCCAGTTTAAGGGGAGTTGCCGCAACAGTCCGCAGGGATGCGACCGGATTGCGGCCAGTGTAACGGGCAATGATGTAATCACGATGAAACCCGGGGACGCAAAAAAGCCGGCGAACACGTCGCCGGCGTTTGGTCCTGCAAGCCGATCAGCTTGCGATGCAGGCACGCGATGCGCGCGCGATCACCAGCTCTTCGTTGGTCGGGATCACGTACACGGCGATCTTGCTGTCCGGCAGCGAAATGCGGCGCGGCTCGCCCGAGCGGACCTTGTTGGCGGCCTCGTCGATCTCGACACCGAGCCAGCGCAGCTGACGGCAGACATCGAGACGCACATCGGCACCGTTCTCGCCGATACCGGCGGTAAACACCAGCGCGTCGAAGCCTTCGAGCGCGGCGGCCAGCGATGCGGCCTCGCGCACGACCTTGCTGACGAAGTAGTCGATCGCCAGCTTCGCGCGGACGGTACCACTGTCTTCCAGATCACGCATGTCGCTGGAAATGCCCGACAGGCCCAGCAGGCCCGACTGCTTGTACAGCAGGTCTTCGATCTGCTTTGCGTCCATCTTCAGATGGTTGATCAGGTGCAGCACGACGCCGGCGTCGATCGAACCGGTGCGGGTGCCCATCGGCAGGCCTTCAAGCGCGGTGAAGCCCATCGTCGACGCGATGCCCTTGCACGCCAGCAGTGCCGCCATCGACGAACCGTTGCCGAGGTGGGCAACAACGGTGCGGCCTTCGGCGGCCTTGGTATCGATCTGCGGCAGCACGCTGGCGATGTATTCATACGACAGGCCGTGGAAACCGTAGCGGCGGATGCCTTCCTTGAGCGACAGCTCGTACGGCAGCGCGTACAGCTGGTTCAGTTCGGGCTGGCCGGAATGGAAGGCGGTATCGAAGCAGACGACTTGCGGCACGCCCGGCAGCAGCTCGCCCATGATCTTGATCGGGGTGATGTTGTGCGGTTCGTGCAGCGGTGCCAGCGGGATCAGCTTTTCCAGCTCGACGATCACTTCCGGTGTAACGAGCTCCGGCTTGGAGAAACGCGTACCGCCGTGGACGACGCGGTGACCGATGACGCCGATCTTGCGGCCTGCGGTGACGGTGTCGAGCCACTTGAGGATGTGGCGCAGCGACGTGTCATGGCTCTTGGGCAGCTCGGCCGGCAGATCCTCGTCGACGAGCTTCTTGTCGGACGCATCCTTGGCGGTGAAGTGCGGCGTAACGTAGATGCCTTCCATCTGGCCCTTGTACAGCAGCGTCGGGTCGGACGGGGTGTTCTCGAACAGCGAGAACTTGATGCTCGACGAACCTGCATTGATGACGAGGAGAAGATCGTTCATTTAATGGCTTCCTTTTGCATGCGCCACCAGCGCCATGACGGCGGCGGAGGCAAGACGGGACTTCACATCGTCGGCACGACTGGTCAGCACGATGGGAACGCGCGCACCCAGTACGATGCCGGCAGCTTCGGCCCCGGCGAAATAAATCATCAACTTGGCCAGCATGTTGCCGGCCTCGATATCGGGCACGATCAGCACGTCGGCCTCGCCGGCCACCGGCGACTCGATGCCCTTGGCCTGCGCCGCCGTCTTCGAGACGGCGTTGTCGAACGCCAGCGGGCCATCCAGCACGCCTCCGGTGATCTGGCCGCGATCGGCCATCTTGCACAGCAGCGCCGCATCCAGCGTCGACGGCATCTTGTCGTACACGGTTTCGACCGCCGACAGCAGCGCCACCTTCGGGCGTTCGATGCCGAGCACGTGCGCCAGATTGATCGCGTTCTGGGTGATGTCGACCTTGGCGCCGAGATCCGGGGCGATATTGATCGCCACATCGCTGACCAGCAGCGGCCGGCCGTATGCCGGGACGTCCATCACGTAGACATGCGATACACGCTTGCCCGCACGCAAGCCTTCCTTGGCCATCACCGCACGCATCAGCTCGTCGGTGTGCAGCTTGCCCTTCATCAGGGCCTCCGCCTCGCCGTTGCGGCACAGCGCGACGGCGGCTTCGGCCGATGCGACACTGTGTTCGGTATCGACGATGCGCAGCCCGGCCAGATCCAGTCCTTCGTGATCGGCCACGGCGCGGATTTTCGCTTCCGGCCCCACCAGAATCGGCGTGATCAGACCCGCTTCGTACGCTTCGAGCGCCCCCCGCAGCGACGCCTCGTCGGTCGGATGCGCCACGGCGGTCGGCACCGGCGGCAGCTTGGCGGCACGGGCGCGGAGATTACTGAAGACGTGGTACTGCCGCAATGTAAGTTGTGGTGGTTCGTCGAAGCGGTTTTCGCGCTTCACCGTCGGCGGGATCAGCGTGATCGGCCCGGATGCGATCACCTCGCCGTCCTGGTTTTCGCAACGGCAGTCGACGACGACCTGCCGGCTGGCCGGATCCTTTTCCTGCACCGTCAGCGCGATCGACAGGGTATCGCCGTCGCGGATCCAGCCGAACGACTGCATCGAGTGCCCCGCCAGGATCGATCCGTTGCCCGGGAAAAAATTGGTTGCCGTCGACGACAGCAGCGAGAACGCACCGATCGCCGGCGCCTGCAGCTTGCCGGCGATCTCGCGCGAACCGGCGATCAGCGCAAACAGGGTAAGATCTCCCGGCTTGACCACGTGCGTGCGGGTGTAGCGCATGCCGGGCTGAATGTCGTCGAACAGAATGTTTTCCTGGGTCATCGGTCTATTCTTCCACTGGGCTGAAACGAGAAATATGCCCACATCGTAGAAAGGCCATTGTTGCACTGCAATTAAAAAGCCGATCCGGCTACATTAATGACAAACCTCTTGACTCTTGTTGGTTAAGATCAAGCCCTCCACGGTTCCCGCCACGTAGATATTTACCGCCATGGCTGCCGACACGACGACCCATCTGATATGCGCACCGGACTTCGACGGTGTCGCCACCGTGCGCGCCCTGCAATACCCGGTTGGTGCACAGATAGCCGGCGATGCCAGGCTGCTGACGCTGGTGTTCGACAACGGCAGCGACCAGCACGTTCACGCGCCCGAAGCCGGTGTCCTGAACGGCTACGTGGTCGCGGTCGGTGATCCGGTACGCGCCGGCGAGTTGCTCGCACTGATGGATATCGAGGAAACGCCGACCGGCTGGCTGTTCCCGCCGGCCGCGACACCGGCCACCGCGGATGCAGAACAGGCGACCGATCCGGTCGACTGGCTGATGGTGTCGGTCGATGCCGCCCGGCTGGCGGCACGGCTCGGCGTCGACCTGTCCGAACTGTCGGTACCGGGCCGGATCGACGTCGCCGATGTCGAGCATTTCGTGCGGGAAAAGCTGGCGCGATCGCGCTGAAGTCCCGGCCAAATGCAAAACGCCCCGCATTGCGGGGCGTTTTGCATTCCGGATCGAAACGAATGAATCGAAGCCGGTCAGGCGCCGAGTTTGGCCAGTGCGCGACGGCGCAGCACGGCTTCCGACAACTCGGCCAGCGAGGTTTCGGTATCGCCCCAGCCGATGCAGCCGTCGGTGATCGACTGGCCGTAGCACAGCTCCTTGCCTTCGACCGGATCCTGGCGGCCTGCAACCAGATGCGACTCGATCATCACGCCGAAGATCGCGCCGTTGCCCTCGCCGATTTGCGCAGCGACGTCGCTCGACACTTCCATCTGCCGGCGGTAGTCCTTGCGGCTGTTGGCATGGCTGAAGTCGATCATCACCTTCTGCGGCACACCGGCGGCAGCCAGATCGGCCATCGCGGCACGGACGTGGTTGGCGTCGTAGTTCGGTTCCTTGCCGCCGCGCAGGATGATGTGGCAATCCGGATTGCCGGCGGTGGCGACGATGGCCGAATGGCCCATCTTGGTCACCGAGAGGAAATGGTGCGGCTGGCCGGCGGCGCGGATCGCGTCGATCGCGATCTTCATGTTGCCGTCGGTACCGTTCTTGAAGCCGACCGGGCAAGACAGGCCGCTCGACAGTTCACGGTGGACCTGCGATTCGGTCGTACGCGCACCGATCGCACCCCAGCTCATCAGATCGGCCATGTACTGCGGCGTGATCATGTCGAGGAATTCGCCGGCAGTCGGCAAACCGGTATCGTTCAGTTCAAGCAGCAGCTTGCGGGCGATGCGCAGGCCGTCGTTGATGTTGAAGCTGCCGTTCAGGTACGGATCGTTGATCAGGCCCTTCCAGCCGACGGTGGTCCGCGGCTTTTCGAAGTACACGCGCATCACCACCTCGAGCGTGCCCTTGTACTGCTCGCGCAGCTTCAGCAGCTGCTGGCCATACTCGAGCGCGGCCTTGGTATCGTGGATCGAGCACGGCCCGACGATGACCAGCAGGCGGTCATCGCTGCCTTCGAGAATGCGGTGGATCGCCTGGCGCGATTCGAATACCGCCGCCGACGCGGTCTCGGTGACCGGATATTTTTCCAGCACTGCCACGGGCGGCAGCAGTTCTTTGATCTCGCGAATACGGACGTCGTCGGTCTGGTAATGCATGGTGGATCCCTGAGCGTGGCAGCACGCTGGCCTTGTGCAGCGCGGTATTTTTATCGAACGCTTAGGGTAGCGTCTTCGCCAAGGCCGAACAAGGGCGTTACAGCCGAAAGAGGGAAACGCCGGACACCGCCGATCAGCGCGATTCGCGGCAGTCGGCGCAGACGCCCTTGATGGTGATCTCGAGCGCCTCGGCGGCAAAGCCTTGCGGCAGCGCAACCGGCAAATCGGTGCGGAACGATTCGATGCAGTAGAAACGCCCGCAAACGCGGCAGTGGAAGTGGGCGTGACGGTGTTGCACCGTCGCGACCGAAAAGCGCCAGACCCGATCGTCACCGGCCAGCTTGTGCGCCAGGCCTTCGTCGGTCAGCCATTCGAGCACGCGGTAGACGGTGACCCGGTCGATCGCCGGATCGAGGCCCTCGACGACATCGAGGTGCGACAACGGCCGTTGCGCGGCGATCAACGCCGCCAGCACGCGCAGGCGGGCGGCGGTGGCACGCGCACCGGTACGGGCGATCAGCTCGCGCGCCGGGTCGAGCGTATCGACCCCGGCGGCGGGCGGGGCGGCCCGCACGCCCATGCTTAGTCGGCGTACTGCTTTTTCATCCGCTCGCGGCGTTCTTGCGCCTCAAGCGACAGCGACGCGGTCGGACGCGCCAACAGCCGGCCCAGTCCGATCGGCTCGCCGGTGTCTTCGCAATAGCCGTAGGAAGCATCATCGATCTTGCGCAGTGTCGACTCGATCTTCATCAACAGCTTGCGCTCGCGATCGCGGGTACGCAGCTCGAGTGCGTACTCTTCCTCGAGCGTCGCGCGATCGGCGGGATCGGGCGTCGCTTCCTGCTCCTGCAGGTTCTGGCTGGTCTGGCTGGCATTGGCCAGCAGCTCCGCCTTGTTCTTCAGCAGCAGTTCCCGGAAGAACTCGAGGTGATCCGGGTTCATATAGTCCTCTTCCGGACCGTTCCAGCTGAGGATGTCTTTCTCGGTGAGTTTGGCCATCGTCGTACTCGCTTATTCTAGAACCCAGCAGCGCGGCCGCTTACAAAGACATGACGCGCCAAATGGGCAGGCAGCTTAATCAAGTCGAGTGTCCATTGCAATAAGACATTTACCAGCCACAAGGCGTTCACACTCGCGAATGCCTTGCAGCTTCCGGCGCCTTACTTCTGCGCCAAAATCCATTGCACGATCACCTTCAGGTCGGTGTCGCTGATCTGTTGCGGGGGCATCGCCACCGGTCCGCCCCACTTGCCCTTGGTTCCGGCGCGCACTTCCTGCATCAGCATCGCTTCGGCCCCCTTCTGGCCACGATAGCGCGCCGCGACGTCTTTGTACGCAGGACCGACAATCTTGTGATCAACGGCATGACAGCCAAGACAGTTGTATTTGGCGATCAGCTTGGCGCCATCGTCGGCCGCCAACGCCGGCAGACAGGACAGGGCAAACAGCGCGGGCAGGAGACGAACGAGCTTCACGGCATAACCTTTCTTGGTTGTCTTATTGGAGCATATTAGCAATAGGTCAAACACTTGGATACCGGGGGCCCGTGCTACACTCGCGCGATTCATATGACACACTTTCAAACGGGTTTGGGCAGACGCATGGATCGCATGCAACGCTTCATGACGATGGCCCTGTTGCTGTCGTTTTCGGTGCACGCGGTGGCGATCTTCGGCATCAAGTTCGTCCTGCCGGAAATCCGGCGGCAATTCGCCGAACAGCCGCTCGAAGTCGTGCTGGTCAACCAGTACACCGAAACCACGCCGAGCAAGGCCAAGGTCCGCGCGCAGGAAAACGTCGACGGCGGCGGCAATACCGACGCCAAGCTCCATGCCGCCAGCCCGCTGCCGGTGCTGAACCAGCAGGCTTCGGTCGAATTGCAGCAGCAGCTGTCGCGCCAGCAGCAGCTTGAAGCCCAGCAACAGGCCCTGATGGCCAAACTGCGTGCCGGCGGCCTGCTGGCCGCACCGGCCAAACCCAGCGAACAGCACGACAACACCGAAGCCATCCGTGGCCAGGACAAGCAGCCAACGCAAACGGCGCGCGAGCTGTCCGGCCTCGCCGGCCGGATCGAGCAGCAGGTCAGCGCCTACGAGGAAAAACCCCGCAAGGCCTTCCTGAATACTGCGGCGACCAAAGCGCTGACCGCGGTGTGGGAAGACCAGTGGCGCCAGCAGGTCGAGCGCATCGGCACCAGCACCTATCCGACCGACGCCGCCGGCAACAAGCTCTACGGCAGCCTGCAACTGGCAGTGGAAATCAACACCGACGGCTCGATCCGCTCGAGCAAGGTCGAGCGTTCGTCCGGCAACCGCCAGCTCGACAACGCGGCACTGAAGATCCTCCAGCGCGCCGCGCCCTTCGCGCCGCTGCCCAAGGGACTGCGAGACGATCTCGGCCAGCCGGCGACCGTGCTGGTGATCGTGCGGACCTGGACGTTCGCCCGCAACAATACCCTCGCCTCGACGGCCGCACCCTGATGCGCATCCTCGGCATCGACCCGGGCTCGCGCGTGACCGGGTTCGGCGTCATCGACGTTGCCGGCCAGAGCCGCAACTATGTCGCCTCGGGCTGCATCAAGACCGGCGGCGGCAGCCTGCCCGAGCGCGTTCGCGCGCTGCTCGACGGCATCGCCGAAGTCGTCGCGACCTACCACCCCGAAATCGCCGCGGTCGAACAGGTCTTCGTCAACGTCAACCCGGCATCGACGCTGATGCTGGGCCAAGCGCGCGGCGCGGTGCTTGCAGCGCTGGTGCATGCCGGGCTGCCGATCGCCGAATACACCGCATTGCAGGTCAAGCAGGCCGTCGTCGGCAACGGTCACGCCGGCAAGGATCAGGTCGGCCAGATGGTGCAGCGGCTGTTGCGGCTCTCCGGCGTACCGCAGGCCGACGCGGCCGACGCGCTGGCCGTGGCATTGGCGCACTCGCAGCACGCCGGCGGCGCGGCAGCGCAACTGGCGAAGCTGGGACTGACGGTCAAACGCGGTCGCCTGGCCTAGCTGCCGGCCGGCACCCGACTCATATGCAACGATCGTTCTACAAAATGGCGGGCAACGCTATACTGCGCTTTTGCGCCTGACCGAGCCCGAACGATGATCGCCCGCCTGACCGGAACCCTGATCGAGAAACAACCGCCGACGCTGGTCGTCGATGTCGCCGGTGTCGGCTACGAGCTCGACGTGCCGATGAGCACGCTCTACGTGCTGCCGGCACTTGGCGCCAAGGTCGAGCTGTTCACGCATCTGGTCGTGCGCGAGGATGCCCAGTTGCTGTACGGCTTTGCCAGCCGGGCCGAGCGCGACCTGTTCCGCCACCTGATCAGGATCAGCGGCATCGGCGCCAAGATCGCGCTGGCCATCCTCTCGGGCATGAACAGCGACGAACTGGCGCTGGCAGTGGCCGGCGAGGACGTCACCCGGCTGTCCAAGGTCCCCGGCATCGGCAAGAAGACGGCCGAGCGGCTGATCCTCGAACTCAAGGGCAAGCTCGGCAGCCTGCCGACCAGCGCGGCCGTCGCCGCCAAACTGCCGACGCCGCTGTTTGGCGAGGGGCCGTCCGGCGACATCCTCAACGCACTGCTGGCACTCGGCTACAACGAGCGCGAGGCCAATGCCGCCATGAAAACGCTGCCTGACGACGTCGACGTCAGCAACGGCATCCGCCTAGCGCTGAAGGCGCTGGCCAGGCTCTAAGGCGCGGGTTCAATCCGGGTGGTGTCATTTTCTGCGTTTCGCGCCGGCAGCCGTCCCCGTTAGGCTCCGTGCTTTGTCGTCATCGACAGGATTCCCGATGTCCCTCCGTCACCTCGGACTCGCCGCGAGCGGGTTCGCCGTTTTCCTGCTGGTGCTCGCCGCACTGGGTACGCCGCTGCAAACCGGCTTCGATGCCACGCTGTCCGGCTGGCTGTACGACCGCCGTCCGCTCATGGTGACGCTGGCGCTGCTGCTCGGCTGGGCCGGCAGCTTCTGGGGTTCGGTACCGATCGCGCTGGCTACGGGCTGGCTGCTGCGCCGTGCAGGCCGGATCGCCTGGCCCGGCCTGCCCTTGCTGGTGGTCGCCAGCTGGCTGGTCAATGCGGCGATCAAGTTCGGCGTCAACCGGCCCCGGCCCGGGCTCGAACACCTGATGTCCGTGCACGGCCCGTCATTCCCGAGCGGCCACGCGATGGCGGCGATGACGCTGTTCGGCGCACTCGGCTGGCTGCTGGCACGACGCTGGCCGCACGCCCGCGTCGCGGTCGTGACCGCCGCCGCCGCACTGGTACTGGCCGGCGGACTGGCGCGGCTGGTGCTCGGGGTACACTATGGCAGCGACGTGCTCGCCGGCTATGCGGTCGGCACGGTCCTGCTGGCCGTCTACTTCCACCTCGGCGCGCGTGCGCCGGCGAGATTGCACCGATGATCGAAACCGACTCCCTGTCCGCCCTGCCGCCCGAACGCGTCGTCACCGCCAAGACGGTGTCACAGCAGGAGGAACAGCTCGAACGCGCGCTGCGGCCGAAGCTGCTCGACGAGTACGTCGGCCAGAAGAAGGCGCGCGGCCAGCTGGAGATCTTCATCGAGGCGGCGAAGCGACGCGGCGAGGCTTTGGACCACGTGCTGCTGTTCGGTCCGCCGGGGCTGGGCAAGACCACGCTGGCCCACATCATTGCCCGAGAACTCGGCGTCAGCCTGCGCCAGACCTCGGGGCCGGTGCTCGAGCGCGCCGGCGATCTGGCGGCGATCCTGACCAATCTCGAACCGCACGACGTGCTGTTCATCGACGAAATCCACCGGCTCAGCCCGGTGGTCGAGGAAATCCTCTACCCTGCGCTCGAGGACTTCCAGATCGACATCATGATCGGCGAGGGCCCGGCCGCGCGCTCGGTCAAGCTCGACCTGCCGCCGTTCACCCTCGTCGGTGCGACCACCCGCGCCGGCATGCTGACCAATCCGCTGCGCGACCGCTTCGGCATCGTCGCCCGGCTCGAGTTCTACACCGCGGACGAACTGACGCGGATCGTCGAGCGCTCGTCCAGCCTGCTCAATGTCGAAATGGACGAAGGCGGTGCGTTCGAAGTCGCCCGACGCAGCCGCGGCACGCCGCGGATCGCCAACCGGCTGCTGCGGCGGGTGCGCGATTTTGCCGAGGTGAAGCACGACGGCACCGTGACCCGCGACGTCGCCGACGCGGCGCTGCAGATGCTCGACGTCGACCACGCCGGCCTCGACGTGATGGACCGCAAACTGCTGTCGGCGGTGATCGAGAAGTTCGGCGGCGGCCCGGTCGGCCTCGACAACGTCGCCGCGGCGATCGGTGAAGCGTCCGACACCATCGAGGACGTGCTCGAGCCCTACCTGATCCAGCAAGGCCTGCTGCAGCGTACGCCACGCGGCCGGATCGCCACCGCGTCGGCCTACCTGCATTTCGGGCTGAACCCGCCGGGTGACTCCGACAAGGCCTGACGCCAGCCATGGCGCTTGGCAGGACTTCATTTACACTCCGCCTGCGCGACCTGTCGGTCGCACTACACAGGAGAGCACAATGAAAAAAATCCTCTGCGCACTCGGCCTCGTGATCGGCCTCGCCGCCCCGGCATGGGCCGACGTCCTGCGCGAACCGCCCAAGATCGAGTTCACCGCACCGGCCAGCGCCGAAACCGTCAAGACCGCGATCATCACCGCCGCGACCAAGCGCAAATGGCAGGCTACCGAAGTATCACCGGGCCAGATCGATGCATCGATCACGGTCCGCAGCCGGCACATGGTGAAAGTGGCCATCAGCTACGACGACCACGGCGTGGCGATCCGCTATCTCGACAGCGCCGACATGGACTACCAGCCCGCCGAAGGCCGCACCTACATCCACGGCAATTACATGAAGTGGACCGAAACGCTGGCAAACGACATCCGCAAGCAGCTCGACGCCAGCCGGATCGCCGTCAACTGATCCGCCGCCGACCGGACAGCAACGCCGGTCGGCGTGAATATTTCCAACCCCGCATCACAACGGCAAGTTTCGGTCATTGTGCGATTCAACCCGGCTCGGTCGAACGCTTACAATGGCCGGGACCCTTGGAGCGCAGAATGAAGCATCTTCTCATCGCCCTTTGCCTGCTGTTCGGCCTGTCCACTGCGGCACAGGCGCGTCAGGCACCGCTCAGCGATCCGGCAACGATCAATATCGGCCGCCAGCTCGACGACACCCAGATCAAGAACGCCATCGTCACCGGAGCCGGCCAGGTCAAGTGGCAGACCCGCGAGGCCGCGCCGGGGCGCATCGAAGCCACGCTCGATGTCGGCGGCGGCAAGCACACCGCCAAGGTCACGATCGAGTACACCCCGCAGATGGTGAAAATCCGTTACCTCGACAGCTTCAATCTCAAGTACGAAACTGTCAGTGACGGCCGGATTTTCATCCACCCGAACTACAACGTCTGGACCGCCCGGCTCGCCGCCGCCATCCAGACCCAGCTGAACCAGCAGCAACCCGGCCAGGTCGTGACCACGCCGCTGGCCGAGTAACCGCTTGTAAGCGCAAGGAACTCGTCGCGGCCCGCAGGACCGAACCTGCCATAGGCCGCGCCCCGTCCACCCCAACCCGGTAAACCCGATGCCCAATCAAGACCTGTCGATTCTCGAACTCGTGATGCACGCCAGCCTGGTCGTCCAGCTGGTGATGGCGATCCTGGTGTTGCTGTCGCTGCTCAGCTGGTGGCACATCTTCAGCAAGTACTTCACGGTTTCGAAAGCGGCCAAGGCCAGCGAACTGTTCGAAGACCGCTTCTGGAGCGGCTCGGACCTGAATGCGCTGTTCGAACAGACCAAGCGGGGCCATTCGGTCGGGATGGAAAAGATCTTCATCGCCGGCTTTTCCGAATTCCTCAAACTGCGCCAGAAGGGCGGCATGGAGTTGTCGGACGTAATGGAAGGCACCCGCCGGGCGATGCGCGCCGCCTGCCAGCGCGAGCTCGACTGGCTCGACAAGCACACGTCCTTCCTTGCTTCGGTCGGCTCGGTCTCGCCCTATATCGGCCTGTTCGGTACGGTCTGGGGCATCATGCACGCGTTCCGCGGCCTGGCGAACGTCGGCCAGGCGACGCTGGCTACCGTGGCACCGGGCATCGCCGAGGCGCTGGTCGCCACCGCCATCGGCCTGTTTGCCGCGATCCCGGCCACCGTCGCCTACAACCGCTTCGCCCACGACGTCGACGCGCTGGCCAACCGCTTCGATACCTTCATCGAAGAGTTCTCCAACATCCTGCAGCGTCAGGCTCGCTAAGGGGCGCCGGATCATGGCCAGAACCCGAAGACCGCGCCGTTCGATGAACCAGATCAACGTCGTGCCCTACATCGACGTGATGCTGGTGCTGCTGGTGATCTTCATGGTCGCAACGCCGATGATGCAGTCGCCCGGCGTCGTCAACCTGCCCACGGTCGGCAAGGCCGATCAGGAAGCCAGCGTCGAGCCGCTGCGCGTCGAGATCGGCCCGGACGGCGAGCTGACGCTGACGGATGCCGGCAAGAGCGAAACCGTCGCCGATGCCCGTGCGCTGGTCGCGCTGGTCCAGGACAAGCTCGCCATCAAGGCCGACCGGCCGGTGGTGATCGCCGGCGACAAGTCGGTCCGCTATGAAACGGTGATGGCGACGATGGACGCGCTCAAGGCCGCCAATGTCGCCCGCGTTGGCCTCCTGGTGCGCCCGAAGTGATCGACCATCGCCAACGCCACCCCGAGGAGCGCAAGACGCTGGCCTTCGTGCTGGCAGCGGCAGTGCACGTGCTGTTCGCGGTCTTCCTGATGGTGTCGGTGCAGTGGCAGACCAAGAAGCCGCAGCCGGTCGAAGTCGAATTGTGGGGCGGCCCGCCGCCCGCACCGGCGCAGCACGAGGTCGCCCAGCCCAAGCCGCAACCGAAGGCCGAACCGACGCCACCGCCGGCCACGCCGGAACCGAAGCCCGAACCGCTGCCGGAGAAGAAGGCCGACATCGCGGTCGAGAAGGTCAAGCCGACGCCGAAGCCCAAACCGACCCCGGTGCCGACCCCCACACCGGCGCCGACGCCCAAGCCGACCCCGGTTCCCAAACCCACGCCGGCTCCGAAGCCGACGCCGGAACCGAAGAAAGCCGAAGCCAAACCCAAGGCCAAGCCGCAGTCCGAGTTCGACCAGCTGCTCAGCACCAGCAACAACACGCCGAGCGCCGGCGCCAAGCCGGGCGGCAAGGGCAGCAATCCGAACGCGACGGTCAATACCGGGCCGGGCAGCGGGAGCGGCACGAGCCCGATTTCGAGCAAGGGGCTCACCGATTACCGCAGCAAGGTCGGCCAGCTGATCCGCTCGAAACTCGTCTACCCGGACGACAAGGGCAATCCGGCGGCCGGACTGAAAATCAGCGTGCTGCCCGACGGCACGATCAGCAGTGTCACCGTCGTCAAATCCAGCGGTATCGCTGCCTATGACGAGGCGGCACAACGTGCGGTGATGGCGCTCGGCAGAATGCCGCCGTTGCCCGAAGGCCAGCCGTTCTCGGGCCAGTACCGCGAATGGAACATCAATTTCCGCCTGAAAGATTGAGGAGACGTATGCCGACCTTCCAGACCTCCCTGCAGCGCATGACGAGCTGGCTGTTCCTGGCCGCCGCGCTGCTGTTCACGATGATGCACGCGCGTGCCGCCGACAACATGACGATCGAGGTCGTCGGTGCCGGCGCCAGCCAGTACCCGATCGCGATTGTGCCGTTCCAGTCCGAACAGTCGCTGCCGCAGGCGCTGACGCCCGTCGTCGGCGACGACCTGACCCGCTCCGGGCTGTTCAAGGTCATCGGTGCCGGTGATCTGGCACCGACACCGTTCACCCCCGAACAGCTGAACCCGGCCGCCCTGACCGGTCGCGGCGCGCAGACGGCACTGATCGGCAGCGTGATCCCGGCCGGCGACAGCTTCACCGTCAAGTTCTGGCTCGTCGACCTGTCGAACAAGAACGTGCTGCTGGCGCACCAGCTCTCGGCCCGTGTCGGCCAGTCGCGCCGCGTCGCGCACCAGATCGCCGACATGGTCTACCAGAAGCTGACCGGTGAACCGGGTGCGTTCAATTCGCGCATCGCCTACGTGGTCAAGCGCGGCAAGCGTCACGAACTGCAGGTGTCCGACGCAGACGGTTACGGCGCGCAGACGGTGCTCGCCAGCAACCAGCCGATCATGTCGCCGAAGTGGTCGCCGGACGGCGGACGCCTCGCCTACGTGTCGTTCGAGGAACAGAAGCCCATCGTCTACGTGCAGGACCTAGCCAGCGGCAAGCGCTGGAAGGCCGCGGCGTTCAAGGGTTCGAACTCGGCGCCGTCGTGGTCGCCGGACGGCCGCCAGCTCGCCGTGGTGCTGAGCAAGGATGCCGGCAGCCAGATCTACATCGTCAATGCCGACGGCAGCAATCCGCGCCGGCTGACCAATACCGGCGACATCAACACGGAACCTTCGTTCACGCCCGACGGTCGGAGCATCGTGTTCACGTCCGACCGTGGCGGCAGCCCGCAGATCTACCGGATGCCGGTATCGGGCGGTGGCGGCGAACGTCTGACCTTCCAGGGCGCGTACAACGCCTCGGGCAAGGTCAGCCCGGACGGCAAGTCGATGGCACTGATCACCCGGACCGGCAAGGGCTTCCAAGTTGCGGTGATGGACATGGCCAGCCGGCAGATCCAGGTACTGACCGACACCGGCTCGGACGATTCGCCGAGCTTCGCGTCGAACGGCCGAATGATCCTCTACGAAACAGGCAGCCGCGGCACGCTGGCCGCCGTGTCGGTCGACGGCCGGATCAAGCAGCGCCTGAAAGCGCAAAACGGCGACGTGCGCCAGCCGGCCTGGGGGCCGCTGCTGCGCTGACGTGAACGCGCAGGTCGGGACATTGGCATTCTTTCCATCGCCGATGCCCCGCCTTTCCCCTATGCTGGCCGCACGTGTTGCGGTGTTATTTGCTCACCCAAGCTCAACCTTGATGGGAGATAAAGATGAAAAAAGTTGCTCTGTCCGTACTGATGACCGCCCTGCTGGCCGCATGCTCGAGCACGCCGCCGGCCGATCCGAATGCGGGCAAGACCACGGCTCCGGTCACCAGCGGTGAAACCAAGCCGGCGACCGTCGACCTGACCCAGGGCAGCGACCTGAACAAGGGCAACAACCCGCTGACCGATCCGAACAACATCCTGTCGCAGCGCCGCGTCTACTTCGATTTCGACTCCTTCGTCGTCAAGTCGGACTACCAGGCCCTGCTGGCCGCGCACGCCAAGTACCTGCTGGCCAACAAGGATGCCAAGCTGATCGTTCAGGGCAACACCGATGATCGCGGCACCGCCGAGTACAACCTCGCGCTGGGCCAGAAGCGTGCCGAAGCGACCAAGAAGGTCCTGCTGTCGCTGGGCGTGCCGGAATCGCAGCTGGAAAGCGTGAGCTTCGGCGAAGAGAAGCCGCTGGAGCCGGGCCAGACCGACGAAGCCCGTTCGCGCAACCGTAACGCCAACTTGGTGTACAAGGGCGAATCGGCCCAGTAAGCCGGTCGCGGGCGGCCTTGTGCCGCCCGGCAAAACCGCCTAGGCTAGCCGGCGTCGCCACGATGCCGGCTTTGTTCATTCCGAGACCGTCCAATGAAACGCCTTGTTGCCCTGATCACCCTCGCCTTTGCCGTGCAGGCCCACGCCGGCCTGTTCGACGACAATGTCGCCCGTCAGCAGATCACCGATCTGCAGCAGGACAATGCCAAGCAGAACACCCGGCTGAACCAGCTCGAAGCCAGCAACAAGCAGATGCTCAATCTGCTGGGACAGATCGAAGGTCTCAAGCAGGAAATCGCCAATCTGCGTGGCCAGATCGAGGTGCTGCAGTTCAACCAGGATCAGGCAGGCAAGCAGCAGAAGGACCTGTTCACCGACCTCGACAACCGGGTCCGCACCATCGAGGGCGCCAAGGCGCAGCAGAAGGCCGATGCGCAGCAGGCCAGCCAGCAGTCGCTCGACGACGCAATCAAGCTGTCGCAGGGCGGCAAACACAAGGATGCCGTGGCGGCGCTGAAGCAGTTTGTCACCGCGAACCCGGCCGATCCGAACGTGCCGACCGCGCAGTACTGGATGGGCAACAGCTATGCCGCACTGAAGGACTACAAGAACGCGCGTTTTGCCTACGCCGAGATCGTCAACAAGGCGCCGGACAACGCACTGGCGCCCGATGCCCTGTTCGGTCTGGCCGTGTGTGCCAACGCCCAGGGTAACAAGAAGGAAGCCCGCAGCTTCCTGTTGCAGCTGGTCGAGAAATACCCGCAGTCCGAAAAGGCCGCGACGGCCAAGAAGGCGCTGCTGAGCGTCAACTGATCGGCCTGTACTGATCAACCCCATTCCCGCGGCAGCGGCCCTCGCCGCTGCCGTTTGCATTTCCGCCGGACATTCCGGTCTGGAAAAACCCACCACCGGATTGTGAATCCGGTACGGAACCATCATGAATCCTGCATCGCTCCGGATCACCGAGATCTTCTATTCGCTGCAGGGCGAGACCAGCCGTCTCGGCCTGCCCACCGTGTTCGTCCGCCTCACCGGCTGTCCGCTGCGCTGTGGCTACTGCGACAGCGCTTACGCCTTCCACGGCGGCAAGACCATGGGCTTCGACGAGATTCTCGCCGAAGTGGCCCGCCACGGCGCCCGAACGGTCTGCGTGACCGGCGGCGAGCCGCTGGCGCAGAAGCACAGCCTCGCCTTCCTGACCGCGCTGTGCGACGCCGGTTACGACGTCAGCCTCGAAACCAGCGGCGCGCTGCCGATTGCCGATGTCGACCCGCGCGTCTCGCGCATCCTCGACATCAAGACGCCGGGTTCGGGCGAGCTGGAGAAAATGCACTGGGACAACCTCGCCGCGCTGACGCCGAAGGACGAAGTCAAATTCGTGCTGTGCGACCGCGCCGACTACGAGTGGGCACGCGATCTCGTGCGCCAGCGCAAGGTCAATGACCTTGCCCCAGTGTTATTCTCGCCCGTATGGGAAACGCTGCCGCCGGCCGATCTGGCCGCGTGGGTACTCGAAGACCATTTGCCGGTGCGGATGCAGGTGCAGCTGCACAAGATTCTCTGGGGCGAAAAGCCCGGCGTCTGAGCGCCAAGGGATTGCTCGGCTATCCTCAATGCACGCCCCGGAGGCCCCATGATCCTCAAAATGACCCTGAAGCGCTGGCTGGTCCGGTTGCGCCATCTGCCGCAGCGCAGCCGCGGTACGATCGCGCTGTGGGTCGGCGCGGCCGCCGTCGGCGTACTCGCGGTGATGCTCGCCAAGGCCGCCGAATGGGCATTTGCCGGTTTCGACAGCCTGACCACCCGCTGGTTCTGGTGGCCGTTCATCTCGCTGCCGCTCGGCGGCATGGCCATCGTCTGGCTGATGCGCCGCGTCGGCCCCGGTGCCGAAGGTAGCGGCATCCAGCAGGCGATGGCGGCGCTGCATGTCGCCGACCGGCCCGAAATCGCCAACAAGCTCGTCAACCTCAAGCTCGCCGCAACCAAGTTCGTCTGCATCGTCGCCGGCCTCGGCTCGGGCTTCGTGCTTGGTCGCGAAGGACCGACGGTGCAGATCGGCGCCAGCATCATGTACGCCTGCCGCCGGCTGTTTCCGCTCGGCGATGCGGCATTCCGGCGCCAGCTGATCCTCGCCGGCGGCGCCGCCGGGATTGCCGCGGCGTTCAACACGCCGCTCGCCGGCATCGTCTTTGCGTTCGAAGAACTGGCGCGCTCGGTCGAGGAACGCACCAGCGGCAAGATCCTCGGCGCGGTCATCCTCTCGGGCGTCGTCTCGCTGGCCTTCCTCGGCAGCTACACCTATTTCGGCCACATCAAGGCGCCCGGCTTCAGTGTCAGCATCCTGCCGCCGCTGCTGCTGATCTCGATTGCCGGCGGTCTCGTCGGCGGCGCGTTTTCGTGGCTGTGCGTCAACCCGAACCGCTGGCTGCCGGCGCGCGTCCAGCTGGTTCGCGCCACCCGCCCCTACCTGTTTGTCGCCTGCTGCGGCCTGCTGATCGCCGTCTGCGGTCTGGCCGCGCCGATCTTCGGCAGCGGCGCCGAGGTCACCAGCAAGGTCGTCGCCGGCGAGGCCACGCTGGCGTGGTACTACCTGCCGCTGAAGTTCGTCGGCCTGCTGTCGACCTATCTGACCGGTCTGCCCGGCGGCATCTTCGCGCCGTCGCTGTCGCTCGGCGCCGGCCTCGGCAGCTGGTTCCAGCCGCTGGTAGGGCCGGAACTGCACATCAAGCTGGTCGCGATCGGCATGACGGCGGTGCTGGCCGCGGTAACGCGCGCGCCGCTGACGGCGTCCTTCATCCTGATGGAAATGACCGACGGCCACGAGATGGTGATCTCGATCATGGCCACCGCGATGATCGCGTCGACCGTCGCCCGCATCTTCAAGACCAATTTCTATCACGATCTCGCCGAACGCGCGCTCGCCGCCGTCGCGCCGAAACCGGTACTGGAGCACCACAAATGAGCAAACCCGCCGTCATCCTGCTCTCGGGCGGCCTCGATTCCGCGACCTGCCTGGCGATCGCCAGGGATCAGGGCTTTGCACCCTACTGCCTGTCGTTCAATTACGGCCAGCGCCACAATGCCGAGCTGAAAGCCGCCGAACGCGTCACCAAGGCGCTCGGCGCAGCAGCCCACCGTGTCGTCACGATCGACCTGGCTGCCTTCGGCGGTTCGGCCCTGACCGACGCCAGCATCGCCGTGCCCGAGGAGGCACCCAAGGAAGGCGAGATCCCGCTGACCTACGTCCCGGCACGCAACACCATCCTGCTGTCTTACGCGCTGGCCTGGGCCGAAGTCCTGAAGAGCGACGACATCTTCATCGGCGTCAACGCCGTGGACTACTCGGGCTATCCCGACTGCCGTCCCGACTACATCGCCGCCTATCAGGCGATGGCGCGGCTGGCGACGCGCACCGGCGTCGAAGGGTCGCCGCTGACGATCCACACGCCGCTGATCGACCTGTCCAAGGGCGACATCATCCGGACCGGCGCCCGGCTCGGTGTCGATTACGGCCTGACCGTGACCTGCTATCAGGCCGACGACGACGGCCGTGCCTGCGGCGTCTGCGATGCCTGCCGGCTGCGCCGTGAAGGCTTTACCGCAGCCGGTGTGACCGATCCGACGCGCTACCGGCCGGTCTGATCCGGCCGCGAGGCAAAACAAAAAGGGCACCCGAAGGTGCCCTTTTTGTTGAAGCGCATCGTTTACGCGGCGACCGGCAACAGCGCCGAGCGCATCTTCTGCAGCGCCTTGACCTCGATCTGGCGGATCCGCTCGGCCGAAACGCTGTATTCGGCGGCGAGTTCGTGCAGCGTCAGACCCTTGCCTTCATCGGCCAGCCAGCGTGTTTCGACAATGCGACGGCTGCGCTCGTCGAGCGTTTCGAGCGCTTCGCGCAGGCCGTCGGACTGCAGACGGTCGGCGGCACGACGTTCGATCTGCCGGGTTGGCTCCGCGTCATGGTCGGCCAGCCAGTCGATCGGGGCGAAACCGCCCTCGTCGTCGTCGTGATCGGCCATCAGCGCGATGTCCTGGCCGGTCATCCGCGTTTCCATTTCCAGCACTTCTTCCGGCTTCACGCCGAGGTCGTCGGCGATTTCCTTGGCCTGCGCATGCGTCAGCGCGGCAAAGCTCGACTTCATCGAGCGCAGGTTGAAGAAGAGCTTGCGCTGCGCCTTGGTCGTCGCGATGCGGACCAGACGCCAGTTGCGCAGGATGTATTCGTGGATTTCGGCCTTGATCCAGTGCACGGCGAACGAGAACAGCCGCACGCCACGATCGGGCTCGAAGCGTTTGACCGCCTTCATCAGGCCGATGTTGCCTTCCTGGATCAGGTCCGCCTGCGGCAGGCCGTAACCGGCGTAGCCGCGCGCGATCGACACCACGACGCGCAGGTGGCTCATCACCAGGCGCCCGGCGGCCTCGAGATCGCTTTCCTTCTGCAGGCGCGTGGCGAGTTCGACCTCTTCCTCGACGCTCAACATCGGAATCGCGTTGACACGATGGATGTAACTTTCAATGCTGTCACCGCCGGTGATCACCGGCAGGGCAAGGCTGTTCCCCATTCGTTCACTCCTGTCTTGCTGACGTTACACAAGCAACGTTCATGATATTAGCACTCGTATCATTTGAGTGCTAAGTCTGCTTCGGGTTCCACAGATTCAAGCACGGGATGTACCGATGCGCACGGCAATTATGCCAATCATGCCCATTGCCTGAAGCTATGACGTCGTCGTACTCAGCGATAGCGGCGCAGATGACGCCAGACGGCAAACCACGCACCGAGCAGGCACAGCAGCATCGTCGTCACGCAGACGGCAGCAAGCTCGACCGGCCCCGGCAACGCCAGCAGGAAGGGCTGGCCGTAGGCGGCGGCCAGCTCGCCGACCGCCGGATTCAGCCAGGTGATCGCCCCGGCGGCGATGCCGCAGCCGACCAGCCCGCCGAGTACCCCCTGGATTGCCGCGCTGTAATGGAACGGCCGGCGGATGAAGCTGTCGGTTGCGCCGATCAGCTTGGCGACCTCGATTTCCTCGCGCCGGGTCAGGATCTGCATGCGGATGGCGTTGCCGGTGACCAGCACCAGCGCCACTGCCAGCAGCAGCACGACGACCTGCAGCGCATGGCGGCCGAGTGCGATCGCCTTCTCGAGCCGCGCCGCCCATGCCGAATCGAGCTGCACGGTATCGACGCCGGGATCGGTCAACAGCGTTTGTTCCAGCCGGGTCAGCTCGGCCGCGGGCACGTCACGCCGGGCGGTCAGCACGAAAGCGTCGGGCAGCGGATTGTCCGGCAGGCCGGCGAGCAGGTCGCCGCTACCGATGGCGGCTTCCATCGACTTCAGCGCCTCGTCCTTCGGCACGAAGCGCGTCTGCGCCAGCCGGCCGTCCCTGGCGAGCTGCGCGCGCAGCGCGCCGACGTCGGCCTCGGGCTTGAGGAAGACCGTCAGCTGCGGCTCGACCGGCATCTTCGACGTCACGCCGGCGACGCTCGAAAGCAGCAGATACAGGCCGAGCGGCAGGCTGGCGACAAGGCCGATCACCGCCAGATGCAGCAGGGTCGCGACCGGATGGCGCAACAGCGCGCCAACAGTGCGGGACAGGGCAAGGCCGTGCAGGCGGAACCAGTGTTTCATCAGTTTTTCCCTTAAGCGCTGAACTGGCCGTTTTTCAGCCGCAGGATGCGCCGGCCGTAATCGGCCATCAGCGTTTCGTCGTGCGCCGAGATCACCAGCGTCACGCCGACCTGGTGGAAGGACTTGAACAGCTCGAGGATGTCGTGCGCATAGTCGCGGTCGAGATTGGCGGTCGGTTCGTCGGCCAGCAGGATGGCGGGTCGGTGCACGACGGCACGGGCGATGCACAGCCGCTGCTGCTCGCCGCCCGACAGCGCGATCGGATTGAGCTTTTCCTTGCCCGACAGCCCGACCTTGTCGAGCGCCGCCAGTACCCGGCGTTTCACCTCGCGGCCGTCGAAGCCGATGATGTCGAGCGGCAGCTTGACGTTGTCGTACACCGAACGGTCGAACAGTATCTTGTGGTCCTGGAAGATCAGCCCGAAATGGCGCCGCACGTAGGGCAGGCTGCCGCGCGACGCGCGCGCGAGGTTCTGGCCGTTGACGAGCACGGTACCGGCAGTCGGTTTCTCGATGCCGGCAATAAGCTTGAGCAGCGTCGACTTGCCGGCGCCCGAGTGGCCGGCGAGGAAGACGAGCTCGCCCGGCTGGATGTCCATGCTCAGGCCCTTGAGCGCTTCGAGTCCGCCGGGATAGCGTTTGGTCACTTGCTGGAATTGGATCATCGGTCCGCCTTGGAAAGGATCACGGAGTCTGAACGGAAGAAGGCGCTCACAGGCCGCCCGAGGTCTGCGCAACCGACCAGCTGAGCCGGCGCAGACGCCAGCCTAGCTGCACGTCGCCGCTGGTATCGAGATCGAAGCCCAGCCGGGTCAGTACCCGCGCCGCCGCACCATCGGACCGCAAGGTCCGGGCCAGCAGGACGCGCGGCGAATGTTGCGTGAACAGCCGGTCGATGAAGGCACGACCGGCCTCGACGCCAAAGCCGTTGCCACAGGCCGCCGGCAGCAGCCACAGCCCGACATGCGCTTCGTCACGCTCGAACCGCGCGCCGACGCAGCCGACGGTTTGCCGGTCGCTGCGACGGCAGATCGCCATTCCGGTCGCACCGCCGAACAGCTCGCCGCGTCGCAGTTCACGCAGATAGCCCGCAGTGCCACCGGGCAGCGGCAGCGCTGCCAGCACACCGGCATCACCGTCGCCGAACGGGCGCAGGATCAGCCGGGGCGTGAGCAGCGTCGGCAGGCTCATCGATCAGTCGAACAGCGCGTCGACGTAGTCGCGCGCCACGAAGGGGCGCAGGTCATCGATGCTCTCGCCGACGCCGACGAAGCGCAGCGGAATGCTGCGTTCGCGCGCGATCGCCGCGATCACGCCGCCCTTGGCGGTGCCGTCGAGCTTGGTCAGCACCAGGCCGGTCAGATCGAGCGCATCGTCGAAGGCCTTCACCTGAGACAGCGCGTTCTGGCCGGTATTGGCGTCGAGCACCAGCATGATTTCGTGCGGGCCGGTCGGATCGGCCTTCTGCACCACGCGTTTGACCTTCTTGATCTCTTCCATCAGGTGCAGCTGCGTCGGCAGACGGCCGGCGGTATCGACGATGACCACATCGACGCCACGCGCCTTGGCTGCGTTGACCGCGTCGAACGCCACCGCTGCGGCATCGCCGGACTCCTGCGCGATCACCTGAACGCCGTTGCGCTCGCCCCAGACGACCAGCTGCTCGCGCGCCGCAGCGCGGAAAGTGTCGCCGGCAGCGAGCAGCACGCTCTTGCCTTGCGACTGGAAGTACTTGGCCAGCTTGCCGATGCTGGTGGTCTTGCCGGCACCGTTGACGCCGGCGACCATCAGAATGAAGGGCTTGTGGCCTTCGAGGCTGAGCGGCACTTCGAGCGGGCCGATCAGCATGTTCAGGCTGTCCTTCAGCGCGCCCTTCAGCTCGAGCGAATCCTTCAGTCCCTTCAGCGACACGCGCTCGCGCACGTCGTCGAGCAGGTGGGTCGTCGCGTTGACGCCCATGTCGGCGGTCAGCAGGACGGTTTCCAGCTCTTCGTACAGTTCCTCGTCGATCTTGCCACCGCCGAACAGGCCGGCGAGGTTCTTGCCGAGCTTGTCGCGCGTCTTGGCCAGCCCGGCCTTGAGCCGTTCGGCCCACGACAGTCTGGGTTTGTCCTGCGGCTGGGCGACAGGAGCCGGCTGCGCAACGACCGGCGCACTCGCGGCCGGTTCGATCGACGCGACGGATTCAGCGACAGGCGCCACAGCCGGCGCTGCAAGCTCCTGCGCTGGTGCGACGGGCGCGGGGCTGTCGACGAACTGCGGTGCGGCGGCTTCGACGGACGCGGGCTGCGGGGCCACCGGCGCCTCGACGGGTGCCGGAACGGGCTGCGCTTGCGGTTCGGGCGTCGCCTCGGCCGGCTTTTTCTTGCGGAAGAAACTGAACATGGGTTTTGAAATTGGCCCTGATTGGCGGAAAATGCTTGATTTGCCGCGATTTTAACGCTTCGACCCCATGGCAGCCCAGCAGAAAAACCAGCTCCGCATCATCGGTGGCGAATGCCGCCGCCGCATCGTGCATTTTCCCGACGGTGACGGCCTGCGCCCGACGCCCGACCGCGTCCGCGAAACACTGTTCAACTGGCTCGGCCAGGACCTGACCGGCAAGCGCTGCCTCGACCTGTTCGCCGGCAGTGGCGCGCTCGGTTTCGAGGCGGCGTCGCGCAATGCCGCACATGTAGTGATGATCGAAAAATCCAAGCCGGTGCACGCAGCACTCGCCGCCAACCGGACCACGCTCAAGCTCGACCGGATCGAACTGGTCCAGGCCGACGCGGCCAGCTGGCTGGCGCGCAGCAGCGACACTTTCGATATCGCTTTCGTCGACCCGCCGTATGCCAGCGATCTGCTGTTGCCGACGCTGACGGCCTTGCTGCCTCGACTGGCGCCCGACGCCCGCGTCTACGCCGAAACCGCCGACTGGTCCCGCCTTGAAGCCGGACTGGCCGGCTGGGCCGTGCTGCGCGAAGGGCGTGCCGGCACCGTCCACTACCGCTTGCTGACACCCGCGTGACCATTCACGCAGCATTGTCCTGCGCCGTCCAAAGTGGGACAATTGCGCAAAGCTCTTGTTTTTATGTGATTTTCTAAACGGAAGAACCGCACCATGTCGTTGATGATTACCGACGAATGCATCAATTGCGACGTCTGTGAACCGGAATGCCCGAACAGCGCGATCTCGCAGGGCGAAGAAATCTACGAGATCGATCCGAACCTGTGCACCGAGTGCGTCGGCCATTACGACGAACCGCAATGCCAGCAGGTCTGTCCGGTCGACTGTATTCCGCTCGACCCGGAACACGAGGAGTCGAAGGAAGTCCTGATGCAGAAATACCTGGTGATCTCGGGCAACGCCTGAGTTCCGGCCAGCCGAAAAAAGCCGCGCACTGCGCGGCTTTTTTCATGGCGCGCAACCGGCCATCAGTCGCACGAATCGCACACCGGTCCGGAGCAGCCGTTTACCCCCGACCGGCCGGTCTCTATGATCGGCCTGTCCGGTTTTCTTGTTTCCTTTCATGTCGGCTCCCCTGCCCGCGCGCGTGTTCAACCTCCGCGCAGAAATAGACCAGACCCTTGCCGTCGCCGCCACGCTGACGCACTCCCAACCGGCCGAAGCCCTGTTGCTTGCCACCCAGTCGCGGCAGCGCGCACAGGCCATCGCCTACCGGGCCGGCGAAGCACGCGCATGGATGCAGGCCGCCCGCGCGGCGTTTGCCATGCCCGATTGCGCCGAGGCCCATCCGGCCTGCGTCGCGGCAGCCGAACTGGCCGACACGCTCGGTGATCCGCTGTTGTGGAGCGAGGCGACCCATATCGCCGCCGAAGTCCGCTACGGCAGCGGCAGCTACCAAGAGGCCGAAGCCCACTGGCTGGCGCTGCTCGAGCGCGGTCTGGCAGGCGGTCCCGCACTGGCCCGGCTGCTCGGCTATCTCGGCATGGCCAAGCTCTACTTCATGCTGATCGCACCGGAGCCCGCAGCGGCGATGCTCGCCAAGGCCGAGCGCGAACTGCCGGACATCGATCGGCTCGACATCCGTTTCGGCCTGCACATCAATATCGCCGCCCACCATTACCGCTGCGGCGACGACGATGCGACCGTTGCCGAACTCGCCACCGCCGAAGCCTTGCTGCCACGGCTGGGATTCTGCGAGTTCGAACCCGAGCTGTACTACTACCGCGGCTACCTGCTCAAGCGCCAAGGCCGACTGGGCGAAGCGAGGCAGCAGTTCGAGCGTTCGCTGTCGCTGAACGGCAGCGCCCACAACTACTGGGGCAAGGTCGTCAATCTGGTGGCGCTCGGTGAAACCTGCCTCGATCTGGCCCAGCCGCACGCGGCCGACCACTATCTGCGTCGCGCGCTCGACGGCGCGATCAGCCTCGGCGCCCCTTATCTCGAGGCCCAGTGTCAGGCCGCGCTCGCACGTGCCTGTGCCGACATCGGCGACACCCATGGCGAATTCGCGTACTGGCAACGGCATTTCACGCTGATGGCACAGCTCGAGCAGCGCGACAACGCTGCCGACCGGCCCGACGCCATCGCCCAGCTCGGTGCACGGATTGCCGCGCTGGAAGCCCGTTAGCCGGTCCGCCTGACCGCCTCGATCGCGCGGATCCGCGCCGTGCGCACCGCATGCGGAATCTGCGCCTTGTCGCTACAGCCCTGGGCAATTTCACCGGCGTTGACGGTATTGGCCGCAGCGAGCTGCAGCCGCAGCCAGTCCGGCTGCGGGTAGTCGCAATCCTCGAAGTGCAGCCGGCCACGCGCATCGGCCAGACAAGCATCGAGGAACTCGTCGAACCGCGCCGGCTTGCGGAACGCATCGCAACGGGTGAACAGATCCAGCGTGGTATCGGCCCGCAGCTCTTTCGCCCGGTGCACGTGGGTGTGGTCGCGACAGACCATCACCGCCAGATCGCGGCAGTCGGCCGGCACGCGCAGCCGCTCACACAGGGCCTCGACGACCTTCACGCCGGCGCCTTCGTGGCCGTAGTGGCTCGGCAGCACGTCGCCCGGTGTCAGCGGCTTGCCAAGATCGTGGCACAGTGCGGCGAAGCGCGTCGTCAACGGCCAGCGCTGCGCGGCGGCGTAGTCGAGCACCATCATCACGTGCACACCGGTATCAACTTCCGGATGGTAGTCTGCGCGTTGCGGCACGCCCCACAGTGCATCGAGCTCGGGTGCGATCCGCGCGAGTGCGCCGCACTCGCAAAGCACCGCGAACATCCGGCTCGGCGTATGGCACATCAGACCCTTGGCAAACTCCTGCCAGACACGCTCGGCCACCAGATGGTCGACCTCGCCATCGGCCACCATCTGCCGCATCAGGTCCATCGTTTCCGGCACAACGGCAAAATCGAAGCGGGCGGCAAAACGGGCCAGCCGCAGGATGCGCACCGGATCTTCGACAAAGGCCGGCGATACGTGACGCAACCGCCTTGCCTGCAGGTCGGCCTGGCCGTGATACGGATCGATCAGCGCGCCGTGCTCGTCCTCGGCGATCGCATTGATCGTCAGGTCGCGCCGCGCCAGGTCTTCCTCCAGCGTCACACTCGGTTCGGCGAAGACGGTGAAGCCCTTGTAGCCATGGCCGGCCTTGCGCTCGGTGCGCGCCAGCGCGTATTCCTCGTTCGTCTGCGGGTGCAGGAAGACCGGGAAATCCTTGCCGACCGCACGGTAGCCCTGCGCCGCCATTTCATCGGCGGTGGCGCCGACGACGACCCAGTCGACGTCCTTGACCGGCAGGCCAAGCAGGCGGTCACGCACGGCGCCGCCGACTTTGTAGATCTGCATAGTGTCCGGGGTTCTAAGCTTTGAAGCCTTCAATTGTAACGAGCTGACAGGCTGCGGCTACAATCTTCAGGTTACTCCTTGAGACAGGAACACCGCCATGAAGATCGCCAACGACGTCACCGCGCTGATCGGCAACACGCCGCTCGTCAAACTCAACCGTGTCACCGCCGGCTGCGGCGCCACCATCGTCGCCAAGCTCGAATACATGAACCCCAGCCATTCGGTGAAGGACCGGATCGCCGTGAGCATGATCGACGCCGCCGAAGCCGCCGGCGTGATCAACGCCGACACGACCATCGTCGAACCGACGTCGGGCAATACCGGCATCGGTCTGGCCATGGTGTGTGCGGCGCGCGGCTACAAGCTGGTGCTGACGATGCCGGAAACGATGTCGAAGGAACGCCGTGCGCTGCTGCGCGGCTACGGCGCCGAACTGGTGCTGACCCCGGGGCCGGACGGCATGGGCGGCGCGATCGCCAAGGCCAAGGCCATCGTCGACGCCAATGCCAACCACTTCATGCCGCAGCAGTTCGAGAACCCGGCCAACCCGGAAATCCACCGCAAGACCACGGCCGAGGAGCTGTGGAACGACACCGACGGCCAGATCGACATCCTGATCGCCGGCGTCGGCACCGGCGGCACGATCACCGGCGTGTCCGAAGTGATCAAGGCGCGCAAGCCGTCGTTCCAGGCGATCGCGATCGAGCCGGACGCCAGCCCGGTCCTGTCGGGCGGCGCCAAGGGCCCGCACCCGATCCAGGGCATCGGCGCCGGTTTCGTCCCGGCCGTGCTGAACACCCACGCTTACGACGAAGTGATCCGCGTGACCAACGACGACGCCTTCGCGACCGCCAAGGCCATGGCGACGCAGGAAGGCATCCTCTGCGGCATCTCGGCCGGTGCGGCAACGTGGGCAGCGATCCAGGTCGCCAAGCGCCCGGAAAACGCCGGCAAGCTGATTGCGGTCATCATCCCGTCGTTCGGCGAACGTTATCTGTCGACCAAGCTGTTCGAAGGCCTGACCGACTAGAAATCAGGTGGATGATTAACCCACGAACCTGCCATGCCGGACTTTCTGCGGGTCAGCGGTCATGGCAGGCAGTGGCCAATTCACGGTGGCGTGGGGGTTGGTTTTGGCGAGGTCAGCGCCATGGCAGGGAACCTGAGCGAGACGTGCGGGTACATCCGGCCATGGGCGGCGCAGGACATCATCATTCGGCAGACTGATGGCGCTGAAGTCGTCTTGATCCTGCACTTCAAGTGCCATCGGTCATGGCGGCCAACCCAGCCGCTTGTTCATTCGACAGCGCATCGGCCACAGCAAGCCCGACCGGCTCGGACGCCAGCTTGCGCGACGTGACCGGCGAATCGGGCTGCGCCAACAGCTCGGTGCGCTCATTGCCCGACTCCCGATAGTGCCTCAACCGCCGACGCGTCAATACGCAGCGTCAGCGCTACCTCATCGCCATCGGCCTGCCAAATGAAGCGCGAATTCGAAACCGGAGAGCCCGCCTCCGATGAGGCATGAATTATTCATGCTTCTTTCCGTTATTTATTTTTTCCGAACGAAAAAGAATGATGACACCCAGTAGGCCAACGCCTACCGAGATGGAGATGGTTCGCGTGATGTCAAAGAAATAGGTACCCAGAAAATAAACCACGGACGAAACAGACGATGAAACAAAGAATGAAATGGAAAGCAAGGACCCACCGATACCCGGTCTGTCTTTGGCCAGAGATTGCAGAAAACCGATGGGGATACTAATCAGGCAAGCGGCTCCCAATGCAAGCAATGGAATCAAAAAGTAGATATGGACGAGATTACGTGTCATCGAAAACAACAGCATGGCAAGTGAAAACAGGAGGGCACCCCAAATTATCACGCTGGAGACTTTCCTTTTCTGCGCCACTCGGGACCAGAAGAATATGAAAAATATTTCAAATATGGCAATGCCTGCTTCGAACAGGCCAATGCTTGAATACTCACCACCCGCTTGATTGACGAGAATCAATGGTGCCGTTGCATCCAGTGTGAACAGCATGCTGGCAATCAGTGAAACGCCCACCAGCTTGAAAATGTTCGCTTTGTTGAATACTTGAGAAACAGGCGCAGAAGCACTCGCTGACTTGAAAGCTTCGTTAGAAGGCTGCTCTTTGAAGTAGATCGCAAAGATCAAGAGGCTCATGACGCCAGAAAACAGCCAAATGAAAATCAGCTCTTTTTTGGGAAGGGCCAGTACGCCAATCAGCCCAAGTGTCAGCACGTACCCCATCGAGTAAGTCGAGCGCAACAGGGCATTTTCGTCACCACGGCTGCTTTCTCGGGCGGCAGTCCGTCTGACTGTCGCATAGCTGAAAATCAGCGAATTGAGCACGCAGAAAATCGGCAGTAAAAGGCACGTCGCCAGAAAATAGGTGTATGGATTTGGCCAGAGAAAAACGGCGATGTTGCCAGCGAATCCGCATGCGCTGCAGATCAGGATATATTTGACAAAGCTTCCATTTTTGTCCGCCTTTACGCCGAAATAAATGCTGGCGAAGGTGATGATCAGCCCTGAGAACAAAATAACCAGGCTGTAGTAAATCTCGGTCACGCCGATTACGTCGATACCGAAGATATTTTTATACGGATTGATTGCTGCATTCGCGCTGGAGAAAAGCAGCATTGCGACGATCTGTTTACTTAGAAGCGGAAACCTTGAGGAGTCAGCAATACCCAATGAACTTGAAGCATTAGACATGGTTAAACACTCACTTGACTGACGACAAATCAACCATCGTCTGTAATTGTTTGGGCGCAAAACTATAATCTACTTGATGCCGAAGTAGTGGCAATTGTTCATTGGGTGTCGCATCCGCAACAGTCATCGAGGGCGTCAAGCCGAGTGTGCGGCTCACAGGGGTGCTGCACGACCGTTCTGCAGGTCCATTTCGCACCGCCCGGCGCCGCCGGGCGGGCTTGCCATCAAGTTGCGGCATTTCCAGTCGATATTGACTGCAAATCATCCTGAAGGACGCTTGTCGTGGTCGCCGCCGTCTCACCGCTCGGATACGAGCACCCCGTTCTGCGTACCGACCCGGCCCCCCGGGTGCTGGTCCACGAGGAACGCCTGCCGCCAGAATCACGCTATCGCTCGCCCGGTGACAGCTGGAACGGCGTCGAGCGCCGTAGCGGCGACGACCGGCGCAACGGCGAGGAACGGCGGCAACAGGCACAGAAAGCGCTGCTCGACACACGCGGCCGGCAGGACCGACGTGCCCAAGGCCGCCGTGCGACCGATGCGGCCGTCGCGACCTCGGTCTCGCTGCGCGTCTGAGCCTTTTCAGCCCGCGCGGTTGACCACCGCCCACAGCGGCGCCAGCACCGACGCACCGAACTGGCGCGACCGCTCGCCGTTCCAGCCGACCTCGGGCACCGGCCGGTCGAACGTGTCCTTGAACGGCATCTCGATCGTGTACGCCAGACAGCCGAAGGTTTCACCGACCCACTTGGTCGCGATCTTCAGCGTATCCGGGCCGAACTTGCCGTTCTCGTAGCCGTGCACCGTCTGGAAATCCGGGCTGGCGGCAAGCCACACCGTGTTGAACAGCGCCTGCAGCTCGGCCTGTTTGGCCGAGAACGACGGGATGTCGTCGCAGCCCGAGGCGAAGTTGTGCGGAATCGATTCGTCGCCGTGGATGTCGAGGAAGACGTCGACACCGGTCTGCTGCATCAGTGCACGCACCCACAGCACCTCGGGACTCCGTTCGGCCGACGGCGCACCCCACTCGCGGTTCAGGTTCGTGCCCGTGGCATTGGTGCGCAGGTTGCCGCGCACGCTGCCATCCGGGTTCATGTTCGGCACGACGTAGAACACCGCTTTTTCCAGCAGCGCGCGGCCGAGCGCGTTCTGGGTGTCGAGCAGCGCTTCGAGAAAGCCTTCGGCGAACCATTCGGCCATGGATTCGCCCGGATGCTGGCGCGCGATCAGCCAGACTTTCTGCTTGCCCGGCGTGTCGACGCCGATCTTCAGCGCATCGAAATCATGACCGTCCGGCGTCACGCCCAGCGGCAGCAGCTCGACCCACGGCGATGCTTCGAGCGCGCCGCCGATCAGCTGCTGGTGACGCTCCCACGAGTACGGTTCGAAATAGGCGAACCAGACCGCATCGTGCCTTGGCGTATGGCGGATCGTCAGCGTCTGGCCGTCGTAGTCGGTCGGCACGCGGAACCAGTTTTCGCGATCGTACGACGCCACCGCATGGTAGTCGGGCCAGCCGCCCGGGTACGCCGAAGCCGCCGCATTTTCGAGCTTCAGCACGCAATCGGTGTCCTTCGCGCCGGACAGGCGGAAATGGAACCACTGCATGAACGGCGAGGCGTTGTCGGGCCGCAGCGCCAGGCGGACATTGGCCGGATCGCTCGCATCGACGACGTCGATGGCACCGGAATCGAAATGGCTGCTGATACGGATCATGCTGGGCTCCCTGAGGCCGGAGGAATGGCCCGGATTTTACGCGGAGCACCGCCGGGCCAGAACGGTCGTAATCACGGGCTCAGGCCTCGAACGGAAAGACCACGCCAAGACCGGCACGCGCGGCGTCGATCAGTTCGATCATCGACCGCGAGTGCGCGTGGGTCACGATCGGGCTTTCGAGCCGACCTGCTTCGATCAGCGCACCGAAATGCGCGGTTTCGTAGTTGAGTCCGCTCCCGCTCATCGGTGCCTCGAGCTCGACCTTGCGGCCGTCGGTGTACTGGATCGTCGCGCGAACCGGGTTCCACCACTTTTCGTGAATCACGATATGCCCGCCGGGGCCACCGAGCAGGGCATCGCCGCTGCCGGCGAGATCGAGCCCGCAATAGAGCTGGGCAATGCCGGCCTCGTGACGGACGTTGACGCTGGCGAAGCTGTCGACGCCACCGTGCAGACGGCCCAGCACCTGCACCTCCTGCACCGGGCCGAGCCAGTCGACGGCGAGGAAGGCGCTGTAGATGCCGATATCGAGCAGGCTGCCGCCGGCCATGTCCGGGTTCCACAGCATGTGGTCCGCCGGCACGCCGGGATTGGCAAAGCCGGCGCGCACGAAGCCGACCGGACCGATCGGGTCGGTGGCGAGGTGATCGCGCAGCTTGCGGTACAGCGGGTAGAACGGCGGCTTCATCGCCTCCATGAACAGCTTGCCGTGCTGGCGTGCGGCGGCGAGCACGGTATCGAATTCGGCCGCGCTGATCGCCGCCGGTTTCTCGCACAGCACATGCTTGCCGGCAGCCAGCGCGTGGATGGCCAGCTGCGCGTGGCTGGTGTGCGGTGTGGCGATGTAGACCGCGTCGATGTCACTGTTCAGCAGCCCTTCGAGGCTGTCGCAGGCAGTGCCGCCGAACTCGCGGGCGAAAGCGTCGGCCTTGCCGGTGTTGCGGTTCCAGACCGCTGCGAGGGTCGCTGCGGCGACATGCTCCAGGCCCTGCGCAAAACGGCGGGCGATATTGCCGCAGCCGAGGATGCCCCAACGGATCATCGTGTTTCTCCAGAAGGAAGCCGTGCCGGGACTAGCGCGGGCGCGGCGTAAAGCGGAAGGCGGTGACGACGATCTCGGGCGGTTTCACTTTGGGCTTGCGGCCCTCGAACAGCCAGTAATTGATCATTACCGGCAGCGGTCGCTGCGGGATCATCGCCTGCGGATTGTCCGGCGCATAGCGCCAGCGTGCCAATACGGTCCCGCCCTGAGCCACTTCGAAATCGATGGCGGTCGGTTGCCAGTCGAAGCGGAACTGCACCGGACCATCGCCCGGCGGGACTTCGAAACCGTGATGGCCGCGCTGCTTGCTGTACGCCGGATCGGCCGGCCAGACGGTGAAGTTGCCGTTCGGATGCGCCGGATTGCCCCAGCGGGCGATTTCGATGTCGATCTCGTTGGTCCCGTCGATGGCGGTGCCATAACTCGGGTAATTGAAGAAACCGAGCACAAGGTCCGGGCCGAGGTCCGGCAGCTTCTCGATCTCGAATTCGTAGCGGCCGAAACCCAGTGCCTGGCTCAGCATCGCCTCGGCGCAGCTCCACTCGCCGCCGCGTTTGACGATGGCCAGATGCATCCGCCCCTGCTCGTCGTGCCAGACATTGCCGCGATCGAACTGGTTCGGCCCCGGCCCGCCGTGGCGGCGCTGCGACAACCAGTTCATCTCGCCGATGTGCGGCCCGGCGCAGCCGGCCAGCAGTACTGCACACAGCACCGCCAGCCAGCAACGACGCATGTCAGCTCCTTGAATCGCGCTCGAAGCGCACCAGCGCCAGATTGCCCAAGAGGTTGGGCATGAACTCTACACGACGGCCGTTGGCCAGCACGACGCGACCGGTGTTCTTCATCCCGAGCTTGATCAATAGCCGATCGAAGTCGCTGACGGTGCAGAAGTGGATATTCGGCGTGTTGTACCACTCGTACGGAATCGTCTCGGACACCGGCATCCGCCCCTGCAGGATCTGCCAGCGGTTTTCCCAGTAACCGAAGTTCGGGAAGGTGACGATGCCGGTGCGGCCGACACGCGCCATTTCGGTCAGGATGCCTTCAATGTTGTGCATCGCCTGGATCGTCAGCGACAGCACGACGTAGTCGAAACTGTCGTCCTCGAACTGCGCCAGCCCGACCTCGAGGTTGCTCTGGATCACGTTGACGCCGCGCGAGATGCAGGCGACGACGCCGTCGACGTCGATCTCTACGCCATAGCCGCGCACGTCCTTGTGCGTCGCCAGCCATGACAGCAGCGCGCCGTCGCCGCAGCCGAGGTCGAGCACCCGCGAGCCGCGGGCGATCCAGTGGCCGATCTGGTTGAGGTCGGGACGCAGTTCGGGCGCGCCGGTGGCGGCCGGCTTGATGGCGGTACTCATGCGCGGGCCTCCTGCGGCAGCGGATTCACTTCGTCGGCGACGCGCGCCAGATAGCCGCGCATCAGCGCGTGGTATGGCGCATCCTCCATCAGGAAGGCATCGTGGCCGTGCGCCGACTCGATTTCGGCGTAGCTGACGTCCTTCTTGGCATCGAGCAGCGCCTTGACGATCTCGCGCGAGCGCTCGGGGGCAAAGCGCCAGTCGGTGGTGAACGACACGACCAGAAAACGCGCCTGCGCCTGCCGCATCGCTTCGGCCAGATCGTCGCCGTAGTGCCGCGCCGGGTCGAAATAGTCGAGCGCCTTGGTCATCAGCAGATAGGTGTTGGCGTCGAAGTAGTCGGAAAACTTGTCGCCCTGATAGCGCAGGTAGGATTCGATCTCGAACTCGACGTCGTAACCGAACTTGTACTCGCCCGAGCGCAGCATCCGGCCGAATTTCTCGCCCATGCCGTCGTCGGACAGATAGGTGATGTGGCCGAGCATGCGCGCCAGCCGCAGGCCGCGGCGCGGTACGGTGTCGAACTGGTAGAAGTCGCCGCCGTGGAAATCCGGATCGGTGATGATGGCCTGACGCGCGACATCGTTGAAGGCGATGTTCTGCGCGGTCAGCTTCGGCGCCGAGGCGATCACCAGTGCGTGGCGAACCCGCTCCGGATGGGTGATGGACCAGCGCAAGGCCTGCATGCCGCCAAGGCTGCCGCCGATGATCGCCGCGAACTGGCGGATGCCGAGCCGGTCGGCCAGCATCGCCTGCGTCTGCACCCAGTCGGCCACCAGCAACACCGGAAAGCGCGAGCCATAGGGTTTGCCGGTCCCGGGGTCGATGCTCGCCGGCCCGGTCGAACCGTGACAGCCACCGAGATTGTTGACGCCGATGACGAAAAACCGGTCGGTATCGATCGGCTTGCCCGGTCCGATCATGTTGTCCCACCAGCCGGCGGCCTTGTCGTCCGGCTGATGGCGCCCGGCAACGTGATGGTGGCCCGACAGCGCGTGGCAGATCAGGATGGCGTTGGAGGCGTCGGCATTGAGGGTGCCGTAGGTTTCGTACACCAGCTCGAAGCGCGGCAGGATGGCTCCGCTGGCGAGCTGGATCGGCGCATCGAAGACCGCGGTTTGCGGCGCAACGATACCGACGGAATGGCGGTCGGGCATGGCGGGCGACGGGAGGCTAAAGAACGGAGTCTATCGGCCCGGCGCCCCCCCGGCTAGTCGCCGGGGCTGCGTTCGAGCAGGCGCCGGTGTGCAGCGAACACGGTCTCGGCACCCAGCGTGTTCACGTCGCGCGCCTCGGTCTGCAAGATTTCGTGCGGCACGCCCCAGGGCGCCCACGCCGCGGCATTGCTGTTGCCGAACAGCGCGACCACCGGTTTGCCGAGCCCGGCAGCGACATGCATCGCCCCGCCGTCGGCGGTGATCACCTGATCGCACAGCTGCATTGCCGCCTTCAGCTCGGCCAGCGACGTCGTCCTGACCGGCACCAGCGGCAGCCCGGGGCACGCGGCGACAAGCTGCGCGGCCTTGTCGTCATCGCCGGGGTGGCGCGGATCGTCGGCCGCGCCGGGAGACCAGAGCAGCACCAGCTTGCACGGGCCGGCGGCGGCGATGCGGGTCGCCAGCTCGGCAAAGCGTTCGACCGGCCAGCGTTGCTTGAGCTTGCGTGCGCTGAGCTGCAAGGCGTACACCGGCACCGCGCCGTCCAGCCCGTAACGCGCACGCATCCCCGCCACCTGCGCTTCGTCGGCAAACAGCCGCAACGGGCCGGGTGGCACCACGATCCCCAGTGGCGCGAGCAGCCGATGCAGGCGTTCGACCAGATGCTCGCTGCCGAATTCGGGCGCGGTCACCAGATCGGTAATGCGCGGATGCCCCGGCCGGCCATGGTCGCACAGGGCGACGATCCGTTTGGCCCTGGCCAGGGTCGCCCACTGCAGCGGGCGCTTGTCCCATGCTTCCTTGGCGACAACGGCGATGTCGTAACGCGCGCGGCGGATCGCCAGCACCGTGCGGATGCGTTCGGCGATCACCTGCCACGCCGACTCGCCGGTGTCGCGATGGTGCAGCTTCTTGTAGCGATAGACGCGCGCGACATCCGGATTGCCGTCGAGGATCGCCTCGTTGTAACTGTTGACCAGCACGTCGACCCGCCAGCCCGGCTGTGCCGCAAGGGCTTCGATCAGCGGGGTCGTCAGGATCAGGTCGCCGATATTGTCGCGACGGATCAGCAGTACGCGGGTCATGTTCTGTCACCGAAACGTGCCGACTGCGCCAGCGCAATGCCCGCAAACAGCCCCAGCGGCGCCCACGCCAGCGGTTCGGTCATCCCCAGCACGCCGTAAAAGCCGATCAGACCGAGCAAGGCCGCCTCGGCCAGCGGATTGCCCTCGCGGCTGCGCTGCCACAGCAGCCAGCCGCTGCGCAGCATGATGGTCAGCAGCAGCGCAGCACCGACCAGACCGGTCGCAAACGCGACTTCGAGCCAGATGTTGTGCGGGTGGGTAGCGTCCTTCCACAGCCAGTCATCGTGCTTCGGCGCCTCGGCGGCGAAAATCTTGCTGAAATTGGCGTTGCCATAGCCGTGCCCCAACAAAGGGGTATCTCTGATCATCGTAATGGTTGGCTTCCAAAGGAAATCCACACGACCGGAGGAGTCGGTCTGACGCAACTTGGTCTCGACATACTGATACGTTTGCGGTGCAAACTGCTTAGTCAGGCTGGCCGAAGCGACACCTACCGCTATCACAACCGCTGCCAGCACCAGCAAACCCTTGGTGGTTAGGTGCCGCCAAACAAACAGTAGTACGACCGTAACCAGTCCCAGCCAGGCACCACGGAACCCCATCAAGCCGATCGCGATGACCTGCAAAACGAGCAGCAGCGCAGCTAACCCCGTCCAGATCCTCCCCAACTTGCTGATCAGTGCCAATAGCAGGAACGGCAAGAAAACAAGAAAGCGAAAGCCGTAGTCACGATTAAACAGATTGGCCTGCAATGCCCCCCATAGCTGGTGGATTGACCAGGCATACAGCAGCGTTGTCAAAACAGAGGCCAGCACGGTCAGCTTCAACTGCGCCTTGACGTCAAAATCCTTAGTGACAGCCAGCAACGCCATCGCTAGTACGGTCGGCGCCAGCATGCTGCGGACGAACTCCGAGCTGCTTGCACCAATGTTGGTGAGCGTCAGGAACGAGGCCGTCACCAGCAGCAGATAGCCCATGCCGCTGATTGCCAGGCACTTGTCCACTTTCGGTCGCTGCCGGATCAGCACGTACAGCGAAAGCAACAACAACAGCCCCAGACTAGTATTACGCAAGCCGGGTAGTGCCGTATTGGCCGCCAGAGGCAGGTAGATGAAAAGCAGCCCTTGGATCAGAGCGGTGAGCGTGAGGCTGCCGAGCAGATTGCGCATCGCTTCATGCCTCAGAGACAACACCACGGATCGTCCGCAGCATCAGTTCGAAGTAATCACCGCGTTCGTACACACCACAACGCTTGAAGCCGGCCGCACATTGCCCTGCCTTGGGCAGGTAGTTGCACGGCACACAGGGCATGGCCTTGAACACGATCCGGCTGGCCGCGCCCGGGTGGACGGTGTGTACCGGCAGGTCGTGCGACATAGCCGCGATGTGGCCGTCGGCGAACAGTTGCGCGAGGTGCGAGACGAAGCTGTCGACGGTGATCACCGCCGGCGCGTGCCTGAGGACGTAGAGCACGTCATTCAGCGTCGGCGTGATTTCACAGGCAATACCGAGTGCGGCGTAGTCGGCCATGGTCGCATCGCCGGGGCCGAAGAAGGCACGGACTTCGACGCCGGGCAGCGCCGCGACCAGCCGCGCCAGAAACGCCGGCGGCATCGTCTGGAACGAGGCGCCACTCGGAAACACCGCCAGCGTCGGCACCGGCAGCAACGATTGGTAATCGCCGAGCGCTTTGCCGATGTTCGCCTTCAGTTCGTCGACCGTCGCGTACAGCGCACGGCCGAGGTCGATTTCGCTGAAGCCGTGGTACTCGGCCAACGGCGCCCACATCTTGATCGCGTAGTAGTCGGGCGCTTCGCGGCGCCAGCGGGTGTTGCCGATCAGGCGCTTGTCGGTCAGCCAGCGCGCCAGCCCCGCCACACCGCCGGGAGCCTGATAACCGGTCGACGCCTGTCGGCGGCGCTCGGCGAAGTTGTTGATCCAGTCCGGACCGAACCAGTTCTTGTACGCCGAACCCAGCGTCGTCTTCGCGGCACTGGTATAGAAGCGCGGGTGCGCCGAGCCGTTGCTTTTGTCGATCGGCAGCACCTTGGCCCACGGCATCAGCGCCTGGATCAGCGGCGCGGCGAGCGAACGCGGATAACAGACCACGTCGTCGGCGAAAATGCCCGGCTTGAGCGCGTGCAGCGCCGCCATGCCGTACGCGGCCATGATGGCGTCGCCCTGACCGCCCTGCATGATGACCGACTTGACTGCTCGTTTCATGAACAAACCTGAGGTAGTGGATCTAGCCGCCGACGGCGGCGCAGTAGGCGTCGAAATCGGCGGCGATGCGCGACCAGCCAAAACGCGCGCGCACCATCGCGGTTGACGCCGCGATCACCGCATCGCGTTGCGGCGCGTCGAGTGCGCGCAGGATATCGCCAGCCAGCCCGGTCGCGTCAAGCGGATCGCCTATCAGGAAACCGGTCTCGCCATCGATCAGATATTCGGGCATGCCACCGCGCCGCGATGCCAGCACCGGCACGCCGGCGGCCATCGCTTCGATGGCGACCATGCAGAACGGTTCCTCGAACAAGGATGGGACGACGACCAGATCGGCGGCACGGTACGCTGCCTGCATGCCCTCGGGCGGCAGCGAACCGGCAAACACGCCGTCGCCGAGCCGGCCGACCGCATCGCGGACCTTGCGCACATAGTCGGCGCGTGCCCCGGTCAGCCTGGCCGGATCGCTTTCGCCGACCAGCAGCAGCCGGCAGCGCGCAGCCAGTCCGGGTGACGCGAGGAAAGCGTTCGCCAGCGCCAGCGCGCCCTTTTCCTCGGAAAACCGCCCGGCGAACAGCACCGTGCGCTTGGTGCTCTTCGGCAGCGCCAGCGGCGCTTGCGGCGGCGCATCGAGGTCGACACCGTTGGCGATCACACGGATGTCGCGCGCCCTGCTGTTGGCCGCGTACCAGTCCTGCAGGTAGCGGCTCGGCACCACCAGCCGGTCATCGGCGCCCAGCTGTGCCGCCGGTTGCTCGTTGTGCATGTGCAGCACCAGCGGCAAGCCGCGCGCGCGGCGCTTGATCTCGGCATAGGTGGTGACCGAATTGTGGACATATACCAGTTCGGCACCACTGCGACGCGCCTGCGTCAGCACCCGGCCGGCATAGCCGTAGGGGTCGAGCTTGGTCCATTTCTGGAACAGCCGCTTGTACGTCCGGCCGATCTCGACACGGTGGATGCGCAGCCGCTCCGAAACCCGTTCGTCGACCGCATAGCCGGGCTGGTGCGTGCAGGCGATCAGCATGTCGTGCTGCGTACGCAGTCCCACCTGGTACATCCACCACTCGACCGCGGCACTGTGGCGCGGCGGCACCGGGTGGATCGGCGCACAGGTCATCAGCAGCTTCACCGGGCGGCTCCGGCGGTCGCGTCGCCGATCGTCGCATCGATGGCGTCGGCAATCCGGTGGGCGCGGGCTTCCCAGCTGTACTGCAGCGCCAGTTCGCGCGCTTGCGCGGCCAGCCGCGCGGCGACTTCGGGCCGGGCCAGCAGCGTATTGATGCCTTCGGCCATGGCCTGCGGCGACGCAGGCGCGACCAGCCAGCCGGATTCGCCGTGCACCAGCACCTCGCGGATCGACGGCAGGTCGGCAACGACAATGGGCTTGGCCAGCGCCATGTATTCGAACAGTTTCAGCGGCGAGGTATAGCGGCTGGCGATGCTGGTCTCGGTCAGTGGCAGCAGGCAGATATCGTGTTCGGCAATCAGCGCGAAGCGCTTGGCCGGCGCAATCGCACCGATGAAATCGATCCTGCCGTGGACGCCGAGTGCCATCGCCTGCGCGCGCAGTTCGTCGATCCGCTCGGCGTTGCCACCGGCGATCGTCAGCCTTGCACCGTCGACATGAGCCATCGCCTCGATCAGCGTCGGCACGCCCTTCCACGGGTGCAGACTGCCCAAGTACAGCAGCCGGGCGGGCGTCGACGGCGACCACGGTGCTTCGGTGAACGCCGCATTCGCCGCCGTCAGATCGACGCCGTCGGCGGCAACCCAGGCCGGTGTGCTCACCTGATAGTCGCGGCGGACGTCGTCGATCAGCAGCTGCGTCAGCGCGAACAGCCCGGTGGACTTGCTGTAGACGTTGGCCTCGCGTTCGCGCAGCGTCGCATGCTTGCCGGCCTGTTTGCCGCGCAGCTGCGGATGGTCCTCGCGGTAGGTCTGGGCGAAGATTTCATGCGTTTCGAAAAACAGCTTCACACCGGGGCAATGCGCCAGCAGGTAGTCGGCCAGCTTGAGATTGCGCACGAAGACCGCGTCGACGTGATGACGCCTGAGCCAGCGCACTGCCTGGATGAAGAACGGCAGGTTGCTGTTGACCGGAAAGAACCAGCGCCGGCGCCAGTCGATCTGCGGGTGCAGGATCACCCCGGCGGCCAGCGGCCGGCCGAGGATGGCCTGGGTTTCAAACGTTGCGGTCGGCGTGACCAGATCGACCATCACGCCGACGCGTGCCAGCGCGTCGACGTTCTGCAGTATCTGCAGCGCCTCGACGTCGCCGCCGGGCACCGGGTGCGGGTCGATATAGGCCAGCCTCATGCCGGATCTCCCAGCGCGGCCAGCAGCCGCTGTGCCGATTGCGTCCATGTGTACTGGCCGACGATGCGCGCGCGCGCGCGCTCGCCGATCGCCCGGCCGCGGTCGGGCAACCCCAACAGGTGCCGGACCGCACCGGCGATTGCCGTCGCGTCGCCGGGGCTGACCAGCACGCCGCAGCTGCCTTCGTTGCCGACGACCTCGGGGATGCCGCCGATATGGCTGGCGATCACCGGCAGTCCGCAGGCCATCGCCTCGGCAATGGTAATGCCGAACGCCTCGTCGCCGATGCTCGGAAACACGCCGGCGTCGGCCGCGGCGTACCAGTCGGGCAGGCTGGCATGAGGCTGCGCCGGCACGAACAGCACGCGCCCGGCCAGACCCAGTTTTTGCGCCTGCGCTTTCAGCTCGTCGAGCGCGTCGCCGCCGCCGATCAGCAACAGCCGCGCCTTGACGTCGACCAGCTTCGCCAGCGCATCGATCGCGACCCGGATGCCCTTCCAGCCGACCAGCCGGCCAGCGAAGGCCAGCACGAACTCGTCCTCGCCAATGCCGAGTTCGGCGCGCTTGGCCGCGCCGTCCAGCGGACGGAAATGATCGACGTCGACGCCGTTGTAGATCACCTTGGGGAAACGCTTGTAGTGGTGCTGCAGCTGCCAGGCGTTGAAATGGCTGCACGCCATCCATGCATCGATACGTTTGGCCAGCTTGCGGTCGCCACGGAAGAAGTCGGTGCCGCCGCTCATGAAGGCAAAACGGGTGCGGCTGCCGGCCGGCATCAGATGCGGCCAGAAGAAGTCGAACGGCTTGGTCAGCACGACCCAGTCGAGTTCGAGCCCGGCGACGGCCTGCTTCGCATTGCGCGCCATGCTGTAGCGCTCGGCCAGCCGGCGGAAGCGGCTGCCGAAATTCGGGAAACGCTCGCGCGAGCGGAACGCGAAGGTGTGCACGCCGATATCGCGGCCGCCGAGGTCCGGGCGGATGTCGCCGTTGCCGCCGATCACGTGGACCTCGTGACCGAGGTCGGTCAGCGCCGCGGCCAGCTGCCACACGGCGGTCTGCACGCCGCCGAACGACACCGTCGCGGTGACGTCGATAAAGCCGATTTTCATCGCAGTTCCGTATCCAGTTGCTTCAGTTGCGCCAGCGATGCGTCGAGCATCAACAGCTGCAACACCTGTTCAGCGTAGCGGCCGTTGCCTTCACGATAAGCGGCAATCAGCGTATCGACGGCGCCCGCGTCGAGCAAGCCGTCGCTGTTCACGGCCAGCCGCGCGCCGAGGCCGTCATAGCGGTCGGCCAGATCGACCGTCAGCCAGTGCTTCAGCGGCGGGTTGAAGCCGCGCTTTTTCTGCAGGAAGGGGTTCAGCGCATCGGGCAGGCCGGCCATCGCCGGCGCCAGCAGTTGCTTGGCCGGATCGGTGAAACGCCTGGCCACCGGCTGCGCCAGCACGCTGGCGACGAAGTGGTGGTCGAGCAGCGGCGCGCGGCCTTCGAGGCCGTGCGCCATCGTCACGAGGTCGGCCTTGCGCAGGATATACTCGGGCAGGTAATTGGCCAGATCGCGGTTCAGCAACGATTCGACCGGGCTCGCCGCCGGCACGCCGTCGCGCCAGTAGTGGGCCAGCACCGGCCGGGTCGGCATCAGCGCGGCGCGCTGCTGCGGGCTGAAGCCCGAGAAGCGCAGGCTGTACGCGTCGCCCCAGCTGAGTCCCGCTTCCTGCGCCAGCTTGTTGCGGCCGAGCACGTCGGGTTTGTACGGCAAGGGCAGCCGGAAGCCGCCGCGCCAGCTTGAACGCAAATGCTGTTTGTAACGCTTGTAGCCGGCGAACAGCTCGTCGCCGCCGTCGCCGCACAGCACCACCTTGACCTGCTCGCTGGTCTGCCGCGACAGATACCACATCGGCAGCGCCGACGGATCGGCGAACGGCTCGTCCAGCGTCGCGACGATCTCGTCGAAATCGGCGGCGATCGTGTTCGGCACTTCGATCCGTTCGTGCCGCAAGCCAAGGTGGCTGGCGATGCCGGCGGCCGCATCCGATTCGTCAAGCGTGCTGCCCGCGAATGCAGCGGTGTAGGTACTCAGATCCTTGTGGCCTTGCGCGGCGAGCCGGCTGGCGATCACGACCGAGTCGACGCCGCTCGACAGGAAGACGCCGACCGGCCGGTCGGCGACGGTGCGCAGGCCGATCGCTTCGTCGAGCAAGGCCAGCGGTTCACCCTCGCCCGCTGCGGGTTGCCAGTAGGCGCGGTTTTCGAGCTTGCCGCTGTCGAGGTCGTAACGCAGCAGGTGGCCGTTCTCGAGCCGGCGCAGGCCGGTGAAGATCGTTCGCGACGCCGGGATGTAGCGGTGCGCCAGATAGGCGGCGAGGCCGTCGGCGTCGAGCGTGCGCGCGGCAGCCGGCACCAGCGGCATCACCGCGCGCACCAGCGAGCCGAAGGCGAAGCGGCCGTCGTCGCCGTGGTGGTAGATCAGCGGCTTGAGGCCCAGCCGGTCACGCGCCAGCCACAGCGTGCGGGTGCGCCAGTCGAGGATCGCCAACGCGAACATGCCGCGCAGCTTCGGCAGCAGCGCCTCGAAGCCCCAGCGCTCGTAGCCGTGCAGGATGAATTCGGTGTCGGAACGGGTGTTGAACACGACGCCTTCGCGCGCCAGCGCGGCCGCGTCGTCCTCCCAGCCGTAGACCTCGCCGTTGTAGCAGATCCAGATGTCGCCGGCGTCGTTGCGCATCGGCTGGTCGGCTTCGGGGCGCGGGTCGCGGATCGACAGCCGCCGGTGCAGCAGGCCGTATTCGGCGTCATCATCGCTGCGGCTGCCGTCACGGCGCCAGCCGATCACGTGCGCGGCGTCAGGACCGCGGCGGCGCAGGGCATCGATGGCTGCATCGATCGCCGTTCTCGGCAAGGCGTCGGGAAGAAAGAAACCGGCGATGCCGCACATATCAGGCGTCTCCGAGTCGTTGTTGCACGGCAGCCCAGACGGTATCGACGCTGATGTCGGCCATCGGTGCATCGCGGCGCGCGCCCTCGCCCGCTTCCGGGTGCTCGAGCACCGTCAGCGCCGGATGCTGCAACGGTGCGAGCAGGTAACCGGGGTGGAAGGCGTGGTACATCGCGACCATCGGCACGCCGAGCGCGCCGGCGAGATGGGTCGGGCCGGTATCGACGCCGACGTACAGCGCCAGCCGCGCCATGATCGCGGCGTTCTCGCGCATCGTCACCGTACCGGCGAGCACGCTGACGCGGTCCGAGCCCAGTTCGGCTTCGAGCATCAGCGCCGCGTCGCGGCCTTCGGGGCCGCCGAGCAGCACCAGTTGCACGTCGGGATAGCTGGCGAGCAGGCGCCGGGCCAGCTCGGCAAAATGGGGCAGCGGCCAGTCGCGGTAGGCCTTGGCCGGGAAACTCTGCAGCTGCAGGCCGACCAGCCGCCGGCCGGCGACCCACGCATCGGCCTTCTCGGCCTCGGCCGGCGTCACCGTATACGCAAGCCGCCAGTCGTCGACGGCCAGATCCAGCGGTGCCAGCAGCATCGCACGCTCGTGCTGCGCCGGCGTCGGTTTCATCGGGGCCGGCACCAGCGTCACGTTGGCCGCCGCGGCACCCGAGCCGAAGGCGACGACCTTGCGCGACACCCGCGCGGCGTAGTCGGTGAATTCGCAGTCGTCACCGTAGACCAGCGCCAGATCATAGTGTTTCAGCCCGAAGCGGCCGCGCCACGGCGCGCTGCGCTTGGAGATCGTCGCGAGCCGGTCGATGAAGGGCAGGTGTTCGAGCACCTCGGCACGGCGATGGTGGGCCATGACCGTCAGTTCGGCGTCCGGATGTGCGGCCTTGAGCCGGCGCAGCACCGGCGTCACCAGCAGCGTGTCGCCGAAGCGCGCAACGACGATGACGAGAATGCGCCGGACCGGAGTCTGTGGGGCCAAGGCGGGTTGGATCATCGGGCGACGGCGGCGCCGAACACCGCCTCCATCCGGTCGAGCATGCGCTCGAGCCCGAAGGTGGTACGCGCATGCGCCAGCCCGGCCGATGCATAACGCTGCCTTTGCGCGGCATCGCCCATCAACGCGGCCAGCGCCTCGGTCAGCGCCTTTGCATCCTGCGGCGGCACCAGCGTGCCGGTCTGGCCGTCGAGCACCGCTTCGGCGATCGCGCCGACCGGGGTGCTGACCACCGGCAGCCCGCAGGCCATCGCCTGCATGATGCCCTGCGGCACGCCTTCGTTGCCGTACGACGGCAGCGTGAACAGGTCCATCGCCGCCAGCCAGTCGGGTACGTCGTCACGGTTGCCGGCGAAGATCACGTTGGTCCAGCCGGCTTCGGCGACGCGGCGCTCGAGGTTCTGCCGCTGCGGGCCATCGCCGACGATCAGCAGCTGCCAGTCCGGGAAGCGCTCGGTCAGCGCCGGCCACGCGTCGAACAGGTAGCCGTGCCCCTTCCAGTTGCGCAGGGTCGCGAGGATGCCCAGGGTCGGCTTGTCGGCGAGGCCGAGCTTGGCGCGCGCCGCAGTGCGGCTCAGCGGCGGCGTGAAGCGTTCGAGATCGACACCGGTCGGGATCGACGTCATCCGGTTCAGCGGAAAGCCGTTGTCGCGGTTCAGCGTCTTGCGCAGCCGCTCGCCGGTGGTGACGATGTGGCGGGTCGCGTTCAGGTAGAGCCAGCGCGTGGTGGCGCTCTTGTTGATGTCAGTCGACACGTGACGGGTCCGCACCACCGGCGGCACGCCGGACAGCGTCGCACCGGCGACCGCGACCAGCCAGGCATCGGTCGAGCTGTGCGTGTTGATCACGTCGAACTCGTGCTTGTGCCGGGCCAGCCAGCCGCGCATCGCCATCAGGCTGCCGACGCGCTTTTTCTCGATCGGCAGCGCCACCGCCGGAATCCCGCGTTCGAGCGCGGCCGGGTAGATGTTCGAGTTCGGGCAGGCAAGGATGGTCACCTGGTGGCCACGGGCCAGCATGCCGGCGGCCTCGGTCAGGATGCGGATTTCCTGACCGCCCCAGCCGCACGATGATTCGGTATGCAGGATGCGCATTGGTCGACGGTTCTCTTCTGGTCTTTTCAGGTCCGGGCCAGCAGGCGGGCGTAGAGTGCTTCGAGCTCGCCGGCCATGCGGGCCAGGGTAAAGGGTTCGGCGGTCTTGCGTGCCGCCGCGCGCAGCGCGGGCCATTCGTCGCGGCGCGCCAGCCAGACGCCGACTGCGCTGCGATAGCCGTCGATGTCGAGTGCATCGTTGGTCCAGCCGTTCTCGCCCTGGACGACCCATTCGGCCGCGCCGCACATCGGGCTGGTGAACACCGGCAGGCCGGACGCGAAGGCTTCGACGCAGACGTTCGGAAACGGGTCGTACAGCGTCGGCAGGATCAGCGCGTCGGCCGCGCCGTAGACCGGCTTGACGTCTGCGACGCCACCGAGGAAACGCACCCGCGCGGCAACGCCCAGCGTCTCAGCCAGTTTCTGGTAGCGCTTCGCGTGCTTGTCGGCACCGGCGATCACGAGGTGCAGGTCCGGATAAGGCACGATCGCTTCGAGCGCGGTCGACACTCCCTTGCGCGCAAAGCCCGAGCCGACGTAGGCGAGCAGCGGCGCATCCTGCGGCACGCGCCATTCGTCGCGCATCGCCGTGCGGTGACGCACCAGATCCGGATGGAAGACCTCGGTATCGACGCCGTTGTAGATCAGTTCGAGCTTGTCGTCGGACACGGCGAAGCGGTCGGCGATTTCGTCGCGGACCAGCTTGGAGTTGCAGATCACCGTCTGCAGCGCCGGATGGCGGAACATCTCGGTTTCGGCCTGGCACACATAGCTGTGGTAGGGGCTGAGGAAGCGGATCAGCCGTGCCGACAGGCCCTGCACGCGCGACAGCTGTTCGAGCCAGACCGCGTGCACACCGTCGCCGGCGCGAAAGATCGCCGCGCCGGGAATGCGCTCGTGGCTCTGCACCAGATCGAAATCCCGGAAACGCTTCTGCACTGCACGGGCAAAGCCGCGGTCGCGACCGAGGCGGCCCGAATAGCGCGGATTCACCGTCTCGTTGTGCCAGCCGCTGTCGCCCTGCTGCCACTGCCGCGCCAGCAGGGTCACGTCGAGCGCACCACGACTGGACAGCGCGTCGAGCGCGCGCGCGACAAAGCGCTCGGCGCCGCCGTGCGGGTTGTACTTCTGCCGGACGATGGCCAGCCTGATCGGCGCGGTCAACGGCTCACCCCGCGACCCGTCTCGGCGAGCAGGCCGTCGAGTTCGGCGAGCACGCGTTCGGGCGTGATTGCGGTCAGGCAGTCGCTGACCTTGCTGCCGCCGCAACCGTCCTGACCACAGGGGCGACAGGAGAACGGTTCGGTGATCAGCCGGTGCGGCGAGCGCCATGGTCCCCATTCGATGTCGCCGGACGGACCGAACAAGGCCACGGCCGGCGTCTGCGTCGCAGCGGCAAGATGCATCGGCACCGAATCGACGCCGACGAAGGCACGCGCGCCGGCGATCAGGGCGCCGAGTTCCTTCAATGACAGCTGGCCGGACAGGTCGGCCACCGGCCGCGCCAGTTTCATCTTCAGTTGTGCGATCCAGTCGAGCTCGGCCTTCGACGGTGCTGCCGACAGCACCACGGTGTCGCCGCGCGCGGTCAGTGCATCGACCAGCGTCGCCACGTGCGCCACCGGCCAGGTCTTGAACAGCCAGCGCGACGTCGGGTGAATCAGGATGTACCCGCCGCTAGCCACGCCTTGCCCTTCGAGCTTGGCGGCGACCGACGCCTCGGCGGCGTCGCCGGCGACGAAGCGCAGCGGCTTGCTCGCCTCGCTCGGCTGGATGCCGATCCGGCGCAACGCGTCGAGATGGATGTCGACGGTGTGGCGGCGGTTGCCGCCGACGACCGGATATCGCGCGGTGAACGACTTCGCCCAGGTCTTGCTGGCGCGTGCGCTGTTTTTCTTCACGCTCGGCGCGACCGAGACGCGGGGCTTCAGCAAGCGCGCCAGCCGCGCACCATGCCAGTGGTCGGTCAGGTGGACGATCAGGTCGTAATCGCGCGACTTCAGTGCCTTGTACAGCCCCCAGTAGCGCGACAGCTGCGCCAGCGGGCCCAGCTTGCGCCAGTCGCGGCCGATCGTGTGCACCGTGCGCACGTGCGGGTGCAGCGTCAGCATCTCCTGTGTGTCCGAGTACACCAGCGCATCGATCTCGATGCCCGGATGCGCCTCGGCCAAGGTGCTGAACACCGGCCCGGTCAGCAGCACGTCGCCGTGGTGGCGCAGTTTGATGACCAGCGCGCGACGGAACGGCGCATCAGACACCGTGATAATCCTTGAACCATGCGACAAAGCGGCCGAGCCCTTCGTCGAGCGAGATCCGCGCGACCGGACCGACGACGGCTTCGAGTGCGCGGGTATCGGCGTAGGTTTCCGCCACGTCGCCGTCCTGCATCGGCAGGAACTGCTTGTTGGCGGTCACGCCGAGGTGTTTTTCCAGCGTCGCGATGAAGTCCATCAGTGGCACCGGATTGTTGCCGCCAATGTTCAGTATCCGGTACGGCGCCCAGCTGGTGCCCGGCTGCGGCTGCATCACGTCGAAGCCGGCGTCGGGTTTGGCCGGATTGGCGAGCAGGCCTTCGATGCCGGCGATGATTTCGTCGATGTAGGTGAAATCGCGGCGCATCTTGCCGTGGTTGTAGACGTCGATGGTCTCGCCACGGACGATTTTCTGCGCGAACTTGTAGTACGCCATGTCCGGCCGGCCCCACGGGCCGTAGACGGTGAAGAAGCGCAAGCCGGTCACCGGCAGGCCGTACAGGTGCGCATAGCTGTGCGCCATCAGTTCGTTGGCACGCTTGGTCGCCGCGTAGAAGCTGACCGGATGATCGGCCGCGTCGGTTTCGGCGAACGGCAGCTTGCGGTTGCCGCCATAAACGCTGGACGAGCTGGCGAAGATCAGCTGGCCGACCTTGCCGTGGCGACAGCCTTCGAGCACATGGGTAAAGCCGACGAGGTTGGCGTCGCTGTACGCCAGCGGCGCTTCGAGCGAATAGCGCACGCCGGCCTGTGCGGCCAGATGCACGACCGCGTCGTAACCGCCGTCGCGGATCAGCGCGACCGAGGCCGGGTCGGCCAGATCGTGTTCGGCAAAAGAAAAGGCGGCGTGCGGGGCGAGCTGCGCCAGCCGCGCACGCTTGAGCGCCGGATCGTAATAGCTGTTGATGCTGTCGATGCCGTGGACGGTATGGCCGGCAGCCAGCAGTCGCTGGCTCAGGTGCAGGCCGATAAAGCCGGCTGCGCCGGTAACGAGTATGTTCATCTGGGTGACCGCGTGAGGGCCGGGCTTGTGGATGCACCGGCGTTTGTCCGATTATATCCAGTTTTCAGCCCCGCCTTCCCATGCCAGCTGCAACCCTGGGCGTTGCCCTGATCACCAAGAATGCCGAAGCAAGACTGGCCGAATGCCTGACGGCGCTGGCTTTTGCCGACAGGATCGCCGTGCTCGACTCGGGCAGCAGCGATGCGACCGTGCAAATTGCCGAGGCCCACGGCGCCGCCGTGGCGGTTTCAGGCGACTGGCCGGGCTTCGGCGTGCAGAAGAACCGCGCCGTGGCCCTGCTCGACACCGACTGGGTCCTGCTCATCGACGCCGACGAGGTCGTCACGCCCGAACTCGCCGCTTCGATCCGTGCCGCCATCGCCGCGCCGCAAGCCGCCGTCTACCGGCTCAATCGCTTGTCGAGCTTCTGCGGCCACTGGATGCGCCATTCGGGCTGGTATCCGGACTGGATTCCGCGCTTGTTCAAGCAAGGCAGCGCCCGTTTTTCGGACGATCTGGTGCACGAAAGGCTGGTGTTCGACGGCCCGGTCGCGGCGCTGGACGGCACGCTGCTGCACTACTCGTACGAAACGCATGCCGACGTGCTCAGAAAGCTCGACGCCTACTCGGAAGCCGGCGCCCGCCAGCGCCATGCGCGCGGCGAATCCGCATCGGTCGCCAAGGCCGTCGGCCGCGGGCTGTGGGCGTTCGTGCGGACCTATATCGTCAAGCGCGGCTTTCTCGACGGCGTGGCCGGTTTCCAGGTTGCCGTGTTCAACGCCGAAACCGTCTATTACCGCTTCCTGAAACTGGCCGAACTGAACCGCCGGCAATAAAAAAACGGGGCATCAAGCCCCGTTTTCATTACACCTCGTGGAACTGCACCGCGTGCATCTGGGCGTACATGCCCTTCTGCTCGATCAGATCGGCGTGGCTGCCGACCTCGACAATGCGCCCCGACCGCATCACGACGATACGATTGGCGTTTTCGATCGTCGACAACCGGTGGGCAATCACCAGCGTCGTGCGGTTCTTCATCAGGTTTTCCAGCGCCGCCTGGACCTTGCGCTCGGACTCGGTATCGAGCGCGCTGGTTGCCTCGTCGAGGATCAGGATCGGCGCGTCCTTGTAGATCGCCCGCGCGATCGCCAGCCGCTGGCGCTGGCCGCCCGACAGCCGTACGCCGTTTTCACCCAGCATGGTGTCGAAACCCTCGCCCATGTTCTCGATGAACTCGGTCGCGAACGCCGCATCGGCAGCGGCCTGGACACGCGCCAGATCCGGAGCGGCATCGCCGTAGGCGATGTTGGCGGTCACCGTGTCGTTGAACAGCACGACATCCTGACTGACCATTGCAAACTGGCGGCGCAGGTCGGCGAGTTTGTACTGATCCACCGGTACGCCATCGAGGTCGATTTCGCCACCGGTCGGCTCGTAGAAGCGTGGCAGCAGATTGGCCAGCGTCGTCTTGCCCGAGCCCGAACTGCCGACCAGCGCGACCGTTTCACCGGGCGCGACCTTCAGGTCGATGCCGGACAGCGCCGGCTTGTCCGGATCGCCGTAGTGGAATTGCAGCGCCTTGATGTCGATCTCGCCGCGGGCGCGTTCGATCTGACGCGTACCGGTATCGCGCTCGGCCGCTTCGTCGAGCACGCCGAACACCGATTCGGCCGCCGCCATGCCCTTGTGGAACTGCTCGTTGATCTTGGTGAGGTTCTTCACCGGCTGCTGGATCGCCATCATCGCGACCATGAATGACACGAAGGCACCGGCGGTCAGCGCACCGGTCTGCGCGCGCAGGCTGGCGAAGTAGATGATGATCGCCAGCGTGATGCCGATCAGCAGCATCACCAGCCCGGAGTTGGCGCCCGAGGTGGCGTTCTGCTTGACCATGATGCTGCGCATCCGGTTGTTGATGTTGAAGTAGCGCAGGCGCTCGTACGGGAAACCACCGAAAATCTTCACCACCCGGTGGCCCGAGAGGCTTTCGTCGAGGATGCGCGTCATTTCGCCCATGGTTTCCTGTGACGAACGCGACAGCTTGCGCTGGCGCTTGCCGACGATGCGGATGCTGGCAGCGACGCCGGGCAGCAGGATCAGGCACAGCAAGGTCAGCTGCCAGTCGTGGTACAGCATCACGCCGAGGAAGGCGACGATCGAGAAGCTGTCGCGCACCAGCACCGTCAGCACCTGCACGCCGGCGTTCATCACGTTGCCGATGTCGAAGGTGATCCGCGACAGCATCACGCCGGTCGAGCTCTGGTCGTAATAGCGCGTCGGCAACTTCAGGTACTGCTCGTACATTTTCTGCCGCAGATCGTGCATCACCCGTGCCGACAGCCAACCGCTGGCGTAGTCGGAACCGAAGTTGGTCACCAGCCGCAGGATGGCCAGGCCGAAAATCTGCGCCGGCAGCACCCATGCGGCGGTATGCGCGAGCGAGTGGGCCTGCAGATTCTGGTCGACCAGCGGTTTGAGCAGCACCGCCAGACCGGCGTCGACGCCGGCGGCGAGGATCATGCAGACGATGGAGCCGGCGATCACCGGCCAGTACGGGCGGATTTCGCCGAGCAATCGGGTATAGAGCAAGCGGTTGTTCATGCTTTGCCTGAGATGGAGCAAAGCCCGATTATAGCCGGATCAGCCGTCGCCCCAGCGCGCTTGCGCCAGTGCCAGCAATGCCGGGCCGGCGGTCTCGGTGCGCAGGATGCGCGGGCCGAGCACCAGCGGCGTGAAGCCGGCAGCGATGGCCAGCTGTTCCTCGGCGCTCGAGAGGCCGCCTTCGGGACCGACCAGCATCGCCAGGCTGCCTGCCCGATCGGCCAGCGAACGGAACGGCACCGCGCCGACCGGCGACATCAGTAGCCGCAAGTCGAGCTGCGGCAGCTCCGCCAGCGCATCGGCCAGCGGTGCGACCGGATCAATCTGCGGCACGCGGGTGCGGCCGCTCTGCTCACACGCCGCTGCAGCGACAGCGCGCCAGTGAGCGAGGCGCTTCTCGGCGCGTTCGCCCGACAGCCGTTGCTGGCAGTACTGGCTGTAGACCGGGACGATGCGGCTGACACCGAGTTCGGTCGCCTTCTGTACCGTGTAATCCATCCGTTCGGCCGCCGACACCGCCTGCAGCAGCACGGTCTGCAGCGGCGATTCGCGATCGGCCGGATCATGCCCGCCGACCTCGACATCGACGTTGCGCTTGCCCATCGCCGTCACCGTCGCGGCGTACTCGCCGCCCAGACCGTTGAACAGCGTAATGGCCTCGCCCGGTTGCATCCGCAGCACCTGGACATGGCGTGCGAGCGATTCGGGCAGGGACAGCGCATGGCCGCTGGCGAGCGGCGCATCGAGATAAAAACGGGGCATGGTTCAGAGCCAGAAGAAACGCTCGGCGACAAGGCCGACGAAAAAGAGCAGCAGCAACGCCAGCGTCGCCACGATCACCCGGCGCAGGAACACCAGCCAGTACCGGTCGTGCGTGCGCAGGTAGCAAAAGACCGACCAGCCGGCGAGCACGACGGCCAGGACGAAGAGGATGCGCAACACGGCAAACATGGCGCGCCTTGCCGTGGATCAGATGCCGGCGGGCGGCAGGGCGTGGAACGAACTCGGCACGTCCTCGTCACGCTCGAAGCTGACGAACTCGTAGCTGTCCGGGTCGTCCAGCAGCGCGCGCAGCAGCTTGTTGTTCATCGCGTGGCCGGACTTGTAGCCGGAGAACGCGGCGATCAGCGGATGGCCGAGGATGTAGAGGTCGCCGATCGCGTCGAGCACCTTGTGGCGGACGAACTCGTCCTCGAAACGCAAGCCACCGTCGTTGAGCACGCGGTATTCGTCGATGACGACGACCGAATCCATGCTGCCGCCCCGTGCAAGGCCGTTGGTGCGCAGCATCTCGACTTCCTGGATGAAGCCGAAGGTCCGCGCCCGGGCAATCTCGGACACGTAGTTGGTATTGGCGAAGTCGAGCGTGATCGTCTGCGCCGATTTCTTGAATGCCGGGTGCTGGAAGTCGATCTTCAGCGAGACCTTGTAGCCGTCGTGCGGTTCAAGCTTCACCCACTTGTCGCCTTCGACGACTTCGACCGGCTTCTTGACGCGCACGAATCGCTTGGGCGCGGCCTGATCGACGACGCCGGCGCTCTGCAGCAGGTAAATGAACGGCGCGGCCGAGCCATCCATGATCGGCATTTCGGGCGCGTCGACCTCGACGACGACATTGTCGACGCCGAAGCCGGCGAACGCCGACATCAGGTGCTCGATCGTGCCGACACGCACGCCATCTTTGATGAGCGTGGAGGAGAGTCGTGTGTCGTTCACGAGCGAGGGCCCGACCCTGAACGGCGCCGAATCGGGCATATCGGCGCGGTGGAACACGATGCCGGAATCGATGGGCGCAGGCTTCAGGACAAGCGTGACACGCTCGCCCGAATGCAGGCCGACACCGACCGCACGGACCGTGGTTTTCAGGGTTCGTTGCTGAAACATGGGTTGCCTTGGCCTAACGGATTCATGACAACGATTCTAGCAGCCCCGGGTCATGGGCTGGATTGATCGTCGCAATGCATCCGATTGCCGTTCTCAATTTACCTGTGCAGCGCGCAAGCGTCCTCCGCCCTGCGGTTCACGCAGGGCGTTCAGGTCGCGCGCATGGCGGATCAGTCTGCCTGACGACGCAGGAAGGCCGGAATGTCCATGTCGACATTGCCGAGCATCGAACGCGCGTCGTGACCGGCCGGCGCGTTGCGACGGTTCGGACGCATGCCCGGCGGCAGGTCGAACTCGCTCCAGTCGGTGCTGTCGACAGCACGGTTGTCGGTACCGGTCTTCAGCGGCTGGCTGGCAACAACCTGCATCACCGGCTTGCTGGATTCACGCACGCCGAGGCCGGTTGCGATCAGTGTCACGCGCAGCTGGTCGCCGAGGCTTTCGTCATAGACCACACCGTGCTTGACCACCGCATCTTCGGCGGCGCCGGCTTCGACGATCTCGCGCACCTGGCGGATTTCGCTCTTCTTCAGCGTCGTCTTGCTGGCGCTGATGTTGACCAGCACACCACGGGCGCCCTTGAAGTTGATGTTGTCGAGCAACGGACTGCGGATCGCTTCCTCGGCCGCTTCGACCGCACGGTTCGGACCGGCAGCATGGGCGGTACCCATCAGCGCCATGCCCATTTCCTGCATCACGGTCTTCACGTCGGCAAAGTCGACGTTGATCAGGCCCGGGTAGTTGATGATCTCGACGATCGAACCGACGGCGTTGCGCAGCACGTCGTCAGCGGCACGGAATGCCTCGTCGATGGTCACGTCATCGCCGAGCACTTCCTCGAGCTTCTGGTTCGACACGACGATCAGCGAATCGACATAGCGACCCAGTTCGTCGATCCCGGCCTGTGCGACCTTCTGGCGGTTGCCTTCGTCCAGACCCGGCTTGGTGACGACGCCGACGGTGAGGATGCCCTTCTCGCGCGCGACTTGCGCGATCACCGGCGCAGCACCGGTACCGGTGCCGCCGCCCATGCCGGCGGTGATGAACAGCAGGTCCGCGCCATCGATCAGCTCGGCCAGTTGCTCGCGGTCTTCCTCGGCCGCTTCACGGCCGATGTCCGGGTTGCAACCGGCGCCGAAACCGCGTGTCAGCTCCTGACCGAGCGCGACGATGTGCTCGGCCTTCGACAGCTTCAGCACCTGTGCATCGGTGTTGGCCGAAATGAACTGCACGCCGGCGAGTGCGTGCTCGATCATGTTGTTGATCGCGTTGCAACCGGCGCCACCGACGCCGATCACCTTGATGTTGACGACGTGTGCAACGTCGTGGACTTCGATACTCAATGCCATGATGACTCTCCTTCTGACCCGATTCTAAATTACTGACCCGAAACTGACTAAAAATTATTCTGGAACCACGATTTCATGCGGCCCAGAATGTCTCCAAATGATCCGTCCTTGGCCTTGCCGGCCGGATTCTTGTGGTATTGCTCCCTGGCCAACAACAGCAGCCCCACTGCCGTCGAATAGCGCGGATTCTTGACGACCTCCGCCAGCCCGCCGACGTACTTCGGCAGCCCGAGGCGCACCGGCATGTGGAAGATCTCTTCGGCAAGTTCGACCATGCCTGGCATCAGCGCGGCGCCACCGGTGATGACGATGCCGCTCGAGAGCCGGTCCTCGAATCCGTTGCGGCGCAACTCGGCCTGGACCAGCGCATACAGCTCCTCGATCCGCGGCTCGACGACCTCGGCCAGCGTGTGGCGGCTCATCTGGCGCGAACCGCGCTCGCCGACACCGGGCACTTCGATCATCTGCTGCGGATCGGTCATGTGCCGCAGCGCGACGCCATGCTGGATCTTGATGTTCTCGGCTTCGGCCGTCGGCGTGCGCAGCGCCATGGCGATGTCGTTGGTGATCTGGTCGCCGGCGATCGGAATCACCGCCGTGTGACGGATCGCACCGCCCATGAACACCGCGAGGTCGGTGGTGCCGCCGCCGATGTCGACGAGGCAGACGCCGAGCTCCTTCTCGTCGTCGGTCAGCACCGACGTCGCCGACGCCAGCGGCTGCAGCACGACTTCGGCGATCTCCAGCCCGCAGCGGCGCACGCACTTGGTGATGTTCTGTACCGCCGAGACGGCACCCGAAACGATGTGCACGTTGACGTGCAGTCGCACGCCGGACATGCCCAGCGGTTCCTTCACGCCTTCCTGACCGTCGATCATGTATTCCTGCGCCAGGATGTGCAGCACCTGGTGGTCGGTCGGGATGTTGACCGCACTGGCGGTCTCGATCACGCGCTGGACATCGGCGTCGGTGACTTCCTTGTCCTTGATCGCGACCATGCCGTCCGAATTGATCCCCTTGATGTGGCTGCCGGCGATGCCGGTAAACACTTCGCGGATCTTGCAGTCGGCCATCAGCTCGGCCTCGCCGAGCGCGCTCTGGATCGCGCCGACGGTCTTCTCGATGTCGACGACGACGCCGCGCTTGAGCCCGCGGCTGGTGGCCGAGCCGAGACCGACGACGTTCAGCACGCCGTCATCCTGAATTTCGGCCGCCACGGCGACGATTTTGGACGTGCCGATATCGAGTCCGACAATGAGGTTGTTCGCGTCTCTACTCACAGAAGCCTCTTTCTTACACAACGCAATTCATAACAGGCCGGCACCTGCGCACCGGCCGCGGATTCGTACCCGTTACGCCGAAGCGCTGCGGGGTTTGGGTTTCACGGCAGCCGGCGCCGATGCCTTGGCGGCCGGCTTCGCAGCCGGTCTGGCACCGGGTTTGGCCGCCTCTTCGGGCTTGTAGGCCGGCAGCCGCACGGCAAAGCCGTTCGGGTAACGCAGGTCGACGTACTCGAACGGATGCTTCTCGGCAATCAGCGCCAGCGAGTTCGGGTAGGCGACGGCAAAACGGTGTACGCGCTCGATCGCATCGTCGCGACCGACCTCGACGACCACGCCGTTGTCGAGCTGGAAACGCCATGCGCGACGCGGCGACAGCCACAGGTGCGTCGGTGCCTTCTGCAGTGGCGCCATCGCTTCCTTGAGCATCCGGTAGCCTTCGACCATCAGTTTCTCGGTGCCTTCCGGGCCTTCGAGCACCGGCAGCGCATCGTTGCTGGCGGCGTCGAAACGCTCGCCATAGGTGTTGAGCAGGGCCACATTGCCCCAGCGCGCATACGCGTGCTGTTCTTCGATGCTGACCTCGAGCCGGTCCGGCCAGCGCCGGCGCACGTTCACTTCGCGCACCCACGGCAGCTTCTCGAACGCCTGCCGGGTCTTGTCGAGGTCGAGCGTGAAGAAGGTGCCCTTCAGCTCGTTCTTGATCACGTACTGCAGCTGTTCGCGAGTCACGTGCGACAGCTCGCCGTCGATCTTGACCTGACGTACCGGGAACAGCGGCGAGTGGATGGTCAGGAACACCAGCGAATAGAACAGCAGCAGCACCGCCATCGCGGTGAGCAGGTTGGCGAACCACATCAAGAGCTGCGGCCTATCCCACATGGAAAAACCTCGCCATGCCTACTACGCAGCGGTGACGCTGCGTCGTGCGCTGCTCGCGATCCTCATGGGCCATACGCCCATTCTGGTCGCTGCGCTGCTGGCTCCTTGCCTGACCGCCGCTCGCGACGGCCTGACGAGGTTTTTCGCTGCCGAACATTAGTTGGCCTCTCCTTCAAGCGTCGTATCGAGGATCTGCAGCACCAGCTGCTCGTAGCCGATGCCTGCTTCACGCGCGCACATAGGGAATAGGCTGTGGCTGGTCATGCCCGGTGCGGTGTTCGGCTCGAGCAGGTAGACCTTGCCGTCGGCGTCGGTCAGGAAGTCGATCCGTGCCCAGCCGGTCGCGCCCAGCACGCGGTACGCCGCTTCGGCGAGCACGCGCGCCTGCGCTTCGGCTTCGCCGGCGAGGCCAGGGCAGGTGTAGACGGTATCGTCGCGGAAGTACTTGGCGTCGTAGTCGTAGAACTCGGTCGCCGGTTCGATCTTCACCGTCGCCAGCGCGCGGCCGTTGAGGACGGCGCAACTGAATTCGCCACCGGAGACGGCCTGCTCGACCATCACCAGCGGGTCGTACTTGGCTGCTTCCTCGTAGGCGGCGCGGATATCATCGGCGTTGCGGCACTTGGTAACGCCGACACTCGAACCGCCATTCGACGGTTTGACGAACACCGGCGAACCCAGCTTAGGGATCACCGAGTCGAAATCGCTCTGTGCGTCGAGCAGCAGGTACGCCGGCACCGGCAGGCCCACGGCCTGCCACATCAGCTTGGTGCGCCACTTGTCCATGCCGATCGCGCTCGCCATCACGCCGCAGCCGGTATACGGGATGCCGAGGTATTCGAGCGCGCCCTGGATCGTGCCGTCCTCGCCGTCGCCGCCGTGCAGGATCAGGAAGGCCCGGTCGAAGCCCTCTTCGTGCAATGCCTCGAGCGGCAGCTCGGCCGGGTCGAAGGCATGCGCGTCGACGCCCTGGCTCTTCAGTGCGTCGAGCACGCCCTTGCCGCTCATCAGCGAGACTTCGCGCTCGCTCGATTCACCGCCCATCACCACGGCCACCTTGCCGTACTGCTTCATTTCAGCCATCTCAGTTCTGCACCAGTTTGCCGGGAACGGCACCGATCGAGCCCGCCCCCATCGTGATCACCACATCGCCGTGCTTTGCGGCCGCGGCAATGGCGGCCGGCATCTCGGCAATGTCTTCAACAAAAATCGGTTCGACCTTGCCGGCGACGCGCACCGCGCGCGCCAGCGAACGGCTGTCCGCCGCCACTACCGGCGCTTCGCCGGCCGCGTAGACCTCGGCCAGCAGCAGGCCGTCGACGGTGCCCAGCACCTTGACGAAGTCCTCGAAGCAATCGCGAGTGCGGCTGTAGCGGTGCGGCTGGAAGGCCAGCAGCAGCCGGCGACCCGGGAAGGCGCCACGCGCCGCGGCGATCGTCGCCGCCATTTCGACCGGGTGATGCCCATAGTCGTCGACCAGGGTGAAGCTGCCGCCGTCGCATGCCACTTCGCCGTAGCGCTGGAAGCGCCGGCCGACACCCTGGAACGTCGCCAGAGCACGCTGGATCGCCTCGTCGGACGCGCCGACCTCGATGCCGATGGCGATCGCCGCCAGCGCGTTCAGCACGTTGTGCTGGCCCGGCATGTTCAGCGTGACCGGAATCCGCCGCGTCTCGCCGTTTTCCCACACCGCATCGAAGCGCATTTGGCCGTCGACAGCGGTAACGTTTTCGGCACGCAGCATCGCGTCGGCGCTGGTGCCGTAGGTCGTGATCGGGCTGGTCACGCGCGGCAGGATCTCGCGCACGCTGGCGTCGTCGATGCACAGCACCGCGCGGCCGTAGAACGGCAGGTGGTAGAGGAACTCGACGAAGGCCTTCTTCACGTTGTCGAAGTCGTGGCCATACGTATCCATATGGTCCTGGTCGATATTGGTCACGACCGAGATCATCGGGCTCAGGTGCAGGAAGGACGCATCGCTCTCGTCGGCCTCGGCGACCAGGTAGTCGCCGTGGCCGAGCCGGGCGTTCGAGCCGGCGGCGTGCAGCTTGCCGCCGATGACGAAGGTCGGATCCATGCCGGCGGCTTCGAGAATGCTGGCGGTCAGGCTGGTCGTCGTCGTCTTGCCGTGGGTGCCGGCGATCGCAATGCCGCGCTGCAGCCGCATCAGTTCGGCCAGCATCAGTGCACGCGGAATCACCGGGATCTTGCGCGCGCGCGCCTCGACCACTTCGGGGTTGTCGTCCTTGACCGCACTCGAGATCACCACCACATCGGCGTCGGCGACATAGGCCGCATCGTGGCCCTTGTGCACGACGGCACCGGCGTTCTGCAGCCGCTGCGTCGCGGCGTTGCTGCCCAGATCGGAGCCGCTGACGGCAAAGCCCTGGTTGGCGAGCACCTCGGCGATGCCGCTCATGCCGACACCGCCGATCCCGACAAAGTGGATGCGTTTGACCTTGTGTTTCATCTTGCCAATTCCTCGATCACCGCCACGACCCGTCCGGTCGCGTCGGGCTTGGCGAGCTGCCGGGCCTTGTGGGCCATTTCCAGGCAGCGCGCTCGGTTTGTCTCTTTCAGCAGCGCCGCGAAACGCTCGGCGCCGAATTCGGTTTGTTGCAGCAGCACGCCGGCGCCGGACTCGGACAGGTAACGCGCGTTACCGGTCTGGTGGTCGTCGACCGCGTGCGGGAACGGCACCAGCACCGCCGCGGCACCGACGCAGGCCAGCTCGGAGACGGTCAGCGCACCGGCACGGCACAGCACCAGATCCGCATCGGCATAGGCACCGGCCATGTCGCCGATGAAGGCCACGCATTCGGCGTCGACACCGGCCGCGGCGTAGTTGGCCTTCAGCGCATCGATGTGTTTTTCGCCGGCCTGGTGGATCACCACCGGACGTTCCACCTCGGACAGCAGCGCCAGCGCCTTCGGCACTTGTTCGTTGAACACCTGCGCGCCGAGGCTGCCGCCGACAATCAGCAGCTTCAGCGGGCCGGTTCGACCTTCGAAACGCGATTCGGGTTCGGCAACCGCGGTGATGGCGTCACGGACCGGGTTGCCGACGCAGTCGAAGCGCGGCGGTGCGCTGCGGAACGCCGACGGAAACGCGAACAGCACGCGGTTGGCGAACTTCGACAGCGCCTTGTTGGTCAGCCCGGCCACCGAGTTCTGTTCGTGCACCACCAGCGGCAGCCACAGCAAACGCATTGCCAGCCCGCCCGGGAAACCGGTAAAGCCGCCGAAACCGATTGCCACATCGGGGCGATGGCGGAAGATGGTCCGCAGCGAACCGCACAGCGCCTTCAGCTGCACCCAGGGCTGGGCCAGCTTCTTCAGCAGCCCCTTGCCGCGCACGCCGGTGATGGCCAGCGTTTCGAGCGGGATGTCGTGCTGCGGCACGATGCGCGTTTCCATCGCGCCGGCCGCGCCGAGCCAGACCACGTCCCAGCCGCGTTCGCGCATCGCGTTGGCCACGGCCAGCGCCGGGAAGATGTGGCCGCCGGTACCGCCGGCCATGACGAGCAGGGTGCGCCCAGCACGATTCTGCACAACGGCTTGCGGCTGCGAAGCGGAAACGGCCTGACGCGACTTCGCCCGACTGACAAAACCGAGAATCAATATGGCCAGTACGACGAGGGTCAGAATCCAGCTCATACCTTGCGCCCCCGCATCAGCTGTCTGTTCTCGTAGTCGATGCGCATGACGACGCCGAGCGCCAGCAGATTGGCGACGATGCCCGAGCCGCCGAACGACAGCAGCGGCAGCGTCAGGCCCTTGGTCGGCAGCAGGCCCATGTTCACGCCGATGTTGATCACCGACTGCACGCCGATCCAGATGCCGATGCCCTGCGCCACCAGTGCCTGATAGGCGCGGTCGAGCTTGGCAGCCTGCACGCCGATCGTGAAGCAGCGGAACACTAGGAAAGCGAACAGGCCGACGACGACGGCCACGCCGAGGAAACCGAACTCCTCGGCAATGATCGCCATCAGGAAGTCGGTATGCGCTTCGGGCAGGTACGACAGTTTCTCGACGCTGGCGCCGAGACCGACGCCGTGCCACTCGCCGCGGCCGAAAGCGATCAGCGAGTGGCTGAGCTGGTAGCCCTTGCCGTACGGGTCCTGCCACGGATCGAGGAAACCCAAGACCCGCGCGCGCCGGTACGGCGAGCTGGCGATCAGGCCGACGAAGCCGATGCCGAGCAGCACGATCAGCCCGGCGAACAGCCGCCAGTTGAAGCCGCCGAGAAACAGCAGGCCCATGGTGATCGCGGTGATGACGGCGAACGCGCCGAAGTCCGGCTCGAGCAGCAGCAGGCCGCCGACGATCAGCATCACGAACAGCATCGGCAGCAGGCCCTTGGTGATGCTGGCCCAGAAGTCGCCGCCCATGAACGCGGCCTTGCGCACCGTGTAGTCGGCGGCATAGAAGGCGGCGGCAAGCTTCATCAGCTCGGACGGCTGCAGGTTGATCACCACCAGCCCGAGCCAGCGCCGGCTGCCGTTGACCTCGCGGCCGATGCCGGGCACCAGCACCAGGATCAGCAGCAGCACGCCGAGAATGAACAGCAAGGGCGCGTACTGCTGCAGCGTCCGGGTCGAGATGCTGAACGAAAAGAAGGCCGCGACCACGCCGACGACGAGGAAGATCGAGTGGCGGACCAGGAAGTAGGTCGAGCGGAAACCGGTGTCCTTGTCGACCTCGGCCATCGCGATCGACGCCGAGTAGACCATCACCAGGCCGATGGTCAGCAGCAGGATCACGCACCACAGCAGCGCCTGGTCGTAGGCGGCCATGCTGGGGCGGATGCGCTTGAGGGCCCGGTAGAAGATCGCTTTCATCGCGTCAGCCTTCCAGACCCCGGACCGCGGCGATGAACACTTCGGCGCGGTGGTGGTAATTGCGGAACATGTCGAGGCTGGCGCACGCCGGGCTCAACAGCACGATGTCGCCGGCTTCGGCGAGGTTGGCGGCCATCTGCACGGCCATCTCCAGCGTCGGCACCTGCAGCACCGGCAGGAAAGCTTCCTCGTCGTCATCGGCGTCGATCAGTTGCGAGGTCGCTTCGTTCAGCACCTCGGCGATCTGCGGGCCGTCACGGCCGATCAGCACCACGGCGCGGCAGATGCGCTCGCACGCGGCCTTCAGCGGCATAAAGTCCTGGCCCTTGCCGTCACCGCCGGCGATCAGCACCACCGGCCGGTTCATGCCCTTGAGCGCGGCCTCGGTCGCGCCGACATTCGTGCCTTTCGAGTCGTCGTAGTAGCTCACGCCGGTCTTCTCGGCGACGAATTCGACCCGGTGCGGCAGGCCCTTGAAGGCCTTGAGCGCGGCGATGGTCAGCGCGCTCGGCAGGCCGATGGCACGCGTCAGTGCCAGTGCGGCCAGTGCGTTGGCGGCGTTGTGCAGGCCTGCGAGCTGCAGCTCGCCCGCTTTCATCAGCGTGCGCTCGCCGAGCTTGAGCGCGACGTCGTCGCCGTCGGCGACGAGACCGTATTCGCTCGGATTGCGTGGCGCGTCGGTGCCGAACCAGACGATGTTGCGGCCCGGCTGCGTCATGCCGCGGCACCAGCCGTCCTCGCGGTTCAGCACCATCACGCCGAGGCCGTTGAAGATCCGTGCCTTGGTCTGCGCGTAGTCGCGCATGCCGCTGTAACGGTCGAGGTGGTCCTCGGTCACGTTGAGCACGACCGCTGCGTCGGGCGTCAGCGAGCTGGTCGTTTCCAGCTGGAAGCTCGACAGTTCGAGCACCCAGATGTCCGGATTGCTGCTGCGGCTTTCCCAGTCGGCCAGCGCATCGAGTACCGGCAGGCCTATATTACCGGCAATGACGGTCTTCAGGCCGGCCTGTTCGCACGCCTTGCCGACCATGCTGGTGACGGTGGTCTTGCCGTTACTGCCGGTGATCGCCAGCACGCGGGCGCCGCTGCCGCGGATCGCGCGCGCGAGCAGTTCGACGTCACCGGCGATGTCGACGCCGCGGTCGATCGCACGGGCGATCTCGGGCGTGGCCAGCGGCACGCCCGGGCTGACGACCAGCAGCTCGGCATCGGCAAACGTCGCGTCGCTGAATGCGCCGAAACGGGTCGTCACGTCGGGCAGCTCGGCCGCCAGCGCTTCGGCCCCGGGCGGCACGTCGCGGCTGTCGGCGACGGTGACGCGGGCATTGTGGCGCACGAGCCAGCGCACGCACGACAAACCGGTGATGCCCAGACCGACGACGACGACGTTTTTACCGTTGAAATCCATGTCGGCTCCTCAGCGCAACTTCAGCGTGGCCAGGCCGACAAGGACCAGCAGCATGGTGATGATCCAGAAGCGGACGACGACCTGCGTCTCCTTCCAGCCCTTGAGTTCGTAGTGGTGGTGCAGTGGCGCCATCCGGAACACGCGCTTGCCGGTCATCTTGAAACTGGCCACCTGGATCATCACAGACAGCGCCTCGACAACGAAGACACCGCCCATGATCAACAGCACGATTTCCTGCCGCACGACCACGGCAACGGTCCCGAGGCCGGCGCCGAGCGCCAGCGCACCGACGTCGCCCATGAAGACCTCGGCCGGGTAGGCGTTGAACCACAGGAAGCCCAGCCCCGCACCGGCCATCGCCGCGCAGAACACCACCAGTTCGCCGGCACCCGGCACGTGCGGAATGCCCAGATAGGTCGCGAATTTCACGTTGCCGGCAACATAGGCAAAGATGCAGAACGCGCCCGAGACCAGCACCGTCGGCATGATCGCGAGGCCGTCGAGGCCGTCGGTCAGGTTGACCGCGTTGCTGGTGCCGACGATGACGAAATAGGTCAGCACGCAGAAGCCGATCGCCCCGAACGGATAGAGGATTTCCTTGTAGAACGGGATGATGAAACCGGTATGCGACGGCAGCTGGCCGGCGTTGACAAGAAACAGCCCGGCGCCGATGGCGATCGCCGACTGCCAGAACATCTTGGCCTTGGCGCTCAGGCCTTTCGGGTTCTTCAGCGCGACCTTCTTGTAGTCGTCGACGAAGCCGATGATGCCGGTCGCCATCGTGACGATCAGCACCAGCCAGATGTACTTGTTGCCCAGATCGCCCCACAGCAGCGTCGTCAGGCCGATCGACAGCAGGATCAGCGTCCCGCCCATCGTCGGCGTGCCGGCCTTGACCAGATGGGTCTGCGGGCCGTCACTGCGCACCGCCTGACCGACCTTCATCTCGGTCAGTTTGCGGATCACCCACGGGCCGAGCACCCACGAGATCGTCAGCGCGGTCATCGTCGCCAGCACGGCGCGCAGCGTGATGTAGTTGAATACGTTGAAGGCCCGGATCGATTCACCCAGCCATTGGGTCAGCCAGAGCAGCATGGCTAGTTGTTTCCTTGTTCGTTGACGAGCGCGTCGACGACGCGCTCCATGCGCATGAAGCGCGATCCTTTCACCAGTACCACCGCATCCGGTCCGGCCTCGGATTCCAGCGCCGCCAGCAGTGCATTCAGCGTGTCGAAGTGCCTGCTGCCGAATGCCGCAGCCGCCTCTCGCATGTGGTTGCCGAGCGTGAACAGGCGCTGCACGCCGGCCGCCTTCGCGTAGGCACCGACGTCGGCATGCCGCGCGGGTGCATCGTCGCCGACTTCGCCGATATCGCCGAGGACCAGCAGGGTCCGCTTGTGCTGCTCGGCGCCGATGCGCACCAGCACGTCGATCGCAGCCTTCATCGAGTCCGGGTTGGCGTTGTAACTGTCGTCGATCAGCAAGGCGCCGCGGGCCGCAGTTTTGCGTTCGAGCCGGCCTTTTACACCGCGATACGCGGCAAGGCCAGCGGTACAAATGACAAGCGGCACATCCAGCGCCAGCGCGGCAGCGGTGGCGGCCAGCGCGTTGCGGACGTTGTGCACGCCCGGCACGCCGAGCTCGACCGGCGCGGTACCCGCTGGCGTGACCAGCGTGAAGCGGCTGCCCAGCGCGCCAGCGACCACATCGGTCGCGCGCACGTCGGCGTCGGCACCGAGACCGAAACCGGTCTGCGGCCGGCCGGCGGCGAGCGTGCGCCACAGCGGTGCGTACGCATCGTCGGCGTTGAGTACCGCCAGACCACCGGTCGCGAGGCCGGCGAAGATCTCGCCCTTCGCACGAGCGACGCCTTCGACCGAACCGAGCGCTTCGAGATGCGCCGCACCGGCGTTGTTGACCAGCGCGACGTCGGGACGCGCCATCCGTGTCAGGTAGTCGATCTCGCCGAAGTCGCTCATGCCCATCTCGACCACCGCGTAACGGTGTTGCGAACGCAGGCTCAGCAGGGTCAGCGGCACGCCGATGTGGTTGTTCAGGTTGCCCCGGGTTGCCAGCACCGCCTCGGCACCGGCGTGGGCGGACAGGATGGACGCGGTCATTTCCTTGACGCTGGTCTTGCCGTTGCTGCCGGTGATCGCGATCAGCTTCGGCGCGATCACGCTGCGCCAGTGGCTCGCCAGTTCGCCGAGCGCCTTGAGCGTGTCGGCAACGACGATGCGGTTGCCGCCGCCGTCGGTTTCGACCAGCACCGCGGCGGCGCCCTGCGCCAGTGCCGCATCGGCAAAATCGTGGCCGTCGAAACGCTCGCCGCGCAGTGCAACGAACAGGTCACCGTCGCGGATGTCGCGGCTGTCGGTGGTGACACGCACGAACGCCACCGTCGCGTCGCCACGAAGGGCGCCACCGACGGCCAGCGCTGCGTCGTGCAACGTCAGCATCATGATGTTTTCCTCGCAAGGGCGGCGACCGCCTGTTCGACATCGTCGAAATGGCCGCGCACACCCTGGATTTCCTGGTAGGTCTCGTGTCCCTTGCCGGCGATCAGCACGACGTCACCGCGACCGGCGAAATCGATGGTTGCGGCAATCGCGCGGGCACGGTCCGATTCGATCGAGTAGTTCGCCAGTCCGCTGCCGTCGACGCCTTCCACACCGGCGACGATGTCGTCGATGATCCGCTGCGGGCGTTCGGAGCGCGGGTTGTCGCTGGTGATGACCGTCGAATCGGCCAGCCGGCAGGCAATCTCGCCCATCTGCGGCCGCTTGCCGCGATCGCGGTCGCCACCGCAACCGAAAACGCAAAAGAGTCGGCTTTTCGCCGGCATCGCCTCACGCAAGGTCGTCAGCGCCTTGTCGAGCGCATCGGGCGTATGCGCGTAATCGACGACAACCAGCGGCTGAGCGCCGCCGCCGAGTCTCTGCATCCGGCCCGGCGCCGATTCGATGGCTTCAAGCGCAGCCACTGCATCGGCCAGCGCCATGTCGGCGGCCAGCAGCACGCCAAGGCAGGCGAGCAGGTTGTAGGCGTTGAAACGCCCGATCAGCGACGAACGGATTGTTGCCTCGCCGGCCGGCGTGACGACATCGAGCACGAGGCCGTCCAGCGTTGCCGCCAGCCGGGTCGCGCGGATATCGCCGGCATCGATGCCGTAGCTCAGTACGCGCGGCGCGGTCGTTGTCGTCAGCAGTGTCCGGCCGAACGCGTCGTCGGCATTGATCACCGCCGCCTTCAGCCCCTGCCAGGCAAACAGCTTGGCCTTTTCGGCACCGTAGGCGTCGAGCGTGCCGTGGTAATCGAGATGATCGCGCGTCAGGTTGGTGAACACGGCGATGTCGAATGCAACGCCGTGCGCGCGTGCCTGCGCGAGCCCGTGCGAGCTGACTTCCATGGCGACATGGCCGGCACCGGCGTCGCGGAACCGCGCCAGCCAGTGTTGCAGCGCGACCGGGTCGAGTGTCGTGTGCGTCGAGTCTTCCAGCGCCGGAAACACGCCGTTGCCCAGCGTGCCGAGCACGCCGGTCTTGTGGCCAAGTCGGGTGAACGCCTGGCCGAGCCAGTTGGCGATCGACGTCTTGCCATTGGTGCCGGTGATGCCGACGACGGTCTGCGCCACGCTCGGATCGCCGAGCAGGTGGCCGGCGACGATGCCGGCCTGCGCCCGCAGCTGGTCTACGCCCAGATTCGGAACGGCCCACTCGGGCTGCCAGACGAATGTGGCGGACCCGGCGTCGCCGGTCTCCCACAACACCGCGCCGGCACCGGCGTCGATCGCAGCCTGAACGTACTGGCGACCGTCGGCGTACTCGCCCTGGAAGGCCAGAAACACGTCACCCGGCCTGATCTGGCGGCTGTCGGCCACAACGCGGCGCCCCGAGGCAATCGCATCAATTGCGGCAAAATCGAGCGCGGCCAGCGGCCAGCTTACGGGACCCATGCTTCGTCCTCCTTGGTGTCCTGAGGACTCGGCAGCAGGATGTTGTTGGTCGGCGCATCCGGCGGAATGCCGAGCAGGCGCAGCGTGCCCGCGACGACGCTAGAGAAAACCGGCGCAGCCACCGCACCGCCGTAGATGCTCTTCTTGATGTCCGGCTCGTCGATCATCACCGCGACGATCAGGCGCGGATTCGACACCGGCGCGAGACCGACAAAAGAGCCGACGTATTTCTTGTCGGCGTAGTTGCCGCCGCTCTGCTTGCGCGCCGTACCGGTCTTGCCGGCGACGCGGTAGCCGACGACCTGGGCGCGCGTGGCGGTGCCGCCAGGCTGGGTCACCTTTTCCATGTAGCCGCGTATCGTCAGCGCCAGCTCGGGCGAGATCACCTGCTTGCCCGGCATCGGCGCATTCTGCTTGATCAGGCTGACCGGATGCTCGATCCCGCTGGTGGCGAAGATCTGGTAGGCCTTGGCCATCTGCATCAGGCTCACCGACAGGCCGTAACCGTAACCCATGGTGCCCTGCTCGATCGGGTACCAGGTCTTGAACGGCCGCAGCTTGCCGGCCGATTCGCCCGGGAAGCCCAGACCGGGCCGCTGGCCGATGCCGACGGCGTTGAGCATGTTCCACTGCGTTTCACGCGGCATCGTCAGCGCCACCTTGAGCGCGCCGATATTGCTCGAATGGACGAGGATGCCTTCGGCATTGAGCACGCCGTAGTTATGGGTGTCCTTGATGGTGAAGCCACCCATCGACAGTGCGCCCGGCGAGGTATTGAACGTCGTCTTGGCGTTGATGGTGCCGGCCTGCATGGCCGCAGCGACGGTGAGCGGCTTCAGCGTCGAACCCGGTTCGTACAGGTCGGTGATCGCGCGGTTGCGCTTCTTCGCCGGGTCGATCCGCTCACGGCTGTTCGGGTTGTACGACGGCGAGTTCGCCAGCGCGAGGATTTCGCCGGTGCGCGCATCGAGCACGACGATGCTGCCGCCGGCGGCGTCGAAGTCGCTGACGGCCTTGTTGATCTCGCGGTAGGCCAGATACTGGATGCGCCGGTCGATCGACAGCGCCAGCGTCTCGCCATCCTTCGGCGGCACGATGGTCGAGATGTCCTCGACGATGTAGCCACGCCGGTCGCGAATGACCGTGCGGCTGCCGGTCTGGCCCGACAACACCTTGTCGCGCGCGAGTTCCAGCCCTTCCTGGCCACGACCGTCGATGTTCGTGTAGCCGATGATCTGCGCCATGATTTCGCCGGCCGGATAGTAGCGGCGGTATTCGGCCTGCGCGTAAACGCCGGGAATGTTCAGCGCCATCACGTTCTTGGCATCCTGCGGATTCATCTGCCGGCGCAGCCAGATGAAATCGGTACGGCTGGGCTTGCCGTCCTTGTCCTTGATCGTCTCGCCCTTGTGGGTGCGGCGCGTTTCGGACAGTTTCTTCACCACGTCGGCGACCGGCATGCCCAGCGCGCGCGCCAGCTTGCCGACTTCGTCCTGCGACAGTGGGACCGGATCCTTGTCGCTTTCAGGCTCCCAGTCGGCGGGACGGACCTGTCCGGCGGGCAGCAACTCGATGCTGCGCGGACTGGCCCAGATCGACTGCACCGGGGTCGAGATTGCCAGCGGTTCGCCGTTGCGGTCGGTGATCATGCCGCGGTTGGCTTCCAGCCGCAGCGTACGCGCATAGCGCGCCTCGCCCTGGCCTTGCAGGAACTCCTCGTTGAAGACCTGCAGCCACAGACCGCGGCCGAGCAGGATCGCGAACAGGCCCATCAGCCCGGCGACGACGAACCACACCCGCCAGCGCTCGAGCTTGAGCTGCTGGCTGTAGCGCTTGCGTGCCTGCGTCGGCGGAATCATCCGGTTCATGACTCAGTCCGCCGGCGACTGTTTGGGCCGCGCGATGACCTGCCCGTGCGGCAGGATGACCTGGGTGCGGTTGGCCGCCGGCAGCTGCATGCTCAGCTTGGCCGTCGCTTCGGACTCGATGCGCGAATGCATCGCCCAGGTACTCTGCTCGAGTTGCAGCTGACCCCACTCGACGTCAAGCTTGCGCGTGACCTGGTCTTCCTTCTGCAGCTCGCCATAGAGCTTGCGGGCATTGAACTGGCTGGTCACGACCGACAGTGCGCAGACGATCAGCACGATGAGCAGAAACAGATTGAGGCGGGTCATGGCGCCGCCTTTTCCGCCACCCGCAGGATCGCGCTTCTGGCACGCGGATTCCCGGCCACCTCGTCGGCGCTGGCCCGTACGGGCTTGCCGACGATGCGCAGCGGTGCCGGCGGAATGTCGGCCGCCCGAATCGGCAAGCGGTCGGGCAGGTCGTGCTTGCTCTGATCCTGCATGAAGCGCTTGACGATGCGGTCTTCGAGGGAATGGAAGGCGATCACCGAAAAACGGCCGCCAACGCTCAGCCTCGCCAGCGCCTGCGGCAGGATCAGCGCGAGTTCTTCAAGCTCGCGATTGACGAAAATCCGAACAGCTTGGAAGGTACGCGTCGCCGGGTCCTGGCCCGGCTCACGGGTACGGACTGCGCGCGCCACGAGCGCGGCAAGTTCGCCGGTTGTGGACAATGGCCGCTCGCTGCGACCTGCAACAATCGCTGCTGCAACCTGTTTAGCAAACCGCTCTTCGCCATAATCTCTGATGACCTCCGCAATGTCTTTTTCATCCGCGCTGTTGAGCCAGTCGGCGGCGGTGATGCCGCGCGTAGTGTCCATGCGCATGTCCAGGGGGGCGTCGAAGCGGAAGCTGAAGCCGCGACTGCCGTCGTCCAGTTGGGGCGAGCTGACGCCCAGATCGAGCAGCACGCCGTCGATCACCGGTACGTTCAGCGCGTCGAGCGACGCGCCGAGCGAAGCAAAACCGTCGTGCACGATGGTGAAGCGGGGATCGGTGATCGTCTGCGCTTCGGCAATCGCGTGCAGATCCTTGTCGAACGCGATCAACCGGCCGTTCGGACCAAGCCTGGACAGGATCAGGCGCGAATGGCCGCCACGGCCAAACGTACCGTCGACATAGATACCGTCTGCACGGAGGTTCAGTCCGTCGACCGCTTCGTCCAGCAGGACGGTTTTATGGATAAAGCTCACAGCACAATGCCTTGCATTTGGGTTTCAAGATCGGCCGGTGACAGATCAAAGACCGATTGGTTTTTTGCCGACCACTGGCCGTCATCCCAAATTTCGAATTTGTTGCCAATACCGACGAAGGCGATTTCCTTTTCCAGCCCGGCGATTTGCCGCAATCGCGGCGCAATCAGGATGCGGCCGGCGTTGTCCATGTCCATTTCTTCGGCATGGCCCACCACCAGGCGGCGGATTTGCGCTTGCGCGCCGGAAAGCTGGTTGAGCGCGTCGCGCACGGGTTCCCAGTCGGATTGCGGGTAGAGCAGCAGACAGCGGTCCGGACTGACGGTCAACACCAGGCGGCCCGCGCTACGCGCGAGCAGCAGCTCGCGATGCCTGGCCGGAATCGCCAGACGCCCCTTGCTGTCGAGGTTGAGTGTTGCCACGCCGCTGAACATGAGCCCTGTCTCGTTGTGAGGAAAATTCCACTTTCACCCACTTTTTCCCACTTTCGCCCACTATAGCAGCAATTAAAAACCCGCCACAAGGGCGGGTTTTGGCTTTCCCGTTTTGATACAATCACTTAGCTTCAATTCATGCGGTCAGGATTTATCCACGGAAAGCCGCGAAGAATGAAACAGATATCGTGGACAACTTAAAGTGCCACTTTAACTATTTGTCCCCGCCTGTCAGCGCATGCCCGATAAACCGTTCCGACTGCTCCTGCTTGTCTTCGTCGTACTCCTGCTATGGCGGATGCTGTCGCCGGCACGCCGGGCCGAAGCACACCGCAGCGTCCGGATCGCCGCACGTGTCCTCCTCGCCAGCGCCGCCATCGCACTGGCCGTGCACTTTTTCCGCTAAACCGGTTCCAACAGCTGTCAGATCCGCGCGCCCGGCGCGACAACAGCAGATCATGGCCATGGAGACCGACATGTCGCACTCCCCTTCCCGCATCCTCCCGTCGGACATCACCGCCGAATCGCTCTACCTCGACCGGCGACGGTTCCTGCTGGCGACCGGCGGCCTGATCGCCGCGACGATGCTCCCCGATGCCGAGGCGGCGGCACTGGCGACCCGGCCCAGCCGGTTCAGCACCGGCGAGGAAAAGAACAGCTGGGAGCAGATCACCAGCTACAACAACTTCTACGAATTCGGTACCGACAAGGGTGATCCGGCACAGAACGCCGGCAGCCTGAAAACCCGGCCGTGGAGCGTGCGGGTCGAAGGCGAGTGCGAAGCGCCGAAAACCTTCGACATCGACACGCTGATGAAACTGGCCCCGCTCGAGGAGCGCGTCTACCGGCTGCGCTGTGTCGAAGGCTGGTCGATGGTGATTCCGTGGGTCGGCTATTCGCTGTCCGAGCTGCTCAAGCAGGTGAAGCCGACATCCAAGGCCAAATACGTCGAATTCGTCTCCCTCGCCGACCCGAAGCAGATGCCCGGCGTGCGCCGGCCGGTACTCGACTGGCCGTACACCGAAGGCCTGCGCATCGACGAAGCGATGCACCCGCTGGCGCTGCTGTGCGTCGGCCTCTACGGCAAGCCTTTGCCGAACCAGGACGGCGCACCGGTGCGGCTGGTCGTGCCGTGGAAGTACGGCTTCAAGAGCGCCAAATCGCTGGTGAAGATCGTGCTGCGCGAAACCCAGCCGGCGACCGCATGGAACAAGGCGGCACCGAACGAGTACGGCTTCTACTCGAACGTGAATCCGGAAGTCGACCACCCGCGCTGGAGCCAGGCGAACGAGCGGCGCATCGGCGAGCTGCTGCGACGCAAGACGCTGATGTTCAACGGCTACGGCAACGAGGTCGCCGGGCTGTACAAGGGCATGGACCTGAAAAAGTACTTCTGACACGACAACGGCGCCTGCCGGCGCCGTTGTCGTGTTGAACCGGTCTCATCAGTGATGATGGTGGCCGGCACCTGCCGGCGGGGCCAGTTCGAGTACCGGCGCCGGGTGCGCCGGTGCGGCACCGTCGTCGCCCGCCACGTCGGTCCATTCGATCTTCTGCTTGCCGCACTGCTGCACGACCTCGAAGTACAGCTTGCCCGCCTCGGCCGGCAACTTGAGCTGCATGACGAATTCGTCGAACTGCGCATCGGGCAGACTGCCGGACCAGCGGATTTCGCTCACGCCCTCGGTAACCGTCTTGCCGTGCGACTCGTATGGCTGCTTGAGCTTGCTGCTGCGGATATCGAGCTTCCAGCCCGGCTTCGGCATCGGCTTGGCCGACAGCACGCCGTCGGGAATGCGTACGGTCACCGCCGTCGTCGCAGCGCCCTCGCAACCATGGCCGACCTGGAACACCGCCTTGTAGTAGGTATCGGCCGGCGCATATTTCTGCTGCAGCACGATGTGCGCCTGCGCACTCCCGGCAAGCAGGGCAAGGGCAATGGCGAGGGATTTGCCGGCAAACATCATCTGAGCTCCTTCAGTCGAGGCTGCGAGTCTATCCGCGAACCGACCTGCTTGCCGGTCATCGGCGGCAAACGTCGAAAAAAAGCCCGCCGTGAAGGCGGGCTTTGCAAGCGGCGCAGTGCGCCGGGCACGTGGATCAGTGGTTGTAGGCTTTTTCACCGTGGCTGGTGACATCGAGGCCTTCGCGCTCTTCGTCTTCGCGCACGCGCAGACCGATCACCAGATCAACCAGCTTGTAGGCGACGACCGAAACGATGCCCGACCACAGGATGGTGATGCCGACGCCGATCGCCTGGATTTTCACCTGCGCGCCGATGTCGTAGCCGGTGGCAACCTTGTTGGCGACGTAGTCCCAGACACCGGTGCCGCCGAGGTCCGGCGAGGCGAACACGCCGGTCAGGATCGCGCCGAGGATACCGCACACGCCGTGGACGCCGAACACGTCAAGCGAGTCGTCGGCACCGAGCAGGCGCTTCAGGCCATGCACGCCCCACAGGCCGGCGATACCGGCGATCAGGCCCATGACCAGGCCGCCGCCGACGCCGACGAAACCGGCCGCCGGAGTGATCACGACCAGACCGGCCACCGCACCCGACGCAGCGCCGAGCAGCGACGGCTTGCCCTTGAGCAGCCATTCGGCGAACAGCCATGCCAGTACGGCGGCAGCGGTTGCAGCCCAGGTGTTGACGAAGGCCAGCGCAGCGGTGCCGTTGGCTTCGAGCGCCGAGCCGGCGTTGAAACCGAACCAGCCGAACCACAGCAGCGAGGCGCCGATCATCGTCATCGTCAGGCTGTGCGGCGCCATCGCTTCGCGACCGAAGCCGACGCGCTTGCCGACCATGAAGGCACCGACCAGACCGGCGACGGCAGCGTTGATGTGCACGACGGTACCGCCGGCGAAGTCGAGGTCCCCCTTCTGGAACAGGAAGCCCGCAGTCGCGTTGGCAGCGTCGGCGGCGGCCTGCGTGGTGTACGCATCCGGGCCGGCCCAGTACCAGACCATGTGGGCCATCGGCAGGTAGGCGAAGGTGAACCAGATCACCATGAACACGAGGATGGCCGAGAACCGGGCGCGTTCGGCAAACGAACCGACGATCAGGCCGCACGTGATGCACGCGAACGCGCCCTGGAACACGACGTAGATCAGTTCGGAGATGCCGACACCCTTGCTGAACGTTGCGGCAATCGAATCCGGCGTCACGCCCTTGAGGAAGAGCTTGGACAGCCCGCCGAAGAAGGCATTGCCCTCGGTGAACGCCACCGAGTAGCCGTAGACCACCCACAACACCGCGATCAGCGCGAAGATCACGAACACCTGCACCAGCACCGACAGCATGTTCTTGCTGCGCACCAGGCCGCCGTAGAAGAGCGCCAGACCCGGGATCGACATCAGGATCACCATGCTCGCGGCAACGATCAGCCAGGCGTTGTCACCCTTGTTGACGGTGACTGCCGGTGCGGCGGCGGGTGCAGCAGCAGCGGCTTCGCTGGCGACCGCAGCGACCGGCGCAGCAACGGCAACGCTGATCTCGACGCGGCGCGCTTCGTTCGCATCGCCGCCACCGGTCGTCACCGCCGGTTTTTCGAGGCTGATCTGCGCTTCGGCGAGGCCGCCCTTGACCAGCAGCTCCTTGACCGCCAGCGCACGCTGCTTGGCCAGCTCGGCGTTGGCCGCGGCATCGCCGCTTGCATCGTGGAAGCCGGCAATGCTCAGCACCACCTTGCCGTCGGCCTTGGCGAAGTCGACCAGCGGCTGCGCCGCAGTCGCCGCATCGGCCGGCAGATCGGCCTTGCCGGTCTCGAAGTACAGCTTGGCCGCGACAGGCGCGTCGGCCGCGAGCGCCGCACCGGCGAGCATCAGCCCGCACAGCAGCGCAACGAATCGTGCTAACCAGGTTTTCATGCTTCTCTCCTTCCCGTGCTTTTTTTAGATGGCCGCTTCGCCGGTTTCGCCGGTGCGGATGCGCACGACGTGTTCCAGATCGAAGACGAAAACCTTGCCGTCACCGATCTTGCCGGTGTTGGCTGCCTTCTCGATCGCTTCCAGCGTCGCGTCGAGCTGGTCGTCGGCAATCGCGACCTCGAGCTTCACCTTGGGCAGGAAGTCGACGATGTACTCGGCGCCGCGGTAGAGCTCGGTGTGGCCCTTCTGGCGGCCGAAGCCCTTCACTTCGATAACCGTGAGCCCCTGCACGCCAATGGCGGACAGCGCCTCGCGCACTTCATCGAGCTTGAACGGCTTGATGACGGCAGTAACGAATTTCATGGGTGACTCCTTGGAAACAGGACGATGACGTAGGAGGTCTAGCAGAAAGCGTGCCAATCACCGGAGAACACGATGGGCGGGGCGGATGGCCGCAACGGCCGTTGCGCACGCACCGACACGGCGCAGCAAAAACGGCCTGCACCATGCCGGCGCACCGCCTCGGTGCCGACTCCGGACGCAACTTCGCCGCCGCGTTGCGGTCTATCGTTCTGCTAGACTTCGAGCCTGCCCAAGCCCATACGGAGAGAAAGCCATGCTGAAAGAAAAATTCTTCGACGAGATCTCCAGCAAGATCTCCGAAGCCATCGCCGCCAGCCCGGCCAAGGATGTCGAGAAGAACGTGCGCGCGATGATGTCGAGCGCCTTCACCCGCATGGATCTCGTCACCCGCGAGGAATTCGAGATCCAGCAGGACGTGCTGGCCCGGACGCGCGAGAAGCTCACCGAACTCGAAGCACGCGTGAATGCGCTGGAAGCAAAGCTGCTGACCGGCAACCCGCAGGACGCCCTCTGAGGCACGGCCGGTCAGATCGTACGGGGGCGTGGCGCCCGCACCGCCGGACGACGGACGACGGACGTAAAAAAGCCGAGGTTTTCACCTCGGCTTTTTTGTCGCGATCAGTGCGAAGCCGGCCTGTAAGCCGGGTTCTGTACGCGCGGCGAACCGCACGCGACCGCCATTCCTCTAGGCACAGCGTTACCACTGCACTCCAGCAACCTACCCGCAGACTCGACGGGCCGTCTCAACGCCTGCTGCTTGGTCTTGCTCCGGATGGGGTTTACCCTGCCGGCGACTGTTACCAGCGCCACGGTGCGCTCTTACCGACCCCTTGCGGGGCTTCCCCGACGGGAACACCTTTTCACCCTTGCCTGTACGCGATCGAGGCCGCTTCAATCGGCCCGTCAGCTCACGCCATCGGCGGTTCAGCTCTCTGTTGCACTTTCCGTCGCCTCACGGCGCCCGGCCGTTAGCCGGCATCCTGCCCTGCGGAGCCCGGACTTTCCTCCCCCCCGATTGCTCGGGGCGGCGACGATCCGGCCGGCTTCGCGGGACCATTATCCCGCGTCCAGCACCTCGCCGGCAAATGGCAATCCGCTCGCCTCGGCCAAGGCCTTCGCCAGACCGAGCTGGCGCTCGCGTCCGCGACGGGTCGCGCGGCGGTGCATGAAGGCAAAACGGCGGCCGCCGTCGCCCTCGACCAGCACCCACAAGGTATCCGGACCGACGACATTCGGATCGGTTTCAAGCACGACCTGCCGGTAGGCCGAAACCGGCTCGCTGCGCGTGTACACCGGGAGTACGCCGAGCAGCATGGTGCGGCGGACGAAGTCGCTGCCGGTAAAGCGCCGCTCGCTCGGCAGCGCCCAGAACACCGCCGCCAGCGCCAGCATCGTGTACCAGAACAGGCCGAAGAAGGCGCGCTCGAAATGATCGGGCGCAATCAGCGGCTGGCCCCACCACGCCGCGAGCACCAGCACGGCCCCGGCGATCCACCAGCCCGGACGGGTGGCGTCGCGGGCAACGAAGGCCGCCATCAGCCGGCCTGCCCGTCGCGCAGCTTCCAGCCCAGCGTTTCGCCCGCGCGCAGCGGCACGACCGCGTGCTCGCCGAACGGGTAGCTCGCCGGCACGGTCCAGTCTTCCCTGACCAGCGTGACGGTGCCGCTGTTGCGCGGCAGCCTGTAGAAGTCCGGGCCATTGAAGCTGGCAAACGCTTCCAGTTGATCCAGCTTGCCGACCGATTCGAACGCTTCGGCGTAGAAGCCCAGTGCAGCATGCGCCGAGTAGATCCCGGCACAGCCACAGGCCGTTTCCTTGGTGTGCTGTGCGTGCGGCGCGCTGTCGGTGCCGAGGAAGAACTTGGTGCTGCCCGAGGTCACCGCGGCCAGCAGCGCCTTGCGGTGCTCTTCGCGCTTCAGCACCGGCAGGCAGTAGTGGTGCGGCCGGATGCCGCCCTGGAACAGCGCGTTGCGGTTCATCAGCAGGTGCTGCGGCGTCACCGTCGCGCCGACATTGTCGCCGGCGGCCAGGACGAACTCGGCGGCCTGGCGGGTGGTGATGTGCTCGAACACCACGCGCAGGTCCGGCAGGCGCTGCAGCAGCGGCGTCATCACGCGGTCGATGAAGGCCGCCTCGCGGTCGAACACGTCGACGGCCGAATCGGTCACTTCGCCGTGGACAAGGAAAGGCAGGCCGACTTCGGCCATTTTTTCCAGCGCCGGCATCACGCCGTCGAGCGCCGATACGCCGGCTTCGGAATTGGTCGTCGCGCCGGCCGGGTAGAACTTCACCGCGTGGACGAAGCCGGAATCCTTGGCCTTGACGACTTCCTCGGGCGTCAGCGTACCGGTCAGGTACAGCGTCATCAGCGGCGTGAAGTCGCTGCCGGCCGGCCGCGCCGCGAGAATGCGATCGCGGTAGGCGGCGGCCAGTTCGACGGTGCTCACCGGCGGCTTGAGGTTGGGCATGACGATGGCGCGGGCGAACTCGCGCGCCGTATGCGCCAGCACCGATGCCATCAGGTCGCCGTCGCGCAGGTGGAGGTGCCAGTCGTCAGGACGGGTGATCGTGAGTTGAGTCGTCATTTTCAGCGCTTGCGGATCAGGAAGTGGAAACGGTCGTCGGCAGCGGTCGATTCGACCAGCGCGTGCCCGGTCTGGCGGCAGAAGGCGGCGAAGTCGGTCGGCGTCGCCGGATCGGTGCAGGTGACGAACAGCGTCTGGCCCGATTCGAGCGTCGCCAGCGCCTTTTTGGTGCGCAGGATGGGCAGCGGGCAGTTGAGGCCCGAAAGATCGAGGGTCTGGTCGGCGGACATGGCGGCGGGGACGCTGGTCAAAATGCCATTGTAACGCGCCGTCTGCCCGTCCCGCGCCGGCGGTGAAATAATGGCAGCTGGAAAAAGGCGGAACACGACGATGCGAATCCTGCTGGTGGAAGACGACCCCCTGCTCGGCGACGGTGTGCAGGAAGGCCTGCGCGAGGCCGGCTGGACCGTCGACTGGATCACCGACGGCGAAGCGGCACGCACGACGCTGCAGGCCGACGCGAGTTTCGACGGACTCGTGCTCGACCTCGGGCTGCCGAGGCTGCCCGGGCTCGATCTGCTGCGCTGGCTGCGCGGCGCCGGCCTGGCCCTGCCGGTGCTGATCCTGACCGCGCGTGACGGCGTCGACGACCGGATCGCCGGGCTCAATGCCGGCGCCGACGATTACCTCGTCAAGCCGTTCGCGCTGGGCGAACTCGACGCGCGGCTGCATGCGCTGCTGCGGCGCGCCAACGGCCGCGCCGCGACCGAGATGTGCTGGCGCGACGTCGCGTTCGACGCCAGCAGCCTGACCGCGCGCCGCAACGGCGAAGTACTGAACCTGACGTCGATGGAGGCACGGCTGCTGCACCTGCTGCTGTCGGCGCGACCGCGCTACCTTTCGCGCGAGCAGATCGAGGTCCGCCTGTACGGCTGGCTCGATGCCGGCGAAAGCAACAGCCTCGACGTGCACCTGTCGCACCTGCGCAAGAAGCTCGGCGCCGGCAGCATCGAAAACGCCCGTGGCCTCGGCTGGCGGCTGGCATGACGACCGCGCCGCGTTCGCTGCTGTGGCGGCTTGGCGCCTCGCTCGCCATCACCGTACTCGCGCTGTGGCTGGCGATGATCATCAGCGTGGGCCTGCAGGTTCGCCACGAAGTCGGCAAGGCGCTCGATACCCAGCTGGAATGGAACGCCAAGCTTGCGCTTGCCGCGTTCACCGATGATCCGGTCGCGCTGCCGATCGCCGACCTGCACCAGACCGCCTTTGCGCTGTACGACGATCACGGCCGGCTGCAGGAGGCAAGCACCAGTCCGCCGTTGCCGATGCTCGATCGCGATCATCACGAGTTCGATTTCAACGGCCAGCCCTGGGTCATCCGCATTGCCAAGTCGGCCCATCACACCATGGTGCTCGGCGAGCCGCTGTCGGTGCGCGATCACACCGCGCTCGACACCGCCCGCGACATGGCGCTGCCGATGCTGATCGTGCTCGCACTGCTGTTGCCATTGGTGCTCTGGCTGGTCTGGCGCGGCCTGCAGCCGGTGCGCGACTTTGCCGATGCCGTCGCCGCACGCACACCGGCACGACTCGAACCGCTGGCCCAGGCGTTGCCGCGGGAACTGACCCCGCTGCAGGGCACGCTGAACCGGCTGTTCGACGAGCTCGACGCCGCGTTCTCGCGCGAGCGGCGCTTCACCGCCGATGCGGCGCACGAGCTGCGCACGCCGCTCGCCGCGGTCCAGATCCAGCTCGAAGTCGCCGAACGCGCCCGCGACCCCGAACGGCGCGACCGGGCCATGACCCAGGCGCTGGCCGCCTGCGGGCGTGCCAGCCGCCTTGTCGGCCAGTTGCTGGCCCTAGCGCGGCTCGAACAGCACGGCGCGGCACAGACGCTGGCGCGCGAGCGCATCGACTGGTCCCGGCTGTGCGACGCGCTGTTCACCGAACTCGACGCGGCCGGCATCCCGCCGCCGACGCTGCATCTCAACGCGCCGTCGCCCCTGCTCGGCGATTCGGCGCTGCTGACGGTGCTGCTGCGCAATCTGATCGACAATGCCCGCCGCTACGCCGGCGACGCGGCGACGGTGACCGTACACATCAACGCGCACACGCTGATCGTCGAGGACGACGGCCCCGGGGTCGATGCAGAGGCACTGGCGCGGCTCGGCGAGCGCTTCTTCCGCCCGGCCGGCCAGACGCTGCCCGGCGCCGGGCTCGGCCTGTCGATCGTTGCGCGCATCGCCACGCTGCACCGCGCCGAGTTCCGCGCCGGCAACCGCGACGGTGGCGGCTTTGCCGCCCAGGTCACTTTTCCGATGCCCGCCTAACGGGCAGGCACGCTCAGGCTCGGCCGCCGGGCGCGTAGCACCGCCGTCCGGTCGAGCCCCGCACGCGGCTGTGCTAGCATCGCACGCACTATCCGGAGTCCGCAGATGAATCGCCTTGCCCTGATCACCGCCCTTTTGAGCCTTTCCATCGGCGCCCATGCGGCCGAGTTCAACAACCCGCAGACCGCGGGTGACAACACCGGCCTGAACATCATGGACATGCTCAAGGACAAGGAGCAGCCCGCCCCGGCCGAGAAGCCGTTTCCCCGGCCCGATCTGGCGACACTGAAGCAATGGGCGCCGTTCACCGTCAACTACGAATCGCGCCGCAACAGCTTCTACATCGCCATCGACTCGATCACCGTCAGCCCCGACGACAAGCTGGTGCGCTACGCCGTCGCCGTGGTGCCGAAGGGCGGCGTCTGGAACGTCACCTACGAAGCGCTCGACTGCAACAGCGCCCAGTACCGTGTCTATGCCTACGGCAATGGCGAAGGCCAGTGGCAGGACCTGAACCGCAAGTGGCAAAAGGTCGTCAAGGAGAACTACAACGCCTACTCCGGCGAGCTGCTGGACGATTTCTGCCGCTTCGACGATCCGATGAAACAGGACGATATCCGCTCGGGCTTCGGCAAGACCCGCATCGAGAAGCCGGGGGTCAATCCCGGTGGCGGCATGGGTTCCTGAGCCGACGGCATGAGCCGGCTCGACGCCGCGCTGGCGCAGGAGATCGTTGCGCGGACCATGCGCATCATCGACTGCAACGTCAACGTCATGGACGAGCACGGCACCATCATCGCCAGCGGCCACGCCGAGCGCATCGGCCAGCGGCATGAAGGCGCCCTGCTGGCACTGGCGCAGGCGCGTACCGTCGAAATCGACACGGCCACCGCCGACCGGCTGCAGGGCGTGCGCCCGGGCATCAACCTGCCGCTGCACAACGAAGGCCGCATCGTCGGCGTGATCGGCCTGACCGGGAAACCGGCGGCGGTCCGCCAGTTCGGCGAACTGGTGCGGATCACCGCCGAGATGACGCTCGAACAGGCCAGGCTGACCCGGCTGCTGGCCCGCGACACCCGCTTGCGCGAAGAGCTGGTGCTCGAACTCGTGCGCACCGAATCCCCCGATGCCACGCTGACCGACTGGGCCCGCCAGCTCGGTGTCGATCTGGCAGCGCCGCGCGTCGCCGCGGTGATCGAGATCGACAGCGGCGAACTCGGCGTCGATGCCGCCTTCAACGAACTGCAACGGCTGCAGACGCTGCTGACCGTACCGGAGCGCGACAACCTGATCGCCACGGTCTCGCTGTCCGAGGTCGTCGTGCTCAAGCCGGTGGTCGAACGCGCCGGCCGCTGGGATTACGAATCGCACCGCGACCGCGTCTGGCAGCTGCTGGCGCGGATGCGCGCCGAAAGCCCGCTCGGCATCCGCATCGCGCTCGGCAACTACTTCAACAGTGCCGGCGGCGTGGCCCGCTCGTACCGGACCGCCGCCACGGCGCTGCGGCTCGGGCGCCGCCGCGATCCGAACGCCCGCGCCTACTTCTATCAGGATCTGGCGCTGCCGGTGCTGCTCGAGGGCCTGCACCACAGCTGGCAGGCCGCCGAACTGGCGCGACCGCTGGCGCAACTGGCGCAGGCCGACACCCACGGCCAGCTGCGCGACACGCTGCTGGCGTGGTTCGGCAACGACATGCACCCGGGCCGGACCGCGCAGGCGCTCGACATCCACCGCAACACCCTCGATTACCGGCTGGCACGCATCGCCGACCTCACCGGCCTGGTGCTCGGCCGCACCGATGATCGGCTGCTGCTGTACGTCGCCTTGCAGCTCGACCTGACCCGGCCGGCTTGATCCTCGTCAATTGCCAGAACATCCCCAAAATATTCCATCGTAATTTGTGCAATCGCACGAAGACGTAGTCGATTTCACCGCACTACCATTTGCCCCACAACAGTGCATGGGAGTCGGAACATGGAAGTCACCACCCTCGGCGCAATGGCGGCGCTTGTCGTCGCCATCGGCCTGATCCTCAAGAAAGTCCCGCCGGCCTACGGCATGATCGTCGGCGCGCTCGTCGGCGGCCTCGTCGGCGGCGTCGACATCTCGGCAACCGTCGAACTGATGATGGGCGGTGCCAAGGGCATCATCCCGGCGGTGATGCGCATCCTCGCTGCCGGTGTCCTCGCCGGCGTGCTGATCGAATCGGGTGCTGCGGCATCGATCGCCGAAGCGATCGTCAAGAAGCTCGGCGAAACCCGGGCGCTGCTGGCGCTGGCCGTCGCGACGATGATCCTGACCGCCGTCGGCGTGTTCATCGACGTGGCCGTGATCACCGTGGCACCGATCGCACTGGCGATTGCCCGCCGCGCCGACCTGTCGAAAATGGCGATCCTGATCGCGATGATCGGCGGCGGCAAGGCAGGCAATGTGATGAGCCCGAACCCCAACGCGATCGCCGCAGCCGATGCCTTCAAGCTGCCGCTGACGGACGTCATGGCCGCCGGCATCATTCCGGGCCTGTTCGGTCTGGTTGCGGCCTACTTCATCGCCAAGCGCCTGATCAACCGCGGCAGCAAGGTGCAGGAAGCCGAAGTGATCCAGCACGACCACGGCAGCCTGCCCGGCGTCGGCGCCGCGCTGGTCGCACCGCTGGTGGCGATCGTGCTGCTGATGCTTCGTCCGCTGTTCGGCATCAAGATCGACCCGATGATCGCGCTGCCGCTCGGCGGCCTGCTGGGCGCGCTGGCCATGGGCAAGTTCAAGAACAGCAACAGCTATGCCGTCGCCGGTCTGGGCCGGATGGCACCGGTCGCGATCATGCTGCTCGGCACTGGTGCGCTGGCCGGCATCATCGGCGCCTCGCACCTGAAAACCGTGCTGATCGACGTGCTGCAGGCGTCCGGGCTGCCCGCCTATGTGCTGGCGCCGGTCTCGGGTGCGCTGATGTCGCTGGCCACCGCGTCGACGACCGCCGGTACCGTTGTCGCCTCGCAGGTGTTCAGCAGCACGCTGCTCGAACTCGGCGTGCCGGCACTGGCCGCGGCCGCGATGATCCACAGCGGTGCGACGGTCTTCGACCACATGCCGCACGGCAGCTTCTTCCACGCCACCGGCGGCGCCGTGAACATGAGCATCAGCGAACGCCTGAAGCTGATTCCGTACGAAACCGCCATCGGTCTGGTGATCACCATCGTGTCGACGCTGATCTTCGGCGTGTTCAAGATCTTCTGACAAGGAGCGAACCATGAAAATCGTCATCGCCCCCGACTCGTACAAGGAAAGCCTGTCGGCGCTCGACGTCGCGATCAACATCGAGGCCGGCATGCGCGAAATCTGGCCCGACGCCGACTACGTGAAACTGCCGGTCGCCGACGGCGGCGAAGGCACCGTCGCCGCCATGGTCGACGCACTGAACGGCAAGCTGGTGCACACCAGCGTGACCGGCCCGCTCGGCGACTGTGTCCAGGCGTTTTACGGCCTGTCCGGCGACGGCCAGACCGCAGTGATCGAAATGGCCGCCGCCAGCGGCCTGGCGCTGGTGCCGCCCAGCCTGCGCAATCCGCTGCAGACGACGACCTACGGCACCGGCGAGCTGATCCGCGCCGCGCTCGACGCCGGTGCCCGCCGCTTCATCATCGGCATCGGCGGCAGCGCGACCAATGACGGCGGTGCCGGCATGGTGCAGGCGCTCGGCGCGAAGCTGCTCGACCGCGACGGCCGGGAAATCGGCTTCGGCGGCGGCGCGCTGGCGCGACTGGCGCAGATCGACATCGGCGGCCTCGACCCGCGGCTGGCCGAGTGCCGGATCGACGTCGCCTGCGACGTCGACAACCCGCTGACCGGGCCCAAGGGCGCCTCGCACGTGTTCGGACCGCAAAAGGGCGCCACGCCCGAGATCGTCGCCCAGCTCGACGCCAATCTCGCCCACTACGCCAGCATCATCGGTCACGATCTCGGCGTCCACGTCGACACGGTGCCCGGTGCCGGTGCGGCCGGTGGCATGGGCGCGGCGATGCTCGCGTTTCTGGGTGGCACACTGCGGCCGGGGATCGAGATCGTCATGGAGGCGGTCGGCCTCGACACCATCGTCGCCGACGCCGATCTGGTGATCACCGGCGAGGGCCGGATCGACAGCCAGACCATCCACGGCAAGACACCGATCGGCGTCGCCCGCGTCGCCAAGCGCCACGGCAAGCCGGTGATCGGCATCGCCGGCTGCCTGACCCCCGACGTCGGCGTCGTCCACGAACACGGCATCGACGCGGTGTTCAGCGTGCTCTACCACGCCTGCTCGGTCGACGAAGCGCTGGCCAAGGCCGCCGAGAACGTCCGGCTGGCCGCGCGCAATATCGCTGCCGGCCTGCAGATCGGCCGCAGCCTGTAGGCACTTGCCGCAACGAAAAAACGGCGCCCGAGGGCGCCGTTTCTTTTGCCTTGCCGGACCTTAGCGGCCGAGCAGCTTGTTGACCACCGGCTCCAGTGCCGGCGGACGGCAGCCGAAGCTGGCACAGCGACCGAGCGCCTGCGGCGCCAGATCCATGTCGTACGGCAGACGACCCGCGACCACCCACAGCTTGTCCTGCGGCAGCGCCTTGATCAGCCGTTGCTGGCCTTCGATCAGCTGTGCGTTGTAGGTCTGCAGCACGATCTGTTCGGCGCCCTGGGCGAAAGCGATCGCACCGTCGACTTCTTCCTGCAGCGCTTCGGCCGACAGTGCGTACTCGCGCACCTGCACGCCGGCTTCTTCGAGCGCCGGCAGCATCGAGCTGCGCGGCTCCTTGTTGCGCGCGATGGCCACTTCGTCGATTTCCGAGCGCGAGCGCACTTCGACGGTGATCAGCGTCACCGGCTTGCTGAGGTCGAGCGGCTGGAAGTCGCCCTGGACCTGCAGTGCGGCAGCCTGGACCTTGCGTGCCAGCGCCAGCGATTCGGTCTTCATCAGGCCTTGCGGCTCGACCGGGGCGTTCTGCCATTCCTGTACCGCCTTGCTGCGCTTGAGCACCATCACGCGGGCCAGTGCCTCGTCGATGCGCGCTTCGGAGATTTCACCGCGCTCGACTGCCTGCAGCACCGCTTCGACCGCGGCCTGCTGACGCTCTTCGAGGTGCGACACCAGCACGATGTCGGCACCGGCCTGCAGCGTGCCGACGGCACCGACTGCCACGCCCACGCCTTCGGAGATCGCAGCCATTTCCAGACAGTCGGAAATCACCACGCCCTTGAAGCCCATTTCTTCGCGCAGCAGGCCCGTCAGTACGTTCTTCGATAGGGTGGCCGGCATGGCGGCATCCGGTTCGATCGCCGGGAACGCCACGTGCGCGGTCATGATCGCGTCGACACCGGCGTCGATCGCGGCCTGGAACGGCGCCAGTTCGACGGCCTTGAGGCGGGCCTTGTCGTGCGGCACGACCGACATCGCATAGTGCGAATCGGTTGCGGTATCACCGTGCCCCGGGAAGTGCTTGGCGGTGGCGATCATGCCGGCGTGCTGCAGGCCACGTACTGCTGCAAGGCCGTATTCGATCACCGTTTCCGCGTCCTCACCGTAGGCACGGACACCGATCACCGGGTTGAGGGGGTTGTTGTTGACGTCGAGCACCGGCGCCAGATTCATGTTCAAACCGATCTGGCGCATTTCCTCGCCATTGATCTGGCTCAGCTTTTCGCAATCGGCCGTCGAGCCCGCAGCCTGGAACGCCATGGCCGCCGGAATCGGCGTCACGCCCTGCTCGATCCGCATGACCATGCCGCCTTCCTGATCGAGCGAAATCAGCAGCGGAATATCACTGACTTCCGCATTGACTTCCTGCAGACGCCGACAGAGCTTGGCAATTTGTGCCGGCGTATGCACATTGCGACGAAACAGAATTACGCCACCCACCCGTTGTTCGCGAATCATCCGGGTAATGTGATCATTCACTTCCAGAGCATCAAAACCAACCATGAACAATTGGCCGACCTTGCTACGCAATTCGTGATTCATGAACTCTTCCTCTGACTGCCGACGGCTGTCGGTCATATTTATTGATCACATGCAAATCCAACATCGCAATCTGAGCAAAACGCGTTGTGTTTTGCCAGCAACACATCCCTTCAGCAACATCGATTGACGCCCGGATCACCCCCGTCCGGGACCCGATATGGCCATCCGGCACTAGTCCGGCCAGACGTCCAGACCCAGTAGTTTCCGTCCCAGCTGTGTAAGCTGCGCCGGCCCGTAGCGCTTGGATTCAGGATGTTTTGCATCGCCAATGAACGTAACATTAGTGTCAGGATGAACGACCTCCTGATACCAGCGGCTGCGTTGCTTTCTGAGTGTAGCATGGTCCTTCAAGGCCGGCGTCATCGTCACGTACTGCACCGAGCGTACCTTGTCCTGACTTACATTCGGCGCAATGCCGTGCAGCAACAGGCCATTGAAGATCAGCAGATCGCCTGCTTTCATCTCCGGCTTCACGACCGGATACTGACTGTATTCGGCCGGGTCGGGGTTGGTCGGATGGCTATCCTTGCCCCGGCCTTTCCGCCAATCCTCGAGGTAATGGAACAAATCCGGCGAGCACTGGAATCCGCCGGTTTCCGCTTCGGTATCGGTCAACTGAATCAGACCCTGTACCCGCAGCGGCAATACCGGCGCATTGATATCGATATCCCAGTGAATGAATGAACCCCATTCGGCGCGATTGCCCACGGTCGGGAAATTGAGATTGACCCGGTCGACGGAAACCCACAATTCCTCCATATCCCAGATATCGACAAAAGCGTCATAAACGCGCTGGCTAGTCCGGTTATCCCAAAGCTGCTGGTGGTGATACATCTCCACCATCCCCTTGGCATACAATTCCTTTTCCCACGACCAGCCTTCCTTGAAGTCGCTGTCCGGGCGCAGCCAGGTGTCCGGGCGTTGCGGATCCTTGCCGGCAAACGCCCACACCTCAGCCAGGGTATCCAGTGCCGTCTGGCGCGGAATGGCCTGTCTGATCACGACGTAGCCGTTGCGGCGCCAGAACGCCAGGTCATCCTCGGACAGCACCCGCAGTGGCAGCTGTTTTTCCAGCCGGTGCAGGGCGGTCGGGTAAAAGTAGTTCTCGGCGTCGCGGCTGACCATCGTGCGCGAACCGCCGCTGTGGAATTCGGGAAGGACTTCGATCGGCTTGTTCATTGTTCATATCCGGCTGGTCCGCGCTTTCGCGCGGGATTGGCGATCACGGTCGCCGGCCTTCGCATCGCGAGGGCCGGCTGCATAACGGTTTCTTGCGGTTTATTGCACAGCGAGATTGCGGACCCAGACGCCGCGCAGTACGCGCTGGATGGTCAGGAAGGCCTTGGCCAGCTCTTCGAGCAGGACCAGCGCGATCACGAAGGACACATCGAGCTTCATGTAGATGCCGGCCCACCACGCAACCGGAATGCCGACGCACCACAGGCCGAACTGGTCGATGAACATCGTGTACTTGATGTCGCCGCCACTACGCAGAATGCCGATGATGCCGACGAAGTTGATCACCTTCAGGCACAGGCCGAACGCCATGATGGTCAGCACGCCCTGTGCTGCGGCCAGCGGCTGCTGCATGCCGTTGAGCAGCCAGACCAGCTGGCCGCTGAAGGCATAGGTGACCAGGGCCGCGAGCAGCGCCACCAGCGGCGACAGCAGCAGGAAGGCGCGCGACTGCCCGCGGGCGCGGTCGAGGTTGTTCGCTCCCAGCTCGTGCCCCAGCATGATGCTGGTTGCCGTCGACAGGCCGACGAAGGCCGACATCATCATCGCGTCGAACGGCGCCAGCAGGTTGATCACCGACAGCACATCGGTCCCCATGCGGCCGTAGATCGACTGGTACACGAAGAAACCCGCGCCCCAGATGCCGTTGTGGATCGCCAGCGGAATGCCCTGCTTGAGGAAAGCGCCGAAACTGGCGGCCTCGAAGGCTGCGGCAAGATGACGCCGGCCCGGCACCAGTTGCGGATACTTCTTGAACAGCACCAGCAGCAGCAGCGCCAGCTGGATCACCCGCGCGCAGCTGGTACCCAGCGCCGAACCGGTGACGCCCATCGCCGGCAGGCCGGCAAAACCGTAGATGAACACGAAGTTCAGCACGATGTTGCTCAGCACCGTCGCCAGGCCGATCCAGGTCGGCCATTTGGCTTCACCGGCCGAGTGCAGCGCCGCTTCCACCGGCAGCACCAGCGCCGTGGAAAAATAGGAAAAACACGTGACCAGCAGGAAGGCCGACGACAGCTCGATCAGCTGTGCATCGGTACTGGCCAGACCCATGATCTCTTCGGCACTCGTTGCGCAGAAAATGATGATCGGCAGCACCATCACGCTGCAGCAGATCAGCGCCTGGCACAGGCAACGCTTGAACTTGTCCATGTCCTGCGCGCCGAAATATTGCGCGCCGTTGATGGAGAAGATGCTCGACAGCGCCGACAGCAACAGGAAGGTGATCAGGAAAATCTTGCTGGCCAGCCCCACCGCCGCGATCTGCACCGAGCCCAGATGCGCCACCATGGCCGCATCCACCAGACCGAGCACCGAAAACAGCATGGTCTGCATTGAAATGGGGAGCGCAAGCTTGAATAGCTTCCTGAAGAAATCCCCATCGATATGGTTCAACATAATGCCTCGTCCTCTTTATTCGTTTTTTCGTTATGCCGGTTTCGCCATTCCGGTCGGTTTGCATTGTCATGCAAGTCGCGGGCCGCGTTCATCAATGACGGCCAAACGCGTGCAAGCGTTGCAAAATCGGTCACATCACGGGAAAACTCGTCGAGCAATACATCGCGCCGAATCTGCAACTGCGCAGCGAATTCGGCGTATTCGTCACCGAGGCTTTGATAGTTGTAAACGAGAATATCCAGTTTTTCCCGATTGATGCGCAGCAGCGGCTCAATCGGCCGTGCCAGATGCATCCATAGCGCGGCCGGCGCCAGTGCACGCCGGGCATCGAGCACGGTCTCCGCATTGGCACGAATGGCAGCGATGGCATCATGCAGCCAGGTCATGTACAGATAGTTCTTGACCATCCGGAACTGGTAATCGATGAATCCCTGCGGCGTCCGGCGTTCGTCGGTATAGAAATTGTCGATATGCCGGTTATGGTGAATCACCGGCAATTGCAATGCATCCATCAGGCTGAACAGGAAGTAATCGCTACCGATCGTATACAACGCCGGCGGCATTGGTACCTGGGCATGAATGTCGTAAAAGCAGAAATTGCAGGCATCGATCAGGAAGCTGTGCGCATACGCCAGTTCGGCACGATCAACTTCAAATCTGGATTGACCGTTGTCGATATAGGTCGCATCGACCCAGCGCCGCTTTTCGGCCGCATCCAGATGAAACGGCGCGAATTGGCCGAGAATCTCGTAGGACGCCGCCTCGTTGCGGTTGAACATCGGCATCACGTCGATCGACGTTTCACCGACATACGACGCACCGACCATCCGGATCGGCCCGATCGCGTGCGCGGCGTCGATGACGACCTCGTCGACGTTCGACACCGCCTCACGGGCCGGCAAGCCGATGAAGCGCAGCTCGTTGTAGACCGGATAGACCGGCTGTCCGTCACTGCTTTGATAGTGACTGTCCGAATCGCGCCGGTGCAGCGAACTGCAGCCGAAGTACTCGGCAAACAGGAACAGCCGGTTGGTTGCCGCACCGTACGACACGCCGTCCGGCTGCATCAGCGCTGCGATCACCGCATCGCAGCCGGCCCGTCGCAGCACGTCCGCCAGAATCCGGTCCTGACGGTCGCGCGGCAGATGGATCAGGCTCACCCCGGGCGGCGTTTGCAGCTGGCCGACCATCGCCGCATTGGCGGCCAGCGCCGCCGGTTCGGACGTGTCGGACACCAGCACGCAGACTTCGGTATCGAAGCGGCTGACGGCAAAAGCCGCTTCGTCGACCAGATTGCGGATGGCTTGGGCGCATTCCCGATGCGTCGGCATCGCCAGACATATCTTCTTCATTGGAAATCACGCTCCCCGCCGTTCAAACCTGCCTTCACCCCCGCTGTCATTCGGCGTATCAGTTGGCGCATACGGCCTCCGCTTCGGCCCGCGACTCCACCAGCAGCGCTTCCAGCCATTGAATCTGCTGATGGATTAGCGCGTCGACCGTGTCGCGGTGATAGCGCGTCTTGCAATAACCCCAGCGAATCACCAACCGGTCGCCCTGGTATTCGGCCTTGATGAACGGCGTAAAGCCGGCATGCATCAGGCCATCGGGCGAACCGGTCGATTCCGGCGCCTCGAGGAGAATGCGCTCGTCGTCCTTCGGCAAATGGATGCTGCGTGGCACGAAATTGAATTCGATCTGCGCTTCCGGCACCCGCTTCATGATTTCGACAATGGCCGGATCATTGCTCAGATAACGCAAACTGCTGTACGACAGTCCGTCATCCTGCAATTCGTTCAATTGGGCGTGGATGCCGCGGGCAATATCGATCCGGCTTGCGCCTCGCGGCAATGTCGCGAGATCGAGATGCGCGATGCTGTAATTGGACAGCCAGGCCACCGTGCGGCTGAGTTCGAACCGTGCATCGTGGCGGGCAATCCGGCCGTTGTGCACGGTATTGACCGCATAGCAGCTTTGCTTGAATTGCGACTTGTAAGTCATGGCCAGCGATGCCAGCAGCAGCGATGAAACCGGCACGCCTGCTTCGCGCGCCAATACTTCCAGCCCGGCGGTCGCCTGTTCGGTCAGCAATGCCGAACGGATTTCGAGCACGGACAGACCGAAATTGACGGCCAGCGCCTGCTGATTGCCATCGGCCGGCAATGGCAGGCAACGGCTCCAGTCCTTGCCTGCCCAATAATCCAGCTGCGGCAATGCCGCGCTTCTGGCGTAATTCGCCTGCCACTGCGCCCAATCCCGGATCGACGCGGTTTTTCTCGGCAATTGCAGCGCTTGCTGCCGCGCCAACTGGCGATACGCCGTTTCCAGATCGTCGAGAACGATGCCGAAGGAGTAGGCGTCGATGATCAGGTGATGCGCAAGGATGAACAGCCTGCGCGCCCGGTCGGGGCCGAAATCGAAGACGACGGCCTTGAACATCTGCCGGCCGATATCGAGGCTGCGCTGCAACTGGTCGCAGATCTGTTCGATCGTCGCCGCTTCGTCCGCCGGCGCGATGCCGGCCAGATCGATGCGCTGCCACCAGACCGGCATCGCGTCGAAGGCCAGCACGTGCTGCTGGTAGCGGCCGTCGTGCTGGGTCCACAGCACGCGCAAGCCGTCATGGTGCTGCAGCACTGCCGCCATCGCCCGTTGCAGGACGCCGAGGTCGACGTCGCGCTCGATATGGCAAAGCTGCGTCGCATTCCAGTGATGGTAGTTCGCGCGCTTGAGGAACCAGTGGTGGTTGGCGAGCAGCGGCACCTTGCCGGTGATCGCGGCCTGCGCACCGGTGTCGTCGTTGGCGCCGAGCTTGCAGCGCGCCGCCAGTTCGCGCAGCGGGAGGTTGGCGAAGACATCGCGCGGTGCCAGTTCGATGCCGCGCTGGCGCAGCCGGGTGACCAGCTGCACGACCAGCAGCGAATGCCCGCCGAGATCGAAGAAACGGCCGTCGGCGCTGACTTCGTCCCGGGTCAGCAGTTCGGCCCACAGCCCGGCCAGCAGTGTTTCCATTTCGCCTTGCGGTGCAATGAATACGCCTTGTTCTGCCGTCGGCTTGCGCTGCTGCAACTGACGCCGGTCGACCTTGCCGTTCGGCAGCAGCGGCAGGCTGTCGACGAAGTGCAGCGCGCCCGGCCGCATGTACGCGGGCAACTGGTCCTGCAGCGCCGCCTGCAGCTGCGGTTTCAGCGTCGCTTCCGCGGCATCGGCAACCAGCCAGGCGATCAGGCCGCGCGGCTGCGCCACCACCACGGCGTGGCTCACCTGCGGATGCGCCTTCAGCACCGCTTCGATTTCACCGGGCTCGATCCGGCAGCCGTTGAGCTTGATCTGCTGGTCGGCACGCCCGAGCAGCTCGATCTGGCCATCGGGCAACCAGCGCGCCATGTCGCCGGTCCGGTACATCCGGCCACCGAATGCGCGGTCGAACGGATTGGCGACGAAGCTGCCGGCGGTCAGCTCGGGCAGGCCGACGTAACCGTCGGCGACGCCGGCACCGGCGACGTGCAGCTCGCCGGCCACACCCGTCGGTACCGGCTGGCCGTAATGGTCGAGCACGTACAGGCTGGTGTTGGCGATCGGCTGGCCGGCCGGCACCGTGCGCAGGCCGTCGTCGCCCTCGACCAGCTCGTCGGCGCGGCTGAATACCCCGGCAGGCGAGGGGTCGAAACGGCGACCGATGTCGATCTGGTCGTTGAGCACGGCCACGAGGTCCTCGCCCTGCGTCAGCGGGTTGCACAGCACCACGCGGAACACGTCGATCGGCTCGGGGCTGATGTGCGGGACCAGCAGGCGCGTCTTCGACACGAAGGTCTCGTCGCGGTGGAACTGGAACTCCTGGATCTGCACCACCAGCCGGTTGAGTTCGGCGTTGTCTTCCGGCCGGTAGCCGTCGCGCAGGTGGCGCGGCAGATAGCGGTAATTGACGATGTTCATGTCCGGCGTGCCGATCAGCTCGAAGCATTCCGAACCGGCCACGAGGTCGGCAAAGTAGCGCGCCCGCGCCAGATTGCGCTCGACCAGCCAGGCATAGCCCTGCCGCGACAGCACGTTGAGGCTGGCGTGCAGGTAAAGCACGTTGGCCGGGCGCGAACCTTCGACCGTGTACTGGCCGAAGTCGAAGCTGCCCTGCTTGGCCTGATACGCCGCGTGGGTGGAGATCGCGTGGATCGACGCCGCATCGCGGAACAGGCACAGGCTGATGCCCTGCGGCATGTACAGCTGCTTGTGCGCGCAGAAGGTCACGCTGTCGGCCAGTTCGACGCCGGCCAGCAGGTTCTTGTGCTTGCGCGAGAACTGGAAGGCGCCACCCCAGGCCGCATCGACGTGGAAGTGGATGTTTTCGCGCGCGGCGATCTCGGCGATCTGCGGCAGCGGGTCGACAGTGCCGGTTTCGGTCGCGCCGGCAATGCCGACGATCGCGATGATCAGCTTGTTGGCACGGCGGCATTCGGCGATCTGCTGCTCCAGCGCCGCCGGCGACATCCGCTGCGCCTCGTCCTGCGCAACGTGGACCAGGCTTTCCTCGCCGAGGCCGAACAGCGCCACCGCCTTCTTCATCGAGTAGTGCATCAGCCGCGTGCCGAGAATGGCGACGCCGCTGTAGCCCAGTGACTGCACCGTCTGGTGCGCACCGCGCCGGACCAGCGTCTCCTTGCTGATGTCGTGGCCGATCAGCGCCTTGTTCCGTGCGCACCACAGCGCCAGCAGGTTGGCCACGGTACCGCCGCTGGTCACCGCGCCGAACACGTGATGCGGGTCCTGCACGTACTGCTGGTAGTAATCGGCCGGCAGGTCGAAGAACAGCCGGTGCAGCTGCGCCACCACCTGCCGTTCGAGGAAGGTCAGCACGCGCGAGGTCTCGATCTTGACCAGATTCTGGTTCATCGAGGTGATCAGCGCGCTCAGCTCGGGCAGGAAGCTCGGCAGGCCCGACGTCATGTGGCCGATGTAGCGGCTCGACACCACGTTCACCGTGTTGGGCACGACGTGCTGGTGCAGGCCGCGCAGGTAGGCGTCGTAACTGATCGGCGCGTTGGCGATGGTGGTGTCGGAAAAATCGAAGCGCGCATCGACCGGCGGCTCGGGCTGGTGCGCCACCGGCACGCCGGTGGACGGCTGCGCGTCGTCGCGGAAATAGCGGGTCACCGCATCGAGATCGTCATTGAAGACGCACTCGTGCCAGCTGACGTCGGCGCCGATCTCGGTCGACCCGTACAGATTGACCAGCCGCGCCATCGGCAGCGCCTGGTGGAAATCGCGGGCCAGTTCGCCCGGCAGCGCCTCGCCGCTGCTGATGACCAGCTCGAGCAGGTCCAGCTCGGCCAGACGGCCGCTGTCGAGCAATGCCCGCAGCAGCGACGGCACGACGGTCAGCCGCGTCACGGCATGCTGCTTCAGGAGATCGATCAGCGCACCGGTCTCGAACAGCTGCTCGCGATCGACGATCAGCAGCGGTGCGCCGCACACCAGCGACTGCATCAGCTCGGCGATGTGGTCGACGAAACCCAGCGACGTTTTCAGGCTGAACACTTCATGGCGGCCGGCCGGCCACGTCCGTTCCAGCCACGTCAGCCGGTTGACCAGACTGCGGTGCTGCGCCAGCACGCCCTTGGGACGGCCGCTGGAACCGGAGGTATACATGATGTAGGCCGGGTCGCCGCCGTTGGCCGGCAGGCCGGCACGGCCCTTGCCCGGCGCGAACGCCTCGGCGGCATCGACGCTCAGCACGTCCACACCGGCAAAGCGGCTCGCCTGCTCCGCCGTGGCCAGCACCGCCCGGACACCGGCATCGCCGACCATGCCGGCCAGACGCTGATCCGGGAAGGCCGGATCGAGCGGCACATAGACGCAACCGGCCTTCCAGACCGCCAGAATGGCGGCGACCAGGGCGAACGAATGCGGGATGCACACGCCGACGCGGCTGCCGGCGGGCAGCGCCCCGGCCTGCAGGCGCTCGGCCAGCCGGCTCGCGGCGGCGTCGAGCTCGCCGTAGGTGCAGCGTGCCGTGCCGTGGTGGAGCGCGACGGCATCGGGCTGGGTGCGCGCCTGCGCTTCGAACAGCTGGTGCGCACCGCAATCGGCAACGGGGACCGACGGCTGCGCGCGAGGCGACGCCAGCGCCTGTTCGGCAGCGGCGTCCAGCAGCGGCAACTCGCCCAGCCGCAGTTGCGGCTGCCGGGCGATGGCTTGCAGGATCAGTTGCAGGCTGTGCGCCATGCGGGCGATCGTCGCCCGCTTGAACAGCGCGGTGGCGTATTCCCAGCGCAGCACGGTACCGCCGCCGGCGGTATCGATCTCCAGCGTCAGGTCGAAACGCGCCGTGCAGACGTCGATCGCGACCGGCGCAACGCTCAGGCCGGCCAGCGCAAGGTCGCGGTGCGCATCGCCGCGATGGCGCAGCATGATCTGGAACAGCGGGTGGTAGGCCGGATCGCGATCGGTGCCCAAAGCCTGCACCAGCTGTTCGAGCGTCGTGTCCTGATGCGCGTCGGCGTCGTCCAGCGTCTGCCGGCTTTGCGCCAGAAGGTCGTCAAAGCACGGATTGCCGCTCAGGTCGGCGCGCAGCACCACATGGCCGGCCACCGGGCCGATCAGCCCGCCCATGCCCGCCCGGTCGCGCGGGTCCGACTCGGCCCCGACCACGATGTCGGTTTCGCCGGAATAGCGGCTCAATAGCGCCGAGAACGCCACATGGAACAGCGCCTTCGGCGTCACTTGCCGCTGCCGGGCCAGCGCGTGCAGGGCGGTACTCAGCGCCGGATCCAGCTGCTGCACGTGCGCGCTGCCCTGCCAGTCCGGCTCGGACGGGCGCGGATGGTCCAGCGGCAGGTTGTGGCATTGCGGCAGCGCAGCCAGACGCGCCTGCCAGTAGCCCAGTTGCGCATCGGCCTGCGCGGTCTGCCGGCCTTGCCAGCGCGCGAACTCGGCGTGCTGCACCGCGCTGGCCGGCACCGGCCCGGCGGCGTAATGCGCCGACAGCAGGCGATTGAAGAGCGGCAGCGAGACGTCGTCCATCGCGATCGCGTGAACGGTGAGGAACAGCACGTGGCAATCATTGCCGTGCACCAGCACCTGCGCCCGCACCATCAGGTCACGCGACAGATCGAACGGCCGCGCCAGTGCTTCGTCGCGGATCCGCGCAGCGGCGGCCTGACGCTGGGCAACGTCGGCATCGGACAGGTCGGTGACGGCAATCTCGATCCTGGCCGGCAGCAGCGCAGCTTGCGGGCCGACCTGATCGGCCTCGGCCGGATAAACCGTCCGCAGGACCGGATGACCATCGAGCACCTGATTCAGGGCGCTGCGCAAACGCGCGATATCGAGGCCGCCGTCGATCCGGTAGACGTTCAGGGCGTTGTAGTGCGCGCCGCCCTGATCGATGCGGTCGATCAGCCAGAGGCGTTTCTGGTTCGACGAGAGCGGCTGCGCTTCGTGGTCGCGGGCGGGGTTGCTGGATTCGGGCGGGGACTGGAAGCCGTTGCCCTCGGTGGGCAGCGGCTGGGCAAGATCGACGTTGGACATGGCTGGCTTGAAAACCTTCGATGTTTATAAGTTTTTGCTATGGCCACAGCAATATCATTCAGGTTTTTATTTCTTAATGACTTGCTATGAATGTAACCATTCGCGAAAACAGTAACGACACCGGGCTCACACCGTCATCTTACAAAACATGTATTAATGTAAACTAACGTAATTTAATATTAAGTTATATTGATATACTTCTTTTTTATTGATTACAAACAACATTCATATCGGCTTTACGTTTGAACTTAGACAGTTTTTGGAAAGTAAAATCATGACAAAAATCCAACTTTTGTCATTTAGCTTTCAAATCAAATCAAAACCAATGTGGGCCTGTTGTTGCCGTAGATGTCTGACTCAACAATCCGGAGATCATGCCATCGGAATTTCTTACAAATACGGATAGGAATTGGCGCACGGCAGACACCCGGTTCGTACCGAAGCCACGTCGAAAAGCCGCGCAAACCGGCATGCCGTGCAGATGGCCGATTTCCCGCATGACGCATGCTTTTTTGTCGCTGAATATCAACAATGCCCCGAGTAGCAAGGCCGGACGACAGCGGTTGCGACACGCCCTGCGTCAAAACCGGCAGCACACCCCCTCGCCGCGGTCATCGCCCCCGATGACGCCGGCCACCACCGGTGGTCCTGGCAAAAAAAAGGCACATCGTCTGTCATATTCCGACAACGTCGCCGACTGAACCGGGGTGGGCGGGCCATCCGGCACCACCGCCATTCCAATGGGGAAGCCGATGAAAAAGTGGTTGTTGCTGGGCTCGCACCTGTTTGCGCTGTGGGCCGGATTCGGCCTGGGGGTGTACCTCCTGCCCATCCTGACTGCGCCGGATGCACCGTCGGATGCCGCAGTCGTGGCACAGGCCGGAAAAGCGCATTACGTCGGCCAGTTCCGCCGTGAACTGCGCGACAGCGATGCGCTGCACTGGGGCGAGGGCAAGGTATCGCTCGGCGCTGGCCATGTGAGCTTCGAAGGCAGGCTGGCGCCGGGGCCCGATTACAGGCTGTACCTGTCACCAGCCTTCGTCGAGACCGAGGCGGACTTCATGCGGCTCAAGGACCGGATGGTCCGGATCGGCGAGGTGAAGACCTTCGAGAATTTCCTCGTGCCGCTGCCGGCCTCGGTCGATCCGGTGCAGTACAACACGGTGATCATCTGGTGCGAGGCATTCGGTCAGTTCATCACCGCAGCCCAGTATCGCGCAGCGTAGGGGCGGCCTGCACGCCGGCAAGGTCGTTGCACCACGGTACGCCCGGCATGCTGTAAGCCTTTCATTCGCATAACACCGATGGCACTAAAAACAGGAAAACTAAGTATTAATTGATCTATTGACTACTCATTACCATGGTCCGCTCCAACAACAATTTTCAGGGCGGGGCCATGCCAACTCGGGGCATTCTTCCTCAAAAATTCGGGCTCGGCGTGCTGTACGCGGCCGTACTCGGCAGTCTGGCGCTCAGCGCCTGCGGCGGTTCGGACAGCAACGACGCGACGACCAACGCGCAGCAGACGACACCAACGCCAACGCCGGTACCGACCCCCACGCCGGTGGCCAGCGACGGCCGGCCGAACATCCTCTACATCATGGCCGACGACCTCGGCTATTCGGACATCGGCGCCTTCGGTGGCGAGATCGACACGCCGAACCTCGACGCACTGGTCGCCAACGGCCGCATCCTGACCAACCACCACACCGGCACCGTCAGCGCGATCACCCGCTCGATGCTGATTTCGGGCACCGACCACCATCTGGTCGGCGAAGGCACGATGGGTGCACCGAGCGACGAGCGCAAGGGTCTGCCGGGCTACGAGGGCTATCTGAACGAAAGCTCGCTGTCGGTCGCGCAGCTGCTCAAGGACGGCGGCTACCACACCTATATCGCCGGCAAATGGCACCTCGGCTCGAACATCGTCGGCGGCGCCGCCGGCGGCAAGACGCCGGACCAGTGGGGCTTCGAGCGCAGCTACTCGCTGCTGCCGGGCGCTGCGGCCAACCACTTCGGCCACGAGGCGGCCGGCTCGAAGAACTACACCGAAGACGGCAAATACGTGCAGCCGGGCCAGCCCGGCCAGCCGGGCGGCGTCGGCGGTACGCCGGCGGTGTTCTACTCGACCGATTTCTTCACCGACAAGCTGATCGGCTACATCGAATCCAACCGCAAGGACGGCAAGCCGTTCTTCGCCTACGCCGCCTACACCTCGCCGCACTGGCCGCTGCAGGTACCGGAACCCTGGCTGAGCCAGTACAAGGGCAAGTACGACCAGGGCTACGAAGCCGTCGCCGCCGCGCGTTACGCCCGGCTGCAGGCCAAGGGGCTGATTCCGGCCGGCCAGGCAAAGTCGGTCGACGTTGCCGAGACGCTGACGCGCTCGCCGGCCACCGCCGCCAACGGCACCGTCGGCGCCAAGTACATCAACGCGGTCAATCCGGCGTCGGCCGGTTACACCGAATACGGCCAGGGCCGCGTGGTGAAGAAGTGGGCCAGCCTGTCCGCCGACGAGAAGAAGGCCCAGGCGCGCTACATGGAAATCTACGCCGGCATGGTGTCCAACCTCGACCACAACATCGGCCGTCTGGTGAAGTACCTGAAGGACACCGGCCAGTACGACAACACCTTCATCCTGTTCCAGTCCGACAATGGCGCCGAAGGCTGGCCGATCGATTCGGGCGCCGATCCGAAAGCGACCGACACCGCCAATGCGCAACCGGGCAAGTACGAAAAACTCGGCACCGACGCATCGTTCGGCCAGCCGGGGCTGTCGTACGGACTGCGCTGGGCAGAAGTCAGCGCGACGCCGTTCTCGCAGCTGAAGGGCATGATGGGCGAGGGCAGCATCTCGACGCCGGCGATCGCCAAGCTGCCGGGGCAGAAGACGTCGCAGCAGCCGTTGCGCGGCTTCACCCACGTGACCGACAACACCGCGACCTTCCTCGCGCTGGCCAAGGTCACCGTGCCTTCGGTTCCCGCACCGCCGCAGATCGACCCGAAAACCGGCAAGGACCTGAACAAGGGCAAGGTGGTCTACAAGGACCGCTACGTCTACCCGGTCACCGGCAAGTCGCTGGTCGACGCGCTGCAGCAGGCCACGCCGGCCCCGGTGCGCAACACGCCGTTCGGCGAGGAAACCTACGGCCGCACGGCGATCTACAGTGCTGACGGCCGCTGGAAGGCGCGCTTCACCGAACCGCCGTTCGGCCCGCTCGACGGCCACTGGGAACTGTTCGACCTGAACAGCGACCGTGGTGAAACCACCGACCTGTCGGCGCAGTATCCGGCGCTGACCAGCAGCCTGATCGGCCACTGGAAGGGTTACATGACCGACGTCGGCGGGGTCAGCCCGCTGCGACCGCGCGGCTTCTACTAAGCCGAAACACCGCACGCCGCCCCGCGCGGCGTGCGGTTTTTGCCACCATGACCATCATCCATCCGATCCCGTTTCCAGTTGCAGCCCGGAATCCGCCGCCGGCCGGCCACTTCGCCTTCCGCTGCAATGCCTGCGGCCAGTGCTGCAATACCCCGCCGCTGCTGACGCTGGACGAGCTGCTGCGCTTCGAGACCCGTTTCATCGGCGTGCTCGCGCTGCGCCGCATCCGGCCCCTGCGCGGCGACTTCACCGCCGCTGATCTCGCCGCACAGGCCGACATCGACCATTCCCTGCTGCTGCCGGCGCCCGACGGCGACGCGCTGCAGATCACGCTGCAGGCGGTCGACTATCCGTCGCTGCAGCGCTGCCCGGCGCGCGACGATGCCGGCTTGTGCGGGCTGCACGCCGACCACAAACCGCTGGCGTGCGAAGTCGTGCCGCTCGACGCGCTGCGCGCCGACCGGCTGCAGCACGCGGTGCTCGCCAGCCGGCAGGGCGAATTGGGCGATGCCGACTGCATCGCTCCCGGCCAGCGCGACGGCCATGCGCCACTGACCGACGCCACCGACGTCGTCGACCCGGCCTACCTCGACGCGCTGTATGCCCATCGCAACGCCCTCGCCACCGACAAGGCCCACTGGGGCCGGCCACTGTACGCCACACTGGCGGCCGAGCTGCACGCGCCAGCGGTATGGACGCGCATTCCGCACCACGGCTTCTTCAACCTGTCGCCGGTACCGCTCGTTGCCATGATGGCCGCACGTTCGCCGCAGATGGCCGGGCGATGGCAGCAGTTCATCGATGCCCAGCTGACGCTGATCGACACCGCCGTCACCGACGCGCTGGTCCACAAACACCCGGCCGACCGGCCATTGACGCAACAACTGCGCGGCTACGCCGACGCCTACCGCGCGCTGCGACCGTCGCTCGCCCGCGCCAGCCGCACACCGCACCACGCCTGAATACCGGATACATCATGCACAGCACCGAAACCCTGAACCACGCCAAGCGCCTCAACATCAGCCCCGAAGCGCTGCAGACCTGGCTCGACGCCGGCGACAACAAGCCCGGCCACGGCGTCAGCCGCTACATGCACGCGACCGTCAAGGCGGTCGGCTCGGCGTGCAACCTCGACTGCAACTACTGCTATTACCTGAGCAAGGAAGGCCTGCTCGACCAGAAGAACCAGCGCATCGGCGACGCACTGCTCGAGACCTTCGTCGTCGACTACATCGCCAGCCAGGACGTCGACGAGATCGTCTTCACCTGGCATGGCGGCGAGCCGACGCTGCTCGGCGTCGACTTCTTCCGCCGCATCGTCGCGCTGCAGCAGAAGCACCTGCCGCCGGGCCGGCGCATCTCCAACGACCTGCAGACCAACGGGACGCTGCTCGATGACGACTGGGGGGCCTTCCTCGCCGAGGCGGGCTTTCTGGTCGGGCTGAGCATCGACGGCCCGCGCGAACTGCACGACGCCTACCGGCCGACCAAGAGCGGCAAATCGAGCTTCGACGCGGTGTTCCGCGGCGCGCAGATCCTGAAGAAATACGCCGTGCCGTTCAGCACGCTGACGGTGATCAACCGCAAGAACGCGCTGCAACCGCTAGCCGTGTACCGCTTCCTGCGCGACGAACTCGGCTCGACCTACATGCAGTTCATCCCCTGCGTCGAGCCGAAGCAGTTCGAGCACGTCGCGCCGGGGCATCTGGACAGTCAGCGGCTGGCGCCGCAGGGCAGCCCGCGCGCGCGGCCCGGCCATCCGCTGTCCATCGTCACCGACTGGAGCGTCGATCCGGCCGACTGGGGCGGCTTCCTGTCGACGGTGTTCGACGAATGGTTCGCCCTCGACCTGAACCGGATCAAGATCAACCAGTTCGAAACCACAATCGCCCAGCTGCAGGGCAAGCCGGCGCAGCTGTGCACGAGCAGCCCGTTCTGCGGCAAGAACGTCGCCATCGAACAGGATGGCCGTGTGTATTCGTGCGACCACTACGTCTACCCGGAATACGAGATCGGCCGGATCGGCGAGCAGTCGCTCGCCGGCATGGTGTTCTCGCTGCGCCAGCTCGAATTCGGCCTCGACAAGTTCAACAGCCTGCCGGGCGAGTGCCGCCGCTGCCCGCACCTGAAGCTGTGCTACGGCGAATGCCCGCGCACCCGGCTGCTCAAGACCCGGCCGGGCGAAGGCAACCTCAGCTATCTGTGCGAGGGCTGGAAAGGTTTTTACGATCACGCGGTGCCGCAGATGCGGCGGCTGCGTGCCGCCTAACCGGGCACGGCGCAGGCTTCGAGCCTGCGCTCCATCCGCAGCACGTTGCCCTGTTCACCGACGTGATCAAAGCCGAGCTTTTCGTAGAACTTCTTCGCCGAATTGCCCTTGAAGACGCACAGGCGAACGGCTTCGAGGTTCCGGGTCTTCGCCAGCGACATCGCATGGTCGAGCAGTCTGGTGCCGATGCCGTTGCGTTGCGCAGCGGGAATCACCTGCAGGTCGTTGATGTACAGATGCTGCGGGCTCGCGGTGATCCGGATCACCGCTACGCGCTCGCCCTTGTCCAGCACGACGAAATTGTCGCTCACGGTCAGGCGCTGCAAGAACGCCTCGTCCTGCCATTCCATGCCGTATTGCGTGTAATGGTGCGCCATGTTCTGGCGGGTCACCTTCTCGATGAACGGAAAATCCAGACTGCTTGCTTCGCTGATCATGGTGCTCCAGGGCTGTGCGGCAGGGTGAAGCCGGGCCGCTGTGCGGACCGGCCTGTATCGGAGATACCTCGAAGAATCCACCGCGTACACGGACCGGTACGCAGTGCACACCGGTCAAAACCGGTGCGGTATCCGTCGAGAATACGCCCGCCACCGTGTCCCGTGAATCCAGCCAAGCCGTGACATCTCACCAAAGCCACACAACATCAGTAAGCAAAACAAAATTCGATATTAAGCATTTGTGCCGATCCGACAAGCAGCCGAGGTACCGAACCAAGACCATGGAACAGATCGTCGCGCGCCACGATGGCCGGATGTGGTGCCGGTCAGGCATGCCTGGCGCAGCGGCCGACTAGCGCGCTTCGCCGGGCGCCAGCTGGTTGAGCCCGATGCTGCAACCGAACGGGTCCAGCAGCATGGCGGCCTGCGCCCCGAAGCTGGTGACCATCGGACCGCGGTACAGCCTGGCGCCAAGGGTCTGCAGCCGCGCGATCGACGCCGGCAGGTCGTCCACGGTCCAGTACACCGTCGTGCCACCGACCCCACCGGGGCATTTGTTGTCTGCCGGATGAAAACCGAGGGTCACGCCCGGACCGCGCACAAAGGCATAGAAAGCGTTTTCGTATTCGACATCAGCCGACAGCAAGGCTGCATACCACCGGGCTGCGGCTTCGATATCGGCAACAAACAGCACGATGGAATCGACAGTCTTGAACATTGCGGTCATGCCCCCGATTCAGTGGTGTGTCAGGCTTGTCCAATGGTTATTAGAGCCAACGCTACCAGAAAAAATATAAATACAAAATTTGCCACAAAGATTGGGTTGTGCTTTTTGTTTGGATTTGGATATTTACCAACAGTAATGATAAGCAAAATGGCCCTGCCAATTGGATAAAGCACAAATCTATGAATCACACCCATAGCAATATGTCTTGGGCCGAACCAGGCGCTATCAGCAAGCTGTTTCGCCAGAAATTTTGCATCAACCTCTTCCTCTGGTTTTTCCAAAGATCGCGACGTTGATATTTCTATCAAGCCTCTCACGGCCGAGTAGGAAATCATTTCGGTATCGTAATGAATTTCAATGAAATCAATATCATCATAAGATTTCAAAATCTTGCCATAGCAATGCATAGCACCTCTTACTTCTGAAGTAACAGGTGGGCATCCTACCCCAGCTGAACAACGTACTAATCACCGCATGAGCGTTCACTGGGGCTTGGCCCGGAAAGCCTGTAGCTGAGTCTGTCTACGACTTGCTTGGCACCTAGGCCCTCGTAGAACGCAATCCCCCGGGCGTTGGATGCCTTGACCGACCAGTCGACCCGATGGCAACCGGTATCTACGGCGTGCTGCGCAACCCACGCCATCAGCGCCCGCCCGACACCGCAACCTCGCCACGCCGACCGTACAAAGAGTTCTTTCAACTGAATCTGCCGACGGCGGTCCGGCATGGGTTCAACCAGCGAATAAGTCGGTGCAATAGCTGCAAAACCTTCCACGACACCGTCGTCACTGATGGCTACGACCAGACGAAGCGGCGAACCGGGGGACAAGAGATGTTCAAGGAGATGTTCCCGTACAACCTCACGAGCGACGACCGAGCCCTTGTTGTAGTAGGTGTGCAACTCGCACAGCAGGTCCATCAGCGATTCGTGCTGCGCTTCCGAGACGATTTCAATGCGCATGGATGCACCTGTCGAACCGGCTGCACTGCGGCTCCGGAATTGCCATTGGCGACAGGCGACTGCGCGCCTTGCGGATGTTGTTCAGGATGAAAAGCACCGGTTTCCAAAGACTCATTGGGGTCTCCCGTTTCGAACTGTGATGTCCTGCCTTTGGCGCGAGCGTTTAGGTTCTGCCCGGCACCCGTCAGTCAAACGAGCATCTCTCCACTTTGCGCGGGATTCGAAGGATTCAGCGGGGAGCCAGAAACAAGATGAAAGTGAAGGTGCTGCGTACTCTGATACGATCCGCCGTTGGTGATGATTTTGTAGTTCGACTCGGCAAAGCCGCGCTCCTTCACGATTGTCGTCATTACCCCGAACAGTTCGACAATCAACCCCGGATCTTCAACATCAACAAGGCGCCGGACATGTGCCTTGGGAATGACGACAATGTGGATCTCCCACGTCGGCGCGGTGTGTTCAAAAGCAAGCACGCGCGCACTTTCCGCCACGACCGAAACAGCGGTTTTTCCACTCAGTACGCAATCACAATAGAAATCGTCGCTCATGGTCAATGCCGCCGGGTGCCCGATTTTTAATCAACCTGTGGAGTATGATCCATACGGGTTGAATGACGTGTCAGAGAGTTGGCAAAGCTTTCCGAAGCAAGGAAAGAAAAATTGCCAGGAAAATGATATTTGCGCCATTTTATCGTGCCGGGCTCGACGTGGCGGCAATCTCCAACCCCAAATCGGGCTGCCAGAGCGGTGTAACTGCAAGCACCAATGATGGAGCACTCAAGCCGGCCAGCGCCGCCTCAGGCCGCACTTCCGCCGACCCTGGCAAATCGCTGCCTCCTGAAGACCCGCCCACTTCGATCTACAGCAGCACCAGATTGTCGCGGTGCACCAGTTCGGGTTCGTCGATGTAACCCAGCGTGGCTTCGATCTGGCCGGTGGGCTGGCGCAGGATGCGTTTGGCGTCCTTGCTCGGGTAGTTGGCGATGCCGCGGGCGAATTCGAGGCCATCCGGACCGACGATGCGGACGATTTCGCCGCGCGGAAAATCGCCGACGATCTCGGTGACGCCGATCGGCAGCAGGCTGGAGCCCTTGTCGAGCATGGCGCGCCGGGCGCCTTCGTCGACGTGGACGCGGCCGTGGATCTGCAGGTGGTCGACGATCCACTGCTTTTTCGCCGCCAGCGGCGTGGTGTGCGAGATCAGCAGCGTGCCGATCGGCTCGCCGGCGGCCAGCCGGGTCAGCACCTGCGGTTCGCGGCCGCTCGCGATGACCGTGGCGGCGCCCGAACGTGCGGCGCGCTTGGCGGCGACGATCTTGGTGTACATGCCGCCGGTGCCGACCGACGAGCCCGCACCGCCAGCCATGGCTTCGAGTTCGGGCATGCCGGCGATCGCCTGATTGACGAACTGCGCGTCCGGATTGCTGCGCGGGTCGGCGGTGTACAGGCCTTTCTGGTCGGTGAGGATGATCAGAGCATCGCCTTCGATCAGGTTGGTGACCAGCGCACCGAGCGTATCGTTGTCGCCGAACTTGATCTCGGCGGTCACGACGGTATCGTTTTCGTTGATGATCGGGATCACGCCGAAGGACAGCAGCGTCAGCAAGGTCGATCGCGCATTCAGGTAGCGGGTGCGGTCGGCCATGTCGTCATGGGTCAGCAGCACCTGCGCGGTCTTGAGCCCGTGCTGGCGGAAGGCGGACTCGTACGCCTGGCACAGCCCCATCTGGCCGACGGCGGCGGCAGCCTGTTTTTCGTGCACGGCGCTGGGCTTCTCGCTCCAGCCCAGCCGCGCGACGCCTTCGGCGACGGCGCCGCTCGACACCAGCACAACTTCCTTGCCCTGCCGGGCGAGTTCGGCGATTTCCTCGGCCCAGCGCGCCAGCGCGTGATGGTCGAGCCCGCGGCCTTCGTTGGTGACGAGGCTGGAGCCGACCTTGATGACGAGGCGGTGAGCGGACTGGACGATGGTCATGGCGATGGCAGGCGCGGGAAAAAAACCGATTATAAGGGGTGTCAGATCGGCACGGCTGCACCGACCAAGGCTTGCAAGCACGATACGCAAGAAATCGCCACGCTGGCGTTGAACCGCTGCAACCGATCCGGCCCGCCAGCCGTATCCGATGTGTACACAGGTACATGGAACCGTACCAACCCCAAAGGGCCCAAGCATCATGATCCAAAACCTGAAAATCGCCGTCTTCCTGATCTGCCTGCTGCCGCTGGCCAGACTGGTGTGGCTGGCGCCGACCGCGGTGAATCCGGTCGAGTTCATCACCCATTCCACCGGCACCTGGGCGCTGGTCGGGCTGCTGGTGACGCTGGCCGTGTCGCCGCTGCGCCAGTTCACCGGCCGCAACGAGCTGCTGAAGTTCCGCCGCATGCTCGGGCTGTTCGCGTTCTTCTACGCCTGCCTGCATTTCACCACCTGGTTCGCGCTCGACCACTTCTTCGACTTCGGCGCGATGTGGCATGACGTCTACAAGCGCCCCTTCATCACCGTCGGCTTTTCGGCCTTCGTGCTGCTGATTCCGCTCGCGGTCACGTCGAACGACCGGATGGTGCGCAAGCTCAAGCGCAACTGGGGCCGGCTGCACAAGCTCGTCTACCCGATCGCCATCCTCGTCGTCGTCCACTACTGGTGGCTGGTGAAGCGCGACATCACCGAACCGGCGATCTACGGCGCGGTGCTCGCCCTGCTTTTGCTGTGGCGACTTGATCGTTGGCAAAAACGCCGTGCCGCTTCGGCGCGACAATCGAAGCATGCCGCAGCCACCGTCTCCTCCCCCAGCTGATCCGGCCCGGATCGCCAAGCTGGCACTCGACGCCGCCGTCCTCGTGCACCAGAGCGGCGGCGATACCGCGCGCACCACGGCCACGCTCGACCGCGCCGCGCGTGCGCTCGGTGCCAGCCGCGTCGACGCGATCGTGTCATCGCTGAGTCTCGGCGTCACCGTCAGCATCGACGGCCGGCAGGAGACCGCCCTGCGGCGCGCGCCGCACATGGGCGTCAATTTCCGCGTACTCAGCGGCGTCGAACGCGCGGTCAACGCACTCGAGGCCCGCCGGGTCGGCGCCAACGGCTTTGCCACCCTGCTCGACGATCTGGAAAGTTACCCGCACTACTATCCGGCGTGGCTGGTCGCGGTCTTCGTCGGCTTTGCCTGCGGCGCGTTTGCGGCGCTGTTCCACGGCGACCTGATGGCGGTGACGATCACCAGCATCGGTTCGGCGCTGGGCATGCGCGTACGCCAACTGCTGGCGATGCGCCACTTCAAGCCCTTCGTGTTCGCGCCAGCCGCCGCCTTCGTCGCGACACTGGTCGTCGGCCTGCTGCTGCCGTTCACCGGCACGCCGCAGGCGGCACTGGCCGCGTCGGTACTGTTCCTGATTCCCGGCGTACCGTTGATCAATGGCGCGGCCGACCTGCTCAGCGGCAGTTACCTGAACGCGCTGGTACGGCTGACCATGGGCGCGGTCTTCGTCGTCGGCCTGGCGCTGGGCATGAGCGTCGCCTTGAGGATGGTCGTATGAGCGCCTGGCTGATTTCGCTGTGGGCCGCACCGGCTGCGCTGGGTTTCGCGCTGCTGTTCAACGCGCCGCCGCGCGCGCTGTGGGCCGCCGCCATACTCGCGGTGATCGGCCGGCTGCTGCGCGACGTGCTGATGCACACCGGCATCGACATCACCCTCGGCACGCTGCTGGCCGCGCTGGCGATCGGCGGGCTGGCCGAGCTGTGGGCCCGTCGCGCCCGGCTCGCGGCACCGGTGTTCGCGATCTCGGCGGCGATCCCGATGGTGCCCGGCGTATCGATGTACGAAGCCGTGCACGCGCTGATGAAACTCTCGGGGCTGGCCGCCGGCCAGTCGGCCGAGCCCTATCTGGTCGAAGCCGGCAGCGGCATCGTCCGCGCAGCGATGATCCTGCTGGCGCTGACCATCGGCATCGCGATGCCGTCGCTGCTGATGCGCAAACGCTAGGCCGCCCGCCCGGACCCGCCAGCCTGCTTCACCAGTTCGCCCGCCTGCACCGCGACCAGCTCCAGCAGCGCGGTCATCGGGTGCGACGGCGTTTCGTCAATCCGGGTCAGCGCGTACAGCGTCATCGGCAGCACCGGTGCCAGCGGGCGGATCATCGTTGCGGCCGGGTCGGCGCCGAGCGCGGTGAACGGGTCGACGATGGCGACACCGGCTCCGGCCTCGACCAGTGCACGCGCCAGTGGATAAGTCTGCACCGCAAGGCGGATGCGCGGCGGCGGCTCGACCACGGCAAGGTGATGCTCGAGTAGCGCCGACAGCGGGTCGTCGGTCGACAGACCGATCAGCGGCGTATCCGCCAGCGCGTCGATCGGCAGCGGCACACCGGCCTGCGATCCAGCCCAGAAGCCGCTTGGCGCCAGTGCGACCAGCGCACCGGTCGTCATCGTCCGCACCGCCAACCCGGGGTGGTCCGGCTGCTTCAGCGTCAGGCCGACGTCGAGCTCGCGCATCATCAGCCCCTGCACCAGCTCGCGGGTGTGATGTGTGGATAACTCGCAGCCGCTCTGGGGAAAACGTGTGAGCCAGCTGGGCATAAGCTGTGGAAGAAGTGCCAGCGCCAGTGCCGGCGTCGCGCCGACCCGCAGCGTCCGGCCCGGGTTGTTGCGCAGGTTTTGCGCCAGCCGCCGCACCGACTTCAGGCTCTCGCTGACCTTGGCGATTTCGCGCTCCAGCTCCAGCGCTTCCGGCGTCGGCTGCAGTTTGCCGCGCACGCGCAGGAACAGCGGAAACCCCAGCTGCAGCTCGGCATGCTGCAGTACCTTGGTCACCGCCGGCTGCGACACGTGCAGCAGCTGCGCCGCGCCGCTGACCGATCCGCTCTGGCGGATCGCCTGAAACACTTCGATATGCCTTAGCCGCATCGCCCATAACCTTTGCTTATACAAAGGCCATGTTTATTCATTATCGCGGTGCTGTCACTGCGGATTAACGTGAATGTCATCAACGGACATTCAACGGGCATTCGCAAGGCATGGCACACATCGGCATCATCGGCGGCGGCGTCATCGGGCTGGCAACGGCATGGGCACTGGTCCGCGACGGTCACAGCGTGACGGTGCTCGAAGCGCGCGAGCACGTCGGTACCGAGACCAGCTTTGCCAACGGCGGCCAGTTGTCCTACCGCTACGTCGCGCCGCTGGCCGACGCCGGCGTGCCGCTGAAGGCGCTGGGCTGGCTGGGGCGCGACGATGCACCGTTGCGGCTGCAGCCAAGGCTCGATCCGGCGCAGTGGCGCTGGCTGGCGTCGTTCCTGCTGGCCTGCCGCGGCTCGGTCAACCGCCGCAACGGCGCACACCTGCTGCGGCTGGCGTTGCAGAGCCAGGCCACGCTGGCGCAGTGGATGGCCGACGACGAGCTCGGCGATTTCGGCTGGCGCCGCAACGGCAAACTGGTGACCTTCCGCGATCGCGCCGGTTTCGAGCATGCAGCCCGCCATCTGGCCGACGCCTCGGCACAGCACGTACTGAGCGCCGACGACTGTCTGCGGACCGAACCGGCCTTGCCCGGCGGCGCCTTCGTCGGCGGGATCCATACGCCGGACGAGGAAGTCGCCGACTGCCACGCCTTCTGCCAGCGGCTGGCCGAGAAACTGCGGGCGTCGAACCGCTGCACGCTGCTCACCGACCGGCGCGTCGCCAGCATTGTCCACAAGGGTGACACCGCACACGGTGTCATCGTCGACGGCGATTTCCTGCCGTTCGACCACGTCGTCATCGCCGCCGGCCACCGCAGCGGCGAACTGGGCCTGCCCGGCATCCGGCTGCCGCTGTACCCGCTCAAGGGCTACAGCCTGACCCTGCCGGTCGGCCCCGGCCACACACCGCCCGAAACCAGCATCACCGATTACGACCGCAAGATCGTCTACGCCCGCATCGGCTGCCAGTTGCGCATTGCCGCGATGGTCGACATCGTCGGCTTCGACGCCGCGCCGGACCCGAAGCGGCTGGCCGTGCTGCGGGCGCAAGCCCGCGAGAGCTTTCCCGACGCCGGCGACCACGACGCGGCGATCGAATGGGCCGGCATGCGCCCGGCCACGCCGACCGGCGTACCGCTGATCGGCGCCACGCCGTACCGCAACGTCTGGCTCAACATCGGTCACGGTGCTCTCGGCTTCACGCTGGCCTGCGGCAGCGGCCAGATCCTCAGCGAACTCATAGACCGGCGCGCGCCGGCCATCGACCTGACCGGTTTCGGTCTGACCGCAGCCTGAACCAAGGAAACCCCGCATGTCCCTCGTACGCATTGCCAGCAATGATCGCCTTTCCGGCGCCATCGTCGTCGACCGTCTCGTCTTCCTGTCTGGTCAGGTGCCCGGCAGCGGCGGCAACATCGTCGACCAGACCAAGGAAGTGCTGAGCAAGATCGATGCCCTGCTGGCCGAGGCCGGCGCGCACAAGGACGACATCGCCACCGCGACGATCTACCTGAAGGACATCGCCGGCGATTTCGCCGCAATGAACCGCGTCTGGAGCGCCTGGCTCAGCCCGGGCAAGGTGCCGTGCCGCACCACGGTGCAGGCCGAACTCGCAAGGCCGGCGGTGCTGGTCGAGGTCACCGTCACCGCCGTCAAACCGCAGTAACCGTTTCACGTGAAACGCCGCGTTCGATCCGGGCGCAGCAGCGCTGCGTTTCACCGCACAACACCATCAGGCCACTGGCCGCTACACCACCGGGAGTCCACGCATGAACAAGCTTGTCCTGACCACGCTGACCGTCTCGACCCTCGTTGCCAGCCTCGGCTGTGCAGCGGCCGAGGAGCTGAGCGGCACGCTGAAGAAGATCAAGGAATCGGGAGCGATAACCCTGGGTTATCGCGATGCGTCGATCCCGTTCTCCTATCTGGGCGACAGCAGCGGCCGGCCGATGGGCTACTCGGTCGAGCTGGCCGGCAAGGTGGTCGAACAGCTGAAGAAGACGCTGGGCATGCCCAACCTGCAGGTGAAGTACAACCTCGTCACCTCGCAGACACGGATTCCGCTGGTGCAAAACGGTACCGTCGACCTCGAATGCGGCTCGACCGGCGTCACCGCCGAGCGCCAGAAACAGGTCGATTTCTCCTACGGCTTCATCTACGTCAAGGGCCAGCTGCTGACCCACAAGGACAGCGGCATCCGCGACTTCAAGGACCTGAAGGGCAAGAACGTCGTCACCACCGCCGGCACCACCAACGAGCGTTACCTGAAGAAGCTCAACGCCGACGAGCAGATGAACATGAACGTGATCAGCGCCAAGGACCACGGCGAGGCCTTCCTGATGCTGCAATCGGGCCGGGCGATGGCGTTCTACATGGACGATGCGCTCTTGTACGGCGAACGCGCCAAGGCCAAGGCGCCGCATGACTGGATCGTCGTCGGCACGCCGGCGTCGCGCGAGATCTACAGCTGCATGGTGCGCAAGGACGACGCGCCGTTCCGCGATGTGGTGAACGGCACGCTGGCCGGCGTGTACAAATCGGGCGAGATCAACAAGATCTACCAGCGCTGGTTCCAGGAACCGATTCCGCCCAAGCGCATCGACCTGGAATTCCCGATGACGGCCGAACTGAAGGAGATCATCGCCAAACCGACCAGCGAACCGGCGAAGTAAACCGACAAAGAAAAGGGCCGCGATCGCGGCCCTTGTTGCGTTTGCAGCGGTGGTTCACTCGTCCGGCAGCTGCACCGGCAACCGGCCGTCGGCGATTGCCTGCTTGAACAGTGCGTAGTCGGCCTCGGTCTGGTCGGCGTACGCCAGCGCATAGTCGGCGATCGCCTGATCGAAGGTATCGCTGCTGCCGAGATAGCCGGCGATCTCGGCCGACAGGCCGCTGGCCTTGGCGTGGGCGCGCGCCAGCGTCCAGCCGCACGTACCCAGATACGACTCGAACATCTCGGCGTTGTAGGTTTCCAGCCGGGCCGACAGCTTCATGTCGCGCAACTGCCGCACGTAGAAATGCCGCCCGGTCGGGCCGACCAGCCAGCCGAGGAAGAAGTCGCTGGTGCCCTGCATCAGCCGCTGGCCCGAGACGACGCGCTGGCCTTGATGCGGATACGGCGCCGGCGGCAGTACGCTGGCCAGCACCGATTCGCGCGCTTCCTTCAGCTGCAGGAACAGCGGCTGGTCGTGCTCGTCCATCAGCAGGATCACCAGACAGCGGGTGCCGACGCTGCCGACGCCGACAACCTTGAAGGCGATGTCGACCATCCGGTAACGCGACAGCAGCAGTCGCCGGTCGTCCTGCAGGGTGTTCAGGTACTGCGCATAGCTCGGCTGCATGATGTCGAGCATGTCGGCCGCCTGGCGCATGGCGTCGTCGTCGGGCAGCAGCGAATGCTCGTTGTTCAGGTGGAAGATCACCGGCGGGTTGTCGACCAGCTTCAAGGTGCCGTCGACCTCGGTGGTGATCTTCGGCAGCAGCCGTTCGTGGGTGCGCTTGCGGGCCTTGGCGGCGTTCTGGTCGAGCCAGGCGGCGATTTCGGGATCGTCGGCCGAGCGCTTGAGTGCATCGAAGCCGATCTTTTCGCACCAGAGCTCGATCTCGCTCATCCGCGCATAGCTCGCCATGCGGATCCGGTAGGTCTGCACCAGCATGCGGACCAGTTCGTGCGCCCGTTTGTCGCTCAGGCCGCGCTCGCGCGCCGCAAGCACCGCGCTGACCGCCAGCCGCTTGATGTCCCACTCCCACGGCCCCGGATGCGTTTCGTCGAAATCGTTGATGTCGAAAACGAGGTTGCGCTCGGGCGTGGCATAGACGCCGAAGTTCATCAGGTGACAGTCGCCGCAGATCTGCGTCGCCAGCCCGGTATCCGGGCTGCCCTGCAGATCGAAGGCCTGCAGCAGCGAGGTGCCACGGAAAAAGGCGAACGGCGACGCCGACATCCGGCCGTAGCGCAGCGGAATCAGCGCCGGCACCCGGCCTTCGCTCGAGGCCTCGATCAGCGCGACCGGATCGCGCTCGCGCCGCACCCAGTCGGTATGCGACGAACGCGGCACCTGATCGCGGATCGCTTTGCCGATGCTCTGGCGGTACTTGCGGCTGATGTTGGCCATGGCGGTATCTGCGGAAAGGGGTAAAAGGATCAGGCCGGTTCGACGGCCAGCGTGTCGATCTCGGCGTACCAGCGTGCCTTGGCGGCATCGTCCATCCAGCTCGCTTCGATGCCGTTCTTCGCCAGCTGCACCAGCTCGGCACGCGTCAGGTCCAGTGCGTCGGCACAGGCTTGCCAGTTCTCACCGACATAGCCGCCGAAATAGGCCGGATCATCCGAGTTCACCGTCGCGACCAGCCCGCGTTCGAGCAGTGTGCGCAGCGGGTGGTCGGCCAGCGTGTCGAACACGCGCAGCTTGATGTTCGACAGCGGGCACACCGTCAGCGGGATGCGGTGCTCGGCCAGATACGCAACCAGCGTGTCGTCTTCGAGCGCACGGACGCCGTGGTCGATGCGCGCGACGTCGAGCAGCCGGATCGCCTGCCAGACGTAGTCGGCCGGACCTTCCTCTCCGGCGTGGGCGACGCGCGCAAGGCCGAGCTGCTTGCAGCGGGCAAACAGCCGCTCGAATTTCTCCGGCGGATGACCGTGCTCGCTCGAATCGAGGCCGACGCCGTCGATCCGGTCCAGATACGGCAACGCCTGTTCGAGCGCGGCGAAACCGGCGTCTTCGGACAGGTGGCGCAGGAAGCACAGGATCAGCCTGAAGCCGATACCGAGCTTCGCCTCGCCATCGACCAGCGCACGACGGATGCCGGCCAGTGCGGTTTCGAACGGCACACCGCGCTCGGTATGCGTTTGCGGATCGAAGAAGATCTCGACATGGACGACGCGGTCGGCGTGGGCACGCTCGAGGTAGGCCCAGGTCAGGTCGTAGAAGTCCGCCTCGGTCAGCAGCACGCCGGCACCGGCGTAGTACAGGTCAAGGAAGGACTGCAGGTTGTGGAAATCGTAGGCCGCACGCAGCGCGTCGACATCCGGGTAAGGCAGGGTCACACCGTTGCGCTGCGCCAGCGCGAACATCAGCTCGGGTTCGAGCGTACCCTCGATATGCAGGTGCAGTTCGGTCTTGGGCAGGCGGCGCAGCCAGTCGGCGCGGGCGGGATCGGACATCGTCAACTCCATGGGCATAGCCTTGCGATTTTAGTCCATCCGGGCCGCGCGCCTCTGTAATGACTTCACGCGATGGACGGTTGCAAAACCTCGCCGGAATTTGACATTTCTACGTGGTCGCCGGCGGCGAACACGCGCTAAATTTGCGGCAATGCCGATTTGGAGATCGCCCGTGTCCACACCGCTCAGTTTTACCGAAGTCCATTACGACGACCTTGCCGGCCAGCGCGTACTGGTCAGCGGCGGCGCATCCGGCATCGGCGAAGCCCTGGTCGAGGCCTTTCTGGCCCAGGGCGCCAAGGTCGCCTTTCTGGATGTCGACGACGCCGCCGCGCAAACGTTGCTGGCCCGCCATCCGGATGCGCCGATGCACTATCTGCATTGCGACTTGCGCGACATCGCCGCACTGCAGGCTGCGATCCACGAAGTCGAATCGATCTGGCACGGCATCGACGTGCTGATCAACAACGCTGCCCGCGACGACCGCCACACGCTGGACGGCCTGACCGCCGATTACTGGGACGATGCGCTGGCGACCAATCTGCGCCACCACGTGTTTGCGACGCAGGCCGTCGTGCCGAACATGCGCACACGCGGCAACGGCGTGATCATCAATATGGGTTCGATTGCCTGGATGCGCGGCAATCCGACCATGCCCGCCTACACCACCGCCAAGGCGGCGATCCACGGCCTGACCCGCACCTTGGCCAAGGACCTCGGCCCGGCCGGCATCCGCGTCAACAGCATCGTCCCCGGCGCGATCCGCACCGACAAGCAGGTGCGGATGTGGCAGGAAGCCGGCACGCCGGAAATGGAACAGCGCTTTCTCGACCAGCAGGCGCTGAAGTTCCGGCTGGACGCCAGCGACTGCGCGCACATGGCGCTGTTCCTCGCCTCGCGCGCCAGCCGCGGCTGCACCGGCCAGGATTTCGTCGTCGACGCGGCGCTGTCGATCAACTAGCCGCGTCGTCGCCCGCCCTCAGCGCAGCACGCGGCCGAACAGGTCCAGCGCCAGCCGGTAACCGGTCAGCGCCAGCTGCGCATCGTAGCGCTCCCCCTCGTCACGCATGAAGGCGTGCTGGCCGTTGAACTCGTGCCAGGTGAAGTCGAGACCGGCATCGGCCAGCTTCTGGTAGACCTGTGCACGCCCGGCCGCCGGGATGTGCGGATCCTGCTTGCCCCAGATCATCAGGAGCTCGCCGCGGATCTCGGCCAGCCGGTCCATGCTGTGCTGGCCCGGACCGTTCGGGATCGTGTTCGAATGCAGGTCGGTCGCGTAGAAACACGCGGTCGCTGCGATCTCGGGCTGCAGCGCGGCGCGAAAGGCCAGATGGCCGCCGATGCAGAAACCCATCGCACCCACATGGCCGTCGTACCACGGCTGTGCCGCCAGCCAGTCGATCATCGCCCGGTTGTCGCTGTCATAGCTTTCCGCCGGCTTGGCCGCCTTGTCGGCGTTGCCCTTGTCGCGGCCGGCGTCATCGTATGCCAGCACCGTGCCGGCCGGATTCAGTTCGTGGAACACCTCGGGCACCAGCACCGCATAGCCGTGCCCGGCGAGCAGCCGCGCCGCACGTTCGATCGGCCCGGTCTGCTGGAAAATCTCCGAGTAAAACAGCACCGCCGGATACTGGCCGTCACCGGACGGACGGTGGACATAGGTACGCATGCTGCCGGTTGCGGTCGGCAGGTCGACAAAATGGCTCTGGGTGATCACGGGCAGGTTCCACGGGTTAATCAGCCCAGAGTGTAGAGCCGGAACGCCCGCAGTGCACCTGTCACGCCCGGTAACCCAAGCCCCCCGCATCCGCCCTCGCGCCGGGACGGGTGGATTGCCGGCTGTCGTTTGCTGCACAAAGCCCGCAGCACGGTGCTAGCGTGGTTCTTATAAGTAAGAAAAGTCAGAGCTATTCGCATTTTGATCGTTCCGCTCACTAAAAACGACCCGCCGCGGCCCACTCCGGCCAGCAAAGCGGCGCGGGACATGCAGGAGAGCCGCATCATGAGCAAAGCCAACGGCATCCGTTACGAGTCGCTGCGCCCGGCGCAGGTACTCGTTGTCATTGCCTACCTGATCATCGCCTTCATCTACCTGAGCTGGCGCCCTACCGTCTTCAACCCCGAAGCGCCTGTCTTTTCCGTACTGCTGTATGTCGCCGAGCTGTACGGCTTCTTCACCGCCCTGCTGCATCTGGTCATGACCTGGCGGCTGGCCGAACGCGACATGCCGGCCGCACCCCCCGGACTCAGCGTCGATGTGTTCGTACCTTCGCTGAACGAGCCGGTCGATCTGGTCCGGCACACGCTGCTCGCCGCGATCGAAATGGACTACCCCCACAAGGTCTGGCTGCTCGACGACGGCAACCGGCCGGAGATGGCGCAACTCGCAGCCGAACTGGGCTGCGGCTATCACGCGCGCAGCAACAACGAGCACGCCAAAGCCGGCAACCTCAATGCCGGTCTGGCGCAAAGCAATGCCGACTTCGTGGCGATCTTCGACGCCGACCATGCGCCGTCGCGCCGCTTCCTGACCGAGACACTCGGCTATTTCAACGATCCCAAAGTATCGTTCGTCCAGACGCCGCAGGACTTCTTCAATCTCGATTCCTACCAGCACCGCAAGGACAAGCAGACCAACGTCTGGACCGAACAATCGCTGTTCTTCCGCGTCATCCAGCGCGGCAAGGACTACTGGAACGCCGCTTTCTTCTGCGGCAGCTGCGCCATCCTGCGGCGCGCGTCACTCGATACGATCGGCGGCTTTGCCACGGGTACGGTCACAGAGGATCTGCACACCTCGCTGAAACTGCACAAGGCGGGGTTTGCGTCGGTCTACCATCCGCGCTCGCTGGCCTTCGGCATCGCGCCGGCCTCGGTCGTCCCCTTCATCAAGCAACGCATCCGCTGGGGTCAGGGCGCCATGCAGATCTGGCGACGCGAAGGCGTGGTGTTCGCGCGCGGACTGACGTTCGCGCAGCGCCTCAATTACCTTGCGTCGATGAGCACCTACTTCGATGGCTGGCAGAAGGGGTTTTTCTACCTCGCGCCCATCGTCGTGCTGACCACCGGCTTGTCGCCGATCGCCAGCTTCAGCGAAGGCTTCCTGATCCGTTTCATTCCCTACATCGTGCTGACCTTCTTGATGTACGAGGAAATCAGTCGCGGTTACGGCCGGTCGCTGATGATCGAGCAGTACAACTTTGCCCGCTTCTGGGCCTTCGCCTGGGCAACGCTGGCCGCATTCCGCGGCAAGCTGAAGTTCAACGTGACCAGCAAGTCTGTCACCGGCAGTAGCTATCGCCGTTTCGTGATCCCGCAGTTCCTGATCATGGTCCTCTCGGTCGTTGCCATCCCGATCGGTCTGGCGATGTATGCCTATTTCGGCAAGCTGCCGCTCGACAGCCTGATCGCCAATTCGATCTGGGCCTTCATCAACGGCGGGCTGGCGCTACTGATGTTGCTGTTCACCCGGGCCAGCAGCCTTAGCCGCCGCCACGAGTACCGCTTCCCGATTCCGCTGCCGGCCAAGCTGCGCTTTCCGAACGGCACCACCACTTACGGCACGGTCGACGACATCTCGTCATCAGGCTTCCGGCTGTACGCGCAACTGCCGGACGATGTGCGTAGCGGGACCGAAGTCGATGGCGAGCTGTACCTGCCATCCGGTGCGCTGCCGATCCGCGCGAACATCGCCGCAACGATCCGTGCACAGCCGCAGCGCCCGGGCGAGCCCGGTTACATCAAGGCCATCGGCTGCGTGTTCGACTGGAAATCGGCAACCGAACGCGACCGGCTCGACCTGTTCCTCTACGGTTCCGACCTCCAGTGGCAGGTGCAGTCGCTGACAGAACGCAGCCGTACGCCGCTGCAGTTCCTCGGTGACCTGTTCACCGGCAAGCCTGCGCCGAATGTCGCCAAACGGCAGTGGACGACGGTGCTCTACCGTGACAACCCTGACGAATCCGTCGGCAAGAAAGTGGGCCTGCTCAGCCGTGACCTGCTGCTGACGTTCTCGCCGCTGCCGGCAGGCACGCACGAGGTCACGACCATTACGCGAACTGGCCTTGAACAGATTCAGGTGCAAACCGATGCCGAGACGGTGTACGACAGCCCGGTTGCACCGATCTACGGCCACATGCTGCCGCAGCGGGCCGACAAGCCCGCGGCGCTGGATGCAAGCTCGCCGGCCACGCCGCGACCGGCACTGGCTGGCGGCGGCGGGCTAGCTGGCCAGGCCGGCATGATCCGCAGGGGCTGATCAGGGATCAGCAAAAAAAAAGCGCCGCGTAGCGGCGCTTTTTTCATCAGCACATTTCAGCGCAAGGTCACATGACCGAAGCGTGCACCGTGCGTCAACGGCGTCAGTGCGCGGATGTGATCAAAACGGATTTCGATGTCGCCATCATGGGTACCAAGCACCAAGTACTCGGCGTGACCATGATCGCGAATGTCCTGCGCCAGTCCGGTCGCCGATTCGCCGCCGACAAGCTCGAGGTGGAGCTTGTAGCGCCCCATGCAGGCGATTTCGAGATAGTCGAGCGCCTCGCACGACACCTGATGGAATTCGCCGTTGGCGTGGCCATCGAGCGAGCGCAGCCGCGGATTGAGCGTATACGTACCGGTCAGCCGTGCTTCGCCAAGGATGTGCCCGGACATCGCCTTGCGCACGTCGTGACCGGTAAAGGTTCCGTCCAGCGCAAGCCGGTCGACATCCAGCGCATGGAGCGTGAACACATAGCGGTGCGTCAGCGCATCGTTCCACGGCGGGCAGGGTCCGTCGTAACCGAAGTAGTCACCGGCCATGGCCTTGTCGCCGGCGAACCAGCCGGTGAAATCGTTGATGCCGTGGCGGTAACCGTGCGGCGCGGCCGGGCCCGGCTTGCCGCGAACCTGGACGCCATCGGCATGCTCGCCGGCCGCGATGGTACGAACCGTAGCCGGAATATCGATCAGTACCCAGTGGAAGAAATCGACACGCGCCAGTGATGCGGCGACTTCGCGGCCTTCCTGATTCACGTCGTCACCCCGGCTTGGTACGTCCGGGTCGTGGACCAGCAGCACGAACGACTTCGTCCCCACCGGCGCATCGCGCCACGCCAGCTGGGGATTGCGGTTGGCGGAAAGTGCGACATGGTTCGCCGGGTCGACGACCGCGAAAGCGAACTCGCCCGGAATCGGGCTGCCGTCATGAAAGGAATCGCTCCACAACTTCATCGCACTGTCCTCCTTTGTACAGGTGAACTCTCAACTTAGACCGGCCGGCCGGACCTTGCAGCCCCGGGCCTCGCCCCAGTCAACGCGGTGTGACCGAAGGTCGCACCCGTGTGCGACCTTCGACAACGATCATCAGTCGAACAGCTTCAACACCGCTTCGGGCGGACGACCGATTGCAGCGCGCGCATCATCGACAACGACGATGGGCCGCTCGATCAGCTTCGGCTGCGTCACCATCGCGGCGATCAGCGCCGCGTCGTCGAGTGCGGGGTCATCGAGGCCGAGCTCTGCGTACTCGGCTTCCTTGCTGCGAATCAGCGCACGCGGCGTCAGTTCGAGCAGCGCCAGCAGACGCCGCAGCGTCTCGGCGTCGGGCGGCGTTTTCAGGTACTCGACGATGTCGGGCTCGAATCCGCGCTCGCGCAACAGGGCCAGCATTTCACGCGATTTGCTGCAACGCGGGTTGTGGTAGATGGTCAGCTTCATGCCTGCTCCTCGGTGGACAGCGGCGGGCGCAACAGCGCTGCGGCCGGCGGCCGGTAATGCGACAGCAGCGCCGCGACGAAAGCCTGGCAGGCGTTGGCCGTGCTCACGTCGTGGGCCGAACCGTTGACGATATTGTTCGAGACGACCCGCACGCCCAGAAACGGCACGCCGTACTGGCCGCAGACCTGCGCGACCGACGCGGCCTCCATCTCCTCGACCAGCGTGCCGTAGCGGGCATGGAAATGCGCAATCCGGTCGAGTTCGTTGTTCCAGACGTCGGAGGACCCGATCACGCCGTCGACAACGCGACCGGCCGCATAAGTGACCTCGCGTGCAATCGCCAGCAATGCCGGGTCGGCATCGAACGACATCGGCACCGGCATGGTGAATTCGGCGCTTTCGCTCTGGTCCATCAGGTCGAGCGGCCGCCAGCCCAGCGTGTCGCTGCCTGCGCCGGCATCGCGGAACGGACTCTGGAACGCGCCGAGATGAATCACCCGCGCACCGAGCACCAGATCGTTCGGCTGCAGCGCCGGATCATGTCCGCCGGCCGTGCCCTGATTGATCACCGCCGCCGGCGCATAGCGTTCGATCGCCAGTGCCGTCGCGGCCGCCGCATTGCTCATGCCCATGCCGGTGCGGCTGACGATGACCGGTACACCATCCAGCTGGCCGCACCAGAATGTCCAGCCACCGGTCGTCTCGACGGTCGCGTCGCCCAGTTGTGCGATCAGCGAGGCGACCTCGACCTGCATCGCCCCCTGGATCACGATCGGCTTGTTCATCGGCTTCCCCTCCAGTCGGCAATGGCGCCAGCGTAACGTAGTCGCCGCAGCAGGGCGAGACCGGCCGGCCTGCCGTCGATGCTGCAAAATGAAAAACGGCGTGCCGAAAGGCACGCCGTTCCGTTGACCGAAGCCTGTTTACTTCAGCAGTTTGGCTAGTTCTTCGGCATCGTTGCCGATGATGACCTGCACGACCTTGTCGCTGACCGGCATTACCGCGATACCGGCTTTCTCGAGCTCGCCCTGCTGCAGCAGGGCCAGATCCTTCAGCGTCACCCGCACGCGCGTCACGGCCACAGCCTCGACCTCGTGCAGGTTGGCCTTGCCACCGAGCAGCTGAAGCACCGTGGCCGCCTTCTGGCGCGTGGCATCGCTGACCGGTGCTGCCGCTGCTGCGGCAGGGGCCGCGACAGCAGCAGCCGGCGCGACTGCCGCCGGACCGTCGGCCTCGGCACCGGCGGTCTTCAGATAGGCCTGCATGTCGGTCTTGAGGTTCTCCGAACGGGTACCGAAGATCGCCTGCATGTTGTTGCCGACCTGCATGACGCCTGCGGCACCGAGTGCCTTCAGCTTGGCCTGGTCGACACGGGCCGGATCGGCCACCGAGATGCGCAGACGGGTAATGCACGCGTCGAGCGACTGGATGTTCTTGCGGCCGCCAAAGGCCAGCACCAGCTGCTGCGACATGCCCGAACGGTCACCTTCGACCACGCCTGCGGATGCCACGTCCTCATCCTCGCGACCCGGGGTCTTGAGGTTGAAGCGGGTGATGAAGAAGCGGAACACGAAGTAGTAAATGACGAAATAGATCGGGCCGAGGATCAGCGTCCACCACCAGTTCTGCGCGTACTTGCCGAACACGTTGAACAGCAGGAAGTCGATGCCACCCTGCGAGAACGTGAAGCCCATGTGCATGTTCAGCGTGTTGGCGATGAACTGTGCGGTACCGACCAGCAGCGCATGGATCACGTACAGTTGCGGTGCGACGAACAGGAAGGAGAACTCGATCGGCTCGGTGATGCCGGTCAGGAACGAGGTCAGCGCGGCGGCGACCATCATGCCGCCGACCTTGACCTTGTTTTCCGGCTTGGCGGTGTGCCAGATCGCGATGGCTGCGCCCGGCAGACCGAACATCTTGAAGAAGAACGCGCCCGACAGGATGCCCGCGGTCGGGTCACCCGCGAAGAACCGGTTGATGTCGCCGTGGACGACCTTGCCCGCTGCGTCGGTGTACGAACCGATTTCGAAGAAGAACGGTACGTTCCAGATGTGGTGCAGACCGAACGGCACCAGCATGCGCTCGACCACGCCGTAAACGGTTGCCGCCGAACGCGGATCACCGGCCGCAGCCCAGTGCGAGAAGATGTCGATGCCGTGCTGGACCGGCGGCCAGATGAACGACAGGATCACACCGACCAGAATGGCGGCGATACCGGTAACAATCGGCACGAAGCGCTTGCCGGCAAAGAAGCCGAGGTACGACGGCAGCTCGATCCGGTAGTACTTGTTGAACAGCCCGCCGGCAACGGCGCCGATGATGATGCCGCCGAACACGCCGGTTTCCATCGACTTCATGCCCATGACGGTCGCCGGTTCGATACCGAAATAGGTTGCCATCACACCCAGCGTCGCGATCATCACGACGAAACCGACCACGGCAGCCACAGCGGAAACACCGTCGTTCTCGGTCAGACCCAGCGCAACGCCGACGGCGAAGATGATCGGCAGGTTGCCGAAGATCGCCCCGCCGCCCTGCGCCATGATCTGGTTGATGATGTCGGGGATGAAGGAAAAGTTGGAACTACCGATCCCCAGCAAGAGGCCGGCCACGGGTAGCACGGCTACCGGCAGCATCAGCGCCTTGCCGATCTTTTGCAGAAAGGCAAATGCGGCATTGATCATGTTTGCTTCACTCCTGTTCGAGTGCGTTCTGGAGCCTCGAGGTCCTCGAGGCTTGATTTTTTATATACACAAGCGCCGCTTTGCACGGCGTCTTTCTTGCATTCGCGAGGAGCAAGCGAATGACAGGCCCGCGCGGGTGTAGCAACCGCGCGGGGATCTGTTGGTTTTAGCCGGCGGCTTTACCCAAGCGCTCGCGCACTTCGGCAGCGGTGCCCAGTTGCAGCACTTCGGCGGCCAGCTTCTGGCAATCGGCCTTGGACAGGCGGCGCACCATGGCCTTGATCGACGGAATCGCCGGCACGCTGACCGACAGCTCGTCGACACCGATGCCGATCAGCAGCGGCACGGCCTGCGGATCGGAAGCGATCCCGCCGCAGACGCCGACCCACTTGCCCTGCGCATGCGCGCCCTTGACCGTCATCGCGATCAGGCGCAGCACACCCGGGTTCAGCGCGTCGGCCTGCTTGGCCAGCTTCGGGTGACCGCGGTCCATCGCCAGCGTGTACTGGGTCAGGTCATTGGTACCGATCGAGAAGAAATCGGCTTCCTTGGCGAAGAGTTCGGACATCACGGCGGTCGACGGCACTTCGACCATGATCCCGACCTTCACGTCGGCCGTGATGTTCAGCGCGGCTTTTTCCTCGGCCACGATGGCCTTGGCAGCACGCAGCTCGTCCAGCGTCGCGATCATCGGGAACATGATGTGCAGCTTGGAGAACGGCGCGGCACGCAGTACCGAGCGGATCTGCACGCGGAACATTTCCGGCTCGGCCAGACACAGGCGCACACCGCGCACGCCGAGGAAGGGGTTTTCTTCGGCCGGCTGCGGCAGGTAGGGCAGCGGCTTGTCGCCACCGACGTCGAGCGTACGCACGACGAAGGTACGTTCGGTACCGAGTGCCTTGGCGATGTCGGTGTAGATCTGCGTCTGCTCTTCCTCGGTCGGCGCATCGGCACGGTCGAGGTAGAGGAATTCGCTGCGCAGCAGGCCGACGCCTTCGCCACCGAGTTCGACGCCCTGTTTGGCTTCGTCGAGACCGCCGATGTTGGCGACGACTTCGATATGGTGGCCATCGGTGGTGACCGGCGACTGATGCGCGGCAGCGAGTTCTTCGGCGCGCTGCTTGGCCAGCTTGACCTGCGCCTCACGGATCTGCGCGACTTCGGCCTCGGACGGATTCTTGCGCAGCGAGCCCTTGCTGCCGTCGAGAATCACGGCGGTGCCGTTCGCAAGCTGCAATGCGTCTTCATCGATGCCACAGATCGCCGGAATGTTCAGCGAACGGGCGAGGATGGCAACGTGGCTGGTCGCGCCGCCGCCGACGGTGGCAAAACCGAGGACCTTTTCGCGGTCGAGGCTGGCGGTATCGGACGGCGTCAGGTCTTCGGCGATCAGGATCGCGTTTTCCGGCACGGCCAGTTCGGCTTCCTTGACGCCGGCGATGATGCGCAGCACGCGGCGGCCCACGTCGCGGATGTCGTTGGCCCGACCGGCGAGCACTTCGTTCTTCAGTGCGGCGAGCTTGTCGGCGTAGGTCGAAAACGCGGTCTGCCAGGCAAAACCGGCGCTCTTGCCGCTGCTGATGCCGTTGATGGCGATGTCGAGCAGGTCCGGATCTTCAAGCAGCTCCTGGTGCGCATTGAAAATCTCGGCCTTCGACGCATCGGAAATTTCGCTCTTCAGCGCTTCAAGCTGGTTGCGCGCATCCTTGAGCGCCGCGTCGAGCTTGCTGCGTTCGAACTGCGCATCGCGGCCCTGTTCGGCCACTTCGATCGCTTCCTGGCGTACCTGGAAAATCTGGCCGACGGCCAGACCCGGCGAGGCGGATACGCCGAGCAGCACGTTCGGGTCGCCCGACTTCGGCTTGGCCGGTGCAACGGCTCGCTTGGTTTTGGCGAGATGCTTCTGCGCAGCCGGCGAAATCACGCCGCCGACTTCCTCGCCCGAACCTTGGGCAATCATTTCGGCCACGGCCTTTGCGGCGGCGGCGGCGTCCGGGCCGGCGGCCTTGACGTGGATTTCGTCACCGTACTGGACTTCTAGGCCCATGATCGCGACGACCGATTTGGCGTTGGCGGTTTCATCGCCGCGAACAAGCTTGACCGTCGACGTGAAAGTCTTGGACAGGTTGGCCACCACGGCAGCCGGACGGGCGTGCAGGCCGGTCGGGTTCGGCACGCGGACCGGTTCGGACTGGGCTTCGTCACTCGACGCAGCAGCAGCGGTCGCAGCAGCGGGTGCACCGGCGAGTTCCAGCGTCAGTGCAACGGTCTGGCCGGCGCGGACGAAGCCGTTGCCCGGAACGAAGCGGGCGACGCGGTCGCTGTTGGTGATGACGATCTGGGTCAGCAGGCTGCGCGCCTTGCGGCTGACAGCGTCACCGTCGAATTCGATCAGCGGCTGGCCAGCGGTGACGGTATCGCCTTCCTTGACCTTGGCGCTGAAACCCTCGCCCTTGAGCATCACGGTGTCGAGACCGATATGGATCAGGACTTCGATACCGTCTGCGGTCGTGATCGTCACCGCATGGCGGGCCGAATGCAGCTGGGTGATCTTGCCGGCAACCGGCGAGAGCAGCACGTTCGATGTCGGGTCGATCGACACGCCATCGCCTACCATTTTCTGGGCAAATACCGGATCCGGTACTTGTTCGATCGGGACCAGCAGGCCGCTCAGCGGCGCGAGAAGCTCAAGGCGATGGGATGCAGTCATATCGACAACCTCTTGTTGATTTTCAACGGATTTCTGTTTTTTCAAATCGCGCAGACCGATTTATGCCTACGGATTATGTTTTCGCCCCTGATTCTAGAGTGCGAGTCCGTTTCCAACGTGTGAAATTTTGCGCTTGCCGAGTGTAAAACCGTGCGGATGTTTGATCTAAGTCGGTTTTCACCTTATTGGCAATGCCAAAACGGTTTAGCACCGGCTCAGACAGGCCGGCGATGGAGGCCCGATTCGGTGATCAGCAGGTCGAGGCCGAGATCCCAGCGATCGGCCGGCAAAGTGTCGATCCGCTGGCAATCGAAGGCGATGCCGACCAGCAGCGGCCGGCGCCAGTGCCGGCGTGCACGACGGAAGTGGAATGTCGTGTCGTAGTAACCGCCGCCCTGACCGAGACGCCGCAGTTGTCCGTCCACGCCAACCAGCGGAACGAACACGACATCGAGCGCACGCGGCTTGCAGTGCTCGGCGTGTCTCGGTTCGGGAATGTTGTAGGCGCCCAGCTGCCAGACTGCATGCTCGTCGAAGCGTACGAAGGACAACTTGCGGCCGCGTTTCGGCACGATCGGCAGGTAGACGCGGCAACCGTGGTGCTGCGCCGCCAGCATCAATGGCCAAGTCGAGCACTCGCTGCCGGTCGGCATGTAGGCTGCAAGCCGGCGCCCGCGACGCAACAGACCAGCGCCGCGGGCCCAGACTGCGATCTGGCGCGCGGCGGCATGGCGTTGCTGGGGATGCATGGCGGCCCGGCGCCGGCGCAATTCCTTGCGCCAGTTGGCCTTGTCTTGCTGGAGGGCAGGGTCAACGTGGAGCACGTCAGCCTAGGAGAAGGGCTTCCCGCGAGTGCCGTTTCGGTCCGCATCTTGAACCCACAGGTTCAAGTGGCCGCCGGCCGGGTACCATCAGGTGCGTTCGGCAAGTACCGAAGTACAGGGAACACTCGCAACAGGCACACCTTAAAAGCTGGCGACCGGGTAACAGCTTATCGGTTCAAAGAATCTGGACCGAAACGAACACCGCAGGAAAGCGAAGGGTGAGACCGACTGCGTCTTCGACTACCACTGTAGCCGTCGACGACCGGTGCATGTTGATCTAGAACAAAGCCGTCTGATCCTGCAGCACCGCGTCGATCGCTGAATTCATGGCTGTGATTTTACGCTGGTACGCGCCGATGTCAAAACCACCGGCCTGCACGTGCAGATATTCATGGGCCAGATTGAGTGCCGCCATGATGGCGATCTTCTCGATGCCGACCACTTTGCCGCCACCCCGGATCTCGAGCATTTTCGCCTCGAGCAAGGCAACGGCCTGCTTGAGCGTTTCTTCCTCGTCCGCCGGGCAGGCCACGCGGAACTCGCGGCCCATGATGACGATATCGAGCTGACGGGTGGCGTTCATTGCTCGTCCTCGGGCAGTTTGCTCAGGATGGCCGCGACGCGATTGCGCGCACCATCGACCTTGGCCTGCAGCTGCTGGTTGTCCTGCTGCAGTGCCAGCACCTGCTGGCGCAGCTGGCGATTCTCACCGCGCAGTGCTTGGCAAAGGCTGACGAGCTGGCCCAGCTTGTCTTCGAGACTGGCGAATTCGGCGTCCATGGCGATAGGCTTGTGTGGATCTGCAGCGATTCTAAGTCATTTCCGCGCAGATCGCGCAGCGTCGATCACCTGGCAGAGCGCCGCCACGCCATCGACCAGCCGCGGTCCCGGGCGCAGCAGGCGGTCGTCGTCGAGCACTTTCAGCTGACCTTGCGCAACGGCTGGCAGGCCCGAATAGCGCATCCAGCGCTGCCGGTCCGCCGATGCCGAGGTGCTGATGATCATCGCCGGTGCTCTGGCCAGCACCGCTTCGACGCTGACGATCGGGTAAGGGGCCACCGCATCGCCGAACACGTTGAGACCACCACAGTCGCCAATGGCCCGGCCAAGAAAATCCCGGTCGGACACCGTCATCAGTGGTCGCGCACTGATTTCCAGCATCACCTTCAGCTTCCGGCTTTCTGCGTACCGGTCCTTCAGTCTTGCATAACGACGCTCAAGCGAGGCAGCAAGCGCAACCGCTTGCTTGTCGCGCCCCAGCAATACGCCAAGTCGGCGCAGGTTGTCGGCCACCTCGTCGGGATTCGCCGGCTTGCTGATGAAAACCGCAATGCCCAGTGCCCGAAGCTGGGCAAGGCTGCGCGCCATCGCATCACCGGACCAGGCAACGACCAGATCCGGTTTCAGCGCCATCACCGCTTCGACATTGGCGCCATCGTACCTGCCGACCCGCGGTAGCGTCCGTACGTCGTCCGGATAGTCACTGGCGCTGTCAACACCCACCAGCGACGCTGGTGCCAGTGCAGCAACCAGCTCGGTCGTGCTCGGCGCCAGCGTCACTACCCGTTTTGCTGCCTGCTGCAAACGGACCGGCTCGCCATTGTCATCACGAACCTCGACCGCTGCCTGCGCGACAGGGACCAGAAGCAGGACCAGAAGCAGCCACTTACCCACAGGGAAAAACGGAATCCGTTTCAAATCAATGACCTGAATCGATAACAAACACATTGAACGGATGTGGACAAGCCCTGTTGAAGCAAACTTTGCAGTTTCACCACCAAATGATCCACAAGCTCGACCGTTACCCCGACACAATGGTGTCATCAGCTCAATATGATGATTTCAAAGCAGAAAACAGGGTTATCCACAGAAAACCGTCTCCCTTATTTCTACTCTTGTATTCTCTTATCAAATGAATCAGTTAAAGACGCTTCCGGTTCCAGACGCTGCTGTTCAACCACTTCTGCCTGTTCTCTTGCCACGTCATCAGGCATCTCAAGGGTCATCCGGCCGATGGTTGCACTGCGAAATTCGGTCAGCAGGAGTTCCGCTGTTTTCTGCGTGTCAACGCGGTTGCCCGGCAGCACCGCACCACGCTGACGTCCGATCCGCTCGAGAAGCTCTTCGACGCCGCCTTCGAGCGACTTGAGCTTGTAACGGGTCTGCAGGAAATTCGGATAGCGCTGCCGCAAGACATCCAGCGCAAACCACGCTACATCCTCGTCGTTGTAAGCATTGCGTCCGACAGAGCCGGCCATTGCCAAGCGGTAGCCCCATACATCGTTTTCGATCTTCGGCCACAACAAACCCGGTGTGTCGTACAGGATCATTCCGCCGCTGAGTTCGACCCGTTGCTGACTCTTGGTCACCCCCGGGGTATCCGCGACGTTGGCAATCTTCCGGCTCATCAACAGATTGACCAGCGTCGACTTGCCAACATTGGGAATGCCCAGAATCATCGCCCGCAGCGGCTTGGTCTCACCGGTGCGGTGCGGCGCCAGTTTCAGACACCGTTGTGGAATCTGCTTGGCCTCCGAGGCCTTGTTGTCCAGGCCCAGCAGCATGGCTGCACGATTGGGCTGCGCATTGAACCAGTCCAGCCAGATGCGGTTTTGTTTGGGGTCGGCCAGATCCGCCTTGTTCAGAATGGTCAGCGCCGGCCGGTTCCGGTGGCGCCGCAGCTGCTCGATCATCGGGTTGCTGCTGGAAAACGGCAGGCGCGCATCGACCACCTCGATCACCACGTCGACCTTGGCCATGGTCTCGGCGACCTGCTTGCGTGCCGCGTTCATGTGACCTGGAAACCACTGGATCGCCATGACCCCTCCTGAAGCTCAAAAGCCGCGGATTATACGCTTGTTCACAAAGCCATAATGAAATCAATGACTTGGATTGTGGGTAAGCAAGTACCTTGCTGTGGGCAAGTCCCTTCCTGTGTCAAAGGACAAAACGCTCCACCCCTTGTCCACATACCCGAGGCCTGTTTCTACCGGTCAAAATCGAGCAGCAAGTCGTTGAAACGACGATGGAATCAGGCTTATCCACAGCATTGCCGTTCCCTTGTTTCTACTCTTATATATGCTTCTATTTACATCAAGCTAAGGCTGTGAACTCCTTGCTGAAGTACACTTGCGGAGCACGAACTAGGTACAGGCATCACCATGAAGACGCGTTATCTGGGCGCCATCGCCGTTTTACTTGCCCTCCTCGCCGTAGGTTTTTTCATTTCCGGGAAAAAGTCCGCACCAGATGTCAGTTTCACGACATTGGAAGGGAAAGAACATTCTCTGAGCTATCTGAAAGGCCAGGTGCTACTCGTCAACTTCTGGGCAACCAGCTGTAGTGGCTGCATGCAGGAAATGCCGGAGTTGATCAAGCTCCAGCAAAAATATGGCGATAAAGGCTATAAAACACTGGCAATTGCAATGAATTACGATGTGCCCGAATATATCGAGAATTACCGACAGCGAACTGCATTACCGTTTATTGTCAGCCATGACAAAGACGGCAGTCTGGCAAAGGCATTTGGCGATGTCGCATTGACACCGACCAGCTTCCTACTCGACAAGAATGGTAAAATCGTCAAGCAGTATGTTGGTATCCCGAATATGGAAGAACTCAACAGTTTGATTTTAAAATCGCTAAACGATTGACCAATACAAAAAAGCCGACTGATGTCGGCTTTTTAATTTACAAATCAGTTGCTTAGCTGGTCCATTTTCCCGTGCGAGCACCTGTGTTATCAAGTACCTGGTCCCCATCCCCTGCTTGGGATTTGCCAGTCGTTGGAGATGCGGTAATCGAAAATGACGTCGTCGATGCGCATGTTGTCGCAATGGAATAATAGTTGCTAGTTGGATCTGCAACCCCACAAGTCAAGGTGCCTGTTGCTGTTGTGGTATATCGCCCATTCGTGCTGAAATAACGTTCCATTGCTTGTGCCTGTTCAATCATTTGACGTTGCACATCAACACGACGCGTTCTGAGCACATATTGAGTGTAATTAGGTAAAGCAATTGCAGCCAAAATTCCAATGATTGCAACGGTAATCATCAATTCAATCAGCGTAAAGCCGCCATTTTTTTTCGGCATGCTATTTTCCTTACGAAACAGGGCAAACATAAGCGATAGTTTGCAGTACCACGACTGAACGCGAGTCAATACCCTGACCACGGCCCATAATGCTGTAAGCTTTACAACTTGATTTGTCACTAGGCCGCAAGGTATCACTCAGTTGATTCACCAGGTATTTTCCAGATGTCGCTTGCCCTGTAATCATATTTGCACTGCTCGAACCGTTGTCCGACCACGTATTTGGAATAGTATTGCCTGTGGCTACAGACCCGACTCCACTAACGTTAGTGCCGGTGCAACCGCTCAGGCAGGTCTCTGCATTATTCTGCAGCAATGATTCACCTTGCCGCATAGCTTGCTCGGCAGCCTGAAAAGCACGGTTTCGGTCCATGTAGTTGCCAGCCATTTTTTCATTCATCGTTGTTACGCGCATTGCGTTGACTACCAGAATGGTGACGATGACAAGCAGAATGAGTGAAACCACGAGGACGAAGCCCTGCTGATTCCGGAAGTTGATCGGCATGATTCGAGCTCCTAGCGGTTTCTCAGCACAATCGTTGTGTGGAATGTGCGGTAGAGCTTCTTGTCGGTATCCGAGCCAGCAATTGCCTGACCTGCGCAATCATTGACCGTGGTCGGTTTACTGATGCTGACATCGGTCTTTTCACTGCGCAGGACCAGACAAGCCCGGACAGCAACGATCTGCGAAGCCGTTTGTGTACCGGTCAGCGTGCTGACATAGCTGTTGGCAATACAATCGCGTTCTTTGAAACCACCTGCGACATTGGCACCGCAACCGAAATCTGCTGGCGTTGCCGGTATCGTATCGACGGCGTCGATACCGTACTGAAGCTTGAAATCGGCGACTTCGCTTCCTCCTCCGCTACCACTTGGCGCTACCCAATCGGTGGTTCCACACTGCAATTTCCCGCTGCTGAGCGCTACAGCCAGCGTCGTCGCTCCCGCTGCCGCTACCGCGCCATCGCAATCGATCTGGTTGGTGCCATCGGCAGCGAACTTAACCGTTACGGAATTGCCAGAATTGCCGGATATCCTGTCCGTGGCCAAGGCCACGGTTGGATCGGCCCGGTAGCCAGCCTGACCGATGACCCGTTGCAGCATCGACAGTGCAAAACGACCATCCTCTGACAGATGGTTCTGCATGTTCTGAACGCGGTACGTCTGCTTGCTTGACAAGTACAGTTGGGAAACCGCTAGCAACACCACGAGCGCAATCGCCATGGTGACCATCAGTTCAATCAGTGTGAAGCCGCGCGAGGTGTTCATTCGATCACCGTCGTATAACTGCTGTTGTAATCGGCCGAACTACTGGTTTTGCTGCGATCGTCGACCCAGGTAACAGTCAATGTGTAGCGAAGGAATCCTGCAGACTGGCTGTTGGCCGGAACGAGTGTAAAACTGGCTCCCGGGAGCTGGGCGCGCAAGGCACTGTTCCATTCGGTCATTTCGTTGCTGACCAGATAAGCCTGTCGGTTCGAATCCTGTGTATTGCAGCTGATTTGATCCGCATTGCTGCCGCTTTGCGTACACTTGGAAAAATCCGGTGGCAGGGGTGTTGCGCCATCTTCTCCGCTGCCGAGATACGGCGTGCGGTTGGCGCGAATTCGGTCAGCCAGATCTGCACTGAGGTCGGCTGCGATGCCGCGATAGTACGAACTCTGGCTCATGATCATCGAACGTGAATGTAATCCGGCCAACCCGAGCAAACCCAGAGCCAGAATGATCAGCGACACCATCACTTCGATCAGCGAAATGCCCTTTTGCTGATGTTGGCTCATCATGAACAGACCGTAGTGGTAATGGATTTGCTCACGCGCCCGGAAAGTGCAACTGCAACTTGGTGCTGCTTGCGACCACTGATGCAAAGCGTGAATGTGGCCACTGCTTGTGCACTGCCTAAAGTGGGGTTGAACACCACCGATGTTGCAGCACCCCCGGTACTGACGGTCACGCCACGCTGAACCAGAAATTCCAGCACTTTGCTGCTGGAATCATTGACCAGCCAGCCCGACGACCAGTCATTGGCTGACGTCGAACAGTTCGTGACGCTCACGCCGGTAGGTCTCGGGCAAACCATCGTGAGACTGCGACGTTTGACTGCCTCTAGCCGGGCGGTATTAAGTGCACTGACGAGCATGTCGCTCTGCGATGCCAGCCGGGTATCCCTAACCCAATCAACCATACTTGGAACAGCAATCGCCGCCAGTATGCCGAGGATAGAGATGCTGACCATCAATTCGACCAAGGATGTGCCTGCCTGTCGTTTGAACGGAAGGTATTTGCGCATCATTTGATCTCCCGCCAGATCAATGTTTCGACCTTGGCACCACTGGCCGGGCCAAGCAGTGTGTCCTTGTCGACCTTGTCATCACCGATCGTGCCGGTATAGGTCGTTCCCTTGCCGGTTGATGCCGGGCGCGGTATCGGTGCAAAGGTCGATACGCCAGGGCGTGCGTTGCCAACATACACCGCCATCGAATTGGCCTCGCGCTGGGCAATGACCTGACCTATCGGGACATCGGATGCCCCTGGCTGTGCCGGCGGCGTGACCAACTTGGCATCGCTGCCGACGTAGGTCAGTTCGGTCGGGATTCCGCTTTTGTCATAGCCGCTGGCATAAGCGCTACCGGTACTGAAGGCGACTTTGTCGTCGACGGTCGAGCGCAGATCCGGCACAACGTCGACAAAGCTGTAGGCGCGTGCGAAGTTCTTGTCGTTGTTTTTGGTGGTGACCGAACCGGTCAGCGGATTCAGCCCCATGATCCAGCCCTTGCCACCAGGCAGGCAGGCTTCACTCGATTGGGTAATGCCGGTACCGAACAGCACCTTGTCGTCGTAGATCATTGGCGATGTGACCAGACGTTCGGTATTTGCCAGATCGATATACCAGCCCTTGGCCATCGTGCCGGTACTGGTGCTGGTCTGCAGATCGACAAGGTTGGTCGACATTTTGCGATAACTGCCGACACGCTTGTTGCTGTCGCTGACCGTCGCTGTGGCATCGATGGTTTGAACTTGCAATTCGCTACGGGGAATCGTTCGCGGCGTGGCTTCCATGTAATCGACAATGCCGTACAGGCTTTGGGTCGTCGTATCGGTGCGGTCGGCGTCGGTCAGGAGTCTGCCGGTGCCAAATAGCACCAAGTTGCCCAGCGAACTGTTGTCCGCTCTGTTCAGTATCATGGCCGCCGGACGCATGACGATCGGATGTGTCGGGCCGGCATCGAAGACCGGGTTGGCGGCAACGCTGAAGCCGTCAGGCGTATCGGTTGTCAGATCGAATCGCCACAACTTGCCGTTGGCATCACCGGCATAGACGTAATCGAGAACGCCGTCCTGCCCGGCATCGACGCCAGCCGGGGAAGACAGGCCCGCACCGCCGGCGACGACGATTTCCTTGAGCAGTGCACCGGTGCTGGCGTTGATGACGTAAAGCGATGACGATTTGTTCGCCTTGGTGCCGTCGTCGTAATCGCTTTCGTAACCATTGCTCAGGATGACGGCAGGTACCACGGTAGTGGCCGAGGTGCGGACGCTGTAGATCAGCGGCGTACCGAAGCTGTAGCCCATGCCGGCCTTGTTCTGGTCGGTCCATTCCCATTTGACGGTATTGGCTGCACTGCTGAAATTGCTGCCGTTGGTTGCGTCGATCGCAAAATAGCCCTGTCCGCCTTGGCCCAATCCGCCGACCAGCAGCGTTTTCCAGTTGTTGCCCAGCTTGACATCGGCCCAACGCATGCTGCCGTTGACGTGATAGGTATGTGCCGTGCCGCCCGGATCACCGTAGTCGGCCTTGCTCAGTGAAAGCAGGTGCGGGTAGACCGACGACGGGATGAAACCCATGATTTCGGTCATGTTGGCAATACTGAATCCGTGCAGCATGCCGTCATTGGCACCGATGAAGACCATGTTGCGATCGGCGTTGCTGGTCTTGAATGCCGGGTAATCAACGTCCGGTGTCTGGCCGTTTGGCCGGCTGATCACGACCGGCTGACTGTCGACAATGTCGCCGAGCAGGCCGTTGCTGCGTGTCCGGTAATTGGTAACGGTTTCACCGCGCAGGAAACGGACAACGTTCTGTCGGTCGGTGGCGTTGGTACCGAGTGCATTCTGTTGTGCAGTCGTCATGTTGGAGACGACTGTAGCCGGTGATGCCCCGAAATCGAAAGCCGTCGTCGTACCATTGCTGACCGCTGCCGAATACAGCTTGCGGTTGGCTGCTGCGGGAATCACCGCCTTGCCGTTCGGTGTGCATTGCGACGTGTTCGGGTTGAAGTTGCCCGAGCCGTCGAGATTGTAACAGCGCAGTTCGCCATACCAGCCCTTGGGGTTGAATACGGGCTGGAACACCTTGTTGCCGGCACTGGTGGTTTCGCTTTGCGTTGCGACACCACCGGCATTCGAAACCGAGGCAACGATGTCGGAGACCGCATTGCTCAATGCCGTGGTGAGCTGGGTCTGGTTGCCTGCCGTGTAGTACTTGCCGTGGCCAACCGTCGCGGTTGCGGCGAGCACCTCATTGTTGACATCGAAGCCGACGGTGTACGTGGTCAGGTTCTGCTTGATGAACTTCGGATCGTCGAAGCTCTTGTTGTCCAGATCGGTACCACCAACGCGGAAGTCCGCATCGTATGCATACATCGCGGCATCACGGATCGAGCGCAGATAGGTGGTCTTGTTCTTGTCCATGAACGGATCGCTGCTGTTGCTCGACCCTTCAAGGACTGCCGGGCAGGTTACCGACGATTTCGTGCTGGTACTCTGGCAGATCTCGAACGATTTCGAGACAGCCTTGTTGGCAGTGTCGTAACTGGTGTAAGCGATGGCCGACTTGCCGACTCCTGGCAGAGAATCATCCTTGGTCGAATCGCCATCGGTAATGACGATGGCGAAGTTCTTCTGGCAGCGGTACTGGATCGGGCTGGAGTAGGTGCCACTGGTGGTGTTCTTGGTCTTGCCGTAGTAACTCGATTGCCCGCCAAAGTAACGGGTGATTTCGACCATGGTTTCACCCAGCGGGGTCCAGGTCGCGGCATCCAGACCGTCGATTGCGGAGTTCAGCGTTGTCGTACTTGATCCCACGGGCGCCTGAAGAATGCCGGCATTGTCGATCTGGTTTTTACCGGTATCAAAGGAAAAGAGACCCCAGCGCAGATCGGGATTTTTTACGATCAGATCCTTGGCAACCTCCTTGGCAATATCCATCTTCCGCTTGCTGCCGCCGGAAGCCGGTGCGTCATCCATACTGCCGGAGTTGTCGATGTGCAGCAGCACGTTCGGTTTGACCGACGAACTCAACGTAGGAGGCAGCGCCGGATATGGTTCGGCTGCAAAAGCGGTGTGCGCCAGCGCCGGGAACGCGAGCGCCAGTCCATAGCGCAATGTGTTCAGTCGAAAACGTGCATGCATGTCGATCCTGCTCCCGAAGCGCTGTTCTACCTGCTGCTTGCCGCCGGTTGAATGTGGCTGCGCTACCCCGGCATCAAGTAAATCAGTATTTTTAGATGTACTGATGTTACCGGGCGTCGCTACATTAGAGTTTCATCATATGAACCCGTGTTTCCAAGCTACAACACGGATTCCGGGGGGCATGGGATCCCGGATGACCGGTATGAAAACAGCTACTGATGGTGCCGACTGACGGACAAATTCAGCCGTTTTCTTGCGGTTATAGCGCAGAGGCGGGATGGCGCGTGATCCGGTGATTTCCCATCAGGTACTGACCCGATGCGTCAGCATGAAGCTGAATGACTCCGGACTGCTTTAGGCGGGTTACGGCCACCGGTGACCGTTTACCGGCCGACCGGTGGCAAGGCCGCCGCATTGCACGGCGGCCTTCGGGAGGCGCTGGATCAGGCGCCGAGGATGCGCGCCGCAGCCGCGACGGTGGCGGCGATATCCGCGTCGCTGTGTGCGGCGGAGACGAAACCGGCCTCGAATGCCGACGGCGCGAGGTAGATGCCTTCGGCCAGCATGGCATGGAAGAAGGCGTTGAAGCGTGCGCGGTCCGAGACCATCACGTCGGCGAACGTTTGCGGCGGCGTCGCGCTGAAGTACACGCCGAACATCCCGCCGACGCTTTGCGCCGAGAACGCGACGCCGGCATCGCGCGCGGCTTTGCTGAGACCGTCGGCAAGCGCTGCCGTTTTGGCGCTCAGCGCGTCGAAGAAACCGGGTTGGCGGATCGCCTGCAGCGTGGCGAGACCGGCAGCGACGGCGACCGGGTTGCCCGACAGCGTGCCGGCTTGGTAGACCGGACCGAGCGGTGCCAGTTTGCCCATGATGTCGGCGCGGCCGCCGAATGCGGCCAGCGGCATGCCGCCGCCGACGACCTTGCCGAGGCAGGTCAGGTCCGGCGTGATGCCGTGCAGGCCCTGCGCGCATTGCAGGCCGACGCGGAAACCGGTCATCACTTCGTCGTAGATCAGCACCGCGCCGTGGCGTTCGGTCAGCGCGCGCATGGCGGTGACGAAGGCCGGTGAAGGCCGGACCAGATTCATGTTGCCGGCGACCGGTTCGACGATGATGGCGGCGATCTTGTCGCCTTCGGTGGCGAACAATGCTTCCAGTGCAGCGACGTTGTTGTACGGCAGTACGATGGTATCGGCGGCGACCGCGGCCGGTACGCCGGCGCTCGACGGGTTGCCGAAGGTCAGCAGGCCCGAGCCAGCCTTGACCAGCAGGCTGTCGGCGTGGCCGTGGTAGCAGCCTTCGAACTTGACTAGCTTGTCGCGGCCGGTGAAGCCGCGCGCAAGGCGGATCGCACTCATCGTTGCTTCGGTGCCGCTGGACACCAGCCGCACCTGTTCGAGCGACGGCAGCATCTCGCACAGCAGGTCGGCGAGTTCAATTTCGCGCTGCGTCGGTGCGCCGAAGCTGAGGCCGTCGCGCGCCGCGGCGATCACCGAGTCGAGCACTTGCGGATGTGCGTGGCCGAGAATCAGCGGGCCCCACGAGCCGACGTAGTCGATGTAGCGCTGGCCGTCGGCATCCCAGACGTAGGCGCCTTCGCCCTTCTTGAAGAAGCGCGGCGTGCCGCCGACCGAGCCGAAGGCGCGCACCGGCGAATTGACACCGCCGGGAATGTGCTTCTGTGCGGCGTCGAAGAGTTGTTCGTTCTGGGTCATGTTGTTTCCTTGCGGGTGTGCCGGCTTACCAGCGGCAGTACGGCTTCTCGGACAATGCACTGTTGAAATAACGCGGATCGGCAGAGACCTCGGCACCGAGCCAGTCGGGGCGGACAAAAGTGGCGTCGACCGATGGCAGTTCGATCTCGGCGACGACCAGCCCGGCGTTGTCGCCGTGAAACTCGTCGATTTCCCACAGCATCGTTTCGACGCTGACGAGATGCCGGGTCTTGTCGAGCACGTTCGGACAGAGCGCCAGCATGGCTGCTGCGTCGTCAGCGGGAACCGGGTATTCGAACTCGGCGCGGGCGATGCCCTGGTTCTTGCCCTTGATGGTCAGGAAGCCGGCGTCACCCTTCAGCCGCACGCGCACCGTGCGTTCGGGATCGGTGCACAGATAGCCCTGGGCAATGCGCGTCGACCGGTGCACGGCGTCGCGCCAGCCATCGGAAGCGAGCAGGAATTTGCGTTCGATTTCGATCGCCATGAAGGCTCCTAGAACGGTTTGACGACGACGAGGACGACGATGGCGAACAGCGCCAGCACCGGCATCTCGTTGAAGACCCGGTACCAGCGGTGGCTGCGGGTGTTGCGGCCGGCGGCGAAGTCGCGCACGAGCTTGAAGCACCAGCCGTGATAGCCGACCAGCAGCGCCACCAGCGTCAGCTTGGCATGCATCCAGCGCCAGCCCGGGCCGGCGTAGAAGTCGTAGCTCGACCATGTCGCCAGCCCGAAGCCGAGGGCCATTACGGCCAGCGGCGTCATGAAGCGCAGGAGCTTCTTTTCCATCAGCGCCAGCCGGGCGATCTCGGCCGGTTCGGTGGCCATGGCGTGGTTGACGAACAGTCGCGGCAGATAGAACAGACCGGCGAACCAGCTGGTGACGAAGATGATGTGGAATGCCTTGAACCAGAGCATCAGCGTTTGCTGCCGTACTGGGTCACTGCCGTTTCGTACAGCGGCTCGACCTTGGGAATCTGTGCCTGCAGATCGCGGATCCGCGTGCTCGATGACGGGTGGGTCGACAGGAACTCGGGCGAGCCGCCCTGCGATGCGGCGGCCATCTTCTGCCACAGCGTCACCGCCGCCTGCGGCTTGTAGCCGGCCCGCGCGGCGAGTTCCAGCCCCATCACGTCGGCTTCCGATTCGTGTTCGCGGCTGTTCGGCAGGCTGTAACCGACCGCGATCAGCTGGTCGCCCATGCCGAGCAGCGCGTCGTACTTGCCACCGGTGAGGATGGAAAGCCCCTGCATGGCGATCTGTTTGTTGGCTTCGCTGCTCATCCGCTCGCGCGCGTGTTCGCGCAGCGCATGGGCGATCTCGTGACCCATGATCTGGGCGATCTCGTCATCGGACAGCTTGAGCTGGGTGATGATGCCCGAATAGAACATGATCTTACCGCCGGCCATGCAGTAGGCGTTCAGCTCCTTGCTCTGCTCGACATTCACTTCCCACTGCCAGTTCAGCGCGTCGGGGCGGAACACGGCGGTCTGCGGGATGATCCGGTCGGCAATACTGCGCACGCGCCGGGTCAGCGCGGCGTCGGCATTGAGCTTGCCGCTGCTTTTGGCCTTGCCGAGCGTGTCGTTGTAGGCTTGCGCCGACATCTGCACGACGTCCTTTTCGGACACCAGCATGCTCATGCTCTGCTTGCGGGTGATGTTGGTCGCGCCGGTACCGGTGGTGCTGACCTGCTGGCAGCCACCGAGCAGGACGGTGGCGGCAATGGCGATCGCGGTGAGTTGGCGTTTCATTCAGTGTCTCGGCGGATTCGGGCCGGCGGGCCGGATTCAGATCTCGATCATTTCAAAATCGTCTTTGCGCGCGCCACAGTCCGGGCAGGTCCAGTTCGGCGGCACGTCGTCCCACGGCGTACCCGCGGCGATGCCGTCTTCGGGACGGCCTTCGGCCTCGTCATAAATGAAGCCGCAAATCAAACACATATACTTTTTCATCAGGTCGCGCCCTTCGCGTCGTTTAGAATCGGAATTCTACCCCAATCGGTTCCGCCCCCCCATGAATGCCGCCCCCCCGCTCGTGCTGACCTTCGCTGCCAATGATCCGTCGGGCGGTGGCGGCGTGTCGGCCGATCTGCTGACGCTGGCGGCGCTCGGCTGCCATGCGTTGCCGGTCATCACCGCGCTCACCGTGCAGGACAGCGCCGGATTGCAGGAGTTTCAGCCGGTCGATCCGGAGTGGCTGCACGACCAGGCGCGCTACGTGCTCGAAGATGCCGAAGTCGACGCGATCAAGGTCGGCATGGTCGGCAGCGTCGAGGGCCTGACGGTGCTGGCCGAGATCGCCGCCGATTACCCCGACGTACCGCTGATCCTCGATCCGGTGATGCCGCGTGGTCACGGTGACGATATGGCGGACGACGAATACATCGCCGCGCTGCGCGAGCTGCTGGTGCCGCATTCGCTGATCGTCACGCCCAACCAGCATGAGGCGAGACTGCTGGCGAGCGACGACGCCGACGAGCAGGAGGACCTGCCGCTCGATGCGGCGGCCAACCGTATCATCCAGCTGGGCTGCGAATACGTGCTGATCACCGGTGCGCAAGCGCAGACGCCGAAGATCAACAACGCACTGTTCAGCCAGAACGGCCGGATGCGCACCGACAGCTGGGATCGTCTGCCCGGGCGCTTCCACGGTGCCGGAGCGACGCTGTCGTCGGCCATTGCCGGTGCGCTGGCCAATGGCGTCGAGCTGGGTCAGGCCGTTCGTGATGCGCAGGAGTACACCTGGCAAACGCTCAAGCACGCATTCCGTCCCGGCATGGGCCAGATGCTGCCGGACCGGATGTTCTGGGCCCGTAACGGCGGCGACGACAACGCCAAGGATTAGGCCGGCTGTTTCACGTGAAACAGCGTTTGCTGGACAGCCGGCAGGGGCTGGTCGCCCGCTGGCACTTGCGGCATGCTAAGGTCTTCACCTTACGCCCTGGTCGGCAAGGATGACCGTGATGAACGCGCCAGTACCGAACTACATTCCCGTCGTGTCCCGTCAGCCGCACCGGCTGATTCCGTGTCCGAGACTGGAGCGCGCAGTCGACCGGATGGTGCGCGAAATGTCATCGCCGCTGACGCTGGCCGATCTGGCCGATGCGGCGCATTACTCGCCCTGGTATCTGGTCCGTCGCTTCCAGAACCGCTACAACACCACGCCGCAGGCCTTCCTGTGGAAAATCCGGCTCGAGACCGCAGCATCGCTGCTGCACTGGGCGCCGCATCTGCCGATCGGCGAAGTGGCGCGTCAGGTCGGCTTTTCCTCTGCCGCGACGTTCAGCCGTGCCTTTCATCGCGAGTTCGGCTTTACCCCGAGCGCATGGCGCAAGGGTGAACCGGAGACGCGTGACTGGCTGAAGCAGACGCTGGGCCCGTTCAGCTATCAGCCCGGCAAGCGGATTGCCGGTACCGCTGCCGACTATGTCTGGTCTTTCGACGAAGTGGCGGCAAAGATCACCGTCGAGGAATGGCCGGCGATGCGCTTCCTCTATCAGCGCGAGGTTGGCGATTACGGCTGTCATCTGAACGAACAATGGACGCAGTTTGCCGAGTTCTGTCGCCGCAACCAGCTCGATCAGGGGCAACTCGCCATGTACGGCCTGATCTGGAGCGATCCCAGCACGACGCCGGCCGGCCGGCGTCGTTATGACACCGCGGTGGCCATCAAGTCCGGTACGCCGATTCCGCGCGGTTTCGGCGAGTGCAGGCTGCTCGGCGGACGCTGGGCGGTGTTCGCCTACTACGGCATGACTGACGATATCGGCCCGCGCTGGCGCGATCTGATGCACGTCTGGCTGCCGCGCGCAGGCCTGACGCCCGATCTGGCCCGGCCCCGCGTCGAACGCAACCGGTCCGGCTTCGGTGACGGTCATATCGACCTCTGCATGCCGGTGCTGTGATGCTGCCCCAGGTGATCGTGCTCAACGGCTGCAGCTCGTCCGGCAAATCGTCACTGGCCCGCGCATTGCAGGAACGCTTGCCGGAGCAGTACCTGTACTTCGGCATCGACCAGGTGCTGGCGGCGCTGCCGCATTCGGACTGGCTGCGGATGTGCCGCGGTGAACCGATCACGCGAACCGGCTATGACTGGGCGGCGCTGGTACGCGGCTACCACTTCTGCCTGCCCGGGCTGCTGCAGGCAGGCAACCGGCTGATCATCGACAACGGCTGGTGTGAGCGCGACGAGAAGCGCGAGCTGCTGACCGAGCTGGCCGGCTATACGACGGTGCTGGTCGCCGTGCATTGCGATCCGGCGATCGCGTCGGCGCGCGAAGCGGCACGCGGTGATCGTGCGGCCGGGCTGGCCGCCTGGGAATCACCACGGGTGCATGCCGGCTGGGAATACGACCTCGACGTCGACACCGGCATCGACGGTGCCGAGGCCTGTGCCGACGTGCTGGCTGGGCGGCTGGTCGAGGCCCGGCACTGGCGCGCTGCTGCCGACAGCCTGGAGCGGCTCAATCTGGGCTGAACCCCCGCCCCTTCCGGGCTAACATGAAGCTTTTCAGTCACGGGGCCGGCGGCGGCCCTGCCCGAGGAGTCATCATGTCCCTGAGCTATTTCCAGCTGTCCGTCCCGGTTTACGTGCGCATGCTCGGCAATCTGTCGCACCTGCTCGACCGCGCCGCGGGTTACTGTAGCGAACTGCAGATCGACGAATCGGTGCTGCTGCAGAGCCGGCTGTTTCCGAACATGTACCCGCTGCTCAAGCAGGTGCAGATCGCCACCGATCAGGCCAAGGGCAGCATCGGCAGACTGTCCGGCATCACGCCGCCGAAGTTCGACGACACCGAGACCAGCATTGCCGAACTGCGCGAACGGATCGGCTCGGTGCTGGCGTATCTCGAAACGATCCCGGCCGATGCGCTCGACGGTACTGCGGGCAAGACGGTGACGATGCCGTGGATGCCCGACCATCCGATGCAGGGCGAGTTCTATCTACTGAATTTTGCCCTGCCGAACGTCTACTTCCACGTGACGACGGCGTACAACATCCTGCGCCACAACGGCGTGCCGCTCGGCAAGATGGATTACATCGGCGAAATCTGATCGTCCCGCCCATGAAAAAGCCGGCGTCTTGCCGGCTTTTTCATGGGTGATGGCACCAGTGCCACGGCTCGTAGATGTAGCCGTTCGGATTGGCGCGCGGAAACGACAGCGTGAAGCCGAAGCGGCCGGCGTGCTGTTGCAGCCAGGCGTAGGCCGCAGTCGTTTCGAATGCTTCCTCGAGCACCGGGCCACCCGGTTCGTAGACGTCGACAGCTCGGCCGGTGTGGTGCTCGCTGCAACCCGGCGGTGCCAGCCTTTCGAGTACGGCCGCGATCGTCTCGCCGCGATCGAGCTTGGCCCGGACCAGCTCGGTCTGCCGGGCAATACCGCGCCACGCCGAAGCGATGCGCAGCGTGACCCCGTCGACCGCCGCAGCGGCCTGCATCGCCCGCCACGCGTCGCAGGCCGCCGGGGTCAGCCGCCATTCGCGGCCGTCATCGCCCACTTCGGCAATCACCAGTTCGTCGGCCTCGTCATACAGCGTCAGCCGCTTTTCGGCGATCACAGACTCCAAGATGCCGAGCGATTGCCAGGTCGCGGCCAGCGTCGGACTCATCAGAAGCCCGGCAGCTTCAGCGCGATCGGCTTGCCCTTGCGGGCGCGTTTGCCGACATAGGGCGCCATGCCGTTGGCGTCGAGCACCAGTTCGGTCGTCTTGCCACCGCGGCCGGCGCCGGTGAGCCTGAGCGTTTCGCCATCGCACACGGTGATGCCGGCGAGTTCGTCCTTGTCGTCGAGCGCCATCGTGATCACGCCGCGACCGCCACCGGCCAGCTGCTTGAATTCCGCGTACGGGAACAGGTGCAGCTTGCCGGCCCTGGAAAGACACGCGACCAGCGATGTTTCACGTGGAACAAAGGTCGCCAGCTTGAGGATGACTTCTCCTTCGTCGACACTGATGAAGCTCTTGCCGGCCTTCTGCCGGCTCAAGAGGTTGTCGAACTGGCAGGCGAAACCGTAACCGGCCGAATTGGCGATCACCAGCCATTCGTCGCCCGCAGCGGTGAGCAGCTGGACGATGCGGCTCTTGGCGGCCAGATCGACCAGCGTCGTCACCGGTACGCCGTCGCCGCGTCCGCCCGGCACCACGGCGGCCTGGATCGTGTAGACCCGGCCGTCGGAGCCGATCAGCGCGACGTTGTCGACGGTGCGGCATTCGATCGCCGCGAGCAGTTTGTCGCCGTCCTTGAAGCTCTGGCTGGCCAGTTCGATGCCGTGCCCCTGGCGCGAGCGGATCCAGCCCTTCTCGGACAGGATCAGCGTCGTCGGTTCATCGACGACCGAGACTTCGATCACCGCTTTTTCGGCTTCCTCGATCAGTGTCCGGCGCGGGTCGGCGAACTTCTTGCGGTCGGCTTCGATTTCCTTGACGACCAGTTTCTGCATCGCGCCGGCGTTGGCCAGCAGATGTTCGAGCCCTTCCTTCTCGGTCCTGAGATCGGCGAGTTCCTGCTCGATCCGGATGCCTTCAAGGCGTGCCAGCTGGCGCAGGCGGATTTCGAGAATGTCTTCGGCCTGGCGGTCGGACAGGTTGAAGCGCGCGATCAGTGCGGCCTTCGGTTCATCCGATTCGCGGATGATGCGGATCACCTCGTCGATGTTGAGGAAGACGATCATCCGGCCTTCGAGGATGTGGATGCGGTCGTCGACCTTGCCGAGCCGGTGTTCGGTGCGGCGGCGCACCGTGTCGAAGCGGAACGAGATCCACTCGGCGATCAGGTCGCGCAGGCTCTTCTGCCCCGGCCGGCCGTCGCGGCCGATCGCGACGATGTTGATCGACAGGTTGGTTTCCAGCGAGGTGTGCGCCAGCAGCAGCGTCATCAGCTCGTCGGCATTCTGGCGCGACGACTTCGGTTCGAACACCAGCCGTACCGGCTGGTCCTTGCCCGATTCGTCGCGGACGCGATCGAGCGACGACAGCAGCAGTTTCTTGGTCTGGTCCTGCTCCTGCGTCAGCGTCTTCTTGCCCTTCTTGATCTTCGGGTTCGTCAGCTCCTCGATCTCCTCGAGCACCTTCTGCGACGAAGTGCCGTGCGGCAGTTCGGTGACGACAATCTGCCACTGGCCGCGCGCGAGTTCTTCCTTTTCCCAGCGTGCGCGGGTCTTCAGGCTGCCGCGGCCGTTTTCGTACGCGGCGACGATGTCCTTCTTCGACGAGATGATCTGACCGCCGCCGGGCAGGTCCGGCCCCTGGATGTATTCGAGCAGCGCGGCAGTATCGAGGCCGGGCTGGCGGATCAGCGCGATCGCCGCGTCGGCGACTTCACCGAGGTTGTGCGGCGGGATTTCGGTCGCCATGCCGACGGCGATACCCGACGCGCCGTTGAGCAGCAGCATCGGGAGTCGCGCCGGCAGCAGCACCGGTTCGTCGAAGGCACCGTCGTAGTTCGGGATGAAGTCGGTGGTGCCGGCGTCGAGTTCGGACAGCAGCAGCTCGGCGATCGGGCTCAGCCGCGCTTCGGTGTAGCGGTAGGCGGCGGCGCCGTCGCCGTCGCGCGAACCGAAGTTGCCGTGGCCGTCGACCAGCGGATAGCGCAGCGAGAAATCCTGCGCGATCCGCACCAGTGCGTCGTACGCCGACTGGTCGCCGTGGGGGTGGAACTTGCCGAGCACATCGCCGATGATGCGCGCCGATTTCACCGGCTTGGACGTCGCGGTCAGGCCCATCTCGTGCATCGCGTACAGCAGCCGGCGCTGTACCGGCTTCTGGCCGTCCTCGGCCTGCGGCAGCGCGCGGCTTTTGACCACGCTCATCGCGTATTCGAGATAGCTGCGCTCGGCATACAGGCCGAGCTGGACCGACTCGCCGTCGTCGGGCGCCTGGGTCGAGACGGCGGCGCTGATGTAGCGGCGGTTGCCGCCATCGTCGGCAGGCAGGGTTTCTGGGGTCGGCTGTGCGTCGAAATCGGACATGGATGGCACTGGGCTGTTTCGGTCAGTGCGCATTGTAGCCCGAGGCCCGTCGTCGTTTCACGAACGTTCCACGTGAAACGTTGGTGCTTACTGCTCCAGAACCCGGAACACGAAGTAGCGATTCTGCAGTCGTGCATGCGTGCCGTCGGCGATCAGCGTGCGCAATGCGGTATTGAACTCGTCACGCAGCGCGGTCTTGCCTGCCGGTACGGCAATCGCCTCGCCCTGCCCCAGCCACTGGCTGGACTGGACCTTGCCGCCGACCAGCTCGAACTGCTCGGCGTGACCGGGCTTGCGCAGGTAATCGGTCAGTACGGCGCTGTCGCCGAACACGACATCGACCTTGTTCGCTTCGAGCGCGGCGAAGGCGTCTTCCTGGGATGCAAATCGCGTGACCCTGACGTGGCCGGGTTCGATCTCGTGTTTCAGGTAGTCGGCGAACGTTGTGTCACCAGCAACCCCGACGGTCTTGTCGCGCAGCCGCTCCGAAGTCAGGACCGGCCAGATGATGTGCTGGTCCTTGCGGGCGATGTAGGCGCCGGGTACCCGGGTGTAGACGTCGGTGAACAGCACCTGCTTTTCGCGTTCTGGCGTGATCGACATCGATGCGATGACCGCATCGGCATCGCCGCGTCCGAGTACCGGAATCAGCTGCTCCCAGTCGTAACGCTTGAACTCGCAGCGGGCGTTCATCTGCGCGCACAGGGCGTTGGCGATATCGATATTGAAGCCGGCGAGCTGCTTGCTGCTGTCGAGGTACTCGAACGGCGGGTACTTGCCTTCGAGCGCGATGCGGAGCGTGCGCTGCGGTACCGCCGGCTCGACGACCGTGGCCGGCTGCGGTTCGGAACGGGTGAAATGCCAGGCGCCGGCGGCAAGTGCGGCGGCGAGCACCGTGCCGGTGACGATGAGTTTGTTCATGAATGCATCCGGAGCGGATCGGGACGCCAGCGGGACGCGGGCCTGAATCCAGAGAAAGAAAGCGTGAATTAATTTTGATGTCATCTTACGGCCGATACGGCCGAGCCAGACTTGGTGATATCCCCAGCTTGCCCGGTGTTCGCCTGCCCGGGCGTTGTCGCCGATTGGGCAACAGTATCAGTCGTCGCTGATGCGTCAGGCAGGGCGGTCGCGGCATACTGAGGTCCGGTTCGGCATACAGGCATGCTGCATGCGTGCAGTAAGAAAACGGGGGCGATATGGGGTTGGGTGAATGGTTCGGCGGCAAGAGCGGGAGCACGGCGCAACAGGACGAAGTCAGGACGTTGCGGGCCGAGAATGCCCGGCTCAAGGCACTGGTCGACAAGCATGAGCGCGATACGCGTTTTCTGAGCCAGATCACCCCGGTCCGCACCGAGCCGCCGCTGGTCAAGCTGGCGCCGGTGCTGACCCAGCACGATGGCGGCATGGCGGCAGTCGGTCAGCTGCTGGGGGGCGTGGCGTCCGACGCTTCGGCGCTGCGCGAACAGGCCGCCGGACTGATGCAAAGAACCGCGCACGGTGCCACGGCCGTCGCCGCGGCACGCGAACGGCTGGCCGGGCTGGATACGACTACCGTACGCTGTCGGGACGATATCGACGCGCTCGACGGCCAGTCGTCCGACATCACCCGTTTCGTGCAGATGATCAAGGAAATCGCCGACCAGACCAATCTGCTGGCGCTGAACGCCGCGATCGAGGCCGCGCGGGCCGGCGAAGCCGGACGGGGTTTCGCGGTGGTCGCCGACGAGGTGCGCAAGCTCGCCGAGCGTACCGGTACCGCAACGAGCGAAATCACCGGCATCGTTGGTGCGATTCGCCAGCGGACCGGCGACGCGCGCGAGGGCATCACCACGCTGGCCGCCGAGGTCAATGCCAGCCTGGTTCAGGTCGGTGAAGCCAGCGAGGACCTGACCGCCTTGCGCGAAGAAGCCGCGAGCGTGTCGCAAGCCAGCCTGCAATCGTCGCAACAGGCCGAGGACATCGGCCGGCGCTTTGCCGCACTCGGGGCGAGACAGCAGCTGTTCCGCGCACTGATCGATCCGTCGGCACCGCTGCCGGCCGGACACGAAGGCGATCTGGTCCGGCGCTGGCGCGATGGTGACCACAACGCGATTTCGGCGCTCGGCTGACCCTCCCCTGCCGGGTCAGAGCGCCTTCATCATCCGGAAGCGTTCGATCCGCACACCCTGACGTTCGACCCATTCGGCCGCTACGAGCGTGTAGCCGAGCCACTCCAGCCGCGGCCGCAGTAAGCGGCTGGCTTCGGTGTGCACCTCGGTCGCACCTTGTGCGTGTGCTTCGGCTTCGAGAGCCGCGATCAGCTGCGAGCCGATGCCTTGCCTGATCCGGTCGTGCCGGACGTATAGCATGTCGAGATGGTCGGGCGTCGGCCCGAGGCTGCCGAAGCCGACGATGGTGTCATCGGCGTCGACGGCGACTAGAAATTGCAGCGCAGGATTGAGCATCGACATTGCGAATCTTGTCGGGTCCGGCGCTGCCGGTGACCATGCGGCGCATTCGGCCTCGCTGTATGCAAGGCGGCCGGCGTGACGCACCGACTCATGCATCAGCGTTGCCAGTACAGGTGCGTCGGCGGCCGTCGCGGGGCGGATTTCGATCATGATCGTATCAGCAAGCAGTACGGGATGCGCCGAGTGTGCGCCAACGGCTGCGTTGGCGTCCATCCTGCGCGACTCCTTCAGCAAGCGGGATTGCGGTTTCGCGTGAGCGGACGGGATGCCGCAACGATCACGGTATAAAAGCACCCCCAGGCGGCGTCGGCGGTACACAGCAAAACGCCCCGCGAACGGGGCGTTGCTGGCGCGGATGACTGGCCGGGTTCAGAGATCGGCTTCGACCTCGTTGCCGCGTGCTTCGAGCCAGGCGCGGCGGCTGCTGGCCTCGCCCTTGCCCATCAGCATGTTCATCAGCTCGCGCGTGTTCAGCGACACGTCGTCGGCGATGCCGACGCGCAGCACCCGGCGCGTGTCCGGGTTCATCGTCGTTTCGAACAGCTGCTCGGCGTTCATTTCCCCGAGGCCCTTGAAGCGCGAGATGCTCCACGCGCCTTCGCGGACTTTCTCGGCGCGCAGCTTGTCGAGGATCGCGCCAAGTTCACCGTCGTCGAGCGCGTAGAACTTGCGCGGTGGCTTCTGTTTGCCGCTGCCGGCGACATCGACGCGGAACAGCGGCGGCTGGGCGACGTAGACGTGGCCGGCATCGATCAGCTTGGGGAAATGGCGGTAGAACAGCGTCAGCAGCAGCACCTGGATGTGCGAACCGTCGACGTCGGCATCGGACATGATGATGATCTTGCCGTAGCGCAAGCCGGACAGGTCCGGCTTGTCGGCCGGGCCATGCGCGTCGACGCCGATCGCCACGGCGATGTCGTGGACTTCGTTGTTGGCGAAGATCTGGTCCTTGTCGACTTCCCAGGTATTGAGCACCTTGCCTCGAAGCGGCAGGATGGCCTGGAAGTCCTTGTCGCGACCGAGCTTGGCAGAGCCGCCGGCCGAGTCGCCCTCGACGAGGAACAGCTCGCAGCGCTCGCCCTCGTCCGACGCGCAGTCGGTCAGCTTGCCCGGCAGTACGGCGACGCCGGACGATTTCTTTTTCTCGACCTTCTGCGCGCCCTTCTGCCGGCTTTGCGCGGCACGGATGCACAGCTCGGCGAGTTTCCTGCCCAGCTCGACATGTTCGTTGAGCCACAGCTCGAACGGCGATTTGACCATGGTCGAGACGAGCTTGAGGCTGTCGCGGCTGGTGAGTTTGTCCTTGGTCTGGCCCTGGAACTGCGGATCGAGCACCTTGGCCGACAGCACGAAGGAGCAGCGGCCGAACAGGTCTTCGGGCAGCAGTTTCACGCCCTTGGGCAGCAGGCTGTGGAATTCGATGAAGGTTTTCACGGCCTGGAACACGCCGTCGCGCAGGCCGGATTCGTGCGTACCGCCGGCCGGCGTCGGGATCAGGTTGACGTAGGACTCGCGGTTGACCGGCCCTTCGAGGCTCCACGTGAACGCCCACGCGCAGCCTTCGCCCGGGGCGAAGTTTTCGTCGCCGGCCTCGGCGTATTTTTCGCCGCGCAGGATCGGGGTCAGCGTCTCGTAGCCGGCAAGCTGCTCGGTCAGGTAACCGGTCAGGCCGTCCGGGTACGTCCACTCGCGGCGCACGAACTCGCCGTTAGCCTGCTCGAGATCGAGGCTGACGACGAGGCCGGGCAGCAGCACGGCCTTGGATTTGAGCAGATGCTCGAGCTCGGCGTGCGGAATGGCGGGCGAATCGAAGTACTGCGGATCCGGGCGGACGGTGACGGTGGTGCCGCTGTCCTTCTTTGCCGCGCTGCCAGTGACGGTCAGCGGTTCGATGACGTCGCCGCCGGCGAACACGATGCGGTGCTGTGCACCATCGCGTTTGACCTCGACTTCGAGTCGCGTCGACAGCGCATTGGTCACCGATACGCCGACGCCGTGCAGGCCGCCCGAGAACGCATAGGCGCCGCCGTCCTTCTTGTCGAACTTGCCGCCGGCGTGCAGCTGCGTGAATACCAGCTGGACCGCCGGCACGCCCTCTTCCGGGTGGATGCCGACCGGAATGCCCCGGCCGTCGTCGGAGACGCGCAGGCTCTGGTCGCGCCACAAGGTCACCCGGATCGTCTTCGCATAGCCGCCGAGGGCTTCGTCGGCGGCGTTGTCGATGACTTCCTGGCAGATGTGCAGCGGGTTGTCGGTTCGGGTGTACATCCCCGGCCGGTGCCGGACCGGATCGAGCCCCTTGAGGACCTTGACCGCGGATTCGTCGTAGCGTGGCGTGCTCATGGTTTCACGTGAAACATTGGATGCGGCGAGTCTAGCAAGCCGCCGGGTTTAGCAGAAGGCGGATTATTCAGCGCGCGGTCGCAAATTCCTGTCGATGAGTGCGAACGGTACTCGAGAAGCGGTTTGGCGATTTTGATCGATCTGCTGTTAACGTCGGTTAAAATTCATTATGAAAAACATCGCCAATCTTGCGTTCATTATTGATAAATAAGCAGATAAAAGTCGTCATCTGTATCGATATTCGCGTTATTTTCCGATACAAAAACGGCTGAAAATGACGCCAAGCAGATCATCGGACGTGAACGCGCCGGTAATTTCGCTCAAGGCGTTCTGCGCCAGTCGCAACTCCTCGGCAAACAGCTCGATCTGCAAATAGGCGGCTTCGGCGCTGTCGAGGTGGCCCTGGGCACGGCGGATCGCGTCGAGGTGGCGCTCGCGGGCGATGAACACCGCATCGCTCTCGCCCTGCCAGCCCACGCGGGCCAGCAGCGCCTGCCGCAACGCAGCCAGACCCAGCCCGGCCTTGGCCGAGACGCGCAGATCGCCGGCTTCGCCGCCCGCTTCGCCGGTCAGGTCGATCTTGTTGAAGACGCGCAGCACCGGCAGCGTGGCCGGCAGGCGTTCAAGAATGGCCTGATCGTGCGCGGTGACGCCTTCGCGGCTGTCGAGCAGCAACAGCGCGAGGTCGGCCTTTTCGATCGCCGCCCAGGTCCGCTCGATGCCGATCTTTTCGACCACGTCGTCGGTCTCGCGCAGGCCGGCGGTATCGATGATGTGGACCGGCACGCCGTCGAGCTGGATCAGTTCGCGCACGGTGTCGCGGGTGGTGCCGGCAATGTCGGTGACGATGGCGACGTCCTCGCCGGCGAGCGCGTTCATCAGGCTGGATTTGCCTACATTGGGCTGGCCGATCAGCACGATGTGCGCGCCCTCGCGCAGCAGCCGCCCTTGCGTTGCGGTCGCAAGCACCGCGTGCAGCTGCGCGGCGATGCCGGCGAGCTTGCCGCGCGCATCGGCGGCTTCGAGGAAGTCGATGTCCTCCTCGGGGAAGTCGAGCGTCGCTTCGACCAGCATGCGCAGCGTGATCAGCTGGTCGACCAGCTGGTGGACTTCGCGCGAGAACGCGCCATCGAGCGATTTCAGCGCCGAACGTGCCGCGGCTTCCGACTGCGCGTCGATCAGGTCGGCGACGGCTTCGGCCTGTGCCAGATCGAGCTTGCCGTTCAGGAAGGCCCGCTTGCTGAATTCGCCGGCCTCGGCGTGACGGGCGCCGAGTTCGATGCAGCGCTTGAGCAGCATCGCCAGCACCACCGGGCCGCCGTGGCCCTGCAGCTCGAGCACGTCTTCGCCGGTGAACGAATTCGGCCCCGGAAACCACAGCGCGATGCCTTCGTCGATCACGGCACCGTCGGCGGCCTTGAAGCGGGCGAAATGGGCGTGGCGTGGCGTCAGTTCGCGGCCGATCAAGGCTTGCGTCAGTGCGGCCAGGCCCGGGCCGGACAGGCGGATCACGCCGACGCCGCCCCGCCCGGGGGCGGTGGCGACGGCGGCGATCAGTTCGGATGTCGTCATGGTGGTCACTTCAGTCTTCATGGGCGTGATGATACGGGCTGGCCTTGCGGCCGTCGCGCAGGTGGTAGTGACGACGGAATGCTGCCGGCGTGGTCGCCTTGTGGCGGGCAAACAGCCGGTAGAACTGCGCCGGGCTGGGAAAGCCGCTCTGCTGGGCGACGATTTCGACCGGCAGGCGGGTGTTGATCAGCAGGTCGCAGGCATGGCCGATGCGCAGCGCCGCCAGATAGGCGCTGACACTGCCGAGCGGCTGCAGCGCGAACAGCCGTTTCAGCGTGGCGATGCTGGTGTTGGCAATCCGGGCGAGCTCGTCGAGCCGGACCGGCTCGCGGTAGTGCCGGTACAGATGGTCGAGCGCGGCTGCCAGGCGCGGCTCGTCCGGCGGTGGCGTGACGACGGCACCGATGCGGCGTACATCGTCGGCAAGCCGCAAATGTTCGAGCAGGCCGAGCAGCGCCTGCAGCCGTGCCGGACCGTTTGCCCGTCGCAGCGTACCGAACAGTGGCGCTGCGGCCGAGGCGGTTTGCATGCCGAACACCAGTCCGGTGTGGACATCGCCGAGCCAGCGGGCGATCGCGTCGAGTTCGGGCAGCAGGCTCGCGACGCTGCCGAACCAGCCAGCGGTGAACTGGATGACTTCGACCTCGTGGTGGCGACCGTCGTCCCGTGCCTGTGCGTGCCAGGTATGCGGCTGGTTCGGCGCGACCAGCGCCAGATCCAGTTCGCCGAAGCTGTCGACATCGCTGCCGATGTAGCGCACGCCGCTGGCGTGGCGGGTCAGCGTCAGCTCGAACTCGGGATGGTAATGCCACTGGAACGGCAGTTGTTCGACGTCGAGATACTCGAGACGCCAGTGCTGTTCCCTCGGGTAGTCCAGATGTTCGCGTATCAGCACCGGTAAAACCTCGTTGCCAGTTTGAGCTGATTGTAGAGAATGTTGCGCTGCTTGACGATGCGGCCCGCATCGAAGCGCATTACGCTTGCGTTTTGACGGAGAGGTTCATGACGACTTTTCATACCAAGGCCCTGCTGCTCGACATGGACGGCACGCTGGTCGATTCGACGCCGGGCGTCGAGAAGGGCTGGATTCGCTGGAGCATCGCCCACGGCATCGATCCGCAGACCGTGCTCGACATCTGTCACGGTTGCACGTCCGAATACGTCCTGGCCAAGGTTGCGCCGCATCTGGACCCGGTGACCGAGACCGCCACGCTGGATGCGCTCGAAATCGAATTCGCCGGCGAGGCGAAAGTCCGTCCCGGTGTCGCCGAACTGCTGGCCTCGCTGCCTGCCTCGCGCTGGGCACTGGTGACTTCGGCCGGGCGCGAAGTGGCCGAAACGCGCTTCAGGCTGGGGTCGCTGCCGTGGCCCGGCGTGGCCGTGGTGGCCGAGGACGTCAGCCAGGGCAAGCCCTCGCCCGAACCGTACCTGAAGGCGGCCGGCGCGCTCGGCATCGCACCGCAGGACTGCATCGTGTTCGAGGATGCCGCCGCCGGCGTGGCCTCGGGTCTCGCGGCCGGTTGCCGGGTGGTGATCGTCGGTGATCACGTGCCGATGCAGCCGGGCGTCATCGGCCGCATCGCCGATTTCAGCGGCGTGACGCTGCAGCCCGACGGCGATGCTCTGGTGCTGTCGCTGGGCTGAGCGTGACCAGCCCCGTTGGGGACGACAAAAAAGCCGCCCGAAGGCGGCTTTTTTGTCGTGATCACGATCACGAAATGCGTCACGAATTCTTCGCGAGCTTGTCTTCGTTTTCGACCTTGCGGGTGATGTACCACTGCTGGGCGATCGACAGCACGTTGTTGACCACGTAGTACAGCACCAGACCGGCCGGGAAGAACAGGAAGAACACGCTGAACACCAGCGGCATGATCTTCATCATCTTCGCCTGCATCGGATCCGGCGGCGGCGGGCTCAGCTGCTGCTGGATGAACATCGTCACCGCCATCAGGATCGGCAGCACGAAGAACGGGTCCTTGGCCGACAGGTCGTGGATCCACAGCGCCCACGGTGCCTGACGCAGCTCGACCGCGGCGATCAGGGCCCAGTACAGCGCGATGAAGACCGGAATCTGCACCAGCATCGGCAGGCAGCCGCCGAGCGGGTTGACCTTCTCGGTCTTGTACATCTCCATCACGGCCTGCTGGAACTTCATCTTGTCGTCGCCGTGACGTTCCTTCAGCTGCTCCATGCGCGGTGCGAGCTTGCGCATCTTCGCCATCGACCGGTAGCTGGTCGCCGCGAGCGGGTAGAACAGCGCCTTGATCATGATGGTCAGCAGGATGATCGCCCAGCCCCAGTTGCCGACGACCTTGTGGATCTGGTCGAGCACCCAGAACAGCGGCTTGGCGAAGATCGTGAAGATGCCGTAGTCCTTGACCAGATCGAAGCCCGGCGCGATCTGGTCGAGCACGCGGGTTTCCTGCGGGCCGACGAACAGCTCGACGGTCTTGTCGAATTTGGCGCCCGGTGCGATCTGCGGCAGCGCGGCGACGACGCCGGCCGAATACAGGCCACCCGGTACCGCCTTCAGCTCGTAGCTGCAGGCGGTTTCGCCGCAGATGCCCGGCTTGTCCTTCGGCGAGGCGATCCAGGCGCTGGTGAAGTAATGCTGCACCATCGCGACCCAGCCGTCCTTGGCCGACTTCTGGTAGTCCGCTTCACCCTTGTCGAGCTTGGCGAAATCGACCTTCTGGAACTTGCCGGCATCGGTAAACACGGCCGGACCGGTGAAGGTATGCGTGCCGAACATGCCGGTGCTGGTGCCTTCCGGTGCCTTGCCGTCACGCAGCAGGCGGTAGTAGGCCTGCGCGCTCAACGGCTTGCTGCCGCCGTTGACGATTTCGTAACGGACATCGATGACGTAGGAGTCTCGCTTGAAGGTGTAGATCTTCGCGACCTTGACGCCTTCGGGGCCGGCGGCCTCGAGCCGCACGTCGACCTTGTCCTGGCCGTCGGCGAGCGCGTAGCTCGTCTGTGCCGAGGTGAAGGTGCTCTTGTGCGTCGGCAGGCCGTCGCCGATCAGGCCGGTTTGCGCCACATAGGTGTGCGCGCCGTCGTCCTCGAGCAGCACGAAGGGCTTGGCCGGATCGAGGGTCGCGCCATACTTGTTCAGGATGACCTTGCGCAGATCGGCGCCGTTGCTGTCGATTTCGGCGGTCAGCAGATCGGTCTTCACCGTGATCCGCGTGCCGTTGGCGAGCTTGCCGGTTTCGGGCTGCGCTGCAGCCGGTGCCGCGGCAGTCGCCGAAGCGGTCGCTGCAGGCGGGGTATTCAGCTGCGGATATCGTTTCTCCATCCACTTCTGCCAGAAGAAGAGGATGCCGAACGAGACCGCGATGAAGAGAATCAGTCTTTTTGAGTCCATCGTGTACTCGGAAAGTCAGGGGACGGGGTCGTGACCGCTGCCGCCCCAGGGGTGGCAGCGGCAAAGCCGGCGAATTGTAAGGCACCCGCCGCGCGAAACGCCATGTTTAACAATTGCCTCGATCGCGTAATGCGAGCAGGTCGGCGTATAGCGGCAGCGCGGGCCGATCAGCGGGCTGATGCACAGTTGGTAGAAGCGGATCAGGCCGATTGCAAGCGCCTTGAGCATCGAAGTCATCATCCCGGCGGCGCGTGACGGGCGCGTTGCTTGCGGAACAGCTTCAGCAATGCCGATCTGGCCGCCTCGCCTTCCTTGCGGCCAAAGGCCCGGCGCGATCGGACAACCAGATCAAGCCCGGCGAATTCGGCGGCGTGCAGACGGAACACCTCGCGCGTGCTGCGGCGGATGTAGTTGCGTACCACGGCACGCTTGTCGGTCTTGCGGCCGACGACCATCCCGAGACGGGCATGGGTCAGGCCGTTCGGCCGTGCCAGCACCTGGAAGTAGTCGTTGCTTGCCGACGAGCGCAAACTAAAAACGGATGAATAATCATCCGTTTTCAGCAGGCGCAGTACCCGCGGGAAGCCGTAGCGAAGAGCGGGCGCCATGCCGGCGCTTCCGGTCTGCTTAAGCCGACAGGACAGCGCGGCCCTTGGCGCGGCGCGCGGCGATCACATTGCGACCACCGTTGGTCTTCATGCGGGCGCGGAAACCGTGGGTGCGCTTGCGGCGGATAACGGACGGCTGGAAAGTACGTTTCATGACTAGAATTCCTGAGCGGACTAAATCGACAGTAAACCATTGATTCCACAATAAAGCCATGGGCTTGTCAACCCTTTCGTCGGGCGATGTTGTGGCAAACCTGTGGATAACTTTGCCGGCTCAGGGTAGAATTCAGCCAATCCACCACCACCCTGCCATCGGCTTCGCACCGCCGCCGCGCCTGAAATCGACTTCCGGCGTGGCCTGCTATTGTCGCGAAGCTGGCCCCCTTCTATGTCCGCGCTCGAAAATTGCTGGGCCCACTGCCTGACCGAACTTGAAGGCCGCCTGGGCGCCGACCAGTTCCGCATCTGGATCCGCCCGCTGGTGGCCGAGCCCAAGGATGACGCGCTGCATCTGATCGTTCCGAACCAGATTTTCCTGCAGTTCATCCGTGACCGTTTTCTCGGCCTGATCGAAGAAGCCGCCGCCGGTTTCTGTGGCGGTGAAGCGCCGACGATTTCGCTCAAGGTCGGCAGCGGCCCGCGCAAGGCCGCGCCCAGCCAGTCGTCCAGCGCCGTCGCCGCGGCGCCGGCCCAGCCGCGCCGGCCGAGCAGCAATCCGGCCAATCCGGCGCCGGCGCAGCCGGTGATCGCCGCCGCTGCGGCCAATCACGAAACGACCCGCCTGAATCCGAACTTCACGTTCGAGACGCTGGTTACCGGCAAGGCCAACCAGCTGGCACGCGCTGCGGCGCAGCAGGTGGCCGAACATCCGGGCGAGAGCTACAACCCGTTGTTCGTCTACGGCGGCGTCGGCCTCGGCAAGACGCACTTGATCCAGTCCATCGGCAATCTCGTGCACCAGCGCAATCCGGCGGCGAAGATCCGCTACATCCACGCCGAAAAGTACGTCACCGACGTGGTCAAGGCCTACCAGCACAAGGCGTTCGACGAGTTCAAGCGCTACTACCACTCGCTCGACCTGCTGCTGATCGACGACATCCAGTTCTTCGTCGGCAAGGACAAGACCCAGGAAGAATTCTTCTATCTGTTCAACGCGCTGGTCGAAGGCCACAAGCAGATCATCCTGACGTCGGACCGGATTCCGCGCGAAATCGAAGGACTGCAGGAGCGGCTGACGTCGCGCTTCTCCTGGGGGCTGACCGTCGCGATCGAACCGCCGGAGCTGGAGATGCGCGTGGCGATCCTGATGAAGAAGGCCGAGCGCGAGAACTTCAAGCTCGATTCGACCGTGGCATTCTTCGTTGCCAAACACATCCGTTCAAACGTGCGCGAGCTGGAAGGCGCGCTGAAACGGGTACTCGCCTACTCGCGCTTCACCAACCAGCCGCTGACGCTCGACGCGGCCAAGGAAGCGCTGAAGGACATTCTCGCCGCCGGCAACCGGCTGATTTCGGTCGAGAACATCCAGAAGACCGTCGCCGACTTCTACAAGATCAAGGTCGCCGACATGCACAGCAAGAAGCGCACGCGCGATATCGCCCGGCCCCGGCAGATCGCGATGACGCTGACCAAGGAACTGACGCAGATGAGCCTGCCGGCGATCGGCGACGCGTTCGGCGGCCGCGACCACACGACGGTGCTGCACGCCTGCCGCACCATCGACGAGATGCGGCAGAACGATCAGGAACTCGGCCACCAGTACAGCGTGCTGCTGCAAATGCTGCGCAGCTGACGCCGCGCCGGCATCAGAAGCCGCTGATTTAAGGTAAAATTCGGCGGTTCCACTTCAAACAATTTTCTCGCGGATGGGATGTCATGCAACTGTTGCAAGCTGAACGCGATGCGCTGCTCAAACCGCTCGCCACGGTCACCGGGATCGTCGAGCGCCGTCACACGCTGCCGATTCTGTCGAATGTGCTGATCCGCAAGGCCGGTGACGCGTTGTCGTTCACCGGCACCGATCTGGAAATCCAGATCGAAAGCAGTCAGCGCGAAGGTTTTTCGGGCGACGATTTCGCGATCACCGTATCGGCCAAGAAGTTTTCCGACATCCTGCGCGCGATTCCGGACAAGACCGTCGTCAGTCTCGAGGAGGCCGATGGCCGCCTGACGCTGAAGGCGGGCAAGAGCCGCTTCCAGCTGCAGACGTTGCCGGCGGGCGATTTCCCGACGCTGGCGGTCGACACCAACCTGAAGGCAACGCTGCGCATGCCGCAGGGCCAGCTGAAGGCGCTGCTCGGCCGCGTCCAGTACGCCATGGCGCATCAGGACATCCGCTACTACCTGAATGGCCTTTTCGTGGTCACCGAAGGCAGCCACCTGAAGCTGGTCGCCACCGACGGCCATCGTCTCGGCTTCGCCTCGACCGAGCTGTCGGCGAGCTTCGACAAGAACGAAGTGATCCTGCCGCGCAAGACCATCCTCGAGCTGTACAAGCTGCTCGGCGACGTCGACGACGAAGTGGCGATCGACATCGCCGGCAACCAGGTCAAGTTCAGCTTCGGCAGCATCGTCATCCATTCCAAGGTCGTCGACGGCAAGTTCCCCGACTACAACCGGGTGATTCCGCAGAACAACGACAAGCTGCTGACCATCGACCGCACGTCCCTGCTGTCGTCGCTGCAGCGCGCCGCCATCCTCTCGAACGAGAAATTCCGCGGCGTCCGTCTGGTGCTGACTGAAGGCCTGCTGAAGATCCTCTGCAACAACAACGAGCAGGAAGAGGCGCAGGAAGAAGTCGAAGTCGCCTACCAGGGCGCACCGCTGGATATCGGCTTCAACATCCAGTACCTGCTCGACGTGCTGACCAACCTGAGTGCCGAAACGCTGCACTTCAGTTTCGGTGACGTGAACTCGTCGGTGCTGGTGACGATTCCGGACAACGAGCACTTCAAATACATCGTCATGCCGATGCGGATCTAGATCCCCGCATGACGCCGGGCCAGGGCGAACCTGGCCTTTTTGCATTTCAAGAGACACGACGACGACATGAGCGATCTTCCGAACGAGCAGAACGGCCAGGACTACGGCGCGGACAGCATCCGCATCCTCAAGGGGCTGGAGGCGGTCCGCAAGCGCCCGGGCATGTATATCGGCGACACCCAGGACGGCACCGGCCTGCACCACATGGTGTTCGAGGTCCTCGACAACGCGATCGACGAGGCGCTGGCCGGCCACTGCGACACGATCCGGGTCGTGATCCACGCCGACAACTCGATCTCGGTCGAGGACAACGGCCGCGGCATTCCGACCGCGATCAAGGAAGACGACGAGTTCAAGCGCTCGGCCGCCGAAATCGTCATGACCGAGCTGCACGCCGGCGGCAAGTTCGACCAGAACAGCTACAAGGTCTCCGGCGGCCTGCACGGCGTCGGCGTCTCGGTCGTCAATGCCTTGAGCGACTGGCTGCGCGTGACCATCCGCCGCGACGGCCATGCCCACAGCATGGAGTTCCGCCGTGGCGAGCGTGTCGATCCGCTCAAGATCATCGGCACCACCGACAAGCGCGGTACCGAGGTGCACTTCCTCGCGTCGGAAGAAACATTCGGCGTGGTCGAGTTCCACTTCGAAATCCTTGCCAAGCGCATTCGCGAACTCTCCTTCCTCAACAACGGCGTCAACATCACGCTGATCGACCGCCGTCAGGGCAAGGAAGAGAACTTCAACTACACCGGCGGTGTCAGCGGCTTCGTCGAGTACATGAACCGCAACAAGTCGGTGCTGCATCCGCACATCTTCCACGCCATCGGCGAGAAGGACGGCATGACCGTCGAAGTGGCGATGCAGTGGAACGACACCTATCAGGAATCGGTGCAGTGCTTCACCAACAACATTCCGCAGCGTGACGGCGGCAGCCACCTGACCGCACTGCGCCAGGTGATGACACGCACGCTGAACCAGTACATCGAGCAGGGCGATTTCGCCAAGAAGGCCAAGGTCGAGACCAGCGGCGACGACATGCGCGAAGGCCTGACCTGCGTGCTGAGCGTGAAAATGCCCGACCCGAAGTTCTCCAGCCAGACCAAGGACAAGCTGGTGTCGAGCGAGATCGGCCCGGTCGTGTCCGAAGTCATCAGCCAGGCGCTGGCCGACTTCATGCTCGAGAACCCGAACGACGCCAAGATCATCTGCGGCAAGATCGTCGAAGCCGCGCGTGCGCGCGACGCTGCGCGCAAGGCGCGCGAACTGACCCGCCGCAAGGGCATCCTCGACGGCATCGGCCTGCCGGGCAAGCTGGCCGACTGCCAGGAACGCGATCCGGCGCTGTCCGAACTCTATCTGGTCGAGGGTGATTCCGCAGGCGGCTCCGCCAAGCAGGGCCGCGACCGCAAGTTCCAGGCCATCCTGCCGCTGAAGGGCAAGATCCTCAACGTCGAACGCGCACGCTTCGACAAGATGCTGTCGAGCCAGGAAGTCGGCACGCTGATCACCGCACTGGGCTGCGGCATCGGCAAGGACGAGTTCAACATCGACAAGCTGCGCTACCACCGCATCATCATCATGACCGACGCCGACGTCGACGGCTCGCACATCCGCACCCTGCTGCTGACCTTCTTCTACCGCCAGCTGCCCAAGCTGGTCGAGCGCGGCTACATCTACATCGCCCAGCCGCCGCTGTTCAAGCTCAAGCACGGCAAAAGCGAGACCTACCTGAAGGACGAGGCCGAGCTGAAGCAGCACCTGCTGCGCGCCGCGCTCAAGGATGCCGAACTGCTGCCGGGCGAAGGCCGTCCGGGTATCGGCGGCGACGCGCTGGAAACGCTGGCCAAGCAGTACTTCGTTACCGAAGCGGTGATCGAGCGCGAAAGCCGCTTCCTCGACCCGAGCATCCTGCAGGCCCTGCTGGCGATCGAACCGATCACCCTGGGCTCGGAAGCCGAAGCGCAGGACGGCGCCGCCCGCCTCACCAAGGCGGTCAACCATCCGGCGTTCACGATCGAAGCCGACGCGCTGGAGGAAGGCTGGCAACTGAAGATCGAACGCAAGCTGCACGGCGTGATCACCATGCAGTACATCGACGACGACTTCATCCAGAGCGGCGACTACGCCCAGCTGAAGAAGACCGCCGTCGCACTCGCCGGTCTGCTCGGCCCGGACGCGCAGGTACGCCGTGGCGACAACCGCCAGAAGGCGCCGACCTTCAAGGACGCGCTCGACTGGCTGATCGGCGAAGTCCGCCGCAACGTCTCGATCCAGCGCTACAAGGGCCTCGGTGAAATGAACCCCGAGCAGCTGTGGGAAACCACCATGGACGTCAACGTCCGCCGCCTGCTCAAGGTCAGCGTCGACGACGCCATCACCGCCGACGAAATCTTCACCACGCTGATGGGCGACCAGGTCGAACCGCGCCGGCACTTCATCGAACAGAACGCGCTGGTGGCGCGGAACATCGATATCTGACGTTGTAGGATCCCGCCAAGATTTAGATTTTTCCCAAATTTCTAGATTTTTGGGATTAGTTAAGAGGCCTCCCCTTGTCGGAGGCCTCTTGTTTTTCGGCGCTGAAAAGCCAGGCCCCCTTTAATTCGGTCCTTTACGTTTGTGAGAGGAGATTGATTGGGGCTCAAGCGGGTCGAACGGCTGTATGCGCAAGCCGGACTGCAGGTGCGGCGACGCAAACGCAAGAAGGTTGCACTGGCCGAACGACAGCCGCTGCTGCGACCGCAGACCGCCAACGAGGTCTGGTCGATGGACTTCGTGTTCGATCGCACCGCCGAAGGCCGGGTGATCAAGTGCCTGACCATCGTCGATGACGCGACCCATGAGGCCATTGCGGTGATCCCGGAGCGGGCCATCAGCGGTGACATCCTGACGCGGCAACTGGATCGACTGGGACTCTGGCGCGGCTTGCCGCAGATCATCCGCACTGACAATGGTAAGGAGTTCTGCGGCTGGGCGATGCTGAACTGGGCGCATCAGCGCGGCATTACGCTGCGGCAGATCGAACCCCGGGCAAGCCGAATCAGAACGCCTACATCGAATCGTTCAACGGACGGCTACGTGACGAATGCCTGAACGAGCACTGGTTCACCAGTTTGGCGCATGCGCGGGTGCTGATCGAAGCCTGGCGGCGGGAATACAACGAGGAACGACCGAAGAAGGTGTTGGGCGGGCTGACGCCCTCGGCGTACGCCCGGCAGTTAGCGATGAAGAAACCGGTAATATCGGGGGCCGGACTCTAAAGCGAAGTGCTATTCAAGACGGGGGGACGTCACTTACCTCAATAAACAATGGGCCAAGATACTGCCATGAGTCTCTTCCTTAGTTCGGCCCCATACATGGGCTCTACTTGGGAAGCATATGCTGCAAGTCCCAACAAATGATTGCGTAGTCCAGCAACCGCTGAAAATCCACGCTGCTGCGCGTGCCTCACTGGGCCTACGTCTGCGCGCTCTAAATAGTAGAGATGCATGCGCATTTTTTTCTTAAACTCACGTGTTAGGCGGGGCACATCCTGGTCTGCCAAGAGGCCAAGTACAATTTTCCGTGCTCGAGGTGGCACGACCTGAGTTTTTGCAAGGTTGGGCTCAAGTCCAAAGCGCCCCAATACTCGATAGACCTGTTTGATAAGCGTTACCGCAGCACTCCGATCAAACGCGGCATTACGTGTCGAAAAGGTTAGGTCATCGGCATACCGGGTGTAGATTAGATGGAATGACTCGGCGGCTTTGGTAAGTTCGGCATCGGCATCACACATGACCAAGTTGGCAAGCATTGGGCTGGTGGATGCGCCCTGAGGTAAGTGCCCCAGATGGCGAACTGCGTAGCTCCTAATTGTTGCAGCATCTAGCGGCGCCACCCGTGTCCAGTGACGTGTGCGCCTTAGCTTTGTAATCGGGCCGACTCGTGTACATAGCCTAGCAAGTTCCAGCGACATGAGTGGCTGGTAGCCTAAACGTCGGAACACTCGATAGGCCGCTATTTCGGATACCGATTCAAAAAAGCGTCGTACATCCACCTTGATGATCCAGCGGCTGCCGCAATGAGGCTGCACTGCGTCAACTAATCGCGAGCCTGGTGCAAAAGCCGTACTTGCCGAGTGAGGCCGGCCGTGAGCCAGCACCTTTCTGGCTATCCATTGCTGTACCTCTGCAAGCTTGACCTCAGGAATACAAATCACCCGAAATTGCGTGAGCCCATCTCGCCTCGGGCGCTTGCGAATTCGGAAAATCTTGTACGGGTCTGCGTTCTCACGACTGACTATTAGGCGCAAGTCTTGGTACGGTACGCCGCTCAAGTGGGACAAATGCTTAAGTGTCAGAATTGGTGGGAGGGATGGGTTGACGTCTACCACGGCCAAGCTTGCGGCGATGGAGGCGTCGAGCACTGCTTTGGATATGCCAAGATCCTCTGCTGCGCGGCGATAGGGTTGAGGCTTCCAGTCTGTCATCTACTTTGACACCCGCAGGGTGAGTACGCCCGCCGCAAGCCGAAGACCTCGCCACGTAGCCTTGTGGCGGGCGTACTTAGCCGTAAGCGGGGGCTGTTACATAGAGCGACAGTAGTCTGTGCCCGGTCGATACGCCGAGGCGCATCGATGGTGGTTACGTCCTCTTCGACGCGCACCGAATCTAGATTGCTTAGACCGGATGCCTCAACGATTTCGGATAGTACGGTTTTATCTCGATTTGACCAAGAGGCTGCAACAGCTCGGACATCTGCTTGGTTACACTTTTTCGCGCATGGCTCAGTTGCCCCTGCCCCGCGTCGGTAAGCCGACGCTGAGAATCAATCCATCCATAGCTGGCCATCAACGTGCAAAGGCGAGCAACCTCGTAAGTTGGCATGCCCGTTTGACGTGATAGCACACTGTCGCTAAAGCGACGAGGACGTGAGATGGCGCCAAGCAGTAAGAGCACCTTGCCCGTTGGAATGTCGCTATTCAAGACCGCTCTTGAATTGGCCAAGCCCGTCTGCCCAACCTTGGTTAGGCGTTGCTGAATCTTCTCAGCATTTAAGCTAACGCCAAACGAGTGGGAAGCGATAGTGGCCGACACCCTCGCAGGAAACAATGGTGTCCACGGTGAACGTTTTCGCTTTGATGTCTTGTGGAACATCAATGGCACGTTGTTTGGGGCACCATGCGCAAATACGAGAAGTGCGCCGGTACCGGCATACCCTAAGCTATCACCTACGGAGGCCCAAGGAACGAAGCTGGAATCGGACACCGTAGGATCGTACATCTGGCATAGTCGCGTCATCTTTTCAGCGTCCGCTTTCGAGAACACGCTATCGATGGTTGGGCTGGGCGTGACTTGAATAACTTCCGGGTTGCATGGATGGTTTCGAACCAGCCTCTCCCCATGGGCCGTACTAGTGTAGGCGACGACCGAAAACTTGAGGAAGTGACCAGAGCTCCAACTCCGAATGGACCGCACTCGCCATGCAGCTTCAAGATAATTTCGGGCACGCGTCCCACTGCCGACGAGATCGGTCACAACCCAAAAGGCTCGAACTTTCTTTTGGCGTATCTGGTCGGGTCCTGGATGGCTCACAAACCTTTTCGGGAATTCACGACAAAGTTCGGTGATCAGTTGAGCAACGATCCCCTCGCTACCCACCGACGGATCGTATGCCTTGGTCGCTTTGACTGCTGGTGGTCCTACCTTCCCTTCTGCGCGACGTGGTTTTTTTGATGACTCCTTAAACAGGCGGTGAGGAACGCCGAATCGGTGCCTCAACTCACGCTCTGCATAAAGCGCCACGACACCGTTCACCAGAGCTGCGCGCTCAAGAATGAGCTCCCGCAAGTGGTCGTGGAAATCATCACGAGACACAAGCATGAAGGCTGAAAGCAACTCTTCGGCGAGCTTGCGGTCGCCCATTGCGAACTGGTTGAGCCAATTCTGCGTTTGTTCGGAGTGAAGAATGGGGGCTTGGTTAGACACGAGCGCTCCTAATGCAGCTCAAGGCTCAATGAACCGCCCCAGATTTCGTAGAGGCGGTGTTGCCAATATCCGCCCTTTGATTCACGACGGACTCGATATCAAAGCGTTTACTGCAAGGCCGCCTCGTAAGAGCCTCAAGCAGCACTTTGTGCGGCTACTTCGGGTCGCAAGGTGACCTTTACCAGTTGCGCCCGGACCGTCCGTTTAAGCGAGGTACGGTCATTCACAGGAGCATCTCGAAAGCCCAAAGCTCACCGTCACCGTTAGCGTCGAACACAAAATTTCTTGTCTTTATGGAAGATCCGATGGATCGCCTCCACTTCGATAACCAGCCTCTCGCGCAGCCTGCCTGTGGCTGGCAAGTGTAGTGTCTGTACTACCAAACGCAATCAATTGAAGTGCGGTTTGCTCTCCAACAGGCACGTAAAGCGGAGAAAGCGTCGTGTGCGTTGTAGATATCGCAAGCTGAATCGGGTTCTTTAGTTGCCGCAAGAGGTCTTCGGGCGTCGGACAAGGCCCATCCCACAAAAATGCAACGGCCGTGCCTGGATCTATGTCACCTAGGCCTTTGTCGCGGTCGAAACTCCGTGGCCCAATCTCTGATTGTTGGAAGAATCGAGTGAACGACCCTTCGTCAGTGAAGTGTATGTCGTCTATTCCATCAATTACTGCATACGGCAGTGAGTTGATCACACAGTGCACTACCTGCTTACCAACAGCTTCGGGAAAGTGATCGGTGAGAATATCGGGATAGCGCTCCAAGCCGTCGGCCAAACGCTTAACTTGTTTTATTACATCACGAATGCCAAGTGAGAAATAATAGGCTTTGGTTGGGTCGCCACCTGAAAGGCCACGACTCTTGCACTCCAGTAGGAAGAGGTAGTCGCCCCACACGAAGGCGACATCGTAGTCGTATATCTCACCACCGCGTTTGCACACGATATTCTTGGCCTTGATACCTTGCCTGCCTAGGAACTCGATGATGTACCGTTCGAATCGCTTGCCTCGACCATCAAGATTGACCTCTAGCATCCCAAGTGTCGATAAGATGACATTCGGAATGGACGAGGTCGCACCGGAAAGCGCTAGCAGAATGAGGCTTCCGTCTTGAAGCTTGATCAGAGGCTGGTCGAACAAGTCTCGACTTGCCTTTCTATAGGTCGCGTGGTTGACGAAGACCTCCGCCTTGCTATTTTGTAGTCCGAGGCGCTCTAGGAGTGCCACTAGATCAGGACGACTGAATCGAATGGTGAGATGATCAGGGTCGCCCCTAGCTATAGCGGCTGCGCAAACGCTCTGTAACGCAGAGTAGCCGCGGACCCACTCCGCGAGTGTCAATCCCGCGTACAACTCGCAGTCCTCGGTAATTGCCCCCGAGAGTAGCTGGCTGAGGGCTGTAGCGCCGTGGATTTCGTCGAGGGATATGGCGTTCTTGGGGAGCAGTTCTACCTGACCATCTATACCCGCAACTGCTCGACGGTACTTCGGGTTGCTTAGAACCTTGACCCAATGCTGCCTCAGTCTCTCAGCTAGTCGGTTGTTCGCAAGGTAGTCGTGAAATTCTCGCAAGTCATCAGCTGGCCGAGACTGCCACAAGCTAGTGAAACCGCGGTTGGTCCAAGAAGGATCAAGTTCGGTGCATTTCTCCAAGGCGCCATCTAAGAAACGATGACGTCGCTCAGCAAATTGCCAGCTCCTCCAGGATGCGGCCAGAAGTTGGACAGACCCCACGGAGAGTCGATTTTCCTCGGTGGATGGCGGAAGCGAGGGCAGCGTCAATACCCCGTTAGGGTCGTACCATCCGTGAATGTGTGCCTCCATACCTAATGTACTAGCGAAGGTAGCGACAATGAGTTCGTGCACAGCATCGGGGCTGAAAGCTCGCCCGTCATCGTCTCTCAGGGTGACTTTTCCGAGATCTAGTACCCCCTCGCCTTGCATGCCTTGCAACATCCGCGACTGCAGCTCGTTGTATTCGCGGTTGGCACGGTCAAGGAGTGCCGAGACGCGGAGCTCAGGAGTTAGGGCTGCGGCGTCGGTCTTTGCTAGATGTACAAGAATGCCTTTATACACACTATCGATTTCCTTGAGCCGCGCGTCGTAATTGCGCACAAATTCCGCTTGATTCGGGTAGTTCTTGGCATCCAGAAAATTAGCAAGTTTTTGGAGAAGCTCATCGCGTTTCGTCTCTTGGCTAGGATTCTTTCTTTTCAAGACGAGCGATTCGGCGCGTTTGACAAGCCCAGTCAACTTGTTGGCGTCCTCTTCCGTCAAGGTGGTCGCGGCAAGGTGGCTTGATAACTGCTTCCAAGACAGCTTCTCTAGGGATTCGTTGATGATGGTTTCGCTGAGTTTGGCAGTCATTTACGCTTCTTTTAGCTGGTGTCGCGCGCGAGGAGCAGGAACCGTTGATAAGTTAAATGGAATCAGGATCGATCTACTTCTTGCCCGATAACTCTCGGGGTCAGGTCTAGCACGGTGATTACGAGTGCCAGAATGCATAATTACGGATGATCGGATTACACACTTCAACTTAAGCTGGATGTCCAGCTCAGGCTGATATCGGACAACGCCAGCTAGGTAATCACGGCGCATGACTGCCCTAGATGAATTCGCGGCGATGAGCACTGCTGCTGACGCTTTTCAAGACAGAACGTCGATTTCCCAGCCCTTTTTCGCCAGTGCTAAACGCGTTTGAGCATCCACGCGAGACTCGTTGGCCGCTAGACAAAGAAATTGGGTTGGTCTGGACATCCCGACGTACAAATTCCGCATCTGCCCCTGCTGGGCGGGAGTGAGCTTGTTGAAGTTCTTGCCGAGACCGGCAATGAACGGGAGCGCCATTTGCAAGTCGAAACGCCGGTTTTTCCCGTAAGACTCCAGCACGAGCGAAGCAAGATGCGTCTCTCCCTTCATGCTGGCGACAGTGCCAAGGCTGCACTCTAGCTCGCGATCAGAATGCACCACGGTGCAAACCGTCGGCGGCCCGCCTTCTGTTGGCTTTTCTTCACCCATCAGCGGATTGGCGAAGAGTTTGAGTGCCGCGAACTCCTCGGCAGTCATCTCCGCCCGAAGAAGGCAGGCCAGATGCGCATACATCGTTGAGGCAAGCGCAGCTCTGTCATCCGGCGATACAAAGGAAGGGGGAGTCAGTGTCAATTCGCGGATGAGTTGCTGCAGCTGCGTCGCATCGCCTTGTTGCTCCTTCACCGCGCGGAGCAAGTAGCGGCCATCGTGCAGCTCGTCAGCCACAGGTGCCTTGGCGGCTCGCAACGTCAGCAGCACTCCTCGGCGCACTTCGGTGGCCCGCTCAGCCAATGTGGCCCGCTGCCATTGGAGAAGAACTTGCAGGTCGTCTTTGGTGGACGACGGTTGCGCTCGCTCGAAGGCTGGCCAGTAGTCCCCCATATGGCGGCCGGGGTCCACCTTTCCTTCTCCACCGCGACGGGCGCACATTGCGCGGACGGCACGGTTCGTCAGCGCATCCTCCGCGAAGCGGTCGACAACAAGCTCGCCAAACCGGTAGACCACGCGGTTGATGTTAGTCGTCTTGTAGAGCAACAGAACCGGGCTGCACGCATCATCGGCTTCTCCTACGACAGGCTGCTGGCTGACACGAATGCTTGCTACAGCCTCTGCGATGCGTTTGCCGAAGCGTTTGCTGGTACTAATGGTGCCGTGGCCAGTCCGAGGAAAGGTGGCTTTGTCAGACTCGGGGTCTCCAGAGATGATCTTCTGGTCGACGTCGCCGAAGCGTTGCACCGTAGACCGATTTTCGAAGAGCCTATTCAGGATCTCTTCCTGCTCCCACGAGGTATCCTGCATCTCATCGATGAAGACCATGGGGAAGCGCCGATGCACGACGTCCAAGAGATGTGGGTGCTCGGCGAGGGCCAGCTCGGCGTATGCGAACATGTCTCGATGTCGAAATATACCGACACCCGTTAGCTCTTTTTTCAACGCAACCATCTGTTTGTATGTGGCGGTATGAGCGCCCGGCAGCCCCCCGCCCTCGGACACGACATCCAGTGTGGCGCTCTTGTAGAAGAGTTTATTTACCAAGACCTCGGCGTTGTGCTGCTTGCTCAGCCAGACGCGTAGCGTCGCGTAGCGGTTGCTATTCGCCAGTGACCACGCTCGCTTTGCAAAAACAGCGTCGTCAATCACATCAACTTTGAGCTCACGTTGGCGTAGAGCGGCCATCGCCAAGAACTGATTGACGAATCCGTGGATGGTCCCAATGAAGTGCGGATAGGCCAGCAGCCTTGAGCCTTCCACCGATTGGGCGAGCCGACGCGTGATTTCTTCGCGCGCCACATTCGTGTGGCTCAGGATGCAGATGCCCTTGTGGGGATGAGGCCACTTCATGGCAAGCAGTAGGAGCTTGGCCGCGAGCAGTGAAGTCTTGCCGCTGCCCGGGACCGCATTGAAGTCCCTCGAGCCGTTCTCAAGCAGCGCGGCTTGTCGCTCCGCGTCGTCGAAGCATAAATCAGGAACGAACTGCACCAGATGACCCAAGTCCTGAGGTTCGAGGAGAACAGCTGTCATTCACATGTTCCTGCTTCAGTAGCTTCCACCGCCGCCAAAACGGACCGTGCGAAGGACGCGTTAGGGTCTGCAGGATTGGTGACTACCGACGAGCCGGCAGTAGAGGCCGGAGCTGGTGGTAGCGTTGTCAGATGAGCGAGCGCGTCCTGGAGATACAGAGGCAGCTTCTTAAAGAGCACATCGCCCCTGCCGTAGTCACCGGATGCCAATAACTGGGCAGCGTATTGCGCGGCAATGGCCTTGGATGCGTTCTTCTCATAAAGGGGCTGATAGATGATGGATGCCAGCTGCTCTGCCGTGTGCTTAGCTGCCTGAAGGGACTTCCACGACGCCTCGGCCGCAACCTTGGCGAGCTTCTCGTCTTCATTGCTGAGCCTCTCGCCTTTGGTCTCCGCCATCTCGGCCAAGGAGATGGCGATATGCATCACCTCCGCGCAGCCGCTCAGCGCGAGGTCATACTCCAAGGTCCAGCGGTCCGATACGCAGACGATAGTCTTGCCTCCCTGAGCTCGGTTCTGCTTGCGTTGCACGAGATCGTCTATGCCCTTAGCGTCGTAGTCGGACTCGAATCGCTTTCCCTTCTTCGGCCTCTCCACATAGGTGTTGGCGATGTCGGGAACAATGTCGCGGTCGGTGAGGCAGACAACCGGGACCGGGTACTCGGGATTTGGGTTCTGGCGTTGCAGGATGCGTGCGTAGTGATAGAGGCCGGTATGCCCCACGTTCACAATGGAGACGCCGTGCTTCGAGAACGACCGGCCGCAGGCGTCCGCAAGCGTGGGAAGCAGAATGGCTTCAGCCGGTCCCTCAACCATCATGACTCCGCGAGCAAAGAATAGGTTGGCCTTGGTGGCGTCTATGAAGCGCTGCAAGAATGAGTAGTCGGTCTTCTGCAACTTGGTGTGCCCAGACGCTAACGGATACGTCTGCCCCTTGTGCACCATGGTCATCGTCTCGATGTCGGCGCTCGAAACCAGCGACGGGCTATGTGTGGTCATCACCACCTGAACACGTTCTTCGTCCGGTACTTCCTTCGAGTGCTGCTTGAGCAGGTCCATGACCCGGTCTTGGAGCTGCGGGTGTAAGTGTGCCTCGGGCTCCTCGACCAGCAGCAGCGCGAGTTCGTCACCATCACGAAGTAGGACCAGCTCGGTGGCCATGAAGAGCGCGTTGTTGTAGCCCAGTCCGCGAATGCAGCGCTCGTCAGGATGAACAGAGCCACCGGGCAAGAGTGACAGCTCGAACTTCTCCAGAATCGGCGCCAGAGAGAGGTCGGGAGCGATTCGAATCCTTGACTCCAACTTGTCGCCCGCGAACGAGAACTTGCTGAGGTAATTATTGTTGATGTCCTCCTGCACACCCTTGATGACCTTATGCTCGCCTAGATGGTGTTGAGCGAAGGCCATCAACCCGACCAAGTTGTCAGGAACCGTACCGGGAGAGTTCTTGGAAAAGTCGTTGACCTCCTGCCCGGCGATGTCGTTGTGAGCGGCAAGGATTTGCGAGAGACGGGACTGACGACCGGGCCGCAGCTCCGCCTCTGCATCGCGCAGCGGACGCAGGTAGGTTGCGCGGATGAGCTCTCGGACCGCATAGCCAATTTCGGGACCGGCGCCGTCCTTGCCGGCACGTACGATGATGTCCGCGCGGGCACGCTTAGTGGCCTGCGCTGGGAAGAACTTACCGTGGAGATGAACGATGAGCGAGCAGGTATCGTCGTCCTCGAGTGTGAGCCACTCCAACACGGCGCCTTCCTGCTCCTTGGACAGTCCGCTTAGCGTGGCCTCGATGAAGAGACTTTGAGCCCTATTAGAGCCATTGATATGGAAGTCCTGCTCATAGAGCCGGACGCTCTCGTAGCTCGTGGTAAGCAGCACTTGACGGATGGCGTCGACGATTCCGGTCTTCCCTGCGTCGTTCTCGCCGACCAATATGTTCAGGCCGGGATTTAGCTCCCAGTTCAGTTCGGGCGCAGTCGTGCCGTCGCCAAACACGCGAAAGTTGCACGCTCGGATTCGCTTCAGATACATGCTCACTCCCTCATCAGATACGTCGGTTCGTCGCCGTGTGGACGAGCACAGGGTTCTGTATGACAGCTAATGGTTACACGATGTTATCGCTAGGGAGCGACAGTGCTTTTTCGCCCGACCGACTGCGGCAGCAGCAGCTCGCGCGCCAGCCCGAGCTACAGGCTCAGCAGCCGTTGGTCTTGCGTGAACGCGCCGGCGAAGCTGGAAAGAAGCTGATTGATATCCATCTTCACTCAAACAAAGATCGTCAGGAAATGATGGATATTACAGTTTGACTTCGGGCCATGCCAATTAAGTTAGACAGTGTGTAGACAGGAATGTCGAGAAAACTCACGAAATGAACGCAAGCACTGATCGCGCGGTGAACCGCCCCTGAGCCAGCTGCCGGACACCGGGCTATCGCGATATGGCCTTCTATTCGCTTTGATTTCCATGCAACTCAACTGCAATTGCGAGCAGCTTCTCCTTCCGCTGCTGATCCAAGCCCCCGTAAATCTCGATAAGGTGGGCCAAGTCATCATCGACCTCATAAAAGTACGAGATCGGACGGTGCAGTTTCTCCGCGATGCGTTTCATGATCTCCATCCCGGGCTCGTGCTTGCCGCGTTCATACTGATTCATCCGCGCGCTGGCCGAGAATTCATCGATGCCGGCGAGGATGCCCAGTCGTTCCTGCGATAACCCAGCGTGAACCCGCGCTTCCTTCAAACGCTTGCCGATGATTGAGATGTTGGATGTCATCGCTTAGCTCTCTAATGAAAGCTAAGAGACTCTTAGGTTGACGTTGACCGAACACTAAGTATTCCTTAGTCTTCCGGGGTCGCTTTCATGAAATCAACAACGTCAAAAGGAGTCCGCAATGCGTTTTGTCGCTTCCCTTGCCTGTCTCATGACGGGCGCCTTCCTGGTGGCTTGTGGTTCGAATCTCAAGTCGACCACGCTCGCCGAAATGGTCGATCCAGCGTTGCGCGACAAGGTGGTGATGTCGCTCACCCTCGAAGAGCGTACCGCGTACCTGGGCTACCTCGAACACCATCCGATCACCCAGATCGACGGCAAGATGACGGTGGCTGAGGCCATCAACGCAGAGCAACAAGACGCAGCCAAGACGAAAGAGATCGTGGCGAAAGCAAAAGCAGCTGCAGACCAGATCAAGTAACGCAGTTGCCAGCCCCATTACTTACGGAGGACTCATGCCCGAAAAAATGCATGACCTGTTAGATGTTCAGCTACGCAACCAGCGTATTGCGATCAAAGTTTTCAAGTGGTTCGGTTGGTTCATGATCGTGATCGGCGTGCCGTTCCTGATTTTCCCGCCCGTGGCATTGGGCTGCTTTATCGTCGGTAGCTTGGCGATTTGGGCGTCGAAGCGCTTTAGCGAGCTGGCCGAGGCAGCGAATGCAGCGATGCATGAGCACGTCGATCAGCAGCAGAAGTTCTGAGCGGAGCGGACATGCTTGAGTCGGTTCCGCAGGTCGAAATGCGACGTGCCTCCGCCCGGGTCGAGCTTTACCGCTTAAGCTGTTGCTGTTTGTGAATGTGCTTTTCGATCAAGGCGACGTTGGCAAGCATTTCTTTCTTGGCTCGATCGTTCAAGGTATCGGTCTGCATCATGACGTCCGCGACGGCGCGCACACGCGGCAGGCCGAACTTGATGGTGACGTTGATCAAGTCCTGGAAGATGCCGGATTTGAAGATGCAGGCGATCAGGACCTCAGGAGAAATCTTCCCTCGGTTGCTCCAGTCGTAAGGGCGCTGCACTGGGACGCCGAGTACATCGTGGATTGCAGGAATAAAACGGGGAGATTTGTCTTCGGGCATATTCAAACAGCCTCCGGCCAAGCCACCAACGGTACAGCGTAGCCTGACGGAGAGGTCAATGTACCCCGGAGAAGGTCGCTGACCTTAGGTACAAGTTTGTTCGTAAACAGCAGTGCCGCGTAGCTTCGTCAGTTTAGCATGACTGCTGACTCGGGTTAGGCCTCGCCGAGCTCATTGCGGACTAAGGGGTTTGTGCCGATCAAAGTGATGAAACAAGTCACTGGGATAACGGCAAGTAAGTTAAATACGCGTAGTCGGTTTATTTGCTGGCATGGATTGATGCCAGAAACCTGATTTCATGAATATTTTGTAATCAGGATCAATCCAAAAAATTCGGATTTTATTGTGTTGACTGAAAAAATCCAAATGCGCAACTTATGCCTGTGAATGGCTAATAATTGCCGTGTGTTTTTCTGGCAAATAAGTTGAGGCGTTGATCAAAAAAACATATGGCGATATATTCGTGTCGATATTCGGCCTTATTGCCAATCGACAAATGATCGGCAGTATTTGACAATGCGGCTATTGGCGTGGTCCGATTGGTAATATTCATTAGTGCGTGCATATGAGTGCATCTACGGACCATGACCAGCCCAATCTTGCTCAACGCCCAATCAGTCGCTGCGATGCTGGGTATCAGTCTGAGGCAGCTTGAAAAGCTGATTGTCGCCGGTAACGCGCCGACATTTATTCGGATTGGCCGGTCAAGGAAGTGGCGAGCAGACGACGTGGAGCAATGGGTCAACGGCCAGTTTGATCGGCAGGCTCACCAAAGCAGCGCACCGCAGCCGAAAGGGTGACCATGCGCTCCGGATACGACGAGCGGGTCTGGCAGGCAGACAACGATCGGTCGCTTGCGTTGCCGATCGACCTCCCCATGCGAAGGAGATAGCCATGTAAAGAAAAAAGGCAGACCAATGGCCTGCCCCTTTTGACGCGGAAGACGATGCTCCCGCCCTCAACAAGCTCAGTATCGTCCCCTCGCTTCAAAGCGGTCAAGCCTGATTCCCCATCCTCAGCCAAAAAAACGGACGGCATCCTGCCGAACGGTGGTTTCGCTCGTCCTTTTGCTGGCTGATTTCAACTTGATGCGTGGTAGCGCAGGGGCTCGCTTTGCCTGCGTGACCGGGAGCAGACGATGCGAGTTCGTAAAGTCGTTACCCGCCGTGGGAGAAACATCCGCGGCTATTTCCCATCGGCCAAACTGGGCCGCATGGTCGCTTGGGAGTCTCTGCTGGAGCGGGATGCCATCCTGCTGGCAGAGCTTTCCCCGGGCGTGATTCGCTACCAGGAACAACCGGAGGTCATCTCGTACTGGGATGGTCACCGACAGCGCGACTATGTGCCAGACCTGGCCATTACGCTGTCGGATCAGCAGCTGATCCATATCGAGGTCAAACCCAGCAGCGAGCTGGCCAAGCCCAGCCTGCGGGCCAAGTACGGTGCGATCGCCGCGCACTACCAAAGAACAGGAACCAGTTTCCGGATTCTCACCGAGCTCGAAATCCGCCGTGAGCCGCGCTTCGGGAATCTGCAGATGCTGGCTGTGTTCGCTCGGCATGGTTTGTGTCAGTGCCCGGACCATTCCAAACTCGTCCGGCTACTCGATGATCGCGCTTCGTTGGCACTAGCCGAATGGGACGACCTGCTAGGGCGGAGTACGACCTTTCGGTTGATCGCGGCAGGCTTGCTCGCCTGCGACCTAGCACAACAGCTCTCACCTGAAACCGTCGTGGCGCTGTCCCAAGGAGGCTGCCATGCGACGGTTCTCCTTTAAACGCGGGCTGCGCTTTCTTGAGGGCCTGCTGGGTTGGGAACTCCAGCGTCGGCTCGCCACAGGCAAGATCCAGTTCATCTCCGACGATGGCGAGATCCTGAATCTCTCCAACGAGGAGCTGTTGGCGCGCTGGCAATCCCAGGCGTGGTTGATCGACGAGCACTCACTGGCCGAGCTCGGTAGCGCCATCTATCTGGTGACACCACGTGATCTGGGCACTTACCCTGCGGCGCAGCAGTTGATCGCCAAGCGGCGGATTCACTATCTGAACAGCGTTCAGCCAGAGTCGCGGCCGTACAACCCCAAGGCGTGGACCGAGCTGATCAAGTCTGCTGCGGACAGCCTTGGCGATGCACATCCGCCGTGCGCATCCTCCGTCGCTGCGTGGTGGCGGCGGTACCGCAGTACTAAGGACATTCTGGCGCTGATTCCGCATAACCGTGCTTCGTCGGCGCATCATCGAAAACCCGGTTACGCCGTTTTCGAACAGGTTCTTGCCAAGTACCTGACCAGCCAGAAGCTGCCGAAAAGCGATGTCGTCGACGAGCTGCGCCGCGCAATCAGAGCCATCAACAACGGGCGTCCGCATGAGCTGCAGATGCGTTGCCCGGCGCGCTCGACGGTGTACCGCTGGCTGGACGACCTGGAGCAGGATCTTGTCGATGTCTCACGCGAGGGCGCCGAGGCAGCACGGTTGAAGTACCGGGCTGCGATTGACTCGATCAAGGTGAACGCCATCCTGGAGCGGGTAGAGATTGACCATACCAATCTGGACCTGATCGTGACCGATCCAACGTCGGGACTGACTTACGGCCGGCCTTGGCTGACGGTGGCAATCGATCGCTTTTCACGGTTGATTTTCGGCTTCTATCTCAGCCTGCAGCCGCCGTCTGCCAACAGCGTTCTGCAATGCCTGAAGCAAGCCATCCTCCCGAAGTCCGAACTGCTCGCTCGATTTCCGGATATCAGCAATCCATGGCCGGCCTGCGGTATTCCACTGTTGATCGCGGTCGACAATGGCATGGATCTGCATAGCGAAGCCGTTGAAAAAGCCGCGCTGGAGCTTGGCATCCAGATCCTGTTTTGCGCCTCCAAAACACCGGTTCAAAAAGGCGCGATCGAGCGATTTTTCCGGACGCTCAACATAGGCCTAATCCACCGTATTCCGGGCACGACGTTTTCCAATCCAAACGAGCGTGGCGACTATGCATCCGAAGACGAGGCGGCGATCGACATAGCCAGCCTGACCCACGTCATCACGAAATGGATCGTCGATGTGTACAACGTGACGCCGCACCGCGGTGCGCGTGGCCGGCCACTGGATTTGTGGAACGAATCCGCGAAGCAAAAGATCGTCGAACTGCCGGTCAATCCGCAAGAGCTCGACATCGTGATGGGCATGGCCGCGACGCGAACGCTGTTCCACTACGGCATCGAGCTGGAAGGGCTGCATTACAACAACGACTTGGTTCAGCAAATCCGCCGGCGCTACGGCAACAACCCCAAGGTCGACATTCGCTACTTTCATGACGACGTCGGCTACATCCAAGTGCTTGATCCGGATGCCAAGGTCTATCTGCGTGTTCCCGCCAAGGTATTGGAGTATGCAGACGGTCTATCGCGAGACATTCACAGAGTGATTCGCGAGCATGCGCGTCAAAAGTTCGGTGAGCATGTGCTGTCCCCACAGCTGCTACAGGCTAAACAGGAGGTTCTGGAACTCATTCAACAGACTACCAGCGCCAAGAAAATGGGCCACCGCAAGGCGGCGGCACGCAAGCTGCAACCTGATAGCGACGCCATCCTGAGCGGCAAGGATCCGCTGACTGCAGCTCGTCGGCCGATCAAGCAAGCGAAGGTGTTGCCTCCCGAAGACCTGCCATCCGGGCTTGATGACGAGCTGCCGGATTTCGGTGGTGACGACCGAGGGAGGGGCTGATCATGGATCCCTTGGACCTGATGACGCGCTTTGCGCCCACAACGCCTCATGGCGTGCCGGAGAGGCTGGGTTACAAGCTGCTGGTCGAGCCGATTCGGCATCGACGTTTCCAGAACGCGATGTTCCAGATTGCCGAGCTGCATCACCGGCGACGCAAGTACGGTCAGGGCGGTGGTCTGCTGATGACCGGCCCGTCCGGGGCCGGCAAGAGCACGATCATTCGTACCTACGACGGCGAGTTTCCCCGCAGCTACGAGGCGCAACGTACGGCGATCCCGGTTCTGCTGGCATCGGTGCCGTCGTCGCCGACAGTACGCAGCCTCGCCGGGGCGATGCTCGAAGCAATGGGTGACCGCAAATCGCATCGTGGCACGGCCCCGGAAAAAACCACCAAGCTGCGCGAGCTGTTCGAGCGCTGTGGCGTCGAGATGCTGTTGCTCGACGAATTCCAGCATCTTTTCTACACGCCCAACGTCACGGCCTTCCGCGACGTCACCGACTGGCTCAAGAACCTGCTGGAAGACACGCACATCGGCCTGGTCGGATGCGGCCTGCACGTTGCCGAGCAGGTCGTGACCAGCAATGAGCAGCTGGCCCGGCGGTTTTCGCAGCGCTTGCGGATCGAACCGTTCAGCCAGGACGTTGAGGATGACTTCCGGGAGTACCGTGGCATCCTGAAGGCTTTGGAAGCATGCCTCCCGACGCCGTCGGAGGTGCCGCTGCATGAAGCCAATCTGGCCCGGCGCATGCACGTAGCTAGCTATGGCTTGCTCGACTACACCCTCAAAATCCTCGAAGGCGCCGTTTCGGCCGCCAACCGCGCCGGGATCCAAAGCATCGCGCTGGACGTTCTGTCCGCAGGGTTTCGCGAGCGCGTGTGGCGGGACGTGCCGGATCGGCTGAATCCGTTCCACCCGGAATCGCCACTGAGGCCGCTGGATCGACCTGGCGAGGTGTTTTTCCAGCACACACGGCTGGATACCACGGGTTCGCCGGTTGCCGCCAAGCTCGGCCTGCGGCCGAAGGGAGTGGCGTGATGGATGCATTGTTACCAGCACCACGCATTCCTGATTTGCTGCTCCGACCGCATCCCGCCCGTGGCGAGGGTCCGCAGGGCTACCTGCTGCGACTGGCTGCAGCCAATCTCATGACACCGCGGGATCTGCAGCAGATGGGATTGTCGTTCCATCCCGATGCGCTGCGGCAGTTCCAGCTTCTGCCCGATGCAGCCCTGTTTCCGGAGCTGCATGCACATGTGGCGCGGATGGCTTCGCTTCAGGTCGATTCGTCACAGGCCTGGAACCAGCGGCAAGCGCGGTATTGCCCGTGCTGCCTGGCCGACGAGCCGACCTGGCAAGCAGGCTGGGAGCTGATGTTCTTCGACGCCTGCCCCAAGCACTGGGTTTGGCTGGTCGACCAGTGCAGCAGTTGTGGCCAGCCGCTCTCTTGGCATCGCGACGAGGTGCTGCGCTGCCAGTGCGGTGCCGACCTGCGGCAGGAGCGAACGGAGCGCGCGCCCTGGCACCTGGGATTGCTGAGCGCGGCGATGCAACAGCTACTGAATGGCCAAGCTGTGGAGGCAAGGCCTTTCAGCTATTCGCTTGTCGGGATGAAGCTGGATCAGTTGCTTCGTTTGATCCGCTATCTGGGCGCGTATCTTGACCCGGATGCCGGCCCCAAGCCCCTGAAAGTCCTTCACGCCGGCAGCATTGAGGTGTCGTGGCCGATCACCTCGCTGGCCGCCGAGATCCTGTTCGACTGGCCGCGGAGTTTTCATCTTGCGCTGAGCCAGCTGCAAGGCGTCCACAGTGAGCAAAAAGCCGGGCTGAACGTGGTGTTCCAGAACGCCTACGCCTATCTGTATCAGGGCGGCTTGCGCGAGGCGGTCTTCAGCCCGGTGCGCGACGCCTTCGAGTCATGGCTGACCGAGCACTGGAAGGGCGGGTTGGCTCGGCGCAATCGGCGGCTGGCCGTCGAGCTGTTGAGCGACGTCCAGTGGATTCCGGGCAAAGCCGCCGCGGACCGGTTGGGTATTTCAATGGCGCGCCTGCGTCACCTGATCCGGGAGGGATTGCTGGAGGGCCAGGAGTCGGTGAGCACGAAGGGGCGGCATTTCCTCATGGTCCGCAAGGAGCAACTCGATGTCGTCGAAAACGAACTGGCCGGCGAAATTACTTTGAAGAAGGCGATCGAGATCCTCGGACTCAACAAAGCCAGGCTACAGCGCATCCTGTGCTTGTTGTTTCCCTCTGCCCGGCGCGTAAACGATCAACCCTATCTGCCCTGGTGCATTTCCAGCAGCGAAGTCTATGCCTTGGCCGAGCTGGGTGAGGACCTACCCAAGCTGGGGCAGCTGGACGATCACCACATCACCTTCGCACAGGTCCTGAAGTACTGGCAGTGGAACGCCGACGAGGTCGTGTCACTGGTCGAGGCAGTCAAAGCCGGAGACATGGCGATCGAAGGACTTTGGCCACAGGCCAAGGGGATCGGTCGCTGGGTGTTTCATCGTCAGCGGTTACAAGCTTGGCATCAAACGCTGGAATCAGGCCGTGCCAACTGGATCAGCGTTCCCGAACTCGCAAAGGTCCTGGGCGTGAAGCAGCAGGTGGCCTACTGGCTGACGCAGAACGAGTACATCCGTGCGCACAAGCTGGGGACCAACAAGGATATCGGCTCCCGGATCCGGAAGGTGGATGTGGACCGTTTCCTGTGCACGCACATATTCGGCACCGAAATCGCCGACCGAGTCGGCCGTACTTCCGGCAAGGTGAGGTGCATGCTGGCTGAGCTGAACATCTATCACCTGCGTGGCACCAGTATCGAAGCATGCCGGCAGCTTGTGTACAGGAGAACACCGGCGCTGGATCGATTCATTGAGCGCCACGGTGAAGGCATTGATCCAACACTCTGGCGAGAATCCGTTCGCAAGCGCCAGAACGCGTGGGAACAAATCGTCCGCGAGCAAGAGCAGCCGTTTCCGGAGGGGGATTTCAGATTGGAGCCGCCTTGAAGTACCGATTGGGCTGAATGGAGACAACGAGTCTGCGGTGCTCAACGCTCGAACGAGGGTGACAGGCCGAACTGATGACCGAAAAGCGACTCGTTTTCGGTAAAGGATTATGTTACGATTTTTCGTATCATACGATTGGTCGTAACATATGAGAGAAGAAGCCCTTCGTGCTGACCGTTTGCGTCTGTTGACCCTCTTATTGCTGTGGGAAGGATTTCTCGGCAATGCGCGCCTGCGCGAAGTGGCAGGGCTAAGCAAGGTTCGGGCTAGCGAGTGGATCAAGGATTTTCGATTTGAGCGGCCCGGTTGGACCCTCTGGGATAGTCGTCAGCGCGTGCACTTTGTGACACCTGTTGCCTATCAGGCGACAGCGGGGGAAATGGAAGCGTTCGGTATCGGCCGTTACATTGCACTTGCCGGTTCGCCGGCTGATGAGTCGATCGTGAATGGATTGCCGACCTTTGGCCGCCCATCTCCTGAGGTGTTCGCCGCGCTCCGCCAAGCGATTAAATGCCGAGGTGAAGTTCTGCTCACCTACTTGTCCCTTAGCAATCCAGTTCCTCATGCTCGCCGCCTCTTTCCGCAGGCTTTAGTGTTTACTGGCCAGCGCTGGCATGTTCGCGGCTACTGCGTTGATCATCAGGACTATCGCGACTTCAACCTCGGCCGCATTGTTACAGCCAAGGCCTCAATGGAGTCAGCGTCACCAGTGGTGAACGACGCCGCATGGGACACCTTAGTACCGATCAGATTGGAAGCACATCCTGATCTTTCACATGAACAGTCGCTCGTTATTCGCCACGAGTATTTTGCCGGTACGGCCAGCCGAACCGATCACTGCCGGGCCGCACTCCTGAAGTATGTGGTTAATGCCATGTGCATTGCTGTTGACCCGGCACATGAGCAACCGCCGAAGTACCTTTTGCATCTGCAGAATCGCGAGGAGTTGGCGCCATGGCTATTTCCCTGAACGGACGTTCCACGGCATCGCTGTTCTCCCGTCTGCCAACTCGGTTCTTTGCTCCGCTGGCTTCAGTCTCGCGTGAGCGGTATTGGACCGTCCTCGTTGAGTTGCTGGATCGTCGGTTCGGCCCAGATGCGCCAATGCCTCCGGTGCAGGGTTATCCGGTGCGGGTGATTCAAGACGACATCGCCGCAATGCTCGAGGGCATGGACTACTGGGATGAGGACGCCGAAAGCGAAGACGCCAGGCCGATCAACGACCGAGCTCGTTCGGTACTGAACCGGCTGGTTGACTGCGGGTGGCTGCGGCACGAGCAGATCGGTCTCGTATTCACCATCAGCATGCCACGCGACGCGCTCGAATTTTTTACGCTGCTGCTGGACTTTGCCAGTAACCGTACGTTGTTTGCTGGCGGCAAGGTCAAGACGATTCGGCTCGCGCTCGACAACGTGATGGCCGAGCCGAAAGGGGATTTGCTGCATGAAGCGGCCAGCATGACTCGCAGCTTGCTGGAGTACATCCGCAACATCTGTGCGGACGTTCGCGATCTGTCACGGGATCTGCAGTCGCAGGACAGTACCGCCGCCTATGCGCAACTGTTCTTTACCGACCTCGTTGTCGGCAAATTCATTGGCGACTACGGTGTGCTGCGAACCCATGACCACCCGCTGGCCGAGCGCGCAGCGATCGTGCGAATTGCCGAGGAGTTGGCGTCGCGGCGCGACCTGTATGACCGGTTGTTGCCATGGTACGTCGAGCACGAAGGCAAGGGAGAGGTCGCGCGCGGCGAACGGGCACTGCAGCGAGACCTGACCCGTCTGATGGATATGGCGCACGTCGACGACTATCTCGATCGCCTCGATACTGAACTGAACGCGGCAATACGGCGCGCGAACACCTATCTGGCGTATGCCGTGCGTGTGCATCAACACAATGAAGCCGTGATCGATGCGGCGCTTACCAGGCTGCTCGCCGGTGGCGACGCACCGGCCCCGTTTGGCGAAGGGTCGCTCATGGGGCCGGGCCGTTTGGCCGAGCCGCGCAGGCAGACGGCGCCACGGGCACCAAACAAGATCCGTACCACGACGATGCGTCCGGAAGAGCGAGCCCGGCTCAACCTGAACCGGGCGGCCCAGGCGCGGCGCAGCATGACGGATCTGGCGTTTGCGACGCTGGTTCGACAAAAGCTCGGCGACGCCGTGTCCATCGACGATACGGCATTCAATGGCCCGGACATCCGTGAAACCTTGGCCTTGCAGAGGCTGCAGCGCTTGGCAAGCCTCGCACATTCCGACTCGCTGGCGTTTCGGCTGCAGGCGCGTAGTCAGGCGCGGGGCTTTGCGCTCATCTGCATCGATAACCGCGAATCCGAGCATGCGCTTCAGAGCGGCGCGCGATTCCGGATCGAGCAACCTAAACGAGGCAAATCCAATGTTTAACCAGTGGCAGCAACTTGCTGAGGCATCGGGCTGCTTCGATGCCGTGGATTTCGAACGGACGGCCTACCGGCTGATGACCGATCAGGTCATTTACCGCGATGACCATGGCTGCCAACAACTGTACTTCCTGATTGAACGGTATGAAAAAGCGTTGCAAAAGGTGCTGGAACCGTTTGGCGTCAAGTTGCGCGTCAATCCCGAGCACAACTATGCCGTCGCGTTGCCGACCCATGAACGGCAGACACCCGTACCGAGCAAGCTGACAGTGCTGGCGCTCGTGTTGCTTAAGCTCTATCACCTTGGCGCACAGCACAACGGGTTCAATGATCAGGCTGAAATCGAGTGTGACCTGCCAAGCCTTCAGCAACTCTATGTCGAAGTGACGGCCGGTGAGTTGCCGCGTGTCGCTGAACTCGACGACATGCTGCGCCATTTCAAGCGTTGGGGCATTGCCCGGCGCGTGGCCGTGACCTCGGATGTCGGTGATGCCGGTGCACAGCCTTTTGTCATCATGATTCGTCCGGCCATTCTGGACGTACTCGGTGAAGGTGCGCTGGCACGACTGGCCGGCTGGCAAGCGGGGCGCGGCGAATCGGTAACCGGCGATAACACCGCGGCTGGCGCCGACAACGACAACATGGAACCGACCGATGAAGCAGCTTGAACGTGTATTGCTGGTGCAGTTTTTTCTGTTCGAAAAACAAGAATTCGAGCTCGGCAAGTTTGTCGGTATCTTCGGGGCCAACGGTAGTGGCAAAAGCTCGCTGATGGACGCCATCCAGATTGCGATGCATGGTGCCGACTCCAATCGCATCCGCTTCAATGCGCAGGCTGGCGAGGGAAAAACCTCGGATCGCACCATCAACACCTACTGCCTGGGCCGGTTGGGCGAGGATGAGTACGCCCGTGACGAGGCCCTGACCTATATCACGCTGGTCTGGCGCGACGAGCAAACGGGCGAGGCGACCAGCACCGGGGTGTGTGTACGGGCGTCGCGTGAGCGTGACAAGCACGACGTGCTGGGTCGTTACGTATTGCCCGGCAGGGCCCTGACACTCGCCGATCACATCACCCTGGTGAACGGGGACGAAATGCCGACGCCGTATGCCGATTTCCGCGATCGGCTTACAACGGAAGCAGTCCGGCTCGGCCACCAGGAGATTTTGTTCGATTCAGCGACCCGCTACGTCCAGGCCATGTTGTACGCGCTCCGCCCGGCCAGTGCGGTGATTCATCCGGATGCGTTTCAGAAAGCCCTGTCGCTGGGGCTCAACATGCGCTTTGACAAGTCGGTCGATCGCATCGTGCGCGAGGACATGCTGGTCGCAAAACCCACCAAAATCGAAAAATTCCGCGAGCTGGTCCACACCATGGGCAAGCTGCGCCAACTGATCAAGAGCATTGAAACCAAGATCGAGGATGGTAAAGGCGTTGAGCAGAGCTTTGCCGCGCTCGACAAGGTCGAACAACAACGGGCCGCGTACGGCACTCTGCTGGCTGACATCGACGAGCAAATCGCCGATGAAGCGCTGCAGGCCGCAGAGGTGGCGGAAACAACGTTGCGCGGTGAACTGGTGGCCAACCAGGCTGAACTTAGGGGCACCATTGAGGCGCGTAACGAGGCGGATTTGAATTGGCAAACAGCGACGGCGAGGCTCAATGCGGACGTCTCTCGCCAGCAGCGCATTGTCCTGCAAGGCAAACTCGAACAGCAGAACGCTCATACCGTCAAAACCCACAACGCCTTCGTGTCTGGACTCAACGCCATCCAGACCAGACTGGAGTCATTGCGCACCCAGTTCGGCAACGATATCGGCGATCAAATTGATCAGGCCGATTTGGCGATGAATCCGCTGCTCGCTCACCCTCTTGATACGCCTGCAGAAGGGCTTACGTGCGCGGTGGAAACGGCACAGCAGGTGTTGGCGCAGGGGTACCGGCTGGCGACGGAGCGCAACGTGCAGCTTGCCAACCGCCTTCACGAGATCGAGGCGGAGCAGGCCGCAGTCGAACGCGGTCTCGAACGTGTCCGGACCGGCAAGCGCCCGCTCGATCAGCGCGCAGATAGCTTGCGCCTCGCGCTGGCGGATGCGGGCATCAACGCGGTTCCCGTCTGCGATCTGATCCAGATCGCAGACCCTGAGTGGCAACCGGCGATCGAATCCTATCTGGGCAGCAACATCGATGCTTTGCTGGTCGAGGGGGATTCCACTACCGAGGAAGCCGCGTTTAGGGTTACCCGCAACCAAAAAGGGTTGTTCGGTACCAAGGTTGTGCTGGCCAGCCAGCAACGCGCGCCCAAAACGCCGGGCGCCGACTGGGTTGCGACGATGGTCGCGGGGCAACACCAGGCGGCTAGGTGGTTCATTCAGGGCCTGCTCGGGGAGCTGGTGCAGGCGGACGGTGAAGCCGATGCGCTAGGAAAGCCGCGTGCATTGACTCGGGATTTCATGCTCAAGACCCATGGCGTGTTCGAGCGGCTCAGGCCCCTGGCGGCTCATCAATTGCGCATCGGTTATGCCGACGTGGCGGCCGAGAAGTGCCGGCTGGAAACCGATCGCGACGCGTTGAAAGACGAGAAGCGCCGCGCTGAAGCGCAACAGAAAGAGTTGACCGTGTTGCTGGGCTTGATCGCGGCGATCGCCACCACGACCACGCTGCCGGACGATGTCGCCACGGCGCGCAGTGAGGTGGTACTTGCTAATGCCGCCGTGGCTACGCTCAAGGCGGATCTGGCCAGGATGTCGAACGCTGAGGAGGAAACGCTGCAGGCCGATGTCAAAGCTGCATTCGATCTGCTTGAGCAACACCGGAGTAAGGAAACGACCCTGATCTCGACCATCGGCGGGTTAGTACGCGATGTGGATCATGCAGAGGGCGCAACCAAAGCAGCCACGATGCAGGCCACAGCATGTCGTGCTGCGGCGAAGGCGTTGACCGAACGGGGGGGATTCTCACCCGAATGGGCAGCAACGCAATGGGATCGGATGCTTGAGCGTTATGCGACCGATTTTGCGGCCATGCGCGCCCACTGCAACCAGCGAGGTCATGATCTCAAGGTCGCGGGTGATAAGGCGAAGAATTCGGCCAACAATGCGTTTCACGCATTCGTTACCAAACATGGCGAAAATGTCTCGGCCAACGCGGTGGACTGGCACGCCCAACGGGCATGGCTGAATGAGACGGTCGACAAACTCAGTGATTCGCAGCTCTCTCAGTACCGGGAGCAGATGGACCAGGCCTACGAGAAAGCCCAGGAAACGTTCCGAATCAACGTCGCGATGGAGTTGCGCAACAACATCTCAGAACTCGACAAGCGCATCAACAGTTTGAATGCCGTTCTGCGCACCTGCCCGACCTTCAGCAATGGTGAACGCTATCAGTTCAAGCGAACGATCCGTCCCGTGCACAAGCCGCTATTTGAGTTTCTGGAGCGAATCGAACAATTCGGCCCGGGGCAGGATTTACTGGGGGGCGCTGGCGATATGCCCGACACGTTCCATGCGCTGCTCGACGAGACCAGCGACACCACCGGTAAAAAGAGCCCGCTCGAAGACTACCGCGAGTTCTATGACTTCGATATCGAGATCCTGCGCGAAGATCCGGAAACGGGGGAGCGTAAGCGGATTGGACTGTTGAGCAAACGCGCCGGCTCCGGATCGGGCGGCGAGCACAGGGCACCGCTGTATGTGATCGCCGGTGCGGCCATGGCCAGTGCCGCACACCTTGGTGGCAAGGGGCGTGATGGCTTGGGTCTACTATTGCTGGACGAGGTCTTTGACAAGATGGACATCGTCAATACCGTTGCCACCATGCGCTACTTCAACGACCTCGGCCTGCAGGTGATCATGGCGGGACCGGGGGACAAGATCGGCATTCTGAATGCGTTCATGCATCGCTACTACAGCATCGACCGCGACATTTTGCATCTCGAGGCGCACGGTCATTCGCTGACCGAAGAGATGCGGCGTGATTCCCGCGCGGATCTGCTGGCCTTCGATGACAACCAGGAGATGCTGCAGGCCGAAATCGCCCGCCTGACTACCGCCGAGGCTGTTGCATGATTCCGCTCAGCAGCCAGATCCTCGCCAAGTTGCTTGAACGCGAAGAAAAAGCGCGTGCTGGCGTACGGTCGGCGCCGGTCGCGCTGACGAACAAGGACCTTGCCGACTACCGCAATGGTCGGGTGTTGCTGCAAGCCGTTCAGTTCGAGCAGGATCTGACTGTTCTGCAGCAAGCGGACGTGATCGCGATGGAACGTGATCGCGGCGGTCTGATCTGCCGAATCACGGTCAGGGATTACGTTGCATTGGCAGCCGCGCTCGGCCTGCCAACCCGCAGTGCATTGCTGGACGAGGCGACCAGCGTGCTTGGTCCATTCCTTGTGGCACACCCGGTGATTGGTGCAGTGCTGGCGCGCTGGCGGGGGCTAGGCAAAGTCCGGGGCACCGACGTTGGCGACGTACTCGACTGGCAATCGGCGTGTTTGGCGCTCACCGAGGTGCAACTGGCCGGTGATGTGCTTCGCGATGTGCCGATCCGGGCGTTGAGCACCAAGCTGTACAAGGATTCCAAGCGACTTGAGCGACTCGCGCCACTGTTGGACGTACTGCTTCAAGGTGATGTCGATGCAGAAGCCCGTTACCCCGATCTGGTCTGGCAGGAGCTGGGGCTGATACGGGATGCACAACCCGCCCGGTTGGCAGGCAGGGTCACCGTACGACGGCTGCGAAATTCGGGTGTACTGGACAGCCCGTATGGCGCCTTCGATCCAGAATCAGTGCGTGAGCTCGTCGACGTTCCCAGTGGTGTATTGACCATCGAGAATCAGGCCAATTTTCATGCGGCCGCCCGAGCTGGTGCTGATGAGCCGGTCCTGTTGATGTACACGGCAGGCATGCCAGGGCCCGCATGGTTGGCCATGTATGAGCGCCTGCTTGGGAGCATTCCGGTCGGCGTGCCCATCAGGCATTGGGGAGATGTGGATGAAGGCGGATTCCGTATTGCCAGTTACTTGGCGGCTGCCGCTGAACGTGCCGGGCATTGTCTGGAGCCGGAGTTAATGCACCCGGATCAGGTGCCTGAAGAAATGCGTCGCCCTGCATCTGCCGGCACGTTGGCGCGGATGGCAAAGTATGCGGAAATGGCGGGGTGGTTCGCAATTGCACAACGCGTGCAGAGTGCGGGATTCACCATGGAGCAGGAGGCAATGCTGTGGCGAAGCGATGATACTATGAGCAGTGTCGCTGCTGCTTGAAGCGGGTTACATACCCTGAGCATGCAGGGTAGAGTATTCCGACAGATCATTGCTCAGAGTGAAATTCTGGATTTGACCACCACCTTGCCTGCGTAATTGGTGACAAAAAACGTAAGCAAGTGTCCGCGTGTAAGCGGCAAAATGCGCAGGTGAGGATTATCTATAAATTTGGGACGTTTTTGCCGATATTGTCCGATTTTCAGCTAATAAGTCCTTGATTTATAGGACCTCCAATCTAAAGGTGAACGGGATCCTACAGACGTTGTTGTTGTAGGATCCTGTCGAAATCTGGATATTTCCTAAATCTCTGGATTTTTGGGATTTCGTCAAAAGCCCCCTGTTGCAGGGGGCTTTTATTTTTAGTTCTTCTTGTTTGGTCCCTATTTGGAAGCAGGGCCTTTCAGCTATCCGCTCGCCGGGATGAAGCTGGATCAGCTACTTCGTTTGATCCGCTATCTGGGCGCGTATCTTGACCCGGATGCCGGTCCCAAGCCTCTGAAAATTCTTCACGCTGGCAGCGTTGAAGTTTCGTGGCCGATCACTTCGCTGGCTGCCGAGATCTTGTTCGATTGGCCGAGGAGTTTTCATCTGGCATTGGGCCAGTTGCAAGGTGTCCACAGCGAGCACAAAGCCGGGCTGAACGTGGTGTTCCTGAACGCCTATGCCTATCTGTATCAGGGGGGGGCGCGAGGCCGTGTTCAGTCCGGTGCGCGACGTGTTCGAATCGTGGCTGACCGAGCACTGGAAAGGCGGGGTGGCCCGGCGCAATCGGCGGCTCGCCGTCGAGCTGCAGGGCGATGTTCAGTGGATTCCGGGCAAAGCCGCTGCGGACCGGTTGGGGATTTCGATGGCGCGCCTGCGTCACCTGATCCGCGAGGGACTGTTGGAAGGTCAGGAGTCGGTGAGCACGAAAGGGCGGCATTTCATCATGGCCCGCAAGGACCAGCTCAATGCCGTCGAAGACGAACTGGCCGGCGAGATCACCCTGTACAAGGCCATCGAGATCCTCGGGCTCAACAAAGCCCGGCTCCAGCGCATCCTGCGTTTGCTGTTTCCGTCCGCCCGGCGCGTCAACGATCAACCCTATCTGCCATGGTGCGTTTCGAGTAGCGAAGTCTATGCCTTGGCCGAGCTGGGCGAGGACCTGCCCAAGCTGGGGCAGCTGGACGATCACCACATCACCTTCGCACAGGTCCTGAAATACTGGCAGTGGAACGCCGACGAGGTCGTGTCACTGGTCGAGGCAGTCAAAGCCGGGGACATGGCGATCGAAGGACTTTGGCCACAGGCCAAGGGGATCGGTCGCTGGGTGTTCCATCGCCAGCGTTTGCACGCCTGGCATAAAACGCTGGAATCAGGCCGTGCCAACTGGATCAGCGTTCCCGAACTCGCAAAGGTCCTGGGCGTGAAGCAGCAGGTGGCCTACTGGCTGACGCAGAACGAGTACATCCGTGCGCACAAGCTGGGGAACAACAAGCACATCGGTTCACGGATCCGGAAGGTGGATGTGGACCGCTTCCTGAGCACGCACATGTTTGGCACCGAGATCGCCGACCGGGTCGGTCGTTCCCCCAGAAAAGTGATGCGCATGCTGGCTGAGCAAAGCATCTATCACCTGCGTGGCACCAGTATCGAAGCATGCCGGCAGCTCGTGTACAGGAGAACACCGGCGCTGGATCGATTCATCGAGCGCTACGGTGCAGGTATTGATCCGACACGTTGGCGAGAGTCCGTTCGCAAGCGCCAGAACGCGTGGGAACAAATCATCCGTGAGCAAGAGCAGTCGTTTCCGGTGGGGGATTTCAGGTTGGAGGCGACATGACACGTGCTGCGCACCATGCGCGCTTGTTCAGGTTAAATCCTGATTATTGAGTTTTCAGGGTACAGCCTGTATTGTTGAAATTCAGGGTGTACCCTGTCTTCTCGATGCTTCTCGAGGTGAGCAATGAGCCTTTACTCTACGATCCAGACACCAGACCAACTTCGCTTGATGATCCTCGCTCTTCGGCGGCAGGCGAAGCAAAGACAGGCCGACGTCGCTGAAAGATTGGGGATTACCGCGCAGAGCTATGCGGAATTCGAGAAAAACCCTGAGCGTGCCAGCTTTGAACGCGTTATGAGGGTCCTGCAAATCCTGCAGGCCAAGTTGGCGATCCAGTCATCAAGCTTGAGCGCCCCGAAACCAAAAGAAGAGATGTCGACGGGTATAGGGGGACAGGACAAAGTCGTTGCGCAGAACGGCCGGCACCAAACCTACAAGATCGCGTCGTCGAGCAATCAGGTGCTCAGTGGCACCAAGCGAGTAATTGAGCCGTCGGGGAAGCCAAACACTCGAACAACAACGCGGCCTCCAGGTACACCGTTTGGCAAGCCAGCTATCTCCAGAAAGAAAGGGTCATGGTGATGAAGGGCGCTCAGGAGCTCCACCTTTGGATGAATGGTGTGCCGGTCGGGTACTGGCGAATCACCCGGCAAGGCCATGAGCTTGGCTATTTCCCACAATGGCTGGCGCACCCACAAGGGCGACCGATCTCGTTATCGCTGCCCTTTTTACCTGGTGGAGACGCCCACCGTGGTGATGCCGTCGCCAGCTATTTCGACAATCTGCTACCGGATAGCGAGAACATCCGTACCCGACTGGCCCGGCGTTATCAGGTGAGGAGTGTCGAGCCCTTTTCGCTGCTATCTGCTGTCGGTCAGGATTGTGTTGGTGCCATCCAGCTTCTCCCTCCTGGCGTAGCGCCTACCGACATCCATCGCATCGCTGGTGAGCCGTTGAACGAGGGGCGAATCGCCAACCTGCTCCGCCTTGCCAGTGGAGGCACCCCCATCGGGCGACACAGGGAGGAGGAGGACGATCTGCGGTTGTCGATCGCCGGTGCCCAGGAAAAAACAGCCCTCTTGCACCATGGAGGGCAGTGGTTGCTGCCGCATGGCAGTACACCGACGACACACATCTTCAAATTGCCGATGGGCCTGGTTGGCAACATGCAGGCCGACCTGCGTACCTCGGTTGAAAACGAATGGCTCTGTGCCAAAATCGTGGCCGCCTATGGGTTGGATGTTGCGCCATGCGAAATGGCGCAGTTCGAAGACCAGAAGGTTCTGATCGTCGAGCGGTTCGATCGACAGCTGTCGGAGGATGGCAGCTGGATCATGCGACTGCCCCAAGAAGACATGTGCCAGGCCACGGGCACTCCGCCGCACCTCAAGTACAACGCTGACGGTGGGCCGGGGATCGGAGCGATCATGGCGCTACTGGCCGGATCAGAACAGGCCATCACAGACATGCGTGCTTTTTTCGCGGCTCAGCTGGTGTTCTGGATGCTGTTTGCCACCGACGGGCATGCGAAGAATTTCAGTATCCGTCTCTTGCCGGGAGGCGGCTATGTGGCGACACCGCTGTACGACGTCCTGTCGGCACTGCCAATCATAGGGCGTGGCCACAACCAAATCCCACGACAGAAGGCCAAACTGGCCATGGGGGTAAGGGGCTCGTCGCTCCACTATCTGATCACGCGAATCCAGCGAAGGCACTGGGAGGCACAAGCGCAATCGGCCGGATTGACAGAGGACGACGTAGCCTGGGTGATCGATTATCTGACCAGTAAAACCGCCGAGGTGATCGAGCACGTAGCTGCTCAATTGCCACCAGGGTTTCCCGAAGCGGTGTCGGGGCCCATCTTTGCCGGGCTGAAAAGCCAAGCGGATGCATTGGCTGCGGCCCCCTGCAGCTAAAGATACTTGGCGCAGGACTCAAAGTGTCTGCCCCGCCAATTCAATCTCCGGACATGACGTCCTCCGGGCTGGCCGAGCGCTCATAACTAGAGATTTCCGGAAGGAGATCCGTGGCGCCATAGGTCAAAACACATCTGCCGCTTTCGACGGTGGCATCCGGAACCGGACGAACCGAACAAATTCCTGCAGTTTGCGTTTGCTCGTTTCGCCGGCGTTGCAGTGCGGTGTATTGGGTAACTAAAGCTTGGAGCCGCGCGGTATCGCTGACCTGCATCGAGTACACCAAATAGTCCGACGGACCGCCGCAGGGCTGCGCGCCGATGGGCAAAACGACGCATTGTGAGCGGTCGCTGGCCTTGGGTATACCGACTTCATGGCCGATCGAGCTGCGGAGCGTCGTTAACGCTTCGTTCAGTTCTGTGATGTCGCGATTGTCTGGCTCGACCTTGTCCATCCCTCGTGCAAACGGCGATAGAACTAGGGTGCTCCAGCAGATGCCTGCAGCGAGTGCCACCAGAGGAGGGGTGGTTCTGGTCATGATTTTCCTTGGCAGGGAAATATCAGGATGTGCTGTTTCTTGGAGACAACAAAAAGATTTCTGTGTTTGAAATAATTAATTTGTTCTGTGAAAGCATGACCAAGTTCACAAGCGCCGGTGGATCGCGTGTTTTGCCGTTCATGCCAAACAAATAACCGTAAGTCGCTTGATGTCAACCGTTTGCAAGGCGTGCATCCACCTTGCACTGTATGTGTTTCTTTCTTTTTTGGTCAGTATTTGTCAGTAGGCTGTACGCATTCTTCTGTAGGTAGGAAACCTTCATGCGTCCAGCCTTCCCTGTTTTCGCTCCCCGGCAATTGCTCCAGACCCTTGCCGTGGGCCTGTTCTGTGCCTATTCGGCCCCCAGTCTTGCATCCTCGTGCGCAACCTTGGGTGGCGTGAGTTACTTCGGTATGGAGATGGTCGCGACCAGATCCTATCCGGATGGCACGTTTGACTACGACTTCAACAATCTGCAGTGCTCGGGCTCGCAGATCGTGACCTGGTTGAACACCTCGGCGTCCGGTCTGACTCCGGAAGCGGCGCTGCAGCAAAACGCACAGCTCAACATGAGCCGGATCGTGCGCAACCAGTGCGGCTCGCACATCGTGGTGCTGCACAACAATTTCAAAGGCTCGTTGAACGACGGCTCACCGGTCGGCTCGATCGTGTTCAGCACCGCAAACTATCCACTGAACCGGACTTACTACGATTTGTTCAAGAATCGCTTGTCGGATGGCGCCGGCGCGATCATTCCGTGTGCCGTGCCGAAACCGCCTTGCCCGGGTGGCCTGGACGGTGCAGATGGTGCCAGCTGCGAACCGGCTCCGCAGGACAAGGCCGACTTCTGTCCTGTGCCGTCGTCGGCCCCGGGTCTGGGTCAGCCTTCGGGCATTCTGGAGCTGTGCGGCAATCCGATTTCGATCGGCCAGGGCAGCAAGGTCCAGTCCGAGGTCGATCTGACCATTCCGGGCTCACCTGCGCTGACGCTGGTGCGCCGCTACAGCAGCGTGTCGCCGTTCACGAATATCGTTGCGACGCTGCGCGGTCTGGGGAATCGCTGGACCCACAATTTCGACCGCAGCGTGACATTGACGTCCAACCAGACCTTGTCGGTGGCGGTGCGCGGCGATGGCCGCATCCTGCACTTCAAACCCAAGGCCGGCAGCACCACGCTGTGGGTCGGTGATGCCGACGTGACCGATGGTCTGGAGAAGACCACCGACGGCTGGCGTTATACTGATCCGCAAAAGGTGGTCGAAGTCTATGGCGCCAAGGGCAAGATCGTCAGCCGCACCTTCCCGAACGGCTACGCGCTCAGTTACAGCTACGACAGCGATGACCGGCTGTCCAAGGTCACCGATTCGTTCAACCGCAGCCTGACCTTCGCCTACAACAGCAAGAAACTGCTGGCGTCGGTGGCCGACTCGGCCGGCCGGACCGTGAGCTACGAGTACACCACCGACGGCACGCTGACCAAGGTGAACTACCCGGACCAGACCAGCCGCGTCTACAACTACACCGACAAGATGATCGGGCCGAGCAAGATCCCGGCGCTGTTGACCGAACTGATCGACGAAAGCGGCACCACCTATGCCAAGTGGTCGTACGACGACAAGGCCATGGCGATCAGCAGCGAGCACGCCGGCATCACCGACAAGTACGCCGTCGGCTACCAGACGACCCAAGTCGGCTCGGTGTATCAGGTCAATACCGCGAACGTCACCAATCCGCTCGGCGCAGTCTCGCAGATCAGTCTGCAAACCGTACAAGGCCGTCAGCGCCCGACCAGCGAATTGCGCCAGACCGACAACCTGACCCGGACCCAGAGTTTCGACGCCAACGGCAATCTCGGCAGCATCACCGATTTTGGGGGCCGCAACGCCACCTTCAGCTACGACACCACCCGCAACCTCGAAACCGGCCGTACCGAAGCGGCCGGCACGCCGCAGGCACGGACCATCAGCACCGAATGGCACGCCAGCTTCCGGCTGCCGACCAAGGTCACCGAGCCGGGCCGGGTGACGACGTTCGAGTACGACGCCAGCGGCAATCTGCTGAAGAAGTCGGTCACGGCCGATGGCGCGACCCGGGTATCGAGCTGGACCTACGGCAACTACGGCCTGGTGGCCTCGGCGACCGATCCGGCCGGCAAGGTCACCCAGTACGGCTACGACGCCCAGGGCAACCTGAGCACGCTGACCAATCCCCTCGGCCAGATCACCCGCTTCCCGCGCTATGACGCACTGGGCAACGTGCTGGAAATGGTCGAGGCCAACGGCCAGACCACCACCTTCAGCTACGACCTGCGCCAGCGGCTGCTGAGCCGGACCACGGCCGGCGAGACCACCAGCTTCAGCTACCTGCCGACCGGCCTGCTCAGCCAGGTGCGCTTTGCCGACAACCGCACCGTCAGCTACCGCTACGACCCGGCGCACCGGCTGATCGGCATCGACGACAGCCGTGGCAACCGCATCGACTACACCCTGGATGCGATGGGCAACCGACTGCGCGAAGACCGCCAGGACCCGGCCGGGACGCTTGCGGCCAGCCTGCAGCAGGTCGCGGCACAGCAGAGCGCGCCGAACCAGATCGCCAAGCCCTGAGCCATCACACCAATTACAAGCATTCGGGAACCGAGATGAAATCCACTTCATTGCATACGATGGCCGGGGCGTTTGCGCTGGCTGGTCTGATCGCCACGCCGATCCTCAGTCAGGCCGCGGCCGTCGCCGCCTGGCAGGAAGGCGTGACCTATACCGCTGGCACGCTGGTCAGTTACAGCGGAAAGACCTACAAAGCGCTGGTAACCCATACCGCTTATGTGGGCGCCAACTGGACACCACCGAGCACGCCGACCCTGTGGCAACCGGCAGCCGGCGTTCAAGCCTTGGCGGCCGAGTCGCCGACTCCTGCGCCAACACCTGCACCGACTCCGGCACCAACGCCAGCTCCGACGCCAGCTCCGACGCCAGCTCCGACGCCAGCGCCAACTCCAGCGCCAACTCCAGCGCCAACTCCAGCGCCAACTCCAGCGCCAACTCCAGCGCCAACTCCAGCGCCAACTCCAGCGCCAACCCCCGCGCCAACCCCGGCGCCGACCCCAGCGCCGACCCCGGCGCCGACTCCAGCACCGACACCTGCACCGACACCTGCACTGACACCAGCACCCAGCGTGCCCGCACACGTCTCGACCGTCAGCCGCTTCTACAGCTACGACGCGCTGGGCCGGCTGGTGCAGGAGATGGACAACAAGGGCTTCCAGACCACCTACACCTATGACGCCAACGGCAACCGGCTGACCCGCAAGGATGCGCAGGGCCGGACCACGGCGTACCAGTACGACGCTTTGAACCGTCTGGTGCAGATGACCGACCCGAACGGCGGCATCACCCAGTTCAGCTACGACGGCCGTGACAATCTGGTCTCCGTGAAGGATCCGGAAGGCTTCAGCACCAGTTACACCTACAACGGCTTCGACGACCTGATCAAACAGGTCAGCCCGGATACCGGCACCACCCAGTACGCGGTGGATGCCAACGGCCGTACGCTTACCAAGACCGATGCCCGCAACAAGAGCGCGCAGTACCAGTACGACGCACTCGGCCGGGTCACCCGCGTCGACTACGGCGACGAAGTCCAGACGTTGACTTATGACACCGCCACCAACGGCGTCGGCCAGCTCGCCAGCTTCACCGACGGCGCCGGCCAGACCGGCTTCGGTTACGACGCTCAAGGTCGGGTCAGCCAGGTCCAGCGCAGCAACACCAGCGGCAGCGCCTACGGCGTCGGCTACAGCTGGGGCGCCGCCAACCGGCTCAACCGCATCGTCTATCCGTCCGGCCTCAATGTCGATTACACGTGGCAGAACGGCGTCGTCACCAGCGTCCAGCTCAACGGCCAGCCGCTGCTGAGCCAGGTGCAGTACAGTGCCGACGGCCGCATCGTCGGCTGGCAATGGGCCAACGGCCAGGCCCGCTACGCCAGCAGCGACTTCGCCGGCCGCCCGAGCACCCTCAGCCTTGCCGACCGGCAGTGGCAGTACCGCTACGACAGCACCGGCAATCCGATCGGCATCGACGACAGCCAGACCCAGGCAGCCAGCCACAGCTTCGGCTACGACCCCCTCGACCGACTGATCCAGGCCAGCATCGGCACCACCACCCATGGTTACAGCTACGACAAGAACGGCAACCGCACCGTCGGCAGCACCGGCAGTGCCAGTACCCAGTACAACCATGACCCGGCCAGCAACAAGCTACTGAACACCACCGGCAGCAACAACCAGACCTACCAGTACGACGCCAGCGGCAGCCGCACCAAGGACGCCAACCTCACCCAGCGCTACAACAACGCCGGCCGGCTGATCCAGAGCCAGCTCGGCACCGCCGTCACCGACTACGGCTACAACGCCCTCGGCCAGCGGGTCGGCAAGTTCAGCGGTGGCACCGCCACCCAGTTCGCCTACGACCTCGAAGGCCGGCTGCTCGGCGAATACACCGGCACCGGCGCGCTGCAACAGGAAACCGTCTGGCTCGGCGACACCCCGATCGCCTCGGCCCGTCCCGGTGTCGACGGCCAGCACCCGACCGTCTACTACGTCTGGGCCGACCACCTCAACACCCCACGGCAGCTGAGCGAGCCGACCAGCCAGAAAGTCGTCTGGCGCTGGCAACAGGTCGAACCGTTCGGCAACAGCCTCGCCGAGCAGGACCCGGACGGCGACGGCCAGCAAGTGGTGTACAACCTGCGCTTCCCGGGCCAGTATTACGATCAGGAAACCGGCCGGCACTACAACTACTTCCGGGATTACGATCCGGCGACGGGGCGATATATCGAGAGTGATCCGATTGGATTGAAGGGTGGGATCAATACCTATGGGTACGTCGACGGTAGTCCGATTGGCTATGCAGATTTACTTGGTTTGCTCAAGGCCGGGGCCAGAAACGCAGGGCAACCTGCGGAGGCTTCAAAAGGTCAGCAAAGCGGTGGACTACTTAAAGGCGGAACACTTCAAGGGGGGTTAAGTGGGCAAGTTGGAGGAGGGATCTTAGGGGGTGTTTGCGAAGTCGGGGTTGCTGTACCTACAGAGTTTGATGATGCATGTGGATACGTACAGTTCTGTACCGTAATTGGCCCTCAATGGGTTGCTGCAGCGGGCGGCGTACTGTCTGCGGGCCAAGGAACTCCTACGACTGGCGTTTCAGAGTCCCAAGGCGGGACTTGGTTTGGAGGTGTTGGAGCCGTAGGCAACGGGCAGGCTTCAGTGAATTCAAGCGGTCAATTGCAGGGCGCACGTGGTGTTGTTAGAGGTGGTGTGGGGGCTGGTGCTGGTGCTGGATATGTTAAATGCACCCAACTTACACTTTGTGCCCGGAGGTAATATGGAAAAAATATTCCTGCTTAAAATATTTGTATTCATACTTTTATTTATTTTGTCTTTGTTTTATTTCTTTGTTGTGCGCAAACAAGAAATCAAACTAAGAATAAGGCTGAGTGTGCTTTGCGGTGGATTCTTGATTTGCATCGCTGGGCTTGGCTTTGCTGCTTACTTGGACGAGGTAGATATCGGTGCAAAAATAATTTTGCTGGGTATTATCGTTCTGGGAGCTGGAATAGCCTCCGTTCTTGCATTCAAAAAACAAGACGAACTAAATAACAATTGAACTTTAGCGCGTACGTTGGGCTGAACGTAGTGAAGCCCAACGTACCTTCCTATGCATACCAAGCACACCTGCCTTGTGCGGGTGGCCGTACTCGAGCAGGAGCGGATTCGTTGCTTAGTAATGGGCCAGCCGGCTAAACCGACTGCGCCAGCAACGACTTCATCGATTGTCTTTCGGCCGCAGGTGTATACTCAAGATTCGGTTGAGCTATGCCTGTGCCGTATCGTTAATTGGACTTTGTGGCGTTGTTAGTAACCGTGCGCAAGCGGAAAGATGTATGAGATAGGATTATCTGTGCATGTGGGACGTCTTTGCCGGGGTTGTCCGATTTTCGTCTGGTAAGCTTTTGATTTGTCGTGACTCAAATTCACGAATGAATGGGATCCTACAGATATCGATCTGCTTCGAGAACAAAAAGCCACCGATTACGGCGGCTTTTTGTTCTCTGTTGCCAAAAAAAAACGCCGTCGCGAACAGGCGTTGAATTCGGCAAACATCAGGTCGGTAACTTGCCGCTATCGCACCACCGCAAAAAAACCCTCCAGAAATGGAGGGCTTTTTCTTAGGCCTTTAGAGCAACAACCGGCTCAGTGATGATGCCCGTGCTCGCCATGCACATGCTGGTGGGCGATTTCCTCGGCGCTGGCTTCGCGCACGCTCAACACCTTGATGCCGAAACGCATGGCCTTGCCGCACAGCGGGTGGTTGCCGTCGAGCAGTACGACCGGGCCCTTGATCTTGGTGACGAAGTAGTAGCGCGGCTCGCCGTCCGGGCCGGGGCGCTGGATCTGGCCGCCGACCTTGATGCCGGGCGGGAAGTCGGCCTTGGGCATGCTGGTGACCAGCGCTTCGTCGCGCTCGCCGAACGCGTCTTCGGCGGCCAGCGCCACCGTGGTCTGGAAACCGGCTTCCTGGCCTTCCAGCGCGGCTTCGAGTTTGGGGAACAGGTTGTCGTAGCCGCCGTGCAGGTAGGCCATTGCTTGCTTGCCGTCGTCGTAGACGATGCCGTCGGCGCCGGTGACTTTCAGGCTGAGGGTGACGGCGGTGTTCTTGGTGATCTTCATGAGGCGTACGGGCTGAGTGGAAGGCCGAAAGGGTCGCGCTTCTGCCCGGGGGTGTCAACCCGCGGCGACGGGCCGCGCTGGCGGTCATTGCGGGCTTGTGACCCGCAATGACCTGCGCTGCGTTAGCGGGCTGCAGCCCTGGCGCGCGCTGCGTGCAGTTTGCGGTAGCTGTCGATCAGCCGCTGGTGCCGGTCCAGCCCTTCCAGTTTCATGCTGGTTGGCGTCAGGCCGTAGAAGCGCACGCTGCCGTCGACCGACCCGAGCACCGCGTCCATGCGCTCGTTGCCGAACATCCGCCGGAAGTTGGCTTCGTAATCGGCCAGTTCCAGTTCGTCGTCGAGCAGCACTTCGAGCACCACGTTCAGCGCCTGATAGAACAGCCCGCGTTCGAGCGTGTTGTCGTTGTACTGCAGGAAGGCGCCGACCAGATCGTGCGCCGCTACAAATCGCTGCCGCGCGAGATAGATCAGCAGCTTCAGTTCCAGAATCGTGAGCTGGCCCCAGACGGTGTTCTCGTCGAACTCGATGCCGATCAAGGTGCCGATATCGGTGTATTCGTCGGTATCGCAGTCTTCCAGACGCTTCAGCAATGCGGTCAGCGCTTCATCGTCAAGGCTGTGCAGGTTCAGGATGTCGGCGCGCAGCGGCAGTGCCTTGTTGGTGTTGTCCCAGACCAGATCGTCGACCGGATAGATTTCCGAATAACCCGGCACCAGGATGCGGCAGGCGGTGGCGCCCAGCTGGTCGTACACGGCCACATAGGCTTCCTTGCCGAGGTCTTCGAGAATGCCGAATAGCGTCGCGGCCTCGTCGGTATTGGAGTTCTCGCCGTGGCCGGAGAAGTCCCATTCGACGAAATCGTACTGCGATCGGGCACTGAAAAAACGCCACGAGACGATGCCGCTGGAGTCGATGAAGTGTTCGACGAAGTTGTTCGGCTCGGTCACCGCGTGGCTTTCGAACGTCGGCCGCGGCAGGTCGTTCAGGCCTTCGAAGCTGCGCCCCTGCAGCAGTTCGGTCAGGCTGCGCTCGAGCGCGACTTCAAGGCTCGGGTGCGCGCCGAACGAGGCAAACACGCCGCCGGTGCGCGGGTTCATCAGGGTCACGCACATCACCGGGTAGACGCCGCCGAGCGAGGCATCCTTCACCAGCACCGGAAAGCCCTGTTCTTCCAGCCCCTGAATCCCGGCAACGATGCCGGGGTACTTGGCGAGCACGTCGGCCGGCACGTCGGGCAGGGTGATTTCGCCCTCCAGAATCTCGCGCTTGACCGCCCGCTCGAAGATTTCCGACAGGCACTGCACCTGCGCTTCGGCCAGCGTATTGCCGGCGCTCATGCCGTTGCTGACGAACAGGTTCTCGACCAGATTGGACGGGAAATACACCACCTCGCCGTCGGACTGGCGCACGTAAGGCAGCGAACAGATGCCGCGCGCCGTGTTGCCCGAGTTGGTGTCGTACAGGTGCGAACCCTGCAGTTCGCCATCGGGGTTGTAGATGTCGCGACAGTAGTCGTCGAGGATTTCCACCGGCAGTGCGTCATCCGGGCCGGGCTGGAACCAGCGCTCGTCCGGGTAATGCACGAACGCCGCATTGGCGATGTCCTCGCCCCAGTAGCTGCCGGCGTAGAAATGGTTGTTGCTGATGCGCTCGATGTACTCGCCCAGAGCCGATGCCAAGGCGCTTTCCTTGGTCGCCCCCTTGCCGTTGGTAAAGCACATCGGCGAGTGTGCGTCGCGAATGTGCAGCGACCAGACATTGGGGACGATATTGCGCCACGAGGCGATCTCGATCTTGATGCCGAGATTGGCCAGCACGCCCGACATGTTGGCGATGGTCTGCTCCAGCGGGAGGTCCTTGCCGGTGATGTAGGTGCTCGCTTCGGCGTCCGGATTCAGCGTCAGCAGGGCCTGGGCGTCGGCATCCAGATTGGCTACTTCCTCGATCACGAACTCGGGGCCGGCCTGCACGACCTTCTTCACCGTGCAGCGCTCGATCGAGCGCAGGATGCCCTGACGGTCCTTGGCGGAAATGTCTTCCGGCAGCTCGACCTGGATCTTGAAGATCTGCTGGTAGCGGTTTTCCGGGTCGACGATGTTGTTCTGCGACAGCCGGATGTTCTCGGTCGGAATGTTGCGGGTATTGCAGTACAGCTTGACGAAGTAGGCCGCGCACAAGGCCGACGAAGCCAGAAAGTAGTCGAACGGCCCCGGTGCCGAGCCGTCGCCCTTGTAGCGGATCGGCTGGTCGGCGATCACCGTGAAGTCGTCGAACTTGGCTTCCAAACGAAGCTTGTCGAGAAAGTTGACCTTGATTTCCATGCAAAAACCCCAGAATGGCGCACTCAATTTGGTCGCCATTATCCGGGTTTTCGCCGCCGGACCCCGGTGATTTTCCGTCGTGGCTGCCGACCGGTGGCTTCACCGCGGTGCTGCAACAGCCTAGGCTGCCGCCTTCAATGATGAACAATCCCTGCATCCGGTCGCCGGCTGGAAAGTCCCGGCGCCGACATGAAAAAGCCCCCGTCGCGGGGGCTTTCATTGGAGCGTCCTGCACCATTCGATGTCAGGCCGGTTCCATACCATACCCAGCTTCCCACCCATGCTGCTGCCGGGCTGATGACGTTGTAATCAACGTCGTTTTCAACCGACGGTGAAATCGCATGACCAGCCCGGAGCGGGTCGGAATGCATGCAGGACGGGGTTCGGGGCCCGTGGCCGCCATCTGAAGTGTTTCGCGAATGCCGCAATGCTGCTGGCAGTGCGCAGGTCGTTCGTGCATCAACATTACAATGTATGCAAATTGACGAGCGAGGTATGCAATGCCCTTGGCCCCAGCGGATTCCGAAGAAGCAAGAGGCGGCAGTGTCTGGGTCAGTTCCCACACGGCCGGTACGATTTACCAGCTGTTGCTGACCGACCAGAACCATTTCGTCGGCAAGTACTGCTGCATCATCAACGATATCCGCAAGCTCTACCGGCTGGGTGCACTGGCCACGCTGAATGAAACGCAGGGCGGCTCGCTGGTGTTCAAGGGCGGTCACGTCGAAGTCGCCGACCGGAAGATGTTCTACACCTTCTGGCGGGCACTGGTGCAGAACGGCGACGTCAGGGGCGGATCGCGCCAGGGGGCGTCGTCGCACCAGAGCGACGACGAGCAGTTCGAAATCCTGTTTCCGAACCGCTGGGGCAACCTGTTGTTCGGTACCCGCAACGGTGGCACCTGGTTCCAGACCGAGGCTTATGGTTTTACCGACAAGAGCTGGTGGAACGGTTCCAAGGATACGATCGGCCACGTGAGCACCACGGTGCAGCACTACGCGACCAAGTGGACACCGAAAGTGGCGACCCGGCAGGTCGGCACCTGTGGCTATTCGACGTATACCGAGAAGGAAGGCACCCAGTTGCGAGTGCCGTTCGGTCTTTGTCCGAACGAACCGGACTGAGACCACCGGCTTGCCGGCGGCGTCGAGCCGCTGGCTTTACTTGCCCAGCGGCTTGCCGTCGTCGAGCTTCTTCTCGATCGGCCCCTTGTCCTCGACGCCGGCGGCTTTCCTGGCCGAATCACCGACGGTTTGCTTGACGTCGCAACGGCCGCCGATGCCGACGGTGGCCTTGGCGGCTGCACTCTTGGCGGCCTTTTCCGGCGTGCAGTCCGGATTGACCACGCCGGCAAAGGCCTGGCTGGCCAGCAGGGTCAGGGCGATGGCGATCAGTTTCTTCATGGCGGCATTCTCGTGTGTGGCCCGCAGGGCATGAAGCGATTGCAGCATCGCCGGTGCCGGATCACAAGCCGAAATTCCCCTTGCGACCGCCCGTCGCCGCAGGCACGCGACGGCGTGCGGCATGACGGTTCCGGAAGGTGTCAGTCGCCGGTCTTGCCGGCGGCTTCGCGCAGCTTGTCCTTCTTGCTCTTGCGTTTGCCCTTGATGCCGCCGGTCCCCTGAGGGTCGGTCACGCCGGCCGCCGGTGCGGTCTCGACCGGCTCGAAACCGGCAATCCGCTCGCGCGGCACGCGCAGCTGCTGGCGGTTTTCGATCAGCCGGAAGTGCGCTTCGGTCGCGGCGCTGACGAAGCTGATCGCAACGCCGGATTCGCCGGCCCGGCCGGTGCGGCCGATCCGGTGCACGTAGTCGGTCGGCGAACGCGGCAGGTCGTAGTTCACCACCGCCGGCAGCCGGTCGATGTCGATGCCGCGCGCGGCGACGTCGGTGGCGACGACCACCTGCCAGCGCCCGGCCTTGAAGTCGGCGAGCACCTGTTCGCGCCGGCCCTGGCTGAGTTCGCCGTGGAACGGTGCGGCATCGATGCCGGCGCGGTAGAGCTTGTCGGCCAGATTGTCGGCGGCGTTCTTGCTGGCGACGAACACCAGCACCTGTGACCAGCCGTTTTCGGCAATCAGCTGGCGAAGCAGCGCCGTGCGCCGGGTGGGGTCGACCTCGATCGCGCGCTGGTGGATCTGCGCGGCGCGGGCGGCCTCCGCTTCGATCTCGATCCGCGCCGGATCGCGCAGCAGTGCGTCGGTCAGTTTTTGCACCGCCGGCGGGAAGGTCGCTGAAAAGCACAGGTTCTGTCGCTGCGGCGGCAGCAGCGCGAGGATGCGGTCCAGCTCGTCGACAAAGCCGAGGTCGAGCAGCCGGTCGGCCTCGTCGAGCACCAGCGTGGCGACGTCGGCCAGCTTCAGCGCGTTGTGGTCGACCAGATCGAGCAGCCGGCCCGGCGTGGCAATGACGATGTCGGCACCGCCGCGCAGCCGCAGCATCTGCGGGTTGATCGACACGCCGCCGACCGCGACGACGACCTTGGGCGGTTCGGCGATGTGCTCGCAGACATCGCGCAGCACCTCGCCGACCTGTGCCGCCAGTTCGCGTGTCGGCACCAGCACCAGCGCGCGCAGCCGGCGCGGCTTCTCGGCCGGGCGCACTGCTTGCAGCAGCGGCAGCGCGAATGCGGCGGTCTTGCCCGAGCCGGTCTGCGCCTGCGCCCGTACGTCGCGGCCCTGCAGGATCACCGGAATCGCGGCGGCCTGGATCGGCGTCGGCGCGGTGAAGCCGTGCTCGCGGACGGCGTGGACGAGGGCGGGCGAGAGGCCGAGGCGGGCAAAAGGCATGGCGGTTTTCCGGTGGGTGCTGCGCGAGGGCGGAGTCTAGCGCGTTGTGGCCCGCGCCGTACGCCCCGGGCCGGTGTTTTCGGGTGCAACGGCGACGTGAAAAGTCGTCGGCGCTTTCTGCATCGTCGTCGTGATTGCCGCCGGCCGCAAGAAACGGATGGCAGGGCGGCGGGCGATGGTGGATGCTGTCGGCAGCCACGCGTCTGTTGCGGTGGCCGTCGACTTCCGGAGCATCCATGCCCCCCGTCTTGCTGATGTTGCTGCTGGCCGCGCTGTGGGGCGCGTCCTTCCTGTTCATGCGCGTTGCGGCGCCGGTGCTCGGCCCGGTGTGGCTGATCGGGCTGCGCGTGCTGGTGGCGTCGTTGTTCCTGCTGGCGGTGGCGGCCGGTACGCGGCGGGCCTTGCAGCGGCCGAATGCACGGCACTATCTGGTGCTCGGGCTGTTCAACACGGGGTTGCCCTTCCTGTGCTACGGCTTTGCCGCGCTGAGCCTGCCGGCGTCGATGATGGCCATCCTCAACGCGACGGCACCGATCTGGGGCGTGCTGATCGGCTGGCTCTGGCTGGGCCAGCGTCCCGGTGCCAGCGTTGTTGCCGGGCTGATGCTCGGGATCGTCGGCGTGGCCGTACTGGTCGGCGGCGGACGTTTCGATGTCGCGGCGTTGCCGGCGGTGGCCGCCTGCCTGATGGCGACACTCAGTTACGCGATCGCCAGCCACTACAGCAAACGTTATGCGCAGGGCCTGACCGCCTTCGAAGCCGCGCACGGCAGCATGTGGGGCGCGGTGTTGTGGATGGCGCTGCCTACCTGATGTATTTCCGGCTGATCGCGACGATCGGCGCCGCGCAGGCGCTGACGGTGACCTTTTTGATTCCGGTCTTCGGCGTGCTGTGGGGCGCACTGTTCCTCGGCGAGCGGCTGGGGCCGGGCGCGTTCGCCGGCGCATTGCTGGTGCTGGCCGGCACCGCGCTGGTCACCGGCTTCGTGCCGGCGCGGCTGAAGCGCGTCTGAGCCGGATCAGGCGGCGAGCCGGCGGCCGACGATGATCAGATCGCGCTCGATGCCGTCGAGCACCGCCACGCCGGGCAGATGACCCCAGGTGGCAAAGCCGAAGCGCTCGAACAGCGCCAGGCTCGGCGCGTTGTGGCCAAAGATGAAGCCGAGCAGCGTGTCGACGCCGATCGCCGGTGCGTGCGCAATCGCCGCTTCGAGCAGGTAGGTCCCTAGGCCGCGGCCGCGATACGCGTCATCGATGTAGATGCTCAGCTCGCAGGTGCGGTTGTACGCCGGGCGGCCGTAGAACGACGAGTAGCTGAGCCAGCCGGCGATCCGGCCGTCGACCTCGACGACCCACAGCGGCCGGAAATCCGCCGTGTGTTCGGCGAACCATGCCTCGCGGCTGGCGACGCTGACCGGCTCGGTATCGGCGGTGACGATGCGCGACGGTACGGTGCTGTTGTAGATGGCGACGATCTGCTCGAGGTCGGCGCGGGTGGCAAGGCGGTGCTGGTAAGTCATGGGTGCGGCCGTGGATCAGTTGACGTCGAGTTCGCGGATGCGCGCGCGCATCGCCCAGACAAGCAGTACGCCCGGCACGCCGGCGGCGACCGAGAACACGAAGAAATCGGCCCAGCCCAGCTGCGCGACCAGATAGCCGGCCGCCGGGCCGACGTAGACGCGACCGAATGCAGCCAGCGCCGACAGCAGCGCGTACTGCGTCGCGGTGAAGCGCGGATTGCACAGGCTCATCAGCAGCGCGACTGCCGCCGTCGTGCCCATGCCGCCGGCGAGGTTCTCGAAGGCGATTGCGGCGAACAGCAGCGTGTGGTCGGGCGCGCCGGCCTGGGCGATGAACCAGTGGCCGGCGTTGGTCAGCGCCTGCAGCACGCCGAAAACCAGCAGCGAGCGGTACAGGCCGAGCCTGACCATCCACGCGGCGCCGAGAAAACCGCCGACGATGGTCGCGATCAGCCCGAACACCTTGTTGGCCTCGCCGATGATCGCCTTGCTGTAACCCATGTCGAGCAGGAATTTGGTCGACAGCGAACCGGCGAACGCGTCGGACAGTTTGTAGGCAATCACCAGCGCCAGCAGCAGCCAGGCGCCACGGCGCGAGAAGAATTCCTTCCACGGCTCGACCACGGCTTCCTGCAGCGACTTCGGCGGGCGCGCGTCGGTCTGCGGCTCGGGCGAGAAGAAGGTGAACACCGCCAGCAGCGCGACAATCGCCGCCATCAGCCAGTAGGTCTGCTGCCAGTTGAACACGGTATCGGCCAGGATCAGCGCGCCGGCGCCGCTGGTCAGCATCGCCATCCGGTAGCCGAACACGCCGACGGCCGCCGCCGCGCCGCGCTCCTCGTGGTGGACCAGTTCGGTGCGGTAGGCATCGATCGCAATGTCCTGCGTCGCCGAGAAGAACGCCACCAAGAGCGCCAGCACCGCATAGGTCATCAGGTGCTCGGCCGGATTCAGCCCGCCCATCGTCGCGATCACTGCCGCGAGCAAGAGCTGCATCAGCATCATCCAGCCACGACGCCGGCCCGGCGGGATCGGAAAGCGGTCGAGCAGCGGCGACCAGAGGAATTTCCACGTGTACGGCTGGCCGACGAGGGTGAACCAGCCGATGGTCTTGACGTCGAGCCCGGCGTCCGAGAGCACCGCCTGCAGGGTCGAGCCGGTCAGCGCCAGCGGCAGCCCCGACGCGAAGCCGATGAACATCGCTGCGGCGATGCGGCGGTTGGTAAAGACTGCAAAGTAGTCGCGGAAGGGCATGGTGCAGGGATGAGTTCGAGGGCTTTTCTTGTGGGGTCAGTCGTCGCTCGAAGCAGATGACTGGAGCGGGTGATTTGGCACTATGCGCTTTGCGAGAGCCATTACCAAGTGTTCGCTGCCGTGGAGGGAAAGGCCTACATAGGTCTCGAAAACTGCTTCAAGGTGTCCGCAGGGGATTGTGATTTTGTAGCGGATCACTTCTTGTGACCCACCTAAGGTCCAATCGGATTTATCGATCGAACCGCCCAGCGCACGCACTTCATTTTCGAGTTGCAAAACAAGCAACTCGTCGTATTCGTTCCCCAGTACGACATTCATCATATCGGTCCGATTTCCATTCGCCGTCTTGCCGCTGCAAATTCAGAACGGGTAGTCGTAATCGATGACGAGCGGTGCGTGGTCCGAGAACTTGACGTCCTTGTAGACGAAACCGGATTTCGCGGTCGCCGCCAGTGCCGGTGTGGCGACGTGGTAGTCGATGCGCCAGCCGACATCCTTGGCGTAGGCCTGGCCGCGGTTGCTCCACCACGTGTAGCCGGCGACATCCGGGTAGAGCGTGCGCCAGACGTCGACGAGCTTCAGTTTGCTGAAGACTTCGCCGATCCACTTCCGTTCCTCGGGCAGGAAGCCCGAGTTCTTCAGGTTGCCCTTCCAGTTCTTCAGGTCGATCTCGTTGTGGGCGATGTTCCAGTCGCCGAGCACGACGACGTCGCGGCCGGAGGCGGCCAGTTGCGCCAGATGCGGCCAGAATTTGGCCATGAAATCGAACTTCACCTGCTGGCGTTCTTCCGAGCTGGAGCCGGACGGCAGGTAGAGCGAGATCACCGACAGATTGCCCCAGCGCGCTTCAAGATAGCGGCCCTCGGCGTCGAACTCGGCGATGCCCAGGCCTTCGATCACCTCGTCCGGCTGGCGGCGGCAATACAGGCCGACGCCGCTGTAACCTTTCTTTTCGGCGTAATGAAAGAAGCCCAGATAGCCGTCGGGCGCGCGCATTGCGTCGGAGAGGTCGGCCGCCTGCGCCTTCAGTTCCTGCAGCGCGACGACGTCGGCGTCCGATTCGCGGCTCAGCCAGTCGAGAAAGCCCTTGGTGGTGGCAGAACGGATGCCGTTGAGGTTGGCGCTGACGATACGCATTGCTGCTCCTTGGGCTGGACGCGCAGGCCGGCTTGACCCGCGTGATATGCTGTTTTTCGTCACACGGCACCGAAAATGGTCAGCTTTTTACTTACAAGTGGCTGAACAATATGTGGCCGTATTAACATCTGAATCAGGAGTAAAGCCATGTCCGATTTCCGCCGGGAATTCATCGAGTTCGCCGTGGCACAGAACGTGCTTTTGTTTGGCGAGTTTATCACCAAAGCCGGGCGCACCTCGCCGTACTTCTTCAACGCGGGGCTGTTCAGCGATGGTGCATCGGTGGGCGAACTGGCGCGCTGCTACGCGCAGGCCACGCTGGCTTCGAAGGTCGAATTCGACGTGCTGTTCGGGCCGGCCTACAAGGGCATCGTGCTGGCGGCGGCGACGGCGGTCAAGCTGGCCGAGGCCGGTCACAACGTGCCGTTCGCGTTCAACCGCAAGGAAGCCAAGGACCACGGCGAAGGTGGCGTGCTGGTCGGCGCGCCGCTGAAGGGCCGGGTGCTGATTATTGACGATGTGATTTCCGCTGGCACCAGCGTGCGCGAATCGGTGAACCTGATCCGCGCCCAGGGTGCAGAGCCGGCTGGCGTGCTGATCGCGCTGGACCGGATGGAACGCGGTACCGGTGCGTTGTCGGCGGTGCAGGAAGTGGAACAGCAGTTCGGCATTCCGGTGATCCCGATTGCGACGCTGAACGATCTGGTGGGTTATCTGGAAAACGGTGAAGACATGGCCGACAAACTGGCCCGTGTCCGCGACTACCGCGCCCAGTACGGCATTGCATAAGGATCTGCGAACATGCAGGCGGCCGGGGCGCGCATAACGACAAGAGGGTGAGTGATGCGTGGGGTGGTTCTGGGATTGATGCTGGTGGCGCTGTCGGCTCAGGCGGCGCCGTTGTACCGCTGGATCGACGAGAGCGGCAACGTGCAGTTCAGCGACAAGCCGCCAGCCAATGCGCCCAAAAGCGGCGTGTCCGAGCTCGACAAGCGCGGCATGGTCAAGCGCGCGCCCGAGAAGGCGATGAGCGACGACGAGCGCGCGCGCCAGCAGATGGAGGCGCAGCAGCGCAAGGACGCGCAGCGCCGCGACAAGGCGCTGCTGCAGTCGTTCTCGAAGCCCGAGGAGATCGACCTGCTGCGTGACCGGCAGGTCGAGGCGCTGCAGGGCGGCCTGCAGACCAACAAGCTGCGCCGCCAGAACGTCGAACAGCGTCTGGCACGCCAGCAGCAGCAGCAGCAACGGCTGCTCAAGGCGAAAAAGGTCGTGCCGGCCGATCTCGATACCGATATCGCGATCAGCCAGAAGGAGCTGGCGGACCTCGACACCGACTCCAAGGCCAAGCTGGCCGATATCGATGCGGTAAAGCGCCGCGCCGACGCCGACAAGAAGCGGCTGGCCGAACTGCGCGGTCCGAATTGATCCAGCGCAGCAGGATGAAAACCCCGGCTTGACATTGCGGCGCCCGGCGGCGATCTTCGCGCGATCGACAGACGAGGACGAAGGCATGGAGCGCATGGCAACGGTAGCGGGAACGGTGCTGGGTATCGATATCGGCGGTACCGGCATCAAGGGTGCGCCGGTCAACGTCCTGACGGGCGAACTGCTGGCCGAGCGCCACAAGATCGACACGCCGCAACCGTCCACGCCCGAAGCCGTCGGCAAGGTCGTGCGCGAACTGGTCGAACATTTCGGCTGGACCGGCCCGATCGGCTGTACCTTCCCGGCCATCGTCCACAACGGCGTGACGCTGTCGGCGGCCAATGTCGACCGGACCTGGCTCAATGCCCCGGCCGAGCGCATCCTCGCCGACGCGACCGGCCTGCCGCTGACGCTGGTCAACGATGCCGATGCCGCGGGTCTGGCCGAAGCGCAGTTCGGTGCTGCGCACGGTCGCGGCGGCAAGGTCGTCGTCATTACCCTCGGCACCGGCATCGGCTCGGCGCTGATCGTCGACGGCCGGCTGATCCGCAACACCGAGTTCGGCCACCTGATCTTCCCGAAGGACGCCATCGCCGAAAAGTACTGCTCGGCCAAGGCCAAGGAAGACCTTGAGCTGAAGTGGAAGGACTACACGCCGCGGCTCAACGCCTACCTGCAGCATCTGGACCTGCTGCTGTCACCGGATCTGGTGATCATCGGCGGCGGCATCAGCCGCAAGCACGAGAAGTTCATTCCCGACCTGAGCGGCCTGCGCTATGAAGTCGTACCGGCCACACTGCAGAACAACGCCGGCATCGTCGGCGCGGCGGTCGAAGCAGCGCGCTGCGCGGCACTGACCTCCGGCGGTTGATGCAGGGAGGCGAAACGCGCCTCCACACCATCAATTCCAAGGCGGGCCCGCAGGCGGACGTCAGCGCCCCTGCACGCGCCGGGTAGCCATGGTGCCGTCGATTTCGCGCAGCGGCCCGCCAAGCTCGCGGGCCCTGGCGCGCAATTCTCCCGGCGGCAGGCTCAGCGCCAGCCCTTCGGCACTGGCAGCATCGCGGTCGCGGCGGTACAGCGTTTCGAATGCCGCTGCCGCGCCGGCGAGATCGCCAAGGCCGTACAGGTTCCACGCGGCCAGTGTCGCGCTCTGTTCGTCCGGAATGCCGAAGGCGCGGGCGCGGGCCAGCTCGGTCTGGCTGTCGGTGAAGCGCCGTTCGGCGTTGGCCACGCCGGCACGCTCGAACGCCAGCTGGCCGCGCAGGCCGTCGCTGCGCGGGTCGGCGGCGAGCGCCGGGTCAGCCAGCAGTGCCTCGACCGCGTCGCTGCGACCCTGCCGCTGTGCGACCAGCGCCAGACCGTAGCGCGGCTCGCCGCGGGCATCGCCGGAATCGATCGCCAGCCCGAACCAGTCCTGTGCCACCGCATCGTCTCCCGCATTGAATGCCGCCCAGCCGGCGAGCACCGCACCGTTCGCATCAGCGCGCTGGCGGATCGCGTCGGCCAGCGGTGCCGGCAGCGGCTGCCCACTGTCGGCCCAGGCCGCCAGCTGACGCTGGTAACGCAGGGTCCGGAACGCCTGCTCGCTGTCGGCGTCGCGGCGGCCGTCGCGGGCCTCGATCCCGACCAGCGTCTCGACCTGTGCCGGCGTGAACAGCGTCTCGGCCTTCTGCAGGCTGGTGATGCGGACATGCGCCGGCTGACAGCTGGGGAAAAGCGGCCGGTACAGTGCCCATGCGCGCTCCGGTTCGCCCTGTGCTGCGTAGGTGTCGGCGATGCGCCACAGCACGTCGATGCGTCCGCAGCCGGCCAGTGACGGCCGGGTGGCGACAAGCGCCAGCAGCCGGGCAGTATCGGGATCATTCAGCGCGGCCTGCAGTGCGAGTTCGTCGCCGCGCCGCTGGCGTTCGTCGCGCAAGGCGGGAGTCGGTTGCCAGTCCGGCGTCCGGCGCAGGCGGGCGTCGTACTCGGCCAGCCGGCCGGCATGCAGCAATGCCCACAACGGGCGCTCGTCGACCGGGGCTACCGCGGTGCGCGGTACCTTGACGGCGGCCGGCGGCGTCGTCGCCACGGGTGGGGCCACGGGGCCGGGCTGTAGCGGTTTGCGCAGTGCGGCCTGTTCGGCGTACGCGATCTCGGCGGCATTGCCGCGCTGGCGGACGCCGGCGTCCTGCGGCGCCTGCCGCTGCCGCAACACATTGGCCTGCGCCATGCTGCTGCCCGACTGCGACTGCGACTGCGACTGCGACTGCGACTGCGACTGCGACTGCGACTGCGACTGCGACTGCGACTGCGACTGCGACTGCGACCGCGACTGCGACTGGGCGGACGCCACCGCATCGGGCCGGTACACGGCAATGCGGACGAAGGCCTGCGGATAGCGCGAACGCAGTCCGGCCAGTGCGCGACCGGCGTCGGCCGGGTCGGACCAGAAGCCGGCGCGCAGCACATAGAACTCGCCACGGCGTTCGACGCGGACATGCGGCAGATGGCCGAGCGTGGCCTGCGCCGCCTGCAGCGCTTCGGGCCGGGGCGACGACAGCAGCTGGATCGCGTAATAGTCGCGACCCTGCTGCGGCGTTTCGGCGTGGCTGGCGGCGGCCGACAGCGCCAGCAGCGCCAGTGTGATCCGCATTCCGGCGTTCATCGCCGTGCCTCGCGCGCCGCCTGCCGGCTCAGCAGGTCGAGCACTGCCGGATAGTAATCGCGGTTGTCGCCGTCGCCGAAGCGTACCGTGCCGCCCGCCTGCCGCTGCCGGACCAGCGCGACGATGGTGTACAGGCCGGGCTGGGCGCTGTCCGGGTCGATGGCGTTGGTGGCCAGATCGGTCCACGCCGGCAGCCGTTCGGGATTGGTGTCCCAGTAGGCGAGGAAGGGGGCGATACGCTCGGGCGTGTCGAGCCCGGCCCACGCCAGATACAACGGTACGCGCAGCGCGTTGTAGCCGTACTGGTGCGACATCGCCGGGGCGAGCGTGTCGCCGACCTGCAGCCAGTCCGGCGGCAGCTGCCACTGGCCGAAGCGGCCGGCGGCGAGCAGCGCCAGCCCGCTCTGGCGCAGTTCGGCCCACACCGGCGCACGGTCGGCGCGGGCGAATTCGGCAAAGGCCGGGAACAGCCAGTACGACGGATTGACGATGGGGCCGGCAGGCTTGTCGAAGCCTTTTTCGGCCGGCATCAGCAGCGGGCCGAAGCGCGACGGCTTGATCAGTTTGCCGCGCACGTCGGCGAGGATTTTCAGTGCCTCGGCGCGGTAGGCCGGCTGCTGCCAGCGTTGCGCGCCGCGCAGCAGCGCCCAGGCGATCAGCAGGTCGCCGTCGCTGGCGTTGTTGCGGTCGCCGATCTTGCCGCCGTCGGCGTCGGGCTTCCACTGCCATGAAAACAGCGCGTCGCCGCGCGTCTGCAGCCGGCTGCGCGTCCATGCCCAGACGCGCCCGAAGGTGGCACGGTCGTTCTGGGCCACCGCCAGCAGCAGCGTGTAGCCCTGGCCCTCGCTGTGGCTGATGCCGCCGTTGCCGGTATCGATCACCCGGCCGTCGGCGGCGACGAAACGGCTGACGAAATCGTCCCAGCGCGCGTCACCGGCATGGCCGGCGACGGGCAGCAGCAGGGCCAGTGCGAGCAGCCAGCGGCGGATCACTGTTCTTCCTCGACGCCGGTGTGGTGGCGCAGGTAGAAGCGGCGCAGCAGCTTGACGGTCACCAGCGCAAGCAGGCCGACGAGCGTCAGCGTCAGTGCCAGCCACACCAGCGGGTGCTGCGAGAACGCATAGCCGATCCGCCCGGTGACGCCGATGCTGCCGGCGTCGTACTGCGCGCCGACGCGCTGGCTGACGATGCCGGTCTCGCCGATGCGCAGCAGGCTGACATCGTCGCCGAGCCGGTCCCAGTTGGCCGGTTCGATCAGTTCGGCGCTGCCGCGGGCGAGGTCGGCCGGGCTGCCGGCGACGAAGACCGTCACGGTGCGATCGCCGTCGAGCGGCGAACGGTACTGCATCGCCAGCAGCTGGCCGGCCAGCGTCGCATCGGCCCTGACCTCGGTGTTGGCGATGGTTGCCGCCTCGGCGGTGCGGCCGCCGCTGAGCCGTACCCACTGCCGGCTCCACCAGCCCGCGCCCTGTGCGGTGTCGACGACCGGCTGGGTGAACTGCATCGGCCGGCCCGGCTGCCACGGCGCGCCTTCGAGCAGCGCAGCCGGTGGCCGGCTGCCGACGACCAGCAGGTGGCGGTCGGCCGGTGGCGCGTCGAAGCCGATGGCGGCGGCAGACAGCGGCAGGCCGTGCTTCTGCGCCAGTTTGCCGAGCAGCGTCCATGCCGCGGCGATGCTGTCGCTGCTGCGCTCGGTGACCTGCACGCCGAGGTCGGCACCGTCGGCCTGCACCGCGTACGGGAAGGCGGTGGCGGCCAGCCGGTTCAGGTCGGGCAGGCGGGCGAAGTGCGACACCTTCGGCAAGGTCAGCGTACTGTCGTCGAAAACCGTCAGCTGCAGGTTTTCGGTCTGGTAGAGCTGGCAGCTGCCGGTGACCAGCGGCGTCATCCGCGGCTGGAAGGCGATCGTGTTGTCGCCGGGGCGGAAGGCGCGCAGCGGGATTTCCAGCTTGTAGCGCTCGACGAGGCCGCCCTTGTCCTGATCGAGCGGAATCACCTGGACGAACTGGCCGTTGACCAGCACGTTCAGTACCGAATCGGCGCGCAGCTTGGCGCCGACGGCGTAGTTGAGCGCGATGCCGACGGTGCTGTTTTCCGGGCTGTACAGGTCCGGTGGCAGGCGCAGCGTGGTTTCGATGGCTTCGGGCGACATGCCCTTGACGTTGCGGGTGCGGAAGCCCAGTTCGCGCAGCGTGTAGCTGCCCGGCGCGGCCAGCAGGCCGGCGTACGGCGCGAGCTTCGGCAGCGCGAGGCCAGTGACCGCCAGTTCGGCCTGACGCGGCAGATGCTGGCCGGCGAAGGCGGCGACGGCCTTGCCGACTTCGGCGGCGTCGCGACCGGTCGCGATCAGCAGCACCCGGCGCGCGTCGCCCGGCAGCGGATAGACGCCGAGGAAGCCCGACTTCACCTTCGCAGCGAGCGCGGGGTCCAGGTAGGGTTTCAGCTGCGCCAGCGTGCCGACCAGCATCGCGTCGCCGTTGCCGAGGACTGCCGGGTCCAGCCCCGGAACCGGGCCTTCGCCGTGCCCGGCCGCAACCGCGCGGTGCTGCACGGCGAGCGGCTGGTAACGCAGGCGGAGTGCGGAGCCCTGCGTCAGCTGCGCGCCCCAGCCGAGTTCGTTGGCACCGGGCTGCGCCGCGGTGACGACGGTCAGCCGGCGGTCGTGCCACTGCGCCGGATCGAACACGGCGTCGAGCCGGTCGAGCGTCGGTGCCTGCGCCTGCAGTTCGGTGTCGATCCGCAATGTCGACTGCTGGACGTCGATCTCGCTCCACAGCTCGGGCGCCGACGGGTCTTCGCACTGCAGCGTGTAATGCTGCGCGGCGGCGAAGGTCAGCCGGTTGTAGCCGGGCTTGAGCTGCGCCAGCGGCAGGCGGATGTCGGCGACGATTTCGGGCTGTTTCGGCGACAGTGGCAGCTGCGCGATCACCCGGTCGTTGAGCTGGACGACGAGTTGCGAGCGCTCGCCGAGCAGCGCGGTCGAGTTGGTCGCGACCAGATGCAAGGTTGCGCTCTTGACCGTTTCGCGCGCGCCGAGCGGCAATGCCAGCGTCTGCTGGCCGGCGGCACCGTTGAGCCGCAAGGGCTGCGGGTCGCCGCTGAGCTCGGCCAGCGGCACGTCGCGGCCCTGCCGGCCGGTGTTGGCGAAAGCGCCGCTACAGGCCACCAGTAGTGCCAGCCACAGCCAGATCGTTCGGGTTGTTTTCATCATCCTGCCCATGCCCACTGCCAGATCCGTTGACCCCGCCGGCGGATGGCGCCGCCGACCGGGCAAAGCCGGCGCCACAGCGTGGTGCCGACGGTTTGCAAAATCGAAATGTAATGCGAGAACGCGTAGCGCACGCCGAGCTGCGCCAGCAGCCCCAGACTGGCGAAAATGCCGATCTTGCGGGCGCGCTGCCGGCGGTAGTCCTGCCAGCGCTGGCTGTCGCCGTGGACCAGAGCGACGACCTCGGCGACCTGCGCGACCGCGACATCCGCGAATTCGATGCCCAGCGTGTGCAGCCGGTCGTCGAGCGGTCGCGCATTGTGGATCCGGGCCGACAGGTGCGTGTAGCGCTTCAGCGCCGGGTTGTAGATCGCGATCACCGCGCGGTCGCTGTCCGCTTGCTGGTCGCCAAAACCGGCCGGCAGCAGCGCGCTCGGGACCAGCAGCCGGGCGCCGCTGGCCGACAGGTCGTCGACCCGGCAGGGCAGGTGGGCGCCGCTGCCGAACAGGATCAGTTCGGCGTCGAGGTCGGCCGGCATGCGCGGGTTGGCGCGGCGCTGGCGCCGTTCGAACAGCGCGCCGATCGCCGCGTTCAGCAGCAGCAGGTTCAGCGTGTTCCACGCCAGCGTCACCAGCACGATATCGCGTTCGAGCGGGTCGTGGATGAAGCGCCAGATGCCGACGCCCATGCCGACGACCACGGCGAGGTAGACGAGGTAGAACGGCATCGACAGCTGCGAGATGAAATCCTCGTCGAGGTGCTCGCCCTTCGGGGTGACCTGGAAGGTCGGCGCGCGCGGATTGCGGAACACCTTGAAGATCGCCGGCAGCGAGAACATCGACTGCAGCAGCTCGTACAGCTCTGACACGAAGGCCCAGCGCACCTTGCCGAACAGGTAGTCCGACACCAGCATCACGCCGATCACGTGCGGCAGCGCGTAGGCAAGGAAGTCGTCGAGCGTGGCGTTGTAGATGTGCAGCCCGAACAGCAGGAAGGCGAGCGGCGCCAGCAGGAACATCAGCCGCGCGTAGCCGAAGAACCAGAAGAAGGAACTGGAGAAGTAGCACAGCCGCTGCCACAGCTTCAGCCCCGGCACGCGCAGCGGGTTTTTCAGCAGGAAGATCTGCACCATGCCCTGCGCCCAGCGCACCCGCTGGGTGATGAAACCGGTGAAGGTCTCGGGCTGCAGCCCCGAAATCAGCGGCGTGCCGAGATAGACGCTCTTGTAGCCGCGCGCGTGCAGATCGAGCGCGGTTTCGGCGTCCTCGGTGATCGAGGTGCCGGCGATGCCGCCGACTTCCTCGAGGTAGCGCCGCCGCAAGACCGCCGCCGAACCGCAGAAGAACGCCGAGTTCCAGAAATCCAGCCCGTGCTGGATCACCGAGTAGAACATCTCGTTCTCGGACGGGATGCGGCCGAAGATGCGCAGGTTCTTCTCGATCGGGTCCGGGTTGATGAAGAAGTGCGGGGTCTGAACGAGGAAGAGCTTCTCGTCGCGCAGGAAGAAGCCGACCGTCTGCTCGAGGAAATCCACCGTGGGGACGTGGTCGGCGTCGAGGATGACGATCAGCTCGCCGTGCGACTCCTTCAGTGCGGCATTGATGTTGCCGGCCTTGGCGTGCTCGTTGCGCGCGCGGGAAATGTAGTGCGCGCCGTGGCGCTGGCACAGCTTGCGCAGCCACTTGTGGCGGGCGATCGCGTCGAGCGCCTTGGCTTCGTCGGCCTGATCGCGCTTCTGCACGGTGCCGCCGTCGTCGAGCAGGTAGACCCTGAGCTTGGCCGCCGGGTAGCGGATGTTCATCGCGGCACGGATCGTCACTTCGAGCAGTTCGGGCGATTCGTTGTAGGTCGGGATGTAGACGTCGACGGTCGGCAGCAGCGCCGGATCGTCGGGCAGCGGAACCGGCTTGCGCTTCAGCGGTCGGATGTTGACGAAGATGCCCAGCAGCGCGACGACGATGCCGTACAGCTCGGCGACGTACAGCAGCAGCGCCATCGTCGTGTCGAGCACGCCGTCGAGCACCAGCGTGTTGGTCGTGCGCCAGTACACGTAGCGCAGCGTCAGGAAGGCGGCGAGAAAAAGGAAGAATGCCCGGTAGCGTTCCGGATGACCCAGGCGCCGCAGGCCGAGCAGGAGCACGACGATCGCCACCGCCAGCCACAGCTGCGCGCGGGCGTCGACATTGGCGGCGACCAGCACGCCGCCGAGCGAGCACAGCCCGACCCAGACCCAGAGCAGGCCGCGGTTGCCGAGCGGGTCGAGCAGGGAGTGAATGCGGTTTGTAAGTATTTTCATTACAAAAACGGCGTGTTGTTATGCTAGCCGGGTATTCTGGCGGCGATGATAAATCAAAACCCTGATTTGTTGTGGTTTTCTGTATAAATACTTACTTATATTCTTTCTTTTTTCTTTCTTATCGGGCTGAGGCGTTGTCCGGCCGGTTTTTGAGGCTGCATGACGGGTCTGCCGGGCGGGCCTGCCCTAAGTGACTGTTCTCGCGTAGAATATTGCCCCCGTACCCCCGTCAGCGAGTCTCCCCATGCTTTATCCCACCCGTTACGACGTCATCGTCGTCGGCGGCGGCCACGCCGGCACCGAAGCCGCGCTCGCCAGCGCGCGCATGGGGCGCAAGACGCTGCTGCTGACGCACAATATCGAGACGCTGGGCCAGATGAGCTGCAACCCGTCGATCGGCGGCATCGGCAAGGGCCACCTCGTCAAGGAAGTCGACGCGCTCGGCGGCGCGATGGCGCTGGCGACCGACATGAGCGGCATCCAGTTCAAGACGCTGAACGCCAGCAAGGGTCCGGCGGTACGCGCGACCCGCGCGCAGGCCGACCGCGTCCGCTACAAGGCGGCCATCCGCCATACGCTGGAAAACCAGCCCAACCTCGACCTGTTCCAGCAGGAAGTCAGCGACCTGCTGCTCGATGGCGACCGGGTCACCGGCGCGGTGACGCAGATCGGCATCCGCTTCGAAGCCAGCGCGGTGGTACTGACCGCCGGCACCTTCCTCGGCGGCAAGATCCACGTCGGGCTGGAAAACCACGTCGGCGGCCGTGCCGGCGATCCGGCGTCGATCACGCTGTCGCACAAGCTGCGCGAACTGCAGCTGCCGGTCGGCCGGCTCAAGACCGGCACACCGCCGCGCATCGACGGCCGGACCATCGATTTCTCGAAGCTCGAAATCCAGCCCGGCGACACGCCCGAGCCGGTGTTCTCGAGCCGCGGCAATCTGGCCATGCATCCGCAACAGCTGCCGTGCTGGATCGCCCACACCAATCTGAAGACCCACGACATCCTGCGCAGCGGCTTCGACCGCAGCCCGATGTTCACCGGCAAGATCGAAGGCGTCGGTCCGCGCTACTGCCCGTCGGTCGAGGACAAGATCAACCGCTTTGCCGACAAGGACAGCCATCAGGTCTTCCTCGAGCCGGAAGGCCTTGATACGCACGAGTATTATCCGGGCGGGTTTTCGACCAGCCTGCCGTTCGACATCCAGATCGCCGCGCTGCAGTCGATGGTCGGGCTGGAAAACGCCCGCATCCTGCGTCCCGGCTACGCGATCGAGTACGACTACTTCGACCCGCGTGCGCTGAAGCAGTCGTTCGAAACCAAGGCGATCGCCGGGTTGTTCTTCGCCGGCCAGATCAACGGCACCACCGGCTACGAAGAGGCGGCGGCACAAGGGCTGTTCGCCGGATTGAACGCGGCGCTGTACGCCTGCGACGAAGCGCCGTGGACGCCGGGTCGCGACGAGGCCTATCTGGGCGTGCTGGTCGACGATCTGACCACGCTCGGTGTGACCGAGCCGTATCGGATGTTCACCAGCCGCGCCGAATTCCGGCTGCAGCTGCGTGAGGACAACGCCGACCTGCGCCTGACCGAGCACGGCCGCAAGCTGGGGCTGGTCGGTGACGAACAGTGGGCGCTGTTCTGCGCCAAGCGTGATGCCGTCGAGGCCGAGCTGCAGCGGCTGCGGTCGACCTGGGTCAATCCGCGCATTCTCGAAGCGGCCGAGGCAGAGCGTGTACTCGGCAAGGCGATCGAGCGCGAATACAACCTGGCCGACCTGCTGCGCCGGCCCGAAGTCAGCTTTGCCAGCCTGATGAGCCTTGAATGCGCGCAGCCGAAAGACGGTGGCGTGATCACCGATCCGCTCGTCGCCGAACAGGTCGAAATCCAGGTCAAGTATCAGGGCTATATCGAACGGCAACAGCACGAAGTCGCCAAACGCGATACCCTCGACGACGTGAAGCTACCGGCCGACCTCGACTACGCCACGGTCTCCGGGCTGTCGAAGGAAGTGCAGCAGAAGCTGACCCAACACCGTCCCGAAACGCTCGGCCAGGCCGGGCGGATTTCCGGTATTACTCCGGCAGCGATCGCGCTGCTGCTCGTGCACCTGAAGAAGCTCGCTGGCGCGAGCAAAGCCGCCTGAGACCATGATGATTGAAGCGCAAACCCTTGCCGATACGCTGTCGGCCGGCCTGAAGCAGCTTGGCCTGACGCTCGACCAGGCCCAGCAGGATCTGCTGCTCGGCTATGTCGGCCTGCTGGAAAAGTGGAACAAGACCTACAGTCTGACCGCGATCCGCGAGCCCGAACGGATGGTGCCGCACCACCTGCTCGATTCGCTCGCACCGTTGCCGCATTTCAAGGCTGCGACAGGCGCGCGCATCCTCGACGTCGGTTCGGGTTTCGGCACGCCGGGGATTCCGCTGGCGATCGCCCGGCCGGACTGGCAGCTGTTCCTGCTCGATTCGAACCACAAGAAAACGACCTTCCTGCGTCAGGCCATCGTCGACCTGAAGCTCGCCAACGTCACCGTCGTCACCGAACGTGTCGAATCGTTCCGCCCCGAGGCGCCGTTCGACGTGATCACCAGCCGCGCATTCTCGGATCTGGCCGAGTTCGTCAAGCTGACGCGCCACTTGCTGGCGCCAAGTGGCGAATGGGCCGCGCTCAAGGGTGTGTACCCGCATGAAGAAATCGCGCTGTTACCGGCCGACGTGAAGAGCGTGGCCGTCGATACCCTGAACGTGCCCGGCATCGATGCCGAGCGCCACCTGATCCACCTTGTGCTGAACGAGGGCTGATTTCGTATGAGGCATTCCGCATGAAGGTTCTGGCGATTGCGAACCAGAAGGGCGGCGTCGGCAAGACGACGACGTCGGTCAATCTGGCCGCGAGCCTTGCCCATCTGGAGAAGCGCGTCCTGCTGGTCGATCTCGACCCGCAGGCGAACGCGACGATGGGCGCCGGCATCGACAAGGCCAAGCTCAAGCACACGATCTACACGCTGCTGATCGGCGAATCGACGATCCGCGACACGATCGCGCATTCGGAATCAGGCCGTTTCGACGTGCTGCCGGCCAACCGTGAACTGGCGGGTGCCGAGGTCGAACTCGTCGATGCCGAGCACCGCGAGTCGCGGCTGAAGACGGCGCTGGCCGAGGTGGCCGGCGAGTACGATTTTGTCATTCTCGACTGTCCGCCGGCGCTGAATCTGCTGACGCTGAACGGCATGGTCGCCTGCGATTCGGTGATGATCCCGATGCAGTGCGAGTATTACGCGCTCGAGGGTCTCTCCGATCTGGTCAGCACACTCAGGCGCATCAAGCAGCAGCTGAACCGCAAGATCGAGATCGAAGGGCTGTTGCGGACGATGTACGACCCGCGCTCGACGCTGGCGCAACAGGTGTCCGACCAGCTGGTGAAGCATTTCACCAGCAAGCTGTATCACACGGTGATTCCGCGCAATATCCGGCTGGCCGAGGCGCCGAGCTACGGCCGGCCCATCCTCGCCTACGACAAGTCGTCGAAGGGCGCACAGGCATATTTGCAATTGGCCGAGGAATTGCTCGCGCGGCATAATGCCCTCGATCCGGCGCCTGCCCTCTAGGGCGCCATTCCTGCCGACGGGACGCAATGGTCAGTAAAAAATTCAAGGGCCTCGGTCGCGGCCTCGACGCGCTGATGGGTGACGCGGGCGCCAGCGAAACGCTGGCGACGTTGCCGATCGACAGCCTGCAGCCGGGCCGCTACCAGCCGCGCAAAATCATCGATGACGACGCCCTGCGGGAACTGGCCGACTCGATCCGTGCCCAAGGGCTGATGCAGCCGGTGCTGGTGCGTCCGGTCGACGGCGATGCGCTGGCCGAGCCGCGTTACGAAATCATTGCCGGCGAGCGCCGCTGGCGTGCGTGCCGGCTGGCGGGTCTGTCCGAAATCAGCGCACTGGTGCGCGAGGTCGGCGACGACGCCGCCGCCGCGATGGCGCTGATCGAAAACATCCAGCGCGAAGACCTGAATCCGCTTGAAGAGGCGCAGGGCCTGGCGCGGCTGATCGACGAATTCGGCATGACGCACGAGGCGGCGGCCGAGGCGGTCGGCAAATCGCGCGCCACGGTGAGCAATCTGCTGCGGCTGCTGCAATTGGCCGAGCCGGTGCAGAAACTTTTGCTCGATGGCGCGATCGATATGGGTCACGCCCGCGCGCTGTTGCCGCTGGAAGTGCTGACCCAGCTCGATGCGGCGCAGACCGTCGCGCTCAAGGGGCTGTCGGTTCGCGAAACCGAAGCCTTGGTGAAGCGTCTGATGGAGGGCGTGCGGGAAAAGCCGCAGCAGCGTCCGGATCCGGACGTGACGCGACTGGAAGAAGAGATTGCCGGCAAGCTTGGCGCCAAGGTGTCGATTCGCCAGGGCAAGAAGGGGGCAGGGCGGATCAGTATTGCCTACACCAGTCTCGACGAGCTGGATCGCTTGCTGCAGCGGTTCTGACCGTTGCACCAATGCAGTGCGCCGCAAGCCTGAGCTGGATCAAGGTCGGGCTGCGGATGTAGGCAGAACATGTAGTTAACTACACGCAACCATATGTAGCGTATTACGTATGGCCTGCAAGGAATTTCAGCTCGTCAATGTGTGAAAATTGACGCGTATCAACACGGCTCCGTATAATCGCGGGGCTTTGCGGGCGGTAGATATGGTCGCGCAAGCACAAATCAAGGGCGTGATCTGCCTCAAGGTGGGGATCACGCTGGTCGTGATGCTGCTGTCCTTTCTGTTATCGGGGCGCAGTGCGGGAATTGCAAGTGGCCTGGGTGGTGCGATCGCCTTGGCGGGTTCGCTGCTGTATGCGCGTGTCGCGTACCAGTTGGCGTATGGTCCGCCGGCAGCGCTGATCCGGCTGCATTACGCAGCCGAGGGCGCCAAGATGGCGCTGACCTTCGTCGCCTTTGCCGCAGTATTCGTTTTTTACCGGCAGGTAGCTTGGATGTGGTTGTTCATCGGATACATCGCCGCTACGAGTGCCTACTGGTTCGGGCTTTTGATTCAATTTAACGGCAAAAAATAACCATGGCTGCAGAACACCACGCTCCGGCGAACGCCACCGAGTACATCCAGCATCACCTGACCTTCAACCAGACTGCCAGCGGTTTCCATCTGGATACCTTCTGGATCGGCCTGTTCCTCGGCTTCGTGTTCGTCGGCGTGTTCGCCTTCGTCGCACGCCGCGCCACCAGCGGTGTGCCGGGCAAGCTGCAGAACTTCGTCGAGCTGATCGTCGAAATGGTCGACTCGCAGATCAAGGATGCCTTCCACGCCAAGAGCAAGGTCATCGGCCCGCTGTCGCTGACGATCTTCTGCTGGGTGTTCCTGATGAACGCAATGGACTTCCTGCCGGTTGACCTGCTGCCGTGGCTTGCCAACCACCTGTTCGGCATCAACTACCTGCGCGCCGTGCCGACTGCCGACGTCAACCAGACCTTCGCAATGTCGATCGCGGTGATGCTGCTGATCATCGGCTTCTCGATCAAGGCCAAGGGCCTCGGCGGCTACATCAAGGAACTGTTCACCGCACCGTTCCACGCTTCGGGTCCGGTCGGCACCATCCTGCTGGCACCGGCCAACTTCCTGCTGCAGATGGTCGAACTGATCGCCAAGCCGATTTCGCTGGCCCTGCGTCTGTTCGGCAACATGTACGCCGGCGAACTGATCTTCATGCTGATCGCGCTGCTGCCGTTCTGGATCCAGTGGGTCCTGGGCGCACCGTGGGCGATCTTCCACATCCTCGTGGTCACGCTGCAAGCCTTCGTGTTCATGATGCTGACCATCGTTTACCTGAGCCTCGCTGTCGAGGATCACTAAAGAATCGGGCCGGGCGGGCCATCCCGACCGGCACGTGTTTTTCTCATCCCAACCTCAACCATCCTTCTTGGAGTTATACAAAATGGCTGTTGCTGAAATCGCTTCCGTACAAAGCTTCACCGTGATCGCTGCTGCGATCATCATCGGTCTGGCCGCTATCGGTACCGCTCTGGGCTTCGCTATCCTCGGCGGCAAGTTCCTGGAATCGTCGGCTCGTCAGCCGGAAATGATCCCGGTTCTGCAAACCAAACTGTTCATCATCGCCGGTCTGCTCGACGCGATCTCGATGATCGGTGTTGGTGTTGCCATGCTCTACACCTTCAACAACCCGTTCCTCGGTGCGGTTCTGGCAGCGGCTCAGTAATTTTCTAAGCCCCCGCTTCAACCTTTAACTGGAGGACGTTCAGCGTGGATATCAATATGTCCCTGCTGGGTCAGATGATCACTTTTGCGATCCTGATCCTGTTCACGATGAAGTTCGTATGGCCTCCGCTGACCCGGATGATGGACGAGCGCGCGACGCGTATCGCCGATGGCTTGGCCGCAGCAGACCGCGCCAAGCAAGACTTGGCGAATGCCGAGAAGTCGTCGGCCGACAAGCTGCGCGAAGCCAAACAGCAAGCCACTGAAATCATCGCCCAAGCCGAGAAGCGCGCAGCGCAACTCGTCGACGAAGCGAAGGATGTGGCCAAGCTGGAAGGCGAGCGCCTGATCAAGGGTGCGCAGTCCGATATCGAACAGCAGGTTCAACAAGCCAAGGAAGTGTTGCGTCAGCAGGTTGCAGACCTCGCCGTCGCCGGTGCGCAGAAGATTCTCAGGTCCGAGATCGATGCAACCAAGCACGCCGCGCTGTTGAATACTCTCAAAGCGGAACTGTAAGACAGCCATGGCAGAACTCATCACCGTCGCTCGACCCTACGCCGAAGCCGTGTTTCGCCTTGCGAAAGACGCCGGTACGCTGGGTCAGTGGTCGGACGTGCTCGGTACGCTGTCCCTGATCGCTCAGGACCCGCTCGCCGATAACGTTGTGGCCAATCCCAAGTATTCCGCTGCTCAGGTTCAGCAATTGCTCGCCGGGCTTTTGGGCGGGAACGTCAGCGATGAGGTGAACAACTTCGTTGCCGTCGTACTGGAAAACCGCCGCTTCACCGCGCTGCCGCAGATTTCGGCTTTGTTCGAAACCTACAAGGCTGCCGAAGAAGGTGAGGTCGAGGCTGACATCGTGTCGGCTTTCCCGCTCGAAGATGCGCAAGTGGCCGAGCTCAAGACCGCGCTGGCAAACCATCTGCAACGCAAGGTGGCTGCACAGGTCAGCGTCAATCCCGACTTGATCGGCGGCGTCAAAGTGACGGTCGGCGATGTGGTGATTGATGCGTCCGTGGCCGGCAAGCTTTCTGCCCTCGCGACGAGCCTGAAGAGCTAGGAGATTTTTAATGCAACTCAATCCGTCTGAAATCAGTGAACTGATTAAAGCCCGGATCCAGAATTTGTCCGAAGGCGCTGAAGCCCGTACCACTGGTACGGTTGTTTCGGTCACCGACGGTATCGTTCGCGTGCACGGCCTCTCCGAGGTGATGCAGGGCGAAATGCTGGAATTCCCGGGTAATACCTTTGGCCTGGCGCTCAACCTCGAGCGTGACTCGGTCGGCGCCGTGGTGCTGGGTGAATACACCCACATCTGCGAAGGCGACGAAGTCAAGTGCACCGGCCGCATCCTCGAAGTGCCGGTCGGTCGCGAACTGATCGGCCGCGTGGTGAACTCGCTCGGCCAGCCGATCGACGGCAAGGGCCCGCTGGGTACCAACCTGACCAGCCCGATCGAAAAGATCGCGCCGGGCGTCATCGCGCGTCAATCGGTCGACCAGCCGCTGCAGACCGGCCTGAAGGCCATCGACACCATGGTGCCGATCGGTCGTGGCCAGCGCGAGCTGATCATTGGTGACCGCCAGACCGGCAAGACCGCCGTTGCGCTGGACGCGATCATCAACCAGAAGGGCACTGGCGTGACATGTATCTATGTCGCCATTGGCCAGAAGGCTTCGTCGATCGCCAACGTGGTGCGCAAGCTCGAAGAGCACGGCGCCCTCGCCCACACCATCATCGTTGCCGCTGCGGCGTCCGAATCGGCTGCGCTGCAGTACATCGCCGCTTATTCCGGTTGCACGATGGGTGAGTACTTCCGCGACCTCGGCGAAGATGCGCTGATCGTGTACGACGACCTGTCCAAGCAGGCCGTTGCCTACCGTCAGATCTCGCTGCTGCTGCGCCGTCCGCCGGGCCGCGAAGCCTATCCGGGCGACGTGTTCTATCTCCACTCGCGTCTGCTGGAACGTGCCGCACGGATCAACGCCGACGAAGTCGAGAAGCTCACCAACGGCGCCGTGAAGGGCAAGACCGGTTCGCTGACCGCGCTGCCGATCATCGAAACGCAAGCCGGTGACGTGTCGGCCTTCGTTCCGACCAACGTGATCTCGATCACCGACGGCCAGATCTTCCTGGAAACCGACCTGTTCAACGCCGGTATCCGTCCTGCGATGAACGCCGGTATCTCGGTGTCGCGCGTCGGCGGTGCTGCGCAGACCAAGGTCATCAAGAAGCTCGGCGGCGGTGTGCGTCTGGCGCTGGCCCAGTACCGTGAACTGGCTGCGTTCGCGCAGTTCGCTTCGGATCTGGACGAAGCCACCCGCAAGCAGCTCGAACGCGGCAAGCTCGTGACCGAACTGATGAAGCAGGCGCAGTACAGCCCGCTCAAGGTGGCCGAGCTCGGCGTCACGCTGCTCCTGATCAACAAGGGTGTGTACGACGACGTCAAGGTCGAACGTGCGCTCGCTTTCGAAGCGGCTTTCCTGTCGTACCTGAAGGCCAACGCTGCCGAGGCACTGGCTCGCGTCGAAGAGAAGGGCAACCTTTCCGAAGACGACGAGGCGACCATCCTCAAGGCTGCGGCAAGCTTCAAGTCCGGCAACGCCTACTGATTCGAAACTGATTAAAGAGGAATCGAATCATGGCAGGCGGTAAAGAGATCCGGACCAAGATCAAGAGCGTCAAAAACACGCAGAAGATCACCCGCGCCATGGAAATGGTGGCGACGTCCAAGATGCGCCGTGCGCAGGAGCGCATGCGTGGTGCCCGGCCTTACGGTGAAAAAATCCGCAAGGTCACGGCCCACCTGAGTGCTGCGCTGGTGGACTACGCGCATCCTTTCCTTCAATCGCGCGACACCGTCAAGCGGGTTGGTTTCATCGTCGTCACGTCGGATAAGGGCCTGTGCGGTGGTCTGAACACCAACGCACTGCGCCTGACGCTGAATGCGATGAAGGAATTGCACCAGAAGGGTGTGGAAATCGCCGTCACCGCCATTGGCAACAAGGGCTTCGGCTTCATGAACCGCAACGGCGCGAAAGTGATTTCGCACGTTGTGGGTCTGGGCGACACGCCGCACGTCGAGCAGCTGATCGGACCGATCAAGGTCATGGTCGACGCTTACGTCGCGGGCGAAGTGGACGAGGTTCGCCTCGTCTACACCAAGTTCGTCAACACCATGAGGCAAGAGCCGACTGTCGAACAGCTGCTGCCGCTGGCTGGTGAAGCCATCGGCCAGCCGGACCATGGCTACAACTGGGAATACCTGTACGAGCCGGATGCCAAGACCGTCATCGACGATCTGATGATCCGTTACCTCGAAGCGCTGGTTTACCAGGCCGTAGCGGAAAACATGGCCTCCGAGAATGCAGCCCGGATGGTGGCGATGAAGGCCGCGACCGACAACGCCGACAAGGTGATCGGCAATCTGCAACTGCTGTACAACAAGACGCGTCAAGCTGCGATTACGAAAGAACTTTCGGAAATCTGCGCCGGCGCTGCAGCGGTTTAACAGATCGCCAACCCGAATTTACTGATTAGGAACCCTAAGATGAGCCAAGGGAAAATCGTACAAATCATTGGCCCGGTGGTCGACGTGGAATTTCCGCGCGACAACCTGCCCAAGGTGTATGACGCGCTCAAGCTCGCCGCCCAGGACCTGACGCTGGAAGTCCAGCAGCAGCTTGGTGACGGTGTAGTGCGCGCGATCGCCATGGGTACGACCGATGGCCTGAAGCGTGGCCTGCTGGTGGACAACACCCACGCACCGATCTCGGTGCCGGTGGGTAACGCCACGCTGGGTCGCATCATGGACGTGCTGGGCAACCCGATTGACGAAGCAGGCCCGGTGCAGACCGACGCCCGCCGCGCCATTCACCAGCCGGCACCGAAGTTCGACGAACTGAACCAGTCGATCGACCTGCTGGAAACCGGCATCAAGGTTATCGACCTGGTGTGCCCGTTCGCCAAGGGCGGCAAGGTCGGCCTGTTCGGCGGCGCCGGCGTCGGCAAGACCGTCAACATGATGGAACTGATCAACAACATCGCCAAGGCACACTCGGGTCTGTCCGTGTTCGCCGGCGTGGGTGAGCGTACCCGTGAGGGCAACGACTTCTACCACGAAATGAAGGACTCCAACGTCCTCGACAAGGTGGCGATGGTGTACGGCCAGATGAACGAGCCGCCGGGCAACCGTCTGCGCGTCGCACTGACCGGTCTGTCGATCGCCGAACACTTCCGTGATGAAGGTCGCGACATTCTGTTCTTCGTCGACAACATCTACCGTTACACCCTGGCCGGTACCGAAGTCTCGGCGCTGCTGGGTCGTATGCCGTCCGCGGTGGGTTACCAGCCGACGCTGGCCGAAGAAATGGGCGCCCTGCAAGAGCGCATCACTTCGACCAAGAGCGGTTCGATCACGTCGATCCAGGCCGTTTACGTCCCTGCGGATGACTTGACCGACCCGTCGCCGGCCACGACCTTCGCCCACTTGGATGCAACCGTCGTTCTGTCGCGTGACATCGCCGCACTGGGTATCTACCCTGCGGTCGACCCGCTCGACTCGACCTCGCGTCAGCTCGACCCGCAAGTCGTCGGCGACGAGCACTACCAGGTCGCGCGTGGCGTGCAGCAAACGCTGCAGAAGTACAAGGAACTGCAGGACATCATCGCGATTCTGGGTATGGACGAACTGTCGCCTGAAGACAAGCTGTCCGTGGCCCGTGCGCGTAAGATCCAGCGCTTCCTGTCGCAGCCTTTCCACGTGGCCGAAGTGTTCACCGGCTCGCCGGGCAAGTACGTGCCGCTGAAGGAAACCCTCAAGGGCTTCAAGGGCATTCTCAACGGCGATTACGATCACCTTCCGGAGCAGGCCTTCTACATGGTCGGCGGTATCGAAGAAGCGATCGAAAAAGCCAAGACCTTGCAATAAGGGGATAGCCGATGGCCATGACCATGCACGTGGACGTGGTGAGCGCCGAGGAACTGATCTACTCCGGTACCGCCGAGTTCATCTCGGCGCCTGCCGACAAGGGCGAGATCGGTATCCTGCCGCGGCACGCACCGCTGCTCACCCGGGTCCGCCCGGGCGCGCTGCGGATCAAGCCGGCCAACTCGAACGATCCGGACGTGATCCTGTACGTTTCGGGCGGCCTGCTTGAAGTGCAACCGCACGTGGTGACGGTGCTGGCCGATACCGCGATTCGCGGTGCCGACATCGACGAAGCGAAGGCACTCGATGCCAAGCGCCGTGCCGAAGAAGTCCTCAAGGGCAAAACCGGTGCGGTCGACTTCGCGATGGCGCAAGCCGAACTGCTCGAAGCGGTCGCGAAACTCGCGGTGCTCGAGAAGCTCAAGAAGCGCGGCCACTAAGCGCCCCCAAGCACCCCAAAAAGAACCCCGGTCCTGTGACCGGGGTTTTTCTTTTTCGCCGTACCGGTATTGACCCGATACCGCGCGGATGCGCGGCGGCGCTACAATGCAGCCATTCTTTCCCGCTGATTCAGGATCGTCATGACTCATCCGCTCAACGTTGTCGTGCTTGCCGCCGGTCAGGGCAAGCGCATGTATTCGAAGCTGCCCAAGGTATTGCACCAGATCGCCGGCAAGCCGCTGGTGGGGCATGTGCTCGATACCGCGCGACAACTGCAGCCGGCCAGGCTGGTCGTCGTCCACGGCCATGGCGGCGAGCTGGTGCAGAAGGCCTTTGCAGGCCAGACGGATCTGGCCTGGGCACATCAGGCACAACAACTCGGCACCGGCCATGCGCTGGCACAGGCGTTGCCGCAGCTCGAAGGCGGCGTGACGCTGATGCTGTACGGCGACGTGCCGCTGACCCGCGTATCGACACTGCAGGCGCTGCTGGCTACGGTCGAAGGCGGCAAGATGGGCATCCTGACCGACGTGCTCGACGACGCGACCGGCTACGGCCGCATCGTCCGCAACACTGAAGGCGAGGTGCAGGCCATTGTCGAGCAGAAGGACGCGACGCCGGCACAGGCGGCCATCCGCGAAATGAACACCGGCATCCTCGCGCTGCCGACGGCACGCCTTGCCGGCTGGCTGGGCGAGCTGAAGAACGACAACGCCCAGGGCGAGTACTACGCGACCGACCTGATCGCACTGGCCGTGCGCGATGGCGTTGCTGTGGCGACGGTGCATCCTCAGGACCACTGGGAAGCCGAAGGCATCAACAACAAAGTCCAGCTGGCCACGCTCGAGCGCATTTTCCAGCAGCAGCAGGCGCACGCCCTGCTGACCGCCGGCATCACGCTGCGCGACCCGGCCCGCTTCGACCTGCGCGGCACGCTCGAACACGGCATGGATGTGATCGTCGATGCCAACTGCGTGTTCGAGGGCAAGGTCGTGCTTGGCCACGATGTCAGCATCGGTGCGAATTGCGTGCTAAAGAACGTCACCATTGCCGATGGTGCGGTGATCCACCCGTTCTGCCACCTCGAGGATGCGGTGATCGGTGCGGGCAGCCTGATCGGCCCGTATGCGCGGCTGCGCCCGGGGACCGAGCTGGCCGAGAACGTCCACGTCGGCAACTTCGTCGAAGTGAAGAAGTCGGTGGTCGGTGTCGGTTCCAAGGTCAATCACCTCACCTATATCGGCGACACGACGATCGGCCGCGACGTCAACGTCGGTGCAGGCACGATCACCGCCAACTACGACGGCGTGAACAAGTTCCGTACCGTGATCGAGGACGAGGCACGCATCGGTTCGAACAACGTGCTGGTTGCACCGGTGACCATCGGTGCTCGGGCGACGACCGGCGCCGGTTCGGTGATCGGCAAGAACGCGCCGGCGGGCGAGCTGACCGTTGCCCGTGCCAAGCAGGTGACAATCACCGGCTGGCAACGTCCGGAAAAACCGAAGCAGTAATCAGCCGACCGGGGTGTCCTCGGCGGCCTTGTGATGGCGTGGCGGAATCGGTTCGGCGTACAGGTTGGGCCGGATCGGAACGCCGCGTGCCTCGGCCACCGCCTCGGTCAGCTCGGCGCCGAGCAGCAGGATCAGCGACGAGTAGTAGACCCACACCAGCAGCACGACGACGCTGCCGGCTGGGCCGTAGGCGCCGCCCACATCGCTGTTGGCGATGTAGACGCCGATGGCGATCTTGCCGAGCAGGAACAGTGCGTCGGTCAGCGTGGCGCCGACCAGTGCGTCGCGCCACGCGATCTGCGCGTCGGGCAGGATCTTGAAGATCGCCGCGAACACGAAAATGAACACCGCGGTCGAGATGCCGGCCTCGAGGCCCTGCCAAGCCAGCGTGTTGCCGGCGACGAAGACGCGGATCAGCGTGCTCGCCGAGAACGAAATCACCAGCAGGAAAGCGACCGCCAGCAGCAGGCCGAGTGCATTGAGGCGCGAGCGCAACCAGCCTAGTACCGCGGCACCGGGCTTGGCACGCAGCCCCCAGACGCGGTTCAGGGCGCCCTGCAGCTGGGCGAACACCGCCGACGCGGCGATCAGCGTGATGCCCAGGCCGATGATGCCGGCCAGGTTGCCGACGCTGGGCCGGCTGCTGGCGTTGTGGATCACCAGCGATACCGCGTCGGCTGCCTTGGGCCCCACCATTTCGTTGAGGCCTTCGACCAGCCGGCCCTGATAGTCGGCGCTGAGCGAGGCGACCACCCACAGCAGCAGTACCAGCAGCGGTGCGAACGACAGCGCCGAGTAGAACGCCAGTGCGGCGGCGCGCGTCATCAGCTCGTCGTCGAAGAAACCCTCGACGGTTTTCTCGACCACGCGTCTGGCCAGCAGGTACAAGGCGTGAATCCGCGCCCACATCGGCGATACTCCAGTCAGGAACAGTTATCAGCTTAAGCGCGTGCTCCGGCGAAATCGAGCGGTGTGCGCGGACGGGGACGACGATGCCGCTCCGCTTCTGCCTTTGTGCTGTTGCTCTCGGTGTGGCCATGCCGGGCCACGCCGGCAGCGTGTTCGGCCAGCTGGGCGCGACGTCGGCCAATGCGCCCGAGGAAAACAGCTACGGCTGGGCCATCGGTTACGACCAGCCTTTGGGCGAGACGCTGTCGATGCGCTTTGCTTGGCTGAACGAGGGGCACGTCAGCGGCCACCGTCGTGATGGTCAGGCGCTGCAACTGTGGGCCGGCTTGCCGCTGGGCGGTGGCTGGCGACTCGCCGCCGGCGCCGGGCCGTACTACTACTACGACACGCAGAACCTCGGTGACGGTTACCGGATCTCGCACGGCTGGGGCGGCCTGTACAGCGCAGCGCTGCAGTACGAGAGCACCGGTGGCTGGATCTGGGCACTGCAGTACAACCGGATCGAGGCACGCGACGGCTTCGACACCAATGCCCTGCTGCTGCAGCTCGGTTACCGGCTGGACGGTGCGCCGGCCGGGGCCGAGGACGGGCCAACCGGGCGGCAGGAAGTGGCGCTGCTGCTCGGTGCCGCCATCGTCAACAACCTCGATTCGCCCAATTCCTTCAGTGGCGGCGTCGCGTACAGCTTCCGCTTCGCCGATGACTGGGCCGTCTCTGCGATGTGGCTCGACGAGGTGAACACCGACGTGCTGCGGCGTCAGGGCATCGTCGCCCAGTTGTGGTACGAGCCCGACCTCGGCAGCGACCGTTTCAGCATCGGTGTCGGCATCGGGCCGTACTACGCGACCCGGCTCGACGACATGAATGGCAGTGGTGCCGTCGACGACGACAAGCGCTGGGCGGGGCTGGTCTCGCTCGGTGCGGGCTACCGGCTTGCCGGACCGTGGATGTTGCGGGCGGCCTGGCATCGCGTGCTGACCTCGTACAGTCGCGACAGCGACGTGCTGCAACTGGGGCTCGGCTACCGCTTCTGAGCCGCCTGCAATCCGCGGTTGCGGCCGAATACCGTCCGGAATCCGCCTGGTTTGGCGCCCGAAAATGCTACAATCGGCGTTTTTTCCCGCTGTGCGTTTCGCGCGCAGGGGATTGATCGATCAAGGATTTTTCCCGATGAGCCTCAAATGCGGCATCGTCGGCCTGCCCAACGTCGGCAAGTCGACGCTATTCAATGCACTGACCAAGGCCGGCATCGAAGCCGCCAATTACCCGTTCTGCACCATCGAACCGAACGTCGGCATCGTCGAAGTGCCGGACCCGCGCCTCGGTGAGCTGGCTGCCATCATCAACCCGCAGAAGATCGTGCCGGCCATCGTCGAATTCGTCGACATCGCCGGCTTGGTCGCCGGTGCGTCCAAGGGCGAAGGTCTGGGCAACCAGTTCCTCGCGAACATCCGCGAGACCGACGCCATCGTCAACGTCGTGCGCTGCTTCGAGAACGACAACATCGTTCACGTCGCCGGCCGCATCGATCCGATCGACGACATCATCGTCATCGGTACCGAGCTGGCACTGGCCGACCTGACCGCGGTCGAGAAAGCCATGCAGCGCGAAGGCAAGAAGGCCAAGAGCGGCGACAAGGACGCGCAGGCCCTGATCAAGGTGCTGGAAAAGCTGCAGCCGCACCTGAACGAAGGCAAGCCGGCGCGTTCGGCCGGCCTGTCGGACGACGAGAAGCTAGCGATCAAGACGCTGTGCCTGTTGACGATCAAGCCGGCGATGTATGTCGCCAACGTGGCCGAAGACGGTTTCGACAACAACCCGCTGCTCGACAAGGTCCGTGCCCACGCTGACGCCGAAGGCGCGCCGGTGGTCGCCGTCTGCGCAGCGATCGAATCCGAAATCGCCGAGCTCGACGACGCCGACAAGGCCGAGTTCCTCGCCGAGATCGGCCAGGACGAACCGGGTCTGGACCGGCTGATCCGCGCGGCCTACCAGCTGCTGGGCCTGCAGACCTACTTCACCGCCGGCGTGAAGGAAGTCCGTGCCTGGACCATTCATATCGGCGATACCGCGCCGCAGGCCGCCGGTGTGATCCACACCGACTTCGAACGCGGCTTCATCCGTGCGCAGACGATTTCGTTCGCCGATTTCATCCAGTACAAGGGTGAACAGGGCGCGAAGGAAGTCGGCAAGATGCGCGCCGAAGGCAAGGACTACGTTGTCAAGGACGGCGACGTGCTGAACTTCCTGTTCAACGTCTGAGCGTTTCAGCGCCCCCGAAGCCCGGCATGTCCTGCCGGGCTTTTTCTTGGCCACCGGCGCAGCATCGGATGTTCACGCCGTACTGCTGCAGGATCAGCTTCGCCTCGCGGAACAGATTGCCGGCACTCCTGCGTGTCATTGGCGGCGGGGGCTCCGGGGATGTAGATTGTGCGGCGCGCAGTGGCGTGTCGACACCACTTGCGCCGCGAGGCAGCGTGACCGGAACGACTTCGAAGGAAAACAGCCGCTCTCCCTTCTTGTTGCGCATCTGGTTGAGGGCGCGAATGGCGGTGCAATCGTGCTCGGCGTGGGCCTTGCCGTTGCCGCCGGTGCGGAAGGTGACGCCGATGCGGATGGTCCCGATCGGGCCGCCGGCGCGGGCCGCGTGGAAACCGGAGACGCGTCTGTGCGCAGCGAGGGTTGCGGGTTCCGCCCTGATTTTTCGTTCGCTGTTTTTCCTCATCGCCGGTTCAGGCGGCTGCTTTACACTGTGTTCGAGAGGGGCTGGCCGGACCGGTGCCGTGCCCGCTGACCATCATTCGGAGCCCAAGCCATGTCCATGCCTCACGTCTGCGCCGGTGCAACGCTGCAATGCAGTTTCGGCATGGCGCCGGCACCGCTGAACGTGTTGCCGGTGAATCGTGTCCTGCTCGGCAGCATGCCGGCCGCGACGCTGATGGACCACATTCCCATCGTCAACATCACGCCGTTCGCGATGTGCCAGAGCATGGCCAACCCGACCGTCATCGCGGCAACGGCGGCGGCATTGGGCGTGCTCACGCCGATGCCGTGCATTCCGGTGACGGCGGCACCGTGGATTCCCGGTGGTGCGCCCACGGTGCTGCTGGGCAGCATGCCGGCGCTCAGTGCCGGCGGCACGCTGATGTGCAACTGGGGCGGCGTGATCAAGGTGGTGTCGCCGGGGCAGGTCACCACGCTCGTGCCCTAGTCGTGGCCCTGCCAGCGCCGCCACCACCAGGCCAGACGCGAAATCGGCTTGTTGTCGGCGTCAAGCGGCCGGCCGTCGGTATGAAAGCCTTCGACCCGCCCCGCCGGTTTGCCGTCGACGAACTGGTGGCGTTCGGCCAGCTGGCCGTTGGCGTGGAAACGCTGCTGCAGCCCGTGCAGCTTGCCCTGCCGGTAGCGGCTGTGCTGGACGACCCGCCCGTCCGGCTGGAAGACCTTGGCATCGCCGTGCGGCATGCCGAGCCGGTAGCTGGTCGTGTGCAGCAGCTTGCCGTCGGGGCCGAAAAAGCTGGCCGGGCCGTGCAGCGCGTTGTCGGCATAATGCATGCGTGCTGCCAGCTTGCCGTTCGGATGCAGCAGCTGGAACGGCCCGTGCAGGGCGCCCTGTTCGTAGGCCAGCTGGGCCAGCGGCTTGCCGGCCTCGCGGATCTGCAGCGCGCCGTGCAGTGCACCGCCGGCAAGGGTGCCGGTCAGCCGCGTCTGCTCGCGTTCCAGATCCAGTGTCTGTACGTCTTCTACCGCCACGATTCTTCCATCAGTTGAGTTTGACGATGCCGCCCTTGACGGTGAGCATGCCGCCACCGTCGACGGTCTGTTCGGCCGCGGCCTTGTTCATCAGGCTGACGCCGGCATCGTTGGTCAGCGTCGTGCCGGCCTTGTTGGTCAGCGCGGTGCCCGCCTGATTGGTCAGCGCGGTGCCGGCCTTGTTGGTCAGTGACGTGCCGGCCTGACTGGTCAGCGCGCCGTCGCTCTTGGCGGTGAAGGCGCCGGTACTCTGCAGCGTCAGCGTGCCGCCGACCTTGATCGTCAGGTTGCCGTCGATCGTCAGCGTGTAGTCGCCGCTGATCTTGTGTTCGAACTTGCCACCGGTGGTGTGGCTCTGGTCGCCGTCGACCTTGAGCGTGCGCTTGCCCTTGACCTCGAGCGATTCGGTCCCGGTCTTGATCGTCGTCGTCCGGTTGCCCTTTTCGATCGTCGTGCTGTCGTTGCCCTCGCTGACGGTGCGCGTCCGGTCGTTTTTCACCGTCAGCGTTTCGTCATGGCCGATGGTGGTCTTGCTGTCGTTGAGGACATTGGCGGTGAAGTCCTTCTGCGCCTGCAGGAACACTTCCTCGCTGTCCTTCTTGTCCTCGAAACGCAGTTCGTTGAAGCCGCCGCCGCCCCTGCTCGAATTGGTCTTGATGCCGCTCTGCGTCTGGTTGGCCGGCAGCGCGTACGGCAGCGTGTTGTCGCCGTTGTAGACGCAGCCGGTTACCAGCGGCCGGTCCGGATCGCCGTCGATGAAGGTGACGATGACCTCCTGGCCGATGCGCGGAATGAACTGGGCACCGAAACTTTTGCCGGTCCATGCCTGCATCACGCGGATCCAGCACGAGCTGTTTTCGTCGTTCTGGCCGTCACGGTCCCAGTGGAACTGCACCTTGATCCGGCCGTACTGGTCGGTCCAGATTTCCTCGCCCGACTTCCCGACCACGATGGCGGTCTGCGTATGCATGTAGGGTTTCGCAGTGGTGCGCGGCGGCCGGTAGGTGGTGGCCTTGGGGATCGCCTCGAAGCGGTTGGCGTAGTGCTGATGGTCTCCGTCATGCGTGACGGCGGTCACCAGCCATTCGATGTTGGCCGCGTCGCTGTCGTGACCGGTGAGCGTGAACGTGTGGCCCGGGATCAGCCAGCGGCAATCGCTTTCACCGACGAAGCACAACGCCTGCGTGCGCAGCGCGTCGATGCGGCGCTTGGCCAGCGTATCACCGGTGGCTTTCACCGTATAACCGCCGGGATGCTCGTAGCGGCTCAGCGGGCCGTCCTTGGTCTGCGCCTGCGTGTACAGCGCGGTGGCCGGCGTGGTGAACTCGTAGTCGGTGGTGCGATGGCCGGTACTGACCGCCTGCTGGCGCAACTGGCCGCCGCGGATCGTGTGCAGCTCCCGCGCGCCCATTTCACCGGGCTTGAATGCCAGCGTGCTGGCGTTCGGGCAGGCCGGAAATGCGTCGTTGTTGTCGGCCAGGACCAGCGTGTGCTTGCCGGTGGCATGGGTGAAGAAATAGAAAATGCCCTCGTCCTCGAGCAGGCGCGAAACGAAGGCGAAATCGCTCTCGCCGTACTGGACGCAATACTCGCGCGCCGTATAGCTGGCGTTGAGCTTGAGCTGGTAATCGCTGAAACCGTGCACCGCGAACACGGCCTTGACGATGTCCGGCACCGTCTTGTTCTGGAAGATGCGGTTGTTGCTCGCCAGCGTCAGCCACCACAGCCACGGGCGCAAGGTAACGGCATAGCGTTCGAAACCGCCGCTGCCGTCGAGCGGCAACTGGCTGATTTCGGCGCACAGGCCGTCGAGCGGCCGTTTGTCGCTGTCGTTGTTCAGGCTCAGCGTCACGTGCTTGGCGATCGCGTCGCTCATCGTCAGTGCCGAGGTACTGACGCACTGCGCGGCGATCTCGCCCAGCGCATTCAGCGTCTCGTGGCCGCTGAAGCCGCTGGCATACAGCGCGTCCAGCGGCGCGGTGGCGGTGAGGCTGAGCGAGGTATTGGTGTCGGTGGGGCGGGTAGGCACGGGTAGGCTCGGCAAGAGGCAAGGAGAGGGACCGATGAACGATCCAACTGAAAATCAGAAGAAATACTGCTTTGCCAGCTCGGTGTGCAAGGTGTTTCCGCTGCGCCAGCTGTTGAATACAGCCAGTTTCAGGTACCGGTATTCCCAGCCGTTGGTGCCCAGGTGCCTGATCGGGAATCCATACTTGTAGCGGATTTTGATCGTGAAATGAATCACCTTCTGGTAGGTCGTGCTGCCTTGCACGTGGTTGATGGTATAGGTGGCCAGCTGAGTACTTTTCGGAAAACGGGTATTGGGAATCTGGCTTAACTGGGTGGTCGGCGTTTGAACGTCGGTGAGTCGTTTCTGGATTGTCTGGTAACTCATTCCCCGGCCGGAAGCGCCTTGCGGGTTGTGTGGCTGATGCTCGGTAATCAGCTTGAAAAGCTTGTTGCGAGTCGCCGTCTGGAATTCGTCCATCGTCATGGAACCAAGGGTATGAGCACCCAGCGGCCAGGTGTTGTCGTTGTTGCAGATGCTCATGTCGACCACAAGCCGGTCGTCGACGCGCGGTGTTTCACCCCGCTCGCCAGCCAGCTGATTGATCGCTTCGGAAATCATTCTGCTGACCGCGCTATGATCCTGGATGGTGTTTTTCAGCTGAATGGATTTGGCTTCCCAGGCCGAGGCATCACCGACGGTCACGTCGGCGTGTCCTTCCAGCAGCGATCTGCCCTTGAGTGTCCGGTGCTTGTACATCTGCAAGAATTCGGCTTCGTATCCACCGCTGATCCCGAATATTTTCGACGCCCATTCCTCGATTTTTTTCAGAAAGTACGTATCGACCGGTGAGGTTGGCGCTTTGGGTTCCAGTTCCTTGTACGAATCCAGCAAGGCTTGAACGATTTCCTGAATGCGAGCGAGCTTTTCTTTGGTGTCCATGTACGGGTCCCATTGCCGGGCGTGAACCGGCCAGATTCATTGTGTGGCAGGGCGGACTGATCAAGTCGGGAGTGCTGATGACCGAAATCAGCGGATCAGGCTGTTTCTTTTGATCGATTCGATCAAGTCGACGCCGCGCTGAAGGATCACGGTCTCGCCCGGATCTGCGACATACGAGTCGATCAGTTCCTTCAGGCTGTTCAGGCTGTAGGTGAACAGCAGCGTCGGCGCGGCGTTTTCGCGCAGGAAACCGGTGACGCCGCGTTTCCTGCTTTCGCTCGCGTGATGGTCGTTGAGCCAGTCACCGGCGGTGGCCTGGCGGCCGAGGGCCTGTGACCGCTCGGTCATCCATGCCGCGAAGGGCGTCTTGAAGCCCTTGGCGACCATCGGGTCCTTGGTTTTCGGAAACACGTTGGGCTGGTCGAGCACACTCTGGAAGTGGGTCGGCGGCTTGAGGCCGGGTTGCCCCAACCGGTTCACATAGGCCCTGAGTTCGGGGACCTCGACGATGGGTTTTTGCACAATGGGCATCATCGTGGTCAAGCGCTGCAGCGAACCGTTCTTGTTCTTGTCGAGCGAGCTGTCCTTGATGCGCGGATCGACGTGACCGATGACCACCGATGCATTGCGGCCGACGGTGGTGATCAGGCCCGCGCACATGTGGCATGGCGCCAGTGTCGAGTAGAGCCGCACGCCGTCGGGCAGGCTGCTGGTGCCGTTCTTGGCGAGGTAAGCGAGGATCATGCTGGTTTCGGCGTGCAGGCAGATGTTGAGGCGGTTGATGTTCACCCCCCAGCCGATGATCTTGTCGGTACTGTCGATCATGATTGCGGCGATGTTGTGACCGCCCTGCAACTTGTTGCGGCTATCCGGCAGCGCCGCGCCGGCCAGTGCGTACGTAACCTTCATCCATGCGTAGTCCTTGCGGCTGGCCTCGGTGATGCAGTCGCCGCTCTGAACCGGCAGGCAGTTGGCCACGCGATTGAGCATGCTGCGCTCGTTGACGTTGACCACCCGGCTTTTGTAGACCTCGTTGCACTTGTGCAGGCTGTCGTAGACCTTCGAAGCCTTGTCGGTCAGCTCGATGTTCTTCCAGTCGTCGAACCAGTCGATCCAGGTGTTCAGCTTGGTCGGGGTCGTCGGGAACTGGCTGAGTGTGGTCTTGATCGCGCGCCAGTTGGGGTATTTGATGTGGCCAGTGATCGCAAACTCGCCGTCGGTGGCGAGGCCATTGACGGTGCGCAGGTCATCGTCGGTCGGCTCGACCAGTTTTGCTGCAAACCCATCCAGATAAACGATGCTGCTGACCTGACGCTGCCATGCCAGCCCCAGGCACATCTCGGTCGGATCGTAGGTGGTGTAGACGACGTGCCTGCCGCTGTCGACGTTGTGCAGCAGATTGACCATGGCGGTTTCGTGCGCCTTTCCGCTTGAGATGCCGAGAGCGAGCACGCTCTGGTTCGAGACCAGCAGCGCAACGTCGTTGCCTTCCCTCTTCTTGCGATGCAGCGCGAGCGCCAGGAAATAGTAATGAATGTTCACGCGGAGGTCTCGCTAGTCATAGTCCGAAGAGGGCGCCGGACGGAACGCATTGAGCGCCGGAATGGGCCAGCTGGAGCAGGGGCCGGCGGGAGGGGCGGATGCCGGCGGCGGGGCGGTTCATCAGTCACTCCGTCATCCAGTCGGCCAGCTTGCCGACGACCTCGGCCATCAGGACGTTGTCGACGTCGCGTGCGCCGGCGTTGCGGCAGCGCGCGACAATGGCGGTGACGATCCGGTGGTCGAAATCGAAGTGCTTGCCGGTCGAATCGGCATAGCGCTGGCGCAGATTCCGGAGCCTGGTTTCGACGATGCTGCCAAGGGTAATGTCGTCCAGCAGCGAGTAGCCGACGACCGTCAGTCGCGCCAGCAGCGCCGCCCGGAAATTTCCGGCCAGCGCTTCGCGCAGTCGTTGGCCGAAGCGGCTTTCCGTCATCTCGCCCGCGCTGCAGTCGGCGATCAGCTCGGTGCCGGCGGCGCTGGTGGCGAGAATGACGGTGTTCCTGAAGTCGACGACGAGGCCGGTGCCGTCCTCCATCACGCCTTTGTCGAATACGTTGTAGAACGCCTCAAGTACATCGGGGTGGGCCTTCTCGATCTCGTCGAGCAGCACCACGCTGAACGGCTTGCGGCGGACCGCTTCGGTCAGGATGCCGCCGCTGCCGTGGCCGACGTACCCGGGCGGTGCGCCCCTGAGCTGGCTGACGCTGTGCGCCTCCTGGTATTCGGCGAGGTTGACCGTGATCAGGTTGCGCTCGCCGCCGTACAGCGCGTCGGCCAGCGCGTAGGCGGTTTCGGTCTTGCCGACCCCGGACGGGCCGACCAGCAGGAAGACGCCGACCGGCTTTTGCGGGTCGGTCAGGCCGGCACGCCAGGCCTGGATGCGCTGGGCGATCGCATTCAGTGCCGCCTCCTGGCCGAGCACGCGCTGGCCCATCCGTTGCGCCAGTGTGCGGATGGCGTGGGCTTCGTCGGCGAGCATCCGGCCGACCGGCACGCCGGTCCAGTCGGCGATGACGGCGGCAACGTCGCGGACGTCGACATGCTCGGGCACCATCGGTTCGCCATCGCGGATGATGCACAGGCCCTGCTCGAGTCGTGCCAGCTCGGCGGCGGTGGTTTCAAGCTGCAGGTCGAGTTCGGGCGGCACCGCGTCACCGAGCTCGCGTGCTTCGTCGGCGAGTGCTTCAAAGGCCCCACGGACAAGCAGCAATTCGCGGACGGCGGCAAGTTCGTGCCGCCAGCGGGTTTCGAGCTGGGCGAGCTGCGTCTGGTGCGCGGCCGATTCGGCCTCGAGTTGCAGGATGCGCGCCGTGTGTTCGTGACCGCTGGCCTGTTCGCGCTGCAGCCGGGTCAGTTCGGTGTGGATCGATGCCAATGCCCTTTGCAGGACCTCGATCCGCTCGGGAACGTCGTATTGCGCCAGCGCGACCCGCGCGCAAGCGGTATCGAGCACCGAGATCGCCTTGTCCGGCAGCTGCCGGCTCGACAGGTAGCGGTGCGACAGCCGCACGGCGTCGCGGATCGCAGCGTCGAGCACGCGCACGTCGTGATGCTGTTCGAGCCGGGTGGCTACGGCACGCAGCATCTCGGTGGCGACCGTTTCGGTCGGCTCGTCGATCCGGATCAGCTGGAAGCGCCGGGCCAGTGCCGCATCGCGTTCGAAGTACTTCTTGTATTCGATCCAGGTCGTTGCGGCAACCGTCCTTAGCAGGCCGCGCGCCAGCGCCGGTTTCAGCAGATTGGCCGCATCGCTCTGGCCTTCGCCGGCACCTGCACCGATCAGCGTATGGGCTTCGTCGATGAACAGGATCACGTTGGTGGCACGCTGTACCGCGTCGATGACGCGCTTGAGCCGCAGTTCGAACTCGCCCTTGATGCCGGCGCCGGCCTGCAGCTGGCCGAGATCCAGCGTGCGTACCGACACGTTTCGCAGCGGTGGCGGGACATCGCCGCTGGCGATGCGCAAGGCCAGCCCTTCGACGATGGCGGTCTTGCCGACGCCGGGCTCGCCGACAAGGATGGGGTTGTTCTGGCGCCGGCGCAGCAGGATGTCGATGCACTGACGGATTTCCTGATCGCGGCCGATGATCGGGTCGATCTGCCCGTTCCGTGCATCGGCGGTCAGATCCTGGGTGTACTGCTCGAGGGCCGAATCGGCGACCGGCGGTGTCGGCGCCGGCGGCGGGGTGTCGAGGGGGGCATCATCCGCAGCCTCGATCGATTCGGCAGCCCAGTCGCGCCAGTGCCCGCGCAAGGTATCGACCGGAATCGCCAGAAGTACGCCGCCGGACAAATGCTGGCGCAGTGCGGAGTCGATCAGGACCAGCAGCAGCAAGCCGGCGCGGATCTGGCCGTTGGCGCGTTCGGCGGCGAGTTGCAGCCAGTTGATCACCGGCTTTGCCAGCGCCGGTGTGTAGGTGCTGCCTCGCTCGAAGCGCTGATGGCCGGCGTGCATTTCGGCTGCGAGTGCTGTCGCCGGGATGCCAAGCGGGGGCAGCAGTCTGGACAGGTCCCCCCCGTCGATTGCCAGCAGCTCCAGCATCAGGTGCTCGATCTCGACGTGATACTGCGTCTGCTGCAGGCTGCGTTGCGCGGCGCGTTCGAGCGCGGCGCGGCAGGGCGCGTTGAGCCGGCCGATCAGGCTGCTCAGGTCCATGCCGGCTCTTGCGTATCGGGCAGGATGCAGCGGTGCGGTTCGCTGCGTTTGCCGGCCAGCCAGCTGGTGCGGCCGAGCAGGACCGGCGCCTTGGGGTTCAGCACCGGTTTGGGGGCCTGCTCCGGTGCCAGCAGCAGGACCAACCGGCATGCCATATCGATGCCGAAGTAAAAACGCGCTAGTGCCATCAGCTCCTTGTGGCGCGGGCCACCGGGCAGGAAGCTGACATAGGTCGCCAGCGGCATCGGCCCGAGCCGGATGCGGATGCCGGCCTGCTCGTCCCAGATTCGCGCGCCGGCCAGCGCACCGCGCCCGAGGAGGTTGTTGCCGCCGCGCCGTCCGAGCCGGGTGCAGGCATTGTCCGGCAGCGAACTCCACGCGCCGTCGAACTGGTCGATGTGCAAGGGCAGCGCGAAGTGGCCGCGGACGATGCTCTGGAAACCGCTCGCCGAACGCCGCCGGTTGGCCAGAATCGACGTGCGCGTCAGCAGCGCGGCATCGGGTACGGCCTGGCGTTCGTGCAAGGCCCGTGGCAACAGGCCGGTCAGTGCGCGCAACAGCTGATGTGCGGCGCTATCGCTTGGCGGCGAGAACGGTGCCGCGATCCGGTACTTCTGCAGTGTCCGGTAGAGCTGCCCGAGCAGGCGCTGGTGAAATAGGTCGAGAAAGGCCGTGGGCGTCGGGTCCTTGCGGGCGCGTCGCGCCTGCAGCCATTCCTGGTAGGCGTAGGGCAGCGGACCGTCGGGCCCACCCAGACCGAACAGGTGGACCGACAGCACCGGCGACTGACCCGGCTGGGCAGCGGCCCGCAGCGGCCCGATTGCCCCTGTGGGCAGGGAGGGAGACAGCGGGCCGCGCAGGCGCACGGTTTCCTGCCGCGGATCCACGCCGTGACCGGGGGGCGTGCTGTCCGGATCAAGCCGGTGCAGCAGTGCGACCGCCTGCGAAAATTCGAACGCATGCGTTTCGCGGTAGAGCCGCTCGACTACAGAATCAGCGGGTCGCCGACCAAGGGCTGCCATGTTTTGATGTCCCTGTCCTGTTCGACCAAGACCGTACGGACGAAGCGGTTGATGCTGGCGTACTGCGCGAGAAAATGGCCGACGACCCCCGAAAACAGCACCCGGCTGCTGCCGGTGAAATTGACTTCGTCCAGCATCAGCCGCACTTCGAGTCCGTTGCGCCAGCCCCGCCAGGCCTGGCGGCCGACGTGGGCAACGGCACGGCGCGTTTCCAGCCGGGTGATGCCGGTGATCTGCTGGCGGGCCATCTGGCTGTCGTTGAGGTTGTAAAGCGCGAGGATCTCCTGCAGCGCCGCCAGCGGCTGCGCATCCTCGACCAGTGACAGGTGGTTCAGCGACAGCTGCGAAATCAGCCGCCACCGCGAGGCGCCGGCGAGTGGTGCCGGGGTCTGTGGCGTCGGTTTGCTCAACAGCCGTGCCCGGGCGACCGGACCGGTACGCTGGAACGACAGTGCGGTGCCGGCAGGCAGCCCTTCGGCCAGCCCCCGGTTGGTGCAGAGCAGTTCTGCGGTCAGCGTGTGGTTCGGCGTGCTGCCCGGATCGAAGTTTTCATCGACCCAGGTCACCAGGATTTCGCTGCCGGTACGCCCGCGACTCACGCCGCTGACCCGGCGTGCATGCCACCACGTTCCGGTGGCCTGCATGCCGTGGCTGAATTCGAAATAGGCGGGTGCAACGTAGGCACCCTCGTCATTGCCGGAGCGGAGTTGGCGGACCGCGTAGATTTCGTGGCTGCTTTCGCGATGGCTGTCGGCGACGAGCCGGTACTCGCTGCGGGTGCTGTCCGGGCGTAACGGCTCCGACGTCCGTGGAAACAGGTTGATGCCCGGGGCGCAGCCGAGCGCGATGTCGCTGGGGCGCAATGTCAGCCGGTGCGACGGCGCGCGGTCGAAAGCGATCACCAGCTCGAGCTGCTCGTCTGCATCGGCCGGAATCCGGATCGGCAGATCGAAGAACATGAACTTCGCCGGGAAGGCAAAGTACTCGAGCAGCAGGCGGTAGGCCGGCAGCACGCCGTCCTCGAGCGGCAGCAGCGCCTCGTCGGTGTCGAAGCCCACCGGTCTGGGGAGTGCGTCGGGCTGGTAGCGCGCCGGCTTGCCTTCGGGCGCGACAAACACGCCGATCGCGTGGGCACACATCAGATCGTACAGCGTAGCGGCGCTGATGGGTGAGCCGGCCAGATGGACCCGCAGCGAGGTCAGCTTGAGGTCGGACCAGCGGTGCGGCGCCTGGCAGCGAAGGCGAAGCCGCAGCGCCGAGCGTGCATCGCCCATCGCCTTCAGTCCCTGTGCCTCCTCGGTCGGCAGCAAGGCGACCTCGGTGATCTCGACCGGCCAGACGGTGACCGGTGCCGTGGTACGGAAATGGATGCTGTCCCCGGTATTGGTCGTCGCATACAGGGCGGTATCACGGGGAATCCCGTAACCCTCGACGAGGCTGCCCTTGGTGGCGTCCGGCTCGAACTGCACGATGCCGGCCGATGGCATCGGCCGCAATGCATACGGATAGAGCTGTTCGAGCAGCGCGTCGGTGAGCTGGGAGAAGTCGTCGTCGAGGCGGCGCTGTAACCGGGCGTTCAGGAATGCAAATCCCTCCAGCAGCCGTTCGACGTGCGGATCGGTACTTTCCTCGCCGGAAAGGTCGAGTCGCCGGGCGACCTTCGGATAGTGCGCAGCGAAATCGCTGCCGGCGTGACGCAGCCAGGTCAGCTCGCGCTGGTAGTAGTCGAGCAGCAGCGGGTCGATCGAATCACTGCTCATGGCACGGCCGTTTCGAGATGCGGGGCGAGCAGGACGACGGGCAGCATCGTTTCGTGACCGACGACGGTGCCACTGACCTGGACACCGAGCCGCTGCGCCTGTCCGGGGAGCGGAACCAGCTTGACCTGCGGTTCGCGGATGCGCGGCTCGAAGCGGCGGATGGCTTCGGTCAGCTGCCTTTCGATCCGGCGTTGCTGTTGTGGCGCAGTGGCCGCGAAGGCGCTCCAGTCATCGACACCGTAGTCGATCACGCTCAGCGGATGCAGGTTCTGGATGGTTTCGCGACGGGTATTGAGCAATTGCGATAATTCGGTACGGATGGAACGAAGGGCTTCATCGACGTCGTAGTGCCAGTACGGCGAGAGGTCGGCATGCTGGTCCGGCTCGTCGTCGGCCAGACGCTCGAACAGCGGGGCGCGAAACGGTTTGGCGTGTTTCATGGTCTCGGCCCCGCCCTGTCATCAGCTTGCCTTGTTGGCTGCCAGATCCCATGTCGTCGCGGCCGAACCCTTCTTCGCGCCGTCGGACTTCTGGGTGGTCAGATCCCACTTGATCTTGGTGAAGTTGATCGACAGCGTTTCGACCGGCTTGCCGCCCGCACCGCCGCTGACGCTGACGTTGGAGAGGATGGCGTTGGTCAGCGTGTAGGTGATGAAGGGCATGATCTGTCCGTTGCTTTCCGCGGCGTTGCGGCCAACGGTGATCGTGACGGTCGGCAGCGATTTGCCCGAGCAGCAGTACTGGTTCAGCGACGGGGTGGCGGCGTCGGCGAATTTGGTGACGGTGAACTCGCCGATATGCGGCTTGCCGGAGGTACGTTCGGTGTTGCTGACGTCGTTGGTGACCTGCATGGCCACGTTATGGCTGTAGGACATCAGTTCGATCTTGTCCGTGTAGCCCTCGAGTGTGCATTCACCTTTGATGTCGGTGCCGAGGTCGAGAATGATGGCGTCCATCAGAGCTTGCTCCAGTGAGAGAGTGGGGGGGGGGGGGGCGGCCCCCCCGGGGGGGGGGGGGGGCCCGCCGGCGGCGGGGGGCGGGGGGGGGGGGGGGGCCGCCCCGCGGGGGGGGCCGGGGCGGGGGAGGGGG
>NZ_JAESND010000004.1 GCF_016865585.1 Jeongeupia naejangsanensis | reverse complement strand
CGTCCGGCCCCCCCCCCTTTTTGCCCCGTTCCAGATCAATTGCTGCCGCGCCGCGCGCAGAGGCACGTCCACGCCACGCACCGGCCGGCAATCCAGGAAACAAGCATGAAAACCACCCTTTTCGCCATCACCGCCGCGCTGGTTGCATCGTCGGCTTTCGCCAATGGCAGTCACAGCGGCAGCCACGACAGTTTCGGCCAGCCCGGCCGCGCCGCCGATGTCACCCGGACCATCCAGGTGCGAACGCTCGATACGATGAAATTCGAGTTTCAACCCGCGGTTGGCACGATCAAAAAAGGCGAAACGATACGTTTCGTCGTCAACAACCCGGGCCAGCTGACGCACGAGTTTGCAATCGGCGACACCGCGAGCCAGCAAGCCCACGCGGAGATGATGCGCAAAATGCCGGGCATGCAGCACGAAGCCGATGCCACCACGGTGTCGCTCGCCCCCGGAGCCAGCAAGACGCTGATCTGGAAGTTCGACAAGGCGGTGAACGGCGGCATCGTGCTCGCCTGCCATATCGCCGGCCACTATGAAGCCGGCATGCACACCCGGATCAGCCTGAACTGAGTACATACCATCGGCCGCGCCGGCGAGGCGCGGTAATCAAAAGGACTCCAGCATGAAACGCATTACTCTGATTGGCGCACTCCTGACCTTCTCGGCCACCGTCTGGGCAGGGCCGCAAGCCACACTCTACAAAACGCCGGGCTGCGGCTGCTGTGGCGAGCACGCCCGCTATCTTGAGCAACAGGGCTGGCAGATCAAGCAGATCGAAAGCAACGACATGTCGGCGATCAAGACGCGCTATGGCACCGCCGCCGCGCCGTCATGCCACACGCTGGTGGTCGGCAAGTACGCGGTCGAGGGCCACGTCCCCGTGGCGGCGATCGACAAGTTGCTGAAACAGCAGCCGAAGAACGTCAAGGCGATTTCGGCGCCGGGAATGCCGGCGAACAGCCCGGGCATGGGTCCGTACACCCCCGGAACGATCGACGTGGTTACCGTCGATGCCGCCGGCAAGGTCAAGCCCTGGGGCAAGTTCTGAGCAGGGGAAAGCACGTCCGGCCGGACGTGCTATTGCGCGGCGGGAGTCGGATGCGGAGCGTCGGTCGGTAGCACCGCCACCTCGTCCTTGTTGTCGGCAAGGATGTTGAGCGTCACCCGGCGGTTGCGCGCCCGGCCGTCGACGGACTCGTTCGGCTCCACCGGGCGAAACTCGGCATAGCCGATCGCCACCATGCGCTGCGGCGCGATGCCGTTTTCAGCAAACAACCTGACCACGCTGGCCGCGCGGGCGGCCGACAGCTCCCAGTTCGACGGGTACTGCGTCGAGCGGATCGGCTGGTTGTCGGTATGGCCTTCGACCTGAATCAGGTTGTCGTTCGCCTTGACCAGCCCGGCCACCGTGGTGAGCATGGCCACCGAGGCCGGCTGCAGCTCGGCCCGAGCCAGATCGAACAGCACGCTGTCACTGATTTCGACGGCGATGCCGCGCTTGGAGTGCGTCACCCTGACCTTGCCCTGCTCGATCAGCGGGCCAAGGGCGGTGCGGATATCGCCGGCCATACCGCGCATTTTTCGGGCCTGTGCCTCCAGCTCCGGCGCACGTGCCGCCGACGATGCGGCGATCCGTTGCGGCGTACCGGCCTGCACCTGGTTCGGCAGCTGGATGACACTGACACTGGAAGGCGTCTGGTTGCGGAAGGCGCTGACCAGCGAGTCCGACAACACCCGGTACTTGCCTTCGTTCACCGAAGAAATCGCATACATCACGACGAAAAACGCGAACAGCAGCGTAATGAAATCCGCGTACGAGACCAGCCAGCGCTCGTGGCTCTCGTGTTCTTCTTCGTGCTTGCGCCTGGCCATGGTTTACCGGACCGAATAACCGAACAGTTGCGTGCCCAGATGGGCGGCCGCGCTGACTCCGACGCGCTTGGCAAAACGGTCGAGGTAGCTCGGTTGCGTGGTGAAATCGACGACATCCTCGGCCTTGACCACGTCACGCGCCACGCTGTCGACCGAACCGAGCGCATCGGCCAGACCGAGCTTGATGCCGGTGGCACCGCTCCACACCAGCCCCGAGAAAAGATCCGGCTCGTCCTGCACCAGCTTCTTGCCGCGGCCGGCCTTGACCGTATCGATGAACTGCTGATGGATCTCGTCGACCATCGCCTGCGCTTTGCCGCGCTGCTCCGGGTTCATCGGCGAAAACGGGTCCATGAAGCCCTTGTTCTTGCCGGCCGTCACCAGCCGGCGTTCAACGCCGACCTTGTCCATTGCGCCGGTAAAGCCGAAGCCATCCATCAGCACGCCGATCGAACCGACGATCGACGCCTTGTCGACAAAAATCTTGTCGGCGGCAACCGCCGCGTAATAGCAACCCGACGCACAGATGTCACCGACCACGACATAGAGCGGCACCTTCGGGTGCTGCTTGCGCAGCGCACGCATCGCATCGTTGAGCTGACCGGCCTGAACCGGGCTGCCGCCCGGGCTGTTCACTTCGAGCACGACGGCCTTGGTATTGCGATCATCGAACGCGGCCTTGAGCCCGTCGATCACCGGCAGGACATCGCCTTCACCGCCAGCGGCAATTTCGCCATCCAGCCGCACCAGCGCCGTATGCGGCCCTGTGGAAACGCTGTCGAGCTCCTTCGGGCCGAACCAGCCGAACACCCCGGCCAGCACCAGCAACAGCACGCCAAACCCCAGCAGCTTGAAGAAAATGCCCCAGCGTCGCGCGCTGCGTTGCTCCTTGATGCCGGCGTGCAGCAGATCGGTCAGCGCCTGGCGCTCCCAAGGTTCTTGCATGGATTCTTGCCTTGTCAGTTCAACGGTTTGAGTATCGGGTCCGGGTCTTGCAGCCAGACCGCGCCATCATGCTCGACAACGCCGATCACGGCCAATCTGCGCCCCGCACACGGGCCGCCAAGGCAGACCCCGGTCTCTGGCGCATAGTAGGCGCCGTGGGTAGCGCAGACAAGATAGCGTCTTGAGAGATCGAAGAATTCACCGTCGCGGTAATCGAGCTCGACCGGGATATGGGCGCAGGCGTTTTCGTAGGCGTAAACCTTGCCGTCGTGGCGGACGACAAAGGCCGACAGCGTGCCGCCATTCCGCTCAAAACTGAAACGGACCCCCAGGCCGCCGTCGACCAGCTCGGCGCTCCGGCAGATCGGCGCAGCGGTCTGCTCACTCATGCGCCAGCACCCAACGCGTCAGCGACGGGAAGTCGTCGAAAATCGCCAGCGGCGCGCAGGTCAGCAACTGATCGACCGGATGCGCGCCGTAGCTCATGCCGAGGCTCGCGCAGCCGGCATTGATCGCCAGCTGGAGGTCATGCGTCGTATCGCCGATCATCACCGCACGGTCGGCGACGTTGAAAGTCACGTCGAGCAATTGCTCCAGCATGGCCGGATGCGGCTTGGAGAACGTCTCGTCGGCGGTGCGGGTGGCAACGAAATAACGGCCGAGCCCGGTCGACGCCAACACGCGGTCGAGGCCAGCGCGCGACTTGCCGGTCGCGACCGCCATTTCAAAGCCCGCGTCGGCAAAGGCGTCCAGGCCTTCGCGCACGCCGTCATAAAGCAGCAAGGCGTGATCGCCGGACAAATAGTGGTGCCGGTAGGCATCGACGATGCGTTTGATCATGGCATCGTCGACACCGGGCGCCAGATGCTGCATCGCCTCGTTCAGGCCGTAACCGATCACGTAGCGGGCATCCTGGTCATCCGGTACCGGCAGCCCCACATCGGCAAAGGCCGCCTGGATCGACCTGGCGATGGTACCGGTCGAATCCATCAGCGTGCCGTCCCAGTCAAAGACCAGCAGGTCGAAACGTCTACTCATTCGGCAAGGGTATCCAGGTAGGTTTGCAATTCCTTGGGCAGCGGTGCCTCAAGGGTCAGCGTATCCGCCGTCAGCGGGTGACTCAGCGTCAGCCGCCATGCATGCAGGAACATGCGCTTGAGCCCGGCGCGCGGCAGCAGCCGGTTCAGGGCCGGGTCACCGTACTTGTCGTCACCCAGGATCGGATGGCCGCTCTCGGCCAGGTGCACACGGATCTGGTGGGTCCGACCGGTCTTCAGTTCGCACTCGAGCAGCGAAGCGTCGGCGAACCTGGCCCTGCGGTTGACCACGGTATGCGACGTCAGGCCGTCAGCCGACTTCTTGACCCGGCGCTCGCCTTCGGGCGTCTCGTACTTCAGCAACTTGAAACGCACGTGGCTGCGCGGCTCGGGCCAGACACCCTGCACCAGCGCCAGATAGCGTTTGTCGATCTGGTGGTTGTCGCGCAGCATTTCGTGCAGCTTGACCAAGGCCGAGCGTTTCTTCGCGATCAGCAGCAAGCCCGAGGTTTCGCGGTCGAGTCGGTGCACCAGTTCAAGGAACTTCGCCTGCGGCCGCTGCGCGCGCAGCAGCTCGATCACGCCGAAGCTGATCCCCGACCCGCCGTGCACGGCCACGCCGGACGGCTTGTTGATCGCGATCAGTGCATCGTCCTCGAACAGGATTTCCAGCTCGAGCTGGCCGCTGGCCGCCTGCACTGCGGTGCTCGCGGGGCGTTCGGCAACACGCACCGGCGGAATCCGCAGCACGTCGCCTTCGGCCAGCCGGTAGGTGACGTCGGTCCGCCCCTTGTTCACCCGCACTTCGCCACCGCGAACGATGCGGTAGATATGGCTTTTCGGCACGCCCTTGAGACGGCGGATCAGGTAGTTGTCGAGGCGCTGTCCGGCCTCTTCGGGACCGATTTCAACGAATGTGACAGACGCTTTGCTCGTTTCAGACATATTGACTTATACTCGTTGGCACGCTGCCTGTTTTTACAGGCCTCGCAGGCGAAATCGCTGCGACGCCATCCAGTCAGCGCCGGCCATTATTCAGGCCCGTTTTTCATCCCGTTCTTTGCCTCTTCGCCCGGATACGCCGGCGACTCCCTTCCCGCCGTACAGCATGCTGTACCCCTCCGCCCTGATTGTTCATCGGGCCTGGAGTTGAGAGCGCGGGCATCGCCAGACGTCCTGTTTCGGGGGCCAAGTCCCGGGTTGCGGTTAATTTCGCTCACCGCAAAATAAGTAGCGATGGTAATTGATTCATACCATTCACGCACTCATCGGATTCCCGCCGGCGCCCACTCATCGGCGTCGGCCAGCCCGGCCAAGCCGGCCCCGACATTGACCCTCAAATAGTCAGATTCTGGAGCCAGAACACTCCCCGTCGCCCCGCAACAGTCTTTTCCGCAAGATGCGCCGGACGCCCCGTTGGTGTCCCGCGACATCCCGCTAGCCGGGCGGCTGGCGTAGCCGGGCATCCCTGCCGTCAGTGCGTGCAGGAGCCCTCATGAAACGTATGCTGTTCAACGCAACGCAAGCCGAAGAGCTTCGCGTTGCGATCGTCGACGGTCAGAAACTGATCGACCTCGACATCGAGACCGTTGGCAAAGAACAACGGAAATCGAACATCTACAAGGGTGTCATCACCCGGATCGAACCGAGTCTCGAAGCCTGCTTCGTCGACTACGGTTGCGATCGCCACGGTTTCCTGCCGTTCAAGGAAATCGCCCGTTCCTACATGTCCGACGACGGCGGCCGCGGTCGCGTTGCCGATCAGCTGCGCGAAGGCCAGGAACTGATCGTTCAGGTCGAAAAGGACGAGCGCGGCAACAAGGGCGCGGCGCTGACCACCTACATCAGCCTTGCCGGCCGTTACCTCGTGCTGATGCCGAACAACCCGCGCGGCGGTGGCGTATCGCGCCGCATCGAGGGCGACGAGCGTCAGGAACTGCGCGCGGCCATGGACCAGCTCGAAACGCCGCAAGGCATGAGCCTGATCGCCCGCACTGCCGCCATCGGCCGTGCTGCCGAAGAGCTGCAGTGGGACCTGAACTACCTGCTGCAACTGTGGCACGCGATCGAAGGCGCTGCGACGTCGCAGAACGGCGCGTTCCTGATCTATCAGGAATCGAGCCTCGTCATCCGCGCGATCCGCGACTACTTCCAGCCCGAAATCGGCGAAATCCTGATCGACAAGGCCGACATCTTCGAGCAGGCCCGTCAGTTCATGAGCCACGTGATGCCGGGCAACGTCAACCGGGTCAAGCTGTACCAGGACGACGTACCGCTGTTCTCGCGCTTCCAGATCGAGCACCAGATCGAAACCGCGTTCGCACGCGAAGTCTCGCTGCCGTCGGGTGGCGCCATCGTCATCGACAAGACCGAGGCGCTGTACTCGATCGACGTCAACTCGGCCCGTGCGACCAAGGGTTCGGACATCGAGGAAACCGCGCTGCGGACCAACCTCGAAGCGGCCGATGAAATCGCCCGCCAGATGCGCCTGCGCGACGTCGGCGGCCTGATCGTCATCGACTTCATCGACATGGAAAACCCGAAGAACCAGCGCGAGGTCGAAAACCGCCTGCGCGATGCGCTGCATCATGACCGCGCGCGCGTCCAGACCGGCAAGATCAGCCGCTTCGGCCTGATGGAACTCTCGCGCCAGCGCCTGCAGCCGTCGCTCGAGGAAACCACCCATATCGCCTGCCCGCGCTGCCACGGCACCGGTTTCATCCGCGGCACCGAATCGTCGGCGCTGCACATCCTGCGCATCATTCAAGAAGAAGCGATGAAGGACAACACCGGCGCGATCCACGCGCAGGTGCCGATCGACGTCGCCACCTTCCTGCTGAACGAGAAGCGCAGCGAGCTGTTTGCAGTCGAAGCCCGCCTCAAGGTCGGCGTCGTGCTGATCCCGAACATGCATCTGGAAACGCCGAACTACAACATCGTTCGCCTGCGCCACGATGACCTGAACCTCCTCGACGAATCCCGTCCGTCCTATCGCATGGTCGAAGCACCGAGCGAGGAAAGCTATCAGCCTGGCCGCGCCAAGGAAGAACAGGCCAAGCGTCCGGAAGCCGCCGTCAAGGGCATCACCCCGGCACAACCGGCTCCGGTCTCGAAGCAGGATGCGTTGAAGCCGGAAGTCGCACCGGTGGTCGCGGCCGGTCCGTCGCTGTGGTCGCGCGTTGTCAGCTGGTTCCGTGGCGAACCCGAAGCAGCAGCGGCTGCTCCGGCACCGCAAGCCGAGCCGGCCAAACGTCCGCAGTCGAATGGCGGCAACAACCGCCGCGGCGAACGTGGTGACCGGCGTGAACGCGGCGATCGTCGCGAACGCGATGGTCGTAACGAGCGCAACGAACGCGGCGACCGTAATGCCGAACGCGGCGAGGCGCGCAGCGAACAGCGCAACGACAAGGAACGTCGCAGCAAGCAGCCGCGGATCGAGGAAGATCTGAACGCCCGCCAGCAGCGCAACGAAGCACGCGACCAGCAGCGCGCCGAACGCGGCGAGCGCAGTGAACGTGGCGAACGGAACACCGAAGCCCGCGAGCAGCGCGAGCCGCGTGAACCCCGCCAGCCGCGTGAACCACGCGCCCCGCGCAACGAACGTGCACCGCAACCGGCACCGGTGAAGGACGAAGCCGTCGACGCTGAAATCCTCGCTGCAGCAACGGCCGAACCGGTCGAGAACGCCGCAGCGACCGCAGCACCTGCCGAAGGTGAAGGCCGCAGCCGTCGCCGTCGCGGCCGTCGCGGTGGCAATCGTGGTGATCGCGCCGAGCAGACCGAAGGCCAGACCGAAGCCGCCGCAAACGAGGAAGGCCAAGCCACCGCGACGGCCCTCGAAGTTGCTGCTGCCGTCGTCGCCGTAGAAGCCGTGATCGCACCGGTCGTCGAGCAAGCACCGCAAGTTGCCGTTGCCAGCGAGCCGGTTGCAGCAGCCGCAGTCGAAGCAGTGGCGGCCGCCCCTGCTGCCGAGATCGTCGAACCGGTTGCCGAAGTCAGCGAAGTGGTTGTCGAAGCCGCAGTCGCCGAGCCGGTCGCCGAAGTCGTCGTTGAACCGGTTCAGGTGGTTGAAGCCGCTGTCGCGCCGGTCGTGGAAGCCGCCCCTGCCGAAGCGGCACCGGCTCCGAGTCAGCCGGGTCTGCCTTTCGAGGCCGCGCCGGCCCCGACACCTACACCTGCTCCAGTGCTTGAAGTCGCAACGCCGGAAGCTGCCGGGCTGGTCATGGTCGCGACGCGCAGCGATGTCGCCGCCGTACCGCCGGTTGCCGCCGAAGCCGACACCAAGCCGCGTCGCCGTCGCCGCAGCGATGCCCCGAAAGCAGCAGCAGCGGTTGAAACCGCGTCGCTGCAGCAAGTCGAAACGGTTGCCGACGCAGCGGTTGTCTCCGAGCCGGTCGCAGCAGCCCCGGCACGGGCGCCGCGCCGTCACGCAGATGCAACAGTCGCGACTGACAGCGCACCGCTGGTCCAAGTCGAAACCCGCGACCTCTGATTGATGTCATCGAAATGAAAACCGCCCCTCGGGGCGGTTTTTTTTCGCTTTCGATGCACAAAAAATCAGTTTCTTACGCCCTACCCATGACGCTGAAAGCGCAGTAACGAAGGTATCGAAACCCGCCTGAAATCCATCTGCTATACCGGACTGCGGCCCTAGGGAATCTCCCTATACTGCCTGCACTGGCTGCGCCTCTAGGCTCAGGAAAAGGGGCGATGCAAGCCTTCCGCCACCATACCGAGTGGCCCTTCCCATCAATGACCAGGACGCCTCAATGAAATCGATCGCTTCACCGTTGTTTGCCGCACTGACGGCGACTGCCCTGCTCTTCGCAGCGCCGGCTCACGCTGCCGAGAAGACCTATCAGGTCGCCACCGATGCGGCGTATGCGCCCTTCGAGTCGCTGAACGAAAAACAGCAGGCAGTCGGCTTCGATATCGACGTGCTCAGCGCGGTTGCCGCCAAGGCGGGATTCAAGGTGAAGTTCATCAACACACCGTGGGAAGGCATTTTTGCCACGCTGTCGACGGGTGACCGCGACGTCGTCGCCTCGGCTGTGACGATTACGCCCGAGCGCAAGCAAACCATGGATTTCTCCGACCCGTACTTCGAAGCCAAGCAGTTGATCGCGATCGGCCCGAACAGCAAGATTGCCAAGTTCGCCGATCTGAAAGGCAAGAAGATCGGCGTACAGACCGGCACCACGGGTGACGAGATCGTCCAGAAGCTCGTCGGCAAGACCAACCCGGACATCCGGCGCTTCGAATCGACCCCGCTGGCACTGAAGGAGCTGCTGAACGGCGGCGTTGATGCCGTCGTTGCCGACAACGGCGTCGTGGTCAACTTCATCGCCAACAACAAGAACGACAAGCTCAAGGTTGTCGACGACACCAGCTTTGCCAAGGAGTACTACGGCTTCGCGGTCAAGAAGGGCAACAAGGAAATGCTGGCGAAAATCAACAAGGGCTTGGCCACCATCAAGGCAGACGGTACCTACGACAAGATCTACAAAAAGTACTTCGGCAAGTAAGCGCTAGCGCGGTAAAATCCGGCCCAGCAAAGCGCAACTCGCCATCACGGGTTGCGCTTCTTTTATTGCGGAAACCAAACCGAGCTTATGAATTTCGACCAATTCTGGACACAGGTCCAGCAAAGCGTCCCGATGATGCAGCACATCCAGCTGCAGATCATCTGGGAGTACCGCGCGCTGTTCATCGACGGCCTCAAGATGACGCTCTGGATCACGCTGATCGCGGTGGTCCTGGGTACCCTGATCGGGCTGTTCATGGGCATGGCCCGCCTCGCCGAAGTAAAACATGGCGCCTGGAAGTACCTGCTGCGCTTCTTCGTGCGCTGGCCCGCCAACGCCTACGTCACCTTCTTCCGCGGCACGCCGTTGTTCGTTCAGATCCTGCTGATCCATTTTGCGGTGATGCCGATCCTGGTCCACCCGGTGGACGGCATCTTGATCAGCGGCGATCTCGCTGCGGATCTGCGACAGGAACACGGTGCCTTCATGTCGGGGCTGCTTGCGCTCACGCTGAACTCGGGCGCCTACATCACCGAAATTTTCCGGGCCGGCATCCAGTCGATCGCCAAGGGCCAGTTCGAGGCCAGCCGTTCCCTCGGCATGAACTACTGGCAGACGATGCGTTTCGTCATCATCCCTCAGGCGTTCCGGCGCATGCTGCCGCCGCTCGGCAACGAAGCGATCATGCTGCTCAAGGACAGCTCGCTGGTGTCGGCCATCGGCCTGGCCGAGCTGGCCTACGCGGCCCGCACCGTCGCCGGCGCCTACTCGCGCTATATGGAACCCTATCTGGTGATCTCCTTCATGTACCTCGTCATGACGCTGGTCATGGCAGCCGGGGTCAACTGGCTGGAGAACCGCTACAAGGAAAGCGGCGGCATCCACTGATACTGCAGCCAATAAAAAACGGGCCGCTTGGCCCGTTTTTTTATTGGCCGCTCGCGTGTGAAACGCGCAAAAAAACCGCGCCTTTTGGGCGCGGTCTAAGTTGCCGTGATGATTGCCGTGCTACAACGTCCCGGCCTCGGCCGGGTCGATGTTCAGTTGCGACAGGCTGCCGTGGCGTTTCTCGCGCCGTGGCGGCTTGCCGCATAATCGAGTGCCCGCATGGTCATGCAGGCGGTGCATACACCCAGCGCATTGACCCGCTGATGGGTGATGCCGCAATCGCGACAGCGGACCACTTCGTGTGCCCCGCCGCTACGCGCATCTGCTCTGCTCTCTTGTCCGTTCATGACGACCTCCTTGTAGTTGCGCTGCGGGACTACGCCGCAATGCAACAACCACCTCATCGGTAGGCAGGGCAAGCGCTGCTTCCCCCGCCCGGGGGTCGAACGAGTTATGGTCTTCGGCGATTGTGGGTAGGTCGCCACGACCCGTTGCCACCATGGTCTGGTAGCCCAAACGACGCCTTGATTCTGGCGCCCGTCATCCCCGTTGCTCTATCCGGGAATGCTCATTCTCGGCCTAGCCACAATCAGGCACCGTACCGCATGCAGTACATCTGCCAAGGCGAAACCGTAATCTGATTTTACGCAGTGCAACATTTGCATCAAGGATTTTTGTGTAGTGACTTTCCCTGAGACTACAGAATTCCAAGCATGATCGAGCGCAAGGAGCACCCGCATACCGCCGCGTACGCTGTCTGCATGGATACGCTGCTGATCTGTCATGCCAGCCGGGACGGGCAGGCGACAAGGATTGCCGAACGCCTGGCACGACATCGTTGCGGTGACGCGGTCGTGCTGTGCGACCTCACCCGGAAAATGCCCGATACCGCACTGATTGCGGCGGCCGACGCCATTGTGGTCGTCGCCGCCGTCCGCTACGGCAACCACCTGCCGGAAGCCGAGCGCTTCATGCTGGCGCAGCGGGAGATCCTGCAATGCAAGCCGGTTGCGATCGCGTCGGTCAATCTCAGCGCACGCAAGCCGGGCAAGGCCAGCCCGGAGCGCAACGCCTATCTGCGCCGGTGGCTGGCAAAGCACAAGCTCAAACCTGCACTGGCCACCGCCTTTGCCGGCCGGCTCGATTATCCGCGCTATCGCTGGTTCGACCGTCTGATGATCCGGCTGATCATGGCGATGAGCGATGGCCCGACCGACCCGGGCACCGTGGTCGAGTACACGGACTGGGAGGCCGTCGACGACTTTGCCGAGGCGATCGGTCGGTTATGCCGATAGGCCGTGCCGCTCAGCGTCCGCGGATGTAGCGGTCCACCGCGCTGTTGTGCTCCTCGAGGCTGGTCGAGAACTGCGACGTACCGTCTCCGCGCGAGACGAAATACAGCGCCGACGTCGTCGCCGGCCGCACCGCCGCAATCAGCGCAGCCTCGCCGGGCATGGCGATCGGTGTCGGTGGCAGGCCCGCGCGGGTGTAGGTGTTGTACGGCGTATCGGTCTGCAGGTCGACCTTGCGCAGCTTGCCGGCGTACGCCTCGCCCATGCCGTAAATCACCGTCGGATCGGTCTGCAGCCGCATGCCGATCTTCAGCCGGTTGGCGAACACGCCGGAGATCATCGGCCGGTCGCCGCCGTGGCCGGTTTCCTTTTCGACCAGCGACGCCATGATCAGCGCGTCCTGTGGCGACTTGAGCGGCAGATCCGGTGCGCGCTGCGCCCAGGCGGCATCGAGCTTGGTCTGCATCCGCGCATGCGCGCGTTCGAGCAGGGCAAGCTCCGAGCTGCCCGGATTCACGTGATAGGTATCGGGAAAGAACTGCCCTTCCGGGCTGCTGGCGTCGATCTTCAGCGCCTTCAGCAAGGCCGCGTCGTCGAGCGACGAGAGATCGTTACCGAGCTGCGTTTCGGCGACCAGTGCACGGCGGACATCGCGCCAGCCCCAGCCCTCGACGATGGTGAACGCGACTTCGATCACGTCGCCGCGCGCCAGCTTGTCGATCAGCGCCCAAGGGCTGGTCGGCGCATCGATCCGGTAGACGCCGGCCTTGAGTTTGGTTTCCTTGCCCGACACCCGCGCCAGCACGCGGAACAGCAAGGCCGAATCGGTCGCCCCCTGCTTCTCCAGCTGATCGGCGATGCGGGTGACGCTGCCGGGACCGACGTTAAAGGTCAGCGGCACCGCCTGCGATTGCGGCGTCGTGGCGTACCAGTACAGGCCACCCGCGGCCGCGATCGCCAGCACGAGCACCAGCAGCACCAGCTGCTTGAGCCGCCGGAGAAAGCCGCCTTGTTTTCTAGTTGTCTTGCGTTTCGCGACCATGCTGGCGCTTTGCCTCGAAGAAGCGTTGAACGGTATCGAGTTCGCGGGTGCGGAACATCGGCGGCAGGCTCTTCCACAGCACCTTGCCGTACGGTTTGTCGACCAGCCGGTTGTCGGCAATCATCAGGATGCCGGTGTCGGTCTCGTCGCGGATCAGCCGCCCCGCGCCTTGCTTGAGCGTGATCGCCGCGTGCGGCAGTTGGTAGTCGATGAAGGCGTTGCGGCCCTCCTTCGCCAGCTGTTCGACGCGCGCCGACAGCACCGGATCATCCGGCGGCGAGAACGGCAGCTTGTCGATCACCACCAGCGACAGCTGTTCGCCGCGCACGTCGATGCCTTCCCAGAACGTCTGGCTGGCGACGAGGATCGCGTTCGGTGAGGCACGGAACTTGTCCAGAAGTTCGGTCCGGCTGCCCTGCCCCTGCAACAGCACCGGCCAGTCGAGCCCGGCGTCCTTGAGCCGTTGCGTCACCAGCTCGTGCGCCTCGCGCATCGCCCGCAGCGAGGTGAACAGCAGGAAGGCGTGGCCGTGCGTCAGTTGCAGCAACGGCCAGGCGCGCTCGACCACCTTGGCGGTGAACTCGGGCGAGTTGGCTTGCGGCATGTCGCGCGGTACGTAGAGCGCGGCCTGCTGCTTGTAATCGAACGGGCTGTCCCAGGTTTCGCAGCGCGCGTCCCACAGGCCCAGCTCGTGTTGGAAGTGCTTGAAGCTGTTGTTGACCGCCAGCGTCGCCGACGCGAACACCCAGGCCTTCTGGCCGGCATAGAGCTGCTTGCGGAACAGTTCGGCGATGTTCAGCGGTGTCGCGTGCAGCAGGAAGCCGTTCGGCGTGATGTCGATCCAGTGCACCGCATCGGAATCATCGGGCTCGCACCATGCCGCCAGCGTCTCGCGCAGCGTCTTGGCGCGCTCGAAGCACTTGGCCAGCGATTCGCCACGCTCGGCCTGCTTTTCCAGCTGTCCCGCAAGTTCGGTCAGCTTGAGCACCAGCGCATCCAGCGCCTCGGCGTACTTCGGGTACTTGTCGGCCAGTTCGTGCTGCGGATGCTTGGCCGGCTCGGGCCGGAACGCGAGCCGGAAGTCGCGGACGACCTTTTCCAGCGCTTCGGCCGCCTGCGGCAGATGGACGTAATCCTTGGCCACGACCAAGGCCTCGGCGCGCGCATCGCGCGCCAGCTCGACCAGTTGGCCCGATGCGACCGTTTCGCCGAAGAACAGGCTGGCGACTTCGGGCAGCTGGTGCGCCTCGTCGAAGATCACCGCGTTGCACGCCGGCAGCAGCTCGCCCGCGCCTTCGTCTCGCAGCCAGACATCGGCGAAGAACAGGTGATGGTTGACGACGACGACGTCGGCCTCCTGCGCGTCCTTGCGCGCCTTGAGCACGAAGCAGTCCTTGTGGTGCGGGCAATCCTGGCCAAGGCAGTTGTCGCGCGTGCTGGTCACCTGCGACCAGATCGCCGCATTTTCCGCGACGCCGGTACAGCCGGCCTTGTCGCCGGACTGGGTCAGTTTCGCGTAGTGCTCGATCTTCTGCAGGTCGACGATGTCCTCGCGACTGCGGAAGCGGCCGTTGTGACGCGCCTGTTCAAGGTGGTAATGGCAGACGTAGTTGGCACGCCCCTTCAGCAGCGCGATCGTCACCGGCACCTTCAGGATGTCGCGCACGGTCGGAATGTCGCGGGCGAACAGCTGGTCCTGCAGTGTCTTGGTACCGGTCGAAACGATGACCTTGCCGCCGGACAGCAGCGCCGGCACGAGGTAGGCAAAGGTCTTGCCGGTGCCGGTACCGGCCTCGGCGATCAGCTGGCCGCGCTCGTTCAGCGTGGACTCGACGGCCTCGGCCATCTGCAGCTGTTGCGGGCGCAGCTTGTAGCCGGGAAAAGCCTCGGCCAGCGGGCCGTTGTCGGCGAAAAGCTCGGCAAGCGTCATGACGGAAAACGGGGAAAGAATCGCATGCCGGATTGTACCGGCAACGCCGTGCCGCATCCCGGCAAAATGGCCCGCCGGTGCGACTCAGTCGGGCGCGTTGCGCGCCTTGGCGATGCGCTTGAGGAAGACCGTGATTTCGCGCACGGTCTGCATGTCGCCACGGCGTTCGGCCACTGCCAGCCCGTCATGCCATGCGGCCTCGGCATCATCGGTCCGGCCTGCCTGCAGCAGCGCCTTGCCGAGCAGCTTGTACGCGGCCGAATACGCCGGGTCGAGTTCGATGGCCTTGCGCAGGTATTCGGCCGCCGTGACCGCATCGTCCTCGCCCAGATACAGCGTACCGAGCGACAACCGCAACATGGGGTTGTCACGTCCGCTCGCCAGCATGTTCAGCAATGCATCCTTGTTCATCCCTGCCCCTCCTGTGAACCCGAGGCTAGCACGGCCTTGCAAGGCACACGGGCAAAAAAACACCCCGCACGCGGCGGGGTGGAACTTGCTACAGGGAGAGATGAGACGCTCAAGCAAAACGGCTTCGCTCAAACCGATTTGCTCCGGGCTTGCGCCCGAGTCACACGTATAAGTGTCTCATTTTCGCAATAAGTTCATAGTAAATATTGACATTCCATTTGCTTAATTTTTGAACATCAGCGTCTGGCCGCTCTGGCCATGGCTTGCAGGCCCGAGCCAGTAAAGCAGTGACGGAACAAGGGCTTCGATCGCGGGCAGCGTCTCCGGCGATTCGCCCGGATGCGACTTGGTGCGGAACGGCGAATGGATCGCCCCCGGGATCAGCCAGTTGATTCGCAGTTGCGGATATGCCTCCCACTCGTCGGCGGCGATCCTGACCCAGTTCTGCTGGCCGATCTTCGACACGCTGAATCCGCCCCAGTACGCCTTGGCGTCGAGCGCGTGCTCCTCGCCGATCACCAGTACGGCGGCGTCGGGCGCCTGCGTCAGCAGCGGCATCAGGCCACGGGTGATCGCGAACGGCGCAGCGACGTTGACGCGGAACTGCTCGACCCATTCGTCGAGCTTCTGGTTCGACAGCGGCGACAGGAAGGTGAAACCGTTGGCAGCATGCAGGATGCCGTCGAGCCGGCCGAATTCCTTGTTGATCAGCACACCGAGCTGGGCGATCTCCGACTCGCCGATTTTGGCCAGATCCATCGGCACCGCTGCCGGTTCGGGTCCGCCGGCGGCAACGATGTCGTCGTAGACGCGGGTCAGTTTCTTTTCGCTGCGGCCGAGCAGGATGACCGTCGCCCCCTGCCGCGCCAGCGCGCGCGCCGCTGCGGCGCCCACGCCCTGGCCGGCACCGGTGACGAGAATGACCCGGCCGGTAAAGGCGTCGGCAGGCACCTGATAATCTTTCCACTCGCTCATGTCGTTGTTTCCGCTTTCGTGAATGCAGCGATTATCCCACGGCTCGCCGTCTGGCCGCTGCGGATTGCGCCTTCGAGCGTAGCCGGATAGTCGCCGGCGGTGTAATCACCGGCCAGCCACAGGGTCGGCTCGCCGGTCGCATTGGCCGGACGCCAGAGACCCGGCGTCGCGGCAAAGGTCGCGCGCTTTTCGGCGATCACCCGCCGCCAGCCCGGCTCGCCCCAGCCGAAGTGTGCATCCAGCTCGGTGACGACTTCGGCAACCAGTTGCGCCTGTGTCCATGCCGAATGCGCGCCACGCGCCGACAGCACCACGGCGATCAGGCCCGGTTGATCGTGCGTCCGACCGCGATCGAAGATCCACTGGCTGATCCCGGCGGCGATGCCGAGCATCGGCTGTGACAGGGTCACCGAAGCCGGGTACTGCAGATAGACGGTGACGATGGGCTGGTAGTCCCACGCGGCCAGTCGCGTGACCAGCGCCGCATCGACGCCGTCGAGCACCATACCGGCACGGTGTGGTGGCAAGGCGCAGATCACGCCGTCGAAAGCCTCGCCATTGACCCGCCAGCCGTCGCCGTCACGCTCGATCTGCTTGGCCGACGTGCCCAGACGGACCTCGCCACCACGCGCCGCCACGTAGGCGGCAGCGGCATCGGGAAACAGTGCGGAGAAATCGAGCTTCGGAAACAGCAGATCGGATGCCGGACGCGACCCGCCGAGGCTGTCGCGCAGCACATTGAACAACACCTGCGTCGATGCGGTTTCCAGCGGCGTATTCAGCGCCGCGACGGTCAGCGGCCGCCAGAATGCATCGACCAGCCTTTCAGGCTGCCGCTGCGCGTTCAGCCAGTCTGCGACCGGCAGATCGGGCTCCAGCCGCCAGCGCGCGCCCTCGGCTGCACGCATCGCCCGGATCAGCGCCCAGCGCTCGGGCCAGCTCAGCCCCTGCGCGCCAATCAGCGCAGCAGCCAGATGCAGCGGCGCAGGCAAACGCGGCGCACGCAGCCGGAAGCCCGGCACAACGGCCAGATCGAGCGGCGTGCGCAGGAAGGCAGCGTCCGGGTCGACGCCGACGCGGCGCATCAGCCCCAGCAGCTCGGAATACGCGCCGATCAGCAGGTGCTGGCCGTTGTCGATCTCGCGATCGTCGATGCTGACCCGCCGCGCCCGGCCACCGAGCACCGGCCCGGCTTCGAACACCATGACCCGCAGGCCGGCATCGGCCAGCTCGACCGCCGCAGCCATGCCGGCGTAACCGCCACCGAGGACGGCGATGTGTTTTGTTTTCATTGAATGGACGATGTGGAGATCAAACGGTTGTGTCGCCGCTGAACCCGGCTCCTCAAGTAGCGCACCGCAGCGCGGAGCGACCGGCTTCGGCGAGTCCGAAGGACAAGATTTCGAGCGCTACCGCAGCTCGCAAAAATCATGGCCACGCCATCCGGCAAAAATCCGTGCAGGAACCGCCGCGAGCACGTGCGGGGCAAGGCGTCAGCATCGCAGCCACCGGAATGGGCATGTGGCCCATGAGGATGGCGAGAAGCGCACAACGCAGCCCTGCGTGTGCGCAGCAGGTTCATGCGCGGATTTTCAGCCGAACCACCAGGTGCGCCACGCCAGCCACAGCTTGCGGATCGGCGTCAGGCTCAAGCGCTGGTTCAGCACCTTGTCGGCACCGTCGCGGCGGATTTCGTCGAGTGTCGCGCGGTAGATCGCCGCCATCAGCAGGCCCGGACGCTGCGCCTTGCGGTCGGCCTTGGGCAGCAGCTCGAACGCCTGGCGGTAGTACTGTTCGGCGCGGTCGATCTGGAACGCCATCAGCGACTTGAACTCGGCGGTCTGGCGGAAGTTGAACACGTCGGCAGCGGGTACGTTGAAACGCTGCAGCTCGTCGACCGGCAGGTAGAGCCGGCCGCGACGCGCGTCCTCGCCGACATCGCGGATGATGTTGGTCAGCTGGAAGGCGATGCCGAGATCGTGCGCGTACTTGAGCGTCTTGCGATCGGTGTAGCCGAAGATCTCGGCGGCCATCAGCCCGACGACCGAGGCGACACGGTAGCAATAGAGCTGCAGGTCCTTGAAGCTGGCGTAGCGCGCCTGGTCGAGATCCATTTCCATGCCGTCGATGATTTCGAGGAAATGCTCGCGGCTCAGGTTGAAGGTCTTGAGCACCGGCAGCAGCGCGCGCGTCACCGGGTGCTGCGGGCTGCCTGCATAGAGCTGGTCGACCTCGCCTCGCCACCAATTCAGCGTGGTGCGCGCGACGCCTTCGTCATGGGTCTCGTCGACCACGTCGTCGACCTCGCGACAGAACGCATACAGCGCGGTGATCGCACGGCGTTTTTCTTCGGGCAGGAAGCGGAAGCTGTAGTAGAAGCTGGAACCGCTCTTGGCGGCCTTGTCTTCGCAATATTGATCCGGTGTCACAGTCAGTCTTCAATCCATCGGTTTGGCGCGCCGGGCCTGCTGAAACAGCCAGACCAGCGCCGCCAGAATCAGCAGCACGCTCAGCAGCCGAAGCAGGCTACCGAGCATGGTATCGAAACGCAACAATCCCCGGCGCGAGAGGATTTCCGTCCAGTCGTGCAAGCGGTCGCCATTCCCCACCAGCGGCAACAGCTGCGCACGCGCATCGGCCATGTAACGGCCGATGTTCAAACCGTTTTCTCCCAGCCAGATGACGGCCACCGTACTACCGACCGCATCGCGCTGACGACGGAACTGGTACAGCACCGCCAGCGGGAACACCAGCTGCCCCAGCGTACCGCCGTAAACCATCAGGCGCTCGGACATTACCCCGAAGACCGGGTGACCTGCTTCGTGAAACAGCAGGTTGGCCCCGTCCAGCAGCGGCACCCAGCGGTCGCCGCTCAGTGCGAAATACAGGAGCCATACGGCAAGCAGCAGCACCATGACCACCGACGACATCGGCACCGGTTTCCATACGCCGGTGCCTTCGTCCATGACCCGATGCTGCAGTGGCATCAGCAGCCCCCGAACGGGTACGGCACAGCGCGCCCACCAAGCGACAGCGTCATGCGCTCAGGGCTGTACCGGTGGCAGCGGCAACCTGACCGTGCGCGTTCCGGCCGTGCCGGGGAAGGTCTGGAACAGCGCGCGTGTCAGATACGGCAGCGCATTGTCGAACTGCTGGCTCGCGCTGCGGTTCTTCGCCTCGCCTTCGTACAGTTTGGCGAACTCGTTGCCCGCCAGCGCCTTGCGATCGAATACGTCGACCGCGAGATAGCGCGTGTAGACCACTTCGGACACGGATTGCGAGCCGACGACCTCGGTGCTCGGATAGTAGTACGGCACGATGACGTAGTTGTTGCCGCTGTAGACGCGCCGGTAGTAGGTGTAATAGGTCGTGCCCCAGACCGGCTGGTTGTAGGTGACGGTCTTGCCGTCGTCGATCCCGTAGGCGAGTTCGACCAGCCAGTCCGCGCGCGACGCATTGCTGTCGAGCGTCAGGCCGTAGCCTTCGAGCGCGACGGCGACATCGTGTTCGACCTGTCGCTGCAGCAGGCTCTGCGCCTGACTGGCGTCGCGCTTGAACGCGAAGCGCTTGCCGGCGACATCGGACGCGATCTGGTGACGCACGCTGACCTCGGCGTTGAACGTCGGTGGTGACGTCGCGCAGCCGGCGAGCAGCGCCAGCAGGGCCATGAGGACAAGCGCACGCATTTCAGGTTCTCCGCTCAGGCAATCTTGCCGGGAATGCGCGGCGTATCGACGACGACATCGCCGCACTGGGCACGGTGGCGCAATGCGTGGTCGATCAGCGTCAGCGCCAGCATCGCCTCGGCGATCGGCGTCGCGCGGATGCCGACGCAGGGGTCGTGGCGACCGGTCGTGGCCATCATCACCGGGTTGCCCTGCTTGTCGATCGAACGGCGTTCCTGCGCGATGCTCGATGTCGGTTTGACCGCGAGATTGACGACGATATCCTGACCGCTGGAAATGCCGCCGAGCACGCCACCGGCGTGGTTGGTCGCAAAGCCCTGCGGCGTCAGCTCGTCGCAGTGCACCGAGCCGCGCTGCGCGACGCTGGCGAAACCGGCGCCGATCTCGACGCCCTTCACCGCGTTGATGTTCATCATGTTGTAGGCGATGTCGGCGTCGAGGCGGTCGTACACCGGCTCGCCCCAGCCGACCGGCACGTTCTCGGCAACGACGGTGATCCTGGCGCCGACCGAATCGCGCTCGCTGCGAACGAGGTCCATGTAGTCCTCGAGCTGCGGCACGATGGCGTTGTTCGGCGCGAAGAAGGCGTTGTCGCCGACCTGGTCCCAGCTTTCGAACGGGATCTCGATCTCGCCGAGCTGGCTCATGTAGCCGCGGATGACGATGCCGAACTTCTCGGACAGCCACTTCTTGGCGATCGCGCCGGCGGCGACGCGCACCGCGGTTTCGCGCGCCGAGCTGCGGCCACCGCCGCGGTAATCGCGGATGCCGTACTTGTGCCAGTAGGTGTAGTCGGCGTGGCCCGGGCGGAAGGTCTCGACGATCTTGCCGTAGTCCTGGCTGCGCTGGTCCTGGTTGCGGATCAGCAGCGCAATCGGCGTGCCGGTGGTCTTGCCTTCGAACACGCCGGAGAGGATCTCGACCGTATCGGGTTCCTTGCGCTGGGTGACGTGGCGGCTGGTCCCCGGCTTGCGACGGTCCAGCTCGAGCTGGATGTCTTCGAGCGTCAGCGCCAGCCCCGGGGGGCAACCATCGACGATGCAGCCGATGCCCGGCCCGTGCGATTCGCCGAACGAGGTGACGGTGAACAACAAACCGAGCGAATTGCCGGACATGGAAAGCCCCCAGAAGCGCAGATTGGAATAGGAATTGCTGCCAATTCTACCATGCGCACCGCGCGCCAGCCCGGCCGTGCACGGGATCAGCCGCCTGCCTGCAGATACGCCGCAAGCCGGTCGAGAAAATGGCGCGTACGGGCCGGCATCAGGCGCCGGGCCGGCAGCAGCGCATAGATGATCAGCGGCTCGGTCGGCCATGCCGGCAGCAGCCGGACCAGCTCGCCCCGTTGCACTTCGGGCTCGCAGAACGTGGTGGCGACCATCGCCACGCCCAGCCCCTGGGTGGCCGCGCGCAGGCGCAAGGCCGCGTTCTGCGTGCGCAGACGCGGTGCCAGCGCCAGCACATGCGATTGCCCCTGCGCATCGCGAAACTGCCAGTGCTGCTCGTTCGGCGATGCGAGCTGCGGCCACTGCGCCAGCCCGGCCGGATGATCCAGCGGCGGCAAGGCCGCAATCAGACCCGGCGAGGCATACAGGCCGCGTTCGACGCTGAATACCTGCCGCGCCACCTGACTCGAATCGGGCAAGGCATCGGCGGTGACCACGAAAACGATGTCGTAACCATCGGCAATCGGATCGACGCGGCGCGCACTGACATCGACGTGGATGTCGAGTTCGGGGTGCTCGGCCAGCACGTCGCAGATCACATCGGCAAGTTGCAGGGTGCCGAATTCGTACGGTGCGGCAATGCGCAGCACACCACGTAACCGGTCGTCGCCGGCGTGCAGATGGTCGGCGATATCGTCCAGCCGGGTGAACAGCGGTGCAATGGCCGCCAGCAGCTGCTCGCCCTCGGCAGTCAGCCTGAGCCGGCGGGTGCTGCGCTCCAGCAGGCGTACGCCGGCACGCTTTTCCAGACGGCTGATAGCAAGGCTCACCGAGGATTTGGGCTGTTCGAGCCGTTCTGCCGCGCGGGTAAAGCTCGCCAGTTGCGCCACCATTGCAAAGCAGTACCAGTCGTTCCAGTCTTTTGTTCGCATGGATGAACAATAAATCCATTTGCCGGTATTTTTCCAGCCCCCCGGCCTGCGTACGCTTCGGAGATGAATACCCCGCCCCTGCTTTCCAGACACCCCGAACTCGGCCGCGCCCGGGTTTACCTGTTCGGCCTGACCGCCGGCTGCGTCACCGGCGTCGATTTCGTCGCCTCTTCGATGATCGGCATCGCCGGCGCCCACATCCAGGGCGGCGTGAATGCCGCGCCCGAAGAATACCTGTGGGCCATCACCGTCTACGCCGCCGCCGCAGTCGTCGCCAATCTCGTGCTCGGCCGAATCGGCAGCCGGATCACCTTCCGCCGTTACATCCTGCTGTCACTGCTGGTGTTCTGCACCGGGGCACTGCTGTGCGCCGCGTCCAACGACATCAGCGAGCTGGTGCTGGCGCGTGCCGTGCAGGGGCTCGGTGGCGGCGGGCTGTTTGCCGCCGCGCGCATCATCGCGCAGCTCGTCAGCGAGCCGCACGAGCGGCTGCCGATCTTCGTCGGCTTCGGCCTCGGCAGCTTCGCCATGACCGCGCTGGCCCCGTGGGTTTCGGCCGAACTAGCGCTGAACCTCGGCTGGCGGGCGATCTTTCTGGTGCAGGCGCTGGTCGCCGTGCCGCTGTTCGCAATGGTGCTGACGCTGTTCCCGCGCCGGCGCGAGCCGCCGACGACGGCGCAGATGGGGACGCTGGGCTGGCCGGCTGCGCTGGCTTTTGGCTTCGGCGCGCTGCTGCTGCTGCACGGTGTCGAGGATTTCCGGCTGGCGCGGATCGGCCTGTCCGGCGGCGAAACGTTCGCGCTGCTTGCCGGCGCCGGCCTGCTGGTGTTTGCCTTCCGCTGGCTGCACAGTCATCCGGACCCGTGGCTGGACATCCGCCGGCTCGGCAGCCGCCGCTATCTGGTCGGGCTGGGCTTCTACTCGCTCTACTACCTGATCTCGGGCGGCTGGAACTATCTGGTGCCGTCGTTCATGCAAGCCGGGCTCGGCTTCAATTTCCAGACGACCGGGATGGTGCTGAGTCTGGCCGGGATCGTCGGGCTGGTCGGGGTGATGCTGCACACCTTCAACTTCCGCCGCATCTTCCGCCGGCGCCGGGTGATCACGGCCGGCTTCATCGTTTTCGCACTGGCGGCGACACTACTGTCGGTCGGCGCGATGCCGGGAGCATCGATCGCCACGCTGATGCCGGCGATGATGCTGCAAAGCCTGACGACCGCACTGATCATGGTGCAGGTCGCGTCGATGACCTACCTCGATTTCGAGCCCGAGGACTTCGTCCACGCCTACCAGCTGAAGAACATCATGCGCGAGGTGGCGACCGCGCTGGGCACCGGCATGACGAGCCAGTGGCTGCAGACCGACCGGGCCATCGCCCGCACCGATCTGGTCGGCCGGGTCAACGTGTTCGACCTGCAGACGCTGGCGCCGGAACTGCCGCGGACGCCGGACACGCTGGCGCGGCTGTCGCTGCAGATCGACCAGCAGGCGGCGCTGATCGCCTGCGACCACCTGTTCGTCGCGCTGGCCGTGATCTGCATCGCCGCCGCCGGCGTGGTGCTGGCGCAGCGCGCGCTGGCCTGATCAGCCTTCGATGAAACGCATCTTGAACGCACGGCCCTTGATCTTGCCGTGCTCAAGCCGCTTGAATGCCTTGTCGGCAATCTTGCGGTCGAGCGCCACATAGGTCATGTGGTCGAACACATTGATCTTGCCGACGAACTCGCCGCTGATGCCCGCATCGCCGGTCAGCGCACCGAGCAGATCGCCGGGACGCAGCTTGTCCTTCTTGCCGCCGGCAATGCACAGCGTCACCATCTGCGGCAGCAGCGGCGCCTCGCTGGCCGGCGTCAGCGTTTCAAGGCCGAACCAGCGCACCGGCCCGCCCTGATACTCCTCGATCAGCTTGACCCACTTCTTCTCCTGCGGCGACGCCAGGCTCAGCGCCAGCCCGCGCTGCTGACCGCGTGCCGTACGGCCGATGCGATGAATGTGGATTTCGGTATCGCGCGAGACATCGACGTTGATCACGTAATCGAGCGTGGTGATGTCGAGGCCGCGTGCCGCGACGTCGGTCGCGACCAGCACAGTGCAGCTGCCGTTGGCGAACTGCAGCAGGATTTCGTCACGGTCGCGCTGTTCCAGATCGCCGTACAGCGCCAGCGCCGAGAAACCGCGTTCGCGCAGTTCGTCGACCAGCTCGCGGCAGTGGATTTTGGTGTTGCAGAACGCCAGTGCCGACTTGGGCCGGTAATGGTCGAGCAGCATCGCGACCGTGGCGTTGCGGTCTTCGTGCTCGACTTCGTAGAAGCGCTGCTCGATCTTGCTGGCGTCGTGCAGCGATTCGACCTTGATCTCGACCGGCAGGCGCAGCAGGCGCGCGCTTTCCTTGCGGATGGTGTCCGGGTAGGTCGCCGAGAACAGCAGCGTCTGGCGCTTTTTCGGGCAGGCGCTGGCGATGCCCATGATGTCTTCGTAGAAGCCCATGTCGACCATCCGGTCGGCCTCGTCGAGCACTAGCGTGCTGATCGTCGACAGGTCGACCGTGCCGCGGCCGAGGTGATCGCGGATTCGCCCCGGCGTGCCGACGACGATGTGCGCGCCGTGTTCGAGCGAACCGATCTGCGGCCCCATCGGCGTCCCGCCGCACAGGGTGATGATCTTGACGTTGTCGATGTGCCGCGCCAGCCGGCGCAGCTCCTTGGCGACCTGATCGGCGAGTTCGCGCGTCGGGCACAGGACCAGAGCCTGAATGCCGAAGAAACGCGGATTGAGCGCATTGAGGATGCCGATGCCGAAGGCCGCGGTCTTGCCGCTGCCGGTCTTGGCCTGCGCGATCAGATCGTGGCCGTCGAGGATCACCGGCAGCGCCTGTGCCTGGATCGGCGTCATCTGGTGATAACCGAGGCTGTCGAGGTTGCCGAGAAACGCGTCGGACAGGGCCAAACTGGAAAAAGGTGCTGTGTTCACAATGACTTGGCCCCGTTAATGACAAAGTCGCGCAGTGTAGCACCGCCAGCCCGGCTTGCGGCCCGGCAGGTAAAAATGCGCGGCGTGCCGGACGATGCCCGGCCGTTCCTGCGCCGTGGAACGGATCGGCTGGGGCAGCCGGCACCATGCGGGATCAGAGCAGCGGCAAGCCGCTGTTGAACGCCAGATCCACCGTATCGGCGGGCTGGCCGGTAAAGGTCAGCAGGTCCGCGTCCCGGGCCTGCGGGAAGCTGATCTGCTGCGCCAGCAATGCCGACAGCGTGGCCTCGCTCAGCATCAGCACCGCGTCACCGGGCTGGGCTTCCTGATGCGAGCGCATCAGCACGCCCTGATCCGAACCTTCAAATCGCGTCCACAGCCGGCTGTCGACCAGATAGACCGCCAGCCGGGTTTTCATGCCATTGCTTTCCAGCGTGGCCCGCATCCGGTCGAGCCAGCCGCTGGCCCGCGCCAGCCCCTCGGTTCCCGCCAGAGGCGGCAAGGCGCGGATTTCCCCGCTGACCACGGCCATTCGGGAATTCACGTCCAGCCTGTATGAGTTCATGTACGGATACAGCGTGACCGTACCGTGCATGCCGCCGTAACCGCAGGCCTGCGCCAGCCCCGGCATCAGGGCCAGACACACCATAGCAACCCGTGCTTGTTTGCTGAAGATCATGGGACTCCTGTCGTGACCGGCCGGTATGCAGGCCGGGCCACCGTGATTTCAAAAAGCAACGGCACCCGAAGGTGCCGTTGCGTTCAGCGCGGGATCAGGACAATTACTTGATGCGGTTGCCTGCTTGCAGCGGCAGCACCAGGTTCATGTCGTTCCGGATGGTCAGATCGAACAGGCCCGGCAGCTTGTCCAGCACCTTGGCATCGCCGGTCACCTTGGCCTTGCCGGCCTTGACCAGATCGCTCATCGGGCTCTTGCCGGCGAGGAAGGTCAGCAGATCAAGCTTGGAGATGTCCAGCGTCACCTCGGCGTTCTTGGCGCTGAAGTCGCCCATGGTGTTGAACACGCCATTGTGCAGATCGATGCTGTACGGCTTCTCGCCCTTCAGGTTCAGGTTGATCAGGTGGTTGCCCGCCTTCTCGGCCTTGATCTGGTCGGTGATGATGCCAAGGTAAGGCATCAGGCTGTCGGCCGGCAGCGCTGCGATCACGTCAGGCGAGGTGGTCGCCAGACTGTTCGGCACGTTACCGCCCATGCGCAGTTCCTGCGCGCCGGCAAGATACCAGTTGCGGTTCAGTGCGGTTTCTTCCTGATAGCCCAGCTGTTCCAGCGCGTCGGCCATCAGCAGCACCGCTTTCTGGTTCTTCGGATTCGAAGCCACAATGTTGTTCAGCAGCTCGGTCGCGAAGCGGTAATCGCCCTTGTTGAAGCTCTTCAGCGCCGCATCCAGCACCTTCTGCTCGCCACCGAAGGCCTCGACATAGCGCTGGCCACGCTCGGCATCCGGGTAGGCTGCCAGCTTGGCGGCATTGCCGTCATACCAGCCGAGGTTGCGGATGTAGGTCGACTTCAGGTTGTTCTTCAGGTTGCCGTAGTACGGGCGGTTGTCCCACTTGTTGAATACCGACTTCGGCAGCTTGGCGTTTTCGGCGATCTCGTCCGGGCCGTAGCCGTAGTTGGCGTAGCGCAGCGTGGTATCGAACAGCGACTGGTACAGGTCGCGCTGGTCCTTCATGTACTCGACGACGTTCTTGTTGCCCCAGACCGGCCAGGTATGCGGACCGAACTGCACTTCGACCTTGTCGCCCCAGCGGCCCAGCGCCAGGTTGATGTACTTGGCCCAGGCGGCGGCGTCACGGATCTGGGCGCCACGCAGCGTGTAGATGTTGTGCTGCAGGTGGTTCACGTCCTCGGCCATCGACAGCGCATTCCACTTCGGAATGAACATGACCATTTCGGCCGGTGCCTCGGTCGCCGGGACCAGATAGAACACGAAGTCGACACCGTCGATCTTGACGGTCTCGCCATCCTTGGTGATGAAATGGTTCGGGATCGGCAGCGTCGATGCGTCGTTCGCCAGCGCCGGGCCGAGCGCGCCGGTCACGATGCCCTTCTCGTTGATCTTGAGCACGTTGCCGTACTGGTAGCCGGCGCGGCGGGCCATGATGTTGCCGGCATTCACGTTTTCGCTCACGGCTTCTTCAACAAAGCCTTCCGGTGCGTATACCGGCAGCTTGCCGCTCTTCACGTCTTCCGGCGTCGCGAGGCCCGCGGCGTAGATGCCGGCGAAGCCGCCGAAGTGGTCGGCGTGGCTGTGCGAAATGATCACGCCCTTCAGTTCACGCTTGCCGCGGTGCTTTTCGTACAGATCGAGCGATGCCTTGAGGGCCTTACCCGAGTACTCGACGTCGTACAGCACGATGCCGCTGTCGGTTTCGATGACGGTCAGGTTCGACAGATCCTGGCCACGCACCTGATAGATGTGGTCGTTGACCTTGTACAGGCCGCCACGGTTCACCAGCTGGGCATGGCGCCACAGGCTGGGGTTGACCGAAGCCGGCGCTTTCTTGTCCTGCATGTAATTCATTGCAGTGGCGCTGAATACGCCATCGATATCACCATTGTTCAACAGCGGCGCAATGAAGCCGCGATCGGTATCGGCAAATGCCGTCTTGTTGCTGAAGTCCAGCTCCTTGTATACCTGCTCGTTGGCCTGTTTGGTATACGTGCTTGCGTCCTTGGTCTTGGCGGTGAAGTCGTAAGCCAGGGCTGCTTGTGACAGCGCCAGCATCGAGAACAGCAGCGGATAGCCGATCAATTGTTTCGTCTTCATTAAGATCTCTCCTTTTGAGATTATGCATGCAGTCAATGGACATGCTGTTGGCAGGGTCAAACAATATGGGCACAGCGTCCATGTCAACAGAATATCAGCAAATTGTAATTAACCGTAATCAATCAGCCGCAACGCCCGTATTTCACCGGGACAACGCTTCAACCGGAACGGATGCAAAACCGCCCCTCAGCTCCCCGCGCCTTTCCCGACAGGCGCTATCGGCTCGATGATCGGGCAAGCAATCGGGTTGGGGCAGCACCATGCCGGTATCGGGGCTATACATATTGGCATTGGAATGATCTGGCTTCAGTGCAATACCTGAACCACGGCGCGCCTTATCCGGCCAATCAAACCGGCCATACCGGAGCCGTAATCAGGCGGAACGAATGGAAAACAAATCAGCACCGAATCGTGAACCGACCACGAACGATTCATCAACCACTGGCAATGTCCAATCGGCATTTTTCGCAACACCACACGTTTTAAATGCAACGCCTTGGAAATCCGGCATGCCAATATTTGCGTATTGGCCATCGATGGATATCTGCGACACTCAGCGATATCCGATGTGCACATAGTAGTGTTTAGCAACTATGGAAAACTATCCCCAAAACGAAGACTTGCCCGTTTCCTCGATGTGTTTTCTACCAATTTTCCAGCATCATGGTTACGCCGACTTCGAACCCGCGCAGGCATTCGACATCGTGCAGGGCGGGTATTTCGAGCACCGGCTGCTGGCTGCGCAGCCCTCCGCAATGCGCCACCAGCGCCTGACGCTGGACGGTGTCCGGCTTGAAGCGGGCTTCTACGACTTCCCGGTGATCGTGCGTGGCGAAATGCCGCAAGACTCGTTCGGCTTCGGGCTGATCTCCGAGGGCTACGGCGATACCCGCTGCAACATCCTCGAGCTGAACGACAGCGAGATCCAGATCTACCCGCCCGGCAACGACATGATCTATCAGGCGGGCCGCGAATCGCGCTGGATTCATCTGGCGGTGCCGGAGTCGCGGCTGCAGCAGACCGCACTCGCCCGTACCGGCCGCACCCTTCAGCTGCCGCGGCACGACTCGACCTCGCTGCTGATCCCGCCTGCGCGGCGCTACGAACTGATCCGGCTCGCAGACGACGCACTCAGGCTCGGTCATTCGCTGCTGTCGACCGGCATCGAATCGGAGTTTGCAAAGCTGATCGCGCAGGCCCTGATCGACGGCTACGTCGATGTGCTGAGCGACGCCGTTGAAAAGCGTTCGACGTCGCGCGACAAGGCAGCGCAACGCCACCTGAAGATCATCCTGAAATCCGAGCAGATGCTGGAATCGGTACGCACCGCCGGCGTGGATCTGGACGTGCTGGCCCGCAGCGGTGGCTATACCCGGCGTGCGCTGGAGCTGCTGTTCAACCAGAGCGTCGGCATGACACCGGGGCGCTGGTTCATGAACATCCGGCTCAACGGTGCCTTGCGCGACCTGATGATGCCCGGCGCCGACTACGGCGTGACCGAAGTCGCGATCAAATGGGGCTTCACCCACCTGTCGCGCTTTTCGCAGCACTACTTCCAGGCCTTTGGCGAGCTGCCGCGCCAGACGCTGAAGCGCGCGCGCGGCCAAGCCCTGTCGTAGCCATTCGGCCGCCCACATGCCACAAAAAAAGCGCCCACCCGGGCGCTTTTTTCATGAACGTACAACCGGGCGATCATGCCGCCACGTGCAAACCGTCGCTCAAGGACAGCCGGTATGCGCGCCATGCCGGGACGATGCTGACCACCAGCCCCGCCAGCAAGGTGCAGCCCATCAGCAGCCATTCGCTGGCGGTCGGCCAGCCCGGCGTGATCAGCAGCGTCATGTGGTCACGCAGCAGCGGCCCGGCAATCGCCAGCGCGCCCTGCAGCAGCGCGCCGCCGATGGCGATGCCGCCGACCAGCAGGCAGGCCGTTTCGCCGACCACCAGCGCGAACAGCTGCCACGGCCGGGCGCCGACCGAACGCAGGATCGCCATTTCGCGGCGGCGCTCGTTCAGGCCGACCAGCAGCGCCGTCATCATTCCCAGCAGGCCCACCAGCAACACGAACCACGACAGCACCTGCAGCGCCTGTTCGGCCACCTTGAGCAGCTGCCACAGCTCGGACAGCGCAACGCCGGGCAGGATGGCCATCAGCGGCTCGCCGCGGAACTGGTTGATGGCGCGCTGGACGCCAAACAGCCCGGTGCGCGATTTCAGCCCGACGTAGAACGCGGTGATGCTGTCCGGCGGCGGCACCGCGCGGTCCTGATCGGCCGAGAGCGCACCGGTGGTCGCCAGCAGCGAGGCACTGCCCGATTCCCAGCCCTGGTGGATCGCGGTGAGGCCGTCGAGCGAGATGTGCAGCGTGTCATCGACCGGGGTGCCGGTCGGCGCAAGGATGCCGGTGACGGTGAACGGCTGGTCGGCATGCTCGGTCAGCGCGCCGTCGCCGCTGCCATGGGTCAGCACCAGTTTCTGCCCGAGCTGGTAATGCAGCCGGCGGGCGATGTTGGCGCCGAGCACGACGTCGTGCAGATGGCTGAATTCATGACCGCTCTGCATTTTCAGCGGCTGGTCGTCGCCGTAGCGCAGGTAGCGGAAGTAATCGTGGCTGGTGCCGAGCACCGGATAGCCGTGGTGGCTGTCGCCGAGCGAGACCGGAATGGTCCAGGCCACGCGCGGGTCTTTCGCCAGCTTCTCGTAACTGTGCCAGTCGATGTTGTTGGTCGCGTTGCCGACCCGGAACACGCTGTACAGCAGCAGCTGGATCGAGCCGGTACGCGCGCCGACGATCAGGTCGGTGCCGCTGACGGTGTTGGCGAAGCTGGTGCGCGTTTCGTTGCGCACCCGGTCGACGCCGAGCAGCATCAGCGTGGCCAGCGCGATGGTGGCGATGGTCAGCACCACGGTCAGCCGGCGGCTGCGCAGACTGCGTAAGGCAATTTCAAACATGGTCGACCTGGCTTGCGGTATTCAGTTCGGAAAGGTTCAGGCTGCGATCGAAGCCTTCGGCCAGCCGGGGATCATGGCTGACCAGTACCACCGCCGTGCGCTGTTGCTCGGCACACGCGAACAGCAGCGAGACGAAGGCATCGCGGCGCGCTTCGTCCAGCGCCGACGTCGGCTCGTCGGCGATCAGCAGCTCCGGCGCGCCGATCAGCGCCCGGGCCACGGCGACGCGCTGCTGCTGCCCGACCGACAGCGCGCGGGCCGGACGATCGGCCAGATCGCCCAGCTCGAGCTGGGCGAGCAAGGCCAGCGCCTGCTTTTCCGGCGAGCCGGCCAGTCCGGCGGCCCGCTGGCGGCGCAGCTTCGAAAACTGGCAGCCCAGCAGCACGTTCTGCCGCACCGACAGATACGGCAGCAGGTTGAACTGCTGGAACACATAGCCCAGATGGTTGGCACGGAAGTGATCGCGCTGCGGTGCACTCAGTTTCGCCAGATCCTGGCCCAGCACGGCCAGTTGCCCCGAGTCGGGCGTCTGGATGCCGGCCAGCAACGCCAGCAAGGTGCTCTTGCCGCTGCCGCTGGGGCCGTGCAGGAACAGTTTTTCTTCGGCAGACAGGGAAAACTGCGGGATGCACAAGGTATCCCGCGGATTGCCCGGCCACTTGAAATGGAGGTCGCGCAGCTCTATCAGCATCGGATCAACGCAGGTTCAGCGTCTGGCCCGGCTTGAGCTTGAGCTGGCGCTGGCCCTTGTCGGTGGCGATGTTCACGACCAGTTCGTGGATGTTCGGGTACTGCTTCCACAGCGGCAGCGCGATGCTGGCCGGCGCACGCTGGCACTTGAAGCTGTAGTCGGCATCGATGTCGACATGGGCGCCGGTGCTCCAGTCCGGCGCGGCAACCTTGATCGGGGCGGTCTTGCAGCCGGCAGCGGCGTCAGGCACGAACAGATTGGTCGCGAGCGACAGCGTTTTGGTCATCTGGTCGATCTTCTTGCGCTCGGCATCGGTCTTGGGCGCGTGCTCGAAACCGAGCACGTTGTCGGCCGGGCTGGCGAAGTCCAGCGCCAGTTCGCCCTTGTCGAACGCGACATCCAGCGTCGCCACACCGTGCTGGTGCGGGCCGTGCTCGTGATGTTCGTCATCGTGTGCCCACGCTGCAGCGCTGGTCAGCGCCAACAGTACGATCCACTTCTTCATGGGTCCTGCTCCTTTGCTTGCTTGCGGAAATGCTATTTCTTGTAGGCCGTGACGGCGTCGGCCGACATCTGGTAGCCCGATTCGACCATCGCCGCACCGTCGACCAGCGACAGGTTGCTCTTGCTGTGGCCGACCCTGAGCTTGCCCCTGATCGTCACCGGCGCGAACAGCTCGCCCTGCTCGTAGCCCTGCGGATAGCGCACGACGATCATCTGGTTCGGCGGCGGCGGCGGGACGTGGATGCAGGCGCCGACGATGGGGACCAGCAGGAATTCGGTGACCTTGCGGTTGCTCTGCGTCAGCGGCAGCAGGTAGCCGTCGATCTGCACGTCCTGCAGGTTCAGCGACGGCTTGAGATCGGTGATGCGACGTTTCTCGAAGGCGTTGAGCTGATCGACCATCGGTGCAAGATCGCTCAGGTCTTCCTTCAGCAGCTTGCGCTCCCACTCGCCCAGCGCGTCGGGCTTGGTGCCCTGCTCTTTCATGCTCAGCTGCAGCTTGCGCTGCTGCACCGCGCGCACCAGCCGGCTGCGCTGATCGCTGCTCATTGCCGCAACCTTGGCGCGCAAGGCCGGGTCGTACTGGAGGCTGACGCCGTCGCCCCAGAGATCATGTTGCCCCTGCGATCATACTGCATGGTGTAATTCTCAGTACCTTGTACCCGATCAGCCGCTGCGGTGTGTCGTAGCTGTAGTCGATTAGCTAGGCACCGTATTTCTGCCGCAGGACGTTGGTTGTTGTCGTCATAGTAGATGTCGATCTGGTGTAAATTTGTGTCCGGTTCAGCTCCGAATAAACCACATACTAGATCTGAGTGACTATGTTGTTGCCGTCGTAGTATAAGAAATAACTCAAGACCATCAATACATTGAAACCATCCAACCAACACCGAGACAAAGGCCCTATTGCATTTATATATTTTTCACAAACTTAATTGCCCCAGCCTGCTCGGGATCAAACCCATCTGGCCAAGTAGTTTCTTGATCATAGATAGCGCCACTCAAATCAGCCTCATCCAATCGCTTTACACACATATTCGCACCTTTCAACACCGCCCCAGAAAATACAGCCCCTCCAGCATCCCCCCCTGCTAAGTTAACAAAAGACAAATCTGCCTCGGTAAAGTCTGCAAAAATCGGCAGAGCATCCTTTAGATTCGCTCTAAACAAATTCGCCCTTTTGAAATCTGCATTCATGAGGCGAGCATCCGTCAGAATTGAAAATCGCAAATTGGCTGCCTCAAAATTTGCACTCCGAAGATCGACCCCCTTAAATACAGCATAACTTAAATCCAAACCAACAAATTGAGCGCGATGCATGTCCATAGCGGAAAAATCGAACCCAACCAACGTCTCTACTGCCAGAATCTCAGGCTCTTTGTGCTCAAAAAAAACCATAACCATAATCAGTGATTCCCCCAATCAGTCGGGTCAATTTTCATGTTACTTATTGGCTGAATTTGCCCCACTTTACCAGGAGGTACTGTTCCCGGCTTCACATCTGGCATCTTCCCCACAACTTTGCCAGCAATGTACCTATGATTACCGTCAACAATAACATTTCCATCCTTAGTAATTGCAGGAGCTTTCTTGCCTCTCAGCAACTCTTTTCCATATCGAACAATAGCTGGAAGTGACACGGCCTTTTGAACCGTCTCGGTCATGTCGTCCTTTAATATTTGCTTCACGGCATCGGCAGTCAAATCATCCAAAGCCTTCGTAAATGGACCGATATTTCCAACGAGTCCAAACGCTAGCGTCGGATCAGCCTCAAGCGTCCAGACTTGCTGCATTTGACGAGCCCATGGGCCTGAAGCCACACAAGCAGTGCATTGCGCTTTGGGATCAACCCCCGTCCATCCAGTATGTGGACCCAGCACGCTTGCTGCAGTACTTTCAGCCTCTCTACCATCCGGATCAATATACTTAAATGGATTATTGCTTGCGTACGCATACGAGTTAAAGCTGTATAGCGGATTACCTTCCACCCACGGCACCGGATCAATCGCGGCAAACCGCCCCAGCACCGGGTCATACCAGCGTGCACCGAAATAGCTCAACCCAATCTGGTCCTCATATGGCTTGCCGGTAAACCACTGCTTGTTCTTGCCGCCGTCACCGCCCACCATCCGCTCGCCGTACGGGCGATAGTAGGTGCGCCAGAGGATGTTGCCGTTGGCGTCAGTCGCCGCAACCGGGCTGCCCAGCACATCGGTATGGTAATAGGTGACTGTTTCGGCGCCGCTGCGCGTTTCGATATCGGCCGCCTTGTTGCGGCCGAGGTAAATGTATTCACGCGTGGTGCCGGTGCTCAGGTCCTGCTCGTACACCAGTTGACCGGCCTGATCGGTGAATTCGACACGGTTCAGGTTGTTGCCGACGCTGAGCACACGCTGGCCGGCACCGTCGTAGCTGTAGGCAATCTGGCTGGGCGCGCCTTTGTTGGCATAGCGCAGGTTGCCCGCAGCATCGTACTGGAAGCTGACGCCGTCACCGCGGGTCGTCATGTTGCCCCAGCCGTCGTATTGCATGGCGTAGGTCTTGGCGCCTTGCACGCCGGTCAGGCGTTGCTGGGCGTCGTAGTTGTAATCGATCAGCCAGTCGCCGTACTTCTGTCGCTGAATGTTGTTGTTGCCATCGTAATAGATCTCGCCACGCCCCCATGGGCCATTGGCAACGATCAGGCTGTCGATCTCGTCATAGGTCAGTGTCCGGTTCAGTTCCGGGTAAACCGTATCCTGAATCTGCGTAACGTTGTTGTTGCCGTCATAGCGGTAGTTGGTATCCAGCACCGTGGCCACGGCCGACGCCGTGACTGGAGCCAACAGGGTCAGACCCAATGCGACGACCGGCAGTACGTTCAAGCGCGCGATGTTTTTCATGTTCTTGTCCTTCGCACCTTAGGGGTAGCAACGCTGGCCGGTTGAAATGCGGCGTTGCAAGCACGCACTCTTGATGCACGGTGTACCTACGCCCGGGCGTACCAAGTTGCAAAGCTCCGAGCCTACCCCGAGATACTGGCCGGTCTGGGTGCAGGCATCGCCAATGGCGCTGGGGCTGCAAGTGCTGCCTTGGTGACTGAGTTTCTCGACAAGAGGCAGCGAACCACACTGAGTCTGACAAGTGGACTGGGTAACATAATCCACCTTGTAGATGTTGTACTGGAAGCCCGGGGGAGTCGGCACTGGAGTAGGTACAGGTGTGGGCACCGGCGTCGGAACCGGCGTTGGGACCGGAGTCGGTACAGGCGTGGGCACCGGGGTCGGTACGGGGGTAGGCACTGGAGTCGGAACCGTGCAGCGTACGCCAGTCGATAGCCGCTTTTGCAGACATGCGTTCTTGATGCAGGCGGTGCCGACGCCAGGACGGGTCTCGTTGCAAATATCCCGACCAACGCCGAGGTAGTCGCCACTCCCAGTGCAGCCTTCGGACAGGGTCGTTGCACTGCAGGTCAGACTGGTCTGCGACAGCGTTTCCACATAGGGCAAGGTTCCGCACTGGGTTTGGCAGCGATTGTCAGTCGCATAATCAACCTTGTAGTAACCATACTGGTAGCCGGCAGGGGTAGGCGCCGGAGTCGGCACGGGAGTCGGTACCGGAGTGGGAATCGGTGTCGGCACCGGGGTTGGGGGCGGCGGATCGCAGCGCAATCCATTGGCCTTGCGGCGCTCCAGGCAAGCATTTTTGATGCACGCAGTGCCGACGCCCGGTCGGGTCTGATTGCAAATGGAATTACCGCGGCCAAGGTAATCGCCAATCTCCGTGCAAGCGTCAGGGACAGAGGTTGCACTGCACACTGTACCTTTCTTGCTCAGCACCTCCTCAAGCGGCAACGTGCCACATTGCGTCTGGCAAGGGATCAAGACGGCGTAGTCCACCTGGTACACGTCGTATTGATATCCGGTAGGTGTCGGTATCGGTGTAGGTGTTGGGATCGGGGTTGGCGTAATGTATTGCCCACCGACAAACAGACGCTCGGTTCGCAAGCGCTGATCCTGCAGGATCGACGTCATCAACGGACCTTGCTGGAAGTACTTCACCTGGCCATTCGGGTGATACACGACCGGGCCGCCAACATAGCTACCCAGCTGGGTCGGACGGCCGAAGGCATCCGGTTGCAGGTCAAGCTGCCGCCCCGTTGGATATCGCTGCACGGCTAATGCGTCGTTGCCGTTGTAGCTGTAATTCAGATCCCATTGTTTGCCGTCGAGCAGCAGGGATTCGGAGGTCAGGTTGCGGTTGCCGTCGTAGCCGTAGCTGCGGGTTACTTTGGCTGTCTTCAGCTCGCCCAGCTTGCCGTTTTTTGCATGCTGCAGGCAGCTGTTTTCCGCCAGATTGTCGCTGTAGGTGGTGGCCTTGAGGCGGTTTTGGCCATCGTAGGTATACGCCGTGGTCGGCTGATTGCCGACCTTGCTGCTGATCATGTTGCCGACCGCATCCCGACCGTAGACGGTACGGCCGACTTCCGGATCGTTTCGGGCAATCAGGAACTGTCTGGCGTCGTACTCGTACGAGCGGGTGGCGCCCTTCTGGCTCACCGAAGTGACATTGCCGATCAGATCGCGGGTCAGCGTCACGGTCGGATCGGTCAATGCCGGGACGATCTGCATCAGCTGGCGTGCATCCGGGTCACCGTAAGCGCGGTAAATTCTGGACGTTGCAAAGCCGCGCTCGTTTCGCTCCTCGATGGTCGCACCCGAATAACTGAACTGCTTGTACTGTCCGTCCGCATGGGTCACGCGAACCGGGCGGGACAGCGCATCGAACTCGGTGGAGGTTCCCACGCCCGCCCCCGGATAGCTCTGGAATACCAGACGTCCGAGCGCATCGAAACGACGATTCACGCTGACGCCGTTGGTGACCTCGGAAACCGGTCGACCAAAGCCATCGAAGTAAATCGCATTGCTGTAGTTGCCACGCGTCAGGACACGCTGGCCTTGCTGCCAGACAATCGAACTCGGGTTGCCCTGTGGTGTTGAAATCGACGTAACGCGATTGAGGCCGTCGTACTGGTAAGACGTTGTGAAACCCGCACCGTCCGTAAACGAGAGCACGTTCCCGTAATCATCGACAGTACGACGCAGATCGATGGTCGCGCCAATGGTCGACGGGCACGAACCACCATCACTGACACCCACTGGACGCTGCTCAAAGCGTGGCAGGCCGCGGTAGTAGTCGTTGAAGCTGGTTACAAAGCCCCGTGCATCGCTGGTCGTCGCAACATCGCCACTGGCGTGGTACGTGAACCCGGTTGTGACCTGATTGGCGGTTTCCGTGGTGACGTTGCCGCGATCATCGAACTGCCGGCTGAGGCGGGAAACAACGGCCCCTCCTTCGGTAGCAGCAACAGTCTCCTCACCAACCAGATTCAACAGCCACTTGCCAGACAGCTCGACATAGCTCTTGCTGGTGACCCGCGTTTCACCGCCGGGCCCCGTTTCCGAAATCAGGGTCGGCCGGCCATAGGCATCGTTGCGATAGTTGGTCGTGTAGGTCGCACCGTCGCGGACCACGGTTTTTTTGTTCATGACGGGCATGAACGCCTTCGAGCCTGTGCAAGAGAAGATATTCTGCTCATAGGAGAAGGCCTTGATCGGGCCAAACAGATAGTCGTCGCCAATGCCAATCTGTTGCTTTTCCCAATCGAAGGTGGTTTTTTCCAGCTCGCGACCGCTGAAGTCCCGCACCGACTTTTCTAGCAGCGAGCCGATCTTCCAGCGGTCTGCCGTGCAGTTATCCGTGTCATAGATACTGAAGTAGCGATATACCGTTGTGCCTGACGGTGTCGAGACCGTACGGATCGTTGGGTCGGTCGGTTTTTCACTCATCGCCGAAGGCGCATAGGTCGAGTTCATTTTCCCCGGATTGAACTCACGGATCGTCCACTCTCCGCCATCGGAGCTGGCCTTTCGCCAGACCAGGTAGCGACCATGCTCACGGATGGGATTATTGCGCTGAAGTTGTCCGCAATTTTCATTCCCGCAGTCACTGGCACGGGGGTTATCCACGACCAAGAATGCGTAGGAGTAGGTGTATTTTCCGGAGTCCGGCGTTGTAATTGATGTCAGCAACCAGTCCAAATTAAACTTGGTGGCGGTGTAATCGAATATCCAAGCCTGGCCATCAGGTCTGACCAATCTAAAACGCGAAGTGTTGTCTCGTTCAATGCGCCAAGCCTGATTGCCCACGGCAATGCTCGTGAGTTTGCGATCGGCATAGGCCAACGTGGCGAGACGTCCATCACTAGCCTCTACCCGGCTCAAATCGCCATCCTGATACTGGATGCTCAACCAGTTGCCATTACGATCCGTCACTCGACTGGGTTGAAAGTAATTGAATGTGGAAACCGAGTATTGCCGCTCGATTTGGGTTGCGCTGCCGACTTGTGCATCGGGGTTCCACAGCGGCGCATAGGCTGCTGTACGCGTTGCTCGTTGATCAAACTGAAAGACGGAGCCGTCGGGGGCATACCCGTAAAAGACAGGCTTCCCATCCTGTAGTCTGCAATCGATTTTCCAGTTCCCTGGTGTACGGAAGCGGGCCTCTCCGTTGCCGAGTGTTTCGGCATACAGCACCTGCTGGGTGGTGCCATCCGGCATTTCCAGCTTCAACATCGCCTCCCTGTACTCAACGGCACCGGTAAAGCAAGTCGACGTTTTGGTGGCATACCGTAGCCGTGGGTAATACACGCCGTTTTGTAACGGATCCGCAGTGTTGATCGTGTACTGCAGTGCGAGTGGAAGCTGCCCGTTCCCCCGAATGTTGAACATCGGGATGACCACCCGCAGCGTACCGGTCAGCGGATCGAGTTCGTCGACAGAACCAGTTCCCTCGGGCGTACGAACTTGCTTGGCCCCAGGTTCGCTATAGGTATCCGGGAACTGGCCACTTAGGTCTGTGCCAGTGCTCGTTGGATCTGTAATCGCGGCTAGAACAATCCCTGCGGTAGCGATGACGCAACCCGCAGCCAACAACTTGTTTTTGATTTTCATGTGCAGTTTTTTGTATGTCGTCAGCTACGAAGCCAAGCGCGCAACTTACGAAAAATTAATCCCAGACTGACTTTTACCCTGCACACGAAACAATTTCAAAATCGTTACGAAAAAATGTCACAACATCGCTACATATGGTCTATATGCAATCCGCATTTATTTAGCACGTCTCTCGCCTCGACCAAGGCGTACGGTCGAAGGCGCATGGGTGACTCATTTGTCAGGTTTGGGCATCCTGCTGCGCATACTTCAGGTTTTGCACCACACGCCTCGACCAGCCCTTACCGTTGTCCGGCCAGCCTGAGCAGTCGGTGAAATACTGCTCGCGCAAGGCGAAGAACAGCGGCTGCACATCGTAGGGGGCTTTAGCGCCTGCGGGCCGATCATCGATTGCCGAAGCCTTCGCACCCAAGTTGAAACCGACGGGTGTCGCAGCCGCATTAGAAGCATGGCTCGCCGCACCTCCACGCAAACCTGTAGCGGCTCCTACAGTGCCTGAGCGTGCAAGGGGGATCACGGCTGTAGCCAACTTCTGGGCACCAACAATCGCAGCAAAGCACCGAAGCAAGAACAGTTGCCTCTCAAAGGCGTAGCAAAGCAAAAAAAAGCCCGCATATGCGGGCTCCTTGAAAGATGGTTCTGCATCGAGGATTAGAAGTCCTTCTAATCCGAGCCAGAACGAAAAAAGGGGGTTAGCCGAAGCTAACCCCCTTTTCTTTTATTGGTCGGAATGGCGGGATTCGAACTCGCGACCCCTTGCACCCCATGCAAGTGCGCTACCAGGCTGCGCTACATTCCGAGAGCTGCGAAGTATAACGACTTCGCCGGCACTGCGCTAGAGCTTGAGCCAGTCGAGCAACGCTTGAAGCTCCTGCCGTACCGACGCGGTCACTTCATTGCTGCCGGCCGTGCCCTCGCCCAGATGCGCGAGCTGGTTGCGCGCGCCGCTGATGGTGAAGCCCTGCTCGTACAGCAGCGAGCGGATCCGCCGCACCAGCAGTACTTCGTGATGCTGGTAGTAGCGACGGTTGCCCCGCCGCTTCACCGGCTTGAGCTGGGTGAATTCCTGCTCCCAGTAGCGCAGCACATGCGGCTTGACGCCGCACAGCTCGCTCACCTCACCGATGGTGAAGTAACGCTTGGCCGGGATCGGCGGCAGTTCATTGGTCGGAACGACGTTGCTGGTGCTTTGCATAGTGGATTTCGACTAAGCCCTTGAGCTTCTGGCTGGCGTGAAAGGTCACCACCCGGCGGGCGGAAATCGGGATTTCTTCCCCGGTCTTGGGATTGCGCCCGGGGCGCTGCGGTTTGTCGCGCAGCTGGAAATTGCCGAACCCCGACAACTTCACGACATCCCCATCGGCCAGCGAGAGGCGAATTTCTTCGAAAAACGCCTCGACCATGTCTTTTGCTTCGCGCTTGTTGAGGCCCACCTTGTCGAACAGCATGTCGGCAAGGTCGGCCTTGGTCAGCGTCATTGTGGTAGTTCCGTACTGCATTACGCCCTCAACATCGCGCCACACGTTTCTGCTTTGCGCAGCAGCTGATTCACGGCGGCATCGACCTCATCATCGGTCAAAGTTTTCCGAGTATCTTGGATTAACACCTTGAAAGCAAGGCTCTTTTTCCCGTCCTCGACCCCCTTGCCACGGTAGACGTCGAACAGGGCTACCTCGGTCACGATCGGGTTCTTCACCGTTGCGAATGCGGCCTGAAGTTCGGCCACCGACACTGCCTCGTCCACGACCAGCGCAAGGTCACGGCGGACAGGCTGGAACTTCGACACCGGCTCGGCCTTGATCCGCCGCACCGACAACAAGGCGGCAACATCCAGTTCGAACAGCACCGGCGCCTGACCGAGTTCGTAGGCCTGCACCCACTGCGGATGCAGCTCGCCGAGCACGCCGATCACGGCACCGTCGAGCACGACTTCGGCGGCACGGCCCGGATGCAGCGCCGGATGGGCCACGCGGCGGAACTCGGCCACACGCGGCGCGATCAGGGCTTCGACATCGGCCTTGATGTCGAAGAAATCGACCTTGTCCTTGCCGGCGCTCCACTGCTCGGGCGCGCGGGCGCCCCAGGCCAGCGCGGCAATGCGCTCGGGCTGAACGTCGGCGGCAACGCCGTTGAACACCCGTGCCACTTCGAACAGGCGTACCCGCTCCTGCTTGCGATTCAGGTTGTGCTTGAGGCCGGCAACCAGACCGCCGATCAGGGTCGAACGCATCACGCTCATCTGGCTGGCGATCGGATTGATCAGCTTCACCGGATTGGCGTTGGCGGCGAAGTCGGCTTCCCACCGGGCTTCGACGAAGGCGTAATTGATCGCTTCGCGATAATCGCGCGCCACCAGCTGATGCTTCAGCGCCATCTTGCCGCGCGCATCACCCGGCAGGGCCAGCATCGCCAGCTTGGCATTCGATGCTGCGACCGGAATATTCTCGTAGCCGTAGACGCGGGCGACTTCCTCGATCAGGTCTTCCTCGATTTCGATATCGAAACGGAAGCTCGGCGGGGTCACGGTAATCACGTCACCGGCCAGCGCGGTCGGCAGGCCGATCCGGCCGAGGATGGCGACAATCTCTTCTGCTGCCAGCTGTACGCCCAGCACCTTGGCGACGCGCGACACGCGCAAGGTCACCGGCTTGCGGGCCGGCAACGTGGCGACGGCCTCGGTTACCGGGCCGGCATTGCCGCCGCAAATATCGAGGATCAGTTGCGTGGCACGTTCGAGCGCCTCGCGGCTGGCGCCGAAATCGACGCCGCGTTCGAAGCGGTGCGAGCTGTCCGAGCTGAAGCCGAGGCGACGCCCCTTGCCTGCAATCACTTCCGGCGCGAAGAACGCCGATTCCAGCAGCAGCTCACGGGTCTCGTCACCCACCGACGAATCCAGTCCGCCCATGATGCCGGCCAGCGCCAGCGCCTTCTTGTCGTCCGCGATCACGAGCATGTCTGCGTCGAGCTTGACCTCCTTCTCGTTCAACAGCACCAGCGTTTCGCCGGCCTGCGCAAAGCGCGCCCGGATGCCGCCTTCGATCCTGGCCAGATCAAACGCGTGCATCGGCTGGCCTTGTTCGAGCAGCACATAGTTGGTGACGTCGACAACGGCGGAAATCGAACGCACGCCCGAACGTGCCAGACGCTGTTTCATCCAGTCCGGCGTTGCGGCTTGCGTGTTGACGTTGCGCAGTACGCGGCCGAGGTAGCGCGGGCAGGCTTCGCCACCGTGCAATGACACACTGATCGCGTCATCAATGCTCGGCGCAACCGCGACGGCCAGCACCGGCTTGGCCTCGGCACCGGTCAGGGCCGCCACTTCGCGGGCAATGCCCTTGATCGACAGGCAGTCGGCGCGGTTCGGCGTGAGCTTGAGCGTCAGCAGCCGGTCGTCGAGCTGCAGGTAATCGCGGATGGGCGTGCCGACCGGCGCATCGGCCGGCAGCAGCAGCAGGCCGTCGACGCCGTCGGGAATACCGAGCTCGTCACCCGAGCACAACATGCCGGACGACTCGACACCGCGCACCTTGGCGCGCTTGATCTTGAAATCGCCGGGCAGCGTCGCGCCAATGCGGGCGCACGGCACTTTCAGGCCGGCAGCCACGTTCGGTGCACCGCAGACGATGGTGATCGGCTCGGCTTCGCCGACATTGACACTGCAGACGTTCAGACGGTCGGCGTCCGGGTGCTTGGCAATCGACAGCACCTCGGCAACGAAAACGTTGTCGAATGCGGGCGCTGCCGGTTCGTTTTCTTCGACCTCAAGGCCGGCCATCGTCAGCAGATGCGCCAGCTGCTCGGAATCGAGCTGGGGGTCGACCCAGCTGCGCAGCCATTGTTCGGAAAATTTCATCGCTTGGCTCCAAGGTGCAGCCGTCGCATCGCGACCGCTGCATTCAGGCATGGGAAAAGGAATTCGGGGGTAAGACGGCTTATTCGAACTGACCGAGGAAGGACAGGTCGTTCTCGAAGAACAGGCGCAGGTCGTTGACGCCGTAATAGAGCATCGCAAAACGGTCGAGGCCGATGCCGAAGGCAAAGCCGGTGTACTTTTCCGAGTCGATGCCGACGTTCTTTAGCACGTTCGGATGCACCATGCCGCAGCCGCCGACTTCGAGCCAGCCGCGCTCGCCCAGCACGTCGATCTCGGCCGACGGTTCGGTGAACGGGAAGAAGGACGGACGGAAACGCACCTGCAGGTCATCGCGTTCGAAGAAATTGCGCAGGAAGTCGACGATCACGCTCTTAAGGTCGGCAAACGACACGCCTTCTTCGACCCACAGACCTTCCATCTGGTGGAACATCGGCGAATGGGTCGCATCGGAGTCGACGCGGTACACGCGGCCCGGCGCAATGATCTTGATCGGCGGCTGATTGTTCAGCATGTAACGGACCTGGATCGGGCTGGTGTGCGTACGCAGCACCAGCGGCTCGCCGCCGCCTTCGTCTTCGATATAGAAGGTGTCGGCCATCGCCCGTGCCGGGTGATCCTTGGGGATGTTCAGCGCTTCGAAGTTGTGGAAATCGTTTTCGATTTCCGGGCCGTCGGCGACATCGAAACCGATCGAGCGGAACAAGGCCTCGATGCGCTGCTGCACCAGCGTCACCGGATGCAGGCCACCGGACGGCAGGCCTCGCCCCGGCAGCGAAACGTCAAGCGCTTCGGCGGCCAGCTGCTTCGCCAGCTTGTCGGCGGCCAGCGCATCGCGTCGCGCCTGCAGCGCGGCTTCGAATGCCTGCTTGGCCTGATTGACGGTCGCGCCAAAGGTTTTCTTTTCTTCCGGCGGCAAGGCGCCCAGCTGGCGCAGCAAGGCGGTGATCGCACCTTCCTTGCCAATGTAACGCGCCTTGGCGTTCTCCAGCTCTTGCGCGTCGCTCGTCGCTGCCAGCGCGGCCAGGCCTTCATCGAGAAGGGTTTGTACGTTCGCAACCATGGTCGGGTCCCGGATGGGTCAGGAAAAACGATTCACGAAAATTCTGATCAGAATGCTCGGGAATCACGTCTCGTCAACGTCGCAGCGGCAAAACACGCCCAAAACGACAGGAATAAAAAAGGGAGGCCGGAAAGCCTCCCTTTTCAAGCACTTACCGATCAGGCAGCGAGGCCAGCCTTGGCTTGCTCGACAAACTTGGCAAAAGCCGGCTTGTCGAACACGGCGAGGTCAGCCAGCACCTTGCGGTCCACTTCGATGCCAGCCTTCTTCAGGCCGTTCATGAAGCGGCTGTAGGCCAGACCGCATTCGCGTGCTGCTGCATTGATACGGGTGATCCACAGCTGACGGAACTGACGCTTCCTTTGACGACGGTCACGGTAAGCGTATTGGCCAGCCTTCATAACCGCTTGCTTGGCAATGCGGTATACGTTCTTGCGACGGCCGCGATAGCCCTTCGCCAGATTCAGGATCTTCTTGTGACGAGCGCGGGCGGTTACACCACGTTTAACGCGAGGCATGTTTCTTCTCCTTTAGTTACGCGTAGGGCAACATCGCACGTACGTGGCCCATGTTGGTCGCATCGACCATCGAGGTACCGCGCAGTTGGCGCTTGTTTTTGGTGGTTTTCTTGGTAAGGATGTGGCGCTTGAACGCATGGCTGCGCTTGACGCCGCCACCGCCAAGAACCTTGAAGCGCTTCTTGGCGCTGCTCTTGGTTTTCATCTTGGGCATGTATATGCACTCCAAGTTGTGTTGGATCAGGCAACAGGCGCTCCAAAGAGACTTAAAGCCCGCCACCCCGCTTTTGTTGCGACAACGATCCCGTTTCCGGAACTCGACGGCGGCTGTCGCCACGCCGTTATTCTGTGCTGCGGGCGCTTACTTCTTCTTCGGCGCCAGCATCATCACCATTTGCCGGCCTTCAAGGCGCGGATACTGCTCGACCACGGCCAGTTCGGTCAGGTCGGCTTCGACGCGCTTGAGCTGCGCCATGCCGATTTCCTGGTGAGCCATTTCGCGACCGCGGAAACGCAGCGTGATCTTGGCCTTGTCACCTTCTTCCAGGAAGCGAACCAGATTACGCAGCTTGACCTGGTAATCGTTTTCGTCGGTACCCGGACGGAACTTGACTTCCTTGACCTGGATTTGCTTCTGCTTCGCCTTGGCCGCCGCCTTCTTCTTCGACTCTTGGAACTTGAACTTGCCGTAGTCCATCAGGCGGCAAACGGGCGGCTGCGCGTTCGGGGCGATTTCAACCAGGTCGAGTTCGGCTTCTTCGGCCATCGACATCGCCTGGAACAGGCTTACGATACCGAGTTGTTCACCCTCGGCCCCTTGCAGTCGCACTTCGCGGCCGGTGATTTCACCGTTGATCCGCGGTTCTTTGTCTTGCGCAGCTATTGCAGTTCTCCAAATCCGGAAAAAGAAAAACCGTGCGTCTTAGAGGACACTCCCTCAGAGCAGTTCGCCGTTGAAGCGCTCAACCAGCGCATCCAGCGTCATTTGCCCGAGATCCTCGCCACTGCGGCTACGCACGGCCACCAAGCCTGCTTCCTTCTCCTTGTCGCCCACGATGAGCTGATAAGGAAGGCGTTGCAAGCTATGTTCGCGAATTTTATAGGTTATTTTCTCGTTCCTCAAGTCGGCGTCACCACGGAAGCCGCGTTGACCCAGCAACTTGGCAACCGATTCGGCGTACTCGCGCTGAGATTCGGAAATATTCATCACGACAAACTGCGTCGGCGCCAGCCAGAACGGGAACGCGCCGGCATGGTTTTCGATCAGGATGCCGATGAAGCGCTCGAGCGAACCCAGCACCGCGCGGTGCAACATGATCGGGCGATGCTTCGCATTGTCTTCGCCGACGTACTCGGCACCGAGACGCTCCGGCAGGTTCGGGTCGATCTGCAGCGTACCGCACTGCCACAAGCGCCCCAGACAGTCCTTCAGCGTGAACTCGATCTTCGGGCCGTAGAACGCGCCCTCACCCGGCAGATACTCGAATGCCAGCCCCTTGGAGTCGAGCGCAGCCGCCAGCGCCGCCTCGGCGCGATCCCACGCCTCTTCGGTGCCGATGCGCTTTTCCGGACGGGTCGACAGCTTGACGAGGATTTCGTCGAAACCGAAGTCGGCATAGACCTCTTTGAGCAGATCGATGAACTTGGCTGCCTCGACCTGCACCTGTGCTTCGGTACAGAAGATATGCGCATCGTCCTGCACGAAGCCGCGCACGCGCATGATGCCGTGCAACGAACCCGACGGCTCGTTGCGGTGGCAGGAGCCGAACTCGGCGTAGCGCAGCGGCAGGTCACGATACGAGCGCAGGCCCTGGTTGAACACCTGGATATGACCCGGGCAGTTCATCGGCTTGACCGCGTAGTCACGTTTTTCCGATTCGGTCGTGAACATGTTGTCGCGGTAGTTGCCCCAGTGGCCGGACTTTTCCCACAGCGTCCGGTCCATCACCATCGGCGTGCGGATTTCCTGATAGCCATGCTCGTTCAGCTTGCGACGCATGTACTGCTCGATCGACTGCCACAGCGACCAGCCCTTCGGATGCCAGAACACCATGCCCGGTGCTTCGTCCTGCAGGTGGAAGAGATCCAGCGCCTTGCCGATCTTGCGATGGTCGCGCTTCTCGGCCTCTTCGAGCCGATGCAGATAAGCCTCGAGGTCTTCCTTCTTGGTCCACGCGGTACCGTAGACGCGCGTGAGCATTTCGTTCCTCGAATCGCCGCGCCAGTACGCGCCGGCGACCTTCATCAGCTTAAACACCTTGAGCTTGCCGGTCGACGGCACGTGCGGGCCGCGGCACAGGTCGGTGAAATCGCCTTCGCGGTACAGGCTCAGCACCTGGTCGGCCGGAATGCTCTCGATGATCTCGGCCTTGTACGCTTCGCCAATGCCCTTGAAATAGGCCACGGCCTCGTCGCGACTCAACTCGTAGCGCTCGACCGGAAGGTCCTTCTTGGCCAGCTCGGACATCTTCTTCTCGATCAGCGCCAGGTCTTCGGGCGTGAACGGACGCTTGTAACTGAAGTCGTAGTAAAAACCATCCTCGATCACCGGGCCGATCGTCACCTGCGCCTCCGGGAACAGCTCTTTCACCGCGTACGCCAGCAAGTGCGCGGTCGAGTGGCGGATCACCTCCAGCCCTTCCGCATCGCGGTCGGTAATGATGGCCAGCTGGACGTCGCGATCGATCAGGTAGCTGGTATCGACCAGTTGACCATCGACCTTGCCGGCCAGTGCGGCACGGGCCAGGCCGGCGCCGATGCTGGCTGCGACGTCGTGCACGCGCAGCGGTGCATCGAACTGGCGTTGGGAACCATCAGGAAGCGTGACGACGGGCATGGTGAGCGCCTTTAAACTGGACCGGATCAGGTCGTTAACGATACGTGAGGACAAAAAAAAAGTGCGGCCAGGCCGCACTTTTTTCATTCGATCAAATCAACTTGCCAGCACGGCTATCCGTTTAGTGTTGGATAGTAGTGCGAGTTCGCAACATGATTCAATCTCCAAATTCGTTGGTAGGCACGATTGGACTCGAACCAACGACCCCCACCATGTCAAGGTGGTGCTCTAACCAGCTGAGCTACGTGCCTAACGAAGGACTGCATATTAGCTTTACGATCCGGATTCCGCAAGCACTTCCTGCGAAATTTTCATGACCAAGTCGATAAATCATTGATTCGACAAGGTCTTTGTCTTATCGATTACAGCCCCGGCTTGCGCCAGAAGAACCGCCAGACAAAGCCGGGCCACGACAGTACGGCAAACATCGCCAGCGTCGTGACGTAAAACTGCCAGTTTTGCGAATGCGGCGTGGCCAGACGCGACTCGAGCCCCCACGCAAGACCGCCCACGGCAAGGTAGTACACCACCCACTCGAGCAACTGCCAGCCGAAATGCTTGTTGGCCAGATGCAGTACACCGAACAGACGCCCCGAAACAAAAGGCACATTGGCGGCCAATGCCGCCAATGTGCCCAGAAGGATGACCTCCAGCATTGCGCTTTACAGGCCGGTGTGCAGCGAGAACTGCAGGGCCGTCGTCAGGGCAGTCAGCAGGCGATCCGGCATCATGCCGAGCACCAGCAGCAGCAGGCAGTTGACCGACAGCACAAGCTTGGCATCGGTACCGGCGGCGATCGGTGCAGCATCGGTCGGATCTTCGAAGTACATGACCTTGACGATACGCAGGTAGTAGAACGCGCCGATCACCGACATCAGCACCGCGATCACGGCCAGCCAGACGAGGCCGAGGCCAACCAGTGCCTGGATGATCGCCAGCTTGGCAAAGAAGCCGACGAAGACCGGGATGCCCGCCATCGAGAACATGACGATCAACATCATCGCGGCAAACCACGGGCTGCGCTTGTTCAGACCACGGAAATCGGCAATCTGGTCCGCTTCGAAGCCTTCGCGCGACAGCAGCATGATGATGCCGAAGCCGGCTGCTGCGGTGAGCATGTAGGTCATCGCATAGAAGAACGCTGCGGCATAGCCGCCCGGCGTCGCCGCCATGATGCCCAGCAGCAGGAAGCCCATGTGCGAGATCGTCGAGTACGCGAACATCCGCTTGATGTTCACCTGCGCAATCGCGGTCAGGTTGCCGATCACCAGCGAGAGGACGGCCAGCACCATCAGCATCGAGCGCCAGTCGAAAGCAAACCCCTCGAGCGCCTGTGCAAGGATGCGCATGATGAAGGCAAATGCCGCGACCTTCGGAGCCGAACCGATCAACTGCGAAATCAGCGTCGGCGCACCGTCGTAAACGTCCGGCGCCCACATGTGGAACGGCACGGCGCCGAGCTTGAAGCCCAGACCGGTGACGATGAACACGATGCCGAACACGGCCAGCAGGCGGTTGGCTTCGTCATTGGCGATTTTCTGCGAGATCACGAAGACATCCAGGCTTTGCGTCGCGCCGTAGATCATCGACATGCCGTACAGCAGCAGGCCCGATGCCAGGGCGCCAAGGATGAAGTACTTCATCGCCGCTTCGGTCGAACGGCTGGAGTCACGCTGCAACGCAACCAGCGCGTACAGCGAGAGCGACAGCAGCTCGAGGCCGACGTACAGCACGACGAAGTTGACGGCCGAGGCCATCACCATCATCCCGAGCAGTGCGCACAGCGTCAGGGTGAACAGCTCGCCGCGGAACAGGCCGCGCGCCACGGCATAGCCGCGACCGTAAACGAGCATCAGGATCACGCCGACCACCATGCCGAGCTTGGACAGCGAAGCCAGCGGATCGGCGACGAACATGCCGTTGAACGCCAGCAGCGGTTGCAGCGAGTAGCCGGCAACCAGCAGGCAGCCGGTAGCGACCAGGGTCGCCAGCGTCAGCACGTAGCTGATGTGGCGCTTGGCATCGCTGAGGAATACATCGATCAACAGGATGGCGCAGGTCGCACAGAGCAGGAAGATCTCCGGGGTCGCGACGCCAGCGTTGAGACTGGACCAGGTCATGATATTCATCGGTGACTCTTTATTGGAGCTTGGACTGCGAGACGTGCCAGATCAGGTCGTTGACCGACTGGTGCATCACTTCGGTAAACGGCTTCGGATACAGACCCATGCCGAGGACGGCGATTGCGAGAATCGCCAGCACGAGGAACTCGCGCTTGTTCACGTCCTTGAGTTCGGCAACGTGTACGTTGGCGACATCACCGAAAATCACGCGCTTGTACATCCACAGCGTGTAACCGGCGCCGAAGATCAGCGTGGTTGCAGCGGCGAAGGCGTACCAGAAGTTCACTTGCACGGCACCGAGGATGACCATGAACTCGCCGACGAAACCGGAGGTACCCGGCAGGCCCGAGTTGGCCATCGCGAACAGCATCATGAAGGCAGCGAAGATCGGCATCTTGTTGGCGACGCCACCGTAATCGGCAATCTTGCGGCTGTGCACGCGGTCGTACATCACACCGATGCAGAAGAACATCGCGGCCGAGACGAAGCCGTGGCTGACCATCTGCACGATGGCGCCTTCGACTGCGTAGGGATTCAGCTGCGTGCCACCGGCAAACATGAAGAAGCCCAGCGTGACGAAGCCCATGTGCGAGATCGACGAATAAGCCACCAGCTTCTTCATGTCAGTCTGCACCAGCGCGACGAGGCCAATGTAAACGACGGCGATCAGCGAGAAGATGATGAACACCCACGCATATTCACGTGCAGCGTCCGGTGCGATCGGCAGAGCGAACCGCAGGAAGCCGTAGGCACCGAGCTTCAGCGTGATCGCGGCCAGCACCATCGAACCGCCGGTCGGCGCTTCGACGTGTGCATCCGGCAGCCAGGTGTGGACCGGCCACATCGGCACCTTCACCGCAAAGGCGAAGAAGAACGCGATCAGCAGCATGACCTGTGCGCCCATGCCCAGCGGCAGGCGCTGGAAGTCGGCAATGACGAAGCTGCCACCGGCCTGCATGTACAGGTAAACGAAGGCCACCAGCGTCAGTAGCGAACCGAGCAGGGTGTACAGGAAGAACTTGACCGACGCGTAGATCCGGTTCGGACCGCCCCAGACGCCGATGATCAGGTACATCGGGATCAGCATGGCTTCGAAGAACACGTAGAACAGGATCGCATCGGTGGCGGCAAACGCCCCGTTGATCAGGCCCGACATGATCAGGAACGCAGCCATGTACTGTGCCACGCGGCTCTGGATCACCTGCCAGCCGGCGATCACGACCATCAGCGTCGTGAAGCTGTTGAGGATCACGAACAGCATCGACAGGCCGTCGACGCCGAGTGCGTAGTTGATGTTGAACATCGTGATCCACGGTGTCGATTCGACGAACTGCAGACCGCCGTGCAACGAATCGAAACCGGTGTAGAGCGGCACCGAGACCAGAAGGCCGGCCAGCGCACCGAGGACAGCAAGCCAGCGCGCGGCGTTGGCGTTGCGGTCTCCCCCCGTTGCGAGCACGACGAGGCCGGCGACGATCGGCACCCAGATCGTCAGGCTCAGAAGATTACCCGTCATAGTTTACCTACTTGTTATCAATTCAAACCGAGCTTACTGGCTAACCAGCACGCCACCGAGCCACCAGGTCATCAGCACCAGCGCGCCGAGAATCATCGCGAACGCATAGTGATAGATGTAACCCGTTTGCAGACGGCGAGTGATCCTCGAGAAGAAGCCAACCACCTTGGCCGTGCCGTTGACCATCAGTCCGTCGATCAGCAGCACGTCACCGACCTTCCAGAACAGCGTACCGAGCACGCGGCCGAAAGCGGCAAAACCGTTGATGTACAGATGGTCCATGTAGTACTTCTCTTCCATGAGCTTGCGCACGCCGATCGCGGTAAAGAAGCGGTCGATCGCGGCCGGAATCGCCGGCATTTTCATGTAGAAGAGGTAGGACACGGCCACACCCGCGATCGCCAGATACAGCGGCAGCGTCGAGAACGAGTGGATCACCATGGCCAGCGGGCCGTGGAACTCTTCCTTGAGCATTTCCATCGTCGGGTGCGCTTCATGATTGATGAAGATCACGCCTTCGAAGAAGTTGCCATAGAGCATCGGCTGGATTGCGAAGTAACCGATCAGCACCGACGGAATCGCCAGCAGCACCAGCGGCAGCGTCACGACCCACGGCGACTCGTGCGGCTTGTCGTTCGGGCCGAGTCCGTGGTGGTGTTCGTCCTCGTCGTGCGCATCGGCTTCGTGATGTGCGTGATGATCCTTCGCCATCCAGCGTTCCTTGCCGTGGAAGACGAGGAAGTACATCCGGAACGAGTAGAACGCGGTCACGAACACGCTGGCGATCACGGCGAAGTAGGCAAAGCCGGCACCCGGCAGGTGCGACTCGGCCACGGCCTCGATGATCGAATCCTTCGAGTAGAAGCCCGCGAAGAACGGCGTACCGATCAGCGCCAGCGAACCCAGCAGCGAGGTGATCCAGGTAATCGGCATGTACTTGCGCAGGCCACCCATATTGCGGATGTCCTGGTCATGGTGCATGCCCATGATCACCGAACCGGCGCCAAGGAACAGCAGCGCCTTGAAGAACGCGTGCGTCATCAGGTGGAACACGGCGACCGAATAGGCCGATGCGCCCAGTGCGACGGTCATGTAGCCGAGCTGCGACAGCGTCGAGTACGCGACCACGCGCTTGATGTCGTTCTGGATCATGCCGAGGAAACCCATGAACAGCGCGGTAATCGCACCGATCACGAGGATGAAGTTCAGCGCAGTGTCCGACAGCTCGAACAGCGGAGACATCCGGGTCACCATGAAGATACCGGCGGTCACCATCGTCGCGGCGTGGATCAGTGCCGAAATCGGCGTCGGGCCTTCCATCGAATCCGGAAGCCACACGTGCAGCGGGAACTGCGCCGACTTGCCCATCGCACCGATGAACAGCAGGATGCAGGTCACGGTCATCAGTGACCATTCCGCGCCCGGGAACAGCGTGATCATCGCGTCCTTCAGTGCCGGCGCCTGTGCGAACACTGCGGCATAGTCCAGCGTGCCGAAGTGTGCCAGCACCAGACCGATGCCGAGCAGGAAGCCGAAGTCACCCACGCGGTTGACCAGAAAGGCCTTCAGGTTGGCAAACGTCGCGGTCGGACGCTTGAACCAGAAGCCGATCAGCAGATACGAGACCAGACCCACCGCTTCCCAGCCGAAGAACAGTTGGACGAAGTTGTTGGCCATCACCAGCATCAGCATCGAGAAGGTGAACAGCGAGATGTAGCTGAAGAAGCGGTTGTAGCCCGGGTCTTCCTGCATGTAGCCGATGGTGTAGAGGTGAACCATCAGCGATACGAAGGTCACCACGCACATCATCATCGCGGTCAGGCTGTCGACGAGGAAACCGACGTTGAATTCAACGCCGTTCACCGTCAGCCAGGTGTAGACCGTCCCGTTGAACGGCTCGACGCCGTCCAGAAGGATGCCCTTCAGCACGAAGGCCGAGAGCAGGAAAGACACCGCGACACCGGCAATCGTCACACAGTGCGCGGCGCGGCGGGAAATCGCCCAGCCGAAGAGACCTGCCACCAGCGCGCCGAACAGCGGCGCGAGCGGGATGAGCAGGTAGATCGTTTTCATGTCCATTGGCAATACCTGTTATGTCGATCTTGTTATCGGGTCAGCCCTTGAGGCTATCGAGGTCTTCGACGTTGATCGAACGCAGGCTGCGGAACAGCACGACGAGGATCGCAAGGCCGATGGCCGATTCGGCTGCCGCCACGGTCAGGATGAAGAAGACGAAGACCTGGCCCGCGGTATCACCGAGGAACTGCGAGAAGGCGATGAAGTTCATGTTCACCGCCAGCAGCATCAGTTCGATCGCCATCAGCAACACGATCAGGTTCTTGCGGTTCATGAAAATGCCGAATACGGAAATCGCGAACAGGATTGCCGCCAGCACAAGGTAGTGAGTGAGTGTGATCACGTTTGAATCCTCTCCGCCGCTCAGGCCTGACCGTCATCGGCCTTGGGGGCCTCGACGCTCGGACGTTCTTCGGCCGGCATCGATACGATCTTCACGCGATCGTTCCGCTTGACCTGTATCTGGTCAGCCGGGTTGATGTACTTGGTGTTCTTGCGCTTGCGCAGCGTCAGCGCGATCGCGGCGATCATGCCGACGAGCAGCAGCACCGCAGCGAGCTGGAACGGCAGGAAGTACTCGGTGTAGATCAGCTGGCCGAGCACCTTGGCGTTGTTGTAGCCGGCCGGATGATTGACCAGTTGCGCGCCTTCGATCTGCGCGGCACGGTGCGTCAGGATCAGCACCATTTCAACGGCCATCACCACCGCAACGACGCCGGCAACCGGCACGTACTTCCAGAAGCCCTTGCGCAGCTCTTCGAAGTTGATGTCGAGCATCATCACCACGAAAAGGAAGAGCACCATCACCGCGCCGACATAGACGACGATCAGCGACACCGCGAGGAACTCGGCCTGCATCAGCATCCACAGCGCGGCGCCGTTGAAGAACGACAGCACCAGATACAAGGCGGCGTGCACCGGGTTCTTGGCGGTGATCACCCGCAAGCCTGCAAACAGCAGGACTGCGGCGAACACATAAAAAATCACTTCGATCATAGCGAGTCGGCCCTGTTAACGGTATTTGGCGTCAGCCGCCTTGTTGGCGGCGATCTGCGCTTCGTACTTGTCACCCACAGCCAGCAGCATCGGCTTGGTGTAGTACAGGTCGCCGCGCTTCTCGCCGTGATACTCGAGAATGTGCGTTTCGACGATCGCGTCAACCGGACAGGCTTCTTCGCAGAAGCCGCAGAAGATGCACTTGGTCAGGTCGATGTCGTAACGCGTGGTGCGACGGGTCTTGTCGTCCTCGCGCGCTTCGGATTCGATCGTGATCGCCATTGCCGGGCAAACCGCTTCGCACAGTTTGCAGGCAATGCAGCGCTCTTCGCCGTTGGCGTAACGACGCTGGGCGTGCAGGCCGCGGAAACGCGGGCTGTACGGCGTCTTTTCCTCTGGGAACTGCACCGTGATCTTGCGCTGGAAGAAGTGCCGGCCCGTGAGCATCAGCCCCTTGACCAGTTCGACCAGCAGGAAGGTCTTGAAGAAATGAGCAATTTTTTCCATGTCTATCCCCTGCTTACTTCCACAGCGACAGCGGGGTTTGCATCCACGCGCCGACCACTACGATCCAGACCAGCGTCACCGGAATGAACACCTTCCAGCCCAGGCGCATCAACTGGTCGTAGCGATAGCGCGGGAACGTGGCGCGGAACCACAGGAAGAGGAACATCATGAAGAAGACCTTGAGCACCCACCACAGGAAGGACGGTGCGCCGAGGATCGGCCAGCTTTCCGGGAACGGCGACAGCCAGCCGCCGAGGAACATCACCGACGCCATCGCGGCGATCAGCCACATGTTCGCGTATTCGGCCAGGAAGAACAGTGCGAAGCTCATGCCCGAGTACTCGACCATGTGACCGGCAACGATTTCCGACTCGCCTTCCACCACGTCGAACGGCGCGCGGTTGGTTTCGGCGACACCCGAGATGAAATAGACGACGAACAGCGGCAACAGCGGGATCAGGTTCCACGACAGGATCGAGCCGCCACCGATACCGTGGCCCTGCTGGTTGACGATCTCGGTGAGGTTCAGCGAACCCGACACCATGATCACGCCGACCAGCGCAAAGCCCATCGCCAGTTCGTACGACACCACCTGCGCAGCGGCACGCAGGCCGCCGAGGAAGGCGTACTTCGAGTTCGACGCCCAGCCGGCGATGATCACGCCGTAGATGCCCATCGAGGTGATCGCCATCACGTACAGCAGGCCGACGTTGACGTCGGCGACGACGAAGCCCGGGTAGAACGGTACGACCGCCCAGGCGGCCAGCGCCGGCACCAGCACCATGACCGGCGCAAGGAAGTACAGCCCCTTGCTCGCGGCGCTCGGCGTGATGATTTCCTTCAGCAGGAGCTTCACGCCGTCTGCGATCGGTTGCAGCAGGCCGAACGGGCCAACCCGGTTCGGACCGACCCGGATCTGCATGTAACCGATGACCTTGCGCTCGGCGTACGTGGCGTACGCGACGGCGCCCATCAGCGGCGCGACGATGCAGAGGATCTTCGCCAGCGTCCAGAGGAAGAAAGCAAGGCTTGCGTTGAGGCCCAGCGTGGTTTGCAGAAATTCCATGCTCTTCCCCTTATGCCTTGGCTACTTCGATTGCGCCCGAACCGAGCACCAGCGTCGCCCGACCGGACGGCACGCGCACCACGGCGTCGAGCAGGCCCGCATCTTCGGCAACGGCCAGCGTCACCGCTGCCCCGCCCTGCTGGACACGGGCGTTGCCGCCTGCGACCAGACCGAGCGACGCCAGCGTGGCCGCATTGGCACGCAGCTGCGCAGCCGATTCGGCATCGACCGTTGCCTGCAGGCTCGGTGCACGGCGGACCAGTGCATCGGTTTCATACAGCGGCACTTCGGCCAGACGGACCAGACCGGCAGCGGCCTGCGCCTTGACCGCAACGGCCTTGGCCGGCGCGTTGTCGAGCACCTTGGCGATATCGCCGTTCAGCACGTCGGCACGGACGGCTTCCGAGCTGTCGTAGTCGAAGCCGTTCAGGCCGAGGATGTTGCCAAGTACGCGCAACACCTTCCACGCCGGACGGGTTTCGCCCAGCGGGCGGACAACACCGTTGAAGCTCTGCGGCTTGCCTTCCATGTTGACGAAGGTACCCGAGGTTTCCGAGAACGGCGACACCGGCAGCAGCACATCGGCGTAGTCGCGCGCTTCGTCGGCGAACGACGTCATCGCAACGACGAATTCGGCACCTTCGAAGGCCGCCTTGGCGCCGCTCTTCAAATCGGCCAGTTCGCTGTGCAGCAGCACATAGGCCTTCTTATTCGCAGCGATCAGATCCTTGTTTGTGGCGAAACCGACGATGTCGGCACCGACGCTGTTGGCGCCGTCACGCAGCAGGCCCAGCGTCGCACCGGCGATGTCGGCTAGCGCAGCCGCAGCCGCGTGCAGCTCGGCAGCGCGCTCGTGCTGCAGTGCGATATTGCCGAGGACCAGCGACTTCTTCTCGCCGGCGACAATCAGTTCGGCCAATGCACGCGCTTCGGTCGAGACTTCAACGCCCGCCAGATCGATGTCGGCCGGCACGGTCTTGCCGGTGACTTCGGCCGCAGCCTTGAGTACGGCAAGTACGCCTTCGACCAGCTGGTCCGGGCGTACGACCAGCTTGCCGGCAATCTTGGTCAGCAGCTCGTCGTCATGCGGGTTGATCAGCGCGAGCTTCAGGCCCTTCTTCACCGACTGGCGCAGACGCTGCGCCAGCAGCGGCTGTTCCTTGCGCAAGGTCGAGCCGATCAGCAGCAGCGATTCGCTTGCAGCGAGATCGACGATGCTCTGACCGAGCCAGCCCGCAGCCTTGGTCTCGAAGCGCACGTCGCCGAGGCGGGTACGCGCTTCGAGGTTGCGGATGTCCAGACCGGCCAACGACTTGCGCAGCAGGTAGAGTTCTTCAAGCGTGCTGTTCGGCGAAGCGATCGCTGCAACGCTGTCGGCGCCATGATTGGCGGTGATGCCCTTGAGCTTGGTCGCGACCAGCTCCAGCGCTTCCTGCCAGCCGACGACCTTCCACTCGCCGCCGTCCTTGACCATCGGCTGGGTCAGGCGCGCAGCACTGTTCAGCGCTTCGTAGCTGAAGCGTTCGCGGTCCGACAGCCAGCATTCGTTGATGGCTTCGTTCTCGAGCGGGAGAACACGCATCACCTGGTTGTTCTTGACCTGAACCACGAGGTTGGCACCGAGACCGTCATGCGCACCGACGCTCTTGCGACGCGACAGCTCCCAGGTCCGGGCGCTGTAGCGGAACGGCTTGCTGGTCAGCGCGCCGACCGGGCACAGATCGATCACGTTGCCGGAGATTTCCGAGTTCACGGTCTTGCCGATGAAGCTCATCACCTCGGTGTGCTCGCCACGACCCGGCATGCCGAGTTCCTGGTAGCCGGCGATCTCTTCGGTAAAGCGCACGCAGCGGCTGCAGTGGATGCAGCGTGTCATGTCGGTCGAGATCAGCGGACCGAGGTTCTTGTTGGCAACGACGCGCTTTTCTTCTTCGTAGCGCGAGCCCGACTGACCGTAACCCACGGCCAGATCCTGCAGCTGGCATTCGCCGCCCTGATCGCAGATCGGGCAGTCGAGCGGGTGGTTGATCAGCAGGAATTCCATCACCCCTTTCTGGGCCTTCACGGCCATATCGGAGTGGGTATAGACCTTCATCCCGTCGGTAACGGGGGTAGCACAGGCGGGCAGCGGTTTCGGCGCTTTCTCGACCTGAACCAGGCACATCCGGCAGTTCGCGGCAATCGACAGCTTCTTGTGGTAGCAGAAGTGCGGGATATGCACGCCAATCGAATTGGCGGCGTCCATCACGGTGCTTCCAGTGGGGACTGTCAGTTTCTTACCGTCGATTTCAATTTCCAGCATGATCGACTCGATTCAATGGCAAATTTTTAACCAAACCCAATCAGAAGCCTGGAACCAGGCACTGCTTGTGTTCGATGTGGTGTTCGAATTCGCTGCGGAAATGCTTGAGCATCCCCTGCACCGGCATCACCGCTGCGTCGCCGAGCGCGCAGATCGTCCGGCCGGCGATGTTGCCGCCGACCGAAAGCAGCAGATCGAGGTCTTCGGGACGCCCGAGGCCCTGTTCGATCCGGTGCACGACGCGGTACAGCCAGCCGGTGCCTTCACGGCACGGCGTGCACTGGCCGCACGACTCTTCGAAGTAGAAGTACGACAGCCGCTCGAGCGCCTTGACCATGCAGGTGGTCTCGTCCATGACGATGACCGCACCCGAACCGAGCATCGATCCCGCCTTGGAGATCGAATCGTAATCCATCGTGCACTGCATCATGATGTCGGCCGGCAGCACCGGCGCCGACGAGCCGCCCGGAATCACCGCCTTGAGCTTCTTGCCGTCGCGCATGCCGCCGCACATTTCCAGCAGTTCGCTGAACGGCGTGCCGAGCGGAATTTCGTAGTTGCCCGGGCGGTTCACATGGCCCGACACCGAGAACAGCTTGGTACCGCCGTTGTTCGGCTTGCCGAGTTCGAGGAACTTCTGCCCGCCTTCACGGATGATGAACGGCACCGACGCGAACGTTTCGGTGTTGTTGATCGTCGTCGGCTTGCCGTACAGGCCGAAGCTCGCCGGGAACGGCGGCTTGAAGCGCGGCTGGCCCTTCTTGCCTTCTAGCGATTCGAGCAGCGCGGTTTCTTCGCCACAGATGTAGGCGCCGTAACCGTGGTGGCCGTGCAGCTGGAAGCAGAAATTGGTGCCGAGGATGTTGTCGCCGAGGAAACCGGCGGCACGCGCCTCTTCCAGTGCGGCTTCAAAACGCTCGTACGCCTCGAATACTTCACCGTGGATGTAGTTGTAACCGACGGTGATGCCCATCGCGAAACCGCCGATGATCATGCCTTCGATCAGCGCGTGCGGGTTGTCGACGATGATGTCGAGGTCCTTGAAGGTACCCGGCTCGCCTTCGTCGGTGTTGCAGACGAGGTATTTCTGGCCCGGGAAGCTGCGCGGCATGAACGACCACTTCAGCCCGGTCGGGAAGCCGGCACCGCCGCGGCCACGCAGGCCCGACGTCTTCATTTCGGCGATGATCTCGTCCTGCGTCATGCCGGTCGAAAGGATCTTTTTCAGTGCGGCATAGCCGCCGCGCGCCATGTAGGCTTCAATGCCCCAGTGCTTCGGATCGTCGAAATCGACGCCCTCGAACACGACGCCTTTCACATAAACGGTCATCTTATTCGAGCTCCGCCAGTTTCTTGTCGATCGCGTCCGGCGTCATGTGGTTGCACATGCTGTGGTTGTTCACCAGCAGGACCGGCGCATAACCGCACGCGCCCATGCACTCGCCTTCCTTCAGCGTGAACTTGCCGTCGGCGGTGGTTTCGTTGAAACCGATACCGAGCTTCTGTTTCAGGTAATCGGCCGCCTGGTAACCGCCCGACAAGGCACAGGGCAGGTTGGTACAGACGGTGATCTTGTGCTTGCCGACCGGCTTCATGTCGAACATGTTGTAGAACGTCGCGACTTCCATCGCGGCGATCGGCGGCACGCCGACATAGTCGGCGACGACGGCGATCAGCTCGTTCGACAGCCAGCGATGCTCGACCTGTGCGATGCGCAGCGCGCTCATCAGTGCCGAGCGACGCTGGTCGGCCGGGTACTTGGCCAGTTCGCGATCGATCTGCGCCTGCGATTCGGCACTCAGCGTCGGTGCCTGATTGCTGGTAACCATTAGCGGTCAATCTCCCCGAATACGATGTCTTGCGTACCGATGATCGCGACGACGTCGGACAGCATGTGACCACGCGCCATTTCGTCGAGCGCGGCCAGATGGGCAAAGCCCGGCGCGCGGATTTTCAGCCGGTACGGCTTGTTGGCGCCGTCGGACACCATGTAGATGCCGAACTCGCCCTTCGGGTGCTCGACGGCGGCATACGCCTCGCCTTCGGGCACGTGCATGCCTTCGGTGAACAGCTTGAAGTGGTGGATCAGATCCTCCATATTGCTCTTCATACTTTCACGCGACGGCGGTGCAACCTTGTTGTTGTCGGTGATGACCGGGCCCGGATTCTCGCGCAGCCACTTCACGCACTGCTTGATGATGCGGTTCGACTGGCGCATTTCTTCGATGCGGACCAGATAGCGGTCGTAGCAGTCGCCGTTGATGCCAACCGGGATGTCGAAATCGAGCTTGTCGTAGACTTCGTACGGCTGCTTCTTGCGCAGGTCCCAGGCCACGCCCGAGCCACGCAGCATCGGGCCGGTCAGGCCCAGTGCCATCGCGCGTTCCGGCGACAGCACGCCGATACCGACGGTCCGCTGCTTCCAGATCCGGTTGTCGGTCAGCAGGGTTTCGTATTCGTCGACATAGGTCGGGAAACGGTTGGTGAAGTCCTCGATGAAATCGAGCATCGACCCCTGACGGTTTTCGTTGAGCTTCCTGATCGCAGCAGCGTTGCGCACCTTCGAAGCCTGGTACTGCGGCATCGTGTCCGGCAGATCGCGATACACGCCGCCCGGGCGGTAGTAGGCCGCGTGCATGCGCGCACCCGAGACCGCCTCGTAGACGTCCATCAGGTCTTCGCGCTCACGGAACGCGTACAGGAAGATGGTCATCGCACCGCAGTCGAGGCCGTGCGCGCCGATCCACATCAGGTGGTTCAGGATGCGGGTGATCTCGTCGAACATCACGCGGATGTACTGCGCACGCACCGGCACGTCGAGTTGCAGCAGCTTCTCGATCGCCATGCAGTAGGCATGCTCGTTGGACATCATCGACACGTAGTCGAGACGGTCCATGTACGGCAGCGACTGGATGTAGGTCTTGGATTCGGCCAGTTTCTCGGTCGCGCGATGCAGCAGGCCGATGTGCGGGTCCGCACGCTCGACGACTTCGCCGTCGAGCTCGAGCACGAGGCGCAGCACGCCGTGCGCGGCCGGGTGTTGCGGACCGAAGTTGAGGGTGTAGTTACGGATTTCAGACGCCACCGTAGTTCTCCTCGCGAATGATGCGCGGGGTGATTTCGCGCGGATCGATGGTGACAGGCTGGTAAATCACGCGGCCCTGCTCCGGGTCGTAACGCATTTCGACATAACCCGAGGTCGGGAAGTCCTTGCGGAACGGATGACCGACAAAACCGTAGTCGGTCAGGATGCGACGCAGGTCCGGGTGACCTTCGAAAACGATGCCGTACAGGTCGAACGCTTCGCGCTCGAACCAGTTGTTGCCCGGCCAGATGTCGACCGAGGTCGGCACGACCGGGAAGTCGTCATCCAGCGCGAACATGCGTACGCGCAGACGCTGGTTGTTGGCGTAGGAGTTGAGGTGGTAGACCGCGGCAAAGCGCGAACCTTCCCACACGCTGTCCTTGTACGCGCTGTAGTCGACACCGCAGACGTCGACACAGGATTCGAAACGCAGCTCGGCGTGATCGCGCAGCAGCGTGGCCGCGGCGATGAAATCGGCCGGCTTGATCTCGATCGTTACTTCATCAAGCGCGCACTTGATATTGGCGAGCTTGTCGCCGAGCACACGCTCGAGGCTTTCCATCAGGGCATTCAGGGTGGCCATCGGGTCAGCTCCGCGCAATCGTATTGGTGCGCTTGATCTTGTTCTGCAGCTGGATCAGGCCGTACAGCAATGCCTCGGCCGTCGGCGGACAGCCCGGCACGTAGACGTCGACCGGAACGATGCGGTCACAACCGCGCACGACCGAGTACGAATAGTGGTAGTAACCACCGCCATTGGCGCACGACCCCATCGACAGCACCCAGCGCGGTTCGGGCATCTGGTCGTAAACGCGGCGCAGAGCCGGCGCCATCTTGTTGCACAGCGTGCCGGCAACGATCATCAGGTCGGACTGGCGTGGCGACGGACGGAACACGATGCCGAAACGGTCGAGGTCATAGCGCGCCGCGCCGGCGTGCATCATCTCGACCGCGCAACAGGCGAGACCGAAGGTCATCGGCCACAACGAGCCGGTACGGGTCCAGTTGACGACGGTGTCGACCGTGGTCGTCAAGAAGCCCTTTTCAAGGTTTTGTGCTTGCATCAGATCACTCCCACTCCAGGGCACCCTTCTTCCACTCGTAGACGAAGCCGACGACCAGAATGGCCAGGAAAATCATCATCGAGAAGAAACCGAAGCTGCCGATGTCCTTCAGGACCAGCGCCCAGGGAACCAGGAAGGCCACTTCGAGATCGAACAGGATGAAGAGGATGGCGACGAGGTAGTAGCGCACGTCGAACTGCATGCGGGCATCTTCGAACGCATCGAAGCCGCACTCGTACGGCAGCAGCTTCTCGGCATCGGGTTTATTGGTCCCCAGCACTTTGCCGACCCCCCAGCCCAGACAGAGCGGGGCGACACCGACCAGAAGGCCGATGATCAGGAACAGCAAAATGGGGAAGTAGTTCTCTAGCATGCGGATCCCCGTTTTTCTTGAACGATTTTGACTAACGACAACACCGGACCATGACGTCCGGTTTACTGTTACCACGCTCGAAAAAAAACCGGGTTGCCCCCGGTTTTTTCAAAAATGATGGTGCCGACAGTGAGACTCGAACTCACACAGCCGCAGCCACTACCCCCTCAAGATAGCGTGTCTACCAATTTCACCATGTCGGCCAATCACAAGGAATAAGCTGTCGCGGGCGCGGACGCTTATTCCGGAATCTTGTCCTGCGTGGACTGAGCAGGCTGGCTGGCCACCGGTTTGACGCCGCTCATCACGCCAAGTGAATCCTTCTTGGCGGACGGGCTCATGACCAGCACCAGCGCGAGGCAGGAAGCAAAGAAGACGGTGGCGCACACTGCCGTGCTGCGGCTGAGGAAGTTGGCGGAACCCGACGAGCCGAACAGGCTGCCGGCCGAGCCACTACCGAAAGCCGCACCCATGTCGGCCCCCTTGCCATGCTGCATCAGCACGAGAACGATCACCGCAATCGCGGAGAGCGCGTTCACGATCAGCACCAGAGTCTTGATAAGTTCCATATTTGCTCGTATTAACGCGGCGAAAATTGTAGCGCCGCGGTGTAAATTTTGCAATCAGCCAGCGATACGACAGATTTCGAGAAACTCGCTTGCCGACAACGCTGCCCCACCTACGAGCACGCCATCGACACCGTCGACTGCCAGCACCTGCGCCGTATTCGACGCCTTGACACTACCCCCGTACAACACCCGGGTGCGTGCATCGAGCGTTTGCTTGATGAACGCATGCATTTCCGCGATCTGTTCCGGCGTTGCAATCACGCCCGTTCCGACCGCCCACGACGGCTCGTAAGCCACCGCGTAAAGGCTGGTCGGCACGCCGGCCAGCACTTGCAATTCCTCGGCAATCACCTGATGCGCGATGCCGCTTTCGCGCTGCTCGGCGGTTTCGCCGACGCAGTATACCGGCAGAAGCCCGGCATCGAGCGTTGCCCTGACCTTCCGGGCTGCGGTTTCGCTCGTTTCACCGAAATAACGCCGCCGCTCCGAATGGCCGACGATGACCAGTTCGCAGCCGACATCGGCCAGCATCGCCGCTGACACCTCGCCGGTGTAGGCGCCGATGTGGAACTCGCACACATCCTGCGCCCCGACCTGTACGGCGGTATCTTTCAGCAGCGTCTTGGCCAGCCCGAGATAGGGATAAGCCACGCAGACCGACACATTCGCACCCAGCTCGGCACGCGACACTTCGGACAAAACCGATCGAATCTGCCCGATGCTGCCGTGCATCTTCCAGTTGCCGATCACCTGCTTCCTGGCCATACGCGTCGCTGCACCCGCCGGAAAAGCCCTCGATTCTAAGCCCATGCCCTACCCCCGTCAAACCACGTCAGATCTGGAAAATACCGCTTGTCGCGGCGCATGCGACCCGCCGGGCGCCAATGTGACCGACTTGTAATATTTCGGAAACATGGAGGCTCTACGATGCATCCCGTCAACCGATCCACCACCCCAAAAATTCCAGGAGATTCGATCATGACGTTTGGGCGCAAACTGCTCGTTGGCTTCGGCATCGCGGCTGGTCTGTTCACGGCGTATGCTAGCGCCGCCGACATTACCGGCGCCGGTGCGACTTTCCCGTACCCGCTGTACGCGAAGTGGGCGGAGCAGTACAAGGCCAAGACCGGCGTCGGCATGAACTACCAATCGATCGGTTCGGGCGGTGGCATCAAGCAGATTCAGGCCAAGACCGTAGACTTCGGTGCTTCGGACAAGCCGCTGAAGGCGGAAGAACTGGAAAAAGCCGGTCTGGTCCAATTCCCGACCGTGATGGGCGGCGTGGTGCCGGTCGTCAACATCGAAGGCGTCAAGGGCGGTGAACTCAAGCTTTCGCCGACCGTACTGGCCGACCTGTTCCTCGGCAAGATCAAGAAGTGGAACGACCCGGCCATCGCCAAGCTGAACCCGGGCGTGAAGCTGCCGGATCTGGGCGTGACCATCGTCCACCGTGCGGACGGTTCGGGCACGACCTGGATTTTCACCAACTATCTGGCCAAGGTCTCGGCTGACTGGAAAACCAAGGTCGGCAACGACGCCTCGGTGCAATGGCCGGCCGGTGTCGGCGGCAAGGGCAACGAAGGCGTGGCGCAATACGTGCAGCGCATCAAGGGTGCCATCGGCTACGTCGAGTACGCCTACGCCAAGCAGAACAAGATGGGTTACACCCAGCTTCAGAACAAAACCGGGAACTTTGTCCAGCCGGATGACACAACCTTCAAGGCTGCTGCCGCCAGCGCTGACTGGAAGGGTACGCCGGGCTTTGGCGTAGTCCTGACCGACCAGGCCGGCAAGGATTCGTGGCCGATCACCGGTGCGACCTTCATCCTGATGCAGAAAAAGCAGGACAAGCCGGTGAACGGCACCGAAGTCCTGAAGTTCTTCGACTGGGCTTACAAGGACGGCGACAAGGCTTCGGCCGACATGGACTACGTGCCGATGCCGGCATCGGTCAAGGACGTGATCCGCGGCTCGTGGAAGCAGATTTCCGACGCGGGCAACGCGCCGATCTGGAAGTAAGGCAGCAAACGGTAGCCGGCGGCGTCGATTAGAATGCCGCCACTACCGAACAGCGACAGGAGCCCGCGAGGCTCCTGTTGCATTGATTGGAACCGGAGACGTTCATGACGCCCCAAGAGTTACGGCTGAAGCGGCAAGCGCTGCAGGACATGGTTTTTCGCGGCTCGACCCGCTTTTTCGCCTTTCTGGTGCTGGCCCTACTGGCCGCGATCATCCTGTCGCTGATCCACGGCGCCTGGCCCAGCATTCAGGCATTCGGCATCGGCTTCATCACCGGCAGCGACTGGAACCCGGTGACCGAGCAGTTCGGCGGCTGGAATTCGATTCGCGGCACACTGCTGTCATCCTTCATTGCGCTGCTGATCGGCATCCCGGTCAGCTTCGGCATCGCCATCTTCCTGACCGAGCTCTCGCCAGCGTGGCTGCGCCGACCGCTCGGCATCGCCATCGAGCTGCTCGCCGGCGTCCCGTCGATCATCTTCGGCATGTGGGGCCTGTTCATCTTCGCGCCGTGGTTTGCCGACAACGTCCAGCCCTGGCTGACCGAGCATACCGCCGGCATCCCGATGATCGGCTGGCTGTTCCAGGGCCCGCCGATGGGCATCGGCATGTTCACCGCCGGGCTGATCCTGTCGGTGATGATCATCCCCTACATCGCCTCGGTGATGCGCGACGTGTTCGAAGTCGTCCCGCCGATGCTGAAGGAATCGGCCTACGGCCTCGGCTGCACCACCTGGGAAGTCGTCTGGAACGTTGTGCTGCCCTACACCCGCCACGGCGTGATCGGTGGCGTGATGCTCGGCCTCGGCCGCGCGCTCGGCGAAACGATGGCCGTCACCTTCGTAATCGGCAACTCGCACAAGGCCATCGAATCGCTGTTCGATCCGGGCACCTCGATTGCCGCGACGCTGGCCAACGAATTCACCGAAGCCACCGGCACGCTGCATACCGCTTCGCTGATCAATCTCGGCCTGCTGCTGTTCCTGATCACCTTCGTCGTTCTCGTCCTCTCCAAGCTTCTGCTGCTGAAGCTGCAGAGGGGCGAAGGCGCTCACTCCTGATACGCGGACACCGACATGACTCTCTATTTCCGCCGCCGTCTGATCAACTCCCTGAGCCTGACGCTGTCGCTCGCCGCCATGGCCTTCGGCCTGTTCTGGCTCCTGTGGATCCTCTACACCCTGTTCAGCAACGGCCTTCCCGGCCTCGGCACGGTGCTGTTTACCCAGACCACCCCCGCCCCCGGCAGTGCTGGCGGTCTGGCCAACGCCATCGTCGGCAGTCTGGCGATGTCGGCTGTCGGCGTCGCCATCGGTACGCCGATCGGCATTCTCGCCGGCACCTATCTGGCCGAGTTCGGTGAGCGCGGCTGGCTGGCACCGGCCACGCGCTTCATCAACGACATTCTGTTGTCGGCGCCGTCGATCGTGATCGGCCTGTTCATCTACGACGTTTACGTCGCGCAGGTCGGCCACTTCTCCGGCTGGGCCGGTGCGCTGGCACTTTCGCTGCTCGTGATCCCGGTTGTTGTTCGAACCACCGAAAACATGCTGCGACTGGTACCGAACAGCATGCGAGAAGCGGCATACGCCCTCGGCGCACCGCAGTGGAAGATGGTGTTGCAGGTCAGCCTGCGCGCGGCCAAGGCCGGTGTCGTGACCGGCATCCTGCTCGCCGTCGCGCGGATTGTCGGCGAAACGGCACCGCTGCTGTTCACCGCACTGAACAACCAGTTCTTCTCGAACATGAACGAACCGATGGCCAACCTGCCGGTGGTGATCTTCCAGTACGCGATGAGCCCGTACGAAGACTGGCACACGCTGGCCTGGGCAGGCGCATTGCTGATCGGCCTCTTCGTCCTGTCGCTCAACATCATTGCACGCGTCCTCGTCCGTCCGGCGAAGTCGCACTGATCGCACCGAATCAGCCATACCGAGATCCGATATGACCCAAGCACTGACTCCGAAACTTGCCGTCAAGAACCTCAACTTCTACTACGGCAACTTCCACGCGCTGAAGAACATCAACCTCGACATCCGCGAAGGCAAGGTCACCGCCTTCATCGGCCCGTCGGGCTGCGGCAAGTCGACCCTGCTGCGCACCTTCAACCGCATGTACGGCCTGTACCCGAAGCTGCGCGCCGAGGGCGAGATCATCATGAACGGCCGCAACGTGCTCGACCCGAGCGTCGACCTGAACATGCTGCGCGCCAAGGTCGGCATGGTGTTCCAGAAACCGACACCGTTCCCGATGTCGATCTACGACAACATCGCTTTTGGCGTGAAGCTGTACGAGAGCATGTCCAAGTCCGAAATGGACGACCGCGTCGAGTGGGCGCTGCAGAAGGCCGCGCTGTGGAAGGAAGTGAAGGACAAGCTCAAGCAGTCCGGCCTCGGCCTGTCGGGCGGCCAGCAACAGCGCCTGTGCATCGCCCGCGCCGTCGCGGTGAAGCCTGAAGTGCTGCTGCTTGACGAACCGACGTCGGCCCTCGACCCGATCTCGACCGCACACATCGAGGAGCTGGTGCACGAGCTGAAGCAGGACTACACGATCGCCATCGTGACCCACAACATGCAACAGGCCGCGCGTGTCTCGGACTACACCGCCTACATGTATCTGGGCGAGCTGATCGAAGTCGGCGAAACCGACAGCATCTTCACTACGCCGAAGAAAAAGGCCACCGAAGACTACATCACCGGCAAGTTCGGCTAAGTCTCGCCGAACCAACAAAAAAGCCACGGCATGCCGTGGCTTTTTTGTTGGGTTTCGCCACTCAGTCTTCGGCCGCCTCGGCCGCAACGACTGCAGCGATACGCTCGGCCCAGTCGGTCGCGACTGCCACCTGGGTATGCTCGACCATCACCCGGATCAGCGGCTCGGTACCCGAGGCGCGCAGCAGCACGCGCCCTTCCCGGCCCATCGCCGCTTCGGCCTCGACGACCTTCGCCTTGATCTTTGCCGAACCGGCCAGGTCGAATCCCTTGGCAATGCGGACGTTCTTGAGCACCTGGCCCGAGAGCGTCAGTTCCGCACGGATTGCCGACAGCGGCTTGCCCTGCTCGATCAGTGCCTCGAGGACCTGCAGTGCCGACACGATACCGTCACCGGTAGAGTGCCGGTCGAGACTGAGCAAATGGCCCGATCCTTCGCCACCGAGCAGCCAGCCGTGTTCGGCCAGCTGTTCGAGCACGTACCGGTCGCCGACCTTGGCACGCACGAAGGGAATGCCGCGTTCGACCAGTGCGTTCTCGACACCGAGATTGGTCATCAGCGTGCCGACAACGCCACCGCCCAGCGTGCCGCGGTCCTGGCGGTAGCGCGCCAGCACGTACAGCAGCATGTCGCCGTCGATGATCGAACCGTCGCCATCGATCATGATCAGGCGGTCGCCGTCGCCGTCGAGCGCGATCCCGTAATCCGCGCCTTCGGCAAGCACCTTCTTGCGGATCGCTTCGACGTGGGTCGCCCCCACGTCCTCGTTGATGTTGTAGCCGTTCGGCTTGTCGCCGATCGTGATCACTTCTGCGCCGAGCTCGTGGAAGACCAGCGGCGCGACCTGGTAAGTCGCACCGTGCGCGCAATCGACAACGAGCTTGAGCCCGCGCAGATCGAATTCGTTGGGGAAGGTCGACTTGCAGAACTCGACGTAACGACCGACCGCATCGCCGACGCGCTTGGCCTTGCCCAGTGCCTTGGGACCGACGCAAGGCTGGATCTCGTCGATCGCCGCCTCGATGGCCAGCTCGACTTCATCGGCCAGCTTCTTGCCGCCGGCACCGAAGAACTTGATCCCGTTGTCGTAGTACGGGTTGTGAGAGGCGGAAATCACCACACCGGCCGACAGGCGCAGCGCGCGGGTCAGGTAAGCAACGCCCGGCGTCGGCAGCGGCCCGGTCAGGTAGACGTCGACCCCGGCAGCATTCAGGCCGGCCTGCAGTGCAGCTTCGAGCATGTAGCCCGACACGCGGGTGTCCTTGCCGATCAGCACGGCAGCATGGTCGCCCGGCTGGCGTTTCTCCGCCGCAGCCAGCACCTTGCCGGCGGCGTAGCCCAGTTTCATGGCGAAATCGGGCGTAATCGGATATTCACCGACCAGGCCACGTACGCCGTCGGTTCCAAAATATTTTCTGGGCATTGCGGTTTCTCTTTGTAATGTTGTTGGTTTATCCGGTACGGTGCCGGTGCTCATTGCTGCAGGGCAGCATGAACGATTCGGGTTTCATTTTAGGGCCTGCCAGACCTTGATCGCATCCACTGTTTCCCTGACGTCGTGGACGCGAACGACCGCTGCGCCAGCCTGTACGGCCAGCAGCGCGGCAGCAACGCTGGCGCTGACACGTTCGGCGGGAACACTTCGGCCGGAGATTGTCCCGAGCATGGTCTTGCGCGATACGCCGATCAGCAACGGCGCCTCAAGACGATCGGACTGCCCGCTCATGGCCCGGAACAGCGCGACATTATGCTCAAAGGTCTTGCCGAAACCGAAGCCCGGATCAAGCAAAAGCCGCTGCCGGTCTATTCCGGCAACCAGCGCGGCATCACGGCGTTCGATCAGGTAGGCCTCGACCTCGGCGACAACATCGTCGTAATGCGGCGCGGCCTGCATGCTCTGCGGCTCGCCCTGCTTATGCATCAGACACACCGCCGCCTGCGAACGGGCAACACTGACGAGTGCGCCCTCGTCCTCCAGCGCGGCGATGTCGTTGACCAGATCGACCCCCGCATCCAGCGCAGCCCGCATGACCGCCGTCTTGCAGGTATCGATCGACAGCGGCACGTTCAGACTCTGCAAGGCCTGCAAGACGGGCACGACGCGATGGATTTCCTCGTCGTCGGGCACCCTCGCCGCGCCGGGCCGGGTCGATTCACCACCGATGTCCAGAATGTCGGCGCCGTCGTTGACGAGCCGTTCTGCCTGCGCAACCGCCTTGGCGACCGAGTCGTAGCGTCCACCATCGGAAAAGGAATCGGGCGTGACATTGACGATGCCCATCACCAGCGGGCGAGAGAGAGAGAGCCGGAAGCGGCCACACAGCAGTTCGGACATTCGTTGAATCTCGGCAAGTAAAAAGGCGACGCCATGGCGTCGCCCTCTCGATCACACCAGCAAGCTCAGCTTTCAGCCGCCGGGGTGGTGGTGGCGGCAGGCGCATCGCCGCTCGGCTTGTCATCCGACGGCAACGCCAGCTTCGGTGCAGGCGGATTCTTCGGCGGACGCGGCTCGATGCCAGCCATGATGTCGTTGATCTGGTCGGCGTCGATGGTTTCCCACTCGAGCAGCGCCTTCGTCATCGCTTCGACCTTGTCGCGGTTCTCGTCGAGCAGGCGGCGAGCCAGTGCGTACTGTTCGTCGATGATGCGGCGGATTTCACCGTCGACCTGCTGCATCGTCGTTTCCGACAGGTTCTTGTGCGTCGTGACCGAGCGGCCGAGGAAGACCTCGCCTTCGTTCTCGCCGTACACCATCGGGCCGAGACGATCGCTCATCCCGTAACGGGTAACCATGTCACGCGCCATCTGCGTCGCACGCTCGAAGTCGTTGCTCGCCCCAGTGGTCATCTGGTTCATGAACAGCTCTTCGGCAATACGGCCACCAAACAGGATCGCGATACGATCCAGCAGGTAACCACGGTCATAGGCGTAGCGGTCTTCCTCCGGCAACTGCATCGTCACGCCCAGTGCGCGACCGCGCGGGATGATCGTGACCTTGTGCACCGGATCGGACTTCGGCAGCAGCTTGGCAACCACCGCGTGGCCGGACTCGTGGTAGGCAGTGTTCTTCTTCTCTTCCTCGCTCATCGCCATATTGCGACGCTCGGCGCCCATCATGATCTTGTCCTTGGCCGACTCGAAATCGTCCATGTCGACCAGGCGCTTGCTGCGGCGCGCGGCAAACAGTGCCGCTTCGTTGACGAGGTTGGCCAGATCGGCACCCGAGAAGCCCGGCGTACCGCGCGCCAGCACCGAAGCATCGACGTCGTTGGCAATCGGCACCTTGCGCATGTGCACGCCAAGGATCTGCTCACGACCACGGATATCCGGCAGGGGCACGACCACCTGGCGATCGAAACGGCCCGGACGCAACAGCGCCGGATCAAGCACGTCCGGACGGTTGGTCGCGGCGATGACGATGATGCCCGAGTTGCCCTCGAAGCCGTCCATCTCGACCAGCATCTGGTTCAGTGTCTGCTCGCGCTCGTCATTGCCGCCGCCGAGGCCGGCGCCACGCTGGCGACCGACGGCGTCGATTTCATCGATGAAGATGATGCACGGTGAATTCTTTTTGGCGTTTTCGAACATGTCGCGAACGCGCGCGGCACCGACGCCGACGAACATTTCGACGAAGTCCGAACCGGAGATCGAGAAGAACGGCACCTTGGCTTCGCCGGCAATGGCCTTGGCCAGCAGCGTCTTGCCGGTACCCGGCGACCCGACCATCAGGATACCGCGCGGCATGCGGCCGCCGAGGCTCTGGTACTTGCTCGGATCGCGCAGGTAATCGACGATCTCGGCGACGTCCTGCTTGGCCTCGTCACAACCGGCCACATCGGCGAAGGTCACCGCGTTGGTGCCTTCGTCGAGCATGCGGGCACGGCTCTTGCCGAAGCTGAACGCGCCGCCCTTGCCACCGCCCTGCATCTGCCGCATGAAGAAAATCCATACGCCGATCAGCAGCAGCATCGGGAACCAGTTGATGAAGATGCTCATCAGCAGGCTCGGCTCTTCTTCCGCCTTGGCTGCAAACTTGACGTCGTGCTTGATCAGGGTGTCGACCAAGCGGAAGTCGAACGGCGCCAGCGTCGAGAACTTGCTACCGTCGGTACGCTGGCCGCGAATCCACTGGCCACGCAGCGGGTTGCCCTCGATCTCGACCGATGCGATGCGGTTGCCCTCGACGTCGGCCATGAATTGCGAGTACGCAACCTGGTTCGACGTTTCCTGCCGCTTGGTGAATTGGTTGAAGACCGTCATCAGTACAAGACCGATGATCAGCCAGATAGCGATGTTCTTGCCGAGGTTGTTCACGGCCTTACTCCTTGCTGCATGCGCGCCGGATCGACGATGTCTGTGCGGATTCTACTCCGCTCATGCCTTCTTCTGCTTGCCAAGTAGATACATTTCCGTGCTGCGGTCCCGCGACGCCTTGGGTTTGCGCGTGAGAACCTGGGTGAAAGTGGAGCGCATTTCGGCCATGTACTCGTTATAGCCGTAGCCCTGAAATACCTTGACCAGGAAATCGCCGCCAGGTTTCAGGTGATCCTGGGCAAATTGCAGCGCAAGCTCGCACAGGTGCATCGAGCGGGCCTGGTCAGTCACTGCATTGCCACTGATATTGGGGGCGATATCGCAGATCACAAGATCTACCTGCCGACCATCGAGCAGAGCCAGATACTGTTCAAGCACTACGTCTTCACGAAAATCGCCCTGGATGAACTCGACACCGGGAATGAAGGCCATGTCGAGGATGTCGAGCGCGAACACCCTGCCCTTGTCACCGACGAGTCTGGCCGCGACCTGCGACCAGCTGCCCGGCGCGGCGCCGAGGTCGGCAACCCACATGCCGGGCTTGATGAGCCGGTCCTTGTCGTTGATCTCGGTGAGCTTGTACGCGGCCCGGGCGCGATAGCCGTCCTTCTGCGCCATCTGAACGTACTGATCGTTCACATGTTCTTGCAGCCATGCGTTACTGGTCTTGCTACGTGCCATCGGGTAAACTTGCCTGTTTAATCAAGGAATTGAAGCATGGAACTCACTGCGGATCAACGCCGCCACCTGCGCGGCCTCGCGCATCACCTGAATCCGGTGGTGATGATCGGCAACCAGGGCCTGACCGATTCGGTCCTGCGCGAAATCGCCGTCAATCTCGATGCGCACGAGCTGATCAAGATCCGCGTGCTCGGCGACGACCGTGCGTTGCGCGAGGAATTCCTGCAGACCATCTGCCGCGAACTCGGCGCATCGGCCGTCCAGCATATCGGCAAACTGCTGCTGGTCTACCGCGCCAGCGACGGCGACAAGCCAAAAATCAGCCTGCCGAAGGCCAAGAAAAAGGGCTGAGCCCTGCCTGAGCGCAGTCCAATGCAAAGGGCCGGCATCTGCCGGCCTTTTTCATTGCTGCTTCAGTCGTCTTGCCAGATATAGGCCAAGCCAAACAGCGCCTGCACCAGATAGATCAGGCTAGAGATCGTATGCCATTGCGCGAGACCGCCGCCAAATACGCCGGTCGCCGCACTGCTGACGCCGGTCTTGACCGCAGCAATCAGCGGAAACAATGCGAACTGGTTGACCAGCGTACACACCAGCATACCGATCACAAGCCACAGCCGCCCAGTGCGGAATGCTCCCAGACCACCGGCCAGCAGCCAGTAAACGAGCAGATAAGCACCAGCAACGATACCGACCCAGCCGATCATGCTGAACAAGCGGCCTGCGACCATCCCGGCAACCGGCGTGGCCAGCGACTTGAACAGGATCGGCGCGACGATGACGCCGATGACCCAGATGCCGCCAATCCATAGCGTGGCGAAGATGTTCTTGATGCCGGTACCCAGATTCATGATGCCCATCGATGCGTTCAGACCGCCGGCATTGTCGCTGAAATCGACGCCGACGGCGAGTTGGCACTGTGCTTACAAGTACTGGACGTCGAGAACTTCGTATTCGCGGATGCCACCCGGTGCGACCACCTCGGCGACGTCACCGGCGTACTTGCCGATCAGCGCACGGGCAATCGGGCTCGAGACCGAGATTTTGCCGTCCTTGAGGTCGGCTTCGTCGTCGCCGACGATCTGGTACGTCACCTGCTTGCCACCCTCGAGGTCTTCGAGAGCAATCGTTGCGCCAAAAACAACACGGCCTTCGGCCGCGCCGGCCAGATCCTTCGGATCGATGATCTGCGCATTCGACAGTTTGCCTTCCAGCTCGGCGATACGGCCCTCGACAAAACCCTGTTTTTCCTTGGCGGCTTCGTACTCGGCGTTTTCCGACAGGTCGCCCTGCGCGCGCGCTTCGGCGATCGCCTGGATCACCTCCGGACGCTCGACACTCTTGAGGCGCTGCAGCTCGGCCTTGAGCTTTTCCGCACCGACAACGGTCAGCGGGACTTTGATCATGATGCTCTTCTCCACGGCGCGACTCGTGACGCGCCCAACAAAACAAAGGGCCAAGCTGGGCTTGGCCGCGATACAAATGCAGAGCCGCCGTCACGAATGACGGCGGCTGATTTCGCTTTACGTTATCAGGCTTTCAGCGACTGGTGCAAGCCCTGCACGTCATAGACGCGCATTTCCTTGAGGTCACGCAGACCGATGCACGCAGCGCGCGCGCCGGCGATCGTCGTGTACACCGGCAGCTTGGCCTTCAGTGCCTCGTGACGGATCGAGTAGCTGTCCTGGATCGCCTGGCGACGCTCGTCGACGGTATTGAAGATCATGGCGATCTCGCCATTCACGATCATGTCGACGATATGCGGACGGCCTTCGGTCACCTTGTTCACGGCAGTGACGTCAAGGCCGGCTTCGGCCAGCGACGCCGCCGTACCCTTGGTCGCGATCAGCTTGAAGCCGATGTCGGCCAGCGCCTTGGCGCACTCGATCGCCACCGGCTTGTCCGCATCGCGCACCGAGATGAACACGTTGCCCGAACTCGGCAGTACCACGCCCGCAGCAAGCTGCGACTTCACGAAGGCTTCGGCAAACGTGTCGCCCACGCCCATGACTTCGCCGGTCGACTTCATTTCCGGGCTGAGGATGGTGTCGACACCCGGGAACTTGGCGAACGGGAACACCGCTTCCTTGACCGAGTAGTACGGCGGAATCACTTCCTTGGTGACGCCCTGGCTCGCCAGCGACTGGCCGGCCATGCAGCGTGCGGCGACCTTGGCGACCGAGATACCGGTGGCCTTGGACACGTACGGCACGGTACGCGACGCACGCGGGTTCACTTCGAGCACGAACACCACGGCTTCATCGCCACGCCCCTGGATCGCGAACTGCACGTTCATCAGGCCGACCACGTTGAGCGCCTTGGCCATCGCCACGGTCTGACGGCGCAGCTCGTCCTGCAGCTCGGCGGAGAGGCTGTACGGCGGCAGCGAGCACGCCGAGTCGCCCGAGTGCACGCCGGCCTGTTCGATGTGTTCCATGATGCCGGCGACCAGTACGGCTTCGCCGTCGCAGATCGCGTCGACGTCGACTTCGATCGCGTCGTTGAGGAAGCGGTCGAGCAGCACCGGGCTGTCGTTCGACACCTTCACCGCTTCACGCATGTAGCGGGCCAGGTCTTCCTCGCTGTGGACGATCTGCATCGCACGACCGCCGAGCACGTAGGACGGACGCACCACCAGCGGGTAGCCGAGTTCTCGCGCCAGATGCAGCGCGTCCTGCTCGGTACGTGCAGTGGCGTTCGGCGGCTGACGCAGGCCGAGGTCCTTCAGCAGCTGCTGGAAGCGCTCGCGGTCTTCGGCGGCGTCGATCATGTCCGGGCTGGTACCGATGATCGGTACGCCGTTGGCTTCGAGCGCACGCGCCAGCTTCAGCGGCGTCTGGCCGCCGTACTGGACGATGACGCCGACCGGTTTCTCGACCGCGACGATTTCGAGCACGTCCTCGAGCGTCAGCGATTCGAAGTACAGACGGTCCGAGGTGTCATAGTCGGTCGACACGGTTTCCGGATTGCAGTTGACCATGATGGTCTCGTAGCCGTCTTCGCGCAGCGCGAGTGCGGCATGGACGCAGCAGTAGTCGAACTCGATGCCCTGACCGATCCGGTTCGGACCGCCGCCGAGCACCATGATCTTCTTGGCACTGGTCGGCAGCGATTCGCACTCGTCCTCGTAGGTCGAGTACATGTAGGCGGTGTCGGTCGAGAATTCGGCCGCGCAGGTGTCGACGCGCTTGTAGACCGGGCGGATGCCCAGACTGTGGCGATGACGGCGAACGGCGCTCTGGTCACAACCGAGCAGCGCACCCAGACGGCGATCCGAGAAGCCCTTGCGCTTCAGTTTGCGCAGTTCGGCGTAGTCGAGGCTGTCGACTGTGCGGCCACGCAGGCCGTTTTCGAGCTGAACGATCTCTTCGATCTGCGCGAGGAACCACGGATCGATCTTCGACAGATTGAAGACTTCCTGCTGGCTCAGGCCGATGCGGAACGCGTCGGCGACGTACCACAGCCGCTCCGGCCCAGGTGCCGCGAGTTCGGACTCGATCGCCTGGCGATCGGTGGTCACTTCGTCGAAACCCGACATGCCGGTTTCCAGACCGCGCAGCGCCTTTTGCAGCGACTCCTGCAGCGTGCGGCCGATGGCCATGACTTCGCCGACCGACTTCATCTGCGTGGTCAGGCGGCTGTTGGCCTGCGGGAATTTCTCGAACGCGAAACGCGGCACCTTGGTGACGACGTAGTCGATCGACGGTTCGAACGACGCCGGGGTCTTGCCGCCGGTGATTTCGTTCTTCAGTTCGTCGAGTGTATAGCCGACGGCCAGCTTGGCAGCGATCTTGGCGATCGGGAAGCCGGTGGCCTTCGATGCCAGCGCCGACGAGCGCGATACGCGCGGGTTCATTTCGATGACGATCAGCCGGCCGTCCTTCGGATTGACCGAGAACTGGACGTTCGAGCCGCCGGTATCGACACCGATTTCACGCAGCACCGCCAGCGAGGCGTTGCGCATGATCTGGTATTCCTTGTCGGTCAGCGTCTGTGCCGGTGCGACGGTGATCGAGTCGCCGGTGTGCACGCCCATCGGATCGAGGTTTTCGATCGAGCAGACGATGATGCAGTTGTCGGCGCTGTCGCGCACGACTTCCATCTCGTATTCCTTCCAGCCGAGCAGCGACTCTTCGATCAGCAGCTCCTTGGTCGGCGACAGGTCGAGACCGCGGGTGCAGATCTCGATGAACTCCTGGATGTTGTAGGCAATACCACCGCCCGAACCACCCATGGTGAACGACGGGCGGATGATCGCCGGGAAGCCGACGCTGGCTTGCGCGGTGAGCGCTTCTTCCAGCGTATGGGCGATGGCCGACTTGGCCGAGCCGAGGCCGATCTTGTCCATCGCAGCCTTGAACTTCTGGCGGTCTTCGGCCTTGTCGATCGCTTCCGGCGTCGCACCGATCAGCTCGACGTCGTACTTGTCGAGCACGCCGTGGCGCCACAGGTCGAGCGCACAGTTCAGCGCGGTCTGGCCACCCATGGTCGGCAGCACAACGTCCGGACGTTCCTTGGCGATGATCTTCTCGACCACCTGCCAGGTGATCGGCTCGATGTAGGTCACGTCGGCCATGTTCGGGTCGGTCATGATCGTCGCCGGATTGCTGTTGACGAGGATGACCTTGTAACCCTCTTCACGCAGCGCCTTGCACGCCTGCGCGCCCGAGTAGTCGAATTCGCACGCCTGGCCGATGACGATGGGGCCGGCGCCAATGATGAGGATGCTCTTGATGTCTGTACGTTTTGGCATTGCGGTCTACCTGATCCTTACTTGCGTTCGGCCATCAGTGCGATGAACTTGTCGAAGAGATACGCCACGTCGTGCGGGCCCGGGCTGGCTTCAGGGTGGCCCTGGAACGAGAACGCCGGCTTGTCGGTCAGTGCGATGCCCTGGACGGTGCCGTCGAACAGCGAGCGGTGCGTGATGCGCACATTGGCCGGCAGGCTGGTTTCGTCGACCTGGAAACCGTGGTTCTGGCTGGTGATCATCACCCGGCCGGTATCGAGGTCCTGCACCGGGTGGTTGCCGCCGTGGTGGCCGAACTTCATCTTGCTGGTCCTGCCGCCGGTTGCGAGACCCAACAGCTGATGCCCCAGGCAGATGCCGAACACCGGGATGTCGGTCTTGAGGAAAGCCCGGATCGCTTCGATCGCGTAATCGCACGGTTCCGGATCGCCGGGGCCGTTGGACAGGAACACGCCGTCCGGATTCAGCGCCAGCACGTCGGCAGCCGGGGTCTGCGCCGGCACGACGGTCAGCTGGCAGCCGCGTTCGGCGAGCATGCGCAGGATGTTCTGCTTGACGCCGAAGTCGTAGGCGACGACGTGGAATTTCGGGTTCGACTGCACGGTGTAACCGACGCCGAGCTTCCACTCGGCCGTATTCCACTCGTATTTCTCGGTTGCGGTAACGACCTTGGCCAGATCCTGGCCGGCCATCGAACCGAACGAGATCGCCTTTTCGACTGCAGCCTTTTCGTCAATGTTGTCGCCGGTGACGATACAGCCGGGCTGGGCACCCTTTTCGCGCAGGATGCGGGTCAGCTTGCGGGTATCGATATCGGCAATGGCGACGACGCCGTGCTTGACGAGATAATCGCCAAGGCTCATCGACGCGCGGAAGTTCGAATGCAGCAGCGGAAGGTCACGGATGATCAGGCCCGAAGCGAACACGGCGCGGCTTTCGGCATCTTCCGGATTCACACCGTAGTTGCCGATGTGCGGATAGGTCAGCGTGACGATCTGCTTGTTGTACGACGGGTCGGTCAGGATTTCCTGATAGCCGGTGATCGAGGTATTGAAAACGACCTCGCCGATGGTTTCACCATCAGCGCCAATCGAAATACCGTGAAACAGCGTGCCGTCGGCGAGCGCAAGAAGGGCGGGTTTTGACACTGGCGGCTCCTGGGCGTTGCGCCCACAAGATGGGGATTTCCGGCGCTACACGTACAAAAACGGGACAGGTAGCCCCTATCCCGTTTCGCGTGTGCAAAATTGTTGAAATTTTACCTTGAATCGCCTATCGCATCAAGGTTAACCGCTTACAGCCCCCAGTACCGCCTGACGAATTCGCCATTGGCATCAGGGACTTGGCGCTTGTTTCACCGCCTGCCCGCCGGTTCCGGCAAGCCTGGCGGCGATCGCCGCACCAAAGGAAAACTGCGGTTTTGACGACTCGAAACGCTCGGCCGCCTCGCGCCGGGTGACCGCATCGCGCGTTTGTCGCCAGATCACCGTCCAGTCGTTCCCCTGGCCAAGCGCGTCGTACAGCGCCTTGCCGAAGTAGGTGAAATCGTTCTCGTCCGCACAGCCGAACGACGTCCGGTCGGCGGCGGCGGCCGTCATCACCAGCGTCTCAGGCCCGGCCAGCGCAGGGACGAAGCCGCCGGAATAGCACGCAGACACGATGACCACGCGCCAGCGGATTTTTGCGTCGGCCAGCGCGTCGGCCAGCCATTGCGGGGTAATGCCGGGCAGATCCAGTGGCGGGTTGGCGAGCGCAAACTCGTGCTCCCGGCTGCCGTGCGAGGTCAGATACAGCAGCAACACGTCTTCGTCGCGATTCATCCTCGCACCGATGGCATCAAGGGCTTCGGCAATGCTTGTTTGCGTCGCGATCGGCACCGCACCGGTGACGCTGTCGTGATTGGCCAGCAGCACCGAACGGCCGCGTGTGCCGAAGCGGGCATCGAAACGATCGCGCATCGACGTCGCTTCACGTACGAACACGCCCTGCCCCGCGTCGCCACCGACGACAAGCGCATAGTGCTCGACGATGCCCTTCCTGCCGGGCGCAATGGCGTCGAGCGCAGCGTCAAGCCGCTCGACCTCCGAATACAGCACGGCTTCATCGGCCAGCTTCGGCAAGGGCAGCGGCTCGAACGCCTCCTCGCCGGATTCCGGGAGCCAGAACTGGCCGGTGTCGGCAAAGTAATAGCGCTCGGCCAGCAAGCCGGCCGCCAGCAACAATGCCGCAACCAGCGCACACCAGCTCCAGCCACCGCGCGACCGCACCGCCGCATGCACCAGGGCCAGCGCAAGCCAGACCGGCCAGACCGCAAACACCGCCCAGCCGAAGCGGTACTGCAACGACGGGGCAAGCCAGTGCATCGCCCCGTACCACGCAGCGAGGAACAGCAGGTTCAGCCAGAAACCGATGCCGAAGTACAAGGTCGCCAGCTGCCAGCCGAGCGCACCGCGACGCTCGAGCGCGGCCCCGGCGACGAACAGCAGCAGGCCGGCCCAGCCCCAGCCGGGCAAGGCCCCCGCGTTGAACTGCCCCCCGCCGGTGAGCCAGTAACTGCCGGCGATATCGACGATCAGGGCCAGCGCGGCGGCGAGCAGCAGCCCGCCCACCGAGCCGCGATAGCGCGCGCAGGACGGCCAGAAGCACATGGCCCTCAGCCCGAGCAGCAGGGACGACACCGCCGCAAAGCGCGCCGCACGCGGCCTGTCCGGCAGGAAGATGTTCAGAGCAGCGACTCGATCTTGGAGACGAGATCTTCGGGCGAAGTCGTCGGCGCGAAACGCTCGATGACCTGACCTTCACGATTGATCAGGAACTTGGTGAAGTTCCATTTGATCCCCTCGGTGCCAAGAATGCCCGGCTCCGCCTTCTTGAGGAACTGATACAGCGGGTGGGCGCCATCGCCATTGACGTCGATCTTGGCGAACATCGGGAAGCTGACGCCGTAGTTCTGTTCGCAGAAGCTGCCGATCTCGGCGGCGTCACCCGGCTCCTGGCTGCCGAACTGGTTGCAAGGAAAACCGAGGACGGCGAAACCGCGATCCTTGAAGCGCTCGTACAGCGCCTGCAGGCCGGCGTACTGCGGCGTGAAACCGCACTTGCTGGCGACATTGACGATCAGCAGCACCTGATCACGATACTCGGCCAACGGCTGCGGCTGGCCAGCAAGACTGTCGGGAGTGAAGTCGTAGAGGGAGCTCATGGCGTTTCCTTGGTGCGGCGGGTTGAGGGACAATCGCAATGTACACGATGGTTCGCATGCGCACGGCATTCCGTGTCAGCAAACCGACAGTTCCAGGAGTTCACCATGCTGTTCAATCCGTCCCGCGATGAAGCCCGGCGCTTTTTCATCCAGAGCTGGCAAAAGCATCAGGCCGGCGCGCCTCTTGCCGATCTCGAAAAAATCGTCGTCGCAGTCCTGTTGCGCCACCCCGAGTATCACCGCTACCTCAGCGACGATTACCTGGATCGCGACTGGCCGCCCGAGGTCGGCGAGACCAACCCGTTTCTGCACTTGTCGATGCATCTGGCGATCGAGGAGCAGCTGTCGATCGATCAGCCGCTCGGCGTCAAGGCCCAGTACTCGGCACTGTGCGTGGCCTGTGGCGACGAACATTCGGCGCAGCACCAGATGATGGATGGCCTCGGCGAAATGATCTGGCACGCGCAGCGCAACCAGAGCGCACCGGACCCGGCGATCTACCTCGACATCCTGCGCACCAAGGTCAGGCAGTTCGGCGGCAAGGACTGAGCACTCAAAGCCGTGGCGCCGAGGCGTCGAGCTTGCTCGGCTCGCCCCTCTTGTCCTTGCGGCCGTCCAGCACCATGAGCTCCTGCAGTCGCGCATCGATCTCCGACTGCAGGTAGAAATCACCACCCGGCTGGCGCTGCGCCAGTTGCAGCTGCTCGATCGCCGGCCCGTATTCGAGGATGCGTGCGTAGTATTCGGCTTGGGCCTTGTGCTGGCGCTGCACTTGGCCCATCGCCGCATAAACCCTGGACTCGCGCTGGTACAGGTTGGCGTCGCTGGTGTACAGCTCTTGCGCCGAATGGATGCGCGCCAGCGCATCGTCGTAGCGCTCAGCCCCCACCAAGGCGTCGATCTCGCCGTACAACAGGCCGCGGCTGGACGGAAACTGCACTGCGGCCTCCTGAAAGATCGTCGTCGCCAGCGCGTATTTCTGCTGGGACAGCCGGATCTGCCCCGCCAGATAGTCGAGTGCGGCATCCGGCTTGCCATAGGCCGAACGCGCATCGCCCAGCGTCTTCCACGCACCGTCGTACTGGCCGTCACGCCATTGTGCGAGCGCGTAGCCGTAGAGCTGCATCGCCAGACTCGCGTAGCGCTTCTGCTCGACCGTGGTGCGATAGAACGTCACCGCCTCCTTTTTCCCCATCTGCAGCACGCGCAGCTTTTCGCGCACGAAACGGTAGTCGGTGGAGTCCGGATACTGTTTGTAACTGCCGCCCTTGAGTCGTGCCTCGGCGTCGGCAATCCGCTTGTAGGTGACCGGGTGCGTGCGCAGGAACTCGGGGGCGCCGCCCTCGACCAGCCGGTTTTCCTTCTGCAGGCGCTGGAAGAACAGCGGCATGGCCGCCGGATCGAAACCGGATTTCTGCAGCGTCTGCATGCCGATCCGGTCGGCCTCCTGCTCGAACGCATAGGTGAAATCCAGCTGGCGCTGGATTGCATAGCCCTGACTGCCGACGACCGCAGCCACGCCGGCACCGCTGTTGCCCGCCTTCGAGGCGATGATCGCCAACCCCAGTGCACCGAGCAGCATCCACGGCGTCATCCGCTGGGAATCGACCATGCGTGCCAGATGGTGCTGGGTCACGTGGGCAACTTCGTGCGCCATCACGCTGGCCAGCTCGGATTCGCTCTGCGTCGCGGCCAGCAGGCCGCTATGGACGACGACAAAACCGCCCGGCATCGCGAAGGCATTCACCGATTTGTCGAGCAACACGTAGAAGTGGAAAGGCTGCCCGGTTTCGCCGGTGGCATCGGCCAGTTTGCCGCCGATCCGCCGGATGTAATCGTTGACCTCCGGGTCGTCGACGAGCACGCCGCTGCGACGGATTTCACGGATCGCGCCTTCGCCGAGTTCGCGCTCCTGCGTCGGCGACATCCCTTCGCGCGACGCTGCGCCGAGGTCGGGCAGATCGCTGTACGTGATGTCGGCAAGGCCGGAAGGCGAAGCCAGGCACAGCATCAAGGCAGTGATCAGCGAACGTTTGAACCGGCGAACGGGCAAGCAGGCAACTCCAGCGTCAGGCGCCCGCGGCAGCACGGGCGAGGGGAACAAGGGCAAGGTAACGCAGCAGCTTGCCCGCAATCAGCCATGGCAGCACCTGCCGCCAAGGCCAGCGTAGCCAACCGGCAGCGGCGCACAGCGCATCGCCGATCACCGGCACCCAGCTCAGGCTCAGCGACAGCGGCCCCCAGCGGGTGAGCCACGCGGCACGCGGAGGCAGCTCCTTGCGCGGCAGCCGGCGCCCCATCCAGACCGTCAGCAAGCCGCCCAGCGAATTGCCGGTCGTCGCCACCAGAACGGCCACCAGCCAGTGCTGTGGTGCGTGATACAGATAGGCCGCCAGTGCCAGCTCGGAGTTCCCCGGCAATAATGTCGCCGACAGGAAAGCCGAGGCAAACAGCCCCGGCAGCCACAGGTCATCCATCAGGCGAACGCGAACGCCTCGCCGGCATGCAGGCTGATCGCGGTGGCCAGATCGGCAAAGAACTCGCCGTCACCGCGCGTATTGGCCCAGCGCTGGCCGTCATGGCGATAGTGGTAGCCACCGCTCTTGGCCGCGATCCACACTTCCTGATTGAAGACGTGCCGGTTGACGATGACCTTGCTGCCGTCCTCGAACTCGATTTCGAGCACGTTACCCGTACGCAATGCGTCGATGTCGAAGTCGACATCGTCGAGCGCCGTCTCGATCTGGCTGAAGATGCGGTCGGTTTCGGAAAGGAATTCGGATTCGGTCATGGCAGGTCGCAGCGGCAAGTCGGTTAAGATAGCGATTTTGCCACCAAAGCATGCCATGCGCGCACTTGCCCCGCTCCTCGTCCTGATGCTTGCCGCCTGCGGCTTCAAGGGCCCGCTCTACCTGCCGCCGCCGGGCTGGAAGCCGCCTGAAACCCGTGCCGAGATGAACAAGCGCAAAGCCGCCGAGGCCAGCGCCGCGGCTGCCGAAAAAACGGCAGCGTCGGCACCGGCCGCCGAAGCCGCGAGTGCCCCCAAGGCGCAGTAATCACTCCGCCGCGCGTTTGTTGCGGCGGAAATCCCATGGCGGCTCGGCACCGGGCTGCTGCCACAGGCCAAGGCGGCCGGTACGCGCCGCCTGCAGCGCCGCCTCGTAGGCCTCGAAATCGCTGCGTGACTGCTTGCCGGCATAGCGCGTGTAATGCCATGCCAGCCCGTCCTTGACCTGCGCGTAATTGATGTCCTCGCCGTCGAGGCGGATCAGCACCACGCCGCGCTGGTAGCGGTCGACGTCGATCACCTCCGCATCGACCACCTTGCGGTAGACCCGGTCCGACAGCGCCTGTTTGGCCGCGTTGCCGTACGGTTGCGCTTTTTCGGGTGCGTCGATGAATGCCAGTCGCAAACGGTATTCACGCCGGTCGGCATCGAGTAGCGTCAGCGTATCGCCATCGGCAATGCCGACAACGGTGCCGTGGATTGCCAGGCCGCTGGTCAAGGCCCCCGGGGCCGCCCTGCCCTCGTTCCACCACGCCCATGCCGCAACCGCCAGTACCAGCAGCGCACCGATCCGTGCCGGCAAGGCACGAGCGGTGAACAGCGTCGTCAGTGCGCGGATTTCGCGCTGCCCGATGCGCCGGGCCATTACTTCCGCCGCCAGGCGCGCCAGACGATGCGCGGCCAGTCGCCCTTGCCCAGCACCGGACGATGGCGGAACACGTCGTAGCCGCCGGCGTCGAGCTTGTCGAGCACGGTAGCCGCACCGAGCACCGTCAACCGCAGCTCGAATCCGACCCGGCCCGGCAGCGCATTCGCCAGCGGCGCGCCGGCCTTGAGCATCCGCCGCGTCCGGTCGACCTGGAACCGCATCAGCCGCTGCCACGCGGCATCAACCCTGCCGGCGGCGATCTGCGCCTCAGTCACACCGTACTTTGCCAGTTCGTCCTGCGGCAGATAGACGCGGTCCTTGGTCCAGTCGATCGCCACGTCCTGCCAGAAATTGACCAGTTGCAAGGCGGTGCAGATGCCATCGGACATCGCCAGATGCCGCGGGCTGACTTCGCCGAAAATGTGCAGCAGGATCCTGCCGACCGGGTTGGCCGAGCGCCGGCAGTAGTTCACCAGCTCGCCGAAATCGGCATAACGGCTCTGGGTGACGTCCTGGCGGAACGCCGACAGCAGGTCCTCGCACAGCGACACCGGTACCCCGTAATCGCGCACCACCGCTGCCAGCGCCTGATAGCGAGGCGTGGCCGGCGTCTCGCCCGCTTCGATCCGTGCCAGCTCGGCGCTGCACTCGGCCAGCGCCGCGAGACGCGCTGCCGGTTCGGCATCACCCTCGTCGGCAAGGTCGTCGGCATGCCGCGCGAAGTGGTACACCGCGGCAACCGGCTTGCGGAACCGGCGCGGCAACAGGATCGAGGCGACCGGGAAGTTTTCGTAGTGTTCGACCGACTGCTGCGGGGTGAGCATGAATTCTGAATCCAGACTGACAAATACTGTGATTTTTGCGTGCTATAGTCAACCAGTGGGGTTCACCCACCTGACCAATCAAGGGAGATAGCAATGAAAAAATGGCTCGCCGCCTTCGTCGGCATGTTCCTGCTGTGCGCCTCGGTCTTCGCGGCCGTCGATCTTAACACCGCAACCGAACAGCAACTCGAAGGCCTGAACGGCATCGGCCCGACCAAGGCCAAGTCCATCGTCGACTACCGTACCAAGAACGGTGCGTTCAAGACACCGGAAGACATCATGAAAGTGCCTGGCATCAAGGAAGGCACGTTCAACAAGATCAAGGGCGACATCAGTGTCGGCGGCAAGGTTGCCGCGCCGGCCGCCACAGCCAAGTCGTCGAAAGCCACGGCATCGCCCGCTGCGGCCAAGCCCGCCAGCACCAAGGAAGCGAAGCCCAAGGCCAGCGCTCCGGCGAAGAAGTAAGGCTGCAGCACGCAAGGAAAACGGCGCCCTCGGGCGCCGTTTTGCATCAATCAAAAACCCAGCATCAGCCCTCACCGCCCGAGGCGGCCTCACCGACTATTTCGTTGATTGGCACCGCCTTGAGCTGCGCGGCAAGTTCGACCGCCGAACGTACGCGCAACTTGGCGTAGATGCGGGCGCGGTGCACCTCGACCGTCTTGATGCTGATGCTGAGTGCATCGGCGATCTGCTTGTTGAGTTTGCCGGCCAGCAGCTCACGCAGGACTTCGCGCTCGCGTGGCGTCAGGCTGGTCAGGCGCTCGGACAGCGTCTGCCGGGTTTCCCAGCTGCTGCGTGCAGTCAGGTCGCGCTGCAGATACTCCTCGACCTTGGCGAGCAGCACCTTGTGATCGTAGGGCTTCTCGAGGAAATCACTGGCACCGCCCTTGACCGCCGACACTGCCATCGGCACATCGCCGTGGCCGGTCAGAAAGATCACCGGCGGCAGATAGGGCGCATCCTGCAACTCCGCGAAGAGCTCCAGACCGGTCATACCGGTCATGCGCACATCGATGATCAGGCAGGCGTAGTCGGCCACATTGGCCGCGCTCAGGAAGTGCTCGGCGGACTCGAAGCCGGCGCTCGGCCACTCGCGGGTTTCAAACAACAGCGACAGCGCATCGCGCACGGCGATGTCGTCGTCAATGATCGCTATCGGGCGCATCAGGCTTTCTCCTCGGTCATATCGGTTCTTGTATCGGGCAACGGCAGACGGCAAACGAAACGGCACCCACCTTCCGGCGGAATCTCCACCCGCAGGTGGCCGCGGTGCTGCTCCATGACCGAACGGCAAATATTGAGCCCCATCCCCATGCCGTCGGCTTTGGTACTGAAAAACGGCTGAAACAGGCTGTTCGGGCTGCTGAGGCCGGTTCCCTGGTCGGTCACGCTGACCTCGATGCCACCATCGATGACCCCAGCGCTGACCGTCAACCGGCGTGGCGCCGGTGGCAACGACGCCATCGCCTCGATGCCGTTCTTCATCAAGTTGAAGAGCACCTGCTCAAGCATGACCCCGTCGCCGCGAAAGCTCGGCAGCCCCTCCGGGATCTCGACCACGATTTTCACCTGTGCCTTGCGTGCCAGCGGCGCGAGCAGCTCGACCGGAACAGCCAGCAGCGTGTCGATACGGCAGTCGTCTTCCCGGGGTGCGCGTTTGGAAACAAAGTTGCGGATGCCACGAATGATCTGGCCCGCCCGCGCGGCCTGGTCGCCGATCTTGCCCAGCGTTTCGCGCGCCCGCTTCAGGGCCGGCGGCTCGATTTCCAGCAGGCTGTCGCCGGCAGCGGCATAACCGGCAATCGCGGCCAGCGGCTGGTTAAGTTCGTGCGCCAGGCTCGACGCCATTTCGCCCATGCTGACCAGTCTCGCGGTGTGCTGCAAACGCTCGTCACGCAGGCGCGCTTCTTCGGCAGCCTGACGCCTTGCGGTGATGTCGGATGCGATCTCAAGCCACACTGGTCGGCCATCGACCCAGTCCAGCGACCGCCGCTGCACCGCAAACCAGCGACCGCTGATGACGTCGAAATGCTCCTCGCCCTGACCGTCGTGCAACGGCTGGGCACCCAACGGGACCAGACAGCACTCGGCATCGGCCTGCAGCGAAAAACGGTTGGCATGCCCCCGGTTGCGATACAGCAGCGCGCCGGTACGCGCATCGGTGACCGACACGGAGGCATCGAGGCCTTCGAGCACCGTGCGCAGCTGCATCCGCGACGTCGCCAGCGCCTCGCGTTCACGGCGGATTTCGGTCGTGTCGTACAGCGACGCCATCCAGCCACGGTGCTCCCCGCGGCCATCGATCAGGCGTGATGCGTACAGGCGCACGTCGAAACGCTCCCCGTCGCGACGCATGAAACGCAGCTGCAAACCGCCCGCCGGCGCATTGCCCATCCGGATGGCCTGAAAGGCACTGGCGCAATGCGACAGGCGTTCCGGCGGCCAGAACGGCAGTGGTGGCTTCAGTCCGATCAGTTCATCGGCACGCCAGCCGACCAGTTGGCAGAATCCGGGGTTCACGTAGATCAGCTCGCCGTCGCGGCCGATCGCCAGCAGGCCCGTCGTCAGCGAGTCCTCCATCGCGGCACGAAAGCCGATCTCGTCGCGCAACGCTTCCTCGGCCCGCTGGCGCTCGGCCATGCGTTTCTTCACCAGCGTCAGCGCCCAGACCAGCATGGCCAGCAGCAGCAGCACGCTGGCGATCAGCAAGCCGATCTGCCGGCTGGCCGGGCTGGAATCGCCCCGGATGCTCGCCCTCAGCTTCAGGCCGTTGCCCGGCGGCTCGAACGCCACCTCCTTGCTCAAGCGGTCCGGCGCGGCGACATAATCGGCCGGCAACAGCGCCTGGCCCGACGGATCGATCAGGGCCAGGTCGTAGCGCTGGACCATCCACCATGGCACCTGCAACTGCATCAACGGCGGCAGCTCGTACGTGGCCAGCACCGCCCCCTCGTAAACGGTCGCGCGAAAGTACGGCACAACGAGGACGACCTGCGGCGTACTGCGATAGATCACCGACGAATAGACCGGCCGCCCCAGCGACGCCGCGCCTTCAAGGGCATCGATCAGGCCGGGATCGTTGAGCGGCGTAAGACTGCTGGGACGCGCGCTGTACACCGGCAATCCGCCCAGTCGCTTGCCCTCGCGGCTGATGTACTCGACAGCAGCAATTTCGGGATTTGCCTTCATCAGGGCATCGGCGCGCGCGGCAAAGTCCGCCGGCCGGATCGCATCGGCGGCGAGGCTGTAGGCGAGGTTCTCGATGACGTTCTGATTGGTCTGCAAATGCAGGCGGATGGCCTGCTCCTGCCACAGCAGATCCTGCGCCAGCGTACTGGCGCGGGTCTGGCGGATCTGCCGTGCGTCATACGCGGCATAACCGAGCAGCACGACCAGCGTCAGGCCGATCGCCAGATAAGCAAGTACCCATGGCCATTGGCCACGGTAGCGTTGAGAAAGGATGCGCATCACGCCCAAGCATAGCGCGCCGGCACCGTCGCCCCCATAGGGCCAAACCCACGTCGCATGAAAAAACAACGGCGCCCCGAGGGGCGCCGTTGCATCGGGTGCGTAACCGCGATCAGTTGCGGTTGTTACCCGAGAAGGCCATCAGGATGTTCAGCAGGCTGATGAACAGATTGTAGATGTTCAGGTACAACTGCAGCGTTGCGCTGACATAGTTGGTTTCGCCACCGTTCACGATGCGGCTGGTATCGACCAGGATGAAGGCCGAGAAAATCAGCACCGCAATCGCCGAGATCGCCAGCGACAGCGCCGGGATCTGGAAGAACAAGTTGCCGAGCGAGGCCAGGATCAGCATGACGACGCCGATCATCAGGAACTTGCCCATGAAGCTGAAATCCTTCTTCGTCACCGTGGCGATCGCCGACAGCGTGAAGAAGATTGCAGCGGTACCGACAGCGGCGGTGCCGATCATTTGCGCGCCATTGGAGAAACGCAGCGCAACCTGGAGGATCTGCGACAGCCACAGGCCCATGAAGCCGGTGTACGCCAGCAACAGCACGACGCCCATGCCGCTGTTCTTCGTTTTTTCGATCGCGAAGAACGCGCCGAAGCTGATGCCGAGGAACACGACGGCGCCCATCAGCGGCGACATGGCAAACTGCATCGACACACCTACCAGTGCGCCGAGTGCAGTCGGCAGCATCGACAGGGCCAGCAGGAAATAGGTATTGCGCAGGACTCGGTTACGCTCAACGGCGAGCGATTCGCCGCCGTAACGGGCGGTGTTGAGTTGCATTTTGGTCTCTCCAGAGATGTTGATGTGCGGCCATGCCGCACCGATAAGATGGACGCGGTGGCAAAAAGTTTCAAGCTCGTTGGCAATTGTACGCTGGCGTCGTACACCCGCACCCGTTCGCGTGTTGCGACGGGGAAATGCTCAGAGCGGCAAGTCCTGCAGCTGTGCATCGGCCAGCGTCGTCGCCCGCCAGCGCGGCAAACCGTCGCGGTCGACGAGTTTGGCGCGGACGCCCTCGCGGAAGTCGCCGTGGCGCAGGCAGAAACGCGCGACCTCGGTCTCCAGCGCCAGCAGCGCATCGTCGTCGATCCGCAGCGCACGCTCGGCCAGCCGCCAGATCAGCGTCGCCGAGGTCGGCGCGCCGGCAAGGAAGTGCGCGCAGCCGTGGCCCACCCAGTCGTCGCTTTTGGCATTGCGCTGCAGACGCGCAGCGATCTCCTCGAGACCATCACCGCCGACAAGGTCCTCGATATGATGGCGCGCTTGCACCCACCGCGATGCAGGCGCCTCGGTCCGGTGCTGCCGGACGAAGCCCGCCAGCCAGTCGGACAGCATGTCGTCGTCGCGATTGCGTGCGCCCTGCCAGTTCAGCTCGGCGAGGGCGTGCGCAAGCTCGTCCTGACCCACCGCGCCGGTCAGCCCGTGCGCCACGCCACTGGCAACCGCATCGCTGGCATTGATGCGGCTCCCCGTCAGGGCGAGGAAGCGTCCCAAACCGTCGGGCAGCGCGTGCAACCAGCGGCTGGCGCCAACATCCGGGAACAGGCCGATCGCGATTTCCGGCATTGCCAGTTGCGCGTCGGTGCGGATCAGCCGGTGGCTTGCGGCCGAGTACAGCCCCCAGCCGCCGCCCATGATCGCACCGAAACCCAGCGCAACCACCGGCTTCGGATAATGACGCACGCGGTGGCAAAGCAGATACTCGTGGGCGAAAAACCGGTCACCGCGGTCGACATGCCCCGGCGTCACCATTGCGTCATACAGCGCCCGGATGTCGCCACCGGCACAGAATGCCCGCTCGCCGCTCGCCGAGACCAGCACGGCGACGACCTCGGGGTCGGCCTGCCACGCATCGAGCTGTGCCAGCATGGCGTCGACCATGGCCAGCGTCTGCGCGTTGAGCCGGGCCGGCGCGTCGAGCGTCAGCGTACCGATCCGCGCACCGTTGCGGGCGCGGATACTGTCAAAACGGACCATGCCTCTTTCCCTGGAAACGACAACGGCAGCTTACGCCGCCGTCATCGCCTGCCGCATCGGGAAAGTCCGCAACCCGCCGTTTCAGGACGGCGTACCGACGCCGTGCTTGCGGCCGAGATAGCGCAGGATCGCCTTCGGTTCGTCGATGAAACGCTGACCGTTCACGGTCTGCACCGGCAGGTCGGCGTCGGCCGCGCTGCTCGCAGCGAGGATCAACACCGGGCAGCCCTGATGGTCGTCGCCGAGCAGCGGCACGAGCTCGGGACGCGGCCGGGGAAACCCGATCCGCTCAACGGCGAAACGCCCGGCCAGTTGCGGGTAATAGACGAGAAAACCCTCGACGGTCGCACAATCGGCACAGAAGTGCGGACCATGGCCGTCAACGTCGTAACCGGGCGTCAGCAAGTAGAGCGTGTCTTGCACCACCGGCATCAGGCCGTACCACCGACGGTCAGGCCACCATCGACCCGCAGCGTCGGCTGGCCGACGCCGACCGGCACGCTCTGGCCTTCCTTGCCGCAAGTACCGACACCCGGATCGAGCGCCATGTCGTTGCCGATCATCGATACGCGCGTCAGGACATCCGGTCCGTTACCGATCAGCGTCGCACCCTTGACCGGATACAGCAGCTTGCCGTCCTCGACATACCACGCCTCGGCGGCGGAGAACACGAACTTGCCGCTGGTGATGTCGACCTGACCACCGCCGAAGTTGGCGGCGTAGAGCCCGCGCTTCACCGAGGCAAGAATCTCGCCCGGGTCCTTGTCGCCGCCGAGCATGATGGTGTTGGTCATCCGTGGCATCGGCAGGTGGGCGTAGCTTTCGCGCCGGCCGTTGCCGGTCAGCGGCATGCCCATCAGTCTGGCGTTCAGGCTGTCCTGCATATAGCCCTTGAGGATGCCGTCCTCGATCAGCACGGTGCGGCTGGTCGGGTTGCCTTCATCGTCGACGTTGAGCGAACCACGGCGATCCGGAATCGTACCGTCGTCGATCACGGTGACGCCGGCACTGGCGACGCGCTGGCCGATCTTGCCCGAGAACGCCGAGCTGCCCTTACGATTGAAGTCGCCTTCAAGACCGTGGCCGATTGCCTCGTGCAGCAGGATGCCGGGCCAGCCGTTGCCGAGCACGACGGTCATCTCGCCGGCCGGTGCCGGGCGGGCCTCGAGATTGAGCAACGCCTGATCGACCGCCTTCTTGGCGTAGTCGGCGAGCACGTCGTCGCTGAAATGGGCGTAATCGAAACGGCCGCCACCACCTGCGCCGCCCTGTTCGCGACGTCCGTCCTGTTCGACGATGACCTGCAGGCTCAAACGCACCAGCGGACGCACGTCGGCGGCGCGATGGCCATCATGACGGGCGACGAAGATCACCTCGTACTCGGAAGCCAGACTCGCCATCACCTGAACCACGCGCGGATCAAGCGAGCGCGCAATGCGCTCGAGCTTTTCCAGCAGCGCGACCTTGGCCGCCTCGTTCAGGCTGGCCAGCGGATCAACGGGCCGATACAGCGCATGCCCGGACACCGGCAGATGACGCACGGCGACACCATTGCCGCCTTGCCGTCCGATCGCCCGCGTCGCCCCGGCGGCATCGAGCAGCGGCTGCAGGCCGATGTCGTCCGAATACGCGAATGCCGTTTTCTCGCCGGCGATCGCCCGCACGCCGACGCCCTGATCGATGTGGAAACTGCCGGACTTGACGATGCCTTCGTCCAGACTCCACGCCTCGGCACGGCTGTACTGGAAATAGAGATCGGCGTAATCGAGGTCGTGGTGCATCAGCGCGCCGAAGACCTGATCGAGCTGACGATCGTCGAGGCCGAACGGCGTGAGCAGCATGCTGTGTGCGGTCTGAAGCGCGGTCATGGGGTCACCTGCGAAAAAGGGCTCAAGCATCCGCCAAGCGCTGCAGCAACGCAAGGCAACGATATCGTCCGGTCCGCAAACCGCAGGCCCGATGCCGGACCGACGCGGCATCGGCCGGCGGACGGGACGCTGGCAAAGCAAAGTGTACGGCGAGCGGCTCACGCCAGCCGCTGAATCGGCCTGCCGGTACTACAGCCGGCGATGTGCTAATGCAGGCAGCACCTTGCGAACGCGCTCCAGCTGGCTGGCCTTGAGCTCGGCACTCGCCAGCCCCGGACCTGCTTCGTGCAATGCCAGCACTTGCCCCCACGGGTCGACGATCATGCTGTGCCCCCAGGTTTCGCGGCCGCTCTGATGCACGCCGCCCTGCGCCGAAGCCACGACAAAGCACTGGTTCTCGATCGCCCGCGCCCGCAGCAACACCTCCCAGTGTGCCCGGCCGGTCGTCGCGGTAAATGCCGCCGGCAGCGCCCAGATGTCGACCTCGCCGGCAGTCCGGAACAGCTCGGGAAACCGCAGGTCGTAGCACACCGCCACCCCGAGACGGCCAAACGGCGTGTCGAGCACCAGCGGCGTATTGCCCGCCTCGATCGTGTCGGCCTCGGCATAGTGCTCGCTGCCATTGTCGAAACCGAACAGGTGAATCTTGTCGTAACGACCGACGCAGATGCCGGTCGAATCGAAGACCAGACTGGCATTGCGGACCCGCGTCGCACCCGGCGCGGCCAGCGGCACCGTGCCACCGACGAGCCACAGGCCGTGCCGGTCGGCCTGCGCGGCGAGGAAATCCTGGATCAGTCCCCGGCCGAATGCCTCGGCAACCGCGAGCTTGTCGGTGTCGCGCTGGCCCATGATCGCAAAATACTCGGGCAGAACCGCCAGCGTGGCACCTGCGCCAGCGGCACGTTCGATCAAACCGGCTGCGGTCCTCAGGTTGTCGGCCACGTCGGGCGTCGAGACCATCTGGATGGCCGTGGCTGTGAGTGTTTTCATCGTCGCATCCCCTGTTCTACGTTGTACAAGCGGTCAGCGGGACTTTGCCGCGTCGGGCGGATCTGCGGGTCGCTCATCGTGCCGCTTATATCGTATTCATAGGCAACCAATTGCCCCAGCGGGTCCTTGAGTGCGCGCTGCAGCAAAAATGCCGCAACACCGACGACCGGATTGATGATGCCGGTAGCGATTGCGACCGTATCACCGATCACCGGCACGATGCGTACCCGCAGGTTCTGCGTGCCGGCAACGAAGTTGGCGTTGCCGCGGAACAGCACCTGCGCCGCGGGGCCGGCGATCACCAGATCGTCGGTCTGCGCGATGCCCTTGTCGATTTTCGCCTGACCGGTGATGGCGTCGAACTCGAAGCCGCTCGAGAACACATCGCGGAAATCGAGCTGCACCCGGCGCGACAGCGCCTGCAGGCTCAGCACCGACAGGAAGCGTGCAACACCGGGATCGATCTTGGCAAACTGCCCGGCGCCGACATCGAGCGACATCGTGCCGCGCATCGAACTCAGATCGGGCGGGAACAGCGGCCCGTCCCAGGTCAGATCGCCGCTGAACTTCGCCGGCGCACGCTTCACGGTATCCGGGTAGCCGAGCCGGCCGAGCAGGTTGCCGGTACTTGGCGTACTGGCCTCGATATGACCGTTGACGTGGCTTCCCTGCCGCCAACTGCCATTCATGACCAGATTCAGGTCCGGATTCACCAGTTCGACCTTGTCGAGCCGCCAATCCTCGCCCTGCTGGCTGGCCAGCACAGCCATTCTGCCGAGCTGCAGTGACTTGTAGCGCAGGTCACCGATGGCGATGTCCAGCGCCGGCAGCTTGCGCACGCCGCTTGCCGCCGCATGCGCCGAATCCTGCGGTGCAGTACCCTGCGCCGTTTCGCCCAGCGGCAAGGCCAGTCGCTGCAACTGTGCGCTGAGCTTGCCGTTGCCATTGCCGTCCCAGCCCAATTTGCCGGCCAGTTCACGCGCGCTGACGTCGCTCTGCCAGTTGCGGCCATCGCCGGTAAACCGGACCCGGACCGCGTTGAGCTGCCGCCCCCAGCCGCTCAACTGGCCGATCTGCACATCGCCGGAGAGCGCCAAGGCGACATCGTCGCGTGCCCCGCTTGGCGCGACCTTGGCCCATGCCTGCACGTCGAGCGCCGGCCAGCTGCCGGAAATCGCAAAACCGGGTTTGGTTGGCGCGGCGGCGCTGGCGCTCCCCAGTACGATCTGGCCACTGCTGGCGCCCGAATCGGGCAGACGCAAGGCACCGGCCAGCAGGTTGCCGTAACCGAAATCGATCCGGCTGCCCTTCGGGTCACCGGCCAGCTGCAACCGCAGTAGCCGGACATCGCCAACGCGCTTGCCCAGCGGCGCCGGCAGGTCGACCTCCGCTTGCATCAGTGGCGATTGCACGTTCAGCGTATAGCCGTCGTCCCCCAGATCCAGCTGCCCCTGATAGGCGACCGCCCCCTTGATGTTGCCGCCCAATGGCATCGGGTAACGGCGCATCACCTCGGCCAGTTGCACCTGCCCGGCAAGCTGCAGCCGGAGTTTGCCATCGGCACCGGTCTTGCCCGAGACGCGACTGTCACCGCCGAAAATCCGCGCCGCACCGTTGCGCAGCTCGAAACTCCGCTCGGTGAAGCCGAGTTCGCCGCGCGCGCGCGTCAGCAGCGGCACGCCGGCGCCGAAATCGAGCTGGTTGTCGGCATACTGGAACCGGCCGTCGACCCTGGTGGCATCCGGATTGTCCAGCGGCACGCCGAGCTTGAGTGTCAGTTCGCCGCTGCCTTCGGCCTTCAGCCCGTCGACATACGCGGCGGTGTGCGCATGCAGCGGGCTCTGGCGCAGGAAGTCGAGGAAATCCGACGTTTTCCCTCCGGCGCTTCCGTCGATTTCCAGCAAGGGTTGATGGGCAAGATCGGCGATGGCGACATGCACCTTCGACAGCGAGGTGCCGAGGATCTTCGCGCCGCTATCGGCGCGGATGTCCATCCTGTTGCCATGGAAATCGAGCACGCCGTCGATGTTGCTGATCGGCGGCCAGCCATCGGCGAAATCGAGCGTGACGCCGCGCGCCAAGGCGGTGATCTGGAAGCGACCGCCCCGGTCGTCCGGAAACGGAAACTTGGCCAGCGGCCCGTGCACGACGACCTTGCCATCCAGCCCCTGCCCCGCTTTCAGCGAATGCTTGAGCCAGGCGAGCGTTTCAGCCCCTGCCTCGCGCGGCAGATAGGCATATGCACGCTGCGCGGTCAGCCGGCCGATACGCCCGCTGACGTCGAGCAGGTCGTCATCGGCGTTGCGATAGCGGTAATTCGCTTTCAGATCGAGCGTGATGTCGCGGTTCTCGAAAGCGAGCTTCGGCAAGTCGATCCGCCACTCCTCCCCTTCACGACGCCAGTCGGCTTCGACAGCGGCCTTGTCGAACACCAGCGGCTCGGCAAATTCGGACGGCCATTCGATACCGAAGCGCGGGCTGGTCAATTGCAGTTCGCCCCGTTTTTCGTCGAACTGCAGCCAGACATCGGCGCCACTCACGCCAGGCCAGCCGGCGACACCGGCCACCGTTGCGCCAGCAAGGACCATCCGCCCCGAATAGTGGCCGGGTTTGCCGGCATCGCCGGCCCACGACAATTCGCCGTCCTTGAGCTGGCCCGCCAGCCGCAGTGACGCGACCTGTTCGGCCCATGCCTTCGGCAACATCGGCAGATAGGCCGGCAGCGTTTCCAGCTGCCAGCCACGCGCCCTGATGCGGCGCTGATCACCGGCCGTTTCGCTGTAACTGAGACTGCAGCCATTGCACAGCAAACCGTCGCGGCCGTCCGCACGGGTGATGTTGATGTCGATCCGACGCAGCTTGTCGCGCTGCTCGAGTGCAAAACGGCCGTCGAAACGCGCCAGCGTGATCGGTGCATCGCCAATCCGGGCGGTCCAGTCCTGCCCTTTCAGGGACAACTGCGCCGACCCGATCCGCCCGCCGGCAAAATCGAACGACAATCGTCCCCCCGCCTGCCCCGACAGCGCCGGAAACGGCCGCCGGGCCTCGGGGATCTGCGACCAGACCTGAGCCAGATCGGCGCGGTCGATTTGCAGATCGAGCGAGCCGCGCCACGTCGCCAGCCGGGCAAGATGCTTGCCGCTGAAGCGGCCACTCAATGTGACCGGGCTGGCGATCGCCGCCGGGGGCGTCAGCGACAGCTTGACGCGATGCTGCCCCAGCCAGTTGCTCAGCACGAAGCTCACATTGGCGAACCGTTGCGGGCCGGCCTGGGTCAGTGCGTCGTCCCAGACGAGCTCGCCGCCACTCAAACGGACCTCGCCCTGTTCGAGCAGCCAGTCGACAAAGCGGTTGTCCTGGCCGTCTTGCGCGGTATGCAGTGCCAGGCTGCCAAGATGCAAGCGACCTTCTGCATCGCGCGACAATGACACGCGTGGCGCCTCGAGCCGCAGTTGCTTGAAATGCAGCTTGCCGACGAACAGCGACCACCACGTCAGATCGGCATCCAGGCGCGCCAGCTGCAGCGCCGGCACATGCCGCGCGTCGAGCACGCTGACGCCTTCCATCGTCAGCCTCGGGCGACCGCCGCGCCAACCGCCTTCGATGTGATTCAGTTGCAGTGGCACGCCGCTGGCACTCGACAGCGCGGCGACGATCTGCGGCCTGAACTCATCCAGCCTAGGCACGAAGTAGAACTGCCAGGCCGTCGCGGCCACGGCCAGTACCAGCGCAACCAGCCCCAGCAACCACAACAGCAGGCGGCCATGCCAGCGCGCGACCCGACCCAGTACGTGGCCGATCCTGCCAAGGCGACCGGTCAGGCGTTTCAGCACCGGCATTGGCCCGTACAGGCGTGCGGCAGAAATCGGGGGCGGAAAGCGGGGCGAAGAAAATCAACAAACATGAGAAATGCCGGTGCGCCCGGAACAGGCTGATTGTGCTAGCGTAAACAGTCGTCGATTCTAACGCGAACAGACCCGTCCCATGAGCTGCGATACTGTGACTTCGAGCACACTGGCCCCGGCGCTGGCCCACAGCCGCTACCTGCAACGCCTCTTTACCCGTCATCCCGATCTCGCCGACGAGACCGCCGCCCACCTGTACCAGCCTTTCAGTCATGCAGAGATGTCGCTGCGCCTGCTGAACGACAGCGCAAATGACGAAGCGGCTTTCAAGCGCAAGCTGCGCCGGTTGCGGCAGGCGGTGATGGCGAGGCTGATCGCCCGCGAACTCGAAGGACTGGCCGATCTCGACGAGGCGGTCCACACGGTGTCGGATCTCGCCGAACTGGCGGTCCAGCATGCACTCGCCTTCGTCACACGCAATGAAACCCGCCCCGGCCGGCCGATCGGCGAGGACAGCGGTGAACTCCAGGAGCTGATCGTCGTCGGCATGGGCAAGCTCGGCGGACGCGAACTCAACGTCTCGAGCGACATCGACCTGATCTTCGTCTACCCCGAGGACGGCACAACCGACGGCGATGTCAGGCTGACCAATCACGAATACTTCACGCGGATCGGCAAGAAACTGATCCAGCTGATCGACGACCCGACCGAAGACGGCATCGTTTTCCGCGTCGACATGCGGTTGCGTCCGTTCGGCGACTCGGGCCCGCTGGTGTGTTCGTTCGCCGCACTGGAGAACTACCTGATCACCCAAGGGCGCGAATGGGAGCGCTACGCATGGATCAAGGGCCGCGCGATGACCGGTGACGGCGATGCGCTGATGCAGCTGATCCACCCCTTCGTCTACCGCAAATACCTCGACTACGGCGCCTACCAGTCGATGCGCGAGTTGCACAGCCAGATCCGCCGCGAGGTGCAGCGCCGAGACCGGATCGACAACATCAAGCTCGGGCCGGGCGGCATCCGCGAGATCGAATTCATCGGTCAGGTCTTCCAGCTGATTCGCGGCGGCCGCGTCAAGGCGCTGACGCAGCGCGAGACGCGGGGCACGCTCGACGAACTCGGCCGGCAGGGCCTGCTGCCTGCCGAAACCGTCGCCGAACTGCAAATGGCGTATGCTTTCCTGCGCAACGTCGAGCATCGGCTGATGTACATTGACGATGCACAGACGCAAACCCTGCCCGGCAACGATGACGACCGGGCCCGGATCGCCACCAGCATGGGCTTTGCCGACTGGGCGGCATTCACGGCGGCACTCGCGTATCACCGCGATCGGGTGACGCTGCAGTTCGAACAGATTTTCGGCCTGCCGCAGGAGGCAACGGGCGGTGCCGACGACGGCGCCTGGCAGCAGACCCGCGACGGCGAACAGGCACCGGACGCGCTCGCCGCCAAGGGTTACCGCGACGCAACCGAACTGGCGCGCAAACTTGCCGCCTTCGCCAGCAGCAACCGCTACCAGCAAATGCCCGACCGCTGTCGTCAGCGCGTTGACCACATCCTGCCGGCGCTGATCGGCGTCGCCGCAGGCTATCCGAACCCGGACGACACGCTTTCGAGGCTGCTCGGTCTGCTGGAGGCCATCGGCCGGCGCGAATCCTATCTGGCGCTGCTGGCCGAACATCCGCAGACGCTGAACCGGCTGGCCGAACTCTACAGCGCCAGTCCGTGGGTATCGGATTACCTGACCCGCCACCCCATCCTGCTCGACGAGCTGCTTGATGCGCGCCTGCTGTATCAGGCGCCCGACTGGGTCAGGCTAGGCAAGATCCTGCGGCAGGAAATCGCCGAACTCGGCGACGATACCGAGGCAAAGATGGATTGCCTGCGGCATTTTCAGCACACGCAGGTCTTCCGCATCGTGGCGCAGGATCTGGCGGGGTTGTTGTCGCTGGAAACGGTATCGGACCACCTGTCTGCTCTGGCCGACCTGATCCTGACGGTCACGATCGCCGAGGTCTGGCGCGAGTTGCCCAAGCGGCATTGCGAGGTGCCACGCTTCGCCGCCATCGGCTACGGCAAGCTCGGCGGCAAGGAGCTCGGCTACGGCTCGGATCTGGACCTGGTCTACCTGTACGACGATCCCCATCCGGACGCGCCGGAAAGCTACGCGCGGCTGGCCAAGAAAATCGTCACCTGGCTGACCACACTGACGTCTGCCGGCGCGCTCTACGACATCGACCTGCGCCTTCGGCCGAACGGCACCTCGGGGCTGCTGGTTTCCAGCATCGAAGCGTTCGCCGAGTACCAGCGCAAATCGGCATGGGTATGGGAGCATCAGGCGCTGACACGGGCGCGCTTCGTCTGCGGCGAAGCGACGATCGGCGCGGCCTTCGATGCCGTCAAGAACGACATCCTGCGCAGCGAGCGCGACCTCGACGCGCTGCGCGAAGAGGTGGTCAAGATGCGGGAGCGGATGTTCGAAACCCATCCGCCCAAGCCCGATGACGTCAAGCATTGTCGCGGCGGCATTGTCGACATCGAGTTCATCGTTCAGTACCTGATTCTGGCGCACGCCCGCCGCTTCGGTGACCTGACCGGAAATCTGGGCAACATCGCCCTGCTCGGTTTCGCCGCGCGCGACGGGCTGATCGATGCCGGCCTGGCAAGCCATGCGCAGACCGCCTACCGCGAACTTCGGCGATTGCAGCATGCCAACCGGCTCAACGGCACCAAGCCGTCGCCGGCAACACTGGCGACCATCGCCGATGCGATGGCAGCGGTGCGGACGCTCTGGAGCCAGCTCTTCGGCGAACCGGCAGACGAATGAACAACGGGCAGCCCAGGCTGCCCGTTGTTCATTCGTTTCCGTTCAAAGCGGGAACGAGAAGTACTGCACCGCTGCCATTTCTCCGGGCAGGTAGCTGCCCAGCCATGCGGTCTCCATCTTGATGTGCTGGATCAGGGCGACGACATGGCGCGGATCGGTGTTGGTTGCAAACCAGAGCTCCTTGCGCCAGACGCAACCGTCTTCCTCGACGACCTCGATGCCGGGCGTGAGCTCGTCCAGCGACTTGCCGCGGCGCACGTAACCGACAGCCGCCAGCAGTTTGCCGAGCTCGTCGTGGGTCTGGCTGACTTCGATGACGAAGGCCGCCATGCCGGGCGAGATCTGCTGCATGTTGACGTAGGCCCGGGTATCGAGCACCGCCCTGCGGGTGATCTCGGCAATGCAGTCCGGGCAGGTAAAGGCGACCCGGATCAGGAAGGCCTCGTTCTGTTCGAACGAACTCGGCAGGGCCTGCAAGGCATGACCGCAACGGTAAGTCATACGACTGTTCAATCTTTCCATCAGCCGCACCAATCCAACAAGTTAGTAATGTTGGATTAATTTACCGGAAAACAGCGCATAAAGAAAAGGCGCCCCGTCGGGCGCCTTTCATCTGTTGCACTTATTCCTATGGAATCAGGCAGTTTGCACCGGATTGCGCAGGCGGATATGCAGCTCGCGCAGTTGCTTTTCGTCGACCGCGTTCGGTGCGTTTGTCAGCAGACACTGGGCGCGCTGGGTCTTCGGGAAGGCAATCACGTCGCGGATCGACTCGGCGCCGGTCATCAGCGTGACCAGACGGTCGAGGCCGAAGGCCAGGCCACCGTGCGGCGGCGCGCCGAACTTGAGGTTGTCCAGCAGGAAGCCGAACTTGTTCTGTGCTTCTTCCTCGCCGATGCCGAGTGCGTCGAACACGGTCGACTGCACGTCGGCCTGGTGGATACGCACCGAGCCGCCGCCCATTTCCCAGCCGTTCAGCACCATGTCGTAGGCACGCGCCTTGCACGCACCCGGATCGGTCTTCAGCAGTTCAAGATGTTCGGCCTTAGGCGAGGTGAACGGGTGGTGGCAGGCGTTCCAGCGCTTGCCGTCTTCGTCGTATTCGAACATCGGGAAATCGACGACCCACAGCGGCTTCCACGACTTGGTGAAGTAACCGCCGGCTTCGCCCTTCTCGTGACCGATCTTGATGCGCAGCGCGCCGATGGCTTCGTCGACGACCTTGCGCTTGTCGGCGCCGAAGAAGATCAGGTCGCCGTTCTGCGCGCCGGTGCGTTCGATGATCGCCTTCAGTGCATCGTTCGACAGGAACTTGACGATCGGCGCCTGCAGGCCCGAGTTGTCCGGATCGTTGCTGATGTTCGAAACGTCGTTGACCTTGATGTAGGCCAGACCCTTGGCGCCGTAGATGCCGACGAACTTGGTGTACTCGTCGATCACCGAACGGCTGAAGTCCGCACCGCCCGGGATGCGCAGGCCGACGACGCGACCGCCTTCCATGTCGGCTGCACCGCGGAAGACCTTGAACTCTTCCGTCTTCATCACGTCGGTCAGTTCGGTGAACTTGAGGTCGACGCGCAGGTCCGGCTTGTCCGAGCCGTAGTAGAACATCGCATCGTCGTACTGCATGCGCGGGAATTCGCCGAGGTCGACGCCGATCGCTTCCTTGAAGACGTGGCGTGCCATTTCCTCGGTGATCGACATGATTTCTTCCTCGTTCAGGAACGAGGTCTCGATATCGATCTGGGTGAATTCGGGCTGGCGGTCAGCGCGCAGGTCTTCGTCGCGGAAGCACTTGGTGATCTGGTAGTAGCGGTCGAAGCCGGCGACCATCAGCAGTTGCTTGAACAGCTGCGGCGATTGCGGCAGCGCGAAGAACTGGCCGTCGTGCACGCGGCTCGGCACCAGATAGTCGCGCGCGCCTTCCGGCGTGCTGCGGGTCAGCATCGGCGTTTCGATGTCGATGAAGCCCTTGGTGTCGAGGAAGTTGCGCACCAGCAGCGCGACCTTGTAGCGCAGGCGCAGGTTTTTCTGCATCTGCGGGCGACGCAGGTCGATCACGCGGTTGGTCAGGCGGACGTTTTCCGACAGGTTTTCGTCGTCGATCTGGAACGGCGGCGTGTCGGCCTTGTTGAGGATCACGATGTCCTTGGCCAGCACTTCGATCTGGCCCGAAATCATCTTGGCATTGGTCGTGCCTTCCGGACGACCGCGCACCAGACCGGTGATCTGCAGGACGTACTCGCTGCGCGACGAATCGGCCAGCTTGAAGGCTTCCGGGGTATCCGGATCGATCACGACCTGGACGATGCCTTCGCGGTCACGCAGGTCGATGAAGATCACGCCGCCGTGGTCACGACGACGATGGGCCCAGCCCTGAAGAACGACGGTCTGGCCAAGGTAACGCTGGTCGATCAGACCACAGTAATCGGTACGCATGATTGCATTTTTCCTTTGTATTTGAATCAGGCCGCGGGCTGAGTCGCGGCCACCGGCAGGGGGGCCGGCTTGCCGGCCGGGGACACCACACCGAGGGAAATCACGTATTTGAGTGCTTCGTCGACACTCATTTCCAGTTCGTGCACATCGGCTTTGCGCGCCATGAACAGGAAGCCCGAGGTCGGGTTCGGCGTCGTCGGCACGAACACCGAAATCAGCTCCTGCCCCAGCTTGTCGGCGATCTCGCCGCTGACCTGACTGGTGACGAAACCGACCGCCCAGGTGCCCTGATGCGGAAACTGCACCAGCACCGCGGTGCGGAACGCCTGTCCCGAATCGGAGAACAGCGTATCCGACACCTGTTTGACGCTCGAATAGATCGAACGGACGATGGGAATGCGGTTGAGTACCCACTCACCCAGCAGCAGCAGTTGCCGGCCGATGATGTTGTGGGCAATCAGCCCGGTGACCAGCAGGACAACGGCGGTCAGTACGACACCGAAGCCCGGTATCGCCTGCTTGTCGGCCAGCCAAGGCATGTCGTTGGCCAGACGCTGCAACAGCCAGTAATCGGGGCGCATCGGCGTCGGCAGCAAGGCGCCGATCTGATCCATCGTGCCGATGATCAGGTTCAGTACCCAGAGCGTGATCGCGAGCGGCACCCAGATCAGGAGGCCGGTCAGCAGGTATTTCTTCAGGCTGGCCATCAAGGTGTCCGTATCAATGGGCGTGGCCGCAGTTGCCCGAACCGCAGGCACCGCCGGACGGTGCCGGGCTGCTGCCGTTCTTGAAATCGGTCACGTAGTAACCCGAACCCTTGAGCTGGAAGCCCGCGGCGGTCACCTGTTTCACGTACGTCTGGCCATGGCAGCTCGGGCACTCCACGAGCGCCGCATCGGCCATCTTTTGCATGTGTTCGCCGTCGTGTCCGCAGGACGAGCAGCGGTAAGCATAAATCGGCATGTTCTGCCCTCCGCAAACAAACCGGAGAGTATACCGCAAGCGTCGCCGAGCAGAAGGGCGACGATGGCGTGCCAGGCCTGTGGCATCAAGTTGTTTAGCACGCACGCCGCGCTGCCTCGCGCGCATGACGCTGCAACTGCGTCGCGCTCGTTGTCCGCCTTGCGTTGTGGCGGAACGATGGTGTGACCGGACCCGCGCACAAACAACGTAGCCCCGGCCTTGCGGGCGGGGCTGGACGTGGATTCGGATGAAAAACGGTCAGCTGTTGAGCTTGAACTCGATCGGTACCAGCACCGTGCCAACGACCGACTCGCTGCCCTTCTTGGCCGGCACGAATTTCCAGCGGTTCTTGACGGTGTTCTTCGCGACTTCGTCAAGCCGGGGGAAGCCGCTCGATTTGGCGACCTCGACCGAAATCGGCAAGCCGTTCTCGCCGACGCGAACGCGCAACGTCACCGCGCCCTCCTCGCCGAGCGCACGCGACTGCGGCGGATAGGCCGGACGCGGATTGGCCAGATAGTTGGCATGGAACGACGGCGCGGTTTCGGTCACCGGCGCAGCGGCGGCAGATTTTTCGGCACCGGCAGTGGCTGCTGCAGGCGCGGCGGGTGCAGCCGGTGCCGCAGGGGCTGCCGGTGCAGCAGCCGCGGCGGCCGGTTCGGGCTCGGCCGGACGGCTGTCGTGCAGGGCCTTTTCACTGGTGGTGGTCTTGGCCACCGGCTTGGCGACAGGCTTGGCCTGCTGCTTGACGGGCTCGGCCTTGGGTTCCGTCTTGGGCTCGACTTTGGGCTTGGCCGGTTGCGGTTCGGGCCTTGTCGCCGGAGCAGCCTGCGGCTTCGCTGCGGGCGCCGGTTCGCTCAGCGTCGCGAACATCAGCGAAGGCTGGATGATCTGTGGTGGCGTCGTCGAAACGAAAGTGCTGACGACGAAGTAGATCGCCAGAAGGTGCACGCCGGTCACGCCGATCAGCACCGGGCTGACGCGCCATCTGAAATCGTTATTGAGAACCATTCGCGTATAATAATTGAGAAAAGGCATCGCTTTCAAGGGTAGTTCGTTGCCGCTTTTCCGCCGATGCAGCCGGGGAAGTCCGCAATTGGCACCGGCAGCCCGCCGGCGTTAGGGTAAGCGGCCCGCCATCCGGATCCCGATCATGTCCCCGCTTTCCGCCACCCTGAACGGGCTGATGCTCTCGGCCAGCCTGATCATGGCGATCGGTGCCCAGAATGCCTTCGTGCTTCGCCAGGGTATCGCCCGCCAGCAGCTTTTTCTGACGGCGTTCTGCTGTGGTCTCTGGGATCTGGTCATGATGAGTGCCGGCATTGCCGGCATGGGGACCTTGCTGACGGCCGCACCGGGTTTGCAACGCTGGATGGCGCTGGCGGGTGCGGCCTTCGTCTGCTGGTACGGCTTTGGCGCGCTGAAAAAAGCCATCCGCCCGACCGCGCTGGCCCCCGAGGTCGCGCGCGGCATCGCCTCGCCACGTGCGGTCTTCATCGCAACACTGGGCTTTTCCTTCCTGAACCCGCACGCGCTGCTCGACACCATCGTGCTCGTCGGCGGCATCGGCGCCCAGCAACCGGCCGAAGCCCAGCCGTGGTTTCTGCTCGGCGCCGCCGGTTTTTCCTTCATCTGGTTCTTCAGCCTGACCTTTGCCGCAACACGGCTCACACCATGGTTCCGCGATCCGCGCGCCTGGCGCATCCTTGATCTGCTGATCGCACTGATGATGTTCGCGATCGCACTGTCGCTCGTCCGTTCGGTTCTCTGAAAGAAAATCCGTCTCAATTTCGGCGCATTTGTGCCGATAAAGGCTGGCAGTCCGCCGTCGAACACCACCCAAGGAAAAAGCCATGAATATCGGACACCGGCTGATCGCACTGATCGTTGCCGCCATTGCCGCGCTTGTCGTCGTCGGCATCGCCGGCAATGTCATGTTCAAACAGGTCGAAACCAGCGTCGCCCTGCTCGTCGACGATGCGTTCGACGGCCTGAGCAAAGGCAACGACATCAACAACAACTACAAGATCGAGCAGATCCTCGTCGCCCAGTACGTCGTCGAACAGAACCCCGACGCGCGTACCAGGCTGGCCGACGAAATCGGCCAGCGCCGCGCTGCAATCGAGCAGACCGCACGCGATTACGAGAAAGTGCATACCGACAGCGAAGACCAGCAGCGTTTCGCCGACTTCAAGTCGAGCCTGCAGTCGTTCCACACGATCTACGACGAGGTCATCGCCAAGGCCAAGGCCGGCGACGTGGCCGGCGCGCAGACGCAGATCGCGCATCAGGGCCGCGACGCTGCGATCGCAACCGAGAAGAAGCTGGAAGCACTCCACGAGCACAACGCGCACGAGGCCAAACTGCAGCAGGACGCCATCCTCGCCAGCGAAGCCAGCGCCCGCAACGTGATGGCCGGCGCCGTGGCACTGGCCGCGATTGCGCTCGCGGTGTTCGGCACCCTGCTCTACCGTTCGATCCGCCAGCCGCTGCTGGCCATGCAGCAGACCGTCGGCGAGATCGAGGCCAGCCTCGACTTCACCCGGCGCGTGCCGGTGCGCGGCAACGACGAAATTGCCCAGACCGTCACCGCGTTCAACCGCCTGCTCGACCGCACCCGCCAGAGCCTGAAGGACATGTCGGACCACATCCGCACCATCGGCAGCGCGACCGGTGAAGTCGCCCGCGCCGCCGGCAGCATGTCGCAGAACGCCGGCAGCACCAGCGAAGCAGCGACGAGCATGGCGGCCACGGTCGAGGAAGTCACCGTCAGCATCAGCCACATCGCCGATCGTGCGTCCGAAGCCGACCAGATCTCGCGCGAGTCGGGCCGTCAGGCCAGCACCGGCGCGCAGGTGATCGATACCAGCGTCACCCGCATCGATGCGATTTCGGGCTCGGTGCGTGAAGCCGCCGGCCAGATCGATGCATTGAAGGAAAAAAGTGCCGACATCAATGCGGTCGTCGGCGTGATCAAGGACATCGCCGACCAGACCAATCTGCTGGCACTGAACGCCGCGATCGAAGCGGCCCGCGCCGGCGAAACCGGCCGCGGCTTCGCCGTCGTCGCCGACGAAGTCCGCAAGCTCGCCGAGCGCACCGCGGTGTCGACGCAGGAAATTTCGGGCACCGTTGCCGCGATCCAGCAGGGCGCGCTGGCCGCGGTCGAGCGGATGCGCGAAGTCGTCCTCGAAGTCGAAGGCGCCGTGTCGCAAGCACGCGAAGCCGGCACCGCGATCGGCGCGATCCGCAGCGGTTCGACCGCCGTGGTCGAACACGTCGCTGACATCAGCGGCGCGATCCGCGAGCAGAGTGCGGCCAGCACCAATATCGCCCAACTGGTCGAACGCATCGCACAGATGTCCGAAGCCAGCAGCAGCGCAGCGATGCAGACCGCCAACTCGGCGCGCGAGCTCGACCGGCTGGCCGGAGAAATGAACCGTGAAGTCGAACGTTACCGTCTGTGATGACGGCCTGCCGCGCTGCGGCTGGCTGTCGACCGACCCGCTCTACGTCGCCTATCACGACGAAGAGTGGGGCCTGCCATGCCATGACGAGCGCACGCTGTTCGAGATGCTCTGTCTTGAAGGCATGCAGGCCGGGTTGTCGTGGCTGACGGTACTGAAAAAGCGCGACGGCTACCGTCGCGCTTTTTGCAATTTCGATGCGGCAGCCATCGCGGCGTTCGGTCCGGCCGACGTCGACCGGCTGGTGCTCGACCCGGGCATCATTCGCCATCGCGGCAAGATCGAAGCCATCATCGGCAACGCCCGGGCGCTGCTCGACCTGCATGCGCGCGGCGAAACGCTCGAACGCGTCGTCTGGCACATCGTCGGCAACACGCCGAAGATCAACGCACCGGCGTCACTGGCCGATGTGCCGGCCAGCACGATGGAGTCGGACCTGCTGTCGAAGCAACTGAAAAAGCTCGGCTTCCGCTTTGTCGGCAGCACAACCTGCTACGCCTTCATGCAGGCTTGTGGCCTCGTCAACGACCACGTCGCCGGCTGCTGCAAGCACGGCTGACCGGTTGGCCTTGACGACGCGCACCGCGCGCTGGATTAGGCAATTTCACTAGGCCGTTGACGAGATTCACTAGCAAATCCGTCGCTTCGTTTATTTCACACATAGAACGACAAAAGTAAGATTTCCACATTATTTTCCACAAGAAAATGAAAGGAAATCATCATGTCGTCCATCAGCACATTGCTCGATCATCGCACCAGTCCGGATCCGGTGCAGCATGAGCAGGCATTCTCCCAATTTGCCAGCCACCCGCTATTCGACCAGCCGCAAAGTTTTTATTGCGACAGCCCATATGTGCGGCCGGTTCGTCCCCAGGATTTGCACCAACTCGACTTCGATCGCGTATTGACACAGTCAGAGCTGAATCAGCCATCGCATCTGATGGGCCAAAGGCTGTTGCTGAATATCTACGAGCAGGACCTCGTTTTCCTGCCGCAACAGGGCAAACTGGTGCTGCCGGAATTCAATGCATTCTATGACGAAGAGCTGCGCCGCGCCGGAGCGATGATCCGGCCCGAGCTGGAACGCCACGTTTTCGGCTGGCTGGACGACGCGGTCAGCATCAGCGGCAACTGGGATGTGGATACCTTCAAGGCTTATGCCGACGAGGTTCTCGATAAAATCGCCCACACGCCATCGAGTCTGGTCGACAACATCCGCAATTCACGCGATCCGGCCAATGCCGCGCGCTTTTTCCTGATTCAGTGTGCCGGCGATTTTCTCAGCGAAGCCTCGGCCATGGCGCGCAATGTTCTGGGCAATTTCGGCCCGGCACAGAGCGAACTGTTCAAGATCCTGATCGACGAATACGGCTATGGCGTACCGCAAAAGAAACACAGCGTGATTTTCGAATCGCTGCTGACGCAATGCGGACTCAATCCGGCTGTGCACCATTATTGGCAGTTTTATACCGCCACCTCGCTGGCACTGACCAATTACTTCCACTACGTTTCGGCCAATCACCGGCATTTGTTCCGCTATCTCGGCGCATTGTTCTACACCGAGGCCAGCCTCGCACTGGTGACACGCGGTCAGGCCGAAGCGATGCGGATCGCCTTCGGCGACAGCGTCGACACGCTGTACTTCGACGAGCACGCCCATATCGACGTACATCACGGCAAGATGGCCTTCGAGCAGCTGATCCGTCCCGTCGTCGCGCAATACGGCAAACAGGTATTGCCGGACATCATTCGCGGTTTCGAGGAATTCCGCCTGCTGCAGGATGTCGCGGATGCCGAGCTGTTCGCCCATATCGCCTGGCACGATGAACTGGCCGGCTGGCAGCCCCAGCCCTTGCCTGCCCAGCCTGCCAATGCACCCAGCCATACCTTCCACGAATGCCGCGACGATCTGTCGGTCACCCACGTCCACGGCGCTACCGAGCTTTTCGTCGTCGACAAGGGCACCTTGAAACTGGTGTGCAGCCCGTTCACGCAGCTGGACTTGGGCGCCGGCCAGCACGTGGTGATTCCGCGCGGCATGCTGCACGGTTCGGTGATCACCGCCGAGCATTGCTCGTATACCGTGACCAGCCTGGAGCAGGCAGCATGAAGATCACCACCTTGCCGCTGGACAGCTTCAACTCGCTCGAAGTCGGTGCACGCCGCTACTTCGTGCTGCAGAACGGCGCCAAGCCGGTGATCGCGCCAAGCGAATGCCCGCATCGCGGTGGGCCGCTCAATCTGGGCCGGCGCGCGGCATGCTCCGCCAAACTGGTCTGCCCTTGGCACGACAACGCCTACCCGATCCATTCGATCGAACGCAATGCGCTGCCAGCCATTCGCCGCGGCGACCACATCTCCTTCGTTACCGCCAACGAGGACATCCGTGTCTGGACCGAGATGCTGCCGGTCAACCAGCACAAGTCCGACTGCGAGGACGAGCAATGAGTACCGACAAACGCCAGATGCTGTCGTTCTATGCGGTCGTGAGCCTGTTTACCGGCGTCGACATGGGTCTGATGATCGGGCTGTTCTGGTCGTCGCTGCAGATCACCGGCTCCCCGCTGGCGCTGGGTCTGGTGTTGTGCGTGTCGGTACTGCTGCCGTTCAGCCTGCAACGGCTGGCACGCCGGAGCGGCAAGGCATGGGTGCCGGGTTTTCGGCAGACGCTGCTGGCACGCGCGCTGGGCTTTCTGCTGGTCCTTGGCGGCGCGGTGGCCGGCCTGTTCCACGCGCTGTACGGCTTCGTGCTGATTGCCTTGCTGGTCGGCCTGCTCGGTTTCTTCACCACCAGCACACTGGAGGCCGTGAATACCCGCTTCACGCTGGCCAAGCTGACCAGCAGCGCATCGTCGGCCCGCTGGATGCAGACGGCAATCCAGCTCGGCGCCTTCGGTGGCGCTGCGCTGGGCGGGATCGCACTTGAAAAGCTCGGCATCGACCGCTTCGTGCCGCTGTTTTGCGCGACTGCCAGCCTGGCTGCACTGCTCGTTCTGCTGTCGCCGCTCGGGCGCTTGCAGGGCGGGCGCACGGCCGTTGCCGCACACGCCGAGCCCGAAGGCAACGCAGTCCAGTATCAGCATGGTCAGCTGCTGCGCGCGCTCTGCCTCGGACTGGGCATGATCGGCTTTCACATCGGAGCCTTCAATACGCTGACACCGGTGATTTACCAGACGCTCAGGCACTGGAGCGCGGCGGATTTCGGGCTGGCCAGCGGCATTGCCGGCGTCGGGGCCTTCCTCGCGGCCGTTCTGCCGACGGCAAAGCTGCCCGAGTACGTACCGCCGCTGCTGATTCTGCTGATGGACGCCGTGCTGGTGTACTCCGGCACCGCCGCCGTTTCGATCGGTGCGTGCTTCCTGATCGGCTACTCGATCAATCATCTGCGCATCCAGCTGCGCAAGAAGCTGATCGATCTGGCCCGCACCCCGGCCGATGCCGACCGCATTGCTTCGGTCAGCGCGTTCTACTATCTGCTGCTGCAAAGCGCCGCGCCGCTGATCCTGGCCGGGCTGATCACCGAGCACCTGTTCGGTCACCAGGCTGCGCCGACGGTGTTCGTACTCGTCGCCGTCGCCCTGCTGCTCAGTGTGCTGCTGCCGCGCCTCGTCAGCCTTCCTGTCCGCGCGGTGGCCGAGCCGGGCTGACCATCATCGGGCCGTTTTTCCTGCCGCCGCGCGCCATCGCCGCGGCGGCGTGTTCCATCCCCATTGCGAGAGAACTGCCATGCCATCGCCCTACATCATCATTGTCGATCCGTTTTCCAGCGGCGCGCTGTATGCGCCAAAGTTCGCCAGTCTGGGCTACGCCTGCGTCGCGGTGCGCTCGTCCCCGAACATCTCGGCCCGCTTCGCCCGTGGCTTCCAGCCCGGCGGCTTTCTTGAGGGCAGGTTGTTCGACATCGACGAAGCACTGGAACGCTTTGGCGCGGCACAAGCCATCGCGGTCGTCGCCGGCTGCGAAATGGCGGTCGCCGCTGCCGACGCGCTGGCGCAAAGGCTGGGGCTGCCGGGCAATCCGGCCGACAGCACCGCCCTGCGCCGCAACAAGTACCCGATGCAGCAGGCACTGGCCGATGCCGGCCTGCGGCATATCCCCTCGCTGTTCATCCGCAACCCCGACCAGATCGACGCGGCGACGGCCGAGCTGGAGGACATCGCCTACGTGGTCAAACCGGTCAATTCGGCGAGCACCGACGGCGTCCGCTTCGCCCATGGCCGCGACGGCGCGCGTCGGGCCTTGCGCGACTCTGCGTGGCAGCAGATCAATGATCTGGGTGAAATCAACCAGGGTTTCGTCGTCCAGCCCTTTGTCGAAGGCCCGGAATATGTTGTCGATCTGGTCGCCCATGCCGGTGGTTACACCGTGGCATCGGTCTGCGTCTACGAGAAGATCGAGTCCAACGGCTCGCGTTTTGTCTACGCCGGCCTCGAAGTGCTGGACCCGCGCGATCCAGAGTACGCCCCGCTGCTGGACTATGCCCGCCAGGCCGCCGCTGCGCTGAAGCTGCAACTTGGGCCGCTGCACATGGAACTGATCTGGAGCGACGAGGGTCCGGTGATGATCGAAGCCGGCGCGCGCATGCATGGCGGCGTGGCGCCCGCATTGTTCAACGATTGCTACAGCCCCAACCTGCTCGACCTCGCCGTCGACGCCAGCCTTGGCCGGGCGATCGAAACCGCAGAGGTACAACGCCAGCAACACGGCCGCATCGTCTTCCTGATCACGCGGCAAAAGGGCATTCACCCCGGCCCGGTTGCCGCGGATCAGGCCGCGCTACGACAGCTGCGCTCGTATCGCGGCCATCGCGCCTTCGTTTCACAGGGCGAGCCCGTCGTACCGACGGTCGACCTGGCGACTTGCCCCGGCATCGTCTGGCTGGCGAGCCCCGATCCGGCGCAACTGGCCAGGGACGACACCCACTGCCGCACGCTTGCGGCCGTCTGAGCCGTGCCGTGCATCCCCCAGCCCGCTTCTGAATACCGCTTTGCAGGAATTCCAATGCTCGAGCAAGTCCTGATTTCCGCCGCCGCCGCCGATGCCGGCGTGGCCAACGCGTGCGTGGCCCGCATCTCCGGCGTCACGGTTTTCCATACCAAACACTACGAACGCCATCTGATGGGCGCCTTGCAGCACATCGTCGATGACGGCGAGCGCTTCATGCTCCAGCCGGAGGTGACCGGCTACCAGCAGCAGTTGAGCCAGTTGGGCTTTGCCGATACCCGGCCCGCCAACGAACGTCTGATCCACCATTTCATCAGCAACGGTCCGAAACTGATCAACAACGTGGTCGACGCCTACAACACCGCCTCGCTGTTGTTCGGCGCCAGCATCGGCGGACACACCGCCACGGGACTGAGCGGCACGCTGGCAATCGACATTGCCGACGGCAATGAAACCATTACGCCGCTGTTTTCACGCAAGGCCAAGACGATTGCCGCGGGCTCGCTGCTGTATTCGGTCGACGGTCAGGCGCTGGCCAGCATCGGCGCGCTCGACGCCGACGCCGACCAGTTCAAGATCGGCGAGCAGACGCGGGACATCATTCTGGTCGTGCTGGGACACCAGCACACCAGCTACCACCACAACTACAACGTGGCGCGCCGCGCCGCCGACCTGCTGGCCGAAACCAGTCCGGACAGCGTGTTCTCGGTCCTGCCTGCCCGGGTCTACCAGCGACGCCCGGAAGAAAGCATTGCCTGATACCGGTCGATGCTGCTTGATCCCGCGTGCTGACGGTACTCAGGTCCAGGTCTTGAGTACCGGGCAGATCGTGACTTCGCGCACCTCGCGCACGCCGGATACGCGCTCCTTCAACGCCATCAGCTCGTCGAACTGGGTGTAGCGTATCTTGACGATCAGGTCGAGCGGTCCGAACAGCGAATGGCACTCGATCACGTTGCGGTAATCCTTGATTTCGTTCCAGACGAGGTGGCAATCGCTGCCGCCGGAATGCTTGATGATCAGGAAGGCCTCGTTGGGGGGAACCGCAAGCATGCCCGGCTCGCCGAGGATGGCCTGATACCCCTGGATCACGCCGTCGTTCTCCATGCGCGCGATGCGCGCCTCGACCGCCGTGCGCGATTTGTGAACGCGCCGGCCGATCTCGGAAATCGGGGCACGGGCATCCGCCGACAGGATTTCCAGTATTTTCAGGTCGACGTCGTCAATCTTCTTCATATCGCGTTGCAAGGTGCGGACTCGGCAAAAGGGCGGGCGCGGCGAATGGCGCGATACGCCGACAACGCCCTGACGCAAACCGCGACTCACCAGCCCTGCTGTGTATCACAACGACGCGCACCTTCAAAAGCACTGCCGCGTGCGCAAGGCGGCGCACGGCATCACTGCTTCCGGCGACCCGGTCAAGGATAACGCCGCCCCCAATGCCGCGGCTTGTTGCAGATCATGCCCTGTCGGCGATCGGCCGAAGCGGATACTGCCGACAATACCGGATGAACTCCCCGGCCGGCAGGCTTCTGGCGAACAGCCACCCTTGGCCGTACTGGACGCCGTGTTCCCGCAGGTACTCGGCCTGCACGGTGGTTTCGACCCCCTCGGCAACCATCGCCAGACCCAGGCCGTGCGCCATTTCAATGATATGCGGCGCCACCTTGCTCGTCGCAGCGGACGTCGCCAGCGTATCGACGAACGACTTGTCGATCTTCAGGACATCGACCGGCAGCTCCTGCAGGCAGGACAAACTGGAGTAGCCGGTGCCGAAATCATCGATGTAGATCGGATGCCCGGCACGGCGGAAATCCTCCATCACCAACCGCGTCTGGCGGGTGTCGAGAAAGCCGCGTTCGGTGGCTTCCAGGCAGATCTGTTCCGGCCGTACTGCATAACGTTGCAGCAAGGGCATGAGCAGGTCGAGCACGCGGCGCTGCGTCAGATCGGGCGCGGCCAGATTGATCGAGACGTGCAAACCGGGATTGATCGCGAGAAACGCGCCCAGTTCGATGAACAGCCGCTCGATCAGGTAATCGGTCAGCGGCTGGATCATGCCGTCTTCCTCGGCCTGCGCGATGAACAGATCGGGCCGCACCAGGCTGCCGTCGGACTGGCGCCAGCGCAGCAGCGCTTCGGCGCCCACGCATTCGCCGCCCGACAGCGCGACGATCGGCTGGTATTCGACAAAAAGCTGCCGTTTGCGCAGTGCCGCCTGCAACCGGCGCTTGGGCGAATCGAGCTCGCGCAGCAGCCGTACCAGCCACCAGACCATCAGGCCGCTGCATGCGATGCCGATCGGCAGCCAGATCAGCAACTCGCGCATCAGTGACTGGCGCTCGTTCGACAGTGGCGCGTAGGCGACCACGGCCAGCGGCCATTCGGGCAGTTGCCTGACAACGAAGACATTACCGTCACGCCAGAATGTGCCGTGATCGTTGTCCAGCGCCCCCATCAGTTTCTGCGGTTCACTGGTTTCGTCGCCTGCAACGACCTTGCGGTTGACCGGATCGACGATGCCGAAATGCACCCCGTCGTAGCGCCGCACCACGTCGACATAGGAGTCGGCGGCCACTTCGACCATGTAGCGACCGCGACGCGCATTGATCATCGGTCTACGGCTGCCCTTGTCCAGATGCTGCCAGACCAAGACATCGCGTCCCTGCCAGTCCGGCTTGCGCAAGGGCGGAAGCTCAAGCCGGGCGTCCAGCACCGAGCAACGCGGTACGTCGCCGTCGAGGTAAACGGCGTTGCGGATGTAACCGAGCGCATAGGTCTGCTCGCGCATGGCCCGCAAGTGCAGTGGCGAGCACGGAACGGCGTCTATGACGCTCAGGGATTCGAGTGCATCCATCGCCTGCTGGGTCACCAGTTCGGTCCGCCACTGCGTCCGCATCGCCAGCAACTGCACCCGCTCGCTCAGCTCGTGCATCGCATGCTCGCGCGCCAGGTAAAAACTGAATCCGACCGGCAGCAGGCCGATGATCACCACCAGCGTCAACGCAAACGCGGTCAACCCCGCCTTGGGCATGCCACTCCCCTTCCTGGCGCTACTCGAAGGGCTCGAAGTCTAGCGCCGGCCGGAGCAAAAAGAAGCGTAACTAGTCGACATCGATTGCAAAAAGCAACCTTAATTCGTCACCCCGGCTCAGGCCAGCGCCTTGACGACGAGCCGGGCGGCATCGGCAATCGCCGCGTCGACCCACTTGGCATCCTGCGCCGGGCGGGTGAAATAAACGGCGAGCACGATCGGCGCGCGCTGCGGCGGCCAGAGCACGGCGATATCGTTGGTCGTACCGTAGTCGCCGGAGCCGGTCTTGTCGCCGACCTGCCAGCCGGCCGGCACGCCGGCACGGATCCGTTTTGCACCGGTGGTGTTGCCACGCAGCCAGTCCTGCAACTGCGCGCGCTGCGCTGGCGGCAGCGCGTCGCCAAGCGTGAGCGCCTGCAGGCTGCGCGCCATCGCGGCCGGAGTCGTCGTATCGCGCGGATCGCCCGGCAGCGCGGTGTTGAGTTCGGTTTCCCAGCGGTCGAGCCGGAACACGTCGTCGCCGATGCTGCGTGCGAATGTGGTGACGTCGGCCGGCGCCCCGAGCTGCCTGATCAACAGGTTGGCGGCGGTGTTGTCGCTGTATTGGATCGCTGCGGCGCACAGCTCGGCCACGGTCATGCCGTCGGCGACACGCGGACCGCTGACGGGCGAATAGCTGACCAGATCAGCCTGCGTATAGCGGATCCTCCGTTGCAGCAGGCCGGCATCGCCGACACTGCGCGCGAGAATCGCACCGGCCAGCATTGCCTTGAAGGTGCTGCAGAAGGCAAAGCGCTCGTCCATCCGGTAACCGAGCCGCCTGCCGCTGCCGGTATCGAGCGCGCACACGCCGAGCCGGCCACCATGACGTCGTTCGAGCGCCAAGAAATCGGCATCGGTCCTGCTTCCGGCACCGGTGTGCGCCATCTCCGCAGCACGGGACTTCAGGGCCAAGGCAAAAGGCAAACTAGCGGCAGCCAGCAACAGCTGACGGCGCCCGGGAGAATCAAGCATCGGTTCGACCTCGTTGAATGATGGACAGGATCGGCAATGAACGCACTATCGGCGCTTTGCCGGCGGCGGACAAACGAGAATAATTGCTCGTAGACCCAAGAAAAACTGATGACGGAGCCGTAATGCGCCCTCACCTGCCGCTGAATGCGCTGCGCGCCTTCGAATCGTCTGCCCGCCAGCTGAACTTCACCCGCGCGGCGCAGGAACTGAACGTCACGCAGGCGGCGGTCAGCCAGCAGGTTCGTGCGCTGGAGGACCGGCTGGGCTGCGCCCTGTTCAAGCGGCTGCCGCGCGGACTCGGACTGACCGACGAGGGCCGTGCCCTGCTGCCGGTGCTCAGCGACGCGTTCGGCCGGATCGAGCAGGTGCTCAAGCAGTTCGATGGCGGCCACTTCCACGAAGTGCTCACCGTCGGCGTCGTCGGCACCTTTGCGGTCGGCTGGCTGATGCCGAGGCTCAAGCACTTTGGCGAGGCCCATCCGTTTATCGAGCTGCGGCTGCTGACCCACAACAATCTGGTCGACCTAGCTGGCGAGGGACTGGATTTCGCGATCCGCTTCGGCGACGGTGTCTGGCCCGGCACGCACGCGACCCGGCTGTTCGATGCACCATTGACCCCGCTGTGCGCGCCGGCCCTCGCCCGCCGGCTGGCCACGACGGCCGATCTGGGCCGCGAGACGCTGCTGCGCTCGTATCGCGCCGATGAATGGCCCGACTGGTTCGCCGCTGCGGGGCTGGCCCCCTGGCCGGCCACCGGGCCTGTCTTTGACTCCTCCCGACTCATGGTCGAAGCCGCCATGCAGGGCGCCGGCATCGCGCTGGCACCATCGAGAATGTTCTCGCGCGAACTGCAATCCGGCCAGCTCGTCCGCCCCTTCGATGCCGAAGTCCATACCGGCACCTACTGGCTGGCGACGCTGAAATCGCGCACGCCATCACCGGCGATGCAGCTGTTCAGTGACTGGATCGTCAATCAGGCCAGCGCCGAAGCCGGTGACGCTCCCGGCACGTCGTAAGCGCGGAATCTAGCCGTGTCGGGCGACGAGACGGACGACGGTATTCCACGCCCTTGTCGTTGCCGGCAGACCGAGCCGTTTTTCCAGCAAGGCGTTCGGACTGCCCGGGCTGGCGCCGAGTTGGTAGACCACGCTCAGCGCTTCGGTCCCGGTCAGCCGCAGTACATCCACGTCGCCCTTTGTGCTCCGCAACGTGGTGCCGTCTGCCACCGTGGCATCCGGATGCAGGAAGGTCGCATAGCAGCCGTAGACCGCGTCCTGATCGAAACCTGCAAACGGGTCCCGTGCAACGAGTGCCGCCAGGGCACCCATCCCGCGCAGGAAGGCCGGCTCCTTCAGGCCGCAGCGCTCGGCCAGCAGACCGCACGCACGGGACAGCACCTCGTCCGCGGACTCGTCCGGCGCAACCGAGAACGCCAGCGTGCCGTTGACGAGGAAGGAGGCCGCCGCCGTCGCACCGGCATCGAGAAACGCCGTTTCGAACTGTGCCCGGTTCGGGCAGTTCGGCCGGCCGAGGTTGAGGTTGCGGAAGAACACCGCGTACTGCATCGGGCCGTTTCGCAAGTCGGCGCTCAATGCGCCCGCCGCTCGCCAGCACCCGGCGCCGCCAGCAGGGCCAGCAGATTGTGGTTCAGGCCGTCGTGCGTCCAGCGGTAGTACTGGTGATGCAGCTTGCTGTGTTCGAGCGCGTCGCCCAGATTGCCCTGCGCCTCATTCACTTTCGCCAGCTGGCCGTGGATGTCCATCAGCGTATGGGCGATGCCCATGCTTTCACCGATTTCCCGCGCGGCATTCAGGGCAACCAGCGCACCACGGCCGTCGTGCAGCCTGGCCCGCAGCTTGCCCTGCTCGAGCAGCGCAAACGCGCGCACCCAGTGATTGTTGGCACCGTCGGCCAGCGCCAGCGCGGTGTCGAGGCTGCGGCCGGCGTCGCGCAGCCGGTTGCCCGCCTGTGCGACGATGCTGGCGTAGACCTGCCATTCGGCTTCGAACGGCCGGCCCGGCGTCGCCGTGATCTGCTGGGCGGCATCGGCCAGCGTGATCGCCATTTCGTCATAGCGCCCCAGCGCATTGAGGCTGGCGACGACATTGAGCGCAATCATGCCCTGCACCCGGCTGTCACCCGCCGTGCCGGCGGCGCGCAGTGCGGCAGCCTTGAAATGCAGCGCGGATTCGGCGCTGCCCAGCGCCTGGCAGACGCGCCCCAGACCGAGCAGCGCTTCGCTTGTCGCCAGCGCATCGTCGGCCGCCAGCGGCAAGGCCTGCTGCCAGGCCTGCAAGGCGGCGGCATAGTCGGCGTGCGCATAGTGGATGGCGGCGGCGCCAAGGCGCGTGCGACAGCGCAAGGCACCATCGGCCTGCCCGAGCAGCGCGTCGGCTTCGGCATAGGCATTCAGTGCCGACTGCGGCTGCCACAGCGCTTCGAGGCAGCGCCCGCGCTCGATCAGTCTGGCCGCCTTCAGGGACGGCGCATCGGATCGGGCCAGCAGCAGATCGATCTCGGCAAGCTGCCGCCCCGGCTGCAGATACCACGCGGCGGATTCAGCGACGAAGGACATGGCGGCATTCCGGTCTGGTTGAAACGGCCACTATAGGGATGACGCCGGTGCGCGTCACCGGGTCTGAACGTGCATTCATCTGCCCGATCCGGCCGTACGGAAGATACAAAAATGATTAAAAAAGGGCGGGTCGACGACCCGCCCAACGAGAGGACGAAAAACAACTGCAAATCAGCGCCAGACGCCAAGGCCGTCGATGGCCGACACCAGCTTGGTCGAAATCGCCTGGTGGTCGCGCACCGACGGATGCCAGCCGCAACCGAGGCTGTCGAGCCCGTCATAGTAGAAGTAGGAAATCTTCTGGTCACCGGCGGCCTTGGCCTCGGCCACGACTTCCTGTGCGACTTCCTGCAGCTTGTTGTCCGGCCACAGATAGGTGGCACTGACGATCACGTGCGTATCGCCGTACTGGCCGCGCAGCTTGTTGATGAAGCCCCGGTAGGCGGACTTGTACGCCGTGCGCAGCGTCTCCGGCGTGTAGGCCTCGCCGGCGCCGACTGCGGTCGAGAAGTCGTTGATGCCGAGTCCGACCACCACGACCTGCGGCTTCCAGTTGCCCGGGTTGGTCCAGACGTTACCGTCGACACCGGTCAGCGCGCGATCGTAGAAGGTGCGGTAATTGACGCTGGCGATGTTGCCACCGTAGTTGCGCACCATGCCCAGCCCCGAGTAGCCGTTGAGCTGGTAAGCCGCGCCGTAATGGCGGGCGGTCAGCGCCCCGAACGACACGTCGGCGTTCGAGAACGCGGTGTTCTCTTCGGCGGTGCAGTCGCGCTTGCCCGCTTCGGCGCCCAGGCCGGCGGTATACGAGTCGCCGATGAATTCGATCTGTCGCGTCGGTGCCGCCGCCGGGGCAAGCACCTGCCCGCCGGTCGCCGCGACCAGCCCGCCGAAACCGCCCGGCGTGCCGGTCAGTTCGCCGCGCAGCGATACGCGCACACTGTGTTCGCCATCGGCCAGACCGTTGACCCAGTAGGTCGACTTGCCCGGCTTGACGACCTTGGCCTTGGGCTGGCCGTCGATTTCGACGTTGTACTGACCATTCGGATCGTCGAAAGCCAGACCGATGCCGGTGCCACGGAAGCGGCCCTCGAAATACACGCCCGGCCAGCTGTACGACACACGGTTCGGCGCGTCGACCTGAACGCGTCCGCCGACATTGAGCTGTGCCACCACCGGCTGCTGCTCGGCCGCGCAAGCGCCCAGCGATTTCCAGACATCCCACTGCCCCGAACGTGCCGGGTTCTCGCCCTGTGTCCACCAGCGCGCTTCGTAGCGCGTCGACTGGTGGCTGACACGCTGGCCACCGGTATACGCCTTGCTCTTGTCCCATGCGGCTTCGCAGGCCGCTTCGGCCCAGACAGCCGAGCTGGACGCGATCAGCCCAGCCATGACGCACAACATCAGCTTCATTGCTTCTCTCCTCGTTGTTGTTGGCGCCCACCGATAGCGATAGTAAAAATCAAAAATCGAATTTCGATTGCTGATTTCTAATAGCAAATACCAATCGCACGAATCAGGGGCGAAAGTCGGCGAAAAACCACCAACCCTGTTTCCGAGCACGAACATGACTTCCTGCTCATGAAGAAAATCTATAGTTAAAAACTATCAAGGTCAAACGAATGTGCAGGATAGCCACAAGGCGGAAGGATCACCGGCGTTGCCTCGGCGACCGGCGGCAGTGCACCGGCGATGTATCCATCGCGAACCGCCCACGCTATAAATCCTCACTGCACCGCCCCTGCCCGAACGACACCCCGATCACGCACAAGGAGCACCGATGGACCGCCATGCCCTGCCCGCCATCAATACGCTGACGAACCGCCTTGATACCGTCATCGACGGTGCACTGGCCAAGGCCCGCCTCGTCGGTACCGTCGTCGTCGTCGCCCGTGACGGGGAAACGGTCTACCGGCGCGCAGCCGGCCTGGCCGACCGCGAGCAGGGCGTACCGATGCGTGAGGACGCGCTGTTCCGGCTGGCATCGCTGACCAAACCCATTGTTTCGACCGCCGCGCTGGCGCTGGTCGAGCAGGGCCGGCTGTCGCTGCATTCACCCCTCGCCGATGTCCTGCCCGACTTCACCCCGCGCCTGCCCGATGGCCGGCCGGCAACGCTGGCCGTGCACCACCTGCTGACGCACACCGCCGGCTTCAGCTACGGCTTTTTCGAAGCCGCCGATGGCCCCTACCACCGCGCCGGCGTGTCGGACGGGCTGGATGCGCCCGGCCTCAGCATGGCCGAACAGCTGCAACGCATCGCCAGCGTGCCGCTGCTGTTCGAACCCGGCAGCGGCTGGCGGTATTCGGTCGGCACCGATGTGCTCGGCGCGGTCATCGCCCGTGTCACCGGACAAACGCTGCCCGAGGCCATCGCCGCGCTGGTCACCGGACCGCTGGGCATGGACGACACCGCATTCGACGTCCGCGACCGGACACGCCTCGTCCCGCCGTATGCCGACGGCGTTCCCGCCGGCTCGCCGCCGGTCCGCATGGACGGGCACACCATCGTGCCTTTCATCGACCCCGGGCTGGCCGGCCTCGCATTTGCGCCGGACCGGATCTTCGATCCGGCCTCGTTCCCGTCCGGCGGCGGCGGCATGGTCGGCAGCGCGGGCGATTTCCTGCGTTTTCTGGAAAGCATCCGCACCGATCGCAGCGTGATTTCGCCGGCAATGTCGCAAGCCTTGCGCCGCAACCAGACCGGCGGGCTGCTCATCGACACCCGCGGCCCGGGCTGGGGGTTCGGTTATGGCGGTTCGGTGCTGCTCGACCCGGTCGCCGCAGCCACGCCGCAGTCGCCGGGCACCTGGCAATGGGGCGGCGCCTACGGCCACGGCTGGTTTGTCGATCCTGTCGAAAAGCTCACGGTCATCGCGCTGACCAATACCACGGTCGAAGGCTTGACCGGCCGCTTCGGTATCGACGTCCGCGACGCCGTCTACGGTACCTGAACCGGCGACGGGCCGATCAGCAACGGCGGAATCCGCGCCAGCAACGCGTCGATCACCAGCCTCACCTTGTACGGCAGGTAGCGCGACGCAGCCCAGACGACGTGCACCGGAAACGGCGATGACCGCGTTTCGGGCAGCACATGCACCAGCGAGCCGGCTTGCAGGTGTTCGGCGGCGAGCCAGTACGGCAGCCTGGTCAGTCCGATGCCGGCGATCGCCGCCCCGGCCATTGCCTCGATGTCGTCGAAGCACAAGCATGGCCGGATCGCCCCGATCAATTCACCACCCGCCGCATCGACAAAGCGCCACTGCGCGCTGCGAATGTCGCGACCATAAACGATGCCGTCGTGCCCGGCGAGGTCCGCCAGCGTACGCGGCGTACCGCGTGCCGCCAGATAGGACGGCGCGGCGCAGACGATCATGTGCTGTACGCCGAGGTAGCGGCCGACCAGCGCCGCGCTGTCCGGCAGCGCGCCGCTGCGGATCGCCAGATCATAGCCCTCTTCGATCAGGTCGCTGACCCGGTCACTGAACGCCACTTCGAGTTCGAGTTTCGGGTAACGCTGCGCCAGTTCGAGCAGCACCGACGCGACACAACGGCGGCCGAACAGCGCCGGCAGCGTGATCCGCAATCTTCCCGCCGGCTCGCGTCGGCCCTGTTCGAGTTCGTCTTCGGCGGCTTCGAGTTCGCCGAGCGCCGCGAGGCAGCGCTCGTAGAACAGCTGGCCGTCGTCGGTCAGGCTCTGGCTGCGCGTGGTGCGCTGGAACAGCCGCACGCCGATGCGCGCCTCGAGCCGGGCAATGCTCTTGCCGACGGCCGAGCGCGACAGATTCATCCGCTGCGCCGCGGCGCTGAAACTGCCGGCCTCGACCGCGCAGACGAAGGCTGCCACACCGGTCAGTCGATCGAATCCCGCCATCGCCATTGATTCCATATAGTCGCCAATAAGGTGAATATATGCCGCAACTGCAGATCGGTCATCGCCAATATGCTTCAGTCATCGCCACGGTGGCGCTGGAGAAAGCAAATGAAGCAATGGCAAATGAACGGTACGGGCATCGATCAACTGGCGCTGGTCGAGCGCGACATCCTGCAACCCGGCCCGGGCGAGGTGCTGGTCAGGGTTGCCGCGGTCTCGCTCAACTACCGCGACAAGCTGGTGATCGAGACCGGCATGGGTTATCCGCTGTCGTTCCCGCAGGTGCCGGGCTCGGACATGGCCGGCAGCGTCGTCGCCATCGGCGACGGCGTGACCCGGGTGCAGGCCGGCCAGCGCGTGATCAGCACCTTCTGGACCCACTGGATCGACGGCAAGGCGCCGACGGTCCCCGGTGTCGCCCTCGGCGGCCCGGCACCAGGCACGCTGGCGCAGTACGTCGTGCTGCCGCAGGACCAGTTGGTCATCTCACCGCAGACGCTGTCCGATCTGGAAGCCAGCACGCTGACGTGCGCGGCGCTGACCGCGTGGTATGCGCTGGTCGAGGAAGGCGGCTTGCGCGCCGGCCAGACCGTGCTGGTGCAGGGCACCGGCGGCGTTGCGCTGTTCGGCGCGCAGATTGCATTGGCACACGGTGCAGAGGTCGTGGCCACGTCGGGCAGCGCGGCCAAGCTCGACCGGGTCCGCGAACTGGGCGTGCAGCACGGCGTACTGCGCGGTGACGGCTGGACGCAGCGCGTGCTCGACGCGACCGGCGGACGCGGCGTCGACCAGCTGATCGCGCTTGGCGGCAGCGACCTTGGCGAAGCCCTCGAAGTACTGGCGTCAGGCGGACGCGCGTCGGTGATCGGTCTGCTGGGCGGACCGGAGTTCAGCGGCTCGGTCATCCCCTTCCTGAAGCAGCGGCTGACGATCCAGGGCATCGGTGTCGGCCACCGTCGCGCACTCGAAGACCTCGTTCAAGCGATCGACGTGAACGGCATCAAGCCGGTGATCGATACCGTCTACGGCATCGAGGACCTGCCGTCAGCCATCGCCCATGTCGGCCGCGGGGCGTTCGGGAAGGTCGTCGTCCGCCTCGACCGCTAAAACGATCCCATTCGGCGGCTGCGCCTGTGCATTTTTCCGCCGGCCGATGCTTCGCAACCCCGCAAGGGGGCTTCCTTCGGGACGTCCTCATGGAACACTTGTCCATTCCGGTTGCTGTGCTTCGGGCGGCGACAAACTGCTTTGGCTCGTCCGCCGACTGGAACCGTTTTTGTAGCTCCATTCGCAGTTACATCGAGTCAGTCCGGCGCGCGTACCGTGTCGCTGCCGCCCAAAGCCAGATACAGCTTCATCCGGTTGTCGAGGCTGTCGCGCCGGTTCTGCGCCAGCGCGTCTTCGGCGGCGCGCCGTGCGCGCTGCTGGTCGATCCAGTCCTTCACCCCGGTCTGGCCGGCGCGGTAGCGTACTTCGGCGATGCTTTCGGCCTTCAGCGACAACGCGTACGCGCGCTGCAGCGCTTCGCCGCGATCCGCGAGCTGCGTCCCGGCCGACAGCGTGTCCTCGACGTCGGTCAGCGCCTTGTACAGGGTCTGGCGGAACAGCACGACCGATTCGTCGTACTCGGACTTCGAGATGTCGACCTTCAGCTGCAGGGTGTTCCACTGCACGAAGGGCAGCAGCAGCCCGGCGCCGAGCGTACCGACCGGATTGCTCAGGAGGTCGGTGAGTTTCGGGTCGGCGCTGCCGAGCGAACCGGTCAGCGTCAGCTTCGGATAGAAGTCGGCGCGGGTCGCATCGACATTGGCCAGATTGCGCTTCAGCCGCCACTCGGCCGCGGCCACATCGGGCCGGCGCGACAGCACGTCGGCCGGGACACCGGTGGCGACCGGCGGCAACGCGGTTTTCGGCAGGTAGGGCAGCTCGGACATCCGGTGTGCCGGCGCCTGGTCGAACAGGATGGCCAGTGCGTTGCGGGCGGCATCACGCTGGCGCAGCAGCTCGGTCCGCTCGGCCTGCTGGTTGGCGACATTGAGCGCCGCCTGCGTTTCGTCGAGCCCGCCGACGGCGCCGGCACGGTGCTGGACGGTCACCAGTTCGAGCGTTCTGCGGATGTCGGCCAGGCTGGCGTCGGCGTTGGCGATGCGCTGGTTCAGCTCGGCGATCTGCCAGTACAGCTGCGCCGTGGTGCCGACCAGCGTCAGCGCCGTGCTCTGCCGGTCGAGCTCGGTCGCCTCGGCCTCCCATGCCGCAGCGTCGCGCGCGCGCGCCAGCCGGCCCCACAGGTCGACCTCGTAGCTCACCGCCACGCTGGCGTCGTAGCCGCGCACCGACGGCCCGCCGTGCTTGACGTCCTTTTTCGCACTGCCGTTGGCATCGACCGCCACGTCGGGCGTCAGATTGGTATCGACCAGTCCGGCCTGCAACCGTGCACGCTGCACCCGGATCGCCGCGGCAGCGAGGTCGTTGTTGCTCAACAGCGCGCCTTCGATCAGCGCGTCGAGCTGCGGATCGCCGAAGGCACGCCACCAGCGCTCACCGGTCGCGACGGCAACACCGCCCTGTCCCTGCCAGGCCGACGGCAGGTCGAGCGCGGGTCGCTGGTAATCGGACTTGAGCAGGCTGCCGCAGCCGGCAAGCGACAAGGCCAGCGCGAGTACGGCCGGTCGGATCACATTTGTTTTCATCACGGTTTTCATCTCATTCGCGTGCCAGCGCTTCGATCGGATCCAGCCGCGCGGCATTGCGCGCCGGCAGGAAGCCGAAGCCGACGCCGATCAGTGTCGAGCACACGCAGGCGGCAACGATCGACATCACCGAGAACTTCATCGTCATCGCGGTCACCACCAGCGAGAACAGCGCGCCGATGCCGTAGGACAGCGCGACGCCGATCAGCCCGCCGATCAGGCACACCAGCACCGCCTCGATCAGGAACTGCTGCATGATGTCGCCCTGCCGCGCGCCGACGGCCATGCGGATGCCGATCTCGCGGGTCCGCTCGGTCACCGACACCAGCATGATGTTCATCACGCCGATGCCGCCGACGACGAGCGCGATCACCGCGATCGCCGACACCAGCAGGGTCAGCGTAGCCGTGGTCTTCTCGACCGTCTTGAGCACGCTGTCGCTCGAGAAGGTGAAGAAATCCTTGCTGCCGTGGCGCTGCGTCAGCAGCTTGACGAGGCTCTGCTCGGCCAGATCGTTCGGCATGCCGTCGCGCACGCGGACGGTGATGCTGCCGAAATGGCGCTGGCCGGTCAGCCGGCCCTGCGCCGTCGTGTACGGCACCCAGACGTTGAGGTTCGAGTCGTTGCCGTACGGGCTTTCCTTCTTCGCCGCGACGGCGATGATGCGGCTCGGCAGCCCGCCGAGCAGGATCACCTCGCCGACCGGATTCTCGTCGTGCGGAAACAGCTTCCGGCGCGTCTTGTCGTCGATGACGACGACCTGCGCCTGACGGGTGACGTCGGCCTCGCCGAACGCCGCGCCGTGCGCCATCGTCATGCCGCGGACACGGAAATACTGCTCGCCGACGCCGGTGACCAGCGCGTTGACCTTGATGTTGCGGTAGCGGACCAGCTGCGTCGTCGACACCTCGGGCGTCACGCTGTCGACGTAGAACTGCGACGCCAGTGCGCGGACGTCGCCGGGCAGCAGCGTGCGGATGCCCGCCGCCTTGTCATCGCCCCAGTCCTTGCCCGGGTAGACGTCGATCGTGTTGGTACCGATGGTGCTGATGTCGTCGACGACCTTCTGCCTGGCGCCCTGCCCGAGCGCGACGACCGACACCACCGAGGTGATGCCGATGATGATGCCGAGCATCGTCAGCAAGGTGCGCATCCGGTGCGAGGCCATGGCGATCCACGCCATCTTGAACGCCTCGCCGAAGCGCCCCCAGTTCGCGTGCAGCAGGTTGCGGGCGACATGGCGGGCCGGTTTTTCAAGCTTCACCTGGGCTTCGCCGCCGGCCTGCGGATTGGCGCGGTCGGCGATGATTTCGCCGTCGCGGATCTCGATGATGCGGCCGGCGTTGTTCGCCACCTGCATGTCGTGGGTGACGATGATCACTGTGTGGCCGCGCTGGTGCAGCTCGCGCAGGATGGCCATCACCTCGGCACCGCTGTGGCTGTCGAGCGCGCCGGTCGGCTCGTCGGCAAGGATCACGTCGCCGCCGTTCATCAGCGCGCGGGCGATGCTGACCCGCTGCTGCTGGCCGCCCGAAAGCTGGCCCGGCCGGTGGCCGCAGCGGTCGGCGAGGCCGAGCCGAGCCAGCAGACCGCGCGCGCGTTCGCGCCGGAAGCCCTTCTCGGTGCTCGCGTAGACCGCCGGAATCTCGACATTCTCCTCGGCGCTCAGGTGCGGCAACAGGTGGTAGCGCTGGAAGATGAAGCCGAAGTACTCGCGCCGCAGCGTTGCCAGATCGTCGCCGGCGAGCTCGCGCGTCTCGCGTCCGGCGATCCGGTAGCTGCCAGAGGACGGCTTGTCGAGGCAGCCGAGGATGTTCATCAGCGTCGACTTGCCCGAGCCCGACTGGCCGACGATGGCGACCATCTCGCCGGCATGGATCGTCAGGTTGACGTTCTTCAGCACGATGACTTCGGTGTCACCGGCCGGAAAGCGGCGCTCGAGCTGGCTCAGGACCAGTAGCGGCTCGCTCATCAGAACCCCACTTCGCTCGGTTTCTCGACCGGCAGCTGGGCCGGGTCGCCGACGATGACCTTGTCTCCCTCGTTCAGGCCGGCGAGCACCTGCGCGTTGACGTTGTCGTTCAGGCCGATGCGGACCTTGCGGTCCTGCGGTTTGCCCTGCTCGAGCACGCGCACCGCGTAGCGGCCGTCCTTCTCCTGCTTGCCGAGCGCGGCGACCGGCACCGCCAGCACCTGTTTGGCCGCGCCCTGGACGACGGAGACCTGTGCGGTCATCGAGGTCTTGAGCACGTGGTTGGGATTGGGGACATCGAACAGGCCGTTGTAGTAGACCGCGGTCGTGGTGCTGCCGGTCGTGCTCTGGCTGCTCTCGGTGCCGATCGATTCGGGTGCCGGCTCGATCGCGCGCAGCGTGCTGTAGAAGCGCTTGCCCGGCGCGCCGAGGATGGTGAAGTACACCGGCTGGCCCGGTTTGACGCGAACGACGTCGGCCTCGGACACCTGCGCCTTGATCGTCATCGTGTCGAGGTTGGCCATGATCAGGATCGTCGGTGCGCTCTGTGCCGAAACGACGGTCTGGCCTTCCTGAGTGACGACCGAGATGATCTCGCCATCCATCGGCGCCACGATGCGGGTGTAGCCGAGGTTGGCCTTGGCGGTATCGACGTCGACGGTGGCCTGGCGGATCTGCGCCGCCAGCGCGGCGAGTTCGGCACGGGTCGAATCGAGCTGCGCCTGTGCAGTCTCCAGATCGGCGCGCGAACTGGCGTCGCTGACCAGCATCGTCTTCTGCCGCTTCAGCGCCAGTTCGTACTGCACCAGCTGCGCCGCCTTGGCGCGCCGGTCGGCTTCGGCCCGGGCCAGGCCGGCCTCGGCCTTGCGTAGCTCGTTCTGCTGCAGCACCGGGTCGATCTCGGCGAGCAGCTGGCCCTTGCTGACGCGGTCACCGAGCTTGACCTTGAGCGACTTGAGCTGGCCGTTGACCTGCGCGCCGACGCTGACCTGCTTGACCGGCTTGAGCGTGCCGCTGGCGAGCACCGTCTCTTCGAGGTCCATCCGCGCCACCGGCGCGGTCAGGTAATGCGGCGGTGCCGGCGGAAAGGCCAGGCGGGCGATCAGCCAGACGGCCGGGACAAGGAGCGCAATGGCGATCAGCCAGCGCAACGGCTTCTTTTTCATGCGGGACGGTCCGTGCGGGTAGACGGGATAGACCGCCGCAGTCTAGGCGCAACGCTATTGCAACCTTCGCGCCATTTGTAATTTCTTGTTGGCAATAATCACGGCTGGGCGAGCTGCGGCGTCACGTTGCCGTCCCAGCCGCCGCCGATTGCCTTGATCAGCAGCACGCTGGCCGACAGCTGCCGGCCGACGAGCTGCAGCGCGGTCTTTTCGCTGGCGTAACGCGTGGTCTGGGAACTGGCGACGTTGAGGTAGTCGACCGTGCCGGCCGTGTACTGGTTCAACGCCAGCCGCTCGGCCTCGCGCGCCGCCGCCACCGCGTCGTTCTGCGCATCGACCTCCTTGCCGAGCAGATCGATCGCGGCCAGATTGTCCTCGACTTCCTGCAGGCTACCGAGCACGGTCTGCCGGTAGCTGGCAACCGAGGCATCGTAAGCAGCGACCGCCTGGTCGCTGCGCGCCGAACGCGCACCGGCGTCGAAGATCGTTTCGGCCACCGTCGCCCCGAGCGCCCAGACCCGGCCCGGCGCATTGAACCAGTCCGACAGGCTGGCGCTCTGGAAACCGCCGCTGGCCTTGAGCACCAGCGACGGGAAGAACGCCGCCTTGGCGACGCCGACCTGCGCATTGGCCGACGCGACCGCGCGTTCGGCGCTGGCGACGTCGGGACGGCGCTCCAGCAGTTGCGACGGCACGCCGGCCGGAATCACCGGCAGCGCCGGCTTCCAGCCCGGATCGGCGGCCAGCGCAAATTGCGATGGCGCCTTGCCGACGAGGATGGCGATCGCGTGGGCGAGCTGCTTGCGCGTCAGCGCCAGATCGATCGCCTGCGCCTGCGCGCTCTTGTACTGGCTTTGCGCCTGCGCGACGTCGGCCTTGGTGACGATGCCGGCGGCGTACTTGTTCTGCGTCAGTTGCAGCGAGCGCGCGTAGGCGACGACGGTCTCTTCGCTCAGGCGGATCTGCGCATCGGTGATCCGCAGCTGCAGGTAGTCCTGCACCAGCTCGGCCTGCGCCGACAGCCGCGCCGCAGCCAGATCGGCGGCGCTGCCCTCGGCGCCGGCATCGGACGATTCGACCTGGCGGCGGATCCCGCCCCAGATGTCCGGTTCCCAGCTCGCGTCGAGCGACAGGTTCTGGCTGTTCTGGATCTGTACCGCCTGCGTGCTCTTGTCGTACGAACCGTTGCGGCTGGCGCCGTAGCTCAACCCCAGCGTCGGAAAGAACGCCGAACGCGCCTCCTGCGCGCTGGCGCGCGCCTGACGGTAACGCGCCACGGCAGCGGCGACGTTCTGGTTCGACACGTCGACCTGCGCGGCCAGATCGTTCAGTACCGGATCGCCGTAGATCGTCCACCAGTCGCCACGCGGCGCATGGTCGGCCGGGCTGGCGACGGTCCAGCCGTCCGGCACTTCGCTGAACGCGTCGGCGACGCCGGATGCGCTCGCCGCCGAGTCGGGACGCTGGTAATCGGGGCCGACGGCGCAACCGGTCAGCGCGGCAGCAAGAATCAGGGGAAGGATGCGGATACGGAACATGGATCAGGCCTCCTTGCGCCGGTACAGGCCCGCCCATTGGCGGCTGCCCCACAGGCGCAAGCGATCGAGGTAAAGGTAGACGACCGGAGTCGTGTAAAGCGTCAGCAGCTGGCTCATCACCAGACCGCCGACGATGGCGATGCCGAGCGGCTGGCGCAACTCGGCGCCGTCGCCGTGCGCCAGCATCAGCGGCAGCGCACCGAACAGCGCGGCCATCGTCGTCATCAGGATCGGCCTGAAGCGCAGCAGGCAGGCCTTGTAGATCGCGTCGCGCGAACTCAGCCCCTCGTTGCGTTCTGCGTCGAGCGCGAAGTCGATCATCATGATCGCGTTCTTCTTGACGATGCCGATCAGGAGCAGCACGCCGACAAGGGCGATCAGGCTGAAATCGGTGTTCGAGATCATCAGCGCCAAGAGCGCGCCGATGCCGGCCGACGGCAAGGTCGACAGGATGGTCAGCGGGTGGACCAGGCTCTCGTACAGGATGCCGAGCACGATGTAGACGGCAATGATCGCCGCCAGAATCAGCAGCGGCTGGTTGCTCACCGAACTCTGGAATGCCTTGGCAGTGCCGGCAAAACTGCCCTGCACGCTGGTCGGCACGCCGAGCCGCGCCATTTCGTTGTTGATCGCATCGGTCGCCTGCGACAGCGACACACCCGGCGCAAGGTTGAACGAGATCGTCGTCGCGGCGAACTGCCCCTGGTGGTTGACCGACAACGGCGTGAACGCCGGCGCCCAGTGCGCAAATGCCGACAGCGGCACCTGCGCACCGTTCGGGCCGATGACGAACAGTTTCTCCAGCGCCTGCGGGCTCTGCGCGTACTGCGGCGCGACTTCCATCACCACGTGGTACTGATTCAGCGTCGAATAGATGTTCGACACCTGCCGCTGGCCGAAGGCGTTGTTCAGCACATTGTCGATGTCCTTGGCGGTCAGCCCCAGCCGCGATGCCGCATCGCGGTCGACTTCGAGCGCGGTCTCGACGCCGCGGTCCTGCTGGTCGGTGTTGACGTCGGTCAGCAACGGCATGCCCGACAGCGCCTCGCGGATCTTCGGCTCCCACGTCCGCAAGGTCTGCAGGTCGTCGCCCTGCAAGGTGAACTGGTACGACGCGTTGCCCTGCCGGCCGCCGATGCGGATGTCCTGGTTCGGCACCATGAAGAGCCGTGCCCCCGGCTCGTGCGCCAACTGGCCGCGCAGCCGCGCGATCACCACCTGCGCCGGCGGGCGCTCGGCGCGCGGCTTGAGCGAGATGAACATCGAACCGCTGTTGGTGCCGCCACGGCCGCCGGTGAACGCGGTGACGGTATCGACCGCCGGATCGGCGCGGACGATGTCGATGAAGTGCTGCATCTTCAGCTTCATCGCCTGGAACGAGATGCTCTGGTCGGCCTGGATGAAGCCGGAAATCCGGCCGATGTCCTGCTCGGGGAAAAAGCCCTTCGGAATCGTCCGGTACAGGTGGACGTTGAGCATCACCGTGATGATCAGGATCAGCACCGTCAGCAGCGAGTGCCTGAGCGCCCACGACAGTGTCGCCGCGTAGCCGCGCTGGACTGCGTCGAACACCTGGCCGAAGCGGCGGATCAGCCAGTTCGGCTTGCGGGTGTGGTCGTCCGCGCGCAACAGCCGCGCGCACATCATCGGCGTCATCGACAGCGACACGACCATCGAGATCAGGATCGCCACCGACAAGGTCACCGCAAACTCCTGGAACAGCCGCCCCGGCAGCCCGCCCATCAGCAGCAGCGGAATGAACACCGCCACCAGCGAAATGCTCATCGACAGCACGGTGAAGCCGACCTCGCGCGCGCCCTGCAAGGCCGCCGCGAACGGTTCCATCCCGCCCTCGATGTGCCGGGCGACGTTTTCGAGCACGACGATCGCGTCGTCGACGACAAAGCCCGTCGCGATGATCAGCGCCATCAACGACAGGTTGTTGAGCGAATAGCCCAGCAGATACATCGCCGCAAAGCTGCCGACCAGCGATACCGGCACGACGATGGCCGGGATCAGCGTCGCGCGGGCATTGCCGATGAAGAGATACACGACGAGGATGACCAGCGCGACCGCGATCAGCAGCGTCTGCTCGACCTCGGCCAGCGACGCACGGATCGTCGGCGAGCGGTCCATCTGCACGCTCATGTCGACCGAGCCGGGCAAGGACGCCTGCAGGTTCGGCAGCTCGGCGCGGATCCGGTCGACGGTGTCGATGATGTTCGCGCCGGGCGCGCGGGTGATGATCAAGAGCACCGACGGCTTGCCGTTGGCCGAACCGGCGTTGCGGCTGTTCTCGACCGCATCGCGCACGTTGGCGACATCCGACAGCCGCACCGCCGCGCCGTTCTGGTAATGGACGATCAGCGGCATGTAGTCGGCGGCCTTTTTGGCCTGATCGTTGGCGAGGATCTGCCAGCGCCGCTCGCCCTCCTCGACCGAGCCCTTGGGCCGGTTGACGTTGGCCTGATTGATCGCCTGCCGCACCGAATCGAGCGACACGCCCTGATGCGCCAGCGCATCCGGGTTCAGCTCGACCCGCACCGCCGGCAGCGAGCTGCCGCCGACATTGACGTCGCCGACGCCGCTGATCTGCAGCAGCTTCTGCGCGATCACCGACGAGGCAAAGTCGTACATCTGGCCCTGGCTCATCGTCTGCGACGTCAGCGCCAGAATCATGATCGGCGAGTCGGACGGGTTGACCTTGCGATAGCTCGGATTGCTCGGCAGGCTGGTCGGCAGCAACGCCTTGGCGGCGTTGATCGCCGCCTGCACGTCGCGCGCGGCGCCGTCGATGTCGCGATCGAGGTCGAACTGCAAGGTGACCCGGGTACTGCCGAGCGAGCTCGACGACGTCATCTCGGTGACGCCGGCGATGCGGCCGAACGCGCGTTCGAGCGGCGTCGCCACTGTCGCGGCCATGGTTTCCGGGCTGGCGCCGGGCAGGTTGGCCGAGACCGAGATCGTCGGATAATCGACCTGCGGCAGCGGCGCGACCGCCAGCAGCTTGAAGCCGATCATGCCGGCAAGCACGATGCCGAGCATCAGCAGCGTCGTCGCCACCGGCCGGTTGATGAAGAGTTTCGAGAGGTTCATGCGTCCGCCGCCGCAGCCCGGCCCGCCTTGACCCGGCGCGAGAGCCGGTCAAACGCCAGATAGATCACCGGCGTGGTGAACAAGGTCAGCACCTGACTGAAGATCAGCCCGCCGACCATGGCCACGCCGAGCGGATGCCGCAGTTCGGCGCCGACGCCATTGCCGAGCATCAACGGCAGCGCACCGAGCAAGGCCGCCATCGTCGTCATCAGGATGGGCCGGAAGCGCAGCAGCGCCGCCTGATAGATCGCTTCGCGCGGCGGCAGGCCCTGCTCGCGTTCGGCGTCAAGCGCAAAGTCGATCATCATGATCGCGTTCTTCTTGACGATACCGATCAGCAGCACGATGCCGATGATGGCGATCACGGAGAGGTCGTTGCCGGAGAGCATCAGCGCCAGCAAGGCGCCAACGCCGGCCGACGGCAGCGTCGACAGGATCGTCACCGGGTGGATGTAGCTCTCATACAGCACGCCGAGCACGATATACATCGTCACGATCGCCGCCAGAATCAGCCACAACTGGTTGTCGAGTGCCGCCTGGAACGCCAGCGCCGCCCCCTGGAACTGCGTCTTTACCGACAGCGGCACGCCGATCTCGGCTTCGGCGGCCTTGATCGCTTCGACTGCGTGGCCGAGCGACGCCCCCGGTGCCAGATTGAACGACACCGTCACCGCCGGAAACTGGCCGAGATGGTTGATCACCAGCGAGCCGTAGCGCTCGGACACCTGGGCGATGCTCGCCAGCGGCACCTGCGTGCCGCTGCTCGACGTCAGGTAGAGGTCGTTCAGCGAGCGCGGGCCGCGCTGCATTTCGGGCTCGGCTTCGAGCACCACGCGGTACTGGTTCGACTGTGTGAAGATCGTCGACACCAGCCGCTGGCCGTGGGCGTTGTACAGTGCGTTGTCGATCGCCTGCACGGTGATGCCGAGCCGGGCCGCAGCGTCGCGGTCGATGTCGACATAGGTGACGAGGCCGCGGTCCTGCAGGTCGCTGGTCACGTCGGCCAGCGACGGCTCGTGGTCCAGCCGGTCGACGAGCTTGCGCACCCATTCGGACAACAGCGCCGGATCGGATGCTTCGAGCGTGAACTGGTACTGGGTGCGGCTGACGCGGTCCTCGATCGTCAGGTCCTGCACCGGCTGCATAAACAGCCGAATGCCTTCGACATAGGAGAGCTTGTCGTTCAGCCGGGCAATGATCGCCGGCGCGCGGTCGTCGCGCTCGGCCAGCGGCCGCAGATTGATCTGCATCCGGCCGCTGTTCAGCGTCGCGTTGGTGCCGTCGACGCCGATGAACGACGACAGGCTCTCGACATCCGGGTCCTCGAGCACGATCTTCGCCAGCGCCTGCTGGCGCTCGGCCATCGCCGCGAACGAGACCGACTGCGGCGCCTCGGTGATGCCCTGGATCACGCCGGTGTCCTGCTGCGGGAAGAAGCCCTTCGGAATCAACACGTACAGCAGCCCGGTCAGCACCAGCGTACCGACCGCCACCCACAAGGTCGCGACCTGGTGCTCGAGCACCCACGTCAGCTTCTTGCCGTAGTAGGCGATCATCCGGTCGAAAAAGGCGCCGGCGGCGTGGTAGAAGCGGCCCTGCTTTTCCTCGGGCACGTGCTTGAGCAGCTTGGCGCACATCATCGGCGTCAAGGTCAGCGAAACGACCATCGAGATCACGATCGACACCGCCAGCGTGATCGCGAACTCGCGGAACAGGCGGCCGACGACGTCACCCATGAACAGCAGCGGAATCAGCACCGCGATCAGCGAGAACGTCAGCGAGATGATGGTGAAGCCGATCTCGCCGGCGCCCTTGAGCGCGGCTTCGAGCGGCCCGTCGCCCTGCTCGATGTAGCGGGCGATGTTCTCGATCATCACGATCGCGTCGTCGACGACGAAACCGGTCGCGATCGTCAGCGCCATCAGCGTCAGGTTGTTGATCGAGAAACCGGCCATGTGCATGACCGCGAAGGTGCCGATCAGCGACAGCGGCACCGCGATGCCCGGAATCAGCGTCGCCGACACATTGCGCAGGAAGACGAAGATCACCGCGACGACGAGGAAGATCGCCAGCAGCAGCTCGTGCTGCACGTCCTTCACCGACGCACGGATCGTCGTCGTCCGGTCGGTCAGGATCTTGACCTCGAGCGCACCGGGCAATGCCGCCTGCAGTTGCGGCAGCAGGCTCTTGATCCGGTCGACGGTCGCAATCACGTTGGCGCCGGGCTGGCGCTGCACGTTGATCACCAGCGCGGCGCGGTCGTCCGCCCAAGCGGCAAGCTTGTCGTTCTCGGCGCCGTCGACGACGTCGGCGACATCGCCTAGCCGGATCGGTGCGCCGTTCTTGTAGGCGATCACCAGGTCGCGGTAGGCCTGCGGCGACGCGAGCTGGTCGTTGCTCGAAATCGTCGACGCCTTGTTCGGTCCGTCGAAATTGCCCTTGGCGCCGTTGACGTTGGCGTTGCCGATCGCGGTGCGGATCGTGTCGAGATCCAGCCCCAGCGCGGCAATCGCGCGCGGGTTCGCCTGCACCCGCACCGCCGGGCGCATGCCGCCCGACACGCTGACGAGGCCGACGCCCGGCAGTTGCGAAATCTTCGCCGCGACGCGGGTATCGATCAGGTCCTGCACCCGGGTCAGCGGCATGCTCCTGGACATCACCGCCAGCGTCAGCACCGGCACGTCGGCCGGGTTGACCTTGTTGTAGATCGGCGGGTTCGGCAGGTCGGACGGCAGCAGGTTGCTCGCGGCGTTGATCGCCGCCTGCACTTCCTGCTCGGCGACGTCGAGCCCGAGCTCCAGCCCGAACTGCAGCGTGATGACCGACGCTCCGCCCGAACTTTGAGAGCTCATCTGCTTGAGCCCCGGCATCTGGCCGAACTGGCGCTCGAGCGGCGCGGTGATCGCCGACGTCGTCACATCCGGGCTCGCACCCGGGTACAGCGTCACGACCTGGATCGTCGGGTAGTCGACCTCGGGCAGCGCCGAGATCGGCAGGATGCGGTAGGCGACCAGACCGGCGAGCAGGATCGCGACCATCAGCAGCGAGGTCGCGACCGGGCGGAGGATGAACAGGCGGGACGGATTCATGCTTCAGCCCCGCTGGTACAGGCGCGATGGATCATTGTTCGGCCTTGTGGTGACGACGGCCTTGCGGACGCGACGCGGTGCCGCTGGCGTTGCGCTTGTTCGGATCGACCACCTCGACCGCGGCGCCGTCGCGCAGCCGGTCGGCGCCGTCGGTGACGACCTTGTCGCCCGGTGCGGCCCCCTCGAGGATGACGATGCGCTCGCCCTGGGTCGGGCCGGTCTTGACCACCTGCTGCTTGACCTTGCCGTCGGCGCCGACCACCCAGACGAAACTGCCCTGGCTGCCGTGCTGGATCGCTGCGGACGGCGCAATCGCGACATCCTTGAGATCGGCGACCTTGATCCGCGCGTTGACGAACTGGTTCGGGAACAGCATGCCGTCGTCGTTGGCGAACTCGGCCTTGAGCTTGACCGTGCCTGTCGTGGTATCGATCTGGTTGTCGACGGTCAGCAGCTTGCCGGTGGCAATCGCCTTGGCCATGCCGCGATCCCACGCCTCGACCTGCAGCGCCTCGCCCTGATGCAGCGGTGCGAGCACCTGCGACAGCTGCGCCTCGGGCAGCGTGAACAGCACATTGATCGGCGTGACCGTGGTGATCACCACCAGACCGTTGGTGTCGCCGGATTTGACCAGATTGCCCGGGTCGACCTGACGCAGGCCGACACGGCCGGCGACCGGCGCGGTGACCCGCGAATAGGTGAGGTTCAGTCTGGCGGCGTCGACGGCCCCCTGGTCGGCCTTGATCGCACCTTCGTACTGACCGACCAGCGCGACCTGCGCATCGACCTGCTGCTTGGCGATCGATTCCTGTTTAAGCAGTTGCTGGTAGCGCGCCAGATCGGCGCGGGCGTTGGCCAGCAGCGCCATGTCCTTGGCCATCTGGCCTTCGGCCTGCGTCAGCGCGACCTGGAACGGCCGCGGGTCGATTTCGGCCAGCAATTGCCCCTGCTTGACGACCTGCCCTTCGGTGAAATGCAGCTTCATCAACTGGCCGTCGACCTGGCTGCGCACGATTACGGTATTGGCTGCCGTCACCGTGCCCAGCCCGGACAGGATCACCGGCATCTCGCCCTTGAGCACCGGCTTGGCCTGCACCGGCTGCGGGCCGCTCATGCCCATGCCGCCGCGTCCACCCGGCTTGGCGCCTTGCATCGGCGCCTCGCGGCTCAGCAGCCAGCCACCACCGGCGAGCACGACGATGATCGCGGCGATCCACCAGCGACGGTGTGACGGACGGGCTTCTGGGGCGGCGTTGGACATGGAGGAATCCGTAAGCAAATCGGCTAGTTTAAACGTGGAAACGGGCCGTCGTACGACGGCCCAGGCTACAACGGGAATGACAACGCTTACTTGGCAGCGTCAGCCGGTGCCGCCGGACGGGCGCCACGCTGGCCGTGCATGCCCTTGTGGTGCATGCCGGGACCGAATCGGCCGACCGTCGCATCAAGCGTCTTGTTCTGCTCCGGCGTCAGCGATTTGGCCAGCGTTTCGGTCGCGTCGGCCAGCTGCAGCGTGCGCTTGGCGTGTTCCTGCATCATCGCAGCGCGCTGGCGCAGCTGCTCGGCGGCGGCAACACCATCCTGCTTCTGGCGGGCCGGCGGCTGCGTGAAGGTGTCACGGAAGGTTCTGGCGTAGGCATCCCAGGCGCCATGCTGGGCCGGCGTGATCTTCAGCTTTTCGGCCATCTTGGCGAGACGGGCATCGGTCATCTGCTGCCACTGTTCCGGGCTCAGGCGCTGGTGGTGACCCCAGCCGTGTGCGGCATCCGGTGCGCTGGCGGTCGGGGCGGCCATGGAGGAGGCTGCCGTACCGAGCAAGAGTGCGGCGACAAGGCTGGAGATGATCTGGCGATTGCGTTTCATGTTCGGTTTCTCCTTCTCGTTGAGAGCGAAGCCATTACACCTTGGCGATGTGAACCGCGTTTGCACACAAAACCGCTTTTTGTAAACGGGATGTAAAACCGGGTAAACACGCTGCCACATGCGCCCCCGGCCCTCGCGCGGGCGTTATCCTTGGAACAGACGGAATTACGCAAGGCCAGATCACATGCACGCCAAATCCCTGCTCGTTGTCGACGATGATGCCGACCTGCGCACCCTGCTCTCGGGCTATCTGGGCGAACAGGGCTTCGACGTCACCGAGGCCGGTGACGGCCGCGCCATGGCTGCGGCGCTGGCCGCCGGCAGCTTCGACCTCGTCATCCTCGACCTGATGCTGCCCGGCGACGACGGGCTGACGCTGTGCCGCAACCTGCGCGCCGAATCGACGGTGCCGATCCTGATGCTGACCGCGCGCGGCGACGAGCTCGACCGCATCATCGGCCTGGAAATGGGCGCCGACGATTACCTGCCCAAACCGTTCAATCCGCGCGAGCTGCTGGCCCGGATCAAGAGCATCCTGCGCCGTGCACACGAGCGCGGCGGCGACGAGAAAACCGTGCGCGAGCTGGCGTTTGCGGGCTGGGTGCTCGATCTGGGCGCGCGCCACCTGATCGGCAGCGACGGCGTCGTCACGCCGTTGTCGAGCGGCGAATTCCGCCTGCTGTCGGCGCTGGCCGAAAACGCCAACCGCGTGCTGTCGCGCGACCAGCTGATGGATGTGCTCGCCGGGCGCGAGTCCGGGCCGTTCGACCGGACCATCGACGTGATGATCAGCCGGCTGCGCCGCCGCCTTGGCGACGACGCGCGCGAACCGGTGCTGATCAAGACCATACGCAGCGAGGGCTACGTGCTGGCGACGACGGTGGAGCGCCGGGCATGAAGCGGTGGTGGCGCGGGCCGAAAACCCTGCTCGGGCAACTGGTGCTGGCACTGATGATCGGCCTGATCGTCGCCAACCTCGCGGGCATGTGGCTGGTGATGCAGGACCGGCTGCGCTACACGCGCTTCATCCGCGGCGAGTACGCGGCGCAGCGGATCGCCGACATCGTGTCGGTACTGAACGAAACGCCGGCCGGCGAACGCGACCGGCTCGTCCGGGTGCTCGATGCCCCGCCGACCCACCTGACGATGGCCGAACCGTGGAAAACGCCGGCCGGCACACCGGGCGACGACGCCGAAGCCTTCGCCGACGTACTGCGCGACAAGCTGTCGACGCCGTTCCAGGTGCTCTCGCTCAAGAGTGCGCCGTACGATCACCATCGGCGACCGCGCATGACCGAACGCGACGGCCCGCCCAAGCCGATGCCGCTGGTGTTCGTGCAGACGCAGGCGCGGCTCGGCGACGGCACGGTGGCGACATTCAGCTTTGCCATTCCGCAATCGAGCCGGCAGGACCCGTACCGGCTGCTCGGCTGGCTGCTGCTGGTCGGCGCAGCGGTCAGCGTGCTGTCGTTCTGGGCGGTACGCCGGCTGACCCGGCCGCTGGCGATGTTTTCCGCCGCGGCCACCGGTCTGGCCAAGAACCTCGACCAGCCGCCGCTGCAGGAAACCGGCCCGCAGGAAGTCGCCGACGCGGCGCGTGCCTTCAACGCGATGCAGCGCGAACTCAAGCGCTATCTGGAAACCCGCGCGCAGACGCTGGCCGGCGTCTCGCACGACCTGCGCCTGCCGATCACCCGGGTGCGGTTGCGGCTGGAAAAACTCGCCGACGCCAAGCTCAAGGGCGACATCGAGCACGACCTGCTCGAAATGGACGAGATGATCGACAACACGCTGGCCTTCCTGCGCGCCGACGCCAGCAGCGAGAAGGCGGTGAAGATCAACGTCGCAGCCTTGCTCGACGGCGTGATCGAGGACATGGAGGCGCTCGGCGCCGAACCGGTGCTGAACGGCGACACCCGCCGGCCGCTGACCGGGCGGCCGCTGGCGTTGCGGCGTTGCCTGTCCAACCTGCTCGACAACGCGCGCCGCTACGGCGGCCCGCAGATCGACGTCGACGTGAGCGAGCAAGGCGACACGCTGGAAATCCGCATCAGCGATCACGGCCCCGGCATTCCCGAAGCCGACCGCGAACGCGTGTTCGAACCCTATGTGCGACTGGAAGCCTCGCGCGCGCGCCACACCGGCGGCAGTGGCCTCGGACTGGCCATCGCCCGGGCCACGGCGCGCAGCCACGGCGGCGAAATCAGGCTGACCGACCGCCACGGTGGCGGCCTCGTAGTCGTTCTGACCCTGCCGTTGACCTGAGACATCCGCAGACGGATCGGATCAGCCGTGCGCGGCCTTCGCGATGGCGAGAAACTCGCCGGCGTCGAGCGATGCACCGCCGATCAGACCGCCATCGATGTCGGGCTGGGCGAACAAGCTGGCGGCGTTGCCCGATTTGACACTGCCGCCATAGATGACGGGCAGCGCCTCGGCAAGCGCCGCGCTGTGGTCCGCCAGCCGTGCGCGGATAAAACGGTGCACCGCCTGTGCATCTTCCGGCGTCGGCGTCTTGCCGGTACCGATCGCCCACACCGGCTCGTAGGCCACGATAACCATCGCCAGCCGCGTTTCGTTCAGCAGCGCGAACAGCGGCATCAGCTGCCTTGCCAGCACGGCCTCGGTCTCGCCGGCATCGTGCTGATCCTGCGTTTCACCGATGCAGAACACCGGCCGGATGCCGTTTTCGACTGCACGCAAGGCTTTCTCGGCGACGCGAACCTCGGATTCGCCGTGGTAAAGACGCCGCTCCGAATGGCCGACGATGACGATGCCGCAGTCGAAATCGGTCAGCATCGCGCCGCACACTTCACCGGTGAATGCACCGCCGATTTCGGCCGACAGATCCTGTGCGCCCCAGACGACGCCGCTACCATCCAGCGCCTGCTGGCATTGCAGCAGGTAGGGAAACGGCGCGCAGACACCCAGCCGCACCGGCGCAGCCGGCCCGGCGGCAGCGCGCACACCGGCAAGCAGCGTCTGGTTGGCGGCAAGGCCGCCATTCATTTTCCAGTTGCCGATGACCCAGTGCTGCCGCATCGCCGTGCCTCAGCCCGTGCCGGCAGCGCGCCTGGCGGGCAGCATTGCCTGTTCGACCGCGATTTCCCACTGCGCCATCCGCTGCGCCGCCTCGTCGCGACTGATGCTCGGCATGAAGGTCCGGTCGATTTGCCGCTGCGCGTCCAGATCGGACGCACTGACAAACAGTCCGGTCGCCAGTCCGGCCAGATACGCGGCGCCGAGTGCCGTCGATTCGATGACCTTGGGCCGCACCACCGGAATGCCGAGCAGGTCGGCCTGAAACTGCAGCAGCAGGTTGTTGGCCGCCGCGCCGCCGTCGACGCGCAACTCCGCAATCGGCGAGACTGCATCGCGCTGCATTGCGGCCAGCACCGAGTTGCTCTGGAAGGCAATCGACTCCAGCGCGGCACGCGCAACATGGGCCACCGTGGTGCCGCGACTGAGCCCGACGATGGCGCCCTGTGCGGTCGGAACCCAGTACGGCGCCCCCAGACCGGTGAACGACGGCACGAACACTACGCCGCCCGAGTCGGGCACCGAGAACGCCAGATTCTCGATGTCGGACGAACTCGAAATCGCCTTCAGCCCGTCGCGCAGCCATTGCACCACCGCACCGCCGATGAAGACGCTGCCTTCGAGTGCGTACTGCGGCGTGCTGCCGACACTGCACGCAGCGGTGCTGATCAGGCCGTTCTGCGATTCCGCGGCGGCATCGCCGGTGTGCATCAGGATGAAACAGCCGGTGCCATAGGTGTTCTTGGCCTTGCCGCGCGTAAAGCACGCCTGACCGAACAGGGCAGACTGCTGGTCGCCGGCGATGCCGGCGATGGGCACCGGCGTTCCGAACCATTCGGGTTCGGTCTTGCCGTAAACATGGCTCGACGGGCCGACCTCGGGCAGCAGCGCCGCCGGGATGCCGAAGGCGGCAAGCAGTTCGTCGTCCCATTGCTGCGTATGGATGTTGAACAGCATCGTTCTGGATGCGTTGGTCACGTCGGTAACGTGCAGGCGGCCTCCGGTGAGCTTCCACACCAGCCAGCTGTCGACGGTGCCGAAAGCGAGTTCGCCGCGCTCTGCCCTTGCCCGTACGCCGGGCACCTGATCGAGCAGCCAGCGCACCTTGGTAGCGGAAAAGTACGGGTCGATCACCAGACCGGTCTTGCTGCGCACCGCGTCACCCAGCCCGGCCTCGCGCAAGGCGTCGCACAATGTTTCGGTGCGGCGGTCCTGCCAGACGATGGCGTTGAACACCGGCTCGCCGGTACGGCGATCCCACAGCAGCGTGGTTTCGCGCTGGTTGGTGATGCCGAGTGCTGCGATATCGGCCGCACGAATGCCGGCCTTGGCGATCGCCTCGCGGCAGGTCTGCAGCTGGCTTTGCCAGATTTCCTGCGGGTTGTGCTCGACCCAGCCCGGCTGCGGAAAATGCTGGGTGAACTCGCGCTGCGCGCTGGCGACGATCTCGCCGCGCTCGTTGAAGATCACCGCGCGCGAACTCGACGTGCCCTGGTCCAGCGCCATCAGATACGGCATGCCCCACCCTTTGCTTGCTTTTGACGAGCCGTCGACTCTACGCGCCGGCCCGAAGAAATGCGCCGGGAATATCGGGCTTCCCGGCGCTGCGGTTTTACTTCACCCGCCCGGCCTTCCACGCGTCGAGCAGCTGGTCGTAGCCGACGGTTTCACCCTTCGGGCGTTCGTTCGGCAGCTTCTTCCATGGCGCCTCTTTGTCCGACAGCCACTTGTTGGGGTCGGATTTCGGATTCAGCTTGGGCGTACACACCTTCATGCCGGCGCGCTGCAGCCGGCCCATCACCTGATCCATTTCCTCGGCCAGATTGTCCATGGCCGCCTGCGGCGTCCTCTCGCCGGTGACCGCGGTTGCGACGTTCTTCCACCACAGCTGCGCCAGTTTCGGATAGTCCGGCACGTTGGTCCCGGTCGGCGTCCACGCCACGCGCGCCGGGCTGCGGTAGAACTCGATCAGCCCGCCGTAGCGGTTGGCGTTCCTGGTGAAGTAGTCGCTGCGGATGTCGCTATCGCGGATGAAGGTCAGCCCGGTGATCGACTTCTTCAGCGACACCGTCTTCGACGTGACGAACTGCGCGTACAGCCACGCCGCGGCCATCCGGTTCGGATCGGTCGACTTGAAGAAGGTCCACGAGCCGACGTCCTGATAGCCGTTCTGCATGCCGTCCTTCCAGTACGGCCCGTGCGGTCCCGGCGCCATGCGCCACTTCGGCGTGCCGTCGTCGTTGACCACCGGCAGGCCCTTCTTGGTCATGTCGGCGGTGAACGCCGTGTACCAGAAGATCTGCTGGGCGATCTGGCCCTGCGCCGGCACCGGGCCTGACTCGGAGAACGTCATGCCCATCGCCTGCGGCGGCGCATACTTCTTCATCCAGTCGATGTACTTGGTCAGCGCGTACACCGCGGCCGGGCTGTTGGTCGCGCCGCCGCGCGACACCGACGCACCGACCGGCGTGCACTTGTCGGCGGCGACACGGATGCCCCACTCGTCGACCGGCAGACCGTTCGGCAGGCCCTTGTCGGCGGTACCGGCCATCGACAGCCAGGCATCGGTGAAGCGCCAGCCCAGCGACGGGTCTTTCTTGCCGTAATCCATGTGGCCGTAGACCTTCTTGCCGTCTAGGTCCTTCACGTCGTTGGTGAAGAAGTTGGCGATGTCCTCGTAGGCGGTCCAGTTCACCGGCACGCCGAGGTCGTAGCCGTACTTGGCCTTGAACTTCTGCTGCAGGTCCTTGCGCGCGAACCAGTCGGCGCGGAACCAGTACAGGTTGGCGAACTGCTGGTCGGGCAGCTGGTAGAGCTTGCCGTCCGGCGCGGTGGTGAACTTGGTGCCGATGAAGTCCTTCACGTCCAGCCCCGGATTGGTCCACTGCTTGCCGGCGCCGGCCATGTAGTCCGACAGCGGAATGATCTGGCCGTAGCGGTAATGCGTGCCGATCAGGTCGGAGTCGGAAATCCAGCCGTCGTAGATCGACTTGCCCGACTGCATCGACGTCTGCAGTTTCTCGACGACGTCGCCCTCCTGGATGATGTCGTGGCTGACCTTGATGCCGGTGATCTCGGTGAAGGCCTTGGCCAGCACCTTGGATTCGTACTCGTGGGTGGTGATCGTTTCCGACACCACGCTGATTTCGTTGACGCCCTTGGCCTTGAGCTTGGCTGCGGCGTCGATGAACCATTTCATCTCGTCGAGCTGCTGCTGCTTGCTCAGGGTGCTGGGCTGGAATTCCTTGTCGACCCAGCGCTGTGCTTCGGCCGGGCCGGCCAGCGCCGGAGGAACTGAAAAGAGGCTTGCAACGGCAAGCACACTCACTCGCAATCTGCCATTCATCTTCTTCTCCTGATCCGCCCCGCGTGCTCGTCGTTGCGGTGGCCGCTGCGGGGTGATCGGCGGGCCGCTGGTGATTTTTGTAGTACCGAAACATCCGCTACACAATCTGCGCGTCCACCTCACCCCTTCCACATCACCAGGCCCAGCAACAGCATCGATGCGCCGAAGCCCGGCCACACGCTGGCTTCCTCGGCCGACAGCCCGACCCACGCGAGGTTGACGTAGGCGGCCAGCAGCAGTCCGATGAACAGCCGGTCGCCGCGCGTGGTCGCGATCGGCAGCCAGCCCTTGCGCTCGATGGTCGGCCAGCGGATTTCCAGCACCGTCATCACCACCAGCATCAGTGCGATGCAGCCGAAGAAGGCCGCGACCTCGGGGGTCCACATCATCCAGCCCATTTCAGACTCTCCCCATCGCGAAGCCCTTGGCGATGTAGTGCCGGACGAACCAGATCACCAGTGCGCCGGGCACCAGCGTCAGCACGCCGGCGGCGGCCAGCACGCCCCAGTCCATGCCGGCGGCCGAAACGGTGCGCGTCATCACCGCGGCGATCGGCTTGGCATTGACCGAGGTCAGCGTGCGCGCCAGCAGCAGCTCGACCCAGCTGAACATGAAGCAGAAGAACGCCGTGACGCCGACACCGGCCTTGATCAGCGGCAGGAAGATCCGGATGAAGAACGCCGGGAAGCTGTAGCCGTCGATATAGGCGGTTTCGTCGATCTCGCGCGAGACGCCGGACATGAAACCTTCGAGGATCCACACCGCCAGCGGCACGTTGAACACCATGTGCGCCAGCGCAACCGCCCAGTAGGTGTCCATCAGGCCGATGCTCGAATACAGCTGGAAGAACGGCAGCAGGAACACCGCCGGCGGCGTCATCCGGTTGGTCAGCAGCCAGAAGAACAGGTGCTTGTCGCCGAGGAAGCGGTAGCGCGAGAACGCGTACGCGGCCGGCAGCGCGACCAGCACCGACAGCACGGTGTTGATCAGCACGTAGCTGATCGAATTGAGATAGCCCCAGTACCACGACGGATCGGTAAAGATGACGCGGTAGTTGTCGAGCGTCGGCGCCATCGGCAGGAAGGAGAACGCGCCGAGCGTTTCCTCGTTGGTGCGCAGCGACATCGCCAGCATCCAGTACAGCGGCAGCAGCGTGAACAGTACGTACAGCGTCAGCGTGATCGCACGGGGCAGGACGCGGCTTTTACGCATGGCCATCTCCCTGGCCGAGCCGCTGCATCCAGTTGTAGAGGATGAAACAGAACAGCAGGATGATCAGGAAATAGATCAGCGAAAACGCCGCCGCCGGGCCGAGATCGAACTGGCCGACGGCCTTCTGCGTCAGGTACTGGCTGAGAAAGGTCGTCGCGTTGCCGGGCCCGCCGCCAGTGAGGACAAAGGGCTCGGTGTAGATCATGAAGCTGTCCATGAAGCGCAGCAGCACCGCGATCATCAGCACGCCGCGCATCTTCGGCAGCTCGATGTAGCGGAACACCGCGAAGCGGCTCGCACCGTCGATCTCGGCCGCTTGGTAGAACGCATCCGGAATCGCCCGCAAACCGGCGTACGCCAGCAGCGCGACCAGCGGCGTCCAGTGCCAGACGTCCATCACCAGCACCGTCAGCCAGGCATCGCGCGTATGCGCGGTGTAGTTGTAATCGATGCCGAGCTGCGTCAGCACGTAACCGCCGAGGCCGATGTCGCTGCGGCCGAAGATCTGCCAGACCGTGCCGACGACGTTCCACGGAATCAGGAGCGGCATCGCCACGACGACCAGCGTCGCCGACGCCCGCCAGCCCGCGGCCGGCATTGCCAGCGCCAGCGCGACGCCGAGCGGAATCTCGATCAGCAGCACGCACAGCGAGAACACCAGCTGCCGGACCAGCGCGTCCTGCAGGTCCGGGTCGTTGAGGATCATCCGGAACCACTCGGTGCCGACGAACACGTGCTGCGTCGGGCTGATGATGTCCTGCACCGAGTAGTTGACCACGGTCATCAGCGGCATGATGGCCGAGAACGCCACGCAGACGAACATCGGCACGATCAGCAGCAGCGCCTTCTGGTTGACGGGTTTGCTCATCGCCGCCTCCTTACCCCGCAATCCGCACGTCGTTGCTGAAATACAGCGTTTCCGGGGCGACCAGCCGCAACCAGACCTCGTCGCCGCCGATCCGTGTTTCCGGTGCCAGCCGGGCACGGACGAGCTGGCCGTCGACGCTGGCGCTGAGCAGCAGGCTGTTGCCGAGTGGCTGCGCTTGCACCACGCGGGCCCGCACCGCACCGGCCTCGCCCGCCGCCGCCAGCCGGACGAACTCGGGACGCAGGCCGAGCCGGATCTCGTCGCCGGCCTCGCGCAAGGCCCGCAGCATGGGCTCGGGCAGCGCCAGCGGCTGGCCGCCAAGTGTGGCGGCCTCGCCTGCCAGCGACAGCGGGCACAGGTTCATGCCGGGGCTGCCGATGAAGTAGCCGACAAAAGCATGATCCGGGCGCATGAACAGCGCCTCCGGCGTGCCCTGCTGCACCACGCGGCCGTCGGTCATTACGACGACCTCGTCGGCAAAGGTCAGCGCCTCGACCTGATCGTGGGTCACGTAGATCAGCGTCAGTTTCAGCTGCTGGTGGATCTTCTTCAGTTGCCGCCGCAGCGCCCATTTCAGGTGCGGGTCGATCACCGTCAGCGGCTCGTCGAACAGGATCGCCGCGACGTCCTTGCGCACCAGACCGCGGCCGAGCGAGATCTTCTGCTTGGCGTCGGCGGCGAGGTTGGCCGCGCGGCGCTTCAGCTCGTTTGAGAGTTCAAGCATCTCGGCCACTTCGTGCACGCGATTGCGGATTTCGGCATCGGCGAGTCCGCGGTTGCGCAACGGGAACGCCAGATTGTCGAACACGGTCATCGTGTCGTAGATCACCGGAAACTGGAAAACCTGGGCGATGTTGCGCTCGCGCGCGCCCAGCGCGGTGACATCACGGCCGTCGAACAGCACCCGGCCGTGCGACGGCGTCACCAGCCCGGAGACAATGTTGAGCAGCGTGGTCTTGCCGCAGCCCGATGGCCCGAGCAGCGCATACGCACCGCCGTCGGCCCAGTCCATGCTCATCGGCTGCAGCGCGTAATCCCCCGCCGTTGCCGGATTCGGCCGGTAGGCATGGCCGAGGTCGCGGAACTCAATGCACGCCATGGATGACTCCCGGCGGGGCCGACGCCAGCTGCGCGTCTTCGCCGAAGACGAACAGCTCGTCCGGCTCGATATGCACATCGACCGCGGAGCCTAGCGCCAGTGCATGTACGCCCTGCAGCTGCGCCACCAGATGGGTATCGCCGTGGCGGGTATTCAGGTGCAGATAGGTTTCCGACCCCGACAGCTCGGCCAGCTCGAGCACGCAGGACACGGTGATGGCCTTGCCCGACACCGGCGCCAGCCGCAACTGGCTAGGGCGGATGCCGATCCGGCACTCGCCGGCCGGAAGGCCATCGCGCGCCAGCGTCACCTCGACGCCGAACGGCAACTGCAGTCGGCCGTTGTCGCCAAAGCGCGCCGGCAGCAGATTCATCGGCGGATCGTTGAACACCACCGCCGCATCGACGCTGGCCGGCGTCGAGTAGACCGCCAGCGTCTCGCCGTGCTGCAACACCCGGCCGCCGTGGACCAGCGCGGTATGGCCACCGAGCAGCAGTGCCTCCTGCGGTTCGGTCGTGGCGTAGACGACGGTCGTCTGGCCGTCGGCGAACAGTGCGGCCAGTTCGGTGCGCAATTCCTCGCGCAGCTTGTAGTCGAGGTTGACCAAGGGCTCGTCAAGCAGGACCAGCGACGCCCGCTTGACCAGCGCCCGCGCCAGCGCACAACGCTGCTGCTGGCCGCCCGACAGTTCGCCGGGGCGCTTGTCGAGGAGATGATCGATGTGCAGCTTGGCCGCGACCTCGTGCACGCGCCGACGGATCTCTGCGGCGGCGACCCGCTGCAGTCGCAACGGCGAGGCGATGTTGTCGAACACACTCATCGCCGGATAGTTGATGAACTGCTGGTACACCATCGCCAGATTGCGTTCGCGCACGCCGACGCCGGTCACGTCCTTGCCGTCGACGCGTACCCGGCCGCTTGTGGGCCGGTCCAGCCCGGCCATGATGCGCATCAGCGTGGTCTTGCCGGCCTGCGTCGGCCCGAGCAGTACATTGATCGCACCGGGCACCAGCTTCAGGTCGATGTCGTACAGATGCGTCTGGCCGCCGACGAGGTGGCTGACGTGTTCCAGTTCGAGAACCACACTCCCTCCCGCCTATGCGCTGAGCCTGCTTGGCGTTTCCGCCGCCTGCTTGGCCAGCCATGCATCGAGTCGCTGCACATCGCCCTGCAGGCAGTGCAATCCCAGCTTGGTGCGCCGCCACAGCAGGTCTTCGCTGCTGCGGGCCCATTCGTTGTCGATCAGATAGCGCGCTTCCGCTTCATAGAGTCCCGGCACCAGCTCCGTGCCCAATTGCGCCATGACCACCGCATCCCCGATCAGCCGTTCGGCACGGCTGCCGTACAGCCGGCAGTAACGCTCGGACAAGGCATCGGGAATCCACGGGTGACGGCCGCGAAAGCGCGCGAGAAAGGCGTCGAAATCCGGTGCCACGCTCAGTACACCCGGGATGTCGAAGTCGCCGCCGGGCAAGGGTCGCGCGGCGGTCCATGCGGGCCCCGCACGGCCCAGCCGTGACAACAGCTGCGTCACGGCATCCTCGGCCAGACGGCGATAGGTGGTGATCTTGCCGCCCCATACATGCAGCAAGGGCGGGCCGTCCGGCGACAATTGCAGCCGGTAATCGCGCGTCACCGCCGCAGCGGTGCCGACCTCGTCGTCCAGCAGCGGCCGTACGCCCGAGTAGCGCCAGACGATCTGGGCCGGCGTCACCGGCCGCGCGAAATAGCGGCTCGCCATCTCGCACAGATAGCGCTCCTCGTCGTCGCTGATCGCCACCCTGGCCGGATCGCCGGTGAAATCCACGTCGGTAGTGCCGATCAGCGTGAATTCGCGCTGGAACGGAATCGCGAAAATGATGCGCTTGTCCGGATTCTGGAACAGGTAGGCATACGGATGATCGAACAGCCTCGGCACGACGATGTGACTGCCCTTGATCAGCCGCAGCGTGGCGCGCTCTGCATCGGGTGCCGCCAGACGGGCCAGTTCGGCCGCCCAGGGGCCAGCTGCATTGACGATGGCAGCGGCATCGACCCGCGCACTGCCGCCCTCCGCCGTGCGCAGCGTGGCCGACCAGCGATCGCCGGCGGGCGCGATGGCACTGCAACGCGTCCGGGGCAGGATGACCGCGCCCAGCTCGTAGGCATCGAGTGCATTCAGCACGACGAGCCGTGCGTCGTCTACCCAGCCGTCCGAATACTCGAAGCCGCGACACAACGCCGGTTTCAGCGCGCCGCCAGCAACATGCTCGGTCAGAGAAATTGACAACGATGCCTGCAAAAGGCGGCGATTTGCCAGATGATCGTAGAGAAACAACCCGGTTCTGATCAGCCATGCCGGACGCTGGTGCGCGTCGTGCGGCATGATGAAACGGAGCGGCCAGATGATGTGCGGCGCCATCCGCAACAGCGTTTCACGCTCCTGCAGGGCCTTGCGCACCAGACCGAACTCGCGGTACTCGAGGTAGCGCAGACCGCCATGGATCAGCTTGGTGCTCGCCGACGACGTATGGCCGGCCAGATCATCCTGTTCGCACAGCACCACGCTCAGCCCCCGCCCGGCGGCATCGCGTGCGATGCCGGCGCCGTTGATGCCGCCACCGACGATCAAAAGATCGCAACGCTCGGGGATGGACTGCGCGAACATGGCTTACACGCCTCCTTTCAAGGCCTCGCCTGCTCGAATTGTAGTCACGAAGAAAGCAACTACAAGTTGGAATTCGAAAGCACTATTGTTGTTTTGTGTTCATTTGTTTTCGGAATGACGGCCCATGCTGCCCCGCCACCGCCAGATCATCGAATGCGTGCGCCGGTTCGGTGATGTATCGATCGACACGCTTGCCCGAACACTGGGTGTCAGCCCGCAAACCATCCGCCGCGACATCGGCACGCTGGAAGCGGAGCGCCTGCTGGTGCGTTACCACGGCGGCGTCAGCCTGCCCTCGTCGATCGACAATATCGATTACCGGCTGCGCCAGACCCTGCATCTGGACGCCAAACAGCGCATCGCCGCCACCGTCGCCCGGCACCTGGCACCGGGCCGCTCCTTGCTGATCAATATCGGCACGACCACCGAGGAAGTTGCCAAGGCGCTGGTCGGCCACGCAGGCTTGCGCGTCGTCACCAACAATCTCAACGTCGCGGCGATCCTGTCCGGGCACGGCAACGCCGATGTGGTCGTTGCCGGTGGTCAGGTCCGCGCGCACGATCACGGCATCGTTGGCGAAGCGACGATCGAATTCATCCGCCAGTACCGGGTCGACATCGGCATCATTGGCATTTCGGCCATCGACGATGACGGCACGCTGCTCGATTATGACGACCGCGAAGTGCGCGTGACGCAGGCCATCTGCGCGCAATCCCGTGAAGTCTGGCTGGTTGCCGACCACAGCAAATTCACGCGCAGGGCCATGATGCGCGTCGGGCCGCTCTCGGCCGTCGACAAGTTCTTTACCGACCGGCCCTTGCCCGAGCACATTGCGGCAACACTGGACGGAACGAACACGGCCGTCGTCGTTGCCGAAACCGGATTCGCCGAAGCAACGCCCGGCGGCTGAGCAGGCCAACGGGCTGCGGATCACGGCCACAGCACCTAAGCTGGCACATCGGGGCCGGAAGCGGATCGGCGCGACATCCCCCCTCCCGCCGCCTATCGTCGCGCATCAGGAGCATTGGCATGGCAACACAACTCCGGGTTGTACTGGTTCACGGCGCCTGGGCGGATGGCTCGAGCTGGAGCAAGGTGATACCGCTGCTGGAAGCTGAGGGATTCGAAGTCACCGCGGCCCAGCTGCCGTTGAGCAGCCTTGCCGACGACGCAGCAGTCACCCGCAACCTGCTTTCGATGCGAGATGTGCCCACGGTGCTGGTCGGCCACTCCTACGGCGGCGCGGTGATCAGCGAGGCGGCATCGAACATCGGCAACGTCGTTGCGCTGGTCTACATTGCCGCGTTTGCACCCGATACAGGCGAAAGCCTGGGCGGCATTTTCTCGCGACAGGCCGCACCTGCCGGTGCACAGAGCATCCGGCCGCAGCCGAACGGCCTGCTGTGGATCGATCCAGCCTTGTTCCGGGAAAGTTTTGCGCAGGACTGCAGCGAAGCCGATGCACGGTTGATGGCAGCGGTGCAGAAACCGATTGCCGGACGCTGCTTCGAGGACACGGTCACCGTTCCGGCCTGGAAAACCATCCCGTCGTGGTACCAGATCTCGGAAAACGACCACATGATTCCACCGGAAGCGCAGCGCTGGATGGCCGAACGGATGAAGGCCACGACGATTTCGCTTCCCGCCAGCCATGCATCGCTGGTGTCGAGCCCGATCGAGATCACCCGACTGATCGCCGATGCCGCCGCCAGCAGCTGACCGAATCCGATGGACGAAAAAAAACGGTCTGACATTGCTGTCAGACCGTTTCATGTATTGGCGTCCCCACGGGGATTCGAACCCCGGTAGTCACCGTGAAAGGGTGGTGTCCTAGGCCTCTAGACGATGGGGACTGCGGTTGAAGAAGTGGTGCACCCGGAGCGATTCGAACGCCCGACCCTCTGGTTCGTAGCCAGATACTCTATCCAACTGAGCTACGGGTGCACTGTAACTTCAACTTTACTGCTCTTTTGGCGTCCCCACGGGGATTCGAACCCCGGTAGTCACCGTGAAAGGGTGGTGTCCTAGGCCTCTAGACGATGGGGACGTCGTTTAACTTTCGCTGCTTACTGCTTTAAATTCAAATCGGCCGCCTAAGCGGCCGATTTTCAATCTGGTGGAGGTAAACGGGATCGAACCGATGACCTCTTGCATGCCATGCAAGCGCTCTCCCAACTGAGCTATACCCCCCAAAAGAGATGCACAGTATATAAACAGGTTTTGTCCTTGTAAAGCCCTTTTTGAATTATTTTTCGACAAAACCCGTTTTACACTTTTTTGATCAGAACGGCGTCCACCACGACGGGTCTTCCAGGAAGTCCTCGGTCAGGGTTTGCGTGTTCGGATAGTTCTTCTGCAGCACGCGCTTGGCATCGTCGCGCAGGTCGTTCAGGCCGAGCTTGTCATAGCTCAGGACCATCATCGCCAGCCCTGCTTCGACCTGCTTGGTATTCGAGTAGGTTTCGATCAGGTACTTGCCACGGTTGGCGGCAGCCAGATAGGCACCGCGCTTGTAGTAATACTTGGCGACATGCAGCTCGTAACTGGCCAGTGCGCCGATCAGGTAACCCATGCGCACCTGCGCGTCGGCCGCGTACTTGCTTTCAGGGAAACGCTGCACCAGATCCCGGAATGCCTCGAACGAATCCTTCGCAGCCTTCGGATCCCGTTCGGACATGTCCTGCTTGGAGATCGCCGACAGGAAGCCCTGCATCTCGTTGAAGCTCACCAGCCCTTTCAGGTACAGCGCGTAATCCATGCTCGGGTGAACCGGATTGCTCTTGATGAAGCGATCGATCGCAGCCTGTGCGAGCAGCGGCTCCTGCGCCTTGTAATGGTTGTACGCTTCCTCGAGCTGCGCCTGTTGCGCGTAGCGGCCGTAGGGATAGCGTGCCTCAAGCTTTTCCAGGAGCTTGGTCGATTTCTCGAAGTTGCGATCGGCCTGTTCGGCCTTGGCGGTGCTGTACAGCTTTTCTGCGGTCCAGCCCTTGGTTTCGTCATCGTCCGTCGGCGTCGACGCGCAGCCGGCCAACAGCACGGCGACCGAAGCGCACGCCAGGAATCGCGGTAGAATCTTGCCCATGATGCATCCTGATTTAGAACCCGACGATTATAGCGACATAAGCGAGTCGCGTGTCCTGACCGCACCGGCCGATGTCGCCGGCCAGCGTCTCGATGCCGCGCTGGCGCAGATGTTGCCCGATTACTCACGCAGCCGCCTCACCAGCTGGATCAAGGACGGTCTGGTCACCGTCGACGGCCAGCCGGCGCTGCCGAAGCTGAAACTCTGGGGTGGAGAGACGCTCACGGTCGAGATCCAGGCCAACCCCGACGAAGTCGCCTTCCAGGCCGAAAACATTCCGCTCGACGTGCTTTATGAAGACGAGACGATCATCGTCATCAACAAGCCCGCCGGCCTCGTCGTTCATCCCGGCAGCGGCAACTGGTCCGGCACTCTGCTCAACGGCCTGCTGCACCACTATCCGGAACTCAAGAGCGTGCCGCGCGCCGGCATCGTCCACCGTCTGGACAAGGACACCAGCGGCCTGATGGTCGTGGCCCGCACGCTGCAGGCACAGACATCGCTGGTACAGCAGCTTCAGGCCCGGACGGTCAGCCGCCATTACTTTGCGATCGCCCAGGGCCTCGTCAAGCGCGATGGCCGCGTCGATGCGCCGATCGGTCGGCATCCGCGCGAGCGGACCAAGATGGCCGTCGTCGGCACCGGCAAGCCTGCGGTCACGCATTACCGCGTGCTCGAGCGTTTCAGCGCGCACACGCTGGTCGAATGCAAGCTCGAAACCGGCCGGACCCACCAGATCCGCGTGCACATGGCGCATGTCGGTCATCCGCTTGCAGCCGATCCGGTCTACGGCGGCCGCGCCAAGCTGTTCGCGCCCGAGATCATGCTCGCGCTCGAGGATTTCGGTCGGCAGGCGCTGCACGCCAAAAAGCTCAGCCTCGTTCATCCGGCCAGCGGCAAGACGATGACCTGGAAATCGCCGCTGCCGGCCGATTTCGAAGGACTGCTGGCGGCGCTACGGGTCGAAGCGGGTGCCGACGATGTCGATGACGACGACTGGGACGACGATGACGACCACGATATGGAACTGGTCTATGTCCGCGACTGAATACGCCCTGATTCCCGACTGGCCCGCGCCGGCACGCGTTCGCGCGCTGCAGACGACGCGGTCCGGCGGCGTCAGCCTGCCGCCCTATGCCGGTTTCAATCTCGGCGATCATGTCGGTGACGATCCGCAAGCGGTCGCCACCAACCGCGCCGCGCTGGCCGCCGGCCTGCCGGCGGTGCCACTGTGGCTGACGCAAGTGCACGGCACGACGGTGCTCGACGCCGGCCAGCCGCAAGCCGACAACACCGCCGACGCCAGCATCGCATATGGTACCGGTGCCGTTTGCGCGATCATGACCGCCGACTGCCTGCCCGTGCTGATGTGCAACGATCAGGGCACGGTTGTCGGCGCGGCGCACGCCGGCTGGCGCGGCCTGTGCAATGGCGTGCTCGAAGCCACCGTTGCCGCGATGCACGTGCCGGGCGAATCCTTGATGGCCTGGCTCGGCCCCACCATCGGCCGTGATGCGTTCGAAGTCGGCAGCGACGTCCTCGACGCCTTCACCGCACACGATGCACAGGCAGCCCAAGCTTTTCGCCCCGCAACGGCAGCGGGCAAGTACTGGGCGGACATCGAACTGCTGGCCCGCCAGCGGCTGGCCGCATTGGGCATCACCCGCGTATATGGTGGCGGGCTGTGTACGGTGTCGGATCCGGCACGCTGGTTCTCTTACCGTCGCGACCGGACCACCGGACGCATGGCCAGCCTGATCTGGCTGCAGGACTGACCGCCTCGCTCGGCTGATTTGCCGCCCGTTCCGGCAACAGGGTGCGATAGTGCCGCCCGGGCGCCCTGCATCCATCCCACATCCGGCAGCTCGCAGCCGGCTCCGGCGTGATCCGCCCACACCAGGCCCGCCGCTCCCCGCCTTCAGCCCCGGCAGGCTTCCCGGGCCAATTGCGGCAATCGCCCGTCCGCTGCCCGGCCGTGCACCACGCCAGCGTGATCCGCGTTTCGGCGAGCGCCACTTCCTTTCAATGACCATTAGCTGTCATAAAATGTAAATTAGTCAAAAACACCACCCTTTCGCTGCTACGGTTTTGCGGGGAGATAGCCATCGACCCGACAACCGCCAAGGAGCAGGGGAATAGACAGGCCGATTCCATTCGGAGGAGTCGCGCGGGCGCTTGCGCCTTGCCTGTGCCGTGCCTGACCGGAATCAGGCCCTTACGCCGCGAGAGCAATGCATCCAGTCGCTCATCATTGACGGAAAGTCCTACAAGCAGATCGCCGCCTTGCTCGGCATCAGCGTCGATACGGTCCGCCGGCATGGCAGCCGCATCAAGCAAAAAAACGAACTGGCCAGCACCCGCTCGCTGGCGTGCATCGACCTGCCCGGCGCGCTGATCCAGCAGTTGCTCCTCGCCCTTCCCTCATCGACACCCCTGACCCCCACCGAACGCCTAGTGCTCGGGCTGGCGTGCCACGGCCATTCGGCCAAGCAGATCGCGCGACTCAGGAACAGCAGCGCCCGGACGGTGGAGAAACACCGGCAAAACGCCATGGCAAAACTGGGCGTCCGGTCGACCCGCCAGCTCGCTTCGCTGGTGCGGCGTCAATACGCAATCGGTGGCACATAAGCCGGAAAAACCGCTACCTATATTGCCGTCAATGCCGCAACGGCAGAGTGAATCCCAACCGTTTCTGGAGCTTTGAAATGCGCGTAATTTCTCTACCGGGTACCCAAATCGCCGGCTGGCACGGTGTTCAGGTCTGGCGTCTTGATCGCGACGGCTACTACAGCGACGTCACCGATCGCTGGAATTTCTCCACTACGCCGCATCACCACTACGAAGTCCGGCGCCTCGCAACAGGCTCGTTCTATTGCCCTGTTTCGACGAACCCGCCGGGTTCGTGGCAACTCCCGGTGGCTGTCGTAGGCACCGCGCCGGCCGGTGGCCATCCGGTGAATCCGAACGGCACCGAATACCGCCCGACCGGCACCTATTTCTGGATCCCGAACGCCGCAATTCCGCGCACCATCGTACCCGGCGAGAACAGCAACGCAGTGGTTTGCAATTGCCCGGACGAGTATCCGCCCTCGAACGCCCACCTGCTTCAGGGGCCGCGCGCAGCGGATGTCGCTGCCCTCGAGTCCAAGGACCAGTTGGCCATCAACCGGCATGACGCGTTTGATCAGCTGGCACAAATCATCGGCCCCGAGACCGGGCCCCTGCTGCTGGCAGCCGGCGATGCGGACCAGAAAGCCTTCGAGGATTCGGATGGCCTGGTGAGCTTCGTCAATCTCTCCAGCAGCTTCGTCACCGGCAATCCGCAATTCCTGACGGGCCGGAACGTCTGCGACAAGATCGCCAGCTACTTCGCCACGATCCGGCAGAACGTCTACGCGGCGCAGTTGAAGGATCCGAAATTCATTCTGCCCGGTGACCCGAAGCCCAAGAATCAGTGGGACCTGCCGGTGACCAACAAGATGCAGAAACTGCTGGTGGATGCGGGCGGGCTTTCCAGCTTCAAGATCACTACCGAAACCTTCACCAACACCCAGGTGCTGGCCGAATTCAGCACCGACTTCATCAAGCTGATCTTCGATGCAGCGGTGGTGCCGTCCGGCGTCATCGAGTCGGTCGCGAAATTCATGCAGGGGGTCGGCAACACGCTGCGCAGCAGCTGGGACCAGAAGGAACGCAGCTTCTCGACCACCCTGCTCGGCCAGTGCCACGAGGCGGTGCCGATCGACAGCACCGGTGGCACGACCGTCTACGTGCCCAAGGTGAAGTTCTTCCATATAGACGTGACGTCGGAGCAGACCGCGTTCACGACCTCTTGCAGCAAGGTCGAGAAAATTTCGTTCAACTTCAAGTACGAAAGCTACGTCGCGGCGCTGAAAAACTCGGTGCTGGATCCGGCCTCGAAGGATTACATCAACTTCACGGCCTTCCTCGATCGGGCCCAGCGCATCAACTACGCCGACGCAACCAACAATCTGGACGCGATTCTGGCCGACTCCGTCTCCGGCGGCGGCAAGACGGCAACCGAGCGGCAGGGCTTGCTGTCGGACATCAACGAGCTGGGCATCGACCTCACGGCGTATCCGCGCCTGGTGCTGCGCGTGCCGCGCCCGATCGAACGGCATCTGCAGGCACCGCAAGAAGCGCCTGCCAAGTAGCCTGTCGTGTACGATCCGGCCTCGCTATGCAGGGAGGCCGGATTTTTACCTCAGTCGTCGCTACGCTTGCGCCCTTCGTCATCACCTTCACCCTCGGCCTCCTTGCGCTCGCGTACGATCTGGCCGCGGCGCTTGAGCCAGACCAGCAGCCACGTCGGCAGCACGCCGAGCAGGAAAATCCAGACCAAAGCCTTGGCCACGCTGCCGCTGGCCGCGGCGAACATCACCACGACGTAGAGATAGCCGATCAACAGGATGTACACGATCCGTCCCCATCAGTGAGCTGCGGATGATACGCGAAGCCCTGCCGGACCGGCACAAGCCGACATTGTTACGGGGCGAACGGCTGGTGTTTTGTCAGAATCCAACCTTCCCCCCTCCTCGTTCGTCCATGCGCCACACGCTGATCCTTCTGCTGGTCGCGGCCCACAGCTGGGCTGCCGACGCGCCGTTTCCGTCCGATGCTGCCGGCAATCCGTTGCCCGACATCGGCGGCGGCATTGCACATCAGGACAGCACACAGGCGCTGGCGACGATCGCCGAGCAATCGCTTCAGGGCGGCGAATACGGCTGGCGCTCGACCCTGCTCGACCACAGCGGTACCGGCCTAGAATCGCTGCTCGACCGGTACGGGCAGGCCCGGATCAGTACCCAGCTCGACGACCGGGGGCGCATCGGCGACTCGAACGCCGAGATGCTGTTGCCGATCGACCAGCAGTTGCAGTCCAGCCGTTTTGCCCAGTTCGGCGTCAACAGCAGCAATGATCAGCTGGTCGGCAATCTCGGCATCGTCCAGCGGGAGCAGTACGGCAACTGGCTGACCGACTACAGCGCCTTCGTCGATCAGGCCATCGGCGACGACACCACCCGGATCGGGATCGGCAGCAGCAGTAGCGGCAGCAATCTGCAGTTCGCCGTGAACGCCTATCTCCCCGTCGGCCAGGGCGACGGCAGCGAGCGCGCGGCGCCGGGTTTCGATCTCAGCGCCAAGGCCTATCTGCCCGATTATCCGCAGCTGGTCGGCAGCGTGACGTTTGCGCGTTACCACGGTGACGGCATCACCCTGCCCGATAACGACGAAGCGCGCGACAATCCGTCGACCTTCACCGCCGCGCTCAACTACCAGCCGATGCCGCTGCTGCGCCTCGGCGCCAGCGTACAGCGCGACGACGCCGAGGTCAGCGACTGGCAGATCCAGGCCATGCTGAGCTATCAGCTGGGCGTGCCGCTGGCCAAGCAGCTGCGCAGCAATGCAGCTCCGACGTCGCTGGCCCGAAAGCGCAACGAGTTTGTCGAGCGCAACAGCGCGGTGGCGCTGCAAAGGCCGACCGAACAAGTGCCCGAGGCGACGTTCAGCGCCAGTCTCTCGGCCGAACCGGCAACGAGCAGCGCAACCCTGAACGTCCAGACGAGCCGGCCCGTGGTCAGTCTGTCGTGGCAGGGTGATGCAAGCGCCTACGTCGTCGGCGGCGGCCCCAGCCCGTTGCTTGGCCGCAGCGGGCCCTTGTCGGCACGCGTCAAACTGGCCTTGCCGAGCGACGGCCACAGCTACTCGCTGGCGGCGCGCGTTGTCGACAGCAGCGGCAACACTACGGTCACACCGGCCATCTCGCTGCAAGCGCCCATGAAAAACGGGGCCTGAGGCCCCGTTGTGACGGCATGTATGCTGCTTAGCGCTTGTCGTGCTCGATCAGTGCGTAGGCCGAGTGATTGTGGATCGACTCGAAGTTTTCCGACTCGACCGTGTAGGCAACAACGCGCGGGTCGGCATTCAGCCGGGCAGCGACGTCGCGAACCATGTCCTCGACGAACTTCGGATTTTCGTAGGCGCGCTCGGTGACGAACTTTTCGTCCGGGCGCTTGAGCAGGCCATAGAGCTCGCACGAGGCTTCCGCCTCGACGATCTGCACCAGCTCCTCGATCCAGACATGGTCGCCCAGCGTCGCGGAGATCGTCACGTGGCTGCGCTGATTGTGCGCGCCGTACTGCGAGATTTTCTTCGAGCACGGGCACAGGCTGGTGACCGGCACCAGGACCTTGAGCTGCTGGGTGAAGACGCCGTTCTTCAGTTCGCCGATCAGCGACACATCGTAATCGAGCAGACTCTCGACACCCGAGACCGGTGCGGTCTTGTTGATGAAGTACGGGAAGCGCATTTCCAGATAGCCGGCGTCCGCCTCGAGACGCTCGCACATCTGCCGCAGGATCGTTTCGAACGAATCGACCGAAATCTCGCGTTCCTGACCGTTGAGGATCTCGACGAACCGGCTCATGTGCGTGCCCTTGAAATGCTGCGGCAGGAACACGTACATGTCGAACGTCGCCACCGTGTGCTGCACCCCCTCGCTGCGATCGGCCACGCGGACCGGATGGCGGATCGACTTGATCCCGACCTTGTTGATCGCGATGTTGCGAAGGTCGGGGGTGCTTTGCACGTCAGGGATGGACTGCGGGGCGTTCATCGAGATATCTCTCCAGCGGTTATAAGCACCGAGCGGCTGATAACCGGTAATTAATTGAAAGCTGAGCCATTATAGCGGCGACCAATAACCGAGTAAACCAGTCGGGAATTCATGCACGCATGAACGGAGTGGCGTCTCCGCTCGGGCGGCGCAGGCATCAGCCCGGCCTGAGCGCGCCAAACAGCTGCGCCGCGGTACGGGTCAGCGCCGACAGCATCGATTCGACGTGCACCACCATGTAGGGCAGGCTCACATACATCGCCGCCACTCCGATGGCCAGCAGCAGCGGAAAACCGATCGCGAACACGTTCAGCTGCGGCGCGGCGCGGGTCATGATGCCGATGGCGAGGTTGGTGATCAGCAAGGCGCCCACCACCGGCATCGCCAGCATCAGCCCGAGACGGAAAATCGCCCCGCCCTGTTCGACCAGCAGGCGAAAGCCACCGGCCCCCAGCGGCCGGGCGTCGAGCGGCAAAACGGCAAAGCTCTCGATCAGGATGCGCAGGACGATCAGGTGACCGTTCAGGGCGAGGAAGATCAGCAGCATCATCATGTTGATGAACTGCGCGACGATGGGCACGTTGGCCGCGCTGTGCGGATCGAAGAAGCTGGCAAAGCCGAGCCCCATCTGCAGGCCGATCACCTGCCCGGCCATGTCGACCGCGTTGAACATCAGCCTGACCGCAAACCCCAGCATCACCCCGATCAGCAGCTGGTTGACCGCAATCAGGATGCCGGCGGGCGACACGACTTCGATACCCGGCGGCGGCGTCAGGACCGGCGCAACCAGCACCGCCAGCGCAATCGCCAGACCGATGCGCAGGCGTACCGGCACCACCTTGTTGGAAAAAATCGGATCGGCAATCAGCAGACCGAAGAAGCGGCAGAACGGCCACCAGAACAGGGCCAGCCAGAGTTCGATTTGCGCCTGGGAAACGGTGAACACCGGTTCAACCGATCAGCTGCGGAATGCTCTGATACAGCCGCACCGTATAGTCCATCGCCGTCTCGATCATCCACGGCCCGGCGAGGATGAAGACGATGAAGGCCACGATCAGCTTCGGAATGAACGACAGCGTCGCTTCGTTGATCTGCGTCGCAGCCTGGAAAATGCTGACGATCAGGCCGGTGGCCAGCATCGCCAGCAGCAGCGGCCCGCCGAGCAGCACCATCAGCTCCATCGCCCTTTGCATCACGGTGACCACGGTTTCCGGCGTCATTCGCTACCCCAGGTAAAAGCTCTGCACCAGCGAGCCCATCAGCAAGGTCCAGCCGTCGACGAGCACGAACAGCATCAGCTTGAACGGCAGCGAGATGATCACCGGCGACACCATCATCATCCCCATCGCCATCAAGAGGCTGGCGACGACGAGGTCGATGATCAGGAAGGGAATGAAGACCAGAAAACCGATCTGGAAGGCGGTCTTCAGTTCACTGGTCACGAAGGCCGGCACCAGCACGCGCAGGCTGACGTCCTCGGGGCCATTCGGCTTCTTCATGCCCGACACGTCGATGAAGAACGCCAGATCCTTCTGCCGCGTCTGCTTGAGCATGAAGTCCTTCAGCGGCACGACGCCCTTGTCGACCATCTCGTTGAAGCTGATCTTCTGTTCCGAGTACGGCTGGTAGGCCTGGTCGTAGATCTTGTCGAACGTCGGCGCCATCACGAACAGCGTCAGGAACAGCGACAGGCCGACGACCACCTGGTTCGGCGGGGCCATCGTCGTCCCGATCGCCTGCCGCAGCAGCGACAGCACGATGACGATGCGCGTGAATGCCGTCATCATCAGCAGCATCGCCGGCAGGAAGGTCAGTGCCGTCAGGAACAGCAGTGTCTGCAGCGGCAGGCTGTAGGCCGTACCGCCTGTGGCCTGCGTGGCATTCATGAACGGCAGGCCCGGATCGGCAGCCACTGCGGCGCCGGCGATGAACATCGGCAGCGATGCAAGCAGGACGCGCTTCACGCCTTGGCCTTCTTCATCAGCGCGGCCAGTTTCTCGGCAAAGGGCGGTAGTGGCACCGGTGCACCGGCAACCGGCGCATCGTCCGGGCGCGGCAAGGTGTGCAGCAGGTTGACCGATTGCGCGGTCACCCCGACCACCAGCCAGGTCTCGCCCTGCTCGACGATCACGACCCGCTCCTTGGGCCCGACCATCACGCCGGAAACGACGCGCAACTGGTTGCCTGCCTGACCGCCCGGCAGCAGCGAAAAACGCCGCATCAGCCACGCCGCGCCGACGATCAGCGCCAGCACGAGGCCGAGCATCAGCAGTACCTGGACGAACTGCCCCAGCCCGGGGCCACTGCTTGCGAGCGACGCCGGCACCGATGCCGCCTGCGCGAGCGCACAGCTCGGCAACGCGGCAAGCGCGAACGGAAGAAAACGCATGGAAATTATTTGTGCAGCCGGCGAATCCGTTCGGCCGGCGTGATGATATCGGTGAGACGAATACCAAATTTGTCGTTGACGACGACGACTTCGCCCTGCGCGATCAGGCAACCGTTGACGAGAACGTCCATCGGCTCGCCGGCAAGGCCGTCGAGTTCGACGACCGACCCCTGCGCCAGTTGCAGCAGGCTGCGGATTGCGATCTTGGTCCGGCCGAGTTCGACCGTCAGCGTCACCGGAATATCGAGAATCATGTCGATATTGCCGCGACCGGCACCGGCGGCGGGCGCCGTATCGAAACGCTCGAAAATGTCGGCTGCCTGAACCGACGCCTGGGTCGGTTCGGATTCGGTGCTTTCGCTCGCGGCCTGTTCGGCCATTGCCGCGGCCCAGTCGTCCATCACCTCGTCGGCTTGGCTGTTGTCTGGCGTGTTCTCATCAGCCATGCTTTTCCCCCTGACCTGCTTCATCCTGCGCGCCGTCGGGGGTGCCGAGCACCCGGTTGACCTTCAACGCATACTGGCCGTTGAGAATACCATACTTGCATTCGAGCACCGGCACGCCATCAACCTCGGCGACGATGGCCTGCGGGATCTCCAGCGAGATCACGTCGCCGGCCTTGAGGTTGAGGATGTCGCCCAGCGTGATGTCGGCGTTGCCCAGCGTCGCGATCAGGTCGACTTCGGCGTTCTGCACCTGCGTCTGCAGCAGGCTCAGCCAGCGGTTGTCCGACTCGATCCGGTCGGCCTGCATGGTGCTGTAGAGCGTGTCGCGGATCGGCTCGATCATCGAATACGGCAGGCAGACGTGGAAGTCACCCCCGCTGGCGCCGAGTTCGATCCGGAACGTGTAGGCAACGACGACTTCGGTCGGCGTCGCGATATTGGCAAACTGGGTGTTCATTTCCGAGCGCAGATAGCTGAACTCGCACTCGAACACCGGTTTCCACGCTTTCTGGTATTCCTCGAACACCACGTCGAGCAGGCGCTGGATGATGCGCTGCTCGGTCGGCGTGAAATCGCGCCCTTCGACACGGACATGGTAGCGGCCGTCCGAGCCGAACAGGTTGTCGACAACCAGAAAAACGAAGTCCGGATCGAAGATGAACAGGCCGGTGCCGCGCAGCGGCTTCATCTGGATCAGGTTGAGGTTGGTCGGAACAACGAGGTTTCGGATGAACTCGCTGTACTTCTGGACCCGGACCGCGCCAACGCTGATCTCGGCGTTGCGGCGCATGAAATTGAACAGGGCAATGCGCAGGTTGCGGGCAAAACGCTCGTTGATGATTTCGAGCGTCGGCATCCGGCCGCGGACGATGCGTTCCTGGCGGCCGATGTCGTAGGTTCGCACCGCCGATGCATCGCCGGCCTCGTCGGACTCGTCTTCTTCCCCGGTCACACCGCGCAGCAGCGCGTCGACCTCTTCCTGGGAAAGGATGTCATCTGCCATTTAGCGGGAACCCGAAGCTCGCACGATCATGAATACAAGCGCCGTTACTGAACGATAAACGTGGTGAAATTGACGGAAAGCACGCCTTCTTCATCACCCTCGGCACCCAGCGCCTGGTTGATCAGCTTGCGGATTTCCGCGCCGAGCTTGGTCATGCCGTCGACGGCACGTACATCCTGCGGCGACTTGCTGCGCAACAGCTGGTTCACCTGACTCTGGATCTTGGGCATCTGCGCCTTGATCCGCTCCTGGCTCTTGGCGTCGGACATTTCGACGACAATATCCGTTTGGAGCATGGCATCTTCGTCCGGCGAATTCAAATTGACGGTGAATTGCTGCAACTTTTCGAAGATTGGCGGGTGATCGGCGTCCTTCTCCGCCTTTTTCTTCTTGCCCGTCTCGTGCGTCTCGGCACCACCATCATCGCCATGATCGGCCGAGCGCGTCAGCAGGAAAGCGGCGGCGCCAGCGGTCAGCAGCAACAGCACGGCCACGACGGCGATAATGATGACAATCAGTTTTTTGTTGCCTTTCGGCGCCGCTTGAGCTTCGGCCATGAATTCACCTGGATGGCGACGAGACGTCGATTCTGTAAATGGATCGAATCGAAACGGGTCGAGTCGAAACGGCCCCGGCATAGCGGGGCCTTGTCAGTAAGCGCGGCGATTATAGCAAAGATTAATAGTTAATTATAAACAAGCCCTTGCGCCTGCCATCACGCATAAAAGCTCAGTCCGCCACCGCTGACCGGCAGACGACGCGTTCCCAGATCGACACGTAACTCGGCCGGCTCGACCGCATTGCTGCCGCTCGTGCCACGCGGTTCAGGCCGCGACGAACCCGAGTCCTGCCCCGACTGGGCCTGCTGCTGCGCATGCTGGTTCAGCGAGTCGCTGGCCACCTGGACGTTGACGAGCTGGATGCCCTGATCGGCGAGCAGCGCCGTCAGTCGCGGAGTCGCGGCGGCCAGTGCTTCGCGCACGGCGGCGTGCTGGCTGGCGAAGACGACGCTGGCCTGGTCTTGCGCCAGGGTCAGTTGCACATCCATCGGCCCGAGATTGGGCGGATTGAGCTGCATCTCCAGTTTCTGTTCGTGCTTGCCGATCATCATGGCCACGCGCTGCGCCACCGCGTCACCCCAGCGCGACTCGCCGACGTGCGGGACGACATTGTGCGTCGGCGTCGCTTTCTCGGTCTTCGTCACCGGCTGCGTTTCGGCCGTACGCGGCAGGTCGGCGCGGCTGGCGGCAAGCAGTTCGGCCGGCGTTGCTTCGGTCGTGTCGGTCTCGCTTGCGGCAAGATCCAGCGGCAAGGGCTTGCCGTGAGCGGCAATTTCGTCCACCCCGATTTCGCCCTTCGCAGCGTCTGCCGTCACGTTGGCCAGCAGCGGGACGCCGGTAGCCCGTGCCCCTGCGTCAGGGTCGGCCCCCGCTGTTGCCGGCAGCGTCGCCACGACGCCCGGCGTCACGGCAGCGGCCAGCGGATCGACCGCTGCGTCGGGCAATGCTTCACTGGCAACCGCCTCTTCCTGCGGCAGCGGTTGCGTCACCACCTGCGCCATCGACTGCAGCAGCGCCAGCCAAGGCGCGGCAGCGTCGCCCGGCTCCGGCGCATCGTCCCTGGCATCCTGCTGCGTCGACTGGGTGTCCTTGCCCGACGGGGCCTGCGTGGGCTGCCGTGCGGCCACCTCGCGGGCCAGCGTGCTGCCGAAGTCCTGCCCCTGCGCTGCATCGCGCGACGGCGCGGTCTTGGTTGCCACCGTGCCGACGGGGGAAGACAGATTGGTAACGGAAGTAGCCATGAAAACACTCGAAGCAGACTGCAGGAGCCAACATAAAAGCAAAAGCAATGCCAAGTGCGAAGCGACCGCTCGCACCACCCACTGGCGACACCGGGCCACTACGCGGTAACGTACGCGCACCATGGCTGAAGATTCAGATCTCGAACGCACCGAACCGCCCTCGCCCAAACGGCTCGAGGATGCGCGCAAGAAGGGGCAGATTCCGCGCTCGCAGGAACTGGCCTCGTTCAGCGTGCTGATGACCGGCATGGTCGCGATCGCCATGACCGGCCCGGCGCTGCTGAATTCGCTCAAGCAGGTCATGCGCAGCGAATTCACCTTCAGCCGCGCCACGCTGGTCGATCCGATGCAGATGCACACGCACTTCATCAAGGCCTGCGAATCGATGCTCTGGGCCTGTCTGCCGGTGTTTGCCGCCTGTGCGCTGGCCGCGCTGCTGGCGCCGATGCTGATGGGCGGCTGGCTGTTTTCGACCGAGGCCATGGCACCGAACTTCGGCCGGCTCAATCCGGCCAGCGGCATCAAGCGCATGCTGTCGGTGCGCAGCATCGTCGAGATGTTCAAGGCCATCCTCAAGTCGGGCCTGATCGGCGGCGTCGCCGCGCTGGTGCTGTGGAAGGAACGCGCCGATTTCGTCCAGCTGATCGCCATGCCGCCCGACAACGGCCTAGCCTACCTGTGGGGCATGGCGAAGTTCACGCTGTTCACCGTCGTCGGCGCGATGGCGGTCATCGTGCTGATCGACGTGCCCTACCAGCTGTGGGAGTACTACAAGAACCTGCGCATGACCAAGGAGGAAGTGCGTCAGGAAATGAAGGAATCCGAAGGCGATCCGCAACTGAAGGGCCGGATCCGCCAGCTGCAGCGCGAGGCGGCCAGAAAGCGGATGATGTCGGCAATCCCCAAGGCCGACGTCATCGTCACCAACCCGACCCACTATGCAGTGGCGCTGCAATACACCGAAGCAATGCGTGCACCGGTCGTCATCGCCAAGGGCTCCTTTCTGCTGGCCGAACGCATCATTGAACTCGGCAGGCAGCACAAGGTCACCGTGGTACGGACGCCGCCGCTGGCGCGCGCGCTGTATCACCACGCCGACCTCGGCGAGGAAATTCCGGCCGCGTTGTATACTGCTGCCGCCGAAGTGCTGGCCTACATCTATCAGCTGCGGCACTGGCAGCGTTATGGCGGGACCGAACCGGTGCTGAACGACAGCCTGCCGGTCCCGAAAGACCTCGACCCTGAAGCCGCCGCATAGCGGCGGCACCAATGAAATTGAAGGCGTGTGCGTAATCTCAATCTGACGCGACTGGCCGGCCCGGCGCTGGTGTTCATGGTGCTCGGCATGATGATCCTGCCGCTGCCCGCGCTCGCGCTCGACTTCTTCTTCACCTTCAATATCGCGATTTCGATCATCGTCCTGATGGTCAGCCTGTATACGCGCGAACCGCTCGAATTCTCGGCCTTTCCGACCGTGCTGCTGGTGACGACGCTGTTGCGGCTGAGTCTCAACGTCGCGTCGACCAAGCTGGTGCTGACCGAAGGCCACACCGGTGCCGGCGCGGCCGGTCAGGTCATCGAGGCCTTCGGCCACGTGCTGATCGGCGGCAACCTCACCGTCGGCATCATTGCCTTCATCATCCTCACCATCATCAACTTCGTCGTCATCACCAAGGGCGCCGGGCGGATCGCCGAAGTGTCGGCGCGCTTCACGCTCGATGCGATGCCGGGCAAGCAGATGGCGATCGATGCCGACCTCAACGCCGGGCTGATCGGCGAAGAAGAGGCGCGCAAGCGCCGCTCGGCAATCTCGCAGGAAGCCGACTTCTTCGGCTCGATGGACGGTGCGAGCAAGTTCGTCCGCGGCGATGCCGTGGCCGGCATCCTGGTCATGGTCATCAACCTGATCGGCGGCCTGATCATCGGCATGGTCCAGCACGACCTGCCGTTCGCCGAGGCCGGCCGCACCTACACGCTGCTGACCATCGGCGACGGTCTGGTCGCGCAGATTCCGTCACTGATCATTTCGGTTGCCGCCGGTATCGTCGTCTCGCGCGTCGGCACCGAGCAGGACCTGTCCGAACAGATGCTCGGCCAGCTGTTCGCCAATCCGCAGGTGCTTTACGTGACCGCAGCAGTCATCGGCATCCTCGGCATCATCCCGGGCATGCCGCACTTCGCCTTCCTGCTGATCGCGGCCATCGCCGCCGGCATCGCATGGTGGCTGGAGAAACGCGCCGCCCGCATCAAGCAGGACGAACTCCTTGGTGTCGGACCCACCGCAGCAGCGGCAGCCGCAGCGGCAACGCCGTCCCCGCTGCAGGAAGTCAGCTGGAACGACGTGCAGCCGGTCGATCCGGTCGGGCTCGAAGTGGGCTACCGGCTGATTTCGCTGGTCGACCGCAATCAGGATGGCGAGCTGTTGCGGCGCATCCGCGGCATCCGCAAGAAGATCGCGCAGGAACTGGGTTTCCTGGTGCCGGCGGTGCACATCCGCGACAACCTCGAACTCAAGCCCAACCAGTACCGGATCCAGCTCAAGGGCGTCGACGTCGGCCTCGGCGAGGCCTATGTCGGCCAGTGGCTGGCGATCAACCCCGGCAACGTCGCCGGCTCGCTCGCCGGCACCGCCACCACGGATCCGACGTTCGGCCTGCCGGCGACGTGGATCGATGCCAGCCTGCGCGATCAGGCCCAGGCGCTCGGCTATACCGTCGTCGACACCGCCACGGTGATCGGCACGCACATCTCCAACCTGCTGCAGGGCCACGCCGCCGAACTGCTCGGCCGCGAGGAAGTCCAGTCGCTGCTCGACCATTTCGCCAAGGAGTCGCCCAAGCTGGTCGAAGACCTCGTGCCGAAACTGGTTCCGGTCGGCACGCTGCAGAAGGTGCTGCAAAGCCTGCTCGACGAAGGGATGCACATCCGTGATCTGCGGACGATTCTGGAAACGCTGGGCGAGCACATCGTCCGCACCCAGGACATCGACGAACTGACCGCGGCAGTGCGCGTTGCACTCGGCCGCGCCATCATCCACCAGCTGTTCCCGGGCGAGACCGAGCTGCCGGTCGTTGCGCTCGAACCGCAGCTCGAAAACATCCTGATGTCGGCCAGCGCCGGCCGTGGCGGCCTCGAACCGGGCCTGGCCGAGCGGCTGCTGCAACAGGCGTCGCAGCTGTCCGAGCAGATGGAAGCACAGGGGCTCAACACGGTGCTGATCACCCCGGGTGCGCTGCGGCCGATGCTCAGCCGCTTCCTTCGCCGTTCGATCCCGAACCTGCGCGTGATCGCCCACACCGAGATTCCGGACACCAAGACGATCCGCATCGTCGGCGTACTCGGCGGGGTTTAGCCATCTACTTCCTGCGCCGCTCGATTCCCAACCTGCGCGTGATTGCCCACACCGAGATTCCCGACACCAAGACGATCCGCATCGTCGGCGTACTCGGCGGGGTTTAGCCATCTAGAAGGGCGCTAGCGCCTCGAAGCAAACGAGCGTGCCGTCGTCCGGGTGCGGCAGGCTCAGCGACTCTGCGTGCAGCAGCAAACGTGGCGCCAGTCCCGCACGATCCCCCGCGTAAAGCATATCGCCCAGAATCGGGTGACCGATCGCCTGCAGGTGCACGCGCAACTGGTGCGTCCGTCCGGTGACCGGTTCAAGCGCGACACGGCAGCGATCAACACCGCGCTCGATCACGCTGTAGCGGGTCAATGCCCGCTTGCCCGCCTCAAAATCGACTTTCTGCCGGGGACGATTCGGCCAGTCCGCGGCCAGCGGCAGGTCGATCTCGCCGGCATCGTCAGCAATCACCCCTGCAACGACGGCAATGTAGCGCTTGGTGACAAGCCGATGCTCGAAAGCATGCCCCAGCCGCCGCTGCGCCTCGATGCCGCGGCCGAACACCACCAGCCCCGACGTGGCCATGTCGAGCCGGTGCACGATCAGCGCGTCCGGATAGACCGCCTGCACCCGGGCACTCAGGCAGTCGGCCTTGTCGTCTCCACGCCCGGGCACCGCCAGCAAGCCGGCAGGTTTGTCGACGACCAGCAGCGATGCGTCGGCGTGGATGACGTTGAGACCGGCGTCGGGCGGCGGAAAATAGGCAAGCGTGTGCATGACGACAGAATAATGATAAAGAGGCACGGCAACGCCACGGCCGCGGCCGTTTGTGCGATCCTCACGGGCTGGGGATAATAGCCCGGTTTAACGGGTTCGATAGGGACAATGGTCGTCAAGAAATTCTACGGTGCCACCACCCGTGATGCGCTACGCCAGGTTCGCGATGAACTCGGCCCGGACGCGCTCATCCTGTCGAACCGGCAGGTGGCCGGCGGCGGCGTCGAGATCATGGCCGTGGCCGACTCCGACGTCGCGGCGCTGACCAGCGCGCAGACCATTGCAGCCAGCCGCCCTTCGGCCCGGATCGATCCGCCCGCCCCGACACCCCGACCCGCGCCTTCGGCCCCGCCACTGACCCGCGCGCTCGAACGCTCGTACGCGATTCCCGACGAAGACGAGGACGACGACGGCCCCGCACCGGCGCCTGCGGCGCCACCGCAAGTCGTACGCAGCAACCGCGCGCCACGGCTCGAACCGACGATCGCCGAACCGCGTCCGGCCCCTGAACGCCCTGCACCCCGACCCGCCGTACCGGACATGCCCGCACCGCCGGCTTTCCGCTACAGCGACGACGACATTCCCGCTGCCCCGACACCCTCCCCGACGGTCCAGCCCGCCGCCATCGACGACATCGCCCGCGAAATGCGCCAGCTGCGCGGACTGATGGAGCACCAGCTCGCCGGCATGGCCTGGAGCGAATTGTCGCGCCAGTCGCCGGACAAGCTCGATGCGCTGCGCCAGTTGCTGACCGCCGGCTTCTGCCCGGCCTTAGCACGCCAGCTGGTCGACAAGATGCCGGCACAGATGGCGCCGGAACTGCGTGCGCGCTGGCTAAAGGCGGCACTGGTCCACAATATCGCCGCCGTCGGCGACGGTGACGATCTGGTCTCCCAGGGCGGCGTCTACGCCCTGATCGGCCCGACCGGCGTCGGCAAAACGACGACCGTCGCCAAGCTCGCGGCGCGCTGCGCTCTCGCCTACGGCCCCGAATCGGTCGCGCTGCTGACGACCGACAGCTACCGGATCGGCGCGACCGACCAGCTGCGCATCTACGGGCGCATCCTTGGCGTGCCGGTGCACGAGGTCAAGGACGACACCGATTTCGAACTCACGCTCGCCGATCTGGCGTCGCGCCATCTGGTGCTGATCGACACGGTCGGCATGGGTCAGCGCGACCTGCGCATCGTCGAGCAATTGCGGCTGTTCCAGCACGAGCGCGCGCATACGCTGCTGCTGCTCGCCGCGAACGCCGCGCCGGCAACGCTCGACGACGTCGCGCGTCGCTACAAGAACGAACAGCTCGCCGGCGTGATCCTGACCAAGCTCGACGAGACCATGAGCCTAGGCGGTTGCCTCGACGTCGCGATCCGCCACCGGCTCAAGCTGCATTTCGTCACCAACGGCCAGCGCGTGCCCGAGGATCTGCACCCGGCACGGATCGAGTATCTGGTCGACCGGGCCTTCCGCGCCGAACCCGGCCGGCCGTTCCAGCTGCAGCCGGACGAATATCCGGTCTACATGGGCACGCAGGCCGCCAATCCAGAGGACGCCGGCTTCGGCGAGCCGACGCCCCGCGGTTAAGCCGCGAGGAATCCCGCCATGAGCAACGCCAGACTGTGGGATGACCAGGCCGCCGGACTCCGGGCCCTGGTTGCCCGGCCCGCTTGCCGCAGCGTCAGCATCAATGGCGGACGCGGCGGCGCCGGTGCGACAACGGTCGCGATCCATCTCGCCGCGGCGCTGGCCGAACGCGAGCGTTCGGTGCTGCTGCTCGACGAACACACCGGCAACGGCAACGCCACCCAGCGTTTGCGGCTGTCGCCACCGTACGATTTCGAGGAAGCGCTCCGTCGCGAAGTCACCCTCGCCGACGTCATCGTCCCGGCGCCGGGGGGCTTCTCGCTGCTGCCGGCCGCCGCCCGGCCGCAGGTGCTGGCCCGGCTGAACGAAGCCGAAGCCGCCTGGCTGGCACGCGAGTTCGATGCCGTCAGCGTCGACACCGACTGGCTACTGCTCGACACCCGGCCTGCGACCGAGCCCGGCGTGCCGAGCCTTTCGCTCGCAGCCGACGACGTCGTGCTCATCGTCTCGGAGCGGGCCGAATCGCTGACCGACGCCTATGCCGCGATCAAGCTGATGGCCACCGAGTACGCGCGCAGCGAGTTCCGTATCCTGATCAACCGGGTTGGCAGCCCGCGCGAGGCCGGCGCACTGTTCGAACGGCTGCAACAGGTGGCCGCACGCTATCTGGGCAACAGGGTCAGGCTGCGGCTGATCGGCTTCGTCCCCGAGGACGAGAAACTGGCGCGCGCAGCGCGGCTCGGCCGGACGGTGTTCGACGCCTTTCCCGATGCCGAATCGGCCCACGCCTTCCGCCAGCTTGCCGACGCGATGCTGCGCTGGCGCCGCCCGGCCGGTGCCGCCGACAGTGCCGCCGATTTTGCCTACCGGCTGGTCGAATCGAGCCGCATTCTCGCCGACCGGCTACAACGTTAACGTGGCCTGACCCGCCCGCACGGAAACCCGCATGACGATCCGACCTGCTACCGAACACGATTTCGACGCCATCTGGAACATCTTCCGTGCCGTCGTCGCCAGCGCTGACACCTATGTCTTTGCGCCTGACACCGGCCGCGACGACGCGTACGCCTACTGGTTCGGTCCCGGCGTACGCAGCTGGGTTGCGGAGATCGGCGGCGAAGTCGTCGGGATGTACAAGCTGGTCGCCAACCAGCGCGATCTCGGCAACCACGTCGCCAACGCATCGTTCATGATTTCGCCGCACGCGCATGGTCACGGTCTGGGCAAGGCGCTCGGCCGGCACTGCCTGATCGAGGCCAAGCGCGCCGGCTTCGCCGCGATGCAGTTCAATTTCGTCATTGCAAGCAACGAGGCTGCGGTCGCGCTGTGGCGCAAACTCGGCTTCAACATCGTCGGTACGATTCCGCAGGCCTTCCGGCACGAGCGGCTTGGTCTGGTCGATGCCCTGGTGATGCATCGTTTCCTTGACGACATCGAGGCCTGATGAGCGCCGAACTGGTCGTCGAATCCGGAAAACTGCAGTTGCGCGGTCGGCTCGACGCGCGCGGCGCGGCCGGGATCTGGGCCAGCGCACGCAGCGCCGTCACGGCCGGCTGCATTGTCGACGCCAGCGGCGTCGATTACTGCGACGGTGCCGGCAGCGCGCTGCTGTTCGACCTGATCCAGCGCGGCGCACGCGTCGACGGCCTGCCGGAACGTTACGCGGCGCTGCTCGCAGATCTCAGCCCGGACAAGCCGCTGATCGTGAAGCCGCCCAAGCCGCGCGGCGTCGTCGACGAGCTGGCCGACTTCGGCAAGGCGATCAGCAGCGAATTCACGTTGACGATGGCCTTCATCGGTGTCTTCACCGCCGACATCGCGCGCATCTTCACCGCCCGCGGCAAGATCCGCTGGCGCAACGGTTTTGCCGTCGCCAGCAGCGCCGGCGCGGACGCGCTGCCGATCATCGGTCTGGTCGCCTTCCTGTTCGGCGTGATCCTGTCGTTCCAGTCTGCGGTGCCGATGCGCCAGTTCGGCGCCGAACTGTTCGTCGCCGACCTCGTCGGCCTGTCGCTGGTGCGCGAGCTGGCGCCGCTGATGACGGCGATCCTGCTCGCCGGCCGTACCGGTGCGGCGTTTGCCGCCGAACTCGGCACGATGAAGGTCAACGAGGAAATCAACGCGCTGGTCACGCTCGGCCTCGACCCGTTCCGTTTTCTGGTGATCCCGCGCCTGCTGGCCGTCGCGCTGATCATGCCGATGCTCACCGTCTGTGCCGAAGTCATCGGCCTCGCAGGCATGGCGCTGGTGATGGCGAGCTTCGATGTGCCGTTCGCGACCTCGCTACACCGCGCCACGGCGATCGTCGGCTTCAGCGATTTCTTCGGCGGCCTCGGCAAGTCGATGGTGTTCGGCTTCTTCATCGCAGCGATCGGCTGCCTGCGGGGCCTGCGTACCGGCGCCGGTGCGGCGGCGGTCGGCGAATCGACGACGCGCGCGGTCGTCAGCAGCATCGTGATGCTCGTCGTCGTCGACGGACTGTTTGCCGTTATGTTCTACATCCTCGGATGGTGACGATGAACGACCCCATCATTCGCGCCGAACACCTCGTCTGCGGCTACGACGACAAGGTGATCCTCGACGACGTGTCGTTCGAGGTGAAACGCGGCGAAGTCTTCGTCATTCTCGGCGGCTCGGGCTGCGGCAAGTCGACACTGCTGAAGAACCTGATCGGCCTGTATCGGCCGATGTCGGGCCGGATCTGGTTCGGCGACGACGAGCTGACCGCGCTCAACGGTGCGGCACGGCTCGCGCTGTACCAGCGTTTCGGCGTGGCCTACCAGTCCGGCGCACTGTTCGGCTCGCTCTCGGTGCTCGAAAACGTCATGCTGCCGCTGAACGAACACACGACGCTCGACGCCGCGGCGATCGAGCTGATCGCCCGCCTCAAGCTGCGGCTGGTCGGCCTCGAAGCCTTTGCCGATTACGTGCCGGCCTCGCTGTCGGGCGGGATGCAGAAGCGTGTCGCCATCGCCCGTGCGATCGCGCTCGACCCGGAGATCGTTTTCCTCGACGAACCGTCGGCCGGGCTTGATCCGGTCACCGGTGCCGAACTCGACGCACTGATCCTGCAGCTGTCGCACAGCCTTGGTCTGACCTTTGTCGTTGTCACCCACGAACTGGCGAGCATCATGGCCATTGCCGACACCGCGCTGATGCTCGACGCCAGCGTACGCGGCATCATCGCGGCCGGCCCACCGGCCGAGCTCGCAGCCCACTCAACGGACGAGCGCGTCCAGCGCTTCTTCCAACGCAAGGTAGCCGCATGACCCCAAGACAAAGCCACATCCGCCTCGGCCTGTTCGTCACGCTGGCACTGGCGCTGGCGCTGGTCCTGCTGATCGCCTTCGGCGCCGGCCGCTGGTTCTCGAACGCGCCGGTGATGGAGACCTATTTCAACGAGTCGGTCAAAGGCCTCGATGTCGGTTCGTCGGTACGTTACCGCGGCGTCGCGATCGGCGAAGTCAGCAAGATCGGCTTTGCCGCGAGCAAATACCCCGAGGCTGCCGACAGCAGCTGGCGCCATCACTATGTCCTGGTCGAAATGCGTTTGCGGCCGGAAACGCTCGGACCGCGCGCCGACGCGACGCTGAACCAGCATGTGCTGGACGGGGAAATCGCCCGCGGCCTGCGCGTGCGCATTGCGCCACAGGGGCTCACCGGCGCCAACTACCTCGAGATCGACTACATCGAGGGCAAGCCGAGCCCGGTCCTGCCGATCAACTGGAAACCGACCGCGCTGTACGTACCGTCGGCGCGCAGCACCGTCGGCCAGTTGCTCAATGCCACGCAGAGCATCGCCGAAAAGCTGGAGAAACTCGACCTTCAGACCATGGTCGACAAGGTCTCGCAGGCCGCCGACACCGTCGACAGCAAGCTGAACGCGATGCCGCTCGAGGAAATCGGCCGCAACACGCAAAAGGCCACCGAGCAGCTGGCGGCGATGCCGCTGAAGCCGATCGGCGACGAAACGCTGGCGCTGGTGCGCGAGTTGCGCCAGAACAACGTCCGCCTCGGCACGCTGCTGGCCGATCCGGCACTGGCCAGTGCACCGGCCGACCTGCAGGCGACGCTGAAATCGGCCAATGCGCTGCTGGCCAATCCCGCGTGGCACCAGTCGCTCGACCGGCTCAACCACTCGCTCGGCGAAATCGACCGTTTGCTGCTCAACCGCAATGCGCAGCTCGGTCATACGCTCGATAACCTCTATAGCGGCAGCAGCGAACTCGATGCACTGTTGCGCGACATCCGCGCCAATCCGTCGTCGCTGCTGTTCTCCGAACCGCCGCCCGCCTATCCGCTCCCGCAACGCTGAGAACCGCCATGCGTACCCTACTGATCCTCGTTGCCACGGTGCTGCTCGCTGCGTGCGCGGCCAGCCGGCCGACCGCCGAATTCAATTACGTGCTCAACGCCGAGCGCCCGGCCCAGAGCGCCCCGACGCTTGCCGGTGCAACGGTCTACGTCGGCGCGCTTGCGATCGACGAGCCCTTTGGCCAGCGCGGTTTCATCTATCGCGAAACGGCACATCGTTTTGTCACTGACCCCTACCGCGGCTACGTCGCACCGCCGGCACGCCAGATCGAAAACCGGCTGAAGGAGTGGCTGATCGCCGCCGGCGCCACACTGACACAGGACCCCAACGCTGCATCCCATGCCATCGATGGCCGCATCAGCGCGCTGTACACCGAGCTGCAGCCCGAGCAGCCCCGCGAAGCCGTCGTCCGGCTGCAGCTGGCGCTGCGCAACGGCAAAACGCCAGCCCGGCAGCTCGCTGTCGCCGGCCATGCACCAATTTCCCCGATGAACGGCGACGGCATCGCCGCCGCAGCCAATACGGCGCTGGCTGAGGCACTTTCCCAACTGGAAACGGCGCTGGCGGGCGAAAGCCGGGCCACGTTGCGGTAAACTGATCCGGCAACCGTTCCACCAAGGCCCATGATCAATCAACGCGCCCTCAAGCTCTATCGTGACACCCGATCGGACAGCGATGCGGAACTGCTTGCGCGCTCGACGCCGCTGGTCAAGAAGATCGCGTATCACCTGATCGCCAGGCTGCCGGCCAGTGTCGACGTCGAGGATCTGATCCAGGTCGGCCTGATCGGCCTGATGGATGCCGCGCGCAATTTCGATCCCGGCGCCGGCGTGCAGTTCGACACCTTCGCCTCGCAGCGCATCCGTGGCGCAATGCTCGACGAGCTGCGCAGTGCCGACTGGTTGCCACGTCAGACCCGCCGCAATCTGCGCAGCATCGACGCAGCCATCCACAAGCTCGAACAACAGCTCGGTCGTGCGCCGAGCGAAACCGAGGTCGCCAAAGCGCTGGACCTGCCGCTCGACGATTACCAGGGCATGCTCGGCGATGCGCGCGGCCACCAGTTGCTGCACATCGACGACTACGCCCGCGACGACGACGAGCACGGCGCATCGTCACCGCTCGATGCCTTTGCCGCCGACCATGGTGCAGATCCGCTCGCACAGCTCGACGACGCCCACTTCCGCGCCCGGCTGATCGAGGGCATCGCCCAGTTGCCGGAACGCGAAAAGCTGCTGATGGCGCTGTATTACGACGAAGAACTCAATCTCAAGGAAATCGGCGCGGTGCTCGGCGTTTCCGAATCGCGCGTCTGCCAGCTGCACAGCCAGGCCGTCGCGCGACTGCGCACCCGACTGACCGACTGGACCGCCAGATAAATGGACAAGATCAGCATCTTCGGCCTCATCCTCGGGCTCACGGCCATCCTGCTCGGCCAGTGGCTCGAGGGGGGGCACATCGGCTCGCTGCTGCAGCTCACCGCCTTCCTGATCGTCCTTGGCGGTACCGCCGGTGCGGTGATGCTGCAGAGCCGGATGAGCGACTTTGTCGCCGGCATGAAAATGCTGCGCTGGATATTCGTGCCGCCGCAGCACGACAACCGCAAACTGCTGAACACGCTGGTCAACTGGGGACACCAGTCGCGGCGCGGCGGCCTGCTGGCGCTCGAAAACGTGATGAACACCGAGAAGAATCCCTTCGTCAAACGCGGGCTGCAGATGCTCGTCGACGGCGCCGAACCCGAGATGATCCGGCGGGCCTTCGAACTCGACATCGACGCCTACGAACACAGCGCCAAGGCGGCCGCCAAGATCTGGGAAGCTGCCGGCGGCTACGCGCCGACGCTGGGCATTCTCGGTGCGGTGCTCGGGCTGATCCATGTGATGGAAAACCTGTCGGATCCGTCCAAGCTGGGCGCCGGCATCGCCGTGGCCTTTGTCGCGACGATCTACGGCGTCGGCATTGCCAACCTCGTGTTCCTGCCGATCGCCGGCAAACTCAAGCGCCACATCCACAGCGAAGTCGTCCACCGCGAGATGCTGCTCGAAGGCCTGGTGGCGATCGCCAACGGCGAAAACCCGCGCCTTTACGAGAACAAGCTCGCGGGCTACCTGCACGCCTGAGTGGCCCCAACCGGTCACGCCGATTGGGCAGCCGGCGGTAAACCGGCTAAACCGAAAGCAGACTTGCGACAGCGGAGACGCGATGCGCTACCTGCTGCACCTTTTCCTCCGGGCGATCTGCTGGCTTGACCTCGCCGCCTATACGCTGGCCCTGCTGCTGCTTGCCCTGCTGCCATCCGGCTGGCTGCGCATCTGCTATCCGAAACTATTTCGCAGCTGGTGCCGCTGCTTTGTCCGTGCCCTCGGTGTCCGGTTGCACCTGCACCAGCACCAGACTCGCCCGCTGCCCGATCACTTCATCCTGATCGCCAATCATCCGTCCGCGCTTGAGCTGGTCGGGATACCCGGGCTGTTCAACGTCGTCAGTCTCGCCAAAATCGAGGTTCGCGACTGGTGGTTCGTCGGCCGTATCGCCGCAGCCGCCGGCACCTTCTTCGTCGAACGCGAAAGCAAGGGCTCGCGCCAGAACGCGCTGACCTCGATGCGCAGTGCTGTCAGCGGCGGACGCAATATCGCGATCTACCCCGAGGGCGGCTGCAAGGGCCGGCGCGTTGCAGAGCGCTTCCACTACGGCGCGTTCACGCTCTCGCTCGATACCGGTGTACCGATCGTACCGGTGTTCCTGCACTACGAAGCGCAGCAGGCCTTCGCCTGGGAGGGCCAGACGTTGCCGCAGATGCTGCGCCAGATTGCTTGCGCGCCCAACCGGCAGGCCCACTACCATGTGTACGACGCGTTCGACCCGGCCGATTTCGCCGATCGTGATGCCTACGTACAACACGTCCACGCCTGTTATCTGACGTGGCAACAGCGCCATCTCGACTAGTCGCTGCCGAAGCCCTCGGTGTCATCACCGAATCCCCACGCCGTATTCCGGATCAGAATGATCATGAGGGCCCCCCGTCCCCGGCACATCGCACCTGCCAACGGGAACGAACCGTTATAATCGTCCGCTGAATACCAAATCCCCCGTTTCGACATGGCCATTTTCCGCAAGAAAAACATCACCAAGGCCTCGACCCGAGCGGCGCTCCCTCCCCAGCTCGCCGGCGTACTGCGCGAATCGTGGTGGCTATTGCTGGTCGCCATCGTTGTCTATCTCGTCCTTGCGCTCGGCAGCTACCACCGCGCGGACCCCGGCTGGTCCCACAGCGCGACGCAGGCGGCAGTCCTGAACCGCGGCGGCAGCGTCGGTGCCTGGGTCGCGGACATCCTGTTGTCCGTCTTCGGGCTCTCGGCCTGGTGGTGGGTCGCCTTCTGCCTTGCCGCCATTCTGTGGGGCTATCGCCGGATCGATCACGTCAGCCATTCGTCCCGTCCGGTCGTACTGCTGGCCTGCACCGGTTTCTTCATGATCCTGCTGGCGAGCTGCAGTCTCGAGGCCCTGCGCCTGCATACACTCGACGTTGCCTTGCCGCTGTCGCACGGCGGCATCGTCGGCGTCGCCCTCGGCGGCTGGCTCTACCGCGCACTCGGCTTCGCCGGCGCGACGCTGACGCTGATCGTCGTCTGGGCGCTCGGCGTCTCGCTGTTTACCGGCCTGTCCTGGCTGGCGCTGATGGAAAAACTCGGTACCGGCATCGAATGGCTGGGCTTCAAGTGCGTCGATACCTGGCAAGCCGCGCAGGACCGCCGCATCGGCCGTCAGGCGTCGGTGCAGCGCGAAGAGAAGATCAACGTCGAGAAGAAGAAGCAGGAAGAAAAAGCGCCGCTGAAGATCGAGACGCCGCAGATCGAAGTCCCGGTCGCCAAGGCCGTGATCAAGGCAGCCGAAAAGGAAGCCGAAGCGCAACAGAAGAAAACCGTCCAGCCGACACTGTTTGCGTTCGACGACCTCCCCACGCCTGCCGTTGCTGGCGGCTTGCCCGCGCTGAGCCTGCTCGCGCCGGTGCTGGCGTCGCAGGAAACCATCAGCAACGACACGCTCGAATTCACCTCTCGGCTGATCGAGCGCAAGCTCGCCGAGTTCAATGTCGAGGTCAAGGTCATCGCGGCCTATCCCGGCCCGGTGATCACCCGCTACGAGATCGAGCCCGCCGTCGGCGTCAAGGGCGCGCAGATCGTCAATCTGATGAAGGATCTAGCGCGTGCGCTCGGCCTCGTCAGCATCCGCGTCGTCGAGACGATCCCGGGCAAGACCTGCATGGGGCTCGAACTGCCGAACCCGAAGCGGCAGACGATCCGGCTGTCGGAGATCCTCTCGTCCGAAGCCTTCCACGGCATGCACTCGAAGCTCACGCTCGCGCTGGGCAAGGACATCACCGGCAAGCCGTCGGTCACCGATCTGGCCAAGGCCCCGCACATGCTGGTCGCCGGCACCACCGGCTCGGGCAAGTCGGTCGGCGTCAATGCGATGATCCTCTCGCTGCTGTACAAGGCGACGCCGGAAGAAGTGCGCTTCATCATGGTCGACCCGAAGATGCTCGAGCTGTCGGTCTACGACGGCATTCCGCATCTCTTGGCGCCGGTGGTCACCGACATGAAGCTTGCCGCCAACGCGCTGAACTGGTGCGTCGCCGAGATGGAAAAGCGCTACCGGCTGATGAGCCACTTCGGCGTGCGCAACCTTGCCGGCTTCAACCAGAAGGTCAAGGAGGCCGAAAAGGCCGGTCAGAAACTGACCAACCCCTTCACGCTGACGCCGGACAACCCCGAGCCGGTCGAGCATCTGCCCTTCATCGTTGTCGTCGTCGACGAATTTGCCGACCTGATGATGGTCGCCGGCAAGAAGATCGAGGAACTGATCGCCCGACTGGCGCAGAAGGCGCGCGCCGCCGGCATCCACCTGATTCTCGCCACCCAGCGGCCGTCGGTCGACGTAATCACCGGCCTGATCAAGGCCAACATCCCGACCCGGCTGGCGTTCCAGGTGTCGAGCAAGATCGACAGCCGCACCATCCTCGACCAGATGGGCGCCGAAGCGCTCTTGGGCCAGGGCGACATGCTCTTCCTGCCGCCGGGTACCGGCTACCCGCAGCGCGTCCACGGTGCCTTCGTCGCCGACGACGAGGTGCACAAGGTGGTCGAATACCTGAAGAGCACCGGCGAACCGGACTACATCGACGGCGTGCTCAACGGCGGCTTCGATGCCGAAGCTGCCGGCAACGCCGGACTAGAAGGTGGCGGCGGAGATCAGGAAGCGGATCCGCTCTACGACGAAGCTGTGGCGTTCGTACTGAAATCGCGCCGCGCGTCGATCTCGTCGGTGCAGCGCCAGCTGCGCATCGGCTACAACCGTGCAGCGCGGCTGATCGAAAGCATGGAGGCTGCCGGCCTGGTCAGTGCGATGGAAACCAACGGCAACCGTACCGTACTCGTACCGCCAGCCGAATAAATGCGCCGACTGCCCGCCCTGCTCCTCGCGCTCGCAACCGGCAGCGCCGGCGCCGCCGACATCGAGGTACTGCACTGGTGGACATCGCCCGGCGAAGCCCGCGCCGTGCAAGCGCTGCGGCAGCGCGTCAACGCGGCCGGCTACCGCTGGAACGATTTCAGCGTCATCGGCGGCGGTGGCGAAAACGCGCTCAACGTCCTGCGCACCCGAGCCAGACTGGACAATCTGCCGACTGCCGCAGCCGGCGGCGGCGCACAGGTGCAGGAATGGAACCGGCAAGGCCTGCTCGGTGACATCAGTGCGACGGTTGGCGCGCAGGACTGGTCCAGCGTGCTGCCCCCGGAGCTCGATGCCGTGGTCAAGGTCGGCCCACGTTATGTCGCGGTGCCACTCGGCGTTGCCCGCATCAATATGCTGTGGAGCAACGCGGCAGTCCTGCGCAAGGTGGGCGGCGAGCCGCCGCAGAATTGGGCTGCATTCTTCCCGCTGGCCGAAAAGCTGCGTCGGGCCGGCGTCGTACCGCTGGCTGTCGGCCAGCAGAACTGGCAACTGGCCACCCTGCTCGAGGCCATCATCCTTGCCGAAGCGGGGCCGGAACGCTATCGCGACATCTTCGTCACGCCGGTTCTGGGCGCGAGCCGCGACCCGCGTTTCGTCCATGCACTGTCGGTCTTCAAACGGCTCAAACCCTTCACCGATGCACATGGCGGACCGGATTGGAGCCAGGTCGCTGCCGAAGTCGTCAATGGACGCGCCGCGATGACCGTATTGGGCGACTGGGCCAAGGGCGAGTTCTCGGCCTCGGGCAAACAGGCGGGCCGCGATTACCTGTGTACGGCGGCGCCGGGCAGCGCGACGGCATTCAGCTTCGATGCCGATCTGCTGGTCATGTTCGCGCCATCCGGCGGCGCGCCACAACAGCAGGCGCAGCAGGATCTGGCAAAGATTGCGATGTCGAAGGACACGCAGGAAGCCTTCAATTTTTACAAAGGCAATATTCCGGCCCGCACCGATGTGACGCTCGAACGCTACGATGCCTGCGCCCGTCTGTCGGCACGTGCCTTTGCCGACAGCGCCCGCCGCAACACGCTGGTGCCGTCGTGGGCCCACAATATGGCACTGAACGATGCAGCCAGGACGGCTGTGTTCGGCGTCGTCGGCCGTTTCTGGCGTGCCCCGGCGATGACCGCCGAACAGGCCGCCCTGCAGATCGAAGCGGCAATCGCCGCTGCAGGCATGCCACAACGGGGCACCACGCCGCTTGAACCTCGCGGTTGATTCATGCTATAAATCCGGTTTTTCTCAGAAGTCAGGGAATACCTAACCATGGCACGAGTATGCAAAGTCACCGGCAAGCGTCCGATGACCGGGAACAATGTTTCCCACGCCAACAACAAGACCAAGCGTCGCTTCCTTCCGAACCTGCAATCCCGTCGTTTCTGGGTTGAAAGCGAAAACCGCTGGGTTCGCCTGCGCGTTTCCAACGCAGCGCTGCGCACCATCGACAAGAACGGCATCGACGCTGTTCTGGCCGACCTGCGCGCCCGCGGCGAACTGTAATCCGGAGTGAATGACCATGCGTGAAAAGATCAAGCTCGAATCGAGCGCCGGCACCGGCCACTTCTACACCACCACCAAGAACAAGCGCACCATGCCAGAAAAGATGGAGATCAAGAAGTTCGATCCCGTCGTCCGCAAGCATGTGATGTACAAGGAAACCAAGCTTAAGTAAGCTGGTTTTCGCTGGTGACACATACTCGAAACCCCGCTCTTCAGGCGGGGTTTTTGTTTGAGTACCACCCTCCAAGGACAATACGATGCCGATCAACCACTATGACCTGCAAAAGTTTGCCGGCGTGAAAATCAAGGACGCCATTCGCAAGAAAGGCTCGCCCGACCGCTTCGGCAAGGCGTCGACCGGCGAACAGGGTGCCGACGACAAGGCCAAGACCTCGCTGATGGGCAAGCTGCTCAAGCAGCACGTCGAGCCGAAGTAAACCTACTCGGACGGCTGCCAGACTTCGAGCAGCGTATCGCGCAGCATCGTCACCAGCGGATCGTTTTCCCGCTCGGCCGAATAGACGAACTGCAACGGCGCACTGGTCACGCAATCGCCACCGCGCCACAGCACGATCGAGCCGTCGGCAGCAAAGCGCTTCGCCGTCCGCTCGGCGAGAATGGCCACGCCCAGCCCTGCCTTGACGAGTTCGAGCAGCGTCGCCTCTTCGTCGAATTCGCCGAACTTGCGCGGCGCCACGTTCTGCGCGCGCCACAGCTCCTGGGTGATCGACGACAGGCTGTTGAACTGCGACAGCCCCAGCCATGGTACTTTGGCCAGCGAGTCCCAATCGTCACCGGCCAGCTGGGGTGCCAGTTGCGGCGGCAGCGCCACGCAGAAGCCGATTTCGGTCAGCGGCAGGTTGTTGACGTTCTGGTAGGGGTTGCGGCCGAGATAGAAGCCGCCGTCGAGCGTCTTCTTGCGTACTTCGTTGAGAATCCCGCCCGAAATGCCATGCGTCGTCTGCACCGTCAGCAGCGGATAGCGACTGCGCAAACAGGCGAGCCACGGCCCGAGCTTGAGTCGCGCCGGCACGCCGATGGTGCCGATCTTGACCTTGCCCTTCGGCTCTCCCGACAAGGCCTTGGCCTTGTGCTGCATACCGCGCGACAGCGCGAGAATGCGCTCGGCCTCGGGCAGGATGTCCTTGGCCGCCTCGGTCAGCTGCACGCCGCCCGGATAGCGCTCGAACAGCGCGACGCCAAGCTCTTCCTCCAGCGCCTTGATCTGCGCGGTCACCGCAGGCTGCGAAAGGTGGAGTAGTTCGGCAGCCTGTGTCAGGTGCCCCTGCTGCGCCACCGCCACGAAAGTACGCAATTGATACAGTTCCATGCCGTCGATTATCCCGCAATCTGCGGTTTCGGGTCGATTCCGCGACGAATGAATGTAGTCGCAATGCCGCGATTTCACTCAACACAGTAAGACTCGTGCAACGCGGCATCAGAAATGCTGATTTCCTGCATCAAAAATTGCAATTAGCCCACGTCCGGACTGCGCCATAGAGTGCGTCACTAAGCGTGGGTCGTGCCCGGCATGCCGGAGTGCGATGTCACGATGAAGCCGCAGTCGCCGGCCATCGCCGGTATCGACCATCAGGGAGGACAGCATGGATGAAGCACTGATTCAGCGTATCCAGAACAACCCGAAGTTCCAGGAGCTGCAACACAAGAAGACCAGCCTGAGCTGGCTGCTGTCGATCATCATGCTCGTGATCTATTACGGGCTGATTCTGATGATCGCGTTCTCGCCCAAAACGCTCGGCACCCCGCTTTCCGCCGGCAGCGTCACCACCATCGGCATCCCGCTCGGGTTGCTCGTCATCGTTTCGGCCTTCGTGCTGACCGGCATCTACGTCCGCCGCGCCAATACCGAGTTCGACCAGCTCAACAAAGAGCTCATCGAGGAGACCCGCCAATGATGCAGCGTCTTTCCACCCGACTGACCTTCGCCGGCATGGCCATGTGTGCCAGCCTGCCGACATGGGCCTCCGGCGCCATCGAAGGCGCGGTCAAGCAGCGCGACCTGAACTGGCACGCGATCATCATGTTCGTGCTGTTCGTCGCCTTTACCCTCGGCATCACCTACTGGGCGGCACGCCGCACCCGTTCGGCCAAGGACTTCTACGCGGCCGGCGGTGGCATCACCGGCTTCCAGAACGGACTGGCCATCGCCGGCGACTACATGTCGGCAGCATCCTTCCTCGGCATTTCCGCACTGGTGATGGGCAGCGGCTACGACGGCCTGATCTACTCGATCGGCTTTCTGGTCGGCTGGCCGCTGATCACCTTCCTCGTTGCCGAACGGCTGCGCAACCTCGGCAAGTACACCTTTGCCGACGTCGCGTCCTACCGGCTGAGCCAGACACCGGTTCGCTGCTTTGCAGCCGTCGGTACCCTGGTCACCGTGCTGCTGTACCTGATCGCGCAAATGGTCGGCGCCGGCAAGCTGATCCAGCTGCTGTTCGGCATGAGCTACAGCTCGGCCGTGCTGATCGTCGGCGTGCTGATGGTGATGTACGTGACCTTCGGCGGCATGCTGGCAACGACCTGGGTGCAGATCATCAAGGCCGTGCTGCTGCTGTGCGGCGCGACTTTCATGGCCTTCATGGTGCTGGCAGCCAGCGGTTTCAGCTTTGAAACCATGTTCGCCACCGCCGTGGCCACGCATCCGAAGGGCATTTCGATCATGAGCCCGGGCGGTCTGGTGAAGAATCCGATCGATGCGATTTCGCTTGGCGTCGGCCTGATGTTCGGTACCGCCGGCCTGCCGCACATCCTGATGCGCTTCTTCACCGTGAAGGACGCCAAGGAAGCCCGCAAGTCGGTGTTCTACGCGACCGGTTTCATCGGCTACTTCTACATCCTGACCTTCATCATCGGCTTCGGCGCGATCATGCTGGTGCTGGGTCGTCCGGAGTACACCGAAACCATCATGAAGGACGGCGTGTCCGTTACCCAGTTGATCGGTGGCGCCAACATGGCGGCAGTGCATCTGGCCAACGCGGTCGGCGGCGACTTCTTCCTCGGCTTCATCTCGGCCGTGGCCTTCGCCACCATCCTCGCCGTGGTATCGGGCCTGACGCTGTCGGGCGCATCGGCTGTGTCGCACGATCTGTACGCCAATGTGTTCGCTCGTGGCCGTGCCGATGAAGCACACGAAATCCGCGTATCGAAAATGGCGACCATCGCCCTGGGCGTGCTGGCGATCCTGCTGGGCATCGCATTCGAGAAGCAGAACGTCGCCTTCATGGTCGGCCTCGCCTTCTCGATCGCCGCCTCGGCCAACTTCCCGGTGCTGTTCATGTCGATGTTCTGGAAGGGCCTGACCACCCGCGGTGCCGTCATCGGCGGCTCTGCCGGCCTGATCTGCGCCGTGCTGATGATCGTGCTCGGACCGACGGTATGGGTGAAGACCCTTGGCAACGCTGCAGCCATCTTCCCGTACGACAATCCGTCGATCTTCTCGATGCCGCTGGCCTTCTTCGTCACTTGGCTGGTGTCGACGCTGGACAAGAGCGAATCGGCGCAGCGCGAACGTGCCCTGTTCCTGCCGCAGTTCATCCGCTCGATGACCGGTATCGGTGCGGAAGGTGCCTCCAAGCACTAAGGCAAAACACCCCTGAACGCCCCGCCCCGTGCGGGGCGTTTTTCATTGTGCCCTGCCCTGCGCGCAATGACGGTGTTGCCGCCGGGGCACGCCGGACTACGCCACCCGGCCGGTCATTCCCGCCGTTGATCCGGAATCGGCCACAACATCAGCGGAACTGATTCCGCGCATCAGAAAACACGATTGGCTTTGGCGTCGCGACGGCTTTACAGTCCGAACATCGCATTTTTACTTACTGCACTGGCAAGAAGGAGCAAGCATGAGCAGCATCGATTCCGTACTGAAAGAAAACCGCCTGTTCCCGCCGTCCGACGATTTCCGCGTCAAGGCCAACGTCTCCGGCATGGAGGGCTACAACGCCCTGTGCGAGCAGGCCAACGGCGACTATGAAGGCTTCTGGGCCAACCTCGGCCGCGAGCTGGTGAGCTGGAACAAGCCGTTCACCAAGGTACTGAACGACAGCAACGCCCCGTTCTTCAAGTGGTTCGAAGACGGCAAGCTCAACATCTCGTACAACTGCATCGACCGTCACCTCGACGCGCGCGGCGATAAGACCGCGATCATTTTCGAAGCCGACGACGGCAAATCCGAACATGTGAGCTATCGCCAGCTGCACGCCCGCGTCTGCCAGTTCGCCAACGGCCTGAAGCTGCTCGGCGTCACCAAGGGCGACCGCGTTGTCGTCTACATGCCGCACACCGTCGAAGCCGTCGTGGCCATGCAGGCATGTGCGCGGATTGGTGCGATCCACTCGGTCGTGTTCGGCGGTTTCTCGGCCGGCGCGCTGCGCGACCGCATCCAGGATGCCCAGGCCAAGATCGTCATCACCGCCAACGAAGGCTTCCGCGGCGGCAAGCCGGTACCGCTGAAGGCGACCGTTGACGAAGCCGTGGCCATGGAAGGCAGCGAATCGATCGAGAAGGTCATCGTGCTGCGCCGCCTTGAAAACAGCAGCGCTGCATTCAACGATGCCCGCGACGTCTGGTGGCACGAGCTGGTCGAAGGCCAGCCGACCCAGTGCGAACCGGAATGGGTCGATGCCGAGCACCCGCTGTTCATCCTTTACACCTCCGGCTCGACCGGCAAGCCCAAGGGCATCCAGCACAGCACCGGCGGCTACCTGCTCGGCGCGCTGACGACCATGAAGTGGGTATTCGACTACCGCGAAGGCGACATCTACTGGTGCACGGCCGACGTGGGCTGGATTACCGGCCACTCCTACGTGGCCTACGGCCCGCTGGCCATCGGCGCGACCCAGGTCGTGTTCGAAGGCGTGCCGACCTTCCCGGATGCCGGCCGATTCTGGCAAATGATCGAAAAGCACAAGGTCACGACCTTCTACACCGCGCCGACCGCGATCCGCTCGCTGATCAAGCTCGGTGGCGATCTGCCCAAGCAGTACGATCTGTCCAGCCTGCGCCTTCTGGGCACCGTCGGTGAACCGATCAACCCCGAAGCGTGGATCTGGTATCACGAAGTCGTCGGTGGCGGCCGCTGCCCGATCGTCGATACCTGGTGGCAGACCGAAACCGGCGCCAACATGATCGCGCCGCTGCCGGGCGCTGTCGCGACCAAACCGGGTTCGTGCACGCTGCCGATCCCGGGCATCATCGCCGATATCGTCGACGAAGCCGGTGCCCCGGTCGAACCGGGCAAGGGCGGCTTCCTCGTCGTGCGCAAGCCGTGGCCGTCGATGGTCCGGACGATCTGGAACGACCCGGAACGCTTCAAGAAAACCTACTTCCCCGAGGACTTCAACGGCCAGCTGTATCTGGCCGGCGACTCGGCCCACTTCGACGAGAACGGCTACATCTGGATCATGGGCCGCGTCGACGACGTGCTGAACGTCTCGGGCCACCGCCTCGGAACGATGGAAATCGAATCGGCACTGGTCGCCAATCCGCTGGTGGCCGAAGCCGCCGTGGTCGGCAAGCCGCACGAGATCAAGGGTGAATCGGTTTGCGCCTTCGTCGTGCTCAAGGGTGCCCGCCCGGAAGGCGACGACGCCAAGCGCATCGCCAAGGAACTGCGCGAATGGGTCGCCCACGAAATCGGCAAGATCGCCATGCCTGACGAAATCCGCTTCGGCGACAACCTGCCCAAGACCCGCTCGGGCAAGATCATGCGCCGCCTGCTGCGCGACATCGCCAAGGGTCAGGAAATCACCCAGGACACGTCGACGCTGGAAAACCCGGCCATTCTGGAGCAGCTCGCCAAAAGCGCGATCTGATCACACGTTCACGGCAGCACTTGAGCCCCACCTTGCGGTGGGGCTTTTTTTTGGCGGAACAAACAGGTTCAACCGGCCGGAAACCCGCCCTGCCCGGCGCGCATCGCCTGCAGCAGCGCGCCGGGACTGACGTCGAAATGCTGGCGGAAGCGGCGCGAGAAGCTCGCGACCTCCTGATAGCCGACCTGCTCGGCAATCGTGGCGACATTGCCGGCACCGGCCACCAGCAATTCGCGGGCGCGCCGCATGCGCTGCCGGATGATCAGCTGTTGTGGCGTGGCATCAAGGTGCCGAACGCACAGCCGGTGGAGGTGCGCGGCGCTGACACCATAGGCCCGCGCGAAGTCCTCGACCCGCCACTCCTGCGCCGGCGCGTGCCGTACCGGCTCGAACACCATTTGCAACCGCGCAGCAATGGCTTCGTCGGCATGGCTGGCCAGTGCACGCCGGAACAGGTCGACCGCGAGCAGCAACGCCTGCGCGGCAAAACCGGCCTGACCGAGAATGGCCTCGGCACACAGCACGCGCACGGTCTGGTAGAGACTGTCCGCATGCATCAGCGGCCGGATGCTGACATGGTCGCCCGCCAGCATGCGCCATGCCGGCACGTCGTTGACCAGCAGCCATGCCAGGCGCCACGGCGTGCCGGCCGAGCGGAAACCGCTGTGGCCAAGCGCCGGCAGAATGGCCATCTGGCCCGGGCCGAGCGTCAGCCGGCTTGCACCGTCGGTCACCACGCCGCCGCCGTCGACGCAGAACAGCACCACATGAAATGGCGCGCCGATCCGCTCGACGTGCAGGTGCCCGTCGACCTCGGAATGGCCGGCGGACAGCAGTTCGTGCTCGGCCAGCGCACGCAGATGCGGGTGGTGAAAGCGCCGGGCGCCGACCGAAACCTGCCGCGTACCTTCGCCGATATCGAACATTTCCTGATAAATCGTCGACATTGCCCCGCCCGTGCTGGATTCGAACAAAATGACAATGAGATTGCGACATTCCATTGCGAAACTCAATTGCTTAACTTGGCCAGTCGTACCCCCACCCAGGAGATCCGGATGTTGCGTTACCTGCCCCTCGTGCTGCTGCCGGCACTGACTGCCTGCGCCAGCGTGTCCAGCCCGTCTGCCGATGCCCCGAAACTGATTTCCTACCTGCCGACGTGGCAGACCACCGCCGAGCGCGCTCGCGGAGCAGAAATCCTGCCCGGACTCGATATCGGCATTTACTCCTTCCTGCTGGTCAAGCCCGACGGCAGCGCCTACATCGACGCCAAGAACCAGGAAGGCGCCGCGCAGTGGAAGCAGGCCTTCGCCACCGCGCGTATCAAGAACCCGAAGCTCGCCTGCCAGTGGGCAATCGGCGGCTGGACCGGCTCACGCAACATCGCCAAGGTCGCGCAGACCGAAGCGGGCCGGACCCGGCTGGCGCAGACTTCGGTCGCGATCATGCGCGACTACAACTGTCAGGGTCTCGATCTCGACTGGGAGCATCCGGTGACCGGTGGCGACTACACGGCCGACGCCTCGCCGGCCGACCGCGACAACTACACCAAACTGCTGCAGGCGCTGCGCAGCGAGCTCGACAAGCGCGGCAAGGCCGATGGCGCACAGTATCTGCTGACGGCGGCGATTCCCGGCACCAACGGCGGCTGGGGCTCGTCCGGCTACGACCTGCCGGCGGCGGCCAAGCTGCTCGACTGGGTCAACCTGATGAGCTACGACTTCTACGGCGCCTGGAGCCCGCGCGCCGGCCTGCATGCGGCGCTGTACCCGACGCCGGGCGAAGCCGACGGCAATGTGCTCAACGGTGACGGCGGCGTGAAGCATTTCATCGCACAGGGTTTCAAGCCGTCGCAGCTGGTGCTCGGCGTACCGTTCTACGCTCGCGGCCAGGGCAATGTCGAAGCCGGTCCGAACGGCGACGGTCTGGCGCAGCCTTCGAAGGGGCCGGGCCTGCTCGACGATGCCGAACCGGGCACCGCCAAGTACTCGACCGCCGTGGCGACGCTGATCGGCAAGCCGGACTGGCAATCGTTCCGCAGCAAGGAGGCCGGCAACGCCCCCTACCTGTACAACGCCAGGCTCAAGCAGCTGGTCAGCTATGACGATGCGATCTCGCTCAAGACCAAGGCCGAATACGTGAAGGCCAACGCACTGCGCGGCGTGATGATCTGGGAGCTGACGCAGGACGACGCCGATCACACCTTGTGGCGTGCGCTCGAAGGCAACCTGCGCTGAGTGACGCGGTTCGCGCCTTCGGCGGCGCGAACTGCCCTCGGTCCTGCATGCGCAAGCCGGCCCCCAAACGGGCCGACTTTCTTTGGTTGCAACGCACAAAAAACCGGGCTGAAAGCCTTTCTGCAAGCCGGTTTCAGCCTGCCGCCACATTGAGTAGAAACCCTGAGATCGTTTTGCCACACCGATGCCACCGGCATCGGAATGGCGCGAATCCGGCTTTAAAGTAGGGCTCTCTAATATTCCTGATGGAATCGACAAGATGGCCCCGATGAAGATCTCGACACGCCTGTACCTGCTCTGCGGCCTCGGCGTGGTCGCCGTGGTGCTGATGGCGCTGGTCTCCGGCCTGCTGCTGGCCAAAATCCGCGACAACTCGACCGACATGCTCGACAACGCCGTGCCGGCGATGCAGAACCTCAACCACGCGCAGGAAGTCTTCCTGCGCCTGCGCATGAGCGTGTACCAGCATCTGGTGCAGCGCGAGCCGGCCGGCAAGGACAAGGTCGAAGCCAACTTCAACAGCCTGCGTTCCGAGCTGGCGCAGATCTTCGAATCGCACCTGAACCGCTATGGCAATCCGGCCGACGTGCGCCAAGCGCGCGACGAGATCGACCGCTACCTGACCCAGGTGCAGGAGATCTTCAAGTACTCGAAAAACGGCCAGTATGACGAAGTACCTGCCGCAACCAGCCGGGTCGCCATTCAGGGCGAAAAAGCCATCACGGCGATGAAACAGGCCGTCGACAACAACCAGAGGCAGCTCGAACAGGCGCGTCAGGGCGTCTCCGGCGCGATCGCCACCGGCCAGACCACCAGCCTGATCACCCCGCTGGTCGCCGCCGCCCTGCTGTTCGTGCTCGGCACGCTGATCGTGCGCAGCGTCACCGGCCCGCTGGAGCAGCTGCGCGACTCGGTCGTCCGGCTCGCCAGCGACTACGATTTCACCCGCCGGGTGCCGGCACGTGGTGGCGACGAAGTGAACCAGACGCTGCACGCCTTCAACCAGTTGCTCGATGCGATGCAGCAGAGCTTCCGCCAGCTGCAGCAGGTCGGCAGCGGCCTCGGCGCGTCGGCGACCGAGCTGGCCGATGCCTCGACCCAGATGTCCGCCGCGTCGAACGACGTCAGCGAATCGACGGCGAACATGGCCGCCGCCGTCGAGGAAATGACCGTCAGCGTGACGCACGTCGCCGACCGTGCCGGCGGTGCCGACGATCTGGCCCGCGAAGCCGGCCGGCTGGCCGGCAGCGGCGGCGTGGTCATCGAACAGACCATCGCCAAGATCAACGGCATTGCCGCAACGGTCAGCACCGCGGCCACGCAGATCGAAAGCCTGAAGGACCGTACCGCCGAGATCAGCGCAGTCGTCAACGTGATCAAGGACATCGCCGACCAGACCAACCTGCTGGCACTGAACGCCGCAATCGAAGCAGCCCGCGCCGGCGAAACCGGCCGCGGCTTTGCCGTCGTCGCCGACGAAGTGCGCAAGCTGGCCGAGCGCACCGCGGTATCGACACAGGAGATTGCCGGTACCGTTCAGGCCATCCAGTCCGAAGCCGGCCAGACGGTCACGTCGATGCAGGCCGTCGTCAATCTGGTCGGCGACGGCGTCGCCCAGGCCGAGCAGGCCGGCGCGGCGATCCGCCAGATCCGCACCGGCAGTGACGACGTCGTGCATCAGGTCAGCGAGATTTCCGGCGCGATGCGCGAACAGAGCCAGGCGAGCACCAGCATCGCCCAGCAGATCGAGCGCGTGGCGCAGATGAGCGAGGAAAGCAACGCCACCGCAATGCACACCGCTGCCGCCGCCGACCACCTGCAGCAGATGTCGCAACAGCTGCAGGCGGCGATCTCGCGTTACCGGGTCTGAGCCGCGCCATCCGACGCGACGGCGCCGGAAGCAAAGCAGTCGGCCTGCCAGCGCATCAACCGCGACAGGCCGCCATCAGCCGCAACGACGCGCTGGTGGTCGGCCTGGCTCAGCCCCGGTTCGAGCTTCTCGCGGTAAACGTGCAGCACCTTGCCGGCATCGAACTCGCGGGCCAGCGGCGTCAGCCGGTCGAGTAGTTGCTTCGCCATGTCGAGATAACCGGCGCGCACGCCGGTCCACGGGTCGACCATGTCGCCGGCCAGCCCATAGCGGCAAGCCTGGAAGCGGTTGTACGGGTAGACGTCGTAAACCGGTGACGGCGCCGGCCGGGCCAGATAGTAGGCACACAGCAGTTGCACCAGCCCGGCCAGCCCGGCAGCGATTTCGACTGTCAGCGGCGTGTCGAAGATCCTGAACTCGACCGTGCCGAACTCGGATTTGGGGCGGATGTCCCAGTAGAAGTCCTTGATGCTGCCGACGATGCCCAGCCCGGTCAGCCCGTCGACGTAGTCGCGGCACTCGGCCCAGTCGGCGAAAGGCGGCATCGCGCCGGCGTACGGAAACGATGTCAGGCTGTGCAGTCGCGAACAGGCGAAGCCGGTGTCGAAGCCGTCCTGAAACGGCGACGCGACCGACAGTGCGATCAGCAGCGGAATCCATGGCGACACCGAGCGGATCAGCTCGATCGCCCGGTCTCCGTCACCACCAACACCGATGTGAACATGCATGCCGAATACGGTGAACTGTTTGCTCAGGTAGCCGTATTTCTCCCCGAGGTCGAGGTAGCGCTCCTTCGGGAAAAACTCCTGGTCATTCCAGTAGCGGAAGGCATGCGTGCCGCCACCGCTGATGCGAAGGCCGCACTCGTCGGCCAGCGGCAGCAGGTAGCGGCGCATCGCCCGCAATTCGTCGAGCAGTTCGTGCCAGCGGCCGTGCACGCCGCTGTTGTACTCGATCATCGTCTGGGTGATTTCGGGACAGAAAAAGAAGCGCTTGTCGGCGTGCATGCGCATCAGGTCGAGCAGGTTCAGCGCACCGGCGCTCAGCTCGAGCGTCTGGGGGTCGAGCAGCATCAGCTCGAGTTCGATTCCCAGGGTCAGCAACCCGGCAGACTGGAACGGAGGCAGGCTCATCGCGACACACCCGGATCGAGTAGCATGGATCAAGTAGGAGGCGGGTCCGCGGGATAAATTCCTTTTCCCCGTCACCGTCTCTCGACCGGATCACCCTGTTCGTCGAATTTCCGAGCTCGCCGCGCGCGCTGTTCCAGCCCTTCGCGCCGGACCGCAATCCGCCAACGGAGGATTGCGGTCCGGCCGGAAAAATCCGGCTGGCAGGTACTCAGAATTGCACGGCCAGCCCTGCTCTGGCGCTGCGGCGGCCCTGCGGGGCGATATCGCGGGTCAGCGAACTGGCGTAGCGGATTTCCTCGTTGCCCAGATTGTCGCCGCGCAGATAGGCCGTCCAGTCCGTCGCGCCATGGCGGACACGGTAGCTGAGCGCTACGTTGGCCACGGTGTAGGCGTCGCTGGGCGTGTCGTTGCGAGGTACGCGGTCCTGCTCGGCCGCATGCTGCAACTCGGCCCGCAGCGAAAGCGCACCCCAGCCGTAGACGATCGCCCCGGCCACTCGCATCGGCGGAATGCGCGGCAGGGGCTCGCCGGTATTGCGCTGTTCGGCCCGCGTGACATCCCCCCATAGCTGCAGATCGAGCGATTGCGCTGCGTGCTGGTACACGCGCCAGTTGCTGTCGAGCTCGAAGCCGTACAGCTTGGCCGGCACGCCCTCGTAGGCGTATTCCGGCGATTCGCCCTCGCGCTGCACCTTGCCGCAGTGGTCGTGATCGCCGTGCGAATGGCACCAGCGGCCGGTACGTTCAAGGGCGATGAAATTGGCGAAGTGGCTGTAATAGCCACCAAGCGAGAGCCGGTCGGCGCCGGCCTGATAACGCAGGGCCGCGTCCAGCGAGCCGGCTTTTTCCTTGCCGGCATCCGGATCACCACGCTCGAACGTGCCGGTGGCGACGTGCTCGCCGTTGGCATACAGCTCGTACTGGCTCGGCGCGCGTTCGGTGTACGCCGCATTGCCGGCGAGCGACCAGCCGCCGGCCAGCGGTTGCACCACGCCGGCCGACAAGGAGCCGGCGGTAAACGAACGCGACTCGCTGTTCTTGAAACGCCGGTTGTCCGAGGCGTTCGGGCTGAGGCTGCTGTAATCGATACGGCCACCGACGCTGAACTGCGCTGTCGCCGCCTGCCACTGCTCGAGCACGAACAGCGCGATCTTTTGCGTTTCGGTATTGGGCACGAAGGCTTCCTCGCCCAGCGCCGAGAAGCGTGTCTGGCCGAACTGCACACCGACGACGCCGGTCAGCGCGCCGACGGCGGCATGGCGCCCTTCGATCCGCGCGTCGTAGCCGCGATTGCCGAAGGTCGTACCGACCTCGCTGCCGTGCAGTTCCTGATGGTCGTAATCGGTGTAGGCCAGATCGGCCTTGATGCCGGTGAACGGGCCGGCCAGTCCGTTTTTGGCGAACGCCAGCGAAAACCGGTCCTGCTTCAGGTCCAGACGGACGTCCTCTTCGGCCACCGAACCGTAGTTGCTGCGGTAGCCGCTGTAGGCGAAGCCCAGATGGCCGTCGTCCCACGTCCGCGACACGCCGAAGGCACCACCATGCGCACGACTGTCGCTATTGGGCAGCCGGCCATACGGCGACTCGGGTTCCGGCGCCTCGTGCCCGTGCTCGCCCTCTTCATGCCCGTGTTCATGCTGTGGCGGCTGGTAACTGCCCTGCCCGGCACGCTGGCGATCGGACCAGGCATAGCCGGGGATGCGCAGGTCATCGCTGCGGCGGCCGAACAGATCGACGTGCACGGCATAGTCGCCGTTGCCGGCATCGACGCGGGCACCGGCCACGCGCTCGTTGGCTGCGCCACCGTACTCGAGTCTCGCCGCGCCGGACACGCCATCGACCTGCGCCGACGGAATGCGGTTGTCGAGCGTATTGACCACGCCGCCGATGGCGTTGCCGCCGTACAGCAGCGCGGCCGGGCCACGGACGATTTCGATGCGCTCGGCAACGGCGACATCCTGCGCGACCGCGTGATCGTACGACAGCGCCGAGGCATCCAGCGCCCCCGTGCCGTTCTGCAGCAGCAGGATACGGTCGCCGTCGAGCCCGCGGATCACCGGCCGGCTGGCGCCGGGGCCGAACGAGGTCGACGCCACGCCGGGCAGGCCGGTCAGTACTTCGCCCAGCGTGCCGGCGTCACGCAGCAGCAACGCATCCCCGGCCAGCTGGGTGACCGGAACGGCCAGGTCGCCGCTGCCGAGTGGATTGGCGGTGACCACCAGCGGCGAAAGCGTGGACTCGGTTTTCCGGTCATCGGCCAGCGCGGCAGGCGAGAACGCAAGGGTAAAGGCCGCGAGCAGCGGCGTCAGCGGGCGCGCCCGCAACGGGCGGTGAGGGTCAAGCATGAAAACTCCATGACTTCGGGATGGCATCCGAAAGCGGCTCGGCCCGGGGCGGGGGCTGCTTTCGGAATCGGCGGGAGGGTCTGTACGCGTTGGCCGGCACCCCGGGCAGTAGACGCAACCGGTAAAACCGGGGAGCCGCCAAGACGCGCACAGCTGTGCAAACCGAGCCCTCAAATGCAACTCAGTTTCATCAAGCATCTCACAAATGCAACTGTGTTGCATATACCATAGACATTGAACATCAATAACCCGGCTTTCCTGCCCCTGGACGGATGCACCGCCTGCGTACGGAAGGAAGTTTGGCCCGAAGCCCGGCTTGCCCCTGCATGCCGGCGGGCCGGGCGCGTACAATCGATTGCATTCGCGCCCGAGACCGATCATGTTCGTTGAATTCCCGAACTCACCGTACAAGCTGTTCCAGCCCTTCCCGCCCGCCGGCGACCAGCCGACGGCGATTGCCGGCCTGATCGAAGGGATCGAGGACGGCCTGAAGTACCAGACCCTGCTTGGCGTTACCGGCTCGGGCAAGACCTACACGATGGCCAACGTCATCGCCCGCACCGGCCGGCCGGCGATCGTGATGGCGCCGAACAAGACGCTGGCGGCGCAGCTGTACGCCGAGTTCCGCGAGTTCTTCCCCGAGAACGCGGTCGAGTACTTCGTCAGCTACTACGACTACTATCAGCCCGAAGCCTACGTGCCGAGCCGCGACCTGTTCATCGAGAAGGATTCGGCGATCAACGAGCACATCGAGCAGATGCGCCTCTCCGCGACCAAGGCGATGCTCGAACGGCCGGACTGCATCATCGTCGCCACCGTGTCGGCGATCTACGGTATCGGTGACCCGTCCGATTACCACAAGATGATCCTGCACCTCAAAGAAGGCGAAAAGCACGAGCAGCGCGAGATCATCAAGCGGCTGACCGCGATGCAGTACGACCGCAACGAGACCGATTTCGCCCGCGGCACCTTCCGCGTGCGCGGCGACGTGATCGACATTTTTCCGGCGGAAAACGCCGAGCTGGCACTGCGGATCTCGCTGTTCGACGACGAGATCGAGACGCTGCAGCTGTTCGACCCGCTCACCGGCCATATCAGGCAGCGTCTCGGCCGCTACACGGTGTTCCCGTCCAGCCATTACGTGACGCCGCGCGACACGGTATTGCGCGCGGTCGAGACAATCAAGGAAGAGCTGCGCACCCGACTCGAGTTCTATTACAAGGAGCAGAAGCTGGTCGAGGCGCAGCGGCTCGAACAGCGCACACGCTTCGACCTCGAAATGCTCAACGAGATGGGCTTCTGCAAGGGCATCGAGAACTACTCGCGGCATTTTTCCGGCAAAAAGCCCGGCGAAGCGCCGCCGACGCTGATCAACTACCTGCCCGAAGGGTCGTTGATGTTCCTCGACGAGTCGCACGTGATGATCGGCCAGGTCGGCGCGATGTACAAAGGCGACCGCTCGCGCAAGGAAAACCTTGTCGACTACGGCTTCCGGCTGCCGTCGGCGCTGGACAACCGGCCGCTGAAGTTCGAGGAATTCGAGCAGATGATGCCGCAGACGGTGTTCGTCTCGGCCACCCCGGCCGCCTACGAGAAGGACCATCAGGGTCAGGTCGTCGAGCAGGTGGTGCGGCCGACCGGCTTGGTCGACCCGCGCATCGAGGTGCGGCCGGTCACGACCCAGGTCGACGACCTGCTGTCCGAGATCAGGAAGCGCACCGAGCTGAACGAGCGCGTACTGGTGACGACGCTGACCAAACGGATGTCCGAACAGCTGACCGAATACCTCGACGAGCACGGCGTGAAGGTGCGCTACCTGCACTCGGACATCGACACGGTCGAGCGCGTCGAGATCCTCCGCGACCTGCGCCTCGGCGTGTTCGACGTGCTGGTCGGCATCAACCTGCTGCGCGAAGGCCTCGACATTCCCGAGGTGTCGCTGGTGGCGATCCTCGACGCAGACAAGGAAGGTTTCCTGCGCAGCGAGCGCAGCCTGATCCAGACCATCGGCCGCGCCGCGCGCAACCTCAACGGTACGGCGATCCTCTACGCCGACCGGATCACCGAGTCGATGAGAAAGGCCATCGATGAAACCGAACGCCGCCGCGCCAAGCAGATGGCCTTCAACGAGGCCAACGGCATCGTGCCGAAGTCGGTGACCAAGCGGATCAAGGACATCATCGACGGCGTCTACAACGCCGAGGATGCCGCCGCCGCGCGGATCGAGGCCAAGCACCAGCGCCTTGTCGAGGACCTGGACCAGAAGGACCTGTCCAAGGAACTCAAGCGCATCGAGAAGGACATGATGACCGCGGCGAAGAATCTCGAATTCGAAAAAGCCGCGCAATTGCGCGATCAGCTCAAGGCGCTGCGCGAACGGGCTTTCGGCCACCAGTAGACCGGCGCGCCTTCCCGGGGCCGGTCGTCGCCGACCGGCGCCGGCGATCCGGCTTCATGCATTTGGCATGATGCGGCGTGCGCATGTGCGCAAGCCCGCAACCGGATGGAACCCCGATGCAAACCGCCTGGGCCGCCGCCACCCTCTCCCTGTTCACCAGCGCCTGGCTTTCGGCCGCGCCGGCATGGCAACCCGATCAGGTCTACAACGCCGGCGACACGGTTACCGTCGCCGGCACCGACTACCGTGCCCAGTGGTGGACGAAGGGACAGCCGCCACAGCAACACGCCGGTCCGCTCGGCGGCGGCCAGCCCTGGCTGGTGCTGGACCCTGCACAACCGCCGCTGGCGTGCGGCGACGTCTGGCGCGACCAGACCGCCTACAACGGCAACGCGGTGGTCAGCCGTCACGGCCGCAACTACCTGGCCAACTGGTGGACCCGGGGCCATGCCCCCGAAACGGCTGAAAACCGCGCGGTCTGGCGTGATCTCGGCAGCTGCAACTACATCGGGCAGTACACGTTCAGCCTGACGTCGCAACACGTGCAAGCGCTGACGTTCGGCCCTGATACCGCGGGCACCGACTACCCGATCGAAGTGATGCTGCCGGACGGTTTCCAGCCCGATCAGGCGTATCCGGTGCTGTACGTGCTGGACTGGTTCCTCGTCGCCGACACATTCAGGCAGCAGTTCAAGGATCTGCACGATGCCGGCAAGCTGAGGCCTTTCATCGTTGTCGGCATCGGCTGCGCCGACCCCGAACCGGCGTGCTGGCTGCGCCGCGAACGCGATTACACGCCGACCTACTGGCAACCCGAAGAGGACTACCTCGGCAACACCGATCCGGCGCTGCGCATTACCGGGGGTGGCCCGAACTTCCTCGCCTTCCTCAAGCACGAACTGGTGCCGCGAATCGAGACACGCTATCTGACGCTGCCGGCACAACGCGGCCTCCACGGCACCTCGCTGAGCGGGCTGCTCGCCAGCCATGCCCTGGTCCACGACGCGCCGCTGTTCGGCCACTACCTGATCAACAGCCCGGCGCTCTGGTACCACGACTACCTGCTCTCCGGCGAGGCCGAAGCAGCGCCAAGCGAGCAGTACCGTGGTGCACAGCGGGTGTTCCTGAGCATGGGTGAACTCGAAGACAGCCCCTATCTCGAGGACACGGCACGTTTTGCTGCAACGCTGAACAGCAAGCAGCTGACCGTGCAGCACACGGTGTTTCCGGGCCGTACGCATCAGACGGCCGCCGAGATCGCCACGACCGAAGGCCTCGGCTATGCCTACGGCCGCTGAGTCCGACTGATCACGGCACCCGTTTCAATCCAAGCCTCCGGGCGGCGGCTTCCGGCCGCCTCCCGGGGACAGGCCAAACTCAATCCGCCGCCAGTTCCTTGGCAAACAGCGACTGAAAATGCTGCCGCTGCTCGGCGGTCAGAATCCGGCTGATGTCGAACAGCGCCTTGGCCCGGATGTAGGTCACCTGATTGTCGACATCCCCCACGGCCTCGATGCGCTGCTTCGCCTGCGCCTCGTCCCACTGGCCCGACTTGATCATGGCCTGAAAGACACCCGGCTTGATCTTGCTGGTATCAATCGCAGCGATCTGCTTCTGCTCGGCGTCACGAATCGCCTGGATTTTTTCCTGCTGCGCCGACGTCAGTTTGAGCACTGAAGCCAGCGTCGCGCTGTCGGCCGGTGCCGACGCATCCGCGGCGAATGCGGCCGAGACCGGCAGCAGCATGGCAGTGGCAAGGAAAAGGGAGCGGATCGATTTGTTCATGGTGTTTACCTCGTCAGATATGACAGCATTGCTGCCTCGCCGCGATTCTTGGCGATTCGCCGGCGGCAGCCAAGTGGTTTATTTACACAACAATATGACCGAAACATGCTGCAGCCCCGCCCGGTCGCGTTATCAAAAGCACCCCGGCCTGTGGTCAGCATGCCGCAGTTGTCCGGTCGTGCATCCAATGTCGTGCGCGGCAGGGCAATCGGCAGCAGGGCTGTGCTAGGCTGACGGCCAGCCTGTAACAACGAGGTTCTTCATGTCGTCCGATTCCCCCCTGCCCCGCCTGTTGATCGTCGATGACTCGCGCATCGTCCGTGCCACAGTCAGGAAACACCTGGCCGACGTCTACGACGTCATCGAGGAAGGGGATGGCGAAGCCGGCTGGCGACGCCTGCAGCAGGATGAATCGATCCAGCTGCTGATCTCCGACCTGTCGATGCCCGAACTCGACGGCATCGGCCTGCTCGACCGGCTGCGCGCCTGCAACGACGTCCGGCTGAAGCAGCTGCCGGTCATCATCGTTTCGGGCGAGGAAGACGAGGCCACGCGCGAAAAGTGCGTCGCCCACGGTGCCAACGACTTCATCACCAAGTCGACCGACCGCAGCGAAATGCTCGCGCGCGTCCATGCCAACATCGAACTGGCCGAGCGCCAGCGCGCGCTCGACGCCGCGCGACTGCAGCAGGCACAGACCGCGACGCACGACAACACCGGCGCCGGCAGCCCGCATCTGCTGTCGCTGCAGACCGAGCAGGCGCTCGCCTACGCGCATCGCCACGGCACCGAAGTATCGATGCTGCTGCTGCAACTCGACCGTTTCGACACGCTTGCTGCCCACGTCGGCCCCCGGCTCGCCGAACAGTTGCTCGGCGTATTCACCAAGCACCTGACGGCCAAGCTGCGCCGCGAGGACACGCTGGCCCATATCGACGCCGGCCGCTTTGCCGTGCTGTCGCCGGGCACGACGCTGGATCAGGCCAAGGTACTTGCCGAGCGCCTGTGCCAGACGGTCGCGGCAGCGCGGGTCAATTTCCGGGGCGAACAGCTGAGCCTGACCGCCAGCCTGGCAATCGCCAACACCGTGCATGACGACTGCTCGGACGCGCACGCACTGTTCGAGGCCGCCATCGCCCGCCTCGACGCCGCTCCGGGCGAAAACCGGATCACGCTGCCACAACGACGCGCACCAAGCACGCTGGCGCTGGCCGACGCGATCGGCCTGCTGGCACATGGCGATCACGACGATGTCCGCCCGCACCTGCCGGCCCTGCTGGCGCAGCTTGCGCCGCTGCTGCGTTTTGCCAGTCAGGAACTGGGCACCGATGCACTGCTGGAAGCCATCTACGGCGCGCATACCGCCGGCGAAACGGCCTGACGCTGTAACCGGTCAGCCCCCGCGGCTGGCCGGCTCCTCTCCCCCGGCAGGTCCGGAGACGGGTGGCCAGTGCGCCGCCTCGTACACAAAAACCTGAAGCCCGTGCAGCACCCCGGCAACAAGAACAATCGGTCGAACCACGATGGGAGCCCGCCGCCGGATGGCGTCCTCCGCCTCAGGCTGCCACCGACCAGGACGGCGCGTGCGGGCCGCTGCGGCGTTCAACGAACAGGGTCGACCCCGGATCGCGCTTGGCCAGTGATTTGGCACTCGCCGCTGCCGCCGCCACTTCGTGGTGGCTGGCGAAATCGCGTGCGACCACGTCGACCAGCCCCGCCGACAGGCTGACCAGCGGAAAACGCTGCATCATCCCGCGCCGGTCGGCGGCACTGTAGCCGCCGGCCGCCATGTGCTCGGCCGAGAAGTGACGCGGCAAGGCCTGCTCGAACTGCATCAGTGCGCTCTGGCAACGCAACTGTGCGTCGTCGGAGCGGAACAGCACGACAAAATCGTCACCGCCGATATGGCCGACAAAGTCGCGAACCGGATCGGCGCAGGCCAGCAGCGTTTCACCGCAGAGCTGGATCAGCGCATCGCCGCGCGCGTAGCCGTAGACATCGTTGTACGGCTTGAAATGATCGAGGTCGAAATACGCGACCGTGAACGGCAGCCGCTCCGCCAGCCAGCGTTCGATCCGCTCCTGGATCGGCACGTTACCCGGCAGCAAGGTCAAGGGGTTGGCATGCCTTGCCGCCCTGACCTGCAGTTCGGTCATCGCCCGCATCAGGTCATGGCCGGTCCCCATGCCGAGATAGTGCGTCTGCGAGGTCACGATGAAACCGTCGGCCAGATAGCGGCGCTCGGCCGCCGTGACCAGCTGCGACAGCTCCTGCAGGCTGGTCGACGCCTCGACGATCAGCGGGCTGCGGTCCATCAGCACGCTGCACGGCCGGTTGCCGAACAGCTCCGGCGTAAACGGCCGGGCGAACAGCTCGAGCACCTCGTGACGCTTGAGCAGGCCGACCGGCCGCATGCCGTCGACCACCGGCAGCGCGTACAGCGTCGCATCATCGGCAAAACGCCGGTAAATGGCCTTGGCCGGCTCGTCCGGGGATACCTTGGGCACGTCGACCAGCAGATCGCCGGCACTGCCCTGACGACCGCTGCCGAGCTGCGGCCGCTCGACACCATCGAACTCCAGCGCCAGTCTTTGCGGCGGATTCGGCTGCGGCCGGCCGATCAGATACCCCTGCGCCAGCGAAATGCCGATGCGGCGCACGACATCCAGCTCTTCGGGGGTTTCGATGCCCTCGGCGACGACCCGGGTCCCGGTGTTCAGGGCAATGTGGTGGATCGAGCGGACGAACTGGCGCTTCTGCGCATCCTGCGTCAGCCCCTGGATGAAGTACTTGTCGATCTTGACGTATTCGGGCTTCAACTCGGACCACAGCCGCAAGCCCGAGAAACCCTCGCCCAGATCGTCGATGGCGATGCGAAAGCCCATTTCGCGGTAATGCAGCAGCGCTTCTTTCAGCAGGTCGTAGTCATGGGTCGGCTGGGTTTCGGTCAGCTCGATCACCACCCGCTGCGGCGACAGGCCGACGTCACGAAGGATTTCCAGCGTCGCACCGGGGCGGAAATCGGGGTGGATCAGCGTTGCCGGGCAGACGTTGAGGAACAGCTTGCCCGGCAGCCGTTCGCGCACGAAGGCCGCGACGATGGTGCGGCGGCAGGCAAAATCGAGCTGCGCCAGCAGGCCGCACTCCTCGGCGACGCGGAACAGATTGATCGGCGAATGCAGAAAGCTCGTCGACGGACCGCGCACCAGTCCTTCATACCCGAAAGCTTCGCCGTCACGCATCGATGCGATCGGCTGGAACAGCGCATTGAGTCGTCCCTGGGCGATGATCTGGTCGAGATCACCGCGCAGGATGTCGCGACCATCGGACATGGCGGGTTCTGCAAGGGAAAGATCGGCCCAGTCTAGAACCGGTGCATTGCGGAAAGATGACAAGTTCATGGCTGCCACGGTGTTACCAACAGATCGGTATGCCGGCGTGCGGGCAGCCCGACGGGCCGCCCGCCTCCAGCCGGCTCAGGCCGGGTAGGCCCACAGGTCGACGACCTTGCTGCCGTCGTCGACGACCAGCCGCAGTATGGCCGGGGCGTAATCCGGATCCGTCAGCAGGACGCCGGTGGCGCTGGCCGGCAGGCCGTCGCAGCCGGCAAACGCCAGCGTCAGCTCTTGCGCACCGGGCAGCGGGCTCGTGCCGGTCTGGCCGCTGATCCGGCAGCCGGACCCGTCGGCGGTGATGGCGCCTTGCGCCGACAGCGAGAACGTTGCCGCGCCCGTGGCCAGCACCACGGTGTAACGGCCGGCGCGCTGTGCAGCGTCGACTGCCGGACTCGTGCGCGCCTCCTGCCCGAGCAGCCGGATGTCGACGTCGGCCTTGGCCTCGGGCACGGCACGCCAGACACCGCCGGCGTTCTGCTTGTACACAGCCCGGGCAACGTCGTCTCCGTCGTTGACGATCAGCAGCCGGCTGCCGTCACTGCCGCTGTAGTACTGCCCGATCGTCGGTGCATCCGCATTGCCGATGGCCACGACATAGCCGCCGGCCGGCAGGGCATCGACACTGACCTTGGGCACGCTGGCGGCCGGTGCACTGGCCTCGCTGCTGGCGTCGCTGCCACCGCAGGCTGCCAGCGATGCCGACAGCAGCAGCGGCAGGACGAACCGGAACTCCTTCATCGCGCGCCTCATTGTGACAGCAGGTCTTTGAGACGCAGGCGCAGCCATTGCTGTGCCTGCGGGCGGGCTTCGAAGCCGACCTGCATCGTCGTCACCGTCGCATAACCCTTGGCGTTCAACGCCGACTCGCTGCCGGCGTCGGCCGCCGACGGCGTGTTGTTGAGTGCGAACGTCACACCCGGATACGGATACTTGATGCCGTAGCCCGACGCGACCGGATCCCTGGAAAGGTCGGCCACGAACTTCGGCGTCATCGCCGTATAGCTGCCGAAGCGGCTGAATACCCACTGCACCTTGGCGCTGCCGCCGGTATCGAACTTGGGCAGGTTGACGTTGATCGCGGTACCGGCGGGCAGGATCGCGCCGCTGCCGCGCTTGGCGAGCAGCGCATCGACAAACTTCACGGTCAGAGCAGCGGCTTCATCGGCGAGTGCGGCATTGTCCTTGGTATTCGCATCGGCGCTGACTGCGATGGCCGGAATGCCGCGGCTGGCGGCAAAGACCACGTTGCTGACGGTGCCCGACGAATTGACGATGGCGCCGAGGTTCTGCCCCTCGTTCGGACCCGAGATCACGAGATCGGGTGCCTTGCCCCAACGCGCCTGAGCCAGGATGTCGAGGCCATACATCGTTGCCATCACCGGTGTGCCGTCGACGTAACCGATGTCGGCGATGGCCGGGTCGGTACCGACTGCCGTCGCACCGGCCTTGACCGTACCGCCACGGCAATCCTTGGCCAACGGGGTCAGCGGGGTCAGGAAATTCATCGATGCACCCTTGCCGCTCTGGTCCTGGCAAGGCGCGGCAACGATCACGTCATGCCCCGCCGCCTTGAGCCTGGCATACAACGCGCGGACGTTGGCGGCGGCAAAGCCGTCGTCGTTCGAAACCAGGATGTTGAGCGCAAGTGCCGGCGCGGTCAGCCCCAAGGCAATCAACCCGGAGGCCATGTGTACGGTTTTCATCTCTTCCCTTTTTTGATCCGGCTTGTCCGGAATGCGAGATGAAAACATTTGTGTATGTATATTTGATGAACGCGTGAATCGAGGAAAACCGCGGCCTTCAGCCGGACATGGCCAGAAATGAAACCGTGACCATTGGTACTAACCCCAAGTCTGAAAACATACCATTCGGATAAAATCGCTGGACTATGGCGACACAAATCGAACGTTCCAGCGCGACGCAAACGCGGCTCATCGAAGCCACCATTACCCTGTTGGATGAACTGGGCTACGCACGACTGAGCGAAACGCGCATCTGCGAGCGCGCCGGCGTCAGTCGCGGCGCGCTGCGGCACCATTTCCCGAGCGGACGTTACGACCTGCTCCCGATGGTCGTCGAACGCCTGGTCGCCGCCGAGGAAACCCGTTTCCTCGCGCTCGGCCCGCTGACCCCGCTGGAGCGCGTGCACCTGATGCTGCACAGCACGCTGACCTACCCGGAGCACAGCACCAGCGTTGCGCTGCTGCAGATCTGGATGGCGGCACGCGGCGATGCCAAGCTTTACGACGGTGTCGGCGCGATCTTCGACAGCGTGCTGCCGCGTCTGTTCGGTCTGGACACCAGCGCACCGAGCGACCCGCAAACGCTGGCACTGCGCTTCCTGCTGCACGGCGCTGCGCTGCACCGCTTCAACGCCGATTACGACATCGACCAGCTGCGTGCCGCACTGCACTGGGCGCTGTCGCTGATCGAACAGCCCGCCGGCTTTGCCGAGCGCTTCGCCGCGTTCACGCATCAGCCGCAAGCGGAACCGGCCTGAGCGGACACACCGCCCGGCAATGAAAAACGGCGCCATGGGCGCCGTTTTCGTTTTCCAGCCGTCGTCGCCCCGCTATGCGGGGCCACACTCAGTCGCGATAGCCGTTGGTGATCGGCATGCGCCAGTCCTTGCCGAAGCTGCGGTGGGTGATCCGCGGGCCGACCGGCGCCTGGCGGCGCTTGTACTCGTTGATCCGCAGCAAGCGGACGACGCGGTCGACATCGGCGGCAAGGAAGCCCTGCGCGACGATTTCGGCACGGCTGAGGTTGCGTTCGACATAAGCCTCGAGGATCGCGTCGAGCACGTCGTACTCGGGCAGCGAATCCTGATCCTTCTGGTCCGGTCGCAGCTCGGCACTCGGCGGCCGGGTGATGATGCGCTCGGGAATCACGTCGGCCAGCGCGAAGGCACCGGTACGGTTGCGCCAGCTCGACAGCCGGTAGACCAGCGTCTTGGCCACGTCCTTGAGCACCGCGAAACCGCCGGCCATGTCGCCGTACAGCGTCGCATAGCCGGTGGTCATCTCGCTCTTGTTGCCGGTCGTCAGCACCAGCTTGCCGCCCTTGTTCGACAGCGCCATCAGCAAGGTGCCCCGGATGCGCGCCTGCAGGTTCTCTTCGGTGGTGTCGGCCGTGGTACCGGCAAACTCGCCGGCCAGCCCGGCCATGAAGGCCTCGTATACCGGCCAGATCTCGATTTCCGAATACTGGCAGCCGAGGCGCTTGATCATGTCGCGCGAATCGTCGACCGAAATGTCGGCGGTGTAGCGCGACGGCATCATCACCGCATGGACCCTGTCGGCACCGAGCGCATCGACGGCAATCGCCAGTGTCAGCGCCGAATCGATGCCGCCCGACAGGCCGAGCAGCACGCCGGGAAAGCCGTTCTTGGTGATGTAGTCGCGTACGCCGGTCACCAGCGCCTTGTAGACGCTTTCCTCTTCGCTGCATTCGGGCGCAACGTCACCCAGCTGCAGGTCGTCGTCCAGATAGTCCGCATAGGCGAGCGTCGTTGCGAACGGTTCCGCCTGGACGACCACGTCACCGGCGCGGTTCATCGCGAACGAATGGCCGTCGAACACCAGTTCGTCCTGGCCGCCGACCATGTTGACGTAGACGACCGGAATGCCGTTCTCGTCGACGCGCTGACGCACGACTTCGTGGCGCTTGTCCTGTTTGGCCTTGTGGTACGGCGATGCGTTCAGCACCAGCAGCAGCTCGGCGCCCTCGTCGCGCGCGGCTGCGGCCGGCTCGACGTCCCAGACGTCCTCGCAGATCACCACGCCGACGCGATGGTCGCCGTCGGTACCCGGCTGGTCGAAGACCAGCGGCACGGCACCCGGACTGAAATAGCGGACTTCGTCGAACACTTCGTCGTTCGGCAGCAGCATCTTTTCGTAACGGCCGAGCACATTGCCGTCGCGGATCACCGTCGCGGTGTTGTAGCGCTCGTCACCCGAAGCGCGCGGATGGCCGACGACCAGCGTGATGCCGTCGACCTCGTCGATCAGCCGGCCGATTGCCCTGGCGCAGTCGGCGAGAAAGCTCGGCCGCAGCAGCAGGTCTTCCGGCGGGTAGCCGGTCAGCGCCAGCTCCGGGGTCACCAGTACATCGGCACCGGCATCGCGGGCTTCATAAGCCGCGGCAAGGATCAGGTCGAGGTTGCCGGCCAGATCGCCGACCTTGGGATTGAGCTGGGCGAGAGCGATTTTCATGCGCTGCGCGTATCCGTGAACGAAGCCGCCATTTTACGGGATGCAGCCCCGTTCCGGGGGATGGTTGCATGCGGTCATGCCGTCGCGCCGAGCGCCCTGGCGATGTCGACGTCGTCGATCTGTTCGGGGCGCAGGAAACGCTTTGCATACGCGAGGTAAACGCCGCTCTGCAGGAACAGGGCGAACAGCTCCGGGTCGATGTGCGCGTCGTCGCGCATCTTGCTCATGATCGCGATCGATTGCGACAGCGTCTTGCCCTTCTTGTACGGCCGGTCGACCGCGGTCAGCGCCTCGAAGATGTCGGCAATCGCCATCATCCGCGCCGTGTCGCTCATCTCGTCGCGGGTCAGCCGCTTCGGATAGCCGTTGCCGTCCATTTTTTCGTGGTGGCCGCCGGCGATCTCGGGCACGCGCTTCAGATGGCGCGGGAAAGGCAGCTTTTCGAGCATCACGATGGTCTGGACGATGTGCTCGTTGATCTTGTAGCGGTCCTCGTCGGACAGCGTGCCACGGCCGATCGCCAGATTGTGCAGCTCGCCGCGGTTGTACAGCAGCTCGGGCACGGTCATCTTGAAGCCGTGCCCCTCGGGCAGCGTGTCGCGCGCGCTGCGCGGGAAGCGGTGCTCGGGCTTGTCGGCCAGCAGCGCCTCGGTCGCCGGCAGCACGTGCGGCGCGTCGCCCTTGCGGAGCAGTTCGTCGTGCGAGATGCCAAGCCGATCGTCGAGCGTGCGCTGCCAGGTTCGGGCAGCAACGGCCTTGAGCCGCTCGACGCGCTCCGGCGCCATGAACTCGCCGCCGAGATTGCATTCGGCGACGAAATAAAACTCGTCGTCGAGCACCGCAAGCTCTTCGCGCAGCTGCGCCGCCAGTGCATTGCGGTCTCCCCCGGCCACGATGGCCTTGAGCATCTCGATCTCGGCGTCGCGCTTGAGCACTTCGAAACGCATCCGCACCTCGTGGATCCGGTCGCAGATCGTTTCCAGCTTGGTCGCCTTGTCGACGACATACTCGGGCGTCGTCACCTTGCCGCAGTCGTGCAACCACGCGGCAATGTGCAGTTCCTCCCATTCGTCGTCGGACAGCGCGAATCCGGCATACGGGCCCGCCTTCGCCTCGCAGGCGGCGCGCGCCAGCATCTTGGTCAGCTCCGGCACGCGCTGGCAGTGGCCGCCGGTATACGGACTCTTGGCGTCGATGGCGCCGGCAACCAGCTGGATGAACGATTCGAGCAGCTTTTTCTGTTCGAGGATCAGCCGCTGGGTTTCGATCGTCACCGCCGCCGTGCCAGACAGCGCTTCGACCAGCGTGATCAGCTCGTGGCCGACGCCGTAGCGCAGCACCTTTTCGTCCTGCAGCAGGAACACCACGCCGACCAGTTCGTCCTGCCGGTTCTTGAGCGGGATCGAAATCGTCGTCAGCGGCTTGTCGAAGCTGCCGAACGCGCCATACCACTCGTTCAGCGCCGGGATCAGCAGCGATTCGAGCGTGGTCGCACCCGCCATTGCAATCACCGCAGGATGGATGCCGTCGCTGCACGAGTTCAGGACCGGCAGCGCGCGCGGGTCGGCCAGCGCCACGTCGTCGAGCCGCGCCTGCGCCGGCACCAGTCCGCCGGCCTCGTCGGCCAGATAGATCACCCCGCCCTTCGCCTGCGCGATCTTGGTGGTTTCCTCGAGGATGCGCGCCAGCAGGGGCTCGAAGCGGCGCTCGGCCGCCATCGCCTCGCCGATGTCGAGGAAGTTGCGGATCGTCGATTTCATCAGTGCCATCGCCTCGGCCAGCTCGTCGATCTCGGTGATGAACGAGCTGATCGGCGCCGATTTGCCGAAGCGCATCGCGCGGATCTGCTGCGCTTCTTCGGTCAGCGCCTTCAGCGGTCGCGATGCCAGTCTGGAAATCACGTAGGCCGCCAGTGCCGCGACGGCCAGAATCGCCGTGGCGATCAGCAGGGACCGCATGCGCAGCCGTTGGGCATCGACCAGCAGCTCGCTCTGCGGTGCCGCGACAGCCAGGAACAGCGCATTGCCGCTGCGCAGCGGAATCGGTGCGGTATAGCCAAGCCAGTCCTGCCCGCCGACGTCGAGCGTGCTTGCGGTGCCCCTCTCGAACGACGGGGCGAACAGCCGCTCGAGCACCGGCTGTTTCAGCTCGGGCAACCTCGCCTGACGGATCTCGTGGTCGCCGGCGCTGCGCATCAGCGTCTGCCCGCCCGAAGCGGCAATGACGTTGCCCTTGCCGTCGACCACGCTGAGCACGGCATTCGGCGTCATCTTTTCCTTGCCCAGCACGTCGTCGAGCACGGCCAGCGTGATGTCGGCGCCGACAACGCTGCGGCCGTTGGCGGTACGCCGCGACAGCGTGGTGCCGACTTCACGCGTGGTGAAGAACAGGTAGGGATCGCTGATCTGGTGCGCCGGCTTGCCAATGGCACTCTGGTACCACGGCCGGGTGCGCGGGTCGAAGTGGTAGCCCGGCGCAAAGCGTTTTTCGATCAGGGAGAGGTCCCGCCGGTAATAAAGGAACTCGCCGTCGCCTTCGCTGAGACTCTGCACCAGAAACGCCGTGCCGGGCGGCAACGGCTGGGCGGCGCCGAACAGCGGCGCGCCGGTCAGTTTGCGGACAAGGAAAAAATCGCCGTTCTGGTAGCCGATGTAGACCGCCGACAGGCTGGGCTGGCTTTGCAGCGCCTCGGCCAGGTAGGCTAGGCTCTCAAGGCGCTCGTCGAGGCCGAGCGCGTACATCAGGTGCTGCTGCGCCATCAGGTCGACCACCGTCAGCGCCGGCGAGTAGATCCCTTCGACCGTGCGCACCGTTTGCGAGCCGATCTGGCCGAACAGGCTCTCGGTCGCCGTCAGCAGCATCTGCCGGGTACTGCGGTACTGGTAAAAGGTGTTGACCAGCGCGTAACAGGTGATCAGCGCGACAAACAGGTAGGCAATATGGACGTGTAGCGGATAGCTGGACCGACGTTTTGTCGCAGCGGGCGAGGCAGGCATGGCGGCACTCCGTTCGGCACACCTCTGAGCTTAGCGCCTGTTCATTATCTTTTCAGGTCAGTGCCGGACCGGAGAAAGGCTGGAGACACGGTATCGGCATTTGCGCACTGCCGCGCCGTGACGGTCAGCGCGCCTGCCAGGGTGGCACCAGCCCCTGCCCGGCCCAGTGCGCTTCGAGCCGGCGCCACACGGCCTCCTTCTCGGCTTCGGTCATCGACACCCAGTTGGCGACTTCGATGAAGGTGCGGCCGCAACCGCGGCAGACGTCGTCGCCGAGGCCGGTCGAGCAGACGGCAATGCAGGGAGTATCGGGGCGTTGCTTGGCATTCATGGTCGGGATTTGACGCGAGTTTGCAACAGCCGGCAAGCGCGGGACGGATGCGCGGCATGGCCAGTGCCTGCCTTTCTGCCCGTGTCATCGACCTGACGCACCAGCGTCACGGCACAGTCACAATCGCCTCGCACGATGGCCTCACCCCATCGCAGAGACGCCTACGAATGAGTGACGCGCCGCTGGCTTTCCGCAGTATCTGGATCTCCGACGTCCACCTCGGCACCGCCGGTTGCCAGGCCGACTACCTGCTGGACTTCCTCAAGCACGCCGAGTGCGAGCACCTCTACCTCGTCGGCGACATCATCGACGGCTGGGCGCTCAAGCGCAGCTGGTACTGGAAACAGAGCCACAACGACGTGATCCAGAAGGTGCTGCGCAAGGCGCGCAAGGGTACGCAGGTCACCTACATTCCCGGCAACCACGACGAAGGCGCGCGGCAGTTTCTCGGCCTGATGTTCGGCGACATCCGCATCGAGGACGAGGTGATCCACACCACCGCCGACGGCCGCCGTTTCCTGATCCTGCACGGCGACCGCTTCGACGGCGTGGTCCAGTGCGCCAAGTGGCTGGCCATCGTCGGCGACCGCGCCTACGGCATCACGCTGCGGCTCAACTACTGGTTCAACCGGCTGCGTGCGCGGCTCGGCCTCGGCTACTGGTCGCTGTCGCAGTACCTCAAGCACAAGGTCAAGACGGCGGTGAACTTCGTCGGCAAGTTCGAGGAAGCCGTCGCCGCCGAAGCCAAGGCCCGCGGTGTCGACGGCGTCATCTGCGGCCACATCCACAAGGCCGAAATGCGCGAGATCGACGGCGTGCTGTACTGCAACGACGGCGACTGGGTCGAAAGCCTGACCGCGCTGGTCGAGACCCACGCCGGCGAGCTGAAGATCATCACCTGGCAGACGTTCTACGCCGAACAGCAGGCACCCCGGCTGATCGCCGCGCCCGACGCCCCCCGCCAGCCGCAAGCCTTGCCGGTCGGCAAGCAAAGCACCGATCTCTCAATGGAAAAAAGGGTTGCCGCATGAACATCCTCATCGTCACCGACGCATGGGAGCCGCAGGTCAACGGCGTGGTGCGCACGCTCAAGCAGACCCGGCACGAGCTGGAAAAACTCGGCCACACGGTCGAGCTGATCACGCCGCAGGATTTCACCACCTTCCCCTGCCCGACCTACCCGGAAATCCGCCTGTCGTGGCGCCCGGGCAAGAAGATCGCCGCGCGGATCGGAGCTTTCAAACCGGATGCAATCCACATCGCCACCGAAGGCCCGCTCGGCCTGTCCGCGCGCAAATACTGCATCCGGCACAAACTGCCGTTCACCACCGCCTACCACTCGCGCTTCCCCGAATACGTGCAGCTGCGCTTCGGCATTCCCGTGGCGTGGACCTACCGCTGGCTGGCGAACTTCCACAACGCCGCCGAAGCGACAATGGCGCCGACCCGTGTCGTCGTCGACGACCTGAAGGCGCGCGGCTTCACCAAGACGGTGATGTGGTCGCGCGGCGTCGACCTCGACATCTTCAAGCCGGTGGCGCGCGAGAAACTGCAGACGCGCCGGCCGATCTTCGTCTACGTCGGCCGCGTTGCGGTCGAGAAGAACGTCGAAGCCTTCCTCGAACTCGAACTGCCCGGTTCCAAGTGGGTCTGTGGCGATGGCCCCGCCGCCGCCACGCTCAAGTCCAAATACCCGGGCGTCAACTGGCTGGGCGTGCTGAACCAGACCGAGCTGGCCGAAGTCTACAGCGCCGCCGACGTCTTCGTGTTTCCGAGCCGGACCGACACCTTCGGCTTGGTGCTGCTCGAAGCCATGGCCTGCGGCTGCCCGGTCGCCGCCTACCCGGTTACCGGGCCGATCGACGTCATCGGCAACGACGGCCCCGGCGCACTGCAGGAAGACCTGCAGGCCGCCTGCCTTGCCGCACTGAAGATCGACCGCACCGAAGTGCGCCGCTTCGCCGAACGCTTCTCGTGGGCCGCCGCCAGCCGGCAGTTCCTCTCCCACCTGCACCCGTTCACCCCGGCCGCGCAGCAGGAACTGCAGCTGAGCATGCAGGCTGCCAAGTAAATCCATTCCCGGCTCTGCCCGCAGCATCAAGGCCGCGCACCGCGCGGCCTTGATGCATTTCGCACCACTCGCTCTCTGCGCCACACACCTGTAGACTCACACAAAGTCAGCAATAAGAAACAATACTGAAAGCAATCAACATATCGATATGTGTTTTCGAACATGTCGCCTATTCCTTTATTTGCCATGTTATGCACCGTGGTGCATACACCACGTTAGAGCTCACAAGTGGAAATTCAGACCCTCTGGATACTGATTCTTGGCATGGCCACCCCGATAGCCGGCGCAGTAGGTTTCGCCATACAGCTCCGCCAAGTAAAGAAGACACAGCTTGAAAACGAAAAGCTTTTACTAGAAATCGCAGCACTGAAATCCGCAAGCGAGCAAAGCTCGCAAAGAGTTCGAATCGCTTCGTTAGAAGAAATTGAGCGTTTTAGTAAAAACAATGTTGTGTATCGCAGAGCGAATCAATCCAATTTAGAATGGACTTCATTTGAAAAATCCAGAAAACAACGTGAGCAGCTCACCGTAGCAACAATCTTGATATTCGTATTTTTCGTTGGTGGCTACGCAATCTACGATCTTTATCGTTTTGTTCGGTGGATAGCTCATACTCTCTAACACTCCATTCAACCCCGAAGGGATATCGCCCGCCGGTTAATTCAAACGTTATAAACCCACCTCCACAACACTAATTCAAACTCATGATTACCTGTCACCTTCGCTACGTCATTGATGCCAGCAAGATTTCCGAGTTCGAGGAATACTGCCGCATGTGGTTGAAGCTGATTCCGAAGTTCGGCGGCGTCCACCATGGCTACCTGCTCCCGTCAGAGGGCGCAAGCAATATCGCCCTCGGTTCGTTCTCGTTCCCGTCTTTTGCCGCGTACGAGCAGTACCGTATCAGCTCGCTCCAGGATCCCGAGTGCCAAGTGGCGTTCAGGTTCGCCAAGGAGACAAAATGCTTCCTGAGCTACGAGCGCACTTTCTTCAGGCCTCTCTTCCAGTAAAGCCCTTCGCCAGCAATCCGATACCGCGATAAGCGATGACCTGCCCTTCTAATCGGGAAGACATGCTCAGGCCATTCCGGTCACGCCTCTGTTCTCGAACCCGGACGTCATCACCCGGATGCCATACACCCAAGGACCAGAAAAATGAAATACGAAGGAAGCTGTCACTGCGGACTGGTTGCTTTTGAGGTCGAGGGAGAACTTACCCAAGTGACCGCGTGCAACTGCTCGATCTGTTCGAGGAAGGGCGCATTGCTGTGGGGGGTCAAGCCCGATCAGTTTCGCTTGAAGACTTCTTCGGAAAAGCTGGCCACTTACACTTTCGGCAACCAACGCATTGAGCATCGATTCTGCCCAAAGTGCGGTGTTCATACATTTGCCGAAGGCATTCTCTCCGGAAACCGAATGGTGGTGGTCAATGCCAATTGCCTTGAAGCCGTCGAGTTGTCGTCGCTGCCACTAAGGCACTTTGACGGTCGCTCGCTGTAGCCCGTTCTGGCGCCGGACTTTCAGGCCAAACGGCCTCGCGCAAAAAACGCGCAGCCATCCACCTCCGGATTGCCTGCAGGCTGCGCCAGGCCGGCGAAGTTCACCCACCCCGCCCTTCGCCGTTTTGATCGCGCCATGCCGGCCTCATTTCATCCAACCCGGCCTGTGCATCGAACGTCAGCGCCGCTTGCAACTCTGGATGTAATCCAGCGCCGGGAAATTCTGGTTCAGATATTCGGCCGCGCCCGGCCCCTGCAGCTTCTGCACATCCGGCCCCTTGCCCCAGGGCGGAATGTCGCCGTAGCTCATGTTGAAGCGGCTGACGGTCTGCTGCATCGACGCGGGCGTCACGTAGCCGATCGGCGTTTCCCACGGCTGGGTACCGAGGTGTTCGACCTTTTCGCCCAGCGTGATGAACAGGTGTTCGGTGCGGGAGTTGGTGCCGGCACCGGCAAAGCTAATGTAGCCGCGTTTGAACTGGCGCAGTGCGGGCTGCTTCATATCGTCGACGATCGCGGACCATTTTTTCGCCGCGGCCTTCGATTGCGGAAAGCCGAACTGGCACAGCACGCCGTCAAGACAGCGGAAGAACGGCACGCGGTTGAAGTGGCCGGCGTCGACCAGTTGCAGGAAGCGCTCGGCCCCCTTGGGGCTCCACTCCGGCCGGATGACGATGTCGATCGCCCCCTTGGTCGTCTGGCACACCACGTTGACCGCGCCGGCGGCATTGCCGGTTGCGGCGGCCGTTGCCAGCGCCATGCTGATGAGTTGCAGCTTCATCTTGTCTCTCCCCTAGTGGCCGTCGGGCCTTGTTGTGTGCCACTGACCTTGCGCCAGCGTCAGTGCAGCTTGCCGTCGCGGTCGCCCGGCCACAAGCGGCAGGTTCGCCAGCGTTGCGGCCGGGCCGATGACCGTTGATACGCGCCTTCCGTCGGTTCGTCGGTATGCAACGCCCGGTCATTGAATCCCTGCCGGCTGTACCCATCTGCTTGAGCAAACAAGGAGTCCGCATGTTCGGTTTTCTCAAGACCCGCAAGCGCGCCAAACTGCTGGCCGCCAACCCGATTCCCGATGCGCTGTGGCAACAGGTAATGCGTGCGCCGCTGTTCATCGACCTTTCCGACAGCGAGCGGCTCACCCTGCGCGACCACGCCGCGTGGTTCCTTGCCGAGAAGACCATCACGCCAGTGGGCGGACTGGAACTCGGCGACGCGGCGCGGGTATTGCTGGCGGCACAGGCGGTGCTGCCCATCCTGCATCTCGGCTTCGACGCCTATGACGACTGGCACGAGGTCATCGTCTATCCGGGGCAGTTCCTCAGCCGCGACCGGTACACCGACCATGCGGGTCTGGTGCACGAGTTCGAGCAGGTGCTTGCCGGCCAGGCACGCAGCGACGGCCCGGTGCTGCTGTCGTGGCTGGACGTATCCGAATCGCCGTGGCTCGACGGCTGGAACGTCGTCATCCACGAGTTCGCCCACAAGCTCGACATGCGCTCCGGCGACGCCAACGGCTGTCCGCCGCTGCACAAGGGCATGGACTACGCCGGCTGGAAACGCAGTTTCTCGCGGGCCTTCGACGACCTGAGCCGCCGCGCCGACCACGACCTGTACAGCCCGATCGACCTGTACGCGGCCGAAAACCCGGCCGAGTGCTTCGCGGTGTTCTCCGAGTATTTCTTCGAAACGCCGCACGCGCTGACCGAGCATTACCCGGCCGTGTACGAGCAGCTGAAACAGTTCTACAAGCAGGACCCGGCGGCACGGCTGCCGCGCGTGCGTTACCGTCCGTGCTTCGAGCCGGTAAACTTCGGCCCGGTGATCATCCCGACCCCGGCGCCGGAGTACTAGAAATGCAGATGTTGTTGAACGCCGGTGGCGCAATCGCCGGCGACCTGGCCGAGCGCTACGGCTTTGCGCCGGTGCACGAGGCGCCGGCCGAAGGCTACTTTCTGGCGTTCGAGGACGGCCGGCTGGTGCTGCAGCAGACCGGTGACAAGGCCCGCGTCTGCGTCGATTTCGTCGAAGGCGCCAGCGCGCACCGGCGCAAGTTCGGCGGCGGTCGCGGCCAGCCGGTGGCCAAGGCGGTCGGTCTCAAGGGCGGGGCGAATCCGGACGTGCTCGACGCCACCGCCGGTCAGGGGCGTGATGCTTTCGTACTGGCCAGCCTTGGCTGTACGGTGACATTGATCGAGCGCAGCCCGGTGGCGGCTGCGCTGCTGGAAGACGGTCTGCGCCGCGCGGCGCTGGATGCCGACACTGCGGAAATCGCCAAGCGGATGACGCTGGTCCACGCCGACTCGCTGCAATGGCTGCTCGATGCCGACGCGAAGTCGTTCGACGTTGTCTTCCTCGACCCGATGTTTCCCGAACCGGACAAGCGCGCGAAGTCGAAGAAGGAAATGGCAATGTTCCAGGCGCTGATCGGCGGCGATCCGGATGCCGATGCGCTGCTGGCACCGGCCCGGCAAGTCGCGCGCCAGCGCGTCGTGGTCAAGCGGCCGCGACTGGCGCCGTGGCTGGCGCAACTGAAACCGAACTTCGACTATCCGGGCGAGAGCACCCGCTTCGACGCCTACCTGCCGCTGGCCTGAGGCACCGACGCCGAAATCCGCCGCAGCTCGGCACAACCGTCCTCGATGCTGTCACCACTGGTCGACAAGGTGCAGCTGGTATTGCCGAAACGGCGGTAAGCCGGCTCCCGCACCGGGATCGGCGTCACCACCGGCGGTGCGACCACGACTTCGACGCTGCTGGCCGTCGACGCGGTTGCGGCAGCAATCTGGCTGGCCTGGAGCAGCAGCTCGGCACGCAACTGATCCAGTTCGCGGCGGCTGTTCGCCAGCTCCTTCGCCAGCGCGCCGGCGCGGGCTTCCTGTCCGGCCGCATCGGCATCGCTCAGGCGCTGGCCGACGAAGATGCCCGCCAGCAAGGCCAGCGTCACGCCCAGCAGCAGCATCGCCGCCCACAGTAGGGTTTTGAGCATGGATCAGAACGTCCCGGATTTCGGGGGCGTCCCCTCGCCAGCCGGCAGGATGTCGCCCAGGGCCGGCAGTTCGCCCTTCTGGTCGAAATCGATGCCGCCCGGTTTCCACGGCGAGAACAGCTTGCCGTAGAGCCGGTACGACGGCGCTGCGCCGTCGCCGCGTTTCAGCAAGCGCGCCAGCCCGCCCAGATTGCTGACGATGTCGACCGGCACGGTCGCCTCGCCCAGCGCCGGGATCGTCACGCTGGCGTTCGATACGCCGTCGGCGATCGGCTTACCGTTGACTTCGAGCTTGGCGTTCAACCCGGACACCGGCACCGAGACATTGTTCGGATTCTGCACCCGCAGGGTCAGCGTGAAGCGCTGCTCGAACAGGCCGATGTCCTTGACCGCGATCCCGGCAACCGAGACCTTGGGCTTTTCGAACGACGTCGGCAGGCTGGAGCACGCCGCGAGCAACGCAATCAGTGAAATAGCCAGCAGCTTTTTCATGCGGCCGCCCCGCTCAGCACCGCCAGCCGGTCGGCCAGCTCGCCTTCCAGCGGCAAGGCGCCCGGTGTGTCGGGATGGATCACCGCAAACGTCACCTCGGCTTCGGCGACGAGTTTGCCGTTGTCCTGACGGACGATGCGCTGGGCGATGACGCCGGCCCGTTCCTCAAGCCGGTCCAGCCGGGTGTCGATCACCAGAACGTCGCCCATCGTCGCCGGCCGCTTGTAGCGGATGTCGATGCGGCTCACCACCAGCGCCAGCTGCTGCTGCATGAACCAGTCGAGATCGCCATGCGCTTCGAGCGCCCCCCAGCGGGCCTCTTCGAGGAACTCGAGATAGCGGGCGTTGTTAACGTGGCCGTACAGGTCGAGGTGATAACCGCGGACTTTGATTTCGGTCTGGTGCATGGCGGGCCAAACGGGCAGAAAGGAGAGCCAAATCTTAGCACTTTGATTTCAGGCGGGTCTTAGTGATAATCGGGCGTTTGCCGTTTCAAACCCTGCCGTATTTTTTATCGGCGCGGCAAACCGCCCGGTCACGCCGGGAGGCACCCAACACAATGCAGTCCGGCACGACGGCCCGGTACCGCGCGCAGCGCGACCGGCCGGCGGCACGGACGGCAGGAGACTTCAGACCGATGGACCTGCGCCACTCGCGGCCATTCCGGATCTTTCTGCTTCTGATATCCGGATTGACGCTGCTGATCGGCATCGTGCCGTACTTTGTCGAAGCCACGCTGGTGCGCGATGCGCTCACCAGCCAGATTGCCAGTGAAACCCGCCGCTCGCTCATCGTGGCCGGCAAGGCCCGCTTCGTCCTCCTTCCCCGCCCCGCAGTCACGCTGAGCGACGTCACGCTGACCCAGCCCGATTCGAAGCAGCGCTTCGTGCATGCCGAGCGTGTCCGCGTGCGGCTGGCGCTGTGGCCGCTGCTGCGCGGCAAGCCGGTCATCGACCAGGTCGACTTCGACGATCCCGAACTGCAGTTCGAGCGCTTCGCCGACGGCACCTACAACTTCGAAGACCTGCTGGCCAAGCCGGATCATCCGCGCCGGGTCGAATTCCGGATCGACGCCCTGCATTTCGAACGGGCAAAACTCGTTTACCGCGACGCGCTGATCGGCGTGGGCGGTACGGTGTCGGCGCTGGATTTCAGCCTCGACAATCTGGCCGACCCGAAGAACGGCCGCTTCACCGCCGAAGGCAAGCTCAGCATCGGCGACGGCAAGACGCCATGGTGGAGCGGCAGCGTCGAAGCCAGCGCCGCGATGCGCTACACCGAAACCGACCGGCGCCTGTCGGTCGCCGATCTCCGCTTCGAGCTCAAGCAACAGGGTGCGAGCAAGCCCGGCGTCGATATCGCGGCCAGCGGCCTGACCGCCGTCGGCAACCTCGTCTACGGCTGGCAACCGCTGCGGCTCACCGGCGGCGAGCTGAAGATCAACGGCTACGGCCGTCGTGCCGGTCAGGACTGGCAGGGCGAGCTGAACCTGCCGTCGCTCAAGGTCACCGAGAACACGATGTCGCTGGATCAGCCCCGCCTCGCCGTGCGGATGCAGAGTCCGCGCAGCCGCTTTGCCACCGGCATTTCGGTGCCGCAGCTCTCCGGCACGCTGCAGGGGCTGATGCGCGCCGACAAGGCCAAGATCAATATCGAGCTGGTCACACCGCAGCAGACGCTGGCGCTCAATTTCGTCAGCCCGCTCGAACTCTACAGCGGTACGCTGGCCCGGCTGCCCGGCTACAACCTGTCCGGCCAGTACGGCAACAAGGCGCTGCCACGCGGCGCGATTCCGTTCGAGCTGGCCGGCAATGCCGCGCTGAACCTGCGCAACGAAACCATCCGGCTCGACAGCCAGGGCGCGCTCGACCATGCGCCGTTCAAGGCCACCTTCAGCGTCGACGACTTCGTCTCGCCGCGCTACGGTTTCAACGTCGACCTCGCCCAGCTCGACCTGACGCCCTATCTGCCAGCCGTCGCCGCCGGCGCCAAGAACGTCTCCGCGACCACGCCGATGGACTTCCAGTGGCTCGACCGGCTCGATGCGCAAGGCCAGCTCAAGATCGGCGAGCTGACGATGAACAAGCTGCACTTCAACGACATCGCCCTGGGTTTTGCCGCCAAGAACCACAAGCTCGCGCTCGATCCGCTGGCGGCCAACGTTTACGGCGGCCAGCTCAGCGGCCGGCTCGAGATCGACAACGGCCGCGGCAAGCCGCGCTGGCACGCCAGCCAGCGGCTGACGAACATGAACATCAACATGCTGCTGACCGACCTGCTCGATACCTCGCGCTTCGAAGGCCGTGGCCACCTCAACCTCGACGTCAGCGCCGTCGGCGACACGCTGGCCGATCTGCGCAAGACCTCGGGCGGCAACGTCCGCGTCCAGCTGTCCAAGGGTTCGGTACGCGGCATCGACATCGAGGCATTGCTGCGCACCGCCAGCCGCCAGATCAAAGCCATGAACGGCGAAGTGACCCAGTTGCCGAACCTTGAGGCAAGGACACGCTTCTCCGAACTGAACGCGACGCTGCAACTGAAGCACGGCGTCGCCACCAACAACGATCTGCTGGTCCGCGCCGGGGTGCTGCGGCTGGCCGGCGGCGGCACCATCGATCTGGGTGCCGGCATGGTCGACTACCAGCTCAAGGCCAGCGCCAACCCGGATGTGCCCGAACTCAAGGGCATCGTCGGCCTGACGCTGCCGATCGAGTTTTCCGGCCCGCTCAATGCCCCGACCTACCACGTCGACTACACCAGCCTGAAAAACCAGCTGCTCGAACGGCAAAAAGCCGAAGAAGAAGCCAAGCTCAAGGCGCATGAAGCCGAAGTGGCACGCAAGGCCGCCGCAGCCAAAGCAGCAGAAAAAGCCGCGAAAAAGGCCAAGCCGTCGGGCAAGACGCCGGCCAAGGCAACGGCACCCGACACGAAGGCCAAGCGATGAGCCGGTTTGCCGAACGGCTGATCGGCTGGCAGCGCGAACACGGTCGGCACGACCTGCCCTGGCAGGTTGCCGATGCCTACCGCGTCTGGCTGTCGGAGATCATGCTGCAGCAGACGCAGGTGACCACGGTCATCGACTACTACCAGCGCTTTCTGCTGCGCTTTCCCGACATCGCCAGCCTGGCCTCCGCGCCGCTCGACGACGTGCTGGCGCTGTGGAGCGGGCTTGGTTATTACACCCGGGCGCGCAACCTGCACAAGGCGGCACAGATGGTCATGACCGATTTCGGTGGCACGTTTCCGCGTGCGCCTGCCGAGATCGAAACGCTGCCCGGCATCGGCCGCTCGACCGCGGCAGCGATCGCCGCATTCTCGTTCGACACGCGTTCGGCCATCCTCGACGGCAACGTCAAGCGCGTGCTGGCACGCTGGGCCGGCATCGACGGTTTCCCCGGCCAGAAGGCGATCGAGAACAAGCTGTGGACACTGGCCGACAGCCTGTTGCCGGCATCCGGCAGCGACATGCCGGCGTACACGCAGGCCCAGATGGACCTCGGCGCCACCGTCTGTACGCCGAAGAAGCCGGCCTGCCTCGCCTGTCCGGTCTCGGACGACTGCATCGCGCGGATGACCGGTCGGCAGACCGAGCTGCCGACGCCGAAACCGAAAAAGGCCGTGCCCGAACGCAGCACCGTCATGCTGCTGATCCGCGACGACACGGGCCGGCTGTTGCTGCAGAAGCGCCCGCCGACCGGCATCTGGGGCGGGCTGTGGAGCCTGCCGGAAACCGGCAGCACGCTGGGCGCCGAGCGCTACTGCACCGACACGCTGAAGCTCGAGGTCGAGCTCGATCCGGCGCTGCCGGACTTCGTCCATGTGTTCACGCACTTCCGCCTGACGATCACGCCGCTGCCGGCCAGTGTGACCGGAGCAGCCGCGCTGGCCGACGACGCCAGCCTTCGCTGGTTCGAACGCAGCGAAGCGCTCGCTGCCGGCATTCCGACGCCGCTGCGCCGGCTGTTGACCACCTGATTGCCCGAACGGCGGTGCGCTGACATATCCCGGTCATCCGGCGCAGGCATAGTGCGGTCAGGATCTCCTAGACGCAGTGCTGTCACACTGTCATGACAAGGGCAGGCCATCGGGCCTGCCCTTTTTTTATCGACCGTTACCGGTCGGCACCGCTCACTGCGGCCACTTCATTTCGCCCTTGATCACCTTGGCGCTGATCTCCAGCGTCGCATCTCGGCCGAACTGCAGGTAAAGCCGGTCCATCGCCCCGATCAGCGCCGCAGCATCCTTCGCCTTGGTCGCCTCGGTCTCGAATGCCTGCAGGTAGTCGCGAGTGAACGCGACCGACTTCAGATTCATCGGCGCGTCGCCGACGAAGTGCCCGGGGATCACGGTTTTCGGCTTCAGTGCTTCGATTTGCTTCAGCGTCGCATACCAGTTCTGCCGCGATACCGGCGTCTGGTTGTCGGCGACCCACACATGCATGTTGCCGAACACGACGACGCCACCGGTGACGGTCTTCGCCGACGGAATCCACACGAAGGTGTGATCCGGCGTTGCGCCATCAAGGCCGACGACCTTGAGCTGCCTGCCCTCGAGCGTGATCGAATCGCCCTTCAGCACTTCGGGCAGCACCAGCGACTTCGGCGCGTTGTCCTTGAGGATCGGCCCCCAGTACGCCAGCTTGCCGTCCATCGATGCCCTGATTTTCTCGACGGTCTGCGGCGTGGCAACGATCTTCGCGTTCGGGAACGCGGCCTTGAGCGTATCGAGGCCGAAGTAGAAATCCGGGTCGCTGTGGCTGATGTAGATCGTCGTCAGCGTCTTGCCGCTGGCGCGGATTTTCTTGACCAGCGCTTCGGCGTCGTTGCGCTGGAACTGCGCGTCGATCAGCACTGCTTCCTTCTTGCCGGTCACGAGTTCGGACGACACCGGGAAGATGCTCTTGCTGCCCGGGTTGTAGACGTCGACCTTGAGTGCCGGCGTCGCCGCGACGGCGAACGACACCGCGCCGGCGGCAACGAGGGCGGCGGTAGCGGGTGCGAACTTGAACATGATGGCCTGCCTTGTGCGAGTGGAATGACCCCATCATAGGTTGATCAAACCGCTTCAAATACCGGCTAGACTGCGCATGTTTGTTGCATAAATCGAGCCAATCATGGACCGGATCACCGCCGCCCACGTTTTCGTCACCATTGCCGACCGCGGCAGCATGATTGCCGCCGCCGACGCGCTGGAGATGTCGCGCGCCATGGTCAGCCGCTATCTGGCGCAGATGGAGGACTGGGCCGGCGTGCGGCTGATCCAGCGCACCACGCGCAAGCTCAGCCTGACCGACGCCGGCGAAGCCGCGCTGCAGCGCAGCCGGGCGCTGCTCGAACTCGCCGGCCAGATGCGCGAGACCGCGCAGGACGCCGGGCCGCGCGGGCTGCTGCGGGTATCGTGCGCGCAATCACTCGGCGAGGCGACGATCGCCGCGGCGGTCTGTGCGTTTCTGGCCCGCCATCCGCAGGTCCGCGTCGACCTGCAGGTCAGCAGCCATGCGGTGCATCTGGTCGAGGAGCGCATCGATCTGGCGATCCGCATCACCAACGAGCTCGACCCCAACCTCGTTACCCGGCCGCTGGCCGGTTGCGATTCGGTGCTGTGCGCGGCGCCGGCCTATCTGGCCGCGCACGGTACGCCGGCACATGTCGACGAACTCGCCCGCCACCATTGCCTCGGCTACGCCTACTTCGGCAAGAGCCTGTGGCAGTTCAGCCGCGGCGACGAGCGCTTTGCCGTGCCGGTCAGCAGCCGTTTCAGCGCCAACGAATCGAACGTGCTGCGCGCCGCCGCGATCGCCGGTGCCGGCATCAGCATGCAGCCGCGCTACGCGGTCGCGCCGCAGCTGGCGAGCGGCAAGCTCGTCGCCGTCCTGCAGGGCTTCGAACCGCGGCGGCTCGGCATCCACGCGGTGTTCGCCTCGCGCCGGCAGATGTCGCCGGCACTGCGGGCGCTGCTCGACTTCCTCATCGACTGGTTCGCGAACGACCCGCAGTGGCAGAGCGATTCCCGCGCAAGATAGAAGGCGTTACAACGTCCGGCACATCGTGCGCTAGGATCTGATGAGTCAGAAAAAACAGCCGCTCATGCCGCCCTGCTTCCTGGATGGCGCAAGCCGTCAAACCTGATAAAGTATTTCATTCAGCCTGCGATAATTTTTCTAAAAACCAAAAAAAAAATGACAGCATTGCAAGCGATCCCTCAACCGTGCAGGCGCTGCGGTCGCAGTGTTATCCGACATGTCCAGATACATGGCCAACTTCCCGACAACGCGTATCCCTGCTGGAAGATACGGAACATTTGCTCTGCAAGAGCATCCAAAAATCCGACTGTCGGGCGTGTTATCCGACAGCTGCCGCGATATTTCTTTATGCACCATGGTGCATACACCACGTTAGGACTAAATATGCGTTGGCTCATAGTTCTCACCACACTCGCCACTATACTTTTAGTTTTCTGGGCTAGTCCGCTCAATCCTTTGCAAAATGCTCCCGGCGAAGGTGAAGCTTCCACAAAAGCATATAAAAATCTGGCCATTGTAATACAAGCGCTTGAAAAATATAAAGGCGAGAAAGGCTCATACCCAAATGAATTAGGTCTGCTCACCCCACAATACCTTGCAAAGCTGCCAGACATTTCAAATGAACGGCACAACACCAAACTTGACTATTCTTCTAAAAATCAAGGGCGTGAATATGAGCTTGAATTTAGCTATCATGACCCCGGAACCAATTCATGCGTCTACTCATTTCCAGATGGATGGAGTTGCACTGGGGCGTACTAAGCCCTAACACTTCAGTCAACCGGGACCGGCTAAAACCGGCCCGTCACTTCAAACGTTAGGCCAATGAGAGCTATCTTCCTCGCCACAATTGCCGCAATCGTCGCCCAACCAGTCATATTTATCCTGCGGTTTCTTCTGCCTATGCTGGCCCTAGGTGCAGACATATCTGCAAAGGATTTCTTTGTCTTTTCACTGTTCTCGGCATTGTTCGCCTCTCCATTTGCCGTTGGGGTCGGCATCCCTTCGCTGCTGCTTCTACGACATTTCAACCGCGTATCTTGGCAGATGCTAGGCTTAATTGGCTTCATTGCCGCAGCCCTCCCTCTTGCTATCTACAGCTGGCCTGAATACCCAGGTTCCTCATCCGGGGGCAACTGGTATGGCACGCCGGTACACTTTGTTGTCGATGGGCAAAAGACTCTCTATGGCTGGCTAAGTTATGCGCAGAACGTCCTATTCTTTGGGGTCCACGGCTTGGCTGGTGGGCTCGCATTCTTCTTCGTTTGGCGTCGCTGGTCGGAGCCTAACACTTCATTCAACCGGGACGGGCTAACGCCCACCCATTAATTCAAACGTTAGGAGGTTCCGAGTGGTCACTTGGGTACTAGCGCAATCGTCTTCCCCCAACGGCATTCACCTTCTGAGGCTGGCTCAATTTGAGCACGAGTTCTCATTTCGGAAATTCCCCGAACGACTGCACATTACTTGGACTTATCGCAGCGGGGCCAATTTTGCTCCAAGCGATGCGGACCTCCAAGAGATGGAAGAATTCGAAAATCGCTTATGTGAACGCATTGAAAGTGCATCCACGGCTCAACTCATAGCGTCATTTACCGAACCTAGCTATCGTGAATACATATTTCACGCTCGTGATACCAAGCCCTTTCTCAAAATATTAAACAGCTTGCCAAATTTTGGATACAAACTCCCAATTGAGGTTAGCGGCGAGTTTGACGCGGAAGGTATGTTTTACCATAGCTATGCAGGCACACTGATAGCCACCTCCTAACACTTCATTCAACCAGGACTGGCTAAAGCCAGCCGGTTAATTCAAACGTCAGGGTTCAATATGCTCATAGACAGCCACTTGCATCAGCAAATCACAACGGCCAAAACAAAAAAAGAAAGCCAGTATTTGTGCTGCGTACCACGCCAACGAAGAATGATCTCCAAGAAGTAGAAACGTCCATTGGCATGAAGTTTCCTGAAAGCTATGCTAATTTTGCCCTAAACATTGGAATTGGTGATTTCTCAGATGAATTACGACTTTTTTCGCCAGCCGAAATTTACCGCTTCGATGTCCCTGATACACCTTTTGATGGGTGGGTGGCGTTCGCCACCGACAGCCTCGGCAATCATCTCTCGTTTAATCCAGACGAAGCTCCAATAAATAATGAACTTAGCATTTTTTTCAATGTCACGATCCATTCGGATTCGGTTTTATTGCGTCTTCCTTTGCGGAATTTCTCGAAATTCTCAATTCACACCATTACGCATATGAACAAATGATGAAAGAACTCACCTCGTTTCAGGAGGTCCCCTTTCCACAAAGCCTGATATCAAAGCGTCCATGGTGGAAAATTTGGCAGAGATAGAGAGCCCCTACACTTCACTCAACTCGGACGGGCTACTTCCCGTTGCTCAATTCAAACGTTAGGCGGCCAGCCGCATGTGCTCGCAGATTGAAACCGATGTCAAAGCATTTATTGCAACCTTCACAGGCTGCACCAGAGAAAGTGTTCAGCCAGAATCAACGTTATTTGGTGATCTTGGAATCGACGGTGACGATGCCGTCGAATTTTTCGAATCCTTTTCAAAGAAATTCGAAATTGACATAACTGGCTTTAACTTCCAACATCACTTTGGCACAGAGGGATCCGGGGCTTTGGCTGCCTTTAATTGGATTAAAATGCTTTTTCGAACTGGATCACCAGAAGACAAGGCATGTATTGAAGCGATAACTATAGAAAATTTGGTTCTAGCCGCCGAGAGAAAAACCTGGAGGAACCTTGACTCCTCCGCCTAGCACTTCATTCAACCCGGCCCAGCTAAATCCAGACGGTCAACTCAAATGCCATGATTCAATGAACGCATTTCGGCAAAGGGTAGTCGTAAGCGTAATTGCATTTACTGCTTTGTTGCTGATCGCAAGCATCCTGGCGGTAACTGCAGCAATAGATGCTGCAACTCACAGTAATTACCCCTTCAGTCCAAGCTCTACCTCCGTAACTAATTTTCGCTCCACGCTCCTTCTCGGCATTCTACCAGCCCTGCTAATCGGAGCACCTTCTTATGTGCTACTTCTTCGCAAGGGCTGTGCTCGTTGGCATTACGCCTTAGCACTTGGCATCTTGCCCGGTTTGGTGGCTTTACCACTTGAGCCCGATCTAAGCATATTGGCAATCGTTTGTGGCGGAGCCGTGGCATTGCTGACCCATATTGCGTGCAGTCGGTGGTGCCCTAACACTTTATCCAACCCTGCCGGACTGCCGCCCGCAGCTTAATTCAAACGTTAGCCGTCACAACCGATGCGAACTTACCCGTTATTTGATCGGCAAGGCCGCCTCTGTTCCTTTGAGGTGAGTTCACTACTGGGGCGTCGTGTTGTGCTCCGTATAGCCGCATCAATTCCCGGGGCTGCCATCACCCGCACCAACTTGCGGAAAGACACATTTTGCGAATTCTCGGTCGCAGGGGCACTCTTCACCATTGAAGAGCCCTACGGTGACAACAGTCGATTTTTGATAGATCCGGTAGACGAATCTGGCATGCAGTTCATCGAAGCTGTTCGCGCGCACTTTGCAGCAAACCGAGTAAGCTCTTGGGTAGTTTGCTTTTGTGCATTGCTGTGCTGCGGAGTTCTATTACTGGCTGCCTACGGTGCTGCACACCGTTTCATTGTGCGGGATCGTTGTTTAGATTCGGGGGGCCGTTGGAACCAGCAACTCATTGAGTGTGAAGGTGTGCGTAATGACGGCCAACATGTCAGCCAATCGGGACAGGCTAAATCCGGCTAACCACCTCCAATACAGGGCATCCGCACATGAGCATTTCAGTTGAGCCATTGGCTCCCGCGCATTTCGAGCAACTCCATTGTCTCTTTGATGCGGTAAGCCGCGAGGAACGCTTTCTGGCTTTCTGCTCAAGCGGATCACGAGAAACCACGTACGCCTATTACCAACGAGTTGTTGACTCAAACCACTCACACTTCGTTGCAGTTGAAAACGGTACGGTTATCGGGTGGTGTGACGTCTTTCCGCTGCCTGGCGAAATGCGCGCTCACTGCGGTGTTTTGGGGATTGGCGTGGCAAAAGCTTTTCGCGGAAAAGGCGTCGGCCGGACACTGATTGAAGCTGCCATTGAAAAGGCAAGAAATCGCGGCATCACGCGTATCGAACTTACGGTGCGGGCAGACAACTTAACGGCCCGGAATTTGTATGAAAAACTGGGCTTTCTAGTCGAAGGGTTGCAACGCAATGGCTGGCGGTTGCACGGCCAATATTTTGACGTGCATCACATGGCGTTGATCTGGTAACGCCCTGCGCCCCGATCAACCGGGGCCGGCGACAGCCGGCCCGTTACTTCAAACGTTAACCGTCTCATGCCAGCCATTGCGCAAACTGCACGGCAGCGCTTGTTGCGAACAATGGGGACCGGTAGTCATCAGGTATCGATCGACCGGACCTGGGTGCGATTGCGCCCTGCCCGCGAGGGAGACGGCCGTTACATCGGGACGCTAACGACAGCCAGAACGCGATCCGCGATCGTGTGGCAGGACACAGGCACTTCAGCGGCAGGTATAGCCGCCATCAACGGGCAGGCTGACGCCGGTGATCATCGCCGCCGCGTCGCTGAGCAGGAACAGCACCGGATCGGCAACCTCGACCGGCTCGGCGAAGCGGCCGAGCGGAATCGCCGCCAGCGCCGGATCGCGCTTGGCCGGATCGCTCCATGCGGCCACCGCCATCGGCGTCAGCGTCACCGTCGGGTTGACGCTGTTGACACGGATGCCAAGCGGGCCGAGTTCAAGTGCCATCACCCGCGTGATCGCGTCGAGCGCCGCTTTCGATGCGCAGTAGCTCAAGTGCGAATCCAGCGCGATCAGCGCGGCCTGGCTCGACACATTGACGATGGCACCGCGTCGTCCGACGGCGACCATGGCCTTGGCCACGTGTTTGGCGACCAGCGCCGCACCGCGTGCATTGACCGCCATCACCCGGTCGAACTCGGCCGGATCGAGTTCGAGGCAGCCTTCGAGCGAGGCGATGCCGGCGCAGTTGACCAAGCCGTCCAGCGGCCGCAGATCATTCAGCGCGCTGCCGACCGACGCCAGATCGCCGACGTCGAGCAGCAGCGGCTCGAAGCCTTCGTCGCGGCGCAGCCGCTCGGCATCCTGCGACTTGCGCACGCCGGCGATCACGTGGGCGCCGGCCTGCACCAGCCGCTGTGCAATGGCCAGACCGATGCCGCTGGCAGCGCCGGTAACGAGGATGTGTTTGCCGTTCAGGTCGGGAAACAGGTTCATTGCGAAATTCCATGAAAAAGGCGGCCGGACCGGGCTCCCGGCCGGCACGCAAGGAGGAAGGGAAAGCCCGTCAGACGGCAGCCAGCCCGTGCATCACCGGTTTGAGACTGGGATAGAGGTCGCAATACAGGCCGTACAGCTTCTGGAAGCACGCCCACGCCTGCGGTTCGGGCCGGGCGCGTTCGGCCAGCGTCACCCAGCCACGCTCGGCATCCGCCGCGCCGACCATGCCGGTGCCGACCGCCGCGAGCAGCGCCGCACCAAGTGCCGCCTCGACTTCCTCGACGATGGTGTAGACCGGGTAGCCGGTGATGTCGGCGATGATCTGCATCCACAGGTCCGAATGCGCGGCGCCACCGACGACGATCAGGCGCTCGTCCAGCCGCTCGGCGCCGCGGGCGCCGGCTTCCATATTGTGTTTGAGCGCAAAGGTCACGCCTTCGAGCACGGCGCGGTACAGGTGGGCACGGCTGTGGAACAGCGACAGCCCGACGAAGGCGCCGCTAGCTTTTGCATCCCAGACCGGGCTGCGCTCACCCATCAGATAGGGCAGGAACAGCACGCCGTCGGCGCCGGGCGGCACCGCCTGCGCACGCCGTTCGAGCAGCACGTGCGGATCGATGCCCTGCGCCCTGCCCTCGGCGATCTCGGTCTGGCAGAACTCGTCGCGGAACCAGCTGACCGAGGCGCCGGCGGTGATTGCGCCGCCGAAGATGTAATTGTCGCGCTCGCCGTTGTAGACGTGCGGCATGCTGATCAGCCCGTGGCGGGCGTCGACGTCCTTGTTCAGATAGCCCCAGCACATGCTGGTACCGATCATCGCCACGTGGTCGCCGGCCTTGACGACGCCGGCGGCAAATGTCGCCACCGCCGCATCGACGCCGCCGGCGATCACCGGCGTACCGGCCGACAGCCCGAGCGCGTCGGCCCATTGCGGCAGCAGTCCGCCGACCACGTCGCTGCTGTGTACCAGCCGCTCCGGCATCATGGCCGCCGGAATGCCGAGCATCGCCATCGCCTCGGCCGACCACGTCCGTGCCTTGATGTCGTAGACGCCGCCGATATTGCCGGCCGAGCTGTGGTCGACGGCGACTTCGCCGGTCAGCAGGTAGTTCACGTAGCTGTTCGGCGGCAGCAGGTAGCGCGTTCTCGCCCAGACTTCGGGCCGCTGATGCTGCAGCCACAGCATCTTGGTGTAGCCGTAATAGCTGTCGACACCGTTGCCGGTGAGGTCGTACAGCCGCTCGAGGTCGACGCCGGCCTTTACCCGCTCGACCTCGTCACCGGCGCGCCGGTCCATCCAGATCAGGCACGGGTGCAGCGGAGTCATGTCCGCGTCGACCGGAATGCCCGAACCGCCGTACAGGCTGCTGACGCAGACCGCGCACACGCTCGCCGGCGGTACGGCGCTTTTGGCCATCACCTGCCGTACGCATTCGCACACCGCATCGAACCAGACCTGCGGCCACTGCTCGGCCCACAGCGGCCGGGGCGTGTCGACCTGATAACCCTGCGCATGCTGGGCAATGATGGCGCCGCCGGCATCGACCAGCAGCGCCTTGGTACTCTGGGTGCCGATGTCGACACCGATCACGTAAGCCATGGAATCCTCGCTCCATGCCCGCCCGAAGACGGGCATGGCGTTCAATGCGGCATCAGGCCGCGTTGGGGGTCAGCAGTACCTTGATCGAATCGAGCGAATCGGCCACCTTGATCGCGGTATCCCACTCTTCCAGCGTGTACTTGTGGGTAACGATGCCCTTCGACGTCACGAGGCCGCGGTCGAGCAGGTCGATCGCGATCGGGTAGCAGTACGGGCCCAGATGCGCGCCGCGGATGTCCAGTTCCTTGCGGTCGCCGATGATCGACCAGTCGGCGGTGGTTTCCTTGCCGAACACCGAGAACTCGACGAAACGGCCGAGCTTGCGGATCAGGTTCAGCCCCTGGTTGACGCCGATCGGCGCACCGGTCGCCTCGATGTACACATCGCAGCCGTAGCCGTCGGTCAGCGCATCGACGATGGCCTTGGCGTCTTCCTTCGACGGATCGATCACCACGTCGGCACCGAACTGCAGCGCCAGATCGAGCCGCTCGCGCACCAGATCGATGACGACCAGCTTCTTCGGCGTCTTGAGTCTGGCGACCTGTACCATCATCAGCCCGATCGGGCCGGCGCCGGCGATCACCACCACGTCGTCGAGCTGGATGTCGCCACGGTTGACGGTATGCACCGCGCACGCCAGCGGCTCGATGATTGCCGCATCCTCGAGCGAGACCGAGTCCGGAATCCGGTGGACGACGGCGTTCGACGGCAGGCGCATGTAGTCGGACATGCCGCCTTCGGCGACTTCGCGCTGGAAGCCGAAGATGTTGTGGACCTCGCACATCCAGTACTTGCCGCTCTTGCAGAAGCGGCACTTCTCGCACGGGACGATCTGCTCGGCGATCACGCGCTCGCCGGTCTTGAAGCCGAAGTGCTCGTCGGCGCCCTCGCCGACCTCGACCACCGTGCCGAAGAACTCGTGCCCCGGCACCACCGGCGGCTTGACCCAGCGTTCGGTGCTGTTGCTGCCCCAGAACATCGCCGCGCCCGAATGGCACTTGCAGTCGCTGGCGCAGATGCCGCAGGCGTCGATCTTGATGACCAGCTCGCGTGCACCGGCCTTGGGCCGGCGGACCTTCTGGTAGCGGTAGTCCTTCGGGCCGTGGCAGACGACGGCGTTCATGTCGACTTCGTGATACTGGTACTTGCTCATGGTGCGCTCCGGTAAAGGTGAAGCAGGTGGAATTCGCGGCGTGCAGCGCCCCCTGCCGGGCGGTTTTCGCCGCCGGCATCGGTGTGCACGGTTGGGTTAAAGGGTCGGGGACTCAGCGGCCGTCAGCACGCTGCGAAGACAAGGCGTACGCGCGAAGACAGTACATTCGGGTACGGCAAGCGCGTGCAACGCAGGATTCGCGGCGTGCTGGCGGTCGCTAGCGGCGTTTGGTGCGCTCGCGGCTGATATAGATCGCCAGCAGGATGATCACGCCCTTGATGATGTTCTGGACGTAGGGCGACACGCCCATCATGTTCAGCCCGTTGTTGAGCACGCCCAGCATCACCGCACCGATCAGCGTGCCGACGATGGAGCCGCGGCCGCCCGAGATCGCCGTGCCGCCCATCACCACCGCGGCAATCGCGTCGAGTTCGAACGACACGCCGGCATTGGGCTGGCCGGACATCAGCCTCGAGGTCAGCACCAGGCCGGCAATCGACGCGGTCAGGCCCGACAGGCCGTAGACCAGCAGCTTGTAGCGCGGCACGCGCACGCCGGAGAGCCGGGTCGCCTCCTCGTTGCCGCCGATCGCGTAGATGTAGCGGCCGACCGGAGTGTGGTCGAGCAGCACGTAGGCGGCGACGAACACCAGCAGCATGATCAGCACCGGCGCCTGCAGTCCCAGTACCCTGCCGCTGCCGAAGAAGGCGAACCAGTCCGGCAGGCCGTCGATCGGGTAGCCGCCGGTGTAGATCAGCGCGATGCCGCGGGCGATGCCCATCGTCGCCAGCGTGACGATGATCGGCGGCATGCCGGCGTAGGCGACGAAGAAGCCGTTGGCGACGCCGAACAGCAGGCCGACGCCGAGGCCGATGGCGATGGCCGCTTCGGGCGGCATGCCGCCGACCATCAGCCCGGCCATCAGCGTGCCGGCGAGCGCCATCACCGCGCCGACCGACAGGTCGATGCCGCCGGAGAGGATGGCGCAGGTCATGCCGACGGCGATGATCGCGTTCACCGACACCTGACGGGCGATGTTGACGAGGTTGTCCGGGTCGAAGAAATGCTCGGTCGTCAGCGCCATGGCGATGCAGACGAGCACGAGGCCGATCAGCGGGAAGAACACCGGCGACTGGCTGAAGCGCTTGTAGCGGGTGGCGAAGCCCGGCGCCGCCTTGGCGGTGTCAGGCGAATTCATGGTGAGAACCTGCGGTTGCATGGCGCATTACCTCGTTCGATTCGATGGCGTCGTCTTCCAGTACGGTGACGATGGCGCCCTGTTTGAACACCGCGACCCGGTCGCACATGCCGACGATTTCCGGCAGTTCCGACGAGATCATGATGATCGCGTAGCCCTGCGCCGTGAGCCGGCGCATCAGGTTGTAGATTTCGGCCTTGGCGCCGACGTCGATGCCGCGGGTCGGCTCGTCGAAGATCAGGATTTTGCAGTGGTGGTTGAGCCACCGCGCAATCACCACCTTCTGCTGGTTGCCGCCCGACAGCGTGCCGACGCGCGTGCCCGGACCCGGTGCCTTGACGCCGACCTGGCGCATCACGTCGACCGTGGTGCGGCCTTCCAGCCCCTGGTCGATCAGCGGCCCGACGCGCTGGTACTTGCCGAGGTTGTTGATCGAAATGTTGTCGCGGATCGAGAAGTCGAGAATCAGCCCCTCGGTCTTGCGGCTCTCGGGCAGCAGGCCGATGCCCTGCGCCAGCGCGTCGCCGGCGTTGTTCAGCTTCACCGGTTTGCCGTTCAGCCACACCTCCTTGCGGTGCGCCGGATCGGCGCCGATCACCGCGCGTGCCAGCTCGGTCCGGCCCGAACCGACGAGGCCGGCAAAACCGAGAATCTCGCCCTCGTGCAGGTCGAAACGGTTGACCGGATCGTGCTTGTAGCGCTGCAGCGCGCGTACTTCGAGCACCTTGCGGGCGCCCGGATTGCGCGCCGGCTTGGGCGGAAAGCTCTGCTCGAGCCGGCGGCCGACCATCATCTCGACCAGCGCGTCGACATCGGTCGTCGCGACGTCGGTCGTGCCGACGTACTGGCCGTCGCGCAGCACGGTGATCCGGTCGCAGACGGCGAAGATCTCTTCCATGTGGTGCGAGATGAAGATCATCGCCACGTCGTGCGCCTTGAGTTCGCGCATGATCGAGAACAGGTGCTCGGCCTCGCTCGGCGTCAGCGTCGCGGTCGGCTCGTCGAGCACCAGCACCTTGGCATTCAGCGACAGCGCCTTGGCGATCTCGACGAACTGCTGCTCGGCGACCGACAGGTGCCGCACCGGCACGGTCAGGTCGATGTCGATGCCGAGGCGGTCGAAAATCATCGCCGCGCGATGGCGCATTTCGGCCTTGCTCAACAGCCCGGCCCGGTTGGTCCGCTCGCGGCCGAGGAAGATGTTCTCGACGGCGTTCAGGTCCGGAATCAGGCTGAACTCCTGGAAAATGATGCCGATGCCGGCGGCGATCGCGTCGTTGTAGCGCTCGAACTGCCGCTCGGCGCCGTCGAAGACGATCCGGCCTGCGTCGGGCTGGTGGATGCCGCAGAGGATCTTCATCAGCGTCGACTTGCCGGCACCGTTCTCGCCGAGCAGCGCATGCACCTCGCCGCGGTTCACCGACAGGTGGATGTCCTGCAGCGCCTTCACGCCCGGAAACGACTTCGAGATGTGTTCCAGCGTCAGGATGGTTTGATTGTGGCTTTGACTCATCGTCACCCCTTGGGAGGGTTGGGGTACGCCGCCTCGCGGTAACGTACCGGTACATCCGGAACCTGTCCCGGCAGGCGCAGTCACCTTCCGGGACGGGTTCTTACCAGTTGAAGGACTTGGCACCCGCCTTGTCGATCAGCTTCACGTCGACCGGCACCGTGGCCGGGACGTTGGCGCCCCACTTCTTCGCCATCGCGATCGCCAGTGCCAGGCGGACCTGGTCACGCGGGTACTGCGCGCTGGTGGCGATGAACTTCGAGTTCGGCTTCTGCAGCGCCTTGATCGCGTCCGGCGCGCCATCGACGCTGGTCAGCTTCACGTCCTTGCCCGAGGCTTCGATCGCCGACAGCGCACCGAGCGAACCGGTGTCGTTGACGCTGAAGATGCCCTTGAGCTTCGGATTGGCCTGCAGGATGTTCTCGGTCACCGTCAGCGCGGTGGCACGTTCCTGCTTGCCGTTCTGCACCGAGACGATCTTGATGCCCGGGTACTTGGCGAGTGCCGCCTTGCAGCCGCGAACGCGTTCGAGAATCGGCACGACCGGGATGCCGTCGAGGATGGCCACGTCGCCGTTGCTGCCGATGTTCTTGGCGAGGTAGTCGCAGGCCATCACGCCGGCGTCGTAGTTCTTCGAGCCGACGAAGGAATCGATCGGGCCCTGTGCCTGCGCGTCGACGGCGACGGTGACGACGCCGGCCTTCTTGGCCGACTTCACCGCGTTCTGGATGCCGACCGAGTCGGTCGGGTTCAGCAGCAGGATGTCGATCTTCTTCTGCACCATATCTTCGACGTCGCTGATCTGCTTCGAGACGTCGTGGCGGGCGTCGGTGATCACGACCTGCGCGCCCATCGAGCCGGCGGCCTGCTCCAGCGCTTCCTTCATGGTCACGAAGTACGGGTTGTTCAGCTCCTGGAACGACATGCCGATCTTCAGCGGCGCGGCCTGCGCCGGTGCGGCAATGGCAGCGGCACAGAGGCCGGCGGCGAGGGTCTTGACGGTCAGGTTCAGAAAACGGTTCGAGTGGTACATGGCGATCTCCAGATCTCTCATCACAAAGGGACTACGGGAATGCACCGACGCTCATGGCGCGGCCGGTTCGGTTCAACAGGGCCGTGTCTGGCGCTCTCCTTCTCTCGGTTGGTCGGCGGGCCTCAGGCCCGGGCGAATTCGGGTTCCAGCGCCGCGTAGGCACGGCGGAACCGGTCGTGCCGCGCGTGCAGCAGCGCGGCCATTTCGGGATTCGGGGCGATCGTTTCGGCCACCGGCGGCACGGTGCAGACGGCCTCGACCGCTTCGCCGCCCACCGCCAGCCGGGCGAGCCGGGCCGCGCCGAACGCGCCGCCGAAATCGCCATTGGCATGGCGCAGCAGCGTGATGCCGGTGGCGCTGGCGATCAGCTCGCCCCAGAAGCGGCTCCTCGAGCCGCCACCGACGAAGGACGCGGTCCCGACGCGGCTGCCGGTCGCCGCCAGCGCGGCATAGCCGTCGGCCAGGCCGAAGGCGACGCCTTCCATTACCGCGTAGCCGACGGCGGCGCGGTCACTGGTGCCGTTCAGGCCGAGCAGCGTGCCGCTGGCGCGGGCATTGTTGTGCGGCGTGCGTTCGCCGTTCAGGTAAGGCAGGAACAGCGGCGCGCGGGCGGCATCGGCACGCTGCGCCAGCCCGGCCAGATCGCCGACCGGCGTCTGCGTCAGTTGCGACGCCCACGTCAGGCTGGCGGCGGCCGAGAGCATCACGCTCATCTGGTGCCAGCGCTGTGGCAGCGCGTGGCAGAAGGCATGCACGGCCTGCGCCGGATTGGGCAGGAAGCGTTCGTTCGCGACGAACATCACGCCCGACGTGCCGAGCGAGATGAAGGCGTCGCCCGGTGACACCGCGCCGATGCCGACCGCCGCTGCGGCGTTGTCGCCGGCGCCGCCGGCCACGACGACTTCGTGGGCGATGCCCCATTCGGCCGCCAGTGCCGGCCGCAGCGCGGCACCGGCCTGCGAACCTTCGACCAGCCGCGGCATGCTGGCGCGGTCCAGCCCGGTGGCGTTCAGCATCCGGTCGGACCAGTCACGGCCGGCCACGTCGAGCCACAGCGTGCCGGCGGCGTCGGACATCTCCGAGACGAATTCGCCGGTCAGCCGGAAGGCGATGTAGTCCTTGGGCAGCAGCACCTTGTCGACGCGGGCGCGGATCGCCGGCTCGTACTTCTGCAGCCACAGCAGCTTGGGCGCGGTGAAACCGGGCATCGCCAGGTTGCCGGTGATCTGCCGCGACTGTGGCACCAACGCTTCGAGTTCGATGCACTCGGCGTGGGCGCGGGTGTCGTTCCACAGGATGGCCGGGCGCAGCACGCGCTGGTGCTTGTCGAGCAGCACCGCGCCGTGCATCTGCCCCGAAAGGCCGATGCCGCGCAAGGCGGCGAACGCCTCGGGCGCGGCGCTGCGCACCCGGTCGATCGCTTTGAGCGTGGCGTGCCACCACTCGTCCGGGCTCTGCTCGGACCACAGCGGTTGCGGGCTGGCAATGGCGAGCCGGACGGCATCGCTCGCCAGCAGCTTCTGTTCGTCGTCGACCAGCATGGCCTTCACTTCGGAAGTGCCGAGGTCTAGCCCAAGGAATGTCACGATGTAGCGCTCCCCTCCCGGCGCGTTTTTTCGCGCAGGATCGGTTGTTCGGTTCGGATTTCAGCGGCCGGTCAGGCGGCGCTGAGGCAGGCGGCGTTCAGTTGCTGGCAACTTCGGAACTTCGACGGCGACATGCTCTTCTGCGCCAGGAAGTGCCGGTTGAAGTTGGACACGTTGTTGAAGCCGACGAGGAAGCAGATCTCGGTGACGGTGAACTCGCTGCTCGCCAGCAGTTCGCACGCCCGGTTGATCCGCATCCGGTTGATGCACTGCACGACCGACATGCCGGTGTGCTTGCGGAAGTAGCGCGAGAACGCGCTGACGCTCTGCCCGGCCAGTTCGGCCAGATCGGCTTCGGGCAGATCGCTGGCGAGGTTCTCGCCGATGTAGGACAGCACCTGGTTGATCGTCGACGACATGTAGTGCTCGGGGTCTGCCCGGTAGCCGGCACTGGCCAGCGGCTGGCGGTGTTCGCACCGCGCCAGCAGGTCGAGCAGCGACAGGAACAGCACGATGCGGCGGCAGCCCTGCGCGTCGAGCAGCTCCTCGAAAATCGGTTTGGCCGCGGCGGCGGTGTGTTCGCAGAACACCAGCCCGCGCTGCGATTCGGCCAGCAGCTTCTGCGTGTGGGCCAGCTCCGGAAACGCGGCGATGCCGTTGCTGATGTACTCGGCCGGAAACTGCACGATCAGGCCGCGGCGCTCGACGGTCTGACCCTCGGGCAGTTCGCTGACCCAGTTGTGCGGCAGGTTCGGCCCGGTCATCACCAGATTGCCCGGGGCGAAATCGCCGATGAAATCGCCGACGAAGTACTTGCCGCTGGTTTCGGCGATCAGCTGGATCTCGTACTCCGGGTGGTAGTGCCAGCGCACGGTACGGAACGGGTAGCCGTGGTACCAGACACGGAACGATTCATTGCCCTGCAGTTCGACAACTTCAAGGTCTGGGGTCATGGTGCTGCTCCTTTCCCCGCAGCCGGCGGCACCTGCGGCACGACCCACTGCAAACTGACGGAAAACGGATGACGGTGCATGGGGGCGCATCGGCATCACCCCCGTTCGGCCATGGTGGACATGACAAACGGGCGCAACCTTCCATAAACCACGGGCCCGCCGCAGCGCCAATCCGGTTTTCCCCCTAGCCGGTGCGCGGCGGCGGCATCCAGCCCGTCCGCGCAGCACCCGGCCGGGCGCAGAACCAATGTCGTCATCGCTTGCTCCGTGTGTCGTATCCAGTCCGGCCCGTTCTGCCCGCGCCCGGGGTCTTCGCCCCGAAACGGTGCCCTGCTTGCCGCGTCCCCTAGCCTTCCGGGCAGCGCGCAGCTGAAACATAATTTTTTCGACTACATGCGGACAACCACAAAAACCGGTCGATACCGATACTTTTTTGCACGAAACCCTTGTCCGGCATCAGGGAAACATGAAGTTTCCCGCAACGCACTACACGGCAAAGGTGCGCCAGCGCTAGAATCCGCCGCCGCACGCATTGCGGTGCACCGCTTGCCCGCGCGCCCCGAAAAGGGGCTGCCGCACGACCGGAAAAGCTGCAAAACCCCACCATGCCGACGACAATCGGTAAGAAATGCATCGTTCGGCGATGCCGTCAGGAAGTCCCGGCATGATCTTCGACCAGTTCAATCTCGTGCTGCTGCTGTTGCAGCAGATGTGCGTTTACCTCGTGATCGCGTATCTGCTGTCGAAAACGCCGCTGTTCATTCCGCTGATGCAGGTGACGATCCGCCTGCCGCACAAGCTGGCGTGCTATCTGGTCTTTTCGACCTTCTGCATCCTCGGCACCTATTTCGGCCTGCACATCGACGATTCGATCGCCAACACCCGGGCGATCGGCGCGGTGCTGGGCGGCCTGCTCGGCGGGCCATCGGTAGGGCTGGCAGTCGGTTTCACCGGCGGGCTGCACCGCTATTCGCTCGGCGGGCCGACGGCGACCGCCTGCATGATCTCGACCGTCACCGAAGGGCTGATCGGCGGTCTGGTCCACCGCTGGCTGATCCGTCGCGGCCGCGTCGACATCCTGTTCACGCCGTGGCTGGTCGGCGGCGTCGCGCTGTTCGCCGAGGTGATGCAGATGCTGATCATCCTCGCCGTCGCCCGGCCGTTCGCGATGGCGGCGCAGCTGGTCGAACACATCGCGCTGCCGATGCTGGTCAGCAACACCATTGGCAGCGCGATGTTCATGCGCATCCTGCTCGACCGGCGGGCAATGTTCGAAAAGTATTCGACCGCGTTCTCGTCGCGCGCGCTGAAAATCGCCGCCCGTGCCGAAGGCGCGCTGCGCGACGGTTTCAACCAGGAAAACAGCACCAAGGTCGCGCGCATCATCTACGAGGAAACCGGCGTCGGTGCGGTGGCGATCACCGATCGCGACAAGCTGCTGGCCTTCATCGGCATCGGCGACGATCACCATCTGCCCGGCACGCCGATCACCTCGGCCTATACCTTCGAGGCCATCGCCCGCAACGAGGTCGTGTTCGCCGACGGTAACGCCATGCCCTACCGCTGCTCGATCCGGCCCGGCTGCCCGCTCGGTTCGACGCTGGTGATTCCGCTGCAGGGCGAAGGCGACCGCGTCGTCGGCACGATCAAGCTGTACGAGCCCAAGCGCAAGCTGTTCTCGCGACTCAACCGCACGCTCGGCGAAGGCATCGCCAAGCTGCTCTCGCGGCAGATCCTCGCCGGCCGCGTCGATGCGCAGCAGCAGCTGCTGGCGCAGTCCGAGATCAAGCTGCTGCACGCGCAGGTGAACCCGCACTTCCTCTTCAACGCGCTGAACACGATCAGCGCGGTGATCCGCCGCGACCCCGACCACGCGCGCCGGCTGATCCAGTACCTGTCGACCTTCTTCCGCAAGAACCTCAAGCGCCCGAGCGACGTGGTGACGCTGGCCGACGAACTCGAACACGTGAACGCCTATCTGCAGATCGAACTGGCGCGCTTTGCCGGCCGGCTCGACGTCGCAATCGACCTGCCCGAGCGCTTTCTCGGTGTGCAGCTGCCGGCGTTCTCGCTGCAACCGATCGTCGAGAACGCGATCAAGCACGGCACGTCGCAACTGCTCGGTGCCGGGCGGATCCGCATCCATGCGCATGCCGACGGCGACGTGCTGAGCCTGGTGGTCGAAGACAATGCCGGGCTGTACCACCCCAAGCCGGGGGGCGACGGCCTCGGCATGAATCTGGTCGACCGGCGCATCAAGGTCCGCGACGGCACGCGCTTCGGCGTGCGCGTCGAGTGCGAACCCGACGTCGCCACCCGCGTCATCCTGCAACTGCCGCTGGCGACACAGCCGGAGCACACAACATGATCAGGATCCTCATCGTCGACGACGAACCGCTGGCCCGCGACGAACTCGCCGAACTGCTGGCGCCCGAGGCCGACCTGCAGATCATCGGCCAGGCCGGTAACGCCATCGAAGCCATTGCCGCGATCAACCGGCTGCATCCGGACGTGGTGTTCCTCGACATCCAGATGCCGCAGATTTCCGGCCTGCAACTGCTGGCGATGCTTGATCCGGAACGGATGCCGCACATCGTTTTCGTCACCGCCTTCGACGAATTTGCCGTGCAGGCCTTCGAGGAACACGCGTTTGATTACCTGCTCAAACCGGTCGAACCGGCGCGGCTGGCCAAGACGCTCGCGCGACTCAGGAAGGAACGTGCACCGCAGCAGATCGATGCGATCGGCGGCAACGCGCCGCTGACGCAGCTGCCGTGCTACGGCCACAACCGTGTCTATTTGCTAAAGGTCGATGCGGTCGAATACGCGCTGTCCCGCCTCAGCGGCGTCTATCTGGTCGACGCCGACGGCAACGAGCACTTCACCGAGCTGACGCTGAAAACGCTGGAGGACAAGACGCCGCTGCTGCGCTGCCACCGCCAGCACCTCGTCAACCCGGCGCGCATCGCCGAGATCCGCTTCGGCGACAACGGCGCCGCCGACATCCACACCGTAGGCGGGCTGACGGTACCGGTGAGCCGGCGCTTCCTGCGTACGGTGAAGGATGCGCTCGGCATCATCTGACGCCCGCCAGCGCACCTAGACGGGGAACAAAGCGCCAACCGCTCCCCCCGGGTTTGGCACCGCTCGCATCCGCCGGCAACCGCTGACCCGATCCGGCCACCTTTCGATCAAGCCACGCGCACAAGATGGCGGCATTCCATTTCACCCACCGGAGTGCCGCCATGGATCACGCCCTGACGTTCGTGATCGCCACCATTTGCATCCTGATGATCTGCTACCGCCTGTACGGGGTGTTTTTCGTCCGCAAGGTGTTGCGAGCCGATGATACAAAAATCACCCCCGCCCACGAGCTCAAGGACGGCAAGGATTACCTGCCGACCAACAAGTGGGTGGCCTTCGGCGGCCACTTCGCCGCCATCGCCGCCGCAGGCCCGCTGGTCGGCCCGGTGCTGGCCGCGCAGTACGGCTATCTGCCGAGCTTTTTGTGGCTGCTGATCGGCTGTGTGATCGGCGGCGCGGTGCATGACACCGTGGTGCTGTTCGCGTCGATGAAGCACCGCGGCAAGTCGCTGTCCGAAGTCGCCAAGACCGAGCTCGGTCCGGTGGCGGGCTGGTGCACCGGTCTGGCGATGCTGTTCATCATCACCATCACCATGGCCGGGCTGTCGATGGTCGTGGTGCATGCGCTCGAACGCAACCCGTGGGGCGCGTTCGCCGTGTTCATGACGATCCCGATCGCGATCTGTGTCGGCCTGTGGGAAAAGATGACCGGCAGCATGAAGAACGCCAGCTATGTCGGCATCGTCGCGATCATGGCCTGCGTGTTCGCCGGCCCCTACATCCAGCACACGATGGTCGGTGAATGGCTGTCGCTGAACGCCAAGACCGTGTCGCTGATCCTGCCGATCTACGCCTTCTTCGCCACCGCACTGCCGGTGTGGATGCTGCTGACGCCGCGTGCCGCGCTGTCGAGCTTCATGAAGATCGGCGTGTTCGGCCTGCTGATCGTCGGCGTGGTGTTCATCAACCCGCAGATCCAGTTCCCGGCGGTCACCGACTTCATCCACGGCGGCGGCCCGGTGCTGGCCGGCCCGGTCTGGCCGTTCATCTCGATCACCATCGCCTGCGGCGCGATCTCGGGCTTCCACGCCTTCATCGGCTCGGGTACCACGCCCAAGCAGATCGACAAGTGGAGCGACATCCTGCCGGTCGGTTTCGGCGCGATGCTGGCCGAATGCCTGGTCGGCGTGATGGCCCTCGTTGCCGCCACCGCGCTGCACCCGGCCGACTACTTCGCGATCAACTCGACCCCGGAAGTCTTCAAGACCCTCGGCATGGACGTGATCCACCTGCCGGCGCTGAGCCAGTCCATCGGCCTCGACCTGCAGGGCCGCACCGGCGGCGCGGTAACGCTGGCCGTCGGCATGGCGGACATCTTCACCAAGATCCCGTGGTTCTCGTCGCTGGCGTCGTACTTCTTCCAGTTCATGGTGATGTTCGAAGCCGTCTTCATCCTCACCGCCATCGACTCGGGCACCCGCGTGTCGCGCTACCTGCTGCAGGATTTCCTCGGCGATCTGTGGGCGCCGCTGAAGCGCACCGACTGGATGCCCGGCGCGATCGGCACCAGCATCCTCGCCTGCATTGCCTGGGGCTATCTGCTGAACTCGGGCGACATCAACTCGGTGTGGGCGCTGTTCGGCGTGTCGAACCAGCTGATGGCGTCGGTCGGCCTGATCATCGGCGCCACCGTGATCCTGCGCATCGCCGAAAAGCGCGTCTACATGCTGACCTGCCTGATCCCGCTGGCCTATCTGTTCGTCACGGTGAACTACGCCGGCTACTGGATGATCGACAACGTCTACTTCAACGCCGCCGCCAAGGGCTACAACATCTTCAACGGCATCATCTCGATCGTGATGATGGCGCTGGGCGCGGTGATCCTGGTCTCGGCACTGATCAAGTGGAAGGAAATGCTGGGGCTCTCCCCGGCAGCGCGGCTGAAGCTGGCGCAAGCCTGATTCCCTCTTCCCCGCAAAAAAACCGCCGGTACGCCCGGCGGTTTTTTCATGTCCGGCCAGCCCCCGGCCTCAGCGCGACGACGTCCGCACGCAGCGGTAGGTCAGTTCAGCACCATCGAAACGGCCGGACAGGCTGGCGTCGGCCGGGCACACCGCATAGGTCCAGCCGCGATACAGCTGCACCGACTGGTGCGGCGGCACCGTCCGCTCCTGCGCCTCGGTACCCGGGCCGAGATCCTCGACCCGACTGCACGGCCAGTTGACGTTGCTCGCCCCCGGCAAGGCACAGCCCAGCATGCGGACCGGCTTCGAGCAGACGTTGCGGTACAGCGGATCATCAAGTGGGGAGGCTTCGGCACGCGCCGGCTGCAGGCAATCGACGGCCTCCGGAACGCGGGTTTCAAGCGTCGCCGACCATGCAGCGGGGGCGGCGAACAGAACCAGCAGGATCAAGCGTTGCGGGGCCATGGTGGACTCCTTGGTCGGGCAGCGCCGGACAATGCGAGTGAAAGGCGGCACCTGATTCCGCTATAGCGGATTTGCGCGGGCGTGGCGGCCGCCCAAGACAAATGGTTGGTTATAGCAATAATTATTACCGATCATTTCCAGCCGCTTTCTACTGGAGAAAAATTCGATGCCGCACGATCGCGTTGCCCCTACAATCGACCTCCGACGCGTCCACCGGAATGTTGCATGCTCCCCACCCGCTTCTTTGCCCTCCTGCTGCTGTTCGGCTGTATCACCGCCTATGCCGCCGACGACGACGGCCCGCCCCTGCGCAAGGACCTGAACGAGCAGGTACTGATGCTGCCGGTCAAGCCGGGCATTTTCGGCTTCGACCTTGAAACCACCCTGTTCAAACCCGACGGCGCGGGACCGTTTCCGTTGGCTGTCATCAACCATGGCAAGAATTCCGGCCAGACCTTCTATCAGGATCGCCAGCGCTACACGGTAATGACGCAGGAATTGCTCAAGCGCGGTTATATCGTCGCGCTACCGATGCGCCGCAGTTTCGGCAAATCTGGCGGGGAATACCGCTTCGAAGGCTGCAATCTGGCGCAGGACGCCCGCAATCAGGCCGACGATGTTGCAAAGGTCATCGAGCTGCTCCGCGAACGACCCGATGTCGACGGTAGCCACATCCTTGTCATGGGACAGTCGCACGGCGGATTTACCAGCCTGGCATTGGCCGAGCGGGATATTCCCGGCATGAAGGCCGTACTGAACTTTGCCGGCGGGTTGTACTACAGCAAGGATTGGCCTGGCTGCACTTGGGAGCCTTCGATCAACAAGGCATTCGAGGCACTGGGCAAGGACGCCAAGGTCGACTCGCTCTGGTTCTATGGCGAGAACGATTCACTGTTTCCCCCCCGGATCGCGCAGTCGTTTTTTACCCGCTATACCGAAGCCGGCGGCAAAGCTGAGCTGGTGAGCTTTCCGGCCTTCCGCCAGAATGCTCACCTGATGTTTGGCACGCACGAAGGCTTCGAGAAAATCTGGTGGCCCAAGGCCGAGCCCTTCCTCAAAGCGCACGGCTTGCCGACCATGGTGATCAATCCGCAATACGTAGATCCGCCCACACCCAAGCCCAGCGGCTACGCCGAAATGGCCAATGTCGATGCGCTGCCCAAGCACATCAGTGATGAAGCCCGGGCCGAATACCGCAAGGTGATTACCGAGCAATCGTCCCCTCGTGTCTTCGCCTTCAATCCCGATGGCCCCGGCTTTGCCTACCTGACGGGATACAACGATGCTGGCGCAGCGCAGTACTACGCGCTGAAGATGTGCCAATCGGCCGCTAGAAAGCCGTGCCAGATCTACCTGCTGGACGATGTAGTCGTCTGGCCCACACCAGCCGCAACTACTGTCGATACAACCACGGCTGGCCGTTCCAAAACCACGCCTGAAAGCTGAACCCGACTGCGGTAAACTCGCCGTTTTCCCCGCGCCGCCAGAGAGCCCCGCCATGCCCGTGAATCTGCCCGAACTCGATCCCGCCCAATTGCACGCCGTCGCCGGCGTGGAAATCGGTATTGCCTCCGCCGGCGTCAAGACCGTCGGCCGCAAGGACGTGACCCTGTTCCGATTCGCGCCGGGCACACGCGTGGCGGGTGTGTTCACACTCAACCGCTTCTGTGCCGCGCCGGTGCGCATCTGCCAGACCCATCTGGCCGAAAGCGGCGAAGTCCGCGCGCTGGTGATCAACACCGGCAACGCCAATGCCGGCACCGGTGTCGACGGCTTCGAGCGCGCCAAACAGATCTGCTTCGCGACTGCCGAAGCGCTGGGCGTCACCCCGGCCGAAGTGCTGCCGTTCTCGACCGGCGTGATCCTCGAACCGCTGCCGTTCGAGAAAATCATCGCGGCGCTGCCGGCCGCCAAGGCCGATCTGCTGCCTTCCAACTGGGCCGCCGCCGCGTACTCGATCATGACCACCGACACCGCGCCCAAGGCCAAGTCGGTGCAGCTCGAAATCGGCGGCAAGCTGGTCACCGTCACCGGCATCGCCAAGGGCGCCGGCATGATCCACCCGAACATGGCCACCATGCTCGGCTACGTCGCCACCGACGCCAGCGTCAGCCAGTCTCTGCTGCAGGACCTGGTGAAGTGGGCAGCCGACCGCTCGTTCAACTCGATCACCGTCGACGGCGACACCAGCACCAACGACAGCTTCATCCTCGCAGCCACCGGCCAGGCCGGCAACGCCGAAATCGATGACGCGGCCAGCGCCGAATTCTCGCTGCTGCGCGACGCCGTGCTAGAAGTCAGCCAGTACCTCGCCAAGGCCATCATCCGCGACGGCGAAGGCGCGACCAAGTTCATGACGATCAAGGTCGAAGGCGGCAAGACCTGGGACGAGTGCAAGACGGTCGGCTACGCGATCGGCAAGTCGCCGCTGGTGAAAACCGCCTTCTTCGCCTCCGACCCCAACCTCGGCCGCATCCTCTGCGCGATCGGCTACTCGGGCGTCGACGCACTCGACGTCGACCAGCTCGAAGTCTGGCTCGACGACGTCCTCGTCGCCAAAGACGGCGGCCGCCACCCGGACTACAAGGAAGAAGACGGCCAGCGCGTGCTCAAGCAGTCGGAAATCACCATCACCGTGAAGCTGGGCCGCGGCAATGTCGAAGCGACGGTTTGGACGTGCGATTTCAGCTATGACTATGTGAAGATCAATGCGGATTACCGGTCTTGATTGGTGAGTTGTATTTGAGAAAAAACGCCGGCAATGAGCCGGCGTTTTTTTTGTACCCTAATCACGACACCGGAAATGCTGGCGCACCCCATTTTCATAACTGCTGTGTACACTTACGGACACAAAATCAACACGTAGATTGAGTGGAGCCCAACACTGCACCGACAAGATGTTGGGCTACATTGTATTCAGCTCAAACTACGCGCCGCAAAACAATTCCCACCTTTATCCAGTATGCAATACAGCAAGCAATCCACACTTAATTTTAGGAACCGAATTTGGATACTGCATACATCACAATGTTGATTGCATTTTTTATCAGCACTACAGCCGCATTCATTACTGGTAGGCTCCTTGCATGTGCGCTCGTCCCTGCGTTTGCTGTTGGACTATTTGCATCAATCGGCGCCCTGCCCCATTTTGCATGGTTCTTCGGACTTTTCTTTATGGCTGCGCTTCCTTACTTATTTATCACATCGACTGGGGCAACCCTAGGAATTACTCTTCGCAAACAACTTCCCAATACGCCAACCACACTCATCCGGCATGGATTGACAACACTGCTAGCAAGGTTTGGTAAGTCTGGCGTCCTGCTCCTTCGTGCTTATAGCAAAGCAGAATGGAACAGCATTGCAAACAAATCGGCCAAAGAATTTGCAGCCCACAACCCCGAAGTTCTTATAATAACAGGCACAGTCAATTACATCTCCCTATCCAAGAAATCTACGAGCGCAAATTCGATACTCCCTTACACATGCATCACTTATTACATTGAAGGCCATCATGGTAACGCCATGATCGAGATTGGCTTATCGGGAACAGGTTCAAACCCACAATTTGTTCTTTTGTCGGTGAAAAAATCACACTAAGGCACTGCGACACACCGGATCGATGCAACGGAATGGCGGGTTGTCGCTTTGCGCCGAATCCGCCCTACGCCGCTGTAGACGCGGTGGCAGATTGTATCGCTTAACTCATTTTGCGGGTTACGCTGCCCCACTCTACGCCGCCCGCTCTTCTACAACATGCCAGACACAAGACGATCAATAAACAAAACGCCGGCAATTGCCGGCGTTGTTGTTTGCAGACTCATCAAACCAATCAAGTCACCACTGTCGGCGCTTCGCGCCCGGTCAGCCCCTTGATGTCCGCCAATTCACGCGAAGCCGCGATCAGCGGTGCCAGCGCTTCCTGCGCATCCAGATCAAGCCGATCGCGTTCGGGTTGTTCCAGATACACCCGCAACGTTGCGCCATCGGTGCCGGTGCCGGAGAGCCGGTAGACGATCCGTGCGCCGTCGTCGAAGACGATGCGGATGCCTTGCTTGGCGCTGTGGCTGTGGTCGATCGGATCGTCGTAGGCAAAGTCGTCGGCCAGAGCGATGCGCTTGCCGGCGAGTTGGCTGCCAACCAAGGTCGGCAGTTTGGCGCGCAGGCCGTCGACCAGCGCGTTGGCGGCGACGGTGTCGATGGCTTCGAAGTCGTGGCGGCTGTAGTAGTGGCGGCCGAAGCGCGCCCAGTGGGCTTCAAGCAATTCGTCGATCGATTGGCCGGTTTTGGCGACAAGGTTGAGCCAGCACAGCACTGCCCAGACGCCGTCCTTCTCGCGCACGTGGTCGGAGCCGGTGCCGTAGCTTTCCTCGCCGCACAGCGTCACCTTGCCGGCGTCGAGCAGGTTGCCGAAGAATTTCCAGCCGGTCGGGGTTTCGAAGCAGTCGATGCCGAGTTCCTCCGCAACAACGTCGACAGCGCACGAGGTCGGCATCGAGCGGGCGACGCCGGCCAGGCCGTTGGCGTAACCGGGGATCAGCGTCGCGTTGGCCGCCAAGACCGCGAGGCTGTCGGACGGCGAGACGTTGTGCTTGCGGCCGACGACCATATTGCGGTCGGCGTCGCCGTCGCTGGCTGCACCGAAGTCGGGTGCGCCATGGGGAGCAGAACCGCCGCGCATTGCATCGATCAGCTCGGTCGCATGCGCCGGGTTCGGGTCCGGGTGGTGGCCGCCGAAGTCTTCGAGCGGCACGCCGTTGACCACCGAGCCGGGCGTGGCGCCGAGCAGCCCCTCAAGCAGCCGGGTCGCATACGGACCCGATGCCGCGCTCATCGCGTCGAAGCGCAGCGTGTGGCCGGCGGCGAACCAGGCACGGATCGCGTCGAAGTCGAACAGCTGCTGCATCAGCTCGGCGTAGTCGTCGACCGGGTCGATGACGTCGACGATCATGTCGCCAACGCTGTAACGGCCAAGGGTGTCGAGATCGAACTCGGCCGACTCAACGATCCGGTATTCGGTGATCGTCTGCGTCACGGCGTAGATCGCGTCGGTGATTTTCTCCGGCGCCGGGCCGCCGTTGCCGATGTTGTACTTGATGCCGAAGTCGCCATCCGGGCCACCGGGGTTGTGCGACGCGGAGAGTATGATGCCGCCGTCGGCGCCGTGCTTGCGGATCACGCAGCTGACCGCCGGCGTCGACAGCAAGCCGCCCTGCCCGACCAGCACCCGCGCCACGCCGTTGGCCGCAGCCATGCGCACGATGGTGTCGACGGCCACCCGGTTGTGGAAGCGACCGTCGCCGCCGAGCACCAGCGTGGCCCCCGCCAGCGGCACGGTGTCGAACACGGCCTGAACGAAGTTCTCGAGATAATGCGGCTGCTGGAACACCGTCACTTTCTTGCGCAGGCCCGAAGTACCGGGCTTCTGGCCGTCGAACGCGCGAGTGGGAATCGTCTGGATCGTCATGTCTGGTTTGATGAGTGAAATTGACACCGCCTGCAAGGCGGAAAAGCCAATGGTAACCGATCCGCTGCCCGATACCCATGACGGCGGCAGGGCTGCAGCCGCACGCAAAGTCGAGTAAAATACTCGGCTTTGCTGCCCCGCTCGTCTCCGCCATGCTTGCCCGCCTGCGTGAAAACATCCGAGTTGTCTTCGATCGTGACCCTGCCGCCCGTTCGGTGTGGGAAGTGGTCACCTGTTACCCGGGTTTTCATGCGCTGACGCTGCACATCGTGGCCAATGGCCTGTGGCGGCGCGACATCAAGCTGCTGGCCCGCTTCGTCTCGCACCTCGGGCGTTTCCTCACCGGCATCGAGATCCACCCCGGCGCGACCATCGGCCAGCGCGTGTTCATCGACCACGGCATGGGCATCGTCGTTGGCGAAACCGCCGTGATCGGCGACGACTGTACGCTGTACCACGGCGTGACGCTCGGCGGCACCACATGGAACAAGGGCAAGCGCCACCCGACACTGGAAGCCGGTGTCATCGTCGGTGCCGGTGCCAAGATTCTCGGTCCGATCACGATCGGCGCTGGCGCCAAGGTCGGCTCGAACGCGGTCGTCGTCAAACCGGTGCCGGCCGGTGCCACCGCCGTCGGCAATCCGGCACGGATCATCGAATCGAGCATCGACAGCGCGCGCATGCAGAAAGCGCAAGAACTCGGCTTCTCCGCCTACGGCATCTCCGGCGACGTCAACGACCCGGTGGTCAAGGCCATTCACGGCCTGCTCGACCACTCGGTGAATACCGATGCCAAGGTCGAGGCGATCCTGAAGAAACTCGAACAGCTCGGCGTCGACTGCAGCAAGGAGCGCGCCAGCAGTGACCAGTTCGACCCCGATTACTTGAACAAGATCGTCGAATAAGGGCGTCCCGACGCCCCGAATAGCCGAGTGAATCAGTCAGGATTTTAGTTGACTAAAACACTAGGGTATTTTACGATCTAGCCGACGATTAGAAGGATTGAAGAGCGCACGATGCGACTGACCACCAAGGGCCGCTTTGCCGTTACCGCCATGCTCGACCTCGCCCTGCGCGAAGCCGGTGGCCCGGTGACGCTTGCCGGCATCAGTGAACGGCAGCACATCTCGCTTTCCTACCTCGAGCAGCTTTTCGGCAAGCTGCGCCGGCGCGAGCTGGTCGACAGCGTCCGCGGCCCCGGCGGCGGCTACTGTCTGGCCCGGCCGTCAAACGAGATCACCGTTGCGGCGATCATCTGTGCGGTTGACGAGCCGATCGATGCGACCCAGTGCGGCGGCAAGGAAAACTGCCTCGAGGAACACCGCTGCATGACCCACGACCTGTGGTCCGGGCTGAACGCGACGATTTTCGAGTTCCTCTCGTCGGTGACGCTGGCCGAACTCGTGGAAAAACAACTGGAAAAACAGCGCCGCCGGCTTGATGCCGCCAGCGTGCTGGTCGATGCGCGCGGCGCACGGCACAGCGAATTACCCGCCCAGCAATGACCGGGCAAACAGGAGCTCCAATGGACAAGAAGCCGATCTACCTCGATTACTCCGCCACTACCCCGGTCGATCCGCGCGTGGCGCAGAAAATGATTCCGTACCTGACCGAAATTTTCGGCAACCCGGCGAGCCGCTCGCACGCCTACGGTTGGGACGCGGAAGCCGCCGTCGAGGAAGCGCGCGAACAGGTCGCTGCGCTGATCAACGCCGACCCGAAGGAAATCGTCTGGACCTCGGGCGCGACCGAGTCGGACAACCTGGCGATTAAGGGCGCGGCCAACTTCTACAAGACCAAGGGCAAGCACATCATCACGGTGAAGACCGAGCACAAGGCCGTACTCGATCCGTGCCGCGAGCTGGAGCGCCAGGGCTTCGACGTGACCTATCTGGACGTCAAGGATGACGGCTTGCTCGATCTGGACGTGTTCAAGGCCGCACTGCGCGACGACACCATCCTCGTCTCGGTCATGTTCGTGAACAACGAAATCGGTGTGATCCAGGACGTCGAAACCATCGGCGAGATCTGCCGCGAGCGCGGGATCATCTTCCACGTCGACGCCGCCCAGGCAACCGGCAAGGTCGCGATCGACCTGCAAAAGCTCAAGATCGACCTGCTGAGCATGTCGGCGCACAAGAGCTACGGCCCGAAGGGCGTCGGCGCGCTGTACATCCGCCGCAAGCCGCGCGTTCGGCTCGAAGCGCAGATGCACGGTGGCGGCCACGAACGCGGCTTCCGCTCGGGCACGCTGGCCACGCACCAGATCGTCGGCATGGGCGAAGCGTTCCGCGTTGCCCGTGAAGACATGGAAAAGGAACTCGAACGCACCCGCAAGCTGCGCGACCGCCTCTGGGCCGGCCTGTCGGACATCGAGGAAACCCACCTGAACGGCGACATGGATCGCCGCGTGCCGCACAACCTCAACGTCAGCTTCAACTTCGTCGAAGGCGAATCGCTGATCATGGCGCTGAAGGAACTGGCGGTGTCGTCGGGCTCGGCCTGTACGTCTGCCTCGCTCGAACCGTCGTACGTCCTGCGCGCACTGGGCCGCTCGGACGAACTGGCCCACAGCTCGATCCGCTTCACCATCGGCCGCTTCACCACCGAAGACGACATCGACTTCGCGGTGAAACTGATTCATCAGAAGATCGGCAAGCTGCGCGAACTGTCGCCGCTGTGGGACATGTACAAGGAAGGCATCGATATCAGCACCATCGAATGGGCCGCCCACTGATTTTTAGGCGCGCCTCGCAGCATCATGCTGCGTTGCGCAGCCGCTCGTTTACCCAAAAGTAAACGTCGCGGCTCCACGCCTTGCCTGACACTGTGATCCACGCCTAAAAGCGGCGCGACAGACAGGCTCGACGAACACTGAACTGGAGGTATTCCAAATGGCTTACAGCGAAAAGGTCCTCGACCACTACGAAAACCCGCGCAATGTCGGCGCGTTCGACAAGGGCGACGACGATGTCGGTACCGGCATGGTCGGCGCACCGGCCTGTGGCGACGTGATGAAGCTGCAGATCAAGGTCGGCGCCGATGGCGTGATCGAAGATGCGAAGTTCAAGACCTACGGCTGCGGCTCGGCGATTGCATCGAGCTCGCTGGTCACCGAATGGGTCAAGGGCAAGACGCTCGACGAAGCGCTGTCGATCAAGAACACCCAGATCGCCGAAGAGCTGGCCTTGCCGCCGGTCAAGATCCACTGCTCGATCCTCGCCGAAGATGCGATCAAGGCCGCCGTGGCCGACTACAAGAAAAAGCACGACTGATGTATCGATTGCAGGACGGGCGTGGCCCGTTCCTGCCGCAGGAGTAACAAGCATGGCACTGACGCTTACCGACGCCGCCGCAACGCATATCCGCAACTTCCTTGCCAAACGCGGCAAGGGGCTGGGCATCCGTCTGTTCGTGAAGACCGCCGGCTGCTCGGGCATGGCGTACAAGCTCGAGTTCGTCGACGTCGAGATCGAGGACGACCTCATGTTCGAGAGCCACGGCGTCAAGCTGTACACCGACGTCAAGAGCCTTGCCTACATCGACGGCACCGAACTCGACTTCGCGAAGGAAGGCTTGAACGAAGGCTTCAAGTTCAACAATCCGAACGTGAAGAACGAGTGCGGCTGCGGCGAAAGCTTCCACGTCTGACCGCCTGCCCGCTGCCGACCTCCCGCCGATGAATTTCGATTTCGCCCAAAGCCATTTCGCGCTGTTCGAGCTGCCTACGAGCTTCGCGCTCGACCGCGCCCGGCTTGATGCCCGCTACAAGGCGCTGCAGACCGAATACCATCCGGACCGCTACGCCAGCCATGACGACGCGACCCGACGACTGAGCCTGCAGATTGCCACCCGGGTCAATGAGGCGTACCAGACGCTGAAGTCACCGTTGGCGCGTGGCCGCTACCTGCTGACACTGGCCGGCGTCGATACCGAGGAAGAAACCAACACGGCAATGCCGATGGACTTCCTGATGGCGCAGATGGAATGGCGTGAAGCCATCGGCGACACCAAGGCTTCGCGCAGCGTCGATGCGCTCGAGGCGCTGAACCGCGATCTCGCGCAGGAAACCGACGCGTTGACCCAGGAACTGGGCGCACTCATCGACGACGACCGTGACTACCCGGCTGCCGCCATGGCCGTGCGCAAGCTGCGCTTCCTCGAAAAGCTGCACGAGGAAATCGGCGACGCCATCGAAGCCGTGCTTTTCTGATGCCACTGGCGCCCGTTGGGCGCCGTTTTGATCCCTGATACCGCGAAACCATGGCCCTACTGCAGATTTCCGAGCCCGGCCTTTCCGCCGCGCCACACCAGCACCGCCTGGCGGTCGGCATCGACTTGGGCACGACCAACTCGCTGGTCGCCACCGTACGCAGCGGCAGTGCCGCCTGTCTGCCGGACGACGATGGCCGCACCCTGCTGCCGTCGGTCGTCCACTACGGCGCAGACCAGACTGTCACCGTCGGCCATGCCGCGCAAAAAAGACAGAACCAGGACCCGGCGAACACCATCGTCTCGGTCAAACGCTTCATGGGCCGCGGGCTGACCGATGTCGCCGATGCGGCAACGCCGTACCGCTTTGTCGACGAGCCCGGCATGCTCAAGCTGTCGACCGTGGCCGGCATCAAGAGCCCGGTCGAAGTGTCGGCCGACATCCTCAAGGCCTTGCGCTTCCGCGCCGAACAGAGCCTCGGCGGCGACCTCGTCGGTGCGGTCATCACCGTCCCGGCCTACTTCGACGACGCCCAGCGCCAGGCAACCAAGGATGCCGCCCGCCTCGCCGGCCTGAACGTGTTGCGGCTGCTGAACGAGCCGACCGCGGCGGCGATCGCCTACGGCCTCGACAACGCGTCCGAAGGCACATACGTCGTCTACGACCTCGGTGGCGGCACCTTCGACGTGTCCATCCTCGAACTCACCCGCGGCGTGTTCGAAGTCCGTGCAACCAGCGGTGACTCCAAGCTCGGCGGCGACGACTTCGACCACCGGCTGTACTGCTGGATTCTCGAGGCTGCCGGCCTGTCGCAACTGAACGACCGCGACGCCCGCCTGCTGCTGACCAAGGCGCGTCAGGCCAAGGAAGCCCTGACCGATCACGCGACGACGCAGGTGACCGCCAAGCTCTCCGACGACAGCGTCATCGACGTCGAGCTGACTGCCGAAATCTTCCAGCAGATCACCGACCATCTGGTGCAGAAAACCATCACCCCGGTACGCCGCGCACTGCGCGACGCCCGGCTCACGGCCGACGACATCAAGGGTGTCGTCCTCGTCGGCGGCGCCACGCGCATGCCGCACGTGCGCCGCGCCGTCGCCCAGCTGTTCGGCAAGCCGCCACTGACCAATCTCGACCCGGACAAGGTCGTCGCGCTGGGCGCGGCGATGCAGGCCAATGTGCTCGCCGGCAACAAGGGCGACGACGACTGGCTGCTGCTCGACGTGATCCCGCTGTCGCTCGGCCTTGAAACCATGGGCGGACTCGTCGAGAAGGTGATCCCGCGCAACAGTACGATCCCGACCGCGCGCGCGCAGGAGTTCACCACCTTCAAGGACGGCCAGACCGCGATGGCGATCCATGTGCTGCAGGGCGAACGCGAACTCGTGACCGACTGCCGCTCGCTGGCGCGGTTCGAGCTGCGCGGCATTCCGGCCATGGTCGCCGGCGCCGCGCGCATCCGCGTCACCTTCCAGGTCGATGCCGACGGGCTGCTGAGCGTTTCGGCGCAGGAGCAGAGTTCGGGCGTGCAGGCCAGCATCGTCGTCAAGCCGTCGTACGGGCTGTCCGACGATGAGATCGGCCGGATGCTCAGCGACTCGATGGCACATGCCGGCGACGACTTGGAAGCGCGCAAGCTGGCCGAGGCCCGCGTCGAATCCAAGAGCATCGTCAACGCAACGCTGGCCGCGCTCGAACAGGATGGTGACCTGCTGAACGCCGACGAGCGCCAGGCCGTCGATGCCGCCCTCGCCGCAGCACAAGCTGCCAACGCCGGCAGCAACGCAAATCTCATCCGCACCGCCGCCGAGGCGCTCAATCAGGCCAGCGGCGACTTCGCCGCCCGCCGGATGGATCGCGCCGTGAGCCGCGGGCTGGCTGGCCACAAGGTCAGCGATTTTTAAGGGGACAAGGAAACATGACCCAAGTCGTAGTACTGCCGCACCCGACACTGTGTCCTGAAGGCACGGTGTTCGACGCCAAGCCGGGCACATCGATCTGCCAGGCGCTGCTCGAAAACGATATCGAGATCGAACACGCCTGCGAGATGTCGTGCGCGTGCACCACCTGTCACGTGCTGATCCGCGAAGGCTTCAACAGTCTGGAACCGGCCGAAGAAATGGAAGAAGACCAGCTCGACAAGGCCTGGGGCCTGGAGCCGTGCTCGCGCCTGTCGTGTCAGGCACTGGTTGCCGACACCGAGCTGGTGGTCGAACTGCCGAAATACACGATCAACCACGCGCGCGAGCATCACTGAAATGCGTTCGGAGAGCCAGCAGCGCGTTGCCGCGGCACTCGACGCTGCCGGGATCGAAACCCGAATCGTCGAGTTCGATGCATCGACGCGTACCAGCGCCGATGCTGCGGCGGCCATCGGCTGTGATGTCGCCCAGATCGCCAAATCGGTGATCCTGCGTGCCAAGGCCAGTGAACGTCACGTGCTCGTCGTCACCAGCGGCGCCAACCGTGTCGACGAGAAGGCCGTTGCCGCGCTGGTCGGCGAAAAAATCGGCCGCGCCGATGCCGACTTCGTGCGCACCCGCACCGGCTTCGTCATCGGCGGCGTGGCGCCGATCGCGCATGTCGAAACGCCGATCACGCTGATCGATGAAGACCTGCTCGGCCATACCGAACTCTGGGCCGCCGCCGGCACGCCGAACAGCGTGTTCGCGCTGGCACCCGATCACCTCGTCGCGCTGACCGGCGGACGCGTTGCCAAAGTCAAAGAGGACACCCAGCCATGAAATGGACCGACAGCCGCCTGATCGCCATCGAACTTGCCGAAACCCATCCGGACATCAGCCCGCTCAAGGTCAACTTCGTCGACCTGCGCAACTGGGTGCTGGCCCTGCCGGACTTCAACGACGACCCGAAGCATTGCGGCGAAAAGATCCTCGAAGCCATCCAGCTCGCCTGGATCGACGAAGCCGACGAAGACTGACACCGGCTCGGCTCCGCCTCGGCGCCCTTTGTTCGGCAATCCGGGCAAAGGGCGTTTGCGTTTTCGGGGCGATCTGCCTGACGGAATCTCATGACAGATCGGCTAGAATCTTCGTCACGACCACACCGTGACATCATGCAAACCCATACGCTCAGCCCAGCCCGACTGATCCGCGCAGCCCGCCACCGCCTCGACGCATTGCTGGCCGACGACGGGCACTACTCGCCGTTCGCCGCCGACATCGTCAATGTCGCCAAGGCCGTCCAGCTGGCGTGCGCACAAAACCGCAATGTCGCGCTGGCGCAGATTCTGGTCGACCAGCACGGCGCCTATCCGGCGCGGCACGCCTGCGACGTGGCGACCGTGGTCGAACTGGTCCTGACCCGGCTCGGCCGTCCGCGTGCCGAGCGGCTGCCGGTCATCGCAGCGGCACTGACGATGAATGTCGGCATGCAGAGCTTGCAGACGGCGCTGGCCAGTCAAACCACGCCGCTGTCGGCCGAACAGCGCGAATCGATGCAGCAACACCCGCAGCACAGCCGGGATCTGCTGCGCCTGCGCGGCGTCGCCGACACCCTGTGGCTGGATTGCGTCCTGCAGCATCACGAAGCGCCCGATGGCAGCGGCTACCCGCAACAGCTCAAGGGCGATGCGATCCGTTTCGAGGCGCGACTGCTCGGTCTGGCCGACCGCTACTGCGCGATGCTGACGCAAAGCGCCTGGCGCCACGCACAACGCGCCGACACCGCACTGAAGCAAAGCCTGGCCGACGGCGTGGATGCCAAGCTGGCCAGACTGTTCACCGAAACCGTCGGCGTGTTCCCGCCCGGCGCCACCGTCACGCTGGCCAATGGCGAAACCGCCATCATTCGCGAGACGGCCGGCCGCGACGATGCGCCGATTGCCGTGGCCTACCTCGACCACCTCGGCCAGACCCTCTCGCTACCGGTCTCGCGCGACACCGCGCTGCCGGCCTACCGCGTGGCAGCGGTCATCGATACCGCCAAGCTCGCGCTCGGCGCCGGCACCGTCTGGGGCAACGACGCCGTCTGATCAGCCGCCGATCAGGATTTGCGCATCGCTTGCCAGCCGGCACGGCGCTCGTCCCGGCTCAGCATGCCGTCGTGATTGGCATCGAGCTTGTCGAAATGCGCCCCGGCCTTGGCCAGGAAGTCGGCCTTGCTGATGTCGCCCTTGATCTCGCGATGGGGCATCGTCACCTCACTACCATCACGGGCGGCCCGCTTCTCGGCCAGCCGGGACATCGCCGCCGCACGTTCCTGCTCGCTCAGCACGCCATCATGGTTGGTATCGACCTGATCGAAATGGCTCCCCGCACGCTGCAGGTAATCGGCTTTCGACACGTCGCCGGTAGCGGCAAGCGCACCGCCGGCGCACCCCAGCAGCAAGACGGCAAGCAACACGTTTTTCATGGCACACTCCTTCACGAATTCGAATCGGGCCAGCCCCGCAGCCCACAACGCGGCACGCCGCACGACGTTGACATCAGGACACATCATGAGCTTCAAGGACATTCTCGACACCCTTCCGACCATCGATCACCTGGCCGCACTGGAACTGCTGCACGGCGACAACGTCGTTGCACGTATCGAGAACAAGCCGGGCCAGGCCGGCAGTGTGCGCGTCTATCACGCGCTGTTCCAGGAATTTGGTGCCATTGACGCCATTGCCGCCGACAAGGGTCTGCGCCTCTACGCCGAGCACACCGCCGATGCCGAAGCCTTCCCGGGCAAGCACCCGAACATCGACCGGCTGATTGCGTTGGTCGACGGCGGCACGCCGCTGGCAGTGCGTCTGGTTGCCGCCTGACCGAGCGGACCGCCAATGAAAAAAGCCGCTGAATCAGCGGCTTTTTTCATTCCGGCAAACGCACGGCGACGTACTGGCCGGTGAAACGCACCGCCTCGGCCGTGCCGTCGCCGACCGTTGCATGCACCGTCAACCGCGCGCGGCCGCGGCGGGCCAGCGTGCGATGGAAGGCAGCCAGCTCGGCCTCGCCTACCGGCAGCACCGTCGCGACCAGATCGGCCTGCAGCGGCATGACGAAATGGGCGTTGCCGGTCTGGATCACGACGTCGACGCGATCACCGACGACCTTGGCCGCCGCCTCGTTGACGTAGAGCCAGCCGGCAATCGTCGCCAGCGTCGACAGGCTGCCACCGAAGGCGGTGGCGTGGTCGTTGCGGTTTGGTGCAAACGGCGCATGCAGCGCCCATGAAACGGCATCGCCGCGCAAGGTGACCTGCATGGCCGCCAGTACCGGAAATCCGGTCTGCAGCCTTGCGGTCCATCGCGCGGCGAAGTCGCTCATCGGCGGATTACTTGCTGACCGGATGCTTCGGAGGCAGGAACAGTGCGGCGATCTGTTGCGGGCGCTTGGGCAGCGACGGCAGCGGCTTGGTCGGCAGCGGTACGTCGATGTCGTTGCCGCGCGGACGCGTCTGACGCGGCGCAGCGGCGCGCGCTTCGGTGGTGTCGCGACGCTCTTCCGGATGGCGGCGCTCGCCCCGGTTCGGCCGTTCCGGTTGCACCGGCGTCGTGCCCGGCGAGTAGCCCGGCACCGGCGTCAGCGGCAGTTCCTTCTTGATCAGCTTCTGGATCAGCGCGTAGGCCTTGTCCTCGCCCGGATCGACCAGCGAGATCGCCACGCCCTTGGCGCCGGCACGGCCGGTGCGGCCGATCCGGTGGACGTAGTCTTCCGGGTTGTTCGGCAGCTCGAAGTTGACCACGTACGGCAGCTCGGAAATGTCGAGTCCGCGCGCGGCAACGTCGGTCGCCACGAGGATCTGCAGCGTGCCTTCCTTGAAGCGCTGCAACGTCTCGAGCCGCGCACGCTGTTCGCGGTCGCCGTGGATCGCCTCACAGTTGAAGCCGCCGCGCTTGAGTTCGCGCGCAACCGAATCGGCACCGATCTTGGTGCGGTTGAAGACGATGACCTGACCCATCTGGTGGGTACGGATCAGGTGCGCCAGCAGCGCGGGCTTGCGATGTGTTTCGCACGGGTGCAGCAGTTGCTCGACGTTGTCGTTGGTCGCGTTCTGCCGCGCCACTTCGACGAGTTCCGGATTGTTCAGGAATTCGGCCGAGAGCTTCTTGATTTCCGGCGAGAACGTCGCCGAGAACAGCAGCGTCTGCTTGCGCTTGGGCAACATCGAGATGATTTTCTTGATGTCGAGGATGAAGCCCATGTCGAGCATGCGGTCGGCTTCGTCGAGCACGAGGATCTCGACCTGAGACAGGTTCACGCTCTTCTGCTGCACGTGGTCGAGCAGGCGACCCGGCGTGGCGATCAGCACTTCGACACCGGCGCGCAGCGGCGGAATCTGTGCCTTGATGTCGACGCCGCCAAACACGATGTGGCTGCGCAAAGGCATGAACTGCGAATAGGTTTTGACGTTTTCACCGACCTGGTCGGCCAGCTCGCGCGTCGGCGTCAGGATCAGCGCGCGGACCGGGTGCTTGGCCGGCGAAACGCTGTTGCTGGCATGCGGCGCCAGCAGGGTCAGGATCGGCAGCGTGAACGCGGCAGTCTTGCCGGTGCCGGTCTGTGCCGCACCCAGCACGTCGCGACCGGCGAGCACCAGCGGAATGGCCTTCGCCTGGATCGGGGTCGGGTTTTCGTAACCCATGGCCTCGACGGCCTGCTGTACTTCCCGGGCCAAGCCCAGGGTCGAGAAACTCATTAGCGGTGTGCCCTGCGGTTGCTGCGCGCAAAAATGCGCCAACAGCTTGAACGAAAAGGCAGAAATGTACACCGATGGCACCGCTACCGCATCCCCAATTGGCACATTCCGTGCAGGCAGACCGCCGCGCGGTGCATCGGACGACCCTTGTGAAAGCCTGAGGAAAGCGCCACGACGAACAGCCCGCTCGCCGATTCGGCGCCACCCCACTACACTGCCGGTATTTTCAAGCCGCCGGAGTCCCGTCCATGTATGAAGCCGCCCGCCAACACCTCTCCACGGTGCGAGACTGCCTGCGTTTTGCCGTCAGCCGCTTCAACGAAGCCGGGCTGTTCTACGGTCACGGCACCGACAACGCTTTCGATGAAGCGGTCTACCTGCTGCTGGCGACGCTGAAGCTGCCGCTCGACAAGCTCGAACCGTTCCTCGAAGCCCGGCTGCTGCCCTCCGAAGTCGACAAGCTGGTCGAGGTGATCCGCAAGCGCGCCGACGAACACATTCCGACCGCCTACCTGACCAAGGAAGCCTGGCTGGGCGAATACAAGTTCTACGTCGACGAACGCACCATCGTGCCGCGCTCGTTCATCGCCGAACTGCTGTTCAACGAAGCGCTGGAGCCGTGGATCGAACACGCGGAGCTGGTTCACCGCGCACTCGACCTGTGCACCGGTTCGGGCTGCCTGGCGATCCTGCTCGCCGATGCCTTCCCGGACGCGCAGGTCGACGCCGTCGACCTGAGTCCGGACGCGCTCGACGTGGCCGAAATCAACGTTGCCGACTATCACCTCGGCGACCGCATCGACCTGCTCGACGGCGACCTGTTCGAACCGGTGACCGGCGAGGTCTACGACCTGATCATCTCGAACCCGCCCTATGTCGACGCGCCGTCGATGGACGAACTGCCGGAGGAGTACCGGCACGAGCCGGACATGGCCCTCGGCAGCGGCGAAGACGGCCTCGACATCACCCGCAAGCTGATCGACAACGCCAGCGCCTTCCTCAATCCGCGCGGCGTGCTCGTCGTCGAGATCGGCCACAACCGCGACGTGCTCGAAGCCGCTTACCCGCAGCTGCCCTTCGTCTGGCTCGATACCGCCAGCGGCGACGGCTTCGTCTTCCTGCTGACGCGCGAGATGCTGGCCGACGCCGGCCTGTAAGCCTCTTCCCTCACGGCAACGCCACCGCATGCGGTGGCGTTTTTCATGCGCCGCACCTCCCGACCGCCATGGAACCAAGCCGGCTTGCCCCTGCCCAAGCAATGGGCAGAACCTGCCAGACTGTCCGATCATTGAACGCCGTTCCGCCCGTTCCCACGACCTGGAGTCCCGCATGATCGTTACCACCACCGCCACGCTCGAAGGCCACAAGATCAACCGCTACTGCGGCATCGTCACCGGCGAAGCCATCCTCGGTGCCAATGTCTTCAAGGACCTGTTCGCCGGCATTCGCGATCTCGTCGGCGGCCGCTCGGCCACGTACGAGAAGGAACTGCAGAAAGCCCGCGACATTGCGCTGCAGGAATTGCAGGAACGTGCCGCCGCGCTGGGCGCCAACGCGGTGATCGGCATCGATCTCGACTATGAAGTGCTCGGCCAGAACAACGGCATGCTGATGGTTTCGGCCAGCGGCACCGCGGTCGTCACCACGCCGGTCTGAACCCGTGGTGTCACTGCACGAAGTGACCCGCGACAACTGGTACGCCTGCGCGGCCTTGCGCGTCTCGGCCGAACAGCTGCCGCACTTTCCGTTCTCGGTGCTCGAATGGATCGCCGAGTCGAAATTCGAACCGAGCTTCCGGCTGCGTGCAATTCATGCCGGCGGCGACCTCGTCGGCTTTGCCGTGCTCGGCAAGGATCCGGATACCGGCGAGGACTGGATCGTGATGCTGATGATCGATGCGCAGCACCAGCGCCGGGGCCACGGCAAGGCGGCGATGCTGCGCCTGATCGACGAATTGGCCGCACAGGGCGGCAAACGCATCCTGATCGGTCATCGCCCGGCCAACGTTGCGGCCTCGGCGCTGTATGCCGCGCTCGGCTTCGTCGAGGTCGAGCGCAACGACGCCGAGATCGTCAGGGCACTCGGCTTGCGGTAACCCCGCGCCAGCATGGCGGAACGCCGTGCCAGGCGGGGTCATCCCTTCTGGTTGAACTCGATCACGTTCCAGTCCGGGTCGCGCACGAAAATCGACGTCGACCCGGTCGAAAAGGTGATCGGGCCTTCGGAGATCGCAACCCCGGCCGCTTCCAGCCCCCTCTTCACGGCCAGCACATCGCTGACCGCCAGCGCCATGTGCGTATAACCGGCGTGCTTGTCGTCGATGTCCATCAGCACGTTCCGCGTCGCGGCAGCCGAGGCATTCAGGATGAAATTCACCTCCAGCCCGGACGGATGCGACATCACCGCCACCGGCTCCGGCCCGACCGGGCCGACGACGAAGCGGAAGCCCAGCAGCTCGTAAAACGCCCTCGACCGTGCCAGCTCGTGCACCCGGATGCCGATGTGCGCGACACCGGTGATCAGTGTTTCAATGGCCATTCCCGTACTCCTGCCCGGATTGCAGACCAGACGGCCCGTGGCCCGGCAGAGCCCGGGTCATGAAGACGCTGAAATCATTCGCCAGATAGTCGCCGAATGCGCTGCAGCGGATAAAACCGTTGCGCGCGTACAGCGCCTGCGCCGCGCCGAAGGCCGGTGACGAACCGGTTTCCAGACTCACCCGCGCGTAACCGCGCCGCGTGGCTTCGGCCAGCGCCGTGTCCAGAATCGCCTGTGCCACACCCGTGCGCAGATGGCCATGCGCGGTACGCATCGACTTGATCTCGCCCTGCGTGTCGTCCAGCGCCTTCAGCGCGCCACAGCCGATCAGCTCATCACCGTCCCATGCGGTCCAGAACGTCACCGCCGGCGTTTTCAGGCCCGACAGATCGAGCGCCTGCACGCAGCCCTCGGGCGAACTGGCGTGCATGCCGGCCAGATGCTCGCGCAACAGCGCGTGCACCTGCGGGCGGGTCTAGATCGTCTACTTCGATATGCACCATCGTCTCCGTTCAAATTCGTTGAAGTTCGCGGCCGCGCACGGTTGTCAGCGGACCGCCTGCATGGCCGCATCGATCCGCGCGAGCATGACGCGCCGTTCGTTCGGGCCCAAGCGCTCGGCCAGACGCGCAGCGTCGTTGGGCAAACGCCATTGCGCCACCTCGGCGGCACTCAGCCCACCGGGCCGTAGATACTCGCGCAGGTAGGTATGCGCCAGCCAGGCCTGCATCCGGCCCATCAGGCGGCGGACCAGGACCGGCATGTCGCCGGGAATGTCTGCGCACTCGAGCAGCATCGCGGTTCTGGCCACATCGCAGGCCGGGTGCCCCCGGACGCCGGTCATCCAGTCGATCACCCACAGACCTGCATCAACCAGAATATTGTCGGGATGAAAGTCGCCGTGGCACAACGCCTGCCCGTCCGGCAACGTCATGGTGTAATCGATCACCGTCTGCTTGCTGCGCGCATCCAGCCCGGCCGCTTGCCTGATTGCATCACACAGCACCTGTTTCTGGCTGGCGAGTTCGGGCGCGCCTTCGACGGCGTGAACGCTGCGGTGCAGGCATGCCATTTGCCGGGCAATACCCCTCATGCCGAGCGGCCGGCGCTTGAGCGCGTCGAGCAGCGAGCGACCGGCAACCTTCTGGTAAACGATCCCCAGCCTGTCGTCCCGTTGCACCAGCGACAGCGCAGCAGGCGTGCTGATCCGGTTTGCCCGGGCAAACCGGGCTTTGGCGAATTCGCCTTCCACCGATGCGGCATCGACGAAACCATGGAACAGTTTCAGCACCTGGCCGTCATCGTGATCGTAGACCTCCGCCGTCCTGCCACGGCCGACAAGCCTGGTCATGTCGTGGCCGTCACGCCTTTGCTTCGACGTAGCGCGCAAACCGGTCGAGGATGGCCTGCCAGCCCTGCCGCTGTTGTTCGGCGCTGTGCGTGTCCTCGGCGTCGAAGGTCTCGGTCACCTTCACGCCCCCGGCAACCGGCTCGAACGTGACGGCCACCGTACGGCTGTCGCCCATCGCATATTCGATCAGCGCGTGCTCGACAATCCGGGTGTAAACACCTTCGAAATCGAAGCCGAAGCTGCCGTCCCTGGCCTCCATTCGCGCACTGAATGTGCCGCCTTCGCGCAGATCGACACGGCTGCTGGTCGTATGCCAGTCATCGGATGCGGCATTCCAGCGCACGATGTCGTCCGGGTTGTTCCAAGCGCTCCAGACTGGGCCGATGCCGGCGTTGACGAGGGTTTCGATGGTGATTTTCATGGGTGCTCCGAATCAGAACCAGGCAAAGGAGACGGCGACATGCTGTATGACGCAATCGCCGGTTGGACCAAACCGGCGCGCCTTGCCCACCGGCACGACCGCTGCGCGTAACGGCAGCAATTCTCTACACACTAAGCAAGAAAAGGAAAAGCTAACTCAAAGCATTGCAAAATTCCAGCGTCATAGCCGTGATGACCCGCCAACAAAAACCCCGGCATCGGCCGGGGTTTTGGTGAGGCGCAGATCGCCTTACATCGCCTCGAGCACGTCGATGCCGAGCAGACCCAGACCGGTCGACAGCGTCTTGGCAGTGGCTGCGCACAGTGCGAGCCGGCTGGCGCGGACGTCACCCTCCGACTTGAGCACCGGGCAGGCCTCATAGAAGCGGCTGAACTTGGTCGCCAGCTGGTACAGGTAGGCGCAGAGGAAGTGCGGGCAGGTGTCGGCCGCGACCTGTTGCAGCAACTCGGGGAACTGCGCCAGTTGCAGCGCGAGCTGATGCTCGGCCGGCTCGGCAATCCGGATTGCCGCGTGCGCGTCGAACTCGCCGGCCTGGCGGAAAATGCTGGCGATCCGCGTGTAGGCGTACTGCAGATACGGGGCGGTGTTGCCTTCGAAGCTCAGCATCGTGTTCCAGTCGAACACGTAATCGCTGGTGCGATGCTTCGACAGGTCGGCGTACTTGACCGCACCGATGCCGACGACGCGGGCAATCTGCCGGCGCGCCGCTTCGTCCAGATCCGGGTTCTTGCTGCTCACCAGATCGAACGCACGCTGTTCGGCCTCGGCCAGCAGTTCGGCGAGTTTGACGACGCCGCCGGAGCGGGTTTTGAACGGCTTGCCGTCCTCGCCCATCATCGTGCCGAAGGCGACGTGCTCGAGCTGCATGTCGGCCGGGACGAAGCCGGCCTTGCGCGCGACGGTGAACACTTGCTGGAAGTGCAGGCCCTGACGCGCGTCGACGACGTAGAGCGCGCGGTCGGCCTTGAGCTTGTCGGCGCGGTAGCGGGCCGCGGCCAGGTCCGACGTCGAGTACAGGAAGCCGCCATCCTGTTTCTGCACGATATAGGCCTGTGGCTCGCCGTCCTTGTTCTTGAATTCGTCGAGGAAGACGACCTGCGCGCCTTCGGACTCGGTCACCAGCCCCTTGGCCTTCAGGTCGGCGACGACCGGCGCCAGATCGTCGTTGTAGGCCGATTCGCCCATCACGTCGTCGCGGGTCAGCTGTACGCCCAGCTTGGCGTAGACCGCCTCGCAATGCGTCAGCGAGATGTCGAGGAAGCGTTCCCACAATGCACGTACGCGCACATCGCCACTTTGCAGCTTCACCACATAGTCGCGGGCGCGGGTCGCAAAAGCTTCATCTTCATCGAAGCGCAACTTGGCTGCGCGATAAAAACCTTCGAGATCGTCGAGCGCCAGCGTATCGTCGCTGCCGTCTTCCTCGCGCTCGACCAGGTATGCGGTCAGCATGCCGAACTGCGTGCCCCAGTCGCCGACGTGGTTCTGGGCGATCACTTCGTGGCCCATGAAGCGCAGCACCCGGGCGAGCGCGTCGCCGATGATGGTCGAGCGCAGGTGGCCGACGTGCATTTCCTTCGCGAGGTTCGGCGACGAGTAGTCGATGACGACCTTCTGCGCCACGTCGGCGCCGGTGCCGAGGCGCACGTCGCCATGCTGGCGCGCGACCTGTGCGGCGAGGAAGCCGTCGTCGAGGGTGATGTTGATGAAACCCGGACCGGCAATCTCGATCTTACTGGCGATGCCGTCCAGATCGAGCGCGTCGATGACCTTACCGGCCAGCTCGCGCGGGTTCTGCTTGAGCTTCTTGGCCGCGCCCATCACGCCGTTGGCCTGATAGTCGCCGAACTCCGGTCGCGAAGCCGGTGCCACCGCGGCAGGTGCGTCTGGCACGCCGACGGCGGCGAGCGCGGCGGCAACACGGGTCGAGATCAGTTCGTGGAGGGTCATCGGTGCTTCCTGTGTCATGCGTATTCGGGTCAATCGCGCATTTTACCCGAGCCGGCCGGTAAGCGGCCGGCGACTCTGCACCTTCGGTCCGGCGTACAATGACCGGCTTCCTGCGATCCAAGTCCCCCGATGTCCGCCACCCCGCTTTCCGTCCTCGAACACGTTTTCGGTTATCACGCCTTCCGCGGCCAGCAGGGCGAGATCGTCGAACACGTCGCGAACGGCGGCGACGCGCTGGTGCTGATGCCGACCGGTGGCGGCAAATCGCTGTGCTATCAGGTGCCGGCACTGCTGCGCGACGGCTGCGCCGTGGTGGTGTCGCCGCTGATCGCGCTGATGCAGGATCAGGTCGATACGTTGAAGGAACTCGGCGTCGCCGCGGCCTTCCTCAACTCGACCGTCGACCTCGACGCCGCACGCGAGATCGAGCGCGATTTCCTCTCGGGCAGGCTCAAGCTGCTCTACGTCGCGCCCGAACGACTGATGACGCCGCGCTTCATGGGGCTGATCAAGAGCGGCCCGGTATCACTGTTCGCGATCGACGAGGCGCACTGCGTGTCGCAATGGGGCCACGATTTCCGCCCCGAATACCTGCAACTGTCCATCCTCGCCGACGACTTCCCCGGCGTACCGCGCATCGCGCTGACCGCGACCGCCGACCACGCAACGCGCGAGGAAATCGCCGAACGGCTGCGGCTCAAGGGCGCACGCCAGTTCGTCTCGAGCTTCGACCGCCCCAACCTGCGCTACACCATCGTCGAAAAGCAGAACGGCCGCGACCAGCTGCTGAGCTTCATCCGTCGCGAGCACGAGGGCGAATCGGGCATCGTCTACTGCCTGTCGCGCAAGAAGGTCGAAGACACGGCGGCATGGCTGCGCGAGAAGCAGATCCGCGCCTATCCCTATCACGCCGGGCTCGACGCCAGCACTCGCGCCAATCACCAGAAGATTTTCCTGCGCGACGAAGGCGTGGTGATGGTCGCGACCATCGCCTTCGGCATGGGCATCGACAAGCCCGACGTGCGCTTTGTCGCCCACCTCGACCTGCCCAAGAGCATCGAGAACTACTACCAGGAAACCGGCCGCGCCGGCCGCGACGGCCTGCCGGCCAACGCGTGGCTGACCTACGGGCTGAACGACCTGATGCTGCTGACGCAGATGATCGAAGGCTCGAACACCCCCGACGAACAGAAGATGGTCGAGCGCCGCAAGCTCGATGCGATGCTCGGCTTCGTCGAAGCCACCGACTGCCGCCGCCAGACCTTGCTCGGCTACTTCGGCGAAGCAACCCAGGCTTGCGGCAACTGCGACAACTGCCTGAATCCGCCCAAGCTCGTCGACGTGAGCGATGCGGCACGCAAGGCGCTGTCGTGCGTGTTCCGCACCGGCAACCGCTTCGGCGTCGGCCATCTGGTCGACGTGCTGCTCGGCAAGGACAACGCCAAGGTCCGCGAACACTGCCACCAGACGGTGTCGACCTACGGCATCGGCAAGGACACGCCCGAAGCCACGTGGCGGGCGATCTTCCGCCAGCTGGTCGCGCGCGGCGCGCTGCAGCTGTCACCCGAAAGCCGGGGCGGTCTGGCGCTGGCCGATTCGGCCCGGCCGATCCTGAAGGGCGAAGCCGAGGTCTTCCTGCGCGCCCGCAGCGAAACCTTCACCGCCAAGAGTCGCGATGCCGGCTTCGATTCGCCGGCAGACAACGCGCTATGGCAGGCGCTGCGCCGCAAGCGCAAGGCATTGGCCGACGACCAGAACGTGCCGGCCTATGTGATCTTCGGCGACGCAACGCTGAAGGAAATGGTCCGCCTGCGCCCGGCCGACCACTACGAACTGGGCCGTGTCACCGGCGTTGGCGACCGCAAGCTCGACAAGTACGGCGACGACTTCCTCGCGGTCATCGCCGGGCACTGAACCCGGCCGGGCCCGACACTGGCCGTAGGTGTGGCGTCAGCCGTCACTCCACTGCGGCAATCGCATTGTCGTAGACACTGGCAACAGCTAAAGTAAGGCATCTCCCTGTGACTCGTCCGCCTCGAAGGAGGAACGATGCAAGCACTGATGCGTGCATTGCTGTTCGTCGTACTGCTCGTCTGCGGCCATGCGCAGGCCGCCAACGGCCAAGCTGGTGCGGCCACCTTCAAGCCGGAAGAGATCGAACAGCTCGTCGCCCCTATCGCGCTCTACCCCGATTCGCTGCTGGCGCAAGTCCTGATGGCGTCGACCTATCCGCTCGAGGTCGTCGAGGCGCAGCGCTGGCGCCAGGCCAATCCGAACCTGAAGGACAAAGCGCTGGAAGACGCACTGCAGAAGCAGAGCTGGGACGCCAGCGTGAAATCGCTGACCGCGTTCCCGCAAGTGCTGCAGATGATGAACGACAAGCTCGACTGGACGCAGAAGCTCGGCGATGCCTTCCTCGCCCAGCAGAAGGATGTGCTCGACGCGGCGCAGCGGCTGCGCACCAAGGCCGAAGCGCAAGGCAATCTCAAATCAAGCAAGGAACAGACGGTCACCACCGACAGTAGCGGCAGCACCACGGTGATCAAGATCGAGCCGGCCCAGCCCGAGGTCGTCTACGTACCGACGTACAACCCGACCGTGGTCTACGGCCCGTGGCCCTATCCGGCCTATACGCCCTACTACTGGTACCCACCCGGTTACGTGGCCGGCACGGCATTCTTCTCGTTCACCGCCGGGGTGATCGTCGGTTCGGCGCTGTGGGGCGGCTGCAACTGGGGCCGCGGCGACGTCGACATCAACGTCAACCGCTACAACAACTTCAACCGCACCAACATCAGCAACAGCAACTGGAATCACAACGTCGACCACCGGCGTGGCGTGCAGTACCGCGACAATGCGACCCAGCAGCGCTACCGTGGCAACCGGACCGGTGTCGACAGCCGCGAAGCCTTCCGTGGCCGCGCCGACCAGGAACGCGGCCAGCTCGGCAACGTGGACAAGGGATCGCTGCGCGAACGCCCCGATGCCGGCGGACGGGACCGCCAGCATTCGGCCGGCAACCGCGACGCCCGCACGCCATCACAAGGCGGGATCAATCGTGACGCCCGGAATCCATCGCAGGGCGGAATCGATCACGGCACAAGGGATCGCCAGACGGCTGCCGACCGTGGCTCGAACCGCGACCATGCCGGCCAGCGCAACAACTCCTTCAACCAGATGGATCGCGGCGGCGCAGCCCGTCAGGACAGCATGCGCGGCGCGTCGAGCCGAAGCCAGATCAGCCGCCCGGTCCCATCCCGCGGCGGCGGACGCCGATAACCGGAGCGCACACCAATGCCCGCCAAGCACCTTGCCTCCTTCAAACTGGTTGCAGGCTTGATCGCCGCGATCCTGCTCGCCGCTCCGGCGATTGCTGCCACGGTAGGCCGCTACACCACGCCGGATGCCGCCGCCGCCGCGCTGCACACCGCCGTGCAATCGGGCAAGCAGGCGGCCATGCTGCAGGTACTCGGCAGTCAGGCCCGGCCGCTGATCGACTCCGGCGACCCGGTCGCCGACCGCTACAGCCGGGAACAATTCACCACTGCCTATCAGGCGCACCACGACATCGAACACGATACCGGCGACCGCGCCACGCTGGTGGTCGGCGACAACCGCTGGCCATTCCCGATTCCGCTGCGCAAGCTCAAAGGCCAGTGGCAGTTCGATGCCGCCGCCGGCCGCGAGGAACTGATCAACCGCCGGATCGGCCAAAACGAGAACGCCACCATTCAGGCCGCGCTCGCCTACGTCGACGCGCAGCAGGAATACTTCGGCCGCGATCCGGAACGGACCGGCCTGCTGCATTTTGCCCAACGCCTTGTCAGTACACCTGGCAAACGCGACGGCCTGTACTGGCCGACCGGCGAGACCGACGAAGCCAGTCCGCTCGGCCCACTGTTTGCCGACGCGGCACAGCACGGCTATGGCAAGAAAGTGAGTCAGGCACGCTCGCCCTATTACGGCTACTACTACCGCATCCTGTCGGCCCAGGGTCCGAACGCCAAGGGCGGCGCATACGACTACATGGCCAAGGGCAAAATGCTCGGCGGCTTTGCCCTTGTCGCCTGGCCGGCAAAGTACGGTGTATCGGGTGTCCTGACCTTCATCGTCAATCAGGACGGCACCGTGTTCGAAAAGAACCTCGGGTCGGATACGGCCAGCCTGGCCGCGAAGATGGCGCGCTACGATCCGGACAGCAGCTGGAAACCGGCGCCATAGCCGCCCTCGGACCATGCCGGCGTGCGCCCGTTCCGCCTGCGATGCATGCAGCCGGATACGCATTGATCTGGATCAGCAGTGCGGATGGATCGGCACCGAACGGGGTTGACTTCGCCGCCAAGGCAGCTTAGATTCGGAAACGTGCTCGGCCGCTAAGTGGCTGATGGCGCAAGGATTTCTGCAAGATTTTTTTTGAAAAACGGGAGCGGCGTGCCGCTCCCGTTTTTATTGGGGCCCCCGTTTTTTTCAATCGCAGTCTGCGCGCTCGAACTTCGTTCCGGCGTGCAGGGCCGGTGCACACCCGGTCCATGCCAACGGAGAGGAATACACCCGATGTCCATTGTGACCATCACCCCCGAACTGAACTACGGCGACGTCTACCTCGTGCCGCAGAAAACCGTCGTCGACAGTCGCAAGGATTGCGACACCTCGGTCGCTTTCGGTCCGCGACGTTTCGCGATGCCGGTCTACGCATCGAACATGAAAAGCGTGATCAACGAAGCGACCTGCCGCCATTTCGCCGAACGCGGCTGGTTCTACACCATGCACCGCTTCAACGTCGATCCGGTGGCCTTCTGCCGCAACATGCACGATGCCGGGCTGTTCGCATCGATCTCGGTCGGCGTCAACGATGAGACTTACGCCCAGCTCGACGCCCTGCGCGCCGCCGGCATCTCGCCCGAATACATGACGCTCGACATCGCCAATGCGTGGTGCGTGAAGGCCGAGCGGATGATCGCGCACGTGAAGAAGCAGTTTCCGGACACCTTCCTGATCGGCGGCAACATCGCCACCGCCGACGCCGCGCGCGACCTTGAAAGCTGGGGTTGCGATGCCATCAAGGCCGGCATTGCCGGTGGCCGCGTCTGCATCACCAAGAACAAGACCGGCTTTCACCGGCCGATGATCTCGACCACGCTCGACTGTGCCGCCGCCGTAAAGGTGCCGGTGATTGCCGATGGCGGGATCAGCGAGCACGGCGACATTGCCAAGGCGCTGGCCTGCGGCGCGACCATGGTGATGGCCGGCTCGCTGTTTGCCGGCTACGACGAGTCGGCCGGCGGCCTGATCGAAATCGAAGGCAAGCATTACAAGGAATACTTCGGCAGCGCCTCCGAGCACAACAAGGGCGCGTATGTGAACGTCGAAGGCAAGAAGATCCTGGTGCCGTACAAGGGCAGCATCGAGAAACTGCTGGTCGAATTGCAACAGGATCTGCAGTCGTCGATCAGCTATGCCGGCGGCCGCGATCTGGCCGCACTGAAAGGCACACCGATGGTCCTGGTCGCGCGCTGACCTCCGGGAACGACACATTGCATCGGGCAGCCCCCGATGCAATGCCGATGCAGGGAACGGCAGTCCAAGCTGCATGCAAAGCCGTTGCCGCAGCGCAAGGGCATATTCACATGGTAAGCCGAGGTGCCGGCGGCAAGAATGCCGCCGATGCGTTATCTCGTTCCCGCCCTGCTCAGCCTCAGCCTCGCCGCCTGTGGCGACGACATCCCCAAAGACGTGCAGCACGAGCTGCAGAAAATCGCCCGCCACGAGGTCACCAAAACCCTGGCCCAGCTCGGCGATCAGCTTTTGAAAAGCGGGCCGCAATCCCCCGATTCGGCAACCGGTGCCGCGCCGCTGGTGACGCGCACCAGCGATGTCGGCCACCGCGACTTCGTCAACGCCAAGCGCGTGCTGCCGCGGATCTTTACCGGCGAGCTGCGCGAGGAGTTCTACTGCGGCTGCGACTACAACGGCAAAAAGGTGAACTGGTCGTCCTGCGGTTTCAAGCCGCGCAAGAACGCCGAGCGCGCGGCGCGGATCGAATGGGAGCACATCGTTCCGGCCTGGAATCTGGGACACCAGCGCCAGTGCTGGCAAAGCGGCGGCCGCAAGCAGTGTGCCGACAAGGACCCGGTGTTCCAGACTGCCGAAGGCGATCTGGTCAACCTCGTTCCCTCGGTCGGCGAAGTCAACGGCGATCGCAGCAACTTCGGTTACGGCGCGTGGACGCGCAATCCGACGCCCATGTATGGCCAGTGCCAGACCATCGTCGACTTCCAGCAGCGCCGCGCCCAGCCGCGCGAGGAAGTCCGTGGCCGCATCGGCCGCACCTACCTCTACATGTACGAGCGCTATGGCCTGACGATGAGTCGGCAGGAAAAGCAGCTGATGTGCGCGTGGGCCAAGACCTACCCGGTCGACGGCTGGGAAACAGCGCGCGACCGCCGCATTGCCGCTATCCAGGGCAACGGTAACCGCTTCGTGACCGACGCCGGCGCCATCGGAGCAGCCTGCCAGGGCTGAAGCCCCCCTCGTACCTCACCCCCTCACCGTCCCGACTCTGCGCCAACCCGCTCCCGGCGTGTGAGCCGCGACCTCCAGTGCCATGCGGCGGCGATGGCAGCCCATACCGAACGGGCGCGACCGACGATGATCCGGCCAGCCGCGCCCGGCCGAGCCAGCAGCCTCTGCATCAAGCAAGACATCGGCATGGATGGCATGGCTGGGCTATATATTTCATGCCGAGTAAGTCATGCCGACTCGTGGCATGCATCCGCCACGGTTTCCGGGCAGCCCCCTTCCATTCGTTAGAGCACAACGGAAAAGCATCCCATGCGCATCTACGCACTGATCCTTGCTGTCGTCTGGGCCGTATCAACCCAGGCTGCGGAATTCAACGCCCCCTGGAAAGACAAAAACGTGGCGCTGGTCATCGATCCCTACTACGCCAATCGCATCGACTGGGATCAACTGGCTACCGAGCAGCGCGTCGTCGCCATCATTCACAAATCCACGATCGGCACGACCAAGCTTGATCCCGGTTACGCCAAGCGGAAGGCGGAAGCCTTGAAGCGCGGCTATCTGTGGGGCTCCTACCACTGGGGCGTTGCCGGCAATCCGAAGCAGCAGGCGGATTTCTATATCGATACGGTCAAGCCCGAACCGAGCGAGCTGATCGCACTGGACCTCGAGGACGCCCAATCGAAAACCCTCATGAACGCCGACGAAGCGATCATTTTCATCGATCGCATCAAGGAGCGGACGGGGCGCTATCCCGTGCTCTACACCAATCACGCCAGCGCGAAACTGATTTCCGCCAAGTACAAGGACAGTGTCTTCACCAAGACACCGCTCTGGTACGCCCGCTTCAGGTCGAAAGTGAATGACTTCCCGACAGGGGTATGGCCCAGCTATACCCTGTGGCAATTTTCCAGCGAGATCCTGCCGCAACTGCCGGTACCCGGAACCAAGCCGGACATGGACATCAACGTTTTCAACGGCACCGTGGATCAGCTGAAAGCGGCCTGGCCGCTTACCAAAGCGCCCTGACCCGAGGTATCAACAGGCGGCATCCGCCGGTCCGGAATCCGGCTCCGGCACGCACCAACCCATCCTTTTCCACTGCCGGTCGCAGAGAAAATCGAAGACCGCAGCCCCCGTAAACCGTGATGACGATTGCCCTGGAGTCCGATGATGAGTGAAGCGATTTCTCCCCGACCGCCCCTGCCGCCTTTTGATGCCGCATCTGCCGCATTGAAGGTGCGCGCAGCCGAAGATGCCTGGAACACGCGAGATCCTGAACGTGTGTCGCTGGCCTATACCGTCGACAGCGTCTGGCGCAACCGGTCCGACTTTTTGAGTGGCCGAACCGCAATCGTGCAGTTCCTGACCCAAAAATGGCATCGGGAACAGGGCTACCGGCTCATCAAGGAATTGTGGGCGCACGACGGGAATCGCATTGCCGTGCGCTTCGCCTACGAATGGCACAACGATCAGGGCAGCTGGTTTCGCTCGTACGGCAACGAAAACTGGGAATTCGACGAGCACGGTTTCATGCGCCGGCGCATTGCCAGCATCAACGACCTGCCGATCCACGAACGCGACCGGAAATTCCACTGGCCGCAAGGCAGACGCCCCGACGATCACCCCGGGCTGTCCGCGCTCGGTCTTTGAATCGGACCGGGCGCCAGCCAGTATGGCGTCCCGTAGCGGAGCGACCTGAGATGAAGCCGTACATCGCCCTGATTACCCTCGGCGTCGACGACCTGAACGATGCGGTGCATTTTTATCGCGACGGGCTCGGGCTGGTGACCGAAGGCAGCGTCGGCGACGCGTTCGAGCACGGCGCCGTCGCCTTCTTCGAGCTGCACGGAGGGCTGGGGCTGGCATTGTGGCCACGCGCCAGCCTGGCGCACGACACCGGCCTGCCACTACGGGCAGCAAGCGCTCCGGACGTCTGTCTCGCGCACAATGTGGCGTCGCAAGCCGAGGTCGATACGGTGATGGCACAAGCCGCCGCGGCCGGTGCCACCATCGTCAAGCCGGCGCAACCGACCTTCTGGGGCGGTTACGCCGGCTACTTTCAGGATCCCGACCGCCACCTCTGGGAGATCGCCTGGAATCCGCAACGCCAGCCCCCGGTCTGACGGCCCTCAGCCCGGATCGCGCAGCAGGCGTAGCGCGGATGCACGCGAGAGCTGCCGCCGCTCCCACGCGGTGATCAGCGCGGCAAGCAGCACGCCGGTTGCCAGACTCATCAGCGGCAACTGCCAGTTCCACGGCACGGTCAGTTCGAGCACTTCACGCGCCAGCAGCCAGCCCGACACGCTGGCCGCGACGCCGGCAACGAGCCCCGCCGTCGCGCCGATGGCCGCACCTTCGATCCATTGCACCTTGGTGATCTGCGCCCTGCTGGCACCGAGCGCGCGCATCACCGCCGCCTCGCGCCGGCGCTCAGGCGCGGTCGTTTCCAGCGCGGCCAGCAGCACGGTCAGCCCGGCCGCGAGGCAGAAGCCGAACACCAGCCGCAGAGCACTCGACGCCAGCTCGAGCACGCGACGTACTTCGCCGAGCACCTCGCCGACATCGATGAAGGTGACATTGGGGAACTGCGCCGACCAGCGCGCGACGACATCGCGACGTTCCGCCGGCAGGTGGAAGCTGGTGATCAGGCTGGCCGGCAGCTCGGCGAACAGCGACCGGGTGCCGACGACGAAGAAATTGACCCGGAACGAATCCCAGTCGACCGTACGCAGGTTGACGACCGGCGCGCTCACCCTGGTGCCGGCGACGTCAAAGGTCAACGTATCACCGAGCTTGATGCCCAGCGTCTTCGCCAGCCCGGCTTCGACCGAGTAGCCCGGTTTCGATTCGTCGAGCGGTGTACCGGTGTCGAGCCGGTTGTCCGCCCGCAAGGTCTCGCCCCAGGACAGGTTGAACTCGCGCTCGGCCAGCCGCTGCGCGCGGTCGTCCTCGAAACGCTTCGGCTCGACCTGCTTGCCGTTCTGCGCCATCCAGCGGCCACGAATCATCGGTTGCAGCGCGGGCGGCGCGAAACCGGCATCGGCAAATGCCTTGTCGAGCGACGCAGCCTGATCGGGCTGGATGTTGATTGCGAACTGGTTCGGCGCGTCGACCGGGACGCGCTTTTCCCAAGCGCTCAGGAGATCACGCTCGACCACCGTCAGCAGCCACAGCCCCAGCAGGCCGACCGCCAGCGCGCCGAGTTGCGCCGCCGCCAGCCAGCGTCGGCGGGCCAGTTGCCGCACGGCAATCCGCGCGGCGAAGCCCTTGGCGAAACGACCGAACAGCAGCAGCAAGACCCAGCCGAGCAGGCCGGCCACCAGCAGCGCACCCGCGATACCGGCAGCGACGATGGCGGCCAGCTTGGCGTTGCCCGCCACGCCGACGAAGAGCGCGGCCGTGGCGATACCGGTCAGTGCCAGCGTCAGCCACAGCCGTGGCGGTGCGGTCGTTTCACGCCGCAGCACGCGGATCGGCGGCGTCGCCGCCAGCCGCAGCAGCGCAGGTCCCGCAACACCGATCAGCAGCACGCCGCCGAAACCGCAAGCGGCAATCCACGGCCAGAACGAACCGGCCGGCAGCGGCGCCGGCAAACGGTCGCGCACCGCCCAACCCAGCACCTCCTGCGCAGCCCAGCCAAGCGCACCGCCAGCCAGCGCGCCGAACACGAACAGCAGCAGCAGCTCGCCGAGCAGGATGCCGCGGATCTGCGCCCGCGTTGCCCCCAGCGTCACGTACAGCGCAACGGCATCGGCGCGGCGCGCGGCAAAGCGTCGTGCCGCCAGCAGCACCGCTGTGCCCGACAGCGTCGCAGCAAGCAGCGTGACCAGTCGCAGGAAGGTTTCGGCGCGTTCCAGCGCGGTCTTGACCTCGGGGCGTGCCTCGCGGACGTCCTCGAGCCGTTCGCCGCGTGCCAGCGTGCTGCGCGCCTGCTGCTGCCACGCGGCAACCGCCTGTGGCGGACCGGCGACGAGCAACCGGTACTTGATCCGGCTGCCGAAGCCGACCAGCCCGGTCTGGGCAAGATCGGCGGCATTCATCATCAGCCTTGGCTGCAGGCTGGCGAAATCGAGTGCAGCATCGGGCTCGCGGTCGATCAGCGCCGCGACGTTGAACCGGGTGTTGCCCAGCCGCAAGGTATCGCCGACCTTCAGCTTCAGGCGGTTCGCCAGCCTCGGATCCAGCCAGATCGACCCTGCCGGCGGCGCGCCAACGGCGGATTCGGCGTGCCCGGCCAGCCACAGCTTGCCACGCAGCGGATACGCGCCGTCAATGACCTTGACGCTGGCCAGCACCGCCGCGTCCCCCTTGGCCGCCATGCTCGGGAACGCCTGCGTCTGCGCGACGACCAGCCCGGCAGCGCGGGCGGCATCGGCAAAATGCGCCGGGATCGGGTGGTCGGCGGTCAGCACCGCATCGGCGGCGAGCAGGTTGTTCGCTTCGGTATTGAGCAGCTTGGCCATGCGGCCGGCGAACAGGCCGACCGCCGTCAGCGCGGCGATCGTCACCACCAGCGCGGCAATCAGCGTACGGTAATCGCCGGCAGCAAGGCCGCGGCGGAATTGGCGCAGCGCGAGCTTCATGCGGCAAACCCGCGCTGTTCGACCACGCGCCCTGCGGCAATCCGCAGACTGGCGCTGCAGCGCGCGGCCAGCGCTTCGTCGTGCGTCACCAGCACCAGCGTTGCACCGGTTTCACGGTTCAGCTCGAACAGCAGGTCGGCAATCTTTTCGCCGGTGTGGGTATCGAGGCTGCCGGTCGGTTCGTCGGCGAAAAGGATGCGTGGGCCGGTGCAGAACGCACGCGCCAGCGCCACGCGCTGCTGCTCGCCGCCCGACAGCGTGCGCGGCGTGTGCTCGAGCCGCTTGCCGAGGCCGACACGTTCGAGCCAGCCGGCAGCAATGTCGCGCGCCCCCTTGCGGGATGCCAATTCGAGCGGCAGCATGACGTTCTCGAGCGCGGTCAGCTCGGGCAGCAGCTGGAAGGACTGGAAAACGAAACCGGCCAGCCGGCCGCGCAGCCGCGCACGGCCGTCTTCGTCGAGCGAGGCCAGATCGGTCCCGGCCAGCATCACGCTGCCGCTGCTGGGCAGATCGAGCCCGGCGAGCAGCGCCAGCAGCGTCGACTTGCCCGAACCCGATGCACCGACGATGGCGAGGCTTTCGCCTTCGGGCAGCGAGAACGAAATGTCGGCAAGCAGGTCGAGCGGGCCATCGGCGACGGCAACACGTTTGCCGAGCGAGCGGCAATCGAGAACGGATCTGGAAAGAGGAGCAGGACTGGCGATGGACATGGGGAACCGGATGGGCAAGGTGTGGGAACGCGCGGTGCTTCAGCTTATGGTGTTCTGCGGTATTGCGCTGCTGGCAGGTCAGGTCGTGGCCGCCGGCAAGCCGGTGCTGCTGGTGTTCGGCGACAGCCTGTCGGCCGGTTACGGCATCGCCGCCAACCAGGCCTGGCCGGTCCGGCTCGAGTCCGAACTGGCACGCAATGGCAAGCCGTATACCGTCGTCAACGCCAGCGTATCAGGAGAAACGACCGACGGAGGCCTGACGCGGTTCCCGCAAGCGCTGAAAATCCACAAACCCAAGCTGGTCATCATCGAACTCGGCGCCAATGACGGGCTGCGCGGGCTGCCGGTGACCAAGGCCAAAAGCAACCTCGGTGCCATGATCGCCGCAGCACAGAAAGCCGGCGCCAAGGTCCATCTGGTCGGCATGCAGATGCCGCCGAATTACGGTCCGGACTACACGCGTGCTTTCGCTGCGATGTACCCGGCGCTGGCGAAGCAGTATCGCGCCGGGCTGACGCCCTTCCTGCTGGCGCCGGTGATCAACCGGCCGGACTGGTTCCAGCCCGACCAGCTGCATCCGGTGGCCGACGCCCAGCCGGCAATCGCGGCGATGATCGCCAGGGACCTCGCGCCGCTGCTCTGAGCACCGGTTCACGAATTCGGTGCAGGCATGGGCGCATCATCCGGCGGCTCTACCGCATCCGGAGTTTCATTCGGCACCGGAGGTGCGATGGCCGCACCGGTGTCGACCAGCACCACGACGCGCTGAACACCGCTGACCAGTCGGGCTGCAATCGCCGCATGTTCGGCATAGGCCGGTCGGGTCTTGCCCAGCAGATAGACGACGCGCCGTTCGGTGACGACCATCAGGTGCATCGAATCGAGGCTGTCGCTGGCGTAGGCGATGATGTTCGCCTTCACCCGGGCGGTGAGCTGGGTGTCGGTCGCGCGTTCGGCCGGCGTCGATGGTGATGCAACCACCGTTTCATCGTGCAGCCGGCGCACGCCGGGCTGGGCCGTACCCAGCGCCGCCAGCCGCGCATGGGCGTCGTCGTCGGGTATTTCGCCGCTCAGCAGCACCACGCCGTCAAACGCGTTGACGCTGACGTGGGCCGTTTCGGCAAATTCGGCGTCGAGCGCCTTGCCGAGCCGGCCGGCCAGCTCGAAATCGGTTTTCATCACCGCAACCGGTCGCGGATCGGTGCCGACGACGACACCGATCTCGACCAGATTGACCACCAGCATCAGCGGCACGCAGCCGGCGAGCAGGGTGATCAACAACACGCTGCAGGCACTCCGCCTCACATCCGCCCCTCTCGTGCATCGAGGCCGGTGCGAGGCGGGCTGGCGCTTACTTGCGCAGCGCCTCGTCGGCCGGGCCGACCGGGTTGGCTTCGGCCAGCTTCACGACCTGGGCCACGCCGTCGACCATGCTGGCCGAGCGCGCCGCCTGGTCGACAATGTCCGGCCGGGTGATGCCCATCAGGTAAACGACCTTGCGTTCGGTCACGACCATCAGGTGCAGCGCGCCGCTGTCAGACGATTCGGTCCATACGGCGGTCTTCACCCTTGCGGTCAGCTGGGTGTCGTTCAGGCGGTCGGTGCTGCCCGAAACCGGCGCCACCACGGTTTCATTGTAGAGCTTGCGCAGGCCCGGTTCGGTGCGCGCCAGTTCGGTCAGCTTCTGTTTGGCGGCTTCGTTGGGTACTTCACCGGTCAGCAGCACGATACCGTTGTAGGCATTGACGTTGACGTGCGCGGTGTCCTTGTAGGCGTCGAGGATCTTGGCGCTGATGCGCGCGCTGATGTCGAAGTCGGTCTTGATCGTCTCGGCGCGACGCGGGTCGGAACCGACCATCGCGCCGACCGCGGCCGCACCGGCGATGACGATCGGCACGCAGGCCGACAGGGACAGCGACGCCACCAGCGCGACTGCTACGATACGGGACTTCTTCATTTACTCGCCTCCCAACAACATGTAATCGATCGTGTCGCACAGCGCGTGCACGAGGGTGATGTGCGCCTCCAGAATCCGGGCGGTCCGCTCGGCCGGCACGCACAGGTGCAGGTCGTCACCGACCAGCAAGTCTCCGATCTGGCCGCCATCGTTGCCAGTGAGCGCAATCACACTCATCTGCCTTTCGTGCGCGGCATTGATCGCTGCAACGACGTTGGCCGAGTTGCCCGACGCCGAAATCGCCAGCAGCACGTCGCCGGCGCGGCCGACCGCATGCACCTGCTTGGAGAACACCAGGTCGTAGTCGTAATCGTTGGCGATGGCCGACAGCACCGACGAATCGGTCGTCAGCGCCACCGCCGACAAACCCGGCCGCTCGCGCTCGAAACGGCCGACCATGGCGGCGGCGAAATGCTGCGCCACCGCAGCCGAGCCGCCGTTGCCGCAAGCCAGTACCTTGCCGTCGGAAATCAGTGCCTGAACGACTTTTTCCGCCGCCAGCCCGACGCTGGGGCCCAGAATCTCCATCACCATCTGCTGCGTGGTGACGCATTCTTCGAAGTGCTCGCGCACCCTTTGCAATAAATCCATTTGCTTGCCTTTGTTACAGCGGGCCCTCAGGCCTCGATACAGTGCTTGAGCCAGGAAATGGCGTCGCCGTCGATGCACACCGCGTCAAAACGACAAGGCGGAACCGGCGAAACGCCGAGAAGATAGGACTGCGCCGCGGCGATCCATTTCGCCTGTTTCGCCGGCGTGATGCTGGCGGCGGCGCCGCCGAAGCGGCCGGAAGCACGCTGTCTGACCTCGACGAAGACCAGGGTGTTCCCGTCGCGGCAGATCAGGTCGATCTCGCTGCGGCGGCAACGCCAGTTGCGCGCCACGATGCGAAGACCGCGGGCGATCAGGTAATCGGCGGCAAGCGCTTCGGCAACGGCCCCGCGCTCGCCGGGCGGGCTAGAGGATCGGGGCACCGTCGTCCGGTGTCGCGCTGTCGCTGGCCGACGGAACGGCGTTGCCTTCGCCGAAACGCTCCGGCAGCAGGCGGCGTTCGATCACGCCGTCGGTACGCTGGCTCAACTGGCCGGTCAGGCCGTCGAACGACACCGACTGCCCCGGTGCGTGAATCAGCGCCGCGGCGATCCGCCATGCGTCGACGCCCAGCGCAAACATCCGCTCGTAGTCGTTCGACTGCGTCCGTGCGCGGGCAAACAACGCATAGTACGGGTCATCGGCATTGACCACCCACGGCATGTCGAGGAAACGCACGCCAGCCAGATCGGCGATCGCCGTCGCCGGCAGTGGGCCCGGATTGATCTGCGAGGTGGCATACACCGGCAAGTCGTTGCCGATGAAGGGCCGGACCTTGCGACCGAGCTTGAAGCCGGTTGCGAGGAACACCGCGTCGGGATTTTTGGCCGCGACCTGCGCACGCAAGCCCGCCAGCGCCTGCGTGGCATTGCCGGCATCGATCACTTGCGGCGCCGGATTGCCGAGCGCCTGCCAGGCGGCGGCAAAACCCTGGCTCATCCGCTGGCTCAGCGGATTGGCGGCCGTGACGATCAGCGGATTGCGCACGCCGCTTTCGCGCATCACCCGCGCGACCTCGCTGGCCTCCTGCTCGACCGACAGACTGAAGCTGTACAGATTCGGGCGCCGCAGTGTGCGGGCATCAAAGCTGTTCAGTGCGATGACCGGCACCGGAAACTGCCCGTTGTCGGCAAGGTAATTGACCGCGCTGCGCGTCAGCGGGCCGATCACGGCGGCTGCACCGCCTTCGACGGCCTTGTTGTACTGCGCCAGCACGTCCTCGTCCTGATCGGTGGTTTCGAACACGCGCAGCGGCGGCTCCGAGCCCTGGCCGAAGACACGCGCCCCCTTGATGATGCCATCCACGATCTGGTCGACAGCCGGCTTCAGCGCCTTGCTTGCCGTCGCGCTCGGCAACAGCACTGCGATGTAGGCGTCATGCTTTGCTTCGACAGTGACTGCCGGTGTCTGCGGCAGCGGCGTGATTTCTACCGGTGCCGGCTTTGGCGGTGCCGGACGCGCCACCACACTGGGTGCCGGCGTCGGTTGCGACGCGACCGGCGCCGGCCGGGTCGCACAGCCGGTACTGACACCGGCCAGCAGCGCGCCGTATAGTAGCGCCCGCAATCCACGGCCTCTGCCGTGCCCAATCCGGCGCAACATGCGCCATGGAGCCTGAATGTGCATCACGATCCTTACCAGGTAGCCCGGGCTACATTATATGTGGTGGCCACGCCCATCGGAAATCTGCGGGATATCAGCCAGCGCGCGCTCGACGTGCTTGCCGGTGTCGACGTCGTCGCCGCCGAAGATACGCGGGTTTCGGGGCAATTGCTGCGGCACTTTGGCATCCAGAAGTCGCTGGTCAGCCTGAGAGAACACAACGAACGTGCCATGGCCGAGCGGATCATCGCCCGTCTGGCCGCCGGCGAATCGGTCGCGCAGATCTCGGACGCCGGCACACCGGGCATTTCCGATCCCGGTGCCGTGCTTGCCGCCGCCGTGCATGCCGCCGGCTACCCGGTGGTGCCGGTGCCGGGCGCCAGCGCGCTGACCGCCGCGGTCTCGGCCGCCGGCTTCAACTGCCCGCACACGCTGTTTTACGGCTTTCTGCCACCGAAGACCAAGCAGCGCTGCGACGCCCTGGCCGCGCTGGCCCCCCTGCCCTATCTGACGGTGTATTACGAAGCACCGCACCGCATCGTCGACTGCCTGACCGATCTCGCAGCCGTGTTCGGCGCCGAGCGGCAAGTGGTGATGGCACGCGAACTGACCAAGACTTTCGAGACGATTCGGCGCACCACGCTGGGCGAGCTGGTCGAGTGGGTCAAGCAGGACGCCAACCAGCAACGCGGCGAATTCGTCCTCGTCGTCGATGCCGCCGCCGAAGTCGAGCACACCGACGAAGCCGCGCACGATACGGTGCTGGCGCCCTTGGTGGCCGAGTTGCCGCTCAAGCAAGCCGTTGCGCTGGCGCAGACCATCACCGGCGCCCCGCGCAACCAGTTGTACGAACGGGCACTGGCGCTGAAGAAGGCCAAGCAATAAGCTTGCCGTTCGTCACAGGTTCGGCCATAATCCCGGCCTTGCCCGCCCGGGTGGCGAAATGGTAGACGCAGGGGACTCAAAATCCCCCGCAGCAATGCGTGTCGGTTCGAGTCCGACCCCGGGCACCAGTCACCCTTCCTAGGGCGCCCTAGGAAGTCCAAAGAACCCCCGAAAAGCCTAGCTTCCGGGGGTTTTTTGCGTCCAAGGGAATCCAACTAAGTCCGTTCACATCCAGCATCTTTAGGTATACGTTTAGGGATACGCTGATTCGATTTGAAAATCGTATACCTATGGCACGCACAACCAAGCCCCTGACCGATGCCGATTGCCGCAACGCCAAGCCACGCGACAAGGATTTTTCCCTATTCGATGGGGGCGGCTTGTTTCTGCTGATGAAGGCCAACGGCACCAAATCATGGCGCTTCAAGTTCACCAAACCCAGCGGCAAGCCAGGCCTGACCGCTTTCGGCGACTACCCGGCGTTGTCACTATCGGAGGCTCGCGCCAAGCGCGACGAGGCCCGCTCCCTCCTCGCAACAAGAATTGACCCGATAGAACACAAACGCCAAGTCAAGCGGGATGAGGCGAATTCGACCCTAAACAGCTTTGAAGCCATCGCCCGAGATTGGCACGCAAAGAGCGCAGGCAAGTGGACGCCAGACCATGCACGCCGAATCCTGGGTCGGCTGGAAGCGGATATTTTCCCAGCCATCGGCCAACGAGCCATTGCCGACCTGAACACCCGCGACCTGCTTGCCCCGCTGCGCAGGGTGGAAGAACGCGGTGCACTCGATCTGGCCAGCCGGCTACGCCAGCACATCGACGGCATCATGCGCTATGCAGTCCAGACCTGCCTGATCGATACCAACCCGGCCCGTGATATGACCGGTGCACTCGCGGTCCGCAAAGCCACTCACCGCCCTGCCCTTGCACTGGAGCGCATCCCCGAGCTGTTGCAGCACGTCGAGAACGATGGCGGGCGCACTCTCACCAAGCAAGCTCTGCGCTTCACCCTGCTGACCTTCGTCCGTTCCAGTGAGCTGCGTTTTATGCGCTGGGACGAAATCGACGCCAACCGAGCCATCTGGACAATACCGGCCAGTCGCACCGAAATTGAAGGCGTAAAGCACTCGCACCGTGGAGCCAAGATGCGCGAACCGCACATGGTGCCGCTATCGCACCAAGCGCTTGCGGTCCTTGAGGCGATCCACCCGTTGACCGGTCGCTTTGATCTGGTCTTTGCCGGCGATCACGACGCATCCAAACCGATGAGTGAGAACACCGTGAATCAGGCATTGCGCCGCATGGGCTTCGATACCAAGACCGAGGTCTGCGGCCATGGTTTCCGAGCGATGGCCTGCAGTGCCTTGCTGGAATCCGGGCTGTGGAGTGAAGACGCCATCGAACGACAGATGAGCCATAAGGAGCGCAATGGCGTGCGCGCCGCCTATACACACAAGGCCGAGTTTCTGGCACAACGCCGGATGATGGTTCAGTGGTGGGCCGACTGGCTCGACGCCAACCGAACGCAGTTCATTCCCCCGCATGATTTCGCCGGACAGGGTGACAAAGTCATCCCGCTGCGCAAGGGCAAGGCAGCCTGATCAGCTAGCCGGGTGACACCTGCGACACCACTACGGGACATAGGCGTATCCATAAAAAGATAGACCCAATACCAGTCCCGAACTCGATAAGCAGCACCCTGCAGGAAACCGAAGGACTTTAATACCACTAAGTCCTTGCGTGCTCGCCCCCTCCTCGCCCTCCCGCTTTTAGCGGTGTCACACGTGTCACAGGTGTCACACCGTTGATTTGAATGGTGTTTCCCCGTGACACGTTCAGCTCCTTGCGTGTCACAGGTGTCACGCACTCAAAGTGACGCAGCCGCAGCAGCCCGCCTAGTTGCTCAATTCATGCTCCAGACATCATCTAGCAGCTCGGCAAGAAATGCACGCGAGGCGTGATTCCCCCTGCCCAAGCGAACAGAGCACCTTGTCAGGGCCTTAATACCAATTATGCGAAAAGAGAAAATAAACCGCCCCTGCTAACTCACGCGCCCCCTTGAAAGGCAACGGCCCCTAAGATTTGAAATGAGTGGCCCGGCCCGGCTTTATGCGCGAGGTCCGCTCGGCCAACAGGCTGGGCGTCATTCGATACCTGCCAAGCTTTCGTATGCTGCGATAAGCGTCGAACGTTGATCTTTGGAAACGAGGCTCGCTTCAGCGCCCATTGCAAAACAGGCATGCAACAGGCTGGCAAAGGCCTTCGACCATGCCGGAGAGAAATAGCGCTCTTCGCCGTCTTCGACAAAGGCAGCTGCACCATCAACCTCAGTCGCACGTCGCGAAAGAACAGAATGAAGAACGGTAGGAGCGGCGCCAAGTGGAGAGCGCCTTTTCCCAGAGACAACCGCAAGTGTATTTCTATGATCATCACCGCAATGGTCGCTCGTCGGGTCTGATTCAACTAGCCATCGATTCCACACTTGTGAATAGGCCTCGTCACCGGCTTCACTATGCAAGCGAGCCAATTGATCTCGTTGCACCAGTGTCAATTGGGCTGCAACGCTGAGGATCGAGGCAACTGCCTCGCCGTTGGCTCCAAAAAGGATAGCGGGCGACAGCTCTCTAACGACATGGACTGCGGTAGCACGAACATAGCCAGCATCTGCAGCAGGTTGCTCTGAGGCCCGATGAACAACCTGAATTTCCCACAGCCGTCCTGGCCACGAGGCAACAATGATTGTGGCAAGTGAAATGTCTACGACAATCCACGGTGGTGCATCTTGAAAGGTGCCAATTGTCAGGCCAGGTGCGGCCTCTTCGAAGTGCGCCACGCGATCCGCCGGCTCGTAGTGAAACCCCGATATGTCCTGCGGCCTCGCGGACAGTCTTGCACGAAGCCAAGTGAAAGGAGAGGTCATGGACGCCAACGTTTAAATTAACCGGTTGGCTCTTGCCAGTCCGGGTTGAATGTAGTGTTAGGGGCCGACCTACGGCACCCAGTACATGGCTTTGTTCACGCCGCCATGCTCAGCAACGCCAGGGTGGCCTGCTAAAGCAGCGATGCGAGTAACGACCTCCGGACCACCAAAGCTGCGAACGCAAGGAGCCACGAACGCCCGGCTTGCACTTGGGTTTGGCTCCAAGAGGGCGGCAATCAACAACGGATCAAGCAAGCAGCGTGGAACTGGATTCGCGACTGACATAACTTGAGCCACAAACAAGCGATCGGGGTCTCGTTGCAATGCATCGATGAACCAAGACAGTGCAATTGGGTTGTCTTTTGGGAGCGAAGCCGCAGCACGGCCGATCAAGTCACGTACCGCCATGTTGCGAATATGCACCTCAGCCTCGGACAGTTCTCCAGTTGGGCTGATCAGGTGAAAGTACTGCACTGCAAGTTGATTCCAGTTATCGCTCACGAGAGCACCTAACGTTTGAAGTAACAGATCGGCTTTAACCGGTCCCGGTTGACTGAAGTGTTAGGAATTATTTGCCACGCAAGATTGCAGGTGAACAAGCAGAATATCTATTCGTTCATCTGAAATACCAACGCCCGCCCTCTCCATGTCCCACTTCCAAATGTAGATTAAATCATCCATCGTAAAATCATCAAAGATAGCATACAACATTGCGCCAACGTCATTTTTTGGCGCAGAGTATTTTTCAGAAATGGCACGCATTAATTTCGACTTAGATGGTTGTCTCATCGCTTCTGCACGCCAAATAGGTATGTCAACAGCAGGCATTTCAACTGGTTTTGTAGTCAAAGATGGAGCCTCACTGACCGGCCATCAAATATGAGCCGGTTCACGATGCCTAACGTTGGAGATAACAGGCTGTCGGAGTGCCGGGAGCCCGGAGGGAACTCAAAGCAAAGCTTTGGGCTGTCACGTTGACCGCAGTGTTAGGGAGCTGGTTCGAAGGCTGCAAGCCCTTTGCGTTACTGAAAGTATTTTTCATTCGTCCACCAGCACAAAGAGTAACCAGCCAAGCGGGATTTGGCCACCGGGCCTCTCGCCGAAGATGAGGCTGCCGCCGATTCTCTCCAGGTGCTCGACTCGACCTTTGTAGTTGATGAGTTCAAAGGCAACCCTTCCTTCGAGTTCGAACTGCTCTCCGTCGGGAGACTGGAACGTGCAATTGAGCAGAGCGCCTGATTTCAATCGATGGGAAACCGCCCCTCCTAGAGCATCGGGAATGTGCAGCTTGCCCTTGAGCGGCAAGGCGTGCTTGACGATATGTTTTATGAGCACGATAGCACCCTAACGTTGAAGGTAACCGGCGCTGGAGCGCCAGCAGAGGGAACCTAAACTGCGCAGTAGTTTGGGTGTCCGGTTGACTGAAGAGTTAGGCGCAGCCATGTTGGAAACTAGCGCCGTACGTCGTACAAGACGCAGAGCCGAAACAAGGCCGCCTCAGCGGTTGCTGATAGCGTTAGCGAAGGCTCCTTCAACCGGACTGCCAAAGGCAGACTCGGTTGACTGAAGGGTTCAGCCAGATTTTAACCAAAGAAAAGCTTCTACTTCATCGAACCTCTCCGCAACCTTAAGAAATGGTTCTGCCCATCCACTGCCAAGGCTTACCTCTTGAAGGGGGCCAGTTGGGGCGAACAGCACAGAGACACTAGCTCTCTCAGGTAGGGCACCTGATTGAACACACTGAATCAAAGAACTGACTTCAGCTTGAGCTTCGGCTGCATTGTCCCAAGATGACCACGCGAAATCATTGTCAGGCAATGAGATCAGCTCAAGAGCAGACTCAAGCACATGGGCAAGTGCTTCAAGGGGGTTTTTCAAATTAATCCCATCATGGATCAATGATTTCGTGCGATCGAGCTGCATGGCTATGGCTAACGTCGAAGGTGAGCGGGGGTGACTAAACGAAGCGAAGGAACTCCGCCAATAGGCAGAGCGCCCGCTCGACAGTAGTGTTATGCCTCAGAGTCATGCGCCCACCCCAATACTGGCCCTCTGAAATACCCACCAGCTGCAACTAGCGCTTCGAGATCGCTTTGTGAAGGAAAGTGAGCGGCATGCTCGCTCCACTTTTCCATAACGAATCCGGACCACCAAACCGAGGGGTCGAGTTGGTTTACTTTGCCGTTCGCTACTGTTTGATACTCGTAGCCCTCCGCCCTCAGTTGAGCAACGGCGGTCAGCAGCGCTTCCTGATAGGATGAGGACGCAACGTAGAAGAAGATAATTGCCCCCTTCCACTCGGTCGGCATTTCAGAATTACTCCCCCTTGTGACACGGATCGGGCACTCAAAGAGCTTGAGATCAGGCACAAACAACGGTGTGTAGCTGCTACGCAAAGAGGCGACTATTGAGTCGGGCAGCGAATCAAGGAAGAGGATGTCCATCGGCACCACGCCCGAGCACCGAGACGCAATTTCGCCTTTCTCTACTTCAGAAATCGAAGGCGCATCGATTGCAAGACCAACACGCAGTTCGTCCTCCTCCACGTACTGAATCTTGGCGAGGTAGGCGTTGGCAACCCCGGAAAAGGAACGGAGCCGTGCCACCAAGGCAATGCGTAAGCTGTTGACGCCAGCACCCTCAACGTTGCCAAGGAGGGTGATTGCATTGAGCGGCTGTTCAATCCGATCGAAGGTTTTTTTGCCAAATAGCTTACTGAACACAGCAAGACACCTCTGCTGAGGCACAACGTTTGAATGCCGCGGCGCCGTCAGGCATCCGATGGAATGAATGAATGATTAGCCGTCATGGCGCTCGATACGAACGACTTGCGGTGCTTGGGCATCCATAAACATGAAACACCTGCCGAAGAGTGCCTTCTTCCCAAAGTCATCGAACGTGTTCTGACCCAGCGGAGTGATTAGGACTTCGTAGGTAGCTAGCGCACGCCGATGGTGCATTTCGATTTCAGACCAATTCTGCTGAACCACGTCGGCCAACACAAGGCTCGCTACGTCGTGGTTATACTGCACCAAGACATTGCCGTCTTTCATGTTCATCGGATTGAAATCTGGATGGGCGTGGAACACGCCGTGGAGCGCCTTGAGCGCATGCTGCTCGGCGTCCTTGTCGTTCAGGCCGAAAGGAAGAATGGCCACGGTACCATTGCTGAACAGAGCAAAGTCGCGCGAACCGTTCGTGTAGAACCGAATTCGTTCAGCAATCCTGTCGAGAGGCAGTTGTACGCTAGGCTGCCAATCTGGGACCGGCGGGAGCCTCTTTGGCAACTCGGGCGGTGGTGGCGGTGCTTTCTTGAAAAGCTCGAACAAAGCTCATCTTCCCGGATGGCTAACTTTTGACATGAGAGGTGCAGGCCGGCTTGCCGGACATGCGTCCTCTCGATGGAAGGGTTAGGCGGCTGGTTGGCAGGGCCAAGGCTCGCCCGGATGCTCTTGGGACCAAAAGTACCAGAAAAAATCCGCATGTTCCCAGAGGGTATCGTCGTACACCCAGTTGATATCGCTGATCCAGTTCATCAGTCTCGGCGCTCGAGCGCCTCCGGCCCGTTCGAATCGGTCATTTGCAGCCAGTTGAATTTCAGGCCATTTGAGCTCTCGCATGCAGAAGAGCACGATCCACCGTGACATCTCACGAGAGCCATCAACAAGTTGCACGAAGCACTTCACCAAGGTGTCGCGGTTCTCTTGTTCGGTTTTAGCGAGCTGCAAAACCTTCAAGAGAAGCGGCTCCAAGTCAGGGACCCTCGATTCAACGGTATCGGCAGCATCGACAGTTTCGCAAAGAAGCCAAAACTGCTGCTCCGTTTCTGATGCATTCATGCAAGGCTCTCTTTGTTCTGTCGGATATCGCACAAAGTCGCCTAACGTTTGACATAAGAGGCGCTTGGAGGCCGTAGGCCGGAAAGCGTCCTCTCGATGGAAAAGTTAGACCTCACCTTCTGGCTCAGTGTGAAGAACTTCTTGTTTTGACTCTGTGGAAGGCGGCTGCAGGATCTTCCAGTTGTCTTCGTGCAGCTTTACTCGCGAGTCCATCGACCTCTGGCTAATCGTTAGGGTTCGTTTGCCGCCAGTCCTCAGTTCGTTCGGTGCAGAAAGAAGAGGGTCAAGTTCAGCATGTTTAAAGACAAAGAACCGGCTGCGTGGGTTCAGTCTGTCGAGCAGAACCACTACAAGGTAGTCGAACCCGCCGGCGAAGTTCCCGTTTACCGCTTGCTGATTTGGCCAATCGATTGTTTTGACCTGAACGCGCTTGGTTCTCTCGTCCGTGACGATGACGACATCCCATCCTTTTTGTGTTTCTCCGTGAGCTAGATAGGCCTCAATGTTCCGCTTGAGCAGCTCGCCAAGAACGAGGTATTCACCGATTGCGGCTGAGACAGAGCGATTGCTGTTCATGGGAGGTGACTGTGAGGTCTAACGTTTGAAATAACCGGACGCCGAAGGCGATCCGGGTTGATTGAAGTGTAAGCGGGAATATTAGCCAATAACATTGAGCACAAGATTGGGGTGTGCTGCTCGAGCATTGCTAATTTCTTGACTCTTTATTGAGTCAGCGTGAGATTCAGTGGTGTTGGATAAGATGAATAATACTTGCACCGTAGCTGTTGTTGCTCGATTAGCGTGTTGGTCAAGCGGCGTGATGGTTTTGCCATTCGCAACTTTTATTCTCACCATGTTGCGAAAATGGCGGAGCACTTTTGTGCTGCTGTAAGGTTTCGCGTCATCTCCGCCAATTGTTGATTTCCCAACTGTTTCTCGACGAATGAATATGTGTCCGCTATTTAACGTGATTTTGATTATTCTAAAATCGGCCACGATAGTTTCTCCTTGAGCAAAACAAGCGCCATAACGTTTGACATGAGAGGCATGGCCCGGCTTGCCGGGGCATTTCCTCTCGATGGAAGGGTTAGGCATCGCTGATGTTGGAGCGCATGTCTTCTTCCCAAGCCTTTTGCCATTGCATTGCATCGGACTGGGAGAACCAACCTTGGATGTATGCGGCGATCTCGGTGGACTCAGGGTGAACTGCGTTCTCAATGAATTTGATTGACTCATTCAGTCCAGCACCTATGAAGAACTCAGCCCCCATAGAAGTGCCTACGTCCATGTTGAGATATTTGGCCTGCCACAATGCTGGGATGTCATCTGGCGTTCCCAAGCAATACAGCAAAAACGCACAGCGATAGATTCCCTCGTAGGAATTTCCGTCATCTTCCACGGTTCTCTCCCAGAGCGCATCGCGGTACTCGACTTCCTTCTGAAATGCAGCCCGGATCAGCGGTGCCATTGGATGAAGTTGCTCGCTAAGTAGCAACTTGTAGAGTGCCTGTCGTTCTGCCGGGTTCGCGAGAACGGCCTGAACTTCCGAGGAGGTTACTGCCGCCAACTCTTTGAATTTTTGGAGTGCTTGCTCAGCGCGCATTGCGATGCCTAACGTTGGAAGTAACTGGCAGCCGGAGCTGCGCAGTAGCGGAGGGAGCCCAAAGCGTAACCTTGGGCTGTCCATGTTGACTGAAAGGTTAGAGCGCTACTCACGGTAGAACCCACTGCAAATATGGCACCCCAAGCAGCCGCCAAAGTGAAGGTTGTGTATAGAGCAGTATGACACTTTGCCGGCTGGGCCATAACCTTCTTGGCAAAGAGTAAAGCAATTAAAGATATTGCCAACTGCAGCCTCTAGCGTTCTTCCCCCGTTCAAGCCTAGGACAGCAGATATCTGCATTGTTCGACCAGTGGCAATTGATGCCATGACGGCCTTTCGAAGTTCCATTTCGCTGGAAAAAATGGATTGCTGACGAATGAAGTCAATTGCTTCATTGCGTCGTTCAGGAACTATTTTTCCCCACAAATTGAAGCTGATGGGCTCTTCCATGCGCAGTGCTCTAACGTTGGAGCTAAGCCGCGCCAGAGCGCAGCGGAGGGAAGCCAAAAACGTAGCTTTTGGCCGTCGGCTTGAGCGAATAGTTAGGCGATTTATTATTTGCCATATATGGCCTCGAAATTCTTATTAAAACTCCCTGACCAAGATATAGTCCTTATTCTGTTAGCAAAGGCCCATTCCGAGTTTTTTGTTGGGATTTTTGACTGAACCAACAGAGTGCTGCCTTGATGCTCTGGAATGCCAATAGGCACATCTTGCTCTAGGCTTTCCGCCAAGTTCCTATCCAGTACATACTCGACATAAACCAGTGTTTCAGATGTTATTTCTTTCAGCACGCTGATTGCTTCGGATGCATGAAAAAACTCTAGGTTTATTTTCTCAAATTTAACATTTAGACGATCTGAGATAGAGAAAACCAACTTGGTCATCTTGTTGGGAGATGTAACAACATACTCCCATTCCCGGTTAGGAGTGGATTTTGACAATTGCTCTTTCCACTCGGGGAATGTGTTTGCGAGAGTATCTAGGGTGTCACGGATCATGAGTGGCTGGCTCATCGCCTAACGTAGAAGTGAGGGGCAGCCGGAGCGAAGCGGAGGGAACCAAAAGCGCAGCTTTGGGCTGTCCCGCTCGACTGCAGGGTTAGGCAGCACTTTCACTTTGCGCCTACGCTTTTAAGGTATCGGACGACTTTTTCCTGCTTGGCTGAAACTGCAAACTGCAGTGCAGTCTTGCCAGAAAAGCTGTAGTGGATATTGGCTCCTGCGCGAACAAGAATCTCTACGATTTCAAGATACCCATTTTCAGCAGCGGCTTGCAATGCACTCCAACCCTCTTCATCTACAGAGTTCGGGCTTGCTCCATCGGCGAGCAATTGCTTAACCGACTCGGTACGGCCAAGTGATGCCCAATAGACGACAGGCGGGGCCTTTACTGCATCCTTGAGCAAAGGGTTGTCTGCGGAATGTGACATTTGGAAGCCTAGTAAAAGCAATGCGATCAGCAGGAGTTTCACTGCGAGTGGTCTAACGTTTGACTTAAGCGGCGCCGTCAGGCGTCCGCTTGAGGGATGGGTTAGGGCTCGCCCCAAACGCTCCGCCGGCAACACGGCGCGCGACGATTGCCTGGGCGAGGAGTTCATAAACAGACTCCGGCTTGGAGTCGTCTTGGACGTACCTCACGCGCGAAACAGCGTAAGCGGTTCCATGTTGCATGTTCGCCTGTGCCACCCCGTTATGAACGGCTTGCAGGACCGCGCCATCATCCAGCGCAGCGCGTTTGTCGTGCCCTATGGCGGGCAAACATTCAACGGTGGTTTCGACGCCCAAGCCCTCGACAAGATGAATCAACAGCAAGTTGTGAGTCGGGCCGGTAATGCGGAACACCCCGAGAAGCTCACCGTCGCAGACAAATTGCATGTAGAGCCCTAACGTGTGACATGAGAGGCGAGGCCCGGCTTGCCGGGCGACGTCCTCTCGATGGAAGGGTTAGGCCTCAACGCAGAGCGCCTTGCTGTAGCAGGTGCCAGAAAGGCGCACGAAGCCATCACTAGTTTGGCAATCGACGACTCTATCTAACCAGTACTCAATAGAGCTAGCGCCGTCCCAAGTGAGCTTGCCAAGAAATTCCTGCAACAGATAGTGCCCCACAACGAACCCCAAAAGCCTTGGAGTTTCGATCAGTTGATTTAGGCTGGGGTATCCCGCCTTCGCCAACTTATCTTGTGGTCCGCCACAGCGTTCGTCGTCCTTCTTCGATTCGGCCACCCACGCCGCATATGCGGGCTCGAGATATTTAATCAGTGCGCTTGCCTGCATCTCAATGACAAATCGATGCTGCTTCATCGCTGCGCGAGACGAACTCAAGCTCATCTCTGGGACGGCGAACCGTCCCACCGTCCGGGGCTCGTCGTCAATGAATAGAGAAAGGGTTGACTGCATGGGGCCTAACGTTTGACATGAGAGGCGGCGCAAGGGCGCAGCCCTTGTAACGTCCTCTCGATGGAAGGGTTAGGCCTCGCCTGCACGACGGGCCTCCAATGTGTCTTGAGCGAACGCGAGAACCTCGAGCGAGGTATAGGAGCCAACTTGATACCCAAACAGAATGAACTCGAATTGGGCATGCTTAGCTTCCCAAGCGGACTGAAACTCCGGTTCTGTTCCCGTGTTTCTGAAGTCATGCGGATCAAGAGCGGCAACCTCGTACTCCCCAGTTCCCATCTCGCATAGCTCTTCGAATGTGAACCCCATAAAGCTGCCGCCAAGATGGACGCGGCTTAGATGACCTCCCTGATACGGCCGTGACTCACTGTATTGAGCGTGGACGACATACGGCACTTTGCGGTTTTTGAGGACTTGAAGGACAAGCATGAACCAGTTCCGGAGAGGCCTAACGTTGAAATTATTCGGCGGACGTTAGCCCGTCCGGGTTGAATGAAATGTTAGGCTCCTGCGTGGGCAATTTCCAGCCAAGCCCAAATTTGAATCACTAAAATTAACGAAGCCTATCATTCCAATCGATCTCTGGGACATCCTTCTTTTCAAGATATTGAATTGCAGAGCGATTGAGTATGTCCTCTTCTAGGATAAGACCTAAAAAATCGCCATCGTCCAAACGGTATTCGATCAACTTGTAGCCAGGACAGGCCACTAGGCGGAAGCAAGACAAACCACCAGCTGGCGTTATCACCTGTGCTTCGATTTCTGAGTCGCTGTAGCTGGAAAGCGTTGATGTCATGGCTGCGCGCCTAACGTTTGACATGAGAGGCGGCGCCCGGCTTGCCGGGTGCCGTCCTCTCGATGGAAGGGTTAGCCGTCGATGCGGCGCGGGAACACATACTGGAGCAACGAGGTTTGCCCCTGGATGTGCAGAACTCGGACCTGCATGACGACGCCGTTCGAATCTTCTAGCTCGAAAGGTACATCCACCTGAAATGTCGCTGGCTGCCGAACTCCACCGCCTATTGCGATGTTGTCGGCGTATAGGTACATGCGATTGTGCGTGTCCAGTATGGGGTTCAAGCGACCTTCAAGCCCGGGGATGTGCCCGGTGCTATGACACACAATTGAACCCGTATTCTCGGAGTCAACAACCGTGATTGTCAGATCGTCATAGGGATCCCACGAGTGGATGACGACTCCCGGATGCTCGGGATGGGCGACCAGGAGTTGATTGAGGCGGCGCGTGGGGATGGAGAGTTCGGCAACTCCGTCGACGGAAGTTCTCCCGTTCTTCGTGGTGCCGTTGTCTGCAATGGCAGTGATCTCTGCTGTTGCAACAGGCTGGCCGCTAGAAGAGACGACAAGAACTCTTGCGTGAATGGGATCAACGCGAGGCGCGCTTGATACGGAGAACATGGCGCGGCGTATCGATTCCGAAGGAATCGTGCGGCCACTGTTGACCAGCTTTGTCTGAACAAGCTTGACGAAGTCTTGAGGAGTGCGTCCTGCAAGTGAGATGTACCCGACGGTCGGCAGGACCCCGGGGATCGGGGTGTCGTCGAATCTGGCGGGAAGTATGTACTCTTGATGCTCCTGAAACGCTCGCGCTTGCATAGCCTGTCGCTCATGATTGGTCCACAACTTGCGCGCGTAGCTCTCGGAGATAAACATGATCGTGTACAGAGCTTTGTTCTGGTAGACGTCAGAGAGGTAGTCGTAGAGGTTCTTGCCCCATAGGGTTGCTTCTTCAAAGATGTCGTAAAAGACCTTTACCCCGGAGTCCCGCAAAAGATTTGCAACTTGATCCACATAGGCTCGATCCTCTCCGGCGAAGGAAAGAGCTATCTCAAACTCAACAGTACGGGTCATGGAACTCTCGACGGCTAACGTTGGACATGAGAGGCGCTTGGAGGCCGAAGGCCGGAAAGCGTCCTCTCGATGGAAGGGTTAGGCATCAGGCTGTGCCTCGCGCACAAAGTGCTTGATGCCAAACGGGAACGGAGCGTGCTCAAAGCGCAGCTCTGTCCCTCCGCAGCTGACTGCATATTCTGGTTCGTGCGCGCACGATGCGAATTCAGTAAGTGCCTCATTCAAGAAGAACTGCCAAGCAAGACGTCCGCACTCTGTGATTGACCATTGGAAGAACGGCATGCGCTCACCCTGGGTGCTGAAGTACCCCATACCGTTGTCGGCGAAGACAAGTTCACGATCCGGCAGCCCGACCACTCGCCAAGTTCCAAGGAAGTTCACCGAGCTACTCCTGACGCCTAACGTTTGACATGAGAGGCGGGTCAAGAGCGTAGCCCTTGTGACGTCCTCTCGCTGGAAGGGTTAGGCAGCTTGCGCATATAGCTGTGCTCCCAGGCGTTTTACGTAGATGATCTCGTCATTGTCTGGAAGATGCTCTCTGTGCACCTGCTCTTCTATCCAAGCATCTGACAGAGCAACCCCGACTTCCGGTTCAAAGATCGGGTTCCACGAAATTTCATAGATTGGCAGTTCGCTTTCTATGGGATAGCGGACAGCGAAGACGATAAGCGGGTTTTGCTTTAGATCGATTCGGCGCGCGTTTCGCCAGAACTCCGGATTCTTGGTCTCGGAAATCTGCCGAGCGAATTCGATTGCTCCATCCGCGTCTTTGAAAGCTGCCTCGACTGTTTCCTGCGCGAGCGCCAATCTGGGTTGCATAGGCTTGTCAGCGCTGTAGCTGACATAAATCATTGTCGGTCCGTACTGAAACTCGCAAACCTTTGGCTCGCAGTGAGTCCAGTGGCCGTGCATCTCAGATGGAGAGAGGTCGATTTTCATTCTGCCTAACAGTTATTAGACTGACCCGCATGTCAGTACATTAACAATAATAAGGACAACCAGAATCCACTTTAAGCATCTAATTTCATGTGGTTTTTTTTCAACCCAGTCCATCTATTCATGCCAATAATACTGACACGGCGCACCTTACGCAGTAGTCACCGGTCGTCGGTTCATTCCTGTTGCGAAGGGGTTACGTTTTTGGGGGCTCGGGGCCGGATCATGCCCCTGTCACACCACCTAGGACGTACTGAAATGGTTTCGCCAAGCCACTTAATCCCCTTTTTCATCCGGATGCTTTTGCAAACAATCGGCATCATCCGGCCTTTTCGAACCTGTGCGCCCCGGCGCCTGGCCGGGTGCGTTCGGGGTCAGGGAATCACTGGATGTGGTGCAGTTATGCCGAGGCCATTGCGGCGATGCGAATTCGTTTATCCCCGGCGCAGTACGCAAGGTGGTTAGACCAAGGATTCGAGTGCGGTCTGGCCCCGCTCGGTGCCAAGCTCAAGCGGGCATTGGTCGAGTTCACCGGCGTGTCACTGGACGCGCATCGGCAGCCGGTGGATCCGGTGGCCTTCGAGCCCGTCTGGGCGGCGAGCTGGGATGCGTTGCAGCAGCTGGCTGCGGAAGTCGACGCCGCCTGGGCTGCGCACAGGGCGGCGTGCGAGCGGGAAGACCGGGAGGACCTGCTCGATTTTGATGAGCAGGATCCCGACGGCCGGATGATGCTGGTGGACTACCTGCATATGCGGGCGGCGTCAGGGAGCCGCTTGGCACAGTTGACCGCGACCGAGTTTTATCTGCTCGTACTGGCCTGCCTGTTGCACGATACCGAGCATTGGCGGGCCTGCGTCGAGGTCGACGCGGCACTGGCCCACATTGCGCTGGCCGCGCGGATGGTCGAATCCAGCGGGGCTGTGGCACTGGTCGAGGAGGCCCGTCTCAGTGCCGCGCGTGCCGGTGGTGCCAAGCGGCATGATGCGACCCGGCCGCTGACCGACTGGTTGCGCGAGGCGGTCTACAGCCGGCATGCCCAGACGCCCTATGTCACGCAGGTGGAAGCAGCCAAGGATCTGGAACCGGACGCCGTCGCCAAAGCCCGGGAACTCGGTCTGGGGCCCGGCCATTTCAGTTACCACGACAGCCTCGGCTGGGTCACGCGGGCACTGGCCCGTCTCGGTTTCAGCCCCCGGCGCAGGGCATAGAACTTCCGCCGACGCAAACCGGTTTGCTTCTCCAGCCGGCTGCCTTACCAATCCAGCCGGCTGCCTTCCTCATCCAGCCGGCTGGCTGCTTTTTGGCCTTGTGGCCAACTCCTATCATCCGCTCCCCTTTCAGCCGACTCCGGAGCGTGCCCTTGCAGTCCATCCCCTTCCAAGCCGTTGAAGTTCCGCCGGCCCACGCGGCGCTGTTGCTGCGTGTGACCGAAACCACGTTGGCTACATGGCGCAGTCGTGGCGGCGGCCCGGCCTACATCAAGCGCGGAGGCCGGGTGTTGTACCGCCTTGCCGATCTGCAGGCCTTCATGGCCACGCGCAACATCGAGCAGGGAGAGCCAGCATGAAGAACCGTGCCTCCCTACCGGCCGTGGCGACCTTCTCGCCGGCCAAGACAGCAACGCCAGTCGATTACCTGTTGCGGCTGCAGGCCCTGCGTCAGCAGGTCGGGCTGTCACGCAGTTCGATCTACGCCGCCATTGCTGCAGGCACCTTCCCGAAGCCGGTCCGGCTCGGTGGCAACAGCGTGGCCTGGCTGCAGAGTGAAGTGTCGGCATGGGTCGCCGAACGCATTGCGGAACGTGATCAGGTGGTGGCCCGTGAACGCACATGAACTGGCGTCGCGATTGCCGCCGGCAGCGTGTCCGGACAGAGCCACGCTCGAAACACTGGTCCGGACGGAGTACGCCTTCCGGGCGGCCCGGCTGTTGACCAAGGGGGACGACATGCGGGCGATGTGGCTGGTGTCGCTCTGTTCGATCTTGCGCTCGGGTGACACGATCGGACCAGCCGGCGGTGAGGGTCAACGATGAACCGCGCCCGACAAATTACCGATCGCACCGCCCTTGCCCGGTCCGCAGACCCGGCGCACAATGATCGGGTCGTGTTCAATAGCGCGACCGGGATTGGTCTCCCGAACATCAAGGCGGACAACCGCCACTCCGGCGGCTTTTTTACGTCCGTACACCGCTACCGGTGCGTCCAGTTTATGGCGGGCCGTAGAAGGGGCGTGCTTGCACGCGCCGGTTTCCTTGATGCCGGTAGACCAACCCTGCTACTGGCCTGCCACCTTCGATTGGTCTCGAACGGCAGGCTTCAAATCATCAAGGAGCCTTGCCCGATGGCCTCATCCGCCCTTCGTGCGTTCACCACGCACGCCTTTACCGCCCTTACCGCTGTTCTTGTTTACGCCCGTTGCCCCGTGCTGACTTTGCTGGCCCTGTCGGCCGGCCTGCTTTGTTACGGCATCGCCCATCGCGGAGGTATCCATGACTGAACGGCACAACACCGCATCGCTGGCGCAACTGCGTGCCTTCACCGACGTGTCCGAGCTGGCGAGGGAAACGATGGATCAACTGGTCGAGTTGTTGCTGGCTCTTGAGGCCCTGCCCGATGAAGCGGGCCGGCAGATGCGCAGCATTGCCCGTTCCGCCCGTTGCGAACTGCAGCTGATGCATGCCGAAGTCGATGGGGTGTTGGGGACGCAGGGCACAAACCCGGTCGAGTCCCGTTGCGCCACCTTGGCCCTGCGGACCGAGCAGGACGTATTGCAGCGGCTGCCAGTCGTTGCAATCTCCGAGCTGCATAACCCGCTGTACCGTCACTTCGCCGAATGGCAGGCGCAACAGTGGGGGGTAAGCGGTGATCACCCATCGGTGCAGCTGCTGGCGTCGGTATTGCAGGCACTGGAGCGCTTCCGTTCAGGTCAGGGGCTGCATTCGAGTGCCATTCCCTTGGCGGCGCTGACCGATCTGTCGTCGCAGGCCGGCGAGGCACTGGACGAGTTGCAGGGGGTGCTCAAGGTATTCGAGCTGTTGCCGGACGACGCCGGCGAGCAGATGCAGGTGATTGCCCGGCTGGCGAGCCGGCAGGCCGGTGCGCGAATCGATCAGCTCGATTGCGAGTACCACGCGGTGGTCGATCTGGCGCAACTGGCCGAGCGTCGTGTGCCGCAGGTGCAGGCGGTGCTGCATGCGTAAACCGACCCGTAACAATGCGCTGCTGAGCCGCGCCACCCGTGACCGGATTGCCGCCGCGCTGGCCGGCCTGAAACAGGCCCGCCCGGCCCGACCGCAACGCGCCAGTGCGCGTTCGTCCCGCCCTTCCCGCTTCTAAGTTCTTCAGGATTCCCATCATGACAACGACCTCGATCGAGGCCGGCAGGCCCGGTTACGCCCAAAAAACCCGTTTGGACCTTCCCCATCTCAAATCTCTGGCCCGGGATCGCTGGCCAACGCTGCTGCAGGCAGCCGGGATCGATGCAGCTTTCCTGCGCAAGAAGCATGGGCCCTGTCCCGTGTGCGGCGGCAAGGACCGTTTCCGGTTTACCGACCGCGACGGTCGCGGCTGCTTCGTCTGCAATCACCATCGCCCGAATGGCGGCGACGGTTTCCAGCTGTTGGCCGACTGGTTGCGCTGCGACTTCCTCGGTGCGGCGCGCTGGGTGGCCGATTTCTTTGGTGGTCAAGCCGTGGCGGTGGCGATCGATCCGGCCGAGCTGGCCCGGCGTGCGGCGCGGGAGCAGGCCGAACAGGAACGGTTGTGGACCAAGGCCCGAGCCCGCAATGCCGCCTTGTGGCAGGAGGCGCGGTCGGTCGATGCCGATTCACCGGCCGGCTTGTACCTGGCAGGACGAGGGTTGGTGCTTGATCACTATCC
>NZ_JAESND010000003.1 GCF_016865585.1 Jeongeupia naejangsanensis | reverse complement strand
AACGGCACCGGCCAGCATGCGGCTAACACCCTCGCCGCCCGGCTGTTGGCCGAGGGCCGCACGGTGCGGGTACTGCTGCCCTCGGCACCCGGGCGGGACTGGCTGGATGTACTGGTCGGAGGTCGGGCATGAGCGACGATCTCGCACTGTTGATGGATCCGGCTGCAGCCCCGCCCCTTGCTGCCACAGCCGCCGTCAATTCCAAGACAACGACGAAATCCAAATCTGCTTTCTCCGGCTTCGACCGCTTCCGCAGCAAAACCGATGGCGTCTGGTACCGGCCGGACGAGGACACCGAACCACGCAAGCTGTGCGGGCCGTTGCAGATCGTCGCACAGGTGCGGCATCTGGACGGCAGCGGTTGGGCGGTACTGGTGCAGCTGGCCGATCTGGACGGGACATCCAAGGCACACCTGATTCCGCGCGCCAAACTGCTGTCGGACCAGTCGACCAAGGTACTGGAGGAACTCGCCGAGAAGGGTTTGTGGTTCTCGTATGCGGCCGACCTGAAGAAGCTGATGCTGCAGTACCTGCAGACCGGGATCGACGCACCCCGGGCACGACTGGTGCCGCGCACCGGCTGGCAGGGTTCGGCCTTCGTGTTGCCGGAGCGGGTGATCGGTGACGGTGGCGAACTGCTGGTCTATCACGGTGGCGCCAGTGCCGAGCTGATCGCTTCCGGGACACTGGCCGGCTGGCAGGATGGGGTGGCGCGTTACGCCGTCGGCAATCCATTGCTGGCGCTGACGCTCAGTGCCGCGCTGGCCGGGCCGTTGATGGCCTTCTTCGGCATGGACTCCGGCGGTTTCCACCTGGCCGGGCCGTCGAAGAACGGCAAGAGCGTCGCGTGCCGCGCGGCGGCATCGCTGTTCGGTGCGCCACCGCGTTACGAGAAGTCGTGGCAGACCACGGCGTCCGGGGCAGAAGCCCAGCTCGAAGCGCACAACGACCTGCCGCTGATCCTGGACGAGATCGGCCGCGCCAAGGCGTCGGATGTGGCGGCCGTGGTGTACATGCTGAGTCAGGGTCAGGGCAAGAGCCGTAGCCGGGCCGATGGCGGTTTGCGGGCAATGACCCGCTGGCGCTGTTTCGTGCTCTCGAATGGTGAACACTCGGTGGCCGACTACCTGAAGATGCATGGCGTGCCGGTCAATGCCGGGCAACTGGCGCGCCTGCTGCATGTGAGTGCCGAGCGGTCACACGGGGCGTTTGATTCACTGCACGGCTTCGCCGATCACCCGGCGCTGTGTTCGGCGATCGCCAAGGCCGCCGACCTACATCACGGCGTGGTCGGGCTGGCGTGGCTGGAACAGCTCGCCGGTCTCGATCACGACCTGTTGCGGCAGCAGCTGGCCAAGGCCCAGAGCGCGTTTGCCGCGACCTTCGTGCCGGCCGGCGCGTCGGGGCAGGCAAGGCATGCGGCGAACTACTTCGCCCTCGCCGCCTTTGCCGGTGAAACCGCGACAGCCGCCGGACTGACGGGCTGGCCGGCGCAGACGGCGTGGCAATCAGCCGGGCTGTTGTATACGGCGTGGCTCAAGCAACGCGGCGGCGCCGGCAACGAAGAAGACCGGCAAATCCTGCGACAGGTGCGGCTGTTCTTCGAACAGCACGGCGAAGCCCGCTTCACCCGCTGGGACCGGGAAGATGCGGTGATCGACGAGCACGGCCCCAAGACGTTGGCCCGTTGCGGCTTCCGCAAGACGGAACTGATCTGTACTGACGGAAAGGCCAGTGGATCGCAGCACAGCGAGACCACCTATTACGTGCTGCCCAACTCGTGGGCCAGCGAAGTGCTCAAGGGGCTGGACCTGAAGCGCGCCAACCGGCTGTTGCTCGAACTCGGTGTGCTGTTGCCGGGCAACGGGAACAAGGCCTCGAAGACCGAGCGACTGCCCGGCATGGGCTCACCCCGGGTCTACGTGGTGCTGCCGACACTGTGGCAGATGGGCGGTGACGATGACGTCTGAACAGGGCCATTTCTTCAACTGGATCAACGGGATATCGCCCTCTTCACAGTCGCCCAATACAGGTGAAGGCGTGACACCTGTGACACGTGCCGACACCACCGGTGTCACGACAAAAACCCTTATGAATCAACGTTGTGACACCTGTGACACGTGTGACACCACAAAGTCGACAGAGCCGGGGGAAGGCCCGCTGGGGACGGGCCAGCAGGACACCCTTCGCGCGGCGATTTTGGCGAAAGACGACTGGGGTTTGTGGCGGGAGATCACCGGGCAGGTGGCTGACCATTACGACGCCAGCGACACCGAAACAGCAGACCTGATGCAGCAACTGGCAGGACAGGATCCGGCCTTCCTGACCCTGCTGCTGGACGAAGCCCGACGTCATGCCCTGCCGGTGACCGAGCGCTTCGACTTCTGGCAACTCGCTTGCCCCGGCCACGTCCTCCTGCGCGTCGTCACGCCGAGCCACAACGGCTTCATCACCCTCCCCGCCGACCGCCCCGGTGCCCGGCTCTACCATCAGGCCACCGCCATCCTATCCCCGCCGATGCCTTAGGGGGCATGGGTCCTCCCGGACGGGGTGGCCCTCACGGGTAACGTGGCCGCGCAGGTTTGCGGCCATCCGGTTGCCAGACATTGCTTAACAGTTAACCGACTTAACAGGGTTAACCGATAGGTTTGGGCAATGGTCCGGCCACCGCTGGATCAAGGGGGCCGTCAAAAGGCTGGACCGCCCCTCCCTAGACCGAGTAGTCAGCCGTCTCTGCAGCACACCTGAAAAAACATAGGGGAGGGTCTGAACAGGCCCGGAGACCGACAAAATGGCAGGTCGATGACGTTCGAGTCCGGCAACCCATCGATCGCGGCCTGTCGACCCTGCCTGCTGCCGGCAAGGGGTGACTCAACCGGGAAACCGGGATACCTGCCTACGCGGTTTCACAATGCCCCCGCTTCCGGACACGCAAGCCACCACCCATACATCATATGAATATTGAATACGCCTTAGTCCCGTAGAGGTGCAACGGGTGTCACTGGCAGCCAACTGTCTGTAAGAACAACGAGGGAGGGGTTTTCGTCTTTTTTGATCTGAGTCCCCTCGGTTTTCCCCCCGTTTATTCAGCCATCCATTGAAACCCGCATTAATGCTAGACACATGTATTACTCGCTGCAGCCCGGACCGCCCGGCCGCGCTTCAAACACAGCCGGGCAGACTCCGAAACCCCGCACCGTTTTCCGGTTGCGGGGTTTTTTTACGTCCATCGCGTACCAAGCCCCGCCCGCCAGACTGCCCTCGCCCGGACATCACGGAAACGGAAGGGCGTGGCACGCGCCAAACGGCGGGACCGGGAGGCAAGGCACGAGGCCGACAATCACACGATAGGGATGGTCATCTCTCCCGATACGCGCAGGTAGCGGCAAGCCGTACTCCCGGCATACAACAATCAATAGAAAAACTGTATCGATTAACAACAAAATTCGAGCGGCCGACACTTAAATTTTACATTGGCACAGCAAAATGTAAGTCTTGAAAAATAATTCCAAACAGAACAGTTGCAAGTATTCTTCATCAATAGTTCACGCAACTGAAAGGCCTGGCCAAGCATGCCCGAAACGCTAAGCGTGTTGCTGCAGCAGAACCCCGCCATTGCCCTGTTCCTTGCGTTGACGGCCGGCTACGCCTTTGGCCGTGTCCGTTTCGGGCCGATCCAGCTCGGCGGCGTTTGCGGCACGCTGCTTGCGGCGCTGCTGATCGGCAACTTCGTCGAGGTCCAGCCGGCTGCCGGCATCAAATCGCTGTTTTTCGCCCTCTTCATTTTCGCGCTCGGCTACGCCGGCGGGCCGCAGTTCTTCGCCAACCTGAACGCGAAAGGCCTGCGCCTCGGGCTTTTGTGTGCCGTTGAAGTCGCGGCCGTGCTGGCGCTGGTGATGGGGGCCACCTGGCTTTTCGGCCTTGATCAGGGCACCGCCGCGGGCCTGATGGCCGGCGCCGCCACCGAATCCGCCGTGGTCGGAACGGCCTCCGATGCCGTATCCAAACTGCCGCTGGCTCCGGACCTGATCCAGAAGCTGCAGGCCAACGTCGTGACGGCCTACTCGATCACCTACGTGTTCGGCCTGATCGCCATCGTCATTGCCACCAGCCAGCTGTTTCCGCTACTGCTGAAAATCAACCTCAGGAAGGACGCCGAAGCGCTCCTGCAGCAGATGGGCGGACTGAACAATGACGACGATGGCGCCGACCTGCAGGCCGCCCCCGAAGTGGTCGGGCGCATTTACCGCATTGATGCCGCAGCGGGGAAACAGGTTGCCGACATCGAGGCCGGCGTCGACGGCAAGGCCAGCATCGAACGGGTCCGGCGCCACGGCAAACTGATCGATGCGACTCCGGAACTGGTCCTGCTACAAGGAGACGCCGTCCTGCTCACCGGCCAGCGTGACAGCGTTCTGGCCTGCAGCCACTTGCTGGGCCCCGAAGTCGCGCACGTCGCCGGCCTCGATTTCGCGGTGGAGATCGAAGACATCGTCTTCAACCGCCGCGATCTGGCGAACCGGGCACTAGGCGAGCTGCGCCGCGAATTCCGCCGGACCGGGATCAGCGACGGCGTCCATCTGCTGGAAATACGCCGACTGGGCGAGCCGCTGCCGCTGCTGCCCGACCTGCGCCTTCAGCCCGGCGACGTCGTCCGCCTGCAGGGCTCGCCGCGCGACATCGCCAGGGTCAGTGCGCACATCGGCCAGCGCATCGACAAGTCCGACGAAACCGACTTTACCTACGCAGGGCTGGGCATCGTGCTCGGGATTCTCGTGGGGGCGCTCGGCATAAAGATCGGCGGCGTCAATTTCTCGCTCGGCACCGGTGGTGGCGCGCTGCTGAGCGGCCTGCTGTTCGGCTGGTTTCAGGCCCTGCGCCCCGGCGTCGGGCACATTCCGGCTTCCGCAATCGAACTGATGAAAGACCTCGGCCTTGCCATGTTCATCGCCTGCGTCGGGCTGTCCTCCGGGCCGCAGGCCATGGCGCTGGTCAAGAGTTACGGCATTGCGCTGCCGATCACCGGCGTGCTGATCGCGCTGGTACCGGCGACGCTGTCGTTGCTGCTGGGGCGTTTCATCCTGAAGCTCGACAGCCCGGTGCTGCTCGGCGCGATTGCCGGGCAGCAGTGCAGCACGCCGGCGTTGAGCGCCGTGGTCAACGCGGCCGGCAACACGACGCCGCTGCTCGGTTACACGATCACCTATGCCATTTCCAACATCGTGCTGCCGCTGATGGGGCCGCTGATCATTTTTCTGGCAGGTCAGATCGTCGTTCACTGACCCGCTTGTCCTGCAGTAAACCAACTAAAAGAGGTGCGCACCGTGGATTGGCTACACGAAATCTTCAAGCGATCTCCAGAGATAGCGTTGTTCCTCTCTCTGGCGCTCGGTTACCGGATCGGCAAGATCAACTTCGGCAAGTTCCAGCTGGGCGGGGTCGCCGGCTCGCTGCTGGTTGCGGTCGTGATCAGCCAGGTCGGCGTCTCGATCGACCCGGGCGTCAAGTCGGTGCTGTTCGCGCTCTTCATCTACGCGGTCGGTTACGAAAGCGGACCGCAGTTCTTCAACTCGCTCGGCAAGCAGTCGATCCGGGAAATCATTCTCGCCATCGTCCTGTCCGCCACCGGTCTGCTGACCGTGGTCGTGCTGGCCAAGCTGACCGGGCTGGACAAGGGTCTCGCGGCCGGTATCGCCGCCGGTGGCCTGACGCAGTCGGCCATCATCGGCACGGCGGGGGATGCGCTGGCCAAGCTCGGCCTGCCCGCCGAGGAGCTCAAGCAGCTGCAGGCCAACGTCGCCATCGGTTATGCGGTGACTTACGTGTTCGGTTCGTTTGGCGCGATCATCGTCTGCGTCAACATCCTGCCGAAGTTCATGGGCCGCAGCATCCGTGACGACGCCATCGCAGCCGAAAGCGCGATGCAGGCCGGCGTCCAAGTGCTCGGACCGGGGCAGCTTGCGGCTGTCCCGCAACTGGTCGGTCGGGTCTACCGCGTCGAGAAGGCCGCCGGGCGGACCGTAGGCGAGATCGAGCAATCGTCGACGCCGCCGACCACGATCGAACGCGTCAAACGAGGCGGACAGATCATTGCCGCGCCGGCCGAGTTCGTGCTGTCGAAAGACGACATCGTGCTGCTGGTCGGCCGCCGCACCGCCGTGCTCGAACAGTCCGCTGTGATCGGTTCCGAGGTTCACGGCGAAACCGGCATGGATCTGGCGATGCAGCGCATCGACATCGTGATCACCAGCAAGCAGCTGCAGAACAAGTCACTCGGCCAGATCGCCGCCGAAGCCTCGCCCGAAGTCCGCCACGGCGTCTATGCGGTCGGCCTGTCCCGGATGGGCAAGCCCTTGTCGATGGCACCGGAAACCATCGTCCAGACCGGCGACGTGCTGACCGTGTACGGCGCAGAGAAGGACGTGAGTCGCGTGGCCGGCGTGGTCGGCTACATCGTGATCCATACCGAAAAGACCGACTTCGTCTACATGGGCGCCGGTCTGGTGGTCGGCCTGCTGATCGGGCTGCTGGTCGTCAAGATCGGTTCGATTCCGCTCACGCTGGGCAGCGGCGGTGGCGCGCTGCTCTCGGGCCTGCTGTTCGGCTGGTACCGCGCCAAGAAGCAGACCTTCGGCGCCATGCCCGGCGGCGCGGTGCAGATCCTGAAAGACCTCGGTCTCGCCGGCTTTGTCGTCGTCGTCGGCCTGTCGTCGGGCCTGCAGGCCGTTGAAACCGTGCGCGAACACGGCTTCACGATCTTCCTCGTCGGCGTCGCCGTCACCATCATTCCGCTGCTGCTGACGATGCTGTTCGGCCGTTACGTGCTGCGCTACGACAACGTCGCCATTTTTGCCGGCGCGCTCTCAGGCTCGCGCAGCGCCAATCCGGCCTTCGGCGAAATCCTCGACAAGGCCGAGAACTCGATTCCCACCGTTCCTTTTGCGATCACCTATGCGCTGGCCAACGTGCTGCTCACGTTGCTCGGTCCGCTGGTCATTGCCTTCATGTAAACCCCGTCGGCTCAAGCACGCATTCACAAGGAGTACACCATGAGTTTCACCAACATCGACGATTTCTCCGGTCTCAGCCCGTTCGAGCTGAAGGACGTGCTGATCAAGGCGGCCAGCCAGAGCGACAAGCTGATGCTCAATGCCGGCCGCGGCAATCCGAACTTCCTCGCTACCGTGCCGCGACACGGTTTCTTCCAGTTCGGCCTGTTTGCGATGACCGAATCGGAGCGTTCGTTCGTCTACATGCCCGAAGGCGTCGGCGGCTTCCCGCAGCGCGACGGCATCGAGGCACGCTTCGAGATCTTCACCAAGGCCCACGCCGGCGTACCGGGCATTGCCTTCATCGAATCCGCCGTCTCCTACGTCCGCGACCAGCTCGGACTGTCGGCCGGCGATTTCATCTATGAAATGTGCGAAGCCATCCTCGGCTGCAACTATCCGGTGCCGGACCGAATGCTGGTGCTGAGCGAGAAGATCGTCGCGCAGTATATCCACCGCGAAATGATCGGTACCTACCCGTTCAAGGGCCATTTCGACATGTATGCGGTCGAAGGCGGCACGGCGGCGATGACCTACCTGTTCAACAGCCTTCGCGAAAACCACCTGATCGAGAAAGGCGACACGATCGCGCTGGGCATGCCGATCTTCACGCCGTACATCGAGATTCCCGAGCTGAACGACTACCAGCTCAACGTCGTGCATGTGAATGCGCCGCCGGAAAACAACTGGCAGTTCACGACCAAGGAGCTCGACAAGCTGCTCGACCCGAAGGTCAAGGCCTTCTTTCTCGTCAACCCGAGCAACCCGCCGTCGACGAAGATCAGCGACGAAGTGCTGGAATACATCGCCGGCATCGTCAAGAAGCGTCCGGACCTGATCATCCTGACCGACGACGTCTACGGCACCTTTGCCGACAACTTCGTCTCGCTGTTCGCGATCTGCCCGTACAACACCATCCTGGTCTACTCGTACTCGAAGTACTTCGGCGCCACCGGCTGGCGTCTGGGCGTGGTCGCCACGCACGAGGACAACGTGCTCGACGCATCGATCGCCAAGCTGCCGGAAGCCAAGAAGAAGCAGCTGGACGAGCGCTACGGTTCGATCACCACCGAACCGCGCCAGCTCAAGTTCATCGACCGTCTGGTCGCCGACAGCCGCACCGTCGCGCTCAACCACACGGCCGGCCTGTCGACGCCGGTACAGGCGCAGATGACGCTGTTCTCGCTGTTCGCGCTGATGGACGAGCCGGAGGCGTACAAGAACGCCATGAAGCGTATCGTCCGCCGCCGCAAGGTCGCGCTGTACCGCGAACTGGGTCTGCCGGTACCGCACGATGCGAACAACATCGACTACTACCACCTGCTCGATTGGGAAACGATTCTGACCCAGCTGTACGACAAGGACTTCGCCGACTGGCTGTTCAACTCGCTCAAGCCGAACGAAGGCTTGCTGCGACTGGCGGAGGAAACCGGCATCGTCCTGCTGCCGGGGCAGGGCTTCGGCACCACCAATCCGTCGGGTCGCGTCTCGCTCGCCAACCTGAACGAGTCGGACTACGCCCGGATCGGCGCGGCAATCCGCAAGATCGCGGCCGAAGCCCATGCCGTCTACGAAGCCGCTGGTGGCAAGAAGGCACCAAAAGCCGGCGCGGCGAAGAAGTCGAAAAAGTAAGCGGCGTTAAGTACCGGATACGCCTAGCCCGAAGCCCCGCAGCTATGCGGGGCTTTTTCAATCCAGCAATCAGGGTAAGGCCTCGGCAGAACGAACCGTTTACGGTACCGGCATTGCCCTTGCCCCACTTGCAGGAGATTTCGGTGATGCTCGCCTCAGCCAAAAACCGTCACGTCGCTATCGCGCGCTTCGATTCCTGCCGCCTGTGGCGCCTGCCGATGCAACGGCCGTGGCCAGCGCCGACCGGCTTGCTGCGCGCCGGAGCGCCGGCATGATCAAGCAGTTTGTCCTCGACTACCTGCTGCCGACCCTGGTGAGTACCGGGCTGGGCAGCTTTCTGCTGTTCACCCTGTTTGCCCGCCTCGTCTACGACTATCTCGCAACGCATTATCACGACCTGCTGTCGCCGCAACCAACCCATGGCCTGCACGACTCCGATGCCAACGGCGCCTTCATGGCCGACGTCTGGCACGTCGGCCGCAGCGGTGAATGGCGGCGGATCGATTCGGCGTTCTGGCGGGGTTTCTTCTGGCTGACGATGACGACCGGCGGCGTCATGCTGGTCAGCCTGACCGGACTGGTCGCGATCTTCCTGTTCCCGCGCTGGTGGCGCTAGCAACGCGTGATCGCCCAAGGGCCGGGGCACGATCCGTCCGGTCTGGAGCCCGCGGTCGGCGGGGACGCCGAAAGACCACACGGCAAAGTACCGCACTGCGTGGCAGGCGCCCGATAGCGAAGCGAGGCCTTGTGTTGTAGCAATAACAACGACTACAAACTTTCTATAAGGTGAATTACCTAGTCAGTCTAAAGTGATTTCTTTCCCTGCAGCGGAGACTCCGGTGATCCTTGCTTCTGCCTACTATCCGTTCAGCGCCGACGCGCGCTTCGATTTCGATTACTACCGTCAGCAGCATCTGCCGATGGTGCTGCGACTGCTGGGTCCCTACGGTTTGCAGCGCACCGAGGTGGTCCGTGGCGTACCGGCGCTCGATGGCTCCGCACCGCGCTTTCTGGCTGTCGGCCAGCTGTACTTCACCGATCTGGCACGACTGGCCGACGGGCTGGCGGCCCATGGCGACGACATCCTCGCCGACGTGGTCAACTACACCGATCTGACGCCGGACATCCAGTTTGCCGAGGTATTGGCATGATCAAGACCTTCGTCCTCGACGCCCTGCTCCCGATGCTGGTGTGCGGCGGCCTTGGCGGCTTCCTGCTGTTCACGCTGCTGGCACGGCTGGTCTACGACCATCTGGAGACGCACTATCACGACATACTGTCACCGGCAGCAACGCATGGTCTCCTCGAAACCGACTCCTTTGGCGGCTATATGGCCGATGTCTGGCGGGTTGCACGCAGCGGCGAATGGCGCCGGATCGAGTCGGCGTTCTGGCGCGGCATGCTCTGGTTCTCGATGTCCGCCGGCGGAACCATGCTCGTCAGCCTGACCGGATTGATGGTGATCTTCATGTTTCCGCGCTGGTGGCGCTGAACGGCGCACAACCGTTCGACGGCGGAAACAACCGCTTGTCCGTCCTGCTCCGAACCTTATGCCATTAGGATGAACAGACGCGGGCGCGCTTTTGCGCCGAACCGAATCAACGCAGACTCAACGCCCGTTCAGGACGCCCAACCGATGAAATCGCTCTCCCTTACCCTCTTTGCCGCCGCCAGCCTGACGCTGTCGGGTGCGGCCTTCGCCAAGGCGCCGCATTGCGCCAAAACCGGTGATGCCGCCGTCGCCGGCCTGTTCGACCAGTGGAATGCCGCGCTGGCCACGAACAGCCCGGACAAGGTCGCCGACCGCTACTGGCCGGACGCCGTCCTGCTGCCGACGGTCTCGAATACGCCGCGCACCGATCGCGCCAGCATCCGTGCCTACTTCGTCGACTTCCTGCAGAAGCACCCGCAGGGCAAGATCGACACCCGCACGATCAAGATCAACTGCAATACCGCCGTCGACATGGGCACGTACACGTTCACGCTGAAGGACAAGGACGGCCAGTCCAAGCAGGTCGCAGCGCGTTACACCTATGTGTACGAAAACCGCGGTGGCACTTGGAAGATCCTTCACCACCACTCGTCGGCGATGCCGGAGTCGGTCGCCAAACAGTAAGCAGCCCCCCGAAACCGCCAGCCAGCCTGGCGGTTTTTCATTTCGGAAAGCCGACAGGCGGCAGGGGCGATTCGCTCGTCAGGAATATGCTAAGTGAATCAATTGCTTGGCCTCGACCATGCGACTGCTCCGCCCTCTCGCCGGCACGCCGAACCGGCTCGCGCTCTCGCTCACGGTTCTGTATGTACTGTGCGGCTACGGGAGCGTCTTGCTGGCGCGGCTGGCGGCGGGGCCCTTGCCGGTCCTTGATTTCGCAGCCGGCGCCGGCCTGATCTGCCTGCTGCTCGGCGGCCGTCGCGGTTACCTGAGCGTCTGGCTCGGCAGCGTCATCGTCCAGCTGCCGCAACTGGCGATGATGCTCGAACTGCAGCCGGCGCTGCTGCTCGCCGGGCTGCTGGCGCTGGTCAGCACCGCCGAAGCCCATCTGGCGCGCATCGGCTGGCGCAACAGCGAAATGCGCATCCGTCACCCGCTGCTGCGCGAACCGCGCGAACTCGCCCATTTCTGGCTCCATGTGGCAATGCTGCCGCCGCTGCTGACCCAACCCGTGCAACTGCTGTTGCTGAACCTCGCCGGCCTCGGCGGCGAGCGCGGCTTCCTCGAAACCGGCTGGTATCTGTTGATGCTGGTCCTCGGTCATGCCAGCGGACTCTTCCTGCTCGGGCCCTGTTATGCCGGCTGGCGCGACCGGGGCCGCTGGCCGCGGCTGCTCTCGCTCCCCTGGTGGTGGATTGCCGCCTTCATTGCCGTACTGGCCAGCGCCTTTCTCGTCTACCGCCACACGCTGATGCTGGTGCTGCCCCTGCTGCTGGTGCTGGCAATCCAGTACGGCCTGCCCGGCACCGGACTGGCCATGGTGCTGCTGGCCGTCGCCAGCGTGACCGCCACCGCACGCGGGCTGGGGATTTTCGCCGGCGGCATGCCCGGATTGTCCTACCTGAACCTGCAGGTTTTCCTGTTCTCGACCGGCTTCATGCTGCATTACCTCGCGCTGGCGCAATCGCTGCTGCTGCGTCACCGGATGCGGCTCGAAGCCGAAGTCATCGCCCGGACCGAAGCGCTGACGGCCAGCAACGCCAAGCTGGCCGAGCTGGCGACCATCGACGCGCTGACCGGCGTTCGCAACCGGCGCGAATGGCTGCGCCGCGCCACCGAACAGTTGCTGCAGGCCCGGCGCTATCCGGCGCCGATGAGCGTGCTGGTGCTCGACCTCGACCACTTCAAGCTGATCAACGACCAGCACGGCCATCATGCCGGCGATCTGGCGCTGATCGCCGCCTGCGATGCGTGCACCGCTTCGCTGCGCGCCAGCGACAGTTTCGGCCGCTGGGGCGGCGAGGAATTCGCCGTGCTGCTGCCGGCCACCAGCGAGGAGGAATCGCGCCGCGTCGCCGAAAAACTGCGTCAGGCCGTCGCCGCCATCTGCATTTCGCTCGATACCGGCGCCGTCGTTCGCATTACCGCCAGCATCGGCATGGCCTCGCTGCGCGACGACGACCACGACCTCGAACGCCTGATCCGCCGCGCCGACGACGCACTGTATCGCGCCAAGCGCGGCGGCCGTGATTGCGTCGTCTGCGACAGTGGCGAAGCGTAGAATGGGCCTCCCATTCCCGAGCGTCCGTTTGCCATGTCACTGCGTGCCGTCGTCTTCGATTTCGGCGGGGTCCTGTTCGACTGGAACCCCGACTATCTGTACCGCAAGCTGATTCCCGACGAGGCCGAGCGGCGCTGGTTCCTCGAGCACGTCTGCAGCCCGGCATGGAACCTGCAGCAGGATGGCGGCCGCCCCTTCGGTGAAGCGGAGGCGGCACTGATCGCCGAGCACCCGCAGCACGAAGCGAACATCCGCGCCTTTTTCAAGCGCTGGCCCGAGACGCTGGCCGGTACCCTCGCCGATGGCGTCGCGCTGATGGAAGCCCTCGAGGCCGCCGACGTTCCGCTGTACGGGCTGACCAACTGGTCGGACGAAACCTTTCCCTACGCATGGGCGCACTATCCGCTGTTGCACCGCTTCCGCGACATCGTCGTCTCCGGCCGGCTCAAGCTGATCAAGCCCGATCCGGCGATCTACCACGAGATGCACGGACGCATCGGCCGCGATCTGCCCGGCGTTGCCGCGCACGAACTCGCCTTTATCGACGACAATCGCGACAACGCCAACGCCGCGACCGCGCTCGGCTGGCACGGCATCCACCACACCAGCGCCGCTAGGACCGCCGAACGGCTGCGCCAGCTCGGACTGGATTTCTGATGACCGCGCCCAAACCCCGCATCACCATCCTGTACTGCACCCAGTGCCAGTGGCTGCTGCGCGCCGCGTGGCTGGCGCAGGAACTGCTGACGACCTTCGTCGACGACATCGGCGAAGTCGCGCTGCAGCCCGGCAGCGGTGGCGTGTTCGAAATCCGCGTCGACGGAGCGCTGGTCTGGGAGCGCAAGGCCGATGGCGGCTTCCCCGAGGCCAAGGTACTCAAGCAACGGGTACGCGACGTGATCGCCCCCGACAAACCGTTGGGCCACAGTGATCGTCCGGCCTCCTGACGCCGCGACGATGCTGTGTTAGCGTTTCGCTCATGAAACCGCTTTACCTGCTGCTCGCCGCCCTGCTCCTGCCCGCGCTTGCCCACGCCGACATCTACAAGTATGTCGACGAAAACGGGCATGTCACCTTCACCAATACGCCGATGAAGGGCGCGCAGCGCATTTACGTCGACTCGATCTCGGTCATTCCGGGTCCGAGCAGCAGCAAGCCGCGCACCAAAACCGCCGGCACCACCACGCCGCGCGTCAGCAGCCCGTCGCCGGCCGACTTCCCCAAGGTCGACGCCGCCACGCAGAAAAGCCGCGACAGCAACCGCAGGCAGATCCTGCAGGACGAGCTGGGCAGCGAAAAGACCGCGCTCGCCAATGCCAAACAGGCGCTGGCCGACGCGGAAAACACGCGGACAGCCGAAGAAAAGGCCAACCCGCAGCGTTATGTCGAACGCCTCGGCCGGCTGCGTGACGCCGCCGTCACGCACGAAAAGAACGTCGCCGCGCTGACCAACGAGCTCAACCGGCTGCGCTGACCCCGCTCGCTGAAGACGCACTGCGCGCAGCGCAGTCGCACGCTGCTGCATTCCGGCTCGCCCGCACGCGCAATGCACTACTATGGTGCATTGCCACTTTCGCGATGCCACGCTCGCCGTGCATTCCGTGCCGTTTTTCCCTGGCCCGGTAATTGCTTAACGAGAGCATGTCATCCATGCCACGGTGTCCAGCATGCACGACCCTCATTTTTGCGGCCTCGATTATCTGGAAGCAGCGGTGCTTGCCGTGTCCAGCGAAGGCGCGCTGTTGTACTTCAACCCCGCTGCCGATGATCTGCTCGGACTGAAAGGCGAGCAGCTCGGCCTGCCGCTGGCCGCCTGCCTGTCGCCGGAAAGCGCCATCGTCGCCGCCGTCGGCACCGCGCTGGCCAAGAACGTCAGCATCACCGAGTACGAACTGCTGCTGCCGGTTGCGCACGGTGACGCCTACGTGACGCTGAACGCCGCGCCGATCGAGCTGGCCGGCGACACGGCGGCGCTGGTCGAAATCCGCCAGATCGACCAGCAGCGCCGCATCGCCAATGAAGAACGGTTGCAGGCGCAGCAGCAGGCCAACCGCGAGCTGATCCGCAACCTCGCGCACGAGATCAAGAACCCGCTCGGCGGCATCCGCGGTGCGGCACAGCTGCTGTCGGCCGAACTGCCGAACCCGCATCTGAAGGAATACACGCAGGTCATCATCGAGGAATCGCAGCGGCTGCAAAGCCTGCTCGACCGGCTGCTGACGCCGCACCGGCTGCCGCAGTTGTCCGAGCTGTCGATCCACGAGGTGCTCGAGCGCGTGCGCAGCGTCGTGCTGGCCGAAACGCCGAACGGCCTCGCGGTCCGCCGCGACTACGACACCAGCCTGCCCAACCTGATCGGCGATCGCGAACAACTGATCCAGGCCCTGCTGAACATCGTCCGCAATGCCGTGCAGGCGATGGCCGGCGTCGGCGAGATCGTGCTGCGCACCCGGATCGCGCGGCAGGTCACGCTGAACCGCAAGCGCTTTCCGCTGGCGATCCAGGTGATGATCGAAGACAACGGCCCGGGCATTCCCGAAGCGCTGAAGGACACGCTGTTCTATCCGCTGGTTTCCGGCCGCCCCGGTGGCACCGGCATCGGCCTGCATCTGGCGCACACCTTCGTCAACCAGCACCACGGCAGCATCGAGTTCGACAGCCGCCCCGGTGAAACCTGCTTTACGCTGCTGCTGCCGCTGAACGGCTGGCAGTCGGCCCGAACCCTACAAGGAAGCACACCGTGAGCACAGTCTGGATCATCGACGACGACCGCTCGATCCGCTGGGTCTTCGAGAAGGCGCTGACGCGCGACGGCATCGACCATGCGACGTTCAGCTCGGCGACCGAAGCCATCGACGCGCTGACGCGCGCGACGCCGGCGGCCATCGTCAGCGACATCCGCATGCCCGGCGAATCGGGGCTGACCTTCCTCGAACGCGTGAAGCAGGATCATCCAGGCCTGCCGGTCATCATCATGACCGCGCATTCGGATCTCGAAAGCGCGGTCTCGGCCTTTCAGGGCGGCGCCTTCGAATACCTGCCCAAGCCGTTCGACATCGATGCGGCCATCGCGCTGATCCGTCGCGCGATGCAGGAAGGCGAACGCCAGCTCGGCGAGGATGTCGTACCGGTCACCGCACCGGACATCCTCGGCCAGGCACCGGCAATGCAGGACGTGTTCCGCGCGATCGGCCGGCTGAGCCAGTCGGCCGCGACGGTGCTGATCACCGGCGAATCGGGTTCAGGCAAGGAGCTGGTTGCCCGGGCGCTGCACCGCCACAGCCCGCGCGCGGCCAAACCGTTCATCGCGATCAACTCGGCGGCGATTCCGAAAGACCTGCTCGAATCGGAGCTGTTCGGCCACGAACGCGGTGCGTTCACCGGCGCCGACGCGCGCCGCACCGGCCGCTTCGAGCAGGCCGAGGGCGGCACGCTGTTCCTCGACGAAATCGGCGACATGCCGTTCGACCTGCAGACGCGGCTGCTGCGCGTGCTGTCGGACGGTTTCTTCTATCGCGTCGGCGGTCATTCGCCGATCAAGGCCAACGTCCGCGTCATCGCCGCGACGCACCAGAATCTCGAAACCCGGGTCAAGGAAGGCGTGTTCCGCGAGGACCTCTACCACCGGCTCAACGTGATCCGGCTGCGCTTGCCGGCGCTGCGCGAACGGCGCGAGGACATCCCGCTGCTGGCACGCTACTTCCTCGGCCGCTCGGCGTCCGAGCTCGGCGTCGAGGCCAAGCGCCTCGCCGACGATGCAATGGCCAAGCTGGCCGGCTTCACCTTTCCGGGCAACGTGCGCCAGCTCGAAAACCTCTGCCACTGGATCACCGTGATGGCGCCCGGCGCCGTCGTCACCGTCAACGACCTGCCGCCGGAACTGTTCGACGGCGATGCCGAGACCGAAGCGGCGGTCAGTGGCGACTGGCGCCGGCTGCTGGCGCAGGAAATCGCCTTGCGGCTGGCGCGCGGCGACGCGCGCGTGCTCGACGACATCGTCCCGGCCTTCGAGCGCACCGTGATCGTGCAGGCGCTGACGCACACCGGCGGCAAACGCATCGAGGCAGCCGAACTGCTCGGCTGGGGCCGCAACACGCTGACACGCAAGATCCAGGAACTGGGGATGGAGGACGCGCTCTAGCCGTTCAGCAACGCTCGGCGCCGATCAGCAGCAACATCGGCCGTTCGCGCTCCTCGGCCAGTGCCGCGTTGGCGGCGACCTGCGCATCGGTCGGCGACCATTCGATCAGCTCGGTGATCACGAAACCGTGCCGGCGCAGCAGGGCAAACCAGCTGCCGATGGTCCGGTGATACTTGATCACGCCGTCGGCCAGCCAGTTCGTCGTCCGCTGCCCTTCGACCGAATAGCCGTCAACCGGCCAGGTTTTCTTGCCGGCAGCATCGACAATCCAGCCCGGATTCGCCGGTGCCATGTAGACCGGATGTTCGACCGAAAACACCAGTCGCCCCCCCGGGACCAGGGCGCGGTGCAGCATGCCGAGCAGCGCCACCACGTCGTCGATGTAGTGAAGCGCAAGCGAGCTGTAGACCAGATCGACGCTGGCATCTGCCAGCGACAGTGTTTCCAGCCCGCTGCGCAGATAGCTGATCGCTGCACCGGCATCAGTCATGTCGGCCGCCTTGGCCAGCATGTTGGCCGAAACGTCGACGCCGAGGACCTCGGCCGCCCCCTGCCCGCTCGCCCAGCGGCAGAACCAGCCGAAGCCGCAGCCGAGATCGACAACCCGGCGCGCGTTCAGGCCCGGCAGCAGCGCCTGCAGTGCGGGCCACTCCGGCGCACCGTCCAGCCCTTCCTGCGAACGGCGCAGCTGGCTGTAGCCGGCGAAAAAGCCCGGATCGTCGTAGATGTTCTGCGCCATGGTGTTTCCCCTGTTGAAGGTGGCGGGCGGGAAAGAAAAAGCCAGCCCGCAGGCTGGCTTTGTCGCGATCAGACCGCAGCGATCAGGCAGTCAGTTCGAGCAGCTTGTCGAATGCGTCGTCGAACAGCTTCAGGCCTTCGCTTTGCAGTTGCTCGCCGACGAGGTTGAAGTCGATGTCGAGCTTGCGCAGTGCGGCCAGCGTCTGCACCGCTTCGTCGATCCTGGTATCGAGGCGGTCGGCGGCGACACCGTGATCACGGAACGCGTCCAGCGTGGCGTCCGGCACGGTGTTGACGGTTTCGGCGCCGATCAGCTCTTCAACATACAGCACGTCCGAGTAGGCCGGGTTCTTGGTACCGGTCGACGCCCACAGCAGGCGTTGCGGGTGTGCGCCCAGCGCCTTGAGCTTCTCGAAGCGGGTGCCGTGGAACAGCTGCTTGTAGTGCTGGTACGCGACCTTGACGAAGGCAATGGCGCTCTTGCCGCGCAGTGCCAGCGCTTCCGGGCTGCCGATGGCGTCGAGCTGCTTGTCGAGCAGTACGTCGACACGCGACAGGAACACCGAAGCAACGGCCTGAACGTGGTCGACCGGCAGGCCGGCAGCGGCACGGGCTTCAAGGCCGCGGATGTAGGCGGTCAGCACGTCGTCGGTCTGCTTGAGGCTGAACATCAGCGTGATGTTGACGTTGATGCCGGCGGCGATCAGCTGTTCGAACGCCAGCACGCCGGCGTGGGTGGCCGGGACCTTGATCATCGCGTTCGGACGGTTGATCGCGGCCCACAGGCGCTTGGCGGCGGCGATGGTGCCGAGCGCGTCGTTGGCCAGATGCGGCGAGACTTCGAGGCTGACGTAGCCGTCGAGGCCCTTGGAGTTGTCATACAGCGGACGGGTCAGGTCGCACGTGGCCTGGATGTCCGGCACCACCAGCGCTTCGTAGCGCTGCTCGGCGGTCAGGTCCTGCTTCTTCAGCTCGGCCAGATCGCCGGTATAGAGCGGGTCCGACGAGATCGACTTGTAGAAGATCGCCGGGTTCGAGGTCACGCCAGCGATGCCGTCGTCGTCGATCAGTTTCTGCAGGGCACCGGACTTCAGCAGGCCGCGGGACAGGTTGTCCAGCCAGATACGTTGACCGAAGGGCTTGATGGCAGCAATTTTGCTCATGACGTGAACCTCATACTCGTGGATGAAGAGAAGGCCGCCAGCGCCGGCATGCCGGGGTAGCGTCAGCAGCGATTATCTGACGGCGGCATGGGTTTGACCTTGCGCTGGGGCAAAGTGCCCGGATTGCGGGCTTCACTTGATTGTGCCAGAAATCCACCGGCACGGAGTCAGGCGCAAGCCCGCTCAGATCTCGGCAAGCAGTCGCTGCATCGGGAAACGGACCGCGAATTCGCTGCCATGGCCCAGCTTCGACTGGATCGCCATCTGTGCCTGATGCCGCTGCAGGATGTGCTTGACGATCGCCAGCCCGAGACCGGTACCGCCGGTCGCGCGCGAACGGCCACGATCGACGCGGTAGAAACGCTCGGTCAGCCGCGGCACGTGCTCGGGCGCGATGCCGATGCCGGTATCCTGGACCGCGAACACCGGCTGGCCGTTGTCGATGCGCCAGTGCAGCGTGATCGTGCCGCCGTTCGGGGTGTAGCGGATCGCGTTCGACACGAGGTTGCCGAAGGCCGAGTGCAGTTCGTCGTGGTTGCCGATCAGCCGCGCCGGCACGATGGAGCCGATCGCGACGGTATGCCGCCCCTGTGACAGCCCTTCGGCCTCGACCGCCAGCAAACGCATCAGCTGCGGCACGTCGACTTCTTCTTCCTTCATCTGCATGCCGTTCTCGAGCCGCGAGAGCGTCAGCAGGTCGTCGACCAGCCGCTGCATGCGCTGCGTCTGGTCGTACATCAGTTCGAGATGCTTGTTGCGCGTCGCCGCGTCGACGTCGGGCATGTCGAGCATGGTTTCGATGAAGCCGCCGACGACCGTCAGCGGCGTGCGCAGCTCGTGCGAGACGTTGGCAATGAAATCCCGATGGACCGTCTGGATGCGGTCGAGCTGGGTGATGTCGCGCGACAGCAGCAGCTTGCGGGTCGAATCGAACGGCACCATCTGCACCGTCAGCACCTGGTCGACCGGCCGGGTCAGCCGCAGCATCAGCGGATGGGCGAAGTCCTGGCTGCGCAGGTAATCGCGCAGGCCGGGCTGGCGAATGATGTTGGTGATCACCTGCCAGACATCGGCGACGCGGTCGATGCCCAGATGCTGGGTCGCCGCCTGATTGCACCACTCGATCCGGTCGTGCTCGTCGAGGATCAGCACGCCGTCGGGCAAGGCTTCGCCGGCGCTGGTGAAGCGCTCCAGCGTCGCGGCCAGCCGCTCCTGCTGCTTCTTCTGCAGCCGCACCTGGTCGTAGAGCTTGTCGAACAGGTCCTGCCACAGCAGGAAGCTCGTCGGCACGCGATCGACTTGCGGGTCCTGCATCCAGCGGTGCAGGCGGCCGAGATTGTAGAGATGGAACAGCGCCGAGCACGCCACCACGACGAGGGCGAAGATCAGCCCCCACTCGGTGCCGGCAACGGCACCGATGAACAGCGCGATCAGCGCCACCGAGAGGTAGTAAATCAGGGAACGCAGCCAGAGCATCATGTTCAGCGCCAAGCGCGTCTCTCAGGGAATCGTGGAGCGATTGTGGCACCCCGGCCAGACAGCGGCGATGCCAAATCGTTACGACGGGGTGATAGGAGCGCGCTTACTGCTGCGCGGAGAAGCGATAACCGGTGCCCCGCACCGTCTGGATCAGCGCGTCGAAACCGGACGATTCGAGCGCAGAACGCAACCGGCGTATGTGCACGTCGACGGTCCGTTCCTCGACGAAGACGTGATCGCCCCAGACCTGATCGAGCAGCTGGGCGCGCGAATGCACGCGTTCGGCGTGGGTCATGAAGAAGTGCAGCAGGCGGAACTCGGTCGGCCCCAGATCCAGCGGCTTGCCGTGGCCGGTGACGCGATGCGTGGTCGGGTCGAGGCGCAGGCCCTGGACATCGACGACATCGTCGGTCACCTGCGGCGAGCGGCGGCGCAACACGGCCTTGATCCGTGCCTGAAGCTCACGCGGGCTGAACGGCTTGGTGATGTAGTCGTCGGCGCCGGTTTCCAGCCCGACGATCTTGTCCTGTTCGTCCGAGCGCGCGGTCAGCATGATCAGCGGAATCGTCTTGGTCCGCTCCTCGGCGCGCAGCTTCTTGGCGAAGTCGATGCCGGACATGCCCGGCAGCATCCAGTCGAGCAGGATCAGGTCGGGCAGCGCGTTGCGAACGATGCCCATCGCCCCTTCTACCGAGTCGGCGCGCATCACGTGGTGGCCAGCCTGAGTCAGATTGAAGGCAATCAGCTCCTGGATGGCAGGTTCGTCTTCGACGAGCAGGATATTCGCAGGCATGGTTTGTTCCCAATTGGCATTGCGTGATTTGTGGCGAGCGTAATGCCTTCATGTGAATTTAATATTACAAGTCTTGGCGCCCTGACGCATTTTGCAAGCCGCGTCGGACGCGACGCCCCGCACCCGCTCGCGTTATCATTGCAATCTGTTCCCAGACGCCTCCTTCCCATGGCCGGACTTCAAGCCCACACGCCGCAACCGACCGCACTGACTTTGCATCAGGGCCGTCGCCTGCTCGACATCGCCTTCGACGACGGCTCGGCATTTTCGCTGCCGTGCGAGTACCTGCGCGTTTACTCGCCGAGCGCCGAGGTTCGCGGGCACGGCAACCCGGTGCTGCAGGTGGGCAAACGCAACGTCAACATCGTCGCGATCGAGCCGGTCGGCAACTACGCGGTCAAGCTCGTGTTCGACGACGGCCACGACAGCGGCCTGTACTCGTGGGACTGGCTGTTCGAACTCGGTCGCGACCAGCCGCAATTGTGGCAGGCCTATCTGGACCAGCTCGCGGCCCACGGTGGCAGCCGTGACCCATCGGACAGCAGCAGCCGTGATCCGCAAGATTGAATACTGAATACCGGGTGATTGAATGACTGAGCAGCAAACGCATTTCGGCTACAAGACCGTCAACGAATCGGACAAGGCCCAGAAGGTTGCCGAGGTGTTCCACTCGGTCGCGCAAAAGTACGACGTGATGAACGACCTGATGAGCGCCGGCCTGCATCGCGCCTGGAAGTTCTTCACCATCGAGACCAGCGGCGCACGTCCCGGCAACAAGGTGCTCGACATCGCCGGCGGCACCGGCGACCTCAGCAAGGCCTTTGCGAAGAAGGTCGGCAAGACCGGTCAGGTCTGGCTCACCGACATCAACAGCTCGATGCTCGGTGTCGGCCGCGACCGCTTGCTCGACGCCGGCTTCGCCGTGCCGGCCGCCCAGTGTGACGCCGAAAAGCTGCCGTTTCCGGACAATTACTTCGACATCGTCTCGGTCGCCTTCGGCCTGCGGAACATGACGCACAAGGACAAGGCGCTGGCCGAGATGCACCGCGTGCTCAAGCCGGGTGGCCGGCTGCTGGTGCTCGAATTCTCCAAGGTCTGGGCGCCGGTCAAGCCGGTGTACGACCTGTACTCGTTCAAGCTGCTGCCGCTGATGGGCAAGCTGATCACCAACGACGCCGAGTCCTACCAGTATCTGGCCGAGTCGATCCGCATGCACCCGGACCAGGAAACCCTGAAAACGCTGATGCAGGATGTCGGCTTCGGCCGGGTCGAGTACCACAACATGAGCGCCGGCATCGTTGCGCTGCACAAGGGCTACAAGTTCTGATGCTCGCCGGCCTGCTCAACCGCCTGTTCGATCGCGACGCTGCGGCGCGCTTTGAGCTCGCGCGTTTCGACGGCCGGATCGTCAGGCTGGTGTTTCCGGCCATCTCGGCCACGCTGCAGATCGAAGCCGGCCGATTCGTCGCCAGCGACGCGGTGCCCGAAGCGACACTGACGCTGGGGCTGCGCTTTTTCGCCACGCTGCCGTTCGACCGCACCGGTGCACAGCGCCAGCTGCAGCTCGACGGTGATGCCCAGCTCGCCGCCGGCGTCGGCCGCGCGCTCGGGCAGGTGCGCTGGGAGCTGGCCGACTCGCTGTCGTCCTTCGTCGGCGACGTCGCTGCCCAGCGCATTGTCTGGCTGGCCGGCAAAGTCGGCGGCGTGCCCGGTGCCATCGGCGCACGCATGGCGGCGCATCTGATCGAATACTGGCGCGACGAGGCACCGCTGCTGGCGCACCGGCTCGAGGCCCAGCGCCACTTCATCGCGGTCGACACGCTGCGCGACGATCTCGCGCGGCTGGAAAAGCGCCTCGCCCTGCTCGACCAGAAAACCGCCGGGAAATAATGCGCCTGCTTCGTCTGTTCAAGATCGCCCGGGTCGTCCTCCAGTACGGACTCGACGAATTCCTGCTCGGCCACGAGCGCGTCCACGGTCTGCGCAAGCTGATCAACGGCGTGTGCTTCTGGCGCAAGCTCGACAAGCCGCGCGGCGAACGGCTGCGACTGGCGCTCGAAGACCTCGGCCCGATCTTCGTCAAGTTCGGTCAGGTCCTTTCGACCCGCCGTGACCTGCTGCCGACCGACCTCGCCGACGAACTCGCACTGCTGCAGGACCGCGTCCCGCCGTTCTCCGGCAACACCGCAGTTGCGGCCATCGAGGCCGGCCTCGGCCAGCCGCTGGCGACCCTCTACGCCGAATTCGACCGCACGCCGGTTGCCAGTGCGTCGATCGCCCAGGTCCACCGCGCCACGCTACCGGACGGCCGTGCCGTCGCGGTCAAGGTGCTGCGGCCCGACATCCTGCCGGTGATCGAGTCCGATCTGGCGCTGATGCGGGTGATGGCCGGACTGGTCGAGCGGCTGTTCGCCGACGGCAAGCGGCTGCGCCCGCGCGAGGTCGTCGCCGAATTCGACAAGTACCTGCACGACGAACTCGACCTGATGATCGAGGCCGGCAACGCCAGCCAGCTACGGCGCAACTTCGCCGGCTCGACCCAGCTGATCGTGCCCGAAGTGTTCTACGACTGGACCTGCCGCGACGTGTTGACGCTCGAGTGGATGGACGGCACGCCGATCAGCCAGATCGACACGCTGCGCGAGAACGGCATCGACCTGAAGAAACTCGGCCGTTACGGCGTCGAGATCTTTTTCACCCAGGTGTTCCGTGACGGCTTCTTCCACGCCGACATGCACCCGGGCAATATCTTCGTCGCCGCCGACAACCGCTATATCGCGCTCGATTTCGGCATCGTCGGCAACCTGTCCGACGTCGACAAGCAGTATCTGGCGATCAACTTCCTCGCCTTCTTCAACCGCGACTACCGCCGTGTCGCCAGCGCCCACATCGAGTCGGGCTGGGTGCCGAAAGAGACGCGGGTCGAGGAACTCGAAGCCGCGGTACGGACCGTGTGCGAGCCGATCTTCGACAAGCCGATTTCGCAGATCTCCTTCGGCCAGATCCTGCTGCGCCTGTTCGAAACCAGCCGGCGCTTCAACGTCGAGATCCAGCCGCAGCTGGTGCTGCTGCAGAAGACGCTGCTGAACATCGAAGGCCTCGGCCGCCAGCTCGACCCCGACCTTGACCTGTGGGACACCGCCAAGCCCTTCCTCGAGCGCTGGATGAACGAACAGATCGGCTGGCGCGCGCTGGTGCGCAACCTGAAGCACGAAGCGCCGCAGTGGGCGGCAATGCTGCCGACGCTGCCGCGCAAGCTCAACGAGCTTGCCAGCACCAACCACGTCGAACTGATGGTGACCGGCTATCAGGGGCTGATGTGGGAGCAAAAAAAGCGCAACTGGCTGCTGGGTACCATTGCCGCTTTGCTCGGCGGCCTGTTGCTGACGCTGTGGCTGCGCTGAGCCAACGTTTACCTTCCGTCGAATCCCATGATCAAACGTAGCGCCCAATCGATTCTCACCACCTGGCTGGCCGGTCTGCTGGCCCTGCTGCCGCTGGCATTGACGCTGGCCCTGCTCGGCTGGGTCGTCAGTCTGCTCAACAGCTATGTCGGCCCCGGCAGCCTGATCGGACGCATGTTCTCGGCCGTCGGCCTGCAACTGGTCGACAATCCCTACCTTGCCTATCTGGCCGGTACGCTGCTGCTGATCATCGCGATCTACCCGCTGGGCATCGCGGTGCAGTCGGGGCTGAAAAAGCCGCTGGCCAAGCTGGTCGATTTGACGCTGCGACGGATTCCGCTGTTCGGCAGCCTCTACAACATGGCCGACCGTTTCGTCGGCCTGCTGGACCAGAAACAGGAAGCCGACATCGGCGCAATGAGCCCGGTCTGGTGCTTCTTCGGCGGTGATGGCGTTGCGGTGCTGGCGCTGATGCCGAATCCCGAACCGGTCAACCTCGACGGCCGGCTGTATCATGCGGTGCTGGTGCCGACGGCGCCGGTGCCGATCGGTGGCGGCCTGCTGTATGTGCCCGCCGACTGGGTCAGGCCGGCCAATATCGGTGTCGACAAACTGACCAGCGTCTACGTTTCGATGGGAATCACCCCGCCGCCCATGCTACGCAGTGGCAAGGCGACCCTCAGCGGCGACACCCGCCTCGACTGAGCGCCAGCCGGCGCCCCACCGTTCATCGACTGTCATCCTGGCGGGCCTGCCGGCTGTCGGATCCTGCCTGCCGGTCCCGCTTTTGCATCAGTCCAGCCGTGCTGAGCCCGGGCCTGATGCGTTGTGACGTCCGTTCAGGCGACGTTGCCTTCCGGCGTTTCTCCGCTGGCCTGCAGGCTGGCGCACAGGCGTTCATGGCCATCGTATTGCTGAATCAGCGCCGGGCCGCGCGCCTCGAGCGCGCCGCGCAGGGTAGCGATATCAAACAATGCATTCGGCTTCGTTTCCATGATGGTTTCCTTGTGACATGACATACACCTGCATTTTATGCTGCCATGCAGCATTTTTTATATAAGTGTTAATTATGCCGTTTGAAACTAAACAGTCATTTATTCTCGGCACGTCCCGGACATAAAAAAACGGGCAAGCCCAAAGGCCTGCCCGTTCAAGGTCTACAACAGGATTCTTGTTACTGGATCGTGCCTGCCGGCAGCGTCGGATACTCCTGCTTGACCGCGTAGGTCTTGCCGCCGACGGTCACGACATAGTTCGACGGGCCGGAGATCGGCAGGTAGTAGTTCAGGGTGATGTCGATCTTCGCACCCGGGGCAACGGTCTGCCAGCTCGGGGTCGAGAACTTGACGTGGTGGAAGTCACCCTTGAAGCCGCCGACGTTGCTGCCAGTGTGCTCCGACGACACGACCTTCAGGCCGGTACCGGACTGATCGCTCATGTTGTTCGGTGCAGCCACCGGGTAGTCGAACTCGATCACGGTACCGCCCGGCAGCGTTGCACCGGTGTTGTTGGTGATGCTGAGGTACGGGTTGATCGGGTAGTTCTGGTCACCCAGCTTGAAGTTGGTCAGGTCGAACTTCAGGTCGATCTGCTGAGCCGGCATGGCGGTCTTCGCACGCTTGTTGCCGTACGGCGAAGCATTGCGGAAGTTGGTCGCCATCAGCTTCGTCAGGGTCGAACCCGGTACGTACTGACCCTTGGTGCCGTTCAGATTGGTCTTGTTGGCGTCATACGCGTAGTCGCCAGCAAATTCCCAGATCATCAGACCACCAACGCCGTTGTTGATCACCCACTCGGCCTTCTTCTGGATCGATTGCTCGTCCTCGGTCGAGATGAAGACCTTCTTGCTGGCGTTCCACAGCCACGGCGCCACCAGGGTCGCGTCGTAGTTGCGGGCGTAGCTGCCAACCAGGTCGGTTGCCTTCAGGCCGAACTGCGGCAGGTAATCGCCGGCAATACCGTTCTCGAGGTTCTTGGCGTGCCACATCGGGTTCGAACCGGCGCCCATCTCGTTGCCGTTCTGATCCTTGTCGTGCCAGATGTTGTCGATACCCAGTGCACCCAGACCGCATTCGGTCAGGCCCGGACCGCAGTTGCTCGACTTCGGCGAGGTGCCCCACAGACCGTTGGTACCACCGGTCACGTCCTTGTGGCCGCGGGTGTAGTACGGCACACCGGCGTTGATACGGCCACCCGGCAGCGCGCCGCGGAAGTAGTGGTAAGCCCAGTCGGTGTTCAGGTAGCCGATGCCACCGTACTGAGCCGAGCTGTAGACCGACCACTTGGCGAGTTCGGCATCCTTGCCGTCGTCGAACAGTGCAGCGTTCGGACCGACGAACTCGTTCCATGCGCCGTGCAGGTCATACGTCATCATGTTGACGTAGTCGAGGCTCTTGACGGCCTGGAACGACTCCATGCCACGCAGCAGGTAAGCCGACGACGGCGATGCGATGGTCAGCATGTAGTACTTGCCGTCCGCCACAGCAGCCTGGTCGAGCTTGGTGCGCAGGGTTTCCAGCAGTGCGCGGTACGACGCTTGCAGACCCTTCAGACGCGGGCTCGACACGCTCCAGTCGAGCGGGTTGCCGGCCTTGTCCATCGTGGTCGGATATTCGTAGTCGATATCCGCGCCGTCGAAGCTGTACTGACGCAGGAAAGCGACGACCGAGTCGGCGAAGGTGTTGATGCCGGCCTGGTTGACCGAACCGTCTGCATTGGTGGTCATGGTGTAGAAGCCACCCGAAGCGACACGGCTGCCGTCAGCAGCGAAGTAGCCGCCGGTTTCAGCCCAACCGCCGATCGACACGAGGGTCTTCACGCCAGGGTGCTGCTTCTTGAACTTGTTCAGCTGGTTGAAGTGACCCTTGTACGGCAGGCTCGGATCCATTTCGGCACCCGCAACGGCCGGTTTGCCGTCGGAGCCGTCCCACACCATGCCGGTCGATTCGTTGCCGGCTGCGGTGGCATTGACCGACACCTTGTTGCTGCCGTCAACGTGCGCAAACGCGTAGTTGATATGGGTGATGTCGTTCCAAGGAATGTCGGACGCGAGGTAGGACGGCAGGCCGTTCTTGCCGGTACGCCAGTTGGTGAAGTAACCGATGATGCGGCGCTTCAGGCCATTCGGCAGGATTTCGCGGCCATTGGTGTCGTAGACGGTGCAATACGGCACGTTGGCGACCGTGGTCACCAGCCCATCCGGGCGGCAGGCTTCCTGGCCGCTCGGCGTCGGGGTCGGAACCGGGGTCGGCGCAGGCGTCGGAACAGGTGTCGGAGTCGGAACCGGGGTCGGCGCGGGCGTCGGGGTCGGAACCGGAGTCGGAGTCGGAGTCGGAGCCGGGGTCGGTGCAGGCGTCGGAGTCGGGGCCGGGGTCGGTGCAGGCGTCGGAGCCGGGGTCGGAGCCGGGGTCGGAGCCGGGGTCGGAGCCGGGGTCGGCGTCACGTTGCCTTGCAGTTCCCACGGACCGTACTGGTCAGCACCCGGAATATTGTTCTGTGTCCACCACTTGGCCTTGTAGGTCGCGCCGTTGTAGCTCACGCACTGACCGGCGGTGTACACCGCAGTGTTCGACCAGGCGGCACAACCGCTCGGGGTCGGCGCCGGGGTCGGCGTAGCAGTCGGGGTGGGCGTCGGAGCCGGCGTCGGGGTAGGTGTCGGAACCGGAGTCGGCGCAGGCGTCGGAGCCGGAGTCGGCGTAGCGGTCGGCGTCGGGCTCGGCGTACCGGTGCTGGCACCGATCAGCTTCCACAGCGTCGGGCTTGCGGCCGGATTCCAGTTGGCACCGACATAGGCGGTGTGGGTCACCAGCGCCTGATAGTCATTGCCGCTGTACGACACATACGTGCCAGCGGTGTAAGTCTGGCCTTCCTGCCAGGCCGGGTAGGCCGCGTAGGCATGCACTGCGAACAGCGCGGCCGGGATGGCAGCCAGGGTGAAACGGTTAAAACGGGACATGGAAGCGTCTCCTCGTTATTGGTTTTGTTCAGGCCAACAAGTGGTATTAGCCGTGAACGCCACTGCCGTTATATTTGAGTAAGAAAACTCAAGGAAGGCATTGCCAGACCCGTAGTAATTCCGAGCCCATGCATGGCGAAGCTTGATTACTCGTGAACGCACCCAAGCTGTCAAGGCACCGCCCGGCGGGGGGTTGAACGGCATGTAATGTACGAGCCAGCGCAGCAGTTTTCACTACAAACTGAAACCTGCGCCTTGGCGGAATCGATTCGCCAACTTTTCGCAACAGACTGATATACCTAAGGTAATTCCCTACTCGCGCTACAGACGATTCCGGCGAAAACAACAGCTGGTTGTAGTTTTTCACCTGCTTACTTGGTAGTCAGATGCATTCGCAGACCAGCACTACCGTTCATCTCCGATCAGTAGCAGCGCGTTTCGGGCAAACGCAACAGCCACTTCAGTCACATAACTTTCACAATTCTTTCACTATTTTTTGCCGTTAGAAATGATCGATCTCCCTCCGACCGCCGCGAATGCCTTGTCCGGATGACACCGGCAAGTGGTATTAAGCTGGCGTCTCCGGACGTCTCCAGCAGCCGGAATGCCGGCATTCACCTTGCCGCATCGGGGCACATCTGATAAAACCCGAGTGAGTTACTCGGTTAATCAAGATGCTGATTCGCAAGCTGTTCAAGTTCGAAAACGCGCACATCGTGCGCAACTGTTCGTCCGACCGTTGCCGACGGTCGATCCACGGTCACAGCTACAAGGTCGAGGTGCTGCTGGAAGCGCATGCGCTCGATCAGGGCCAGATGGTGTATGACTTCGGCCTGATGAAAGGCACGATCAAGGACGTGATCGATGCGTTCGACCACGCGATCTGCTTCTGGGACAAGGACGACCCCGACTACATCGCGCTGTGCAAGACCTTCTCGGCGCGGTGGATCTCCATGCCTGTGTCGCCGTCGGCCGAACAGTTCGCCCGGCTGTTCTTCGTCGTCATCGATGCGCTGCTCAAACAGACGACCATGGCCAACGGTGAAGGCGACGTACTGCTGCACTCGGTGATCGCCCACGAAACCGATACCGGCTACGCGCAGGCGTTCCGCGACGACGCGTACAACCCGCGCATGGGCACGATCGCGCTCGCGGACATCGTCTTTTCCGAACAGGTGCAGATGGAATGGCAGGATCCGGCGATGTACGCCAAGCTGCAGGCCGGCGAGCTGTTTGCCAATCCGCCGGTCGAGCTTCAGGTCAGGCCCTGAGCCGGACCACGATAAAAAAGCCGCTGCACGCCGCGGCTTTTTTCATGACCAGCGCTCCCCCGAATCGGGTTGCGTCAGGGCCGCCCACAACAGCATCAGGATGGCGCCATAGGGCCAGACATCGCCGATGACCGAGGCCAGGCCGTTGAAATGCATCAGGTGGCCGTAACTCCAGCGGAACAGCGGCAGCGTCGCCGACAATTGCGGACTCAGGGGCCAGAGCCAGCCGACCGCGACCGCCGCAGCCAGCGCCAGCGCGCCGACCAGCGCCCGCAGCCTGCGCCGCAGCTGCCACAGCCCCCACAACAGCAGGACACCGACGGCACCGCCAATGACGATGTTGCGGTTGATCCAGGCAAAGAACTGCGCCGGTTGCAGCAGCATGCCGGCAAAGGTCAGCTTGACGACGAGGCCGGCCAGCAGCGTCAGCCGGATCGCGGCCGGGACTTCGCGTACGTGCTTGACCAGCACCGAGACGAACAATGCAACGCCGACCAGATGCAGCATCATGCCGCCGGCTTCGAGCAGCGACAGGAACAGCGCCGGATCGGCGAGCGGCGAGTCGAACGGCTGCGGGATGCCGCGCGGCGCGACGACGACGCCCAGGAACGGCACCGACGGGTCGAACTGGGTCACGAACCACAGTCCCAGCCAGACCAGCCCCCATTCGGCCAGCGTGCTGTCGGCCAGATGGCTGTGGCGGAACACCTGCCACGCGCGTTGCCAGCGGCGATTGGCAATGACCAGCGACAGCAGACCGCCGATGCAGGCACCAAAACCGTTGCTGAGCATGTCGAGATTCGAGGCGACCCGGTCGGGCAGGAACTGCTGGACGAATTCGATCGAGCCGGACAGCAGCACGCCCAGCAACGTCGCCAGCGGCCAGGCATACCAGCGCCGTCGCGCCATCAGGCCGGCGGCGACGCCGAGCGGCACATAGGCCAGCACGTTGACGAGGTTGTCGAACAGCGTGAAGTAGTACGGCAGCGGGTAGGTGTAGAACGCGAAAACCGGTTCACCGGTGTAGCGCCAGCCGGTAAACGGATAGAAGCTGATCGTCAGAATGACGAGCAGGTAGCAGTAGAAGAAATACTGCGAGACGCGCGATTGCGAAACCTGGTTCGCGAGAAAACTGATCGGCGGAAAGCGCATGGATGAAATCGGGGCGAGTCGCCTCGCCCCGGTTGCTCCTTATTTGGACGTCTTCACTTCGGTCCACAGCCGGTTCAGGTCACGCAGCTGCTTGCCTTCGAGCGCGTTGAGCTGTTGCAGCTTCTTGATCGCGTTCGCGTCCGGGAAGACCGCGCTGATCTTCTTGATTTCCGGCTTCACGAAAGCGCCGGCGGCGGCGTTCGGGTTGCCGGTGCCGACCATATTGGTCAACTCGGCCGCGTTCTTGCCGTCAAGCATGAAGTTGACGAACTTCAGCGCCAGATCCGGGCGCGGTGCGTTCTTCAGGATCACCATATTGTCGACCGACAGCGTGTTGCCTTCCTTCTGCAGCACGTAGTTGACGTTGAACGGACGCTTGGCGGCCTTGGCATCCTGTGCGGCCTGGAACATGTCGCTCGAGTAACCGTGGGCCACCCAGATGTTGCCCAGCGTCAGTTCCTTGATGTAGCTCTGGCTGTTGAACGCGGCCCAGAACGGCTTGGCGGCCTTGATCGTCGCGGCGGCCTTCTTCAGTTCTTCCGGCTTGACCGAGTTGGCCGAGAAACCGTTGTACATCAGCGCGGCAGCGAAGACTTCGCGGCTGTCATCCAGCACGGTGACCTTGCCCTTGATCTTGGCGAGTACCTTCGGATCGAAAATCACCGACCACGACGTCGGATCGACGCCGGCTTCCTTCAGCCGCGCATCGTTGTAGCCGACCAGCGTGGTCGTGAACGAATACGGCAGCGAATACTGGTTGCCCTTGTCGTACGAGCCGTTCAGGAAGGCCGGATTGACGTTCTTGGCATTCGGCAGCTTGGCCTTGTCGAGCGGTTGCAGCAGGTTCTGCTTCACCAGCGGCGGGATCGCGAAACCGGTCGGCACGATCACGTCGTAGCCCTTGGCGCCGGCGGCGAGCTTGGCCAGCATCTCTTCCATCGCACCGTAGTAATCCTGCACCACGCGGCACTTGCAGTCGGCCTCGAAGCGTTTCACCGTTTCCGGCGCGATGTAGTTGTTCCAGTTGTACAGGTGAAGGACATCGTCAGCCTGTGCGACACCGGCGGTCAGCAGCAAACCCAGCAGCAGTTTTTTCATGTTTTTTCCGTGTGATCCGAAAAAAACGCGGCACTTCCGTACCGCGTCGACGAGGCAGATGATGCCGCAAGCCGCCGTGTTTGCAAACGTCACGACCGGGCTTGCGACACCCGGTTTACTGCGATTCAGTTGCCGACCTTGATGTCGGTCCAGGCGCGGTTCCATGCACGGCGGGTCGTCGCGCTCAGATCGGTCAGCTGTTCGAGCTGCTTGACCTGGTTCGCGTCGGGATTGATCGCCGGCACGGCCAGCAGCGCCTTGTCGATGAAGGGCTTGGCTGCGGCGTTCGGGTTGCCGGCGCCGACGTTGTTGGTAATCCCGGCGGCGTTCTTGCCGTCGAGCATGAAGTTGATGAACTGCACCGCCAGATCCGGGCGCGGCGCGTTCTTGTGGATCACGAAGGAGTCGGCGGTCATGCCGTTGCCTTCCTTCTGCAGCGTGTAGTCGATCTTGAACGCCCGCTTGGCCTTGACCGCATCCTGCCTGGACTGGAACAGGTCGTTCGAGTAGCCGAGCGCGACCCAGATGTTGCCCAGCGTCAGCTCCTTGATGTAGCTCTGGCTGTTGAACGCGGCCCAGTACGGCTTGGCAGCCTTGATCGTCGCGACGGCCTTTTTCAGCTCTTCGGGCTTTTGCGAGTTGGCCGAGAAACCGTTATAGCGCAGCGCGGCCGCGATCACTTCGCGCGGGTCGTCGAGCACGGTGACCTTGCCCTTGATCCTGGCGAGGATCTTCGGATCGAACACCACCGCCCAGCTGGTCGGATCGATGCCGAGCGACTTGAGCTTGTCGGCGTTGTAGCCGACCAGGGTCACGGTGAAGTCGTACGGCGCCGAGTACTGGTTGTTCGGATCGAGCGGCGTGTTGGCGAACGCCGGGTTCAGGTTCTTCAGGTTCGGCAGCCTGGTCTTGTCGAGCGGCTGCAGCAGGCCCAGCTTCACCAGCGGCGGAATGCCGTAGTTCGACGGGCCGATCACGTCGAAGCCCTTGGCACCGGCGGTCAGCTTGGCGAGCGCCTCTTCCATCGACCCGTAGTAGGTCTCCTGCACCTTGCATTTGCACTCGGCCTCGAAGCGCTTGATCGTGTCGCTCGAGACGGCGTTGTTCCAGTTGAAGAGGTGCATGACCCCCTCGGCATGAGCAGCAACACTGGAAGCAAGGAGAAGGGAAAGAAGCAGCTTTTTCATCAGCACATCGCCTTTAAAAAAGTGGCACGAAGCCGGTGCGGTTCGTCCGCACATGAGGGAAACCCCGCCCGGAAGCGGGGACACGGTTCAATCCGGGCAGAAATCCACCCAGTGAAGTTCGAGCGGGTTGCGCATGATCATCGGTACCTCAGGACTGCGCCTTGATCGCACCCGGTGCGACCTTGCTGGCGATCACGATCAGCGCCAGCGTCAGCAGCATCAGCAGCGTCGAGATCGCGTTCACTTCCGGCGTCACCGCGATGCGGATCATCGAGTAGATTTGCAGCGGCAGCGTCGACGCACCGGCACCGGCGGTGAAGAAGGTAATGACAAAGTCATCGATCGACAAGGTGAACGCCATCAGCGCACCGGCAATGATGCCAGGCATGATCAGCGGCAGCGTCACCAGCCGGAACGCCTGGACCGGCGTCGCACCGAGATCGCGCGCGGCCTCGACCAGCGATTCGTCCATGCCCTGCAGCCGCGACCGCACGACGATGGCGACAAAACCGATGCAGAAGGCGATGTGCGACAGCGCGATCGACACCAGCCCCAAGGTCATGTTGAGCATGACGAAGAAGATCAGCAGCGACACGCCCATGAGGATTTCCGGGATCGCGATCGGCGTCAGCACCAGCACCGGCAGCAGCCGCAGCTTGTACTTGTACATCGCCAGCCCGGCCAGCGTACCGAGCACGGTCGCGCACACCGACGTCACCAGACCGATGATCAGCGTGTTGCGTGCGGCGGTGAGCATCTGCGCATCGTTGAACAGGATCTCGTACCACTTGAACGTGAACCCGACCCACTCGGCGTTGAGCTTGGAGTCGTTGAACGAGTAGACGACGACGATGATCAGCGGCAGGTAGAGGAACAGGTAGACGAGCGACGCGGCGCCCCACAGCCATTTCGATTGCTTAGAGTGCATTGCGCTTGCCTCCCCGGCCGATCAGCGTCGCCAGACCGGCGAGCATCAGCACCGCCAGCGTCAGCATGATCGACAGTACCGAACCGAACGGCCAGTCGCGGCTGTCGAGGAACTGCTGCTTGATCAGGTTGCCGATCATGATGCCATCGGTGCCGCCGACGAGGTCGGGCACCGCGAACATGCCGAGTGCCGGAATGAACACCAGTGCTGCGCCGGCCCACACCCCCGGCAGCGACAGCGGCCAGGTGATGCGCCAGAAGCGCTGCCAGGCGTTGGCGCCGAGGTCCTGCGCGGCGTCGAGCAGGTTCATGTCGTGCTTTTCGAGATTCGCGTACAGCGGCAGCACCATGAACGGCAGGTGCACGTAGACCAGCACCAGAATCACCGCAAAATGGCTGAACAGCAGCTGCACCGGGCCGATGCCGATGACGCCGAGCACGGCGTTGATCGACTTGGCGAAGTAGCCCTGCGGCCCGAGGATGATCATCCACGAGTAGACGCGGATCAGGAAGTTGCTCCAGAACGGCAGGATCACCATCAGCACCAGCAGGTCGCGGTGCTTCTTCGGGCTGCGCGCGATCAGCCATGCCAGCGGGTAGGCCAGCGCAAGGCAGATCACCGTCGTCAGCCCGGCGTACCAGAACGACTTGAGGAACAGCTCGAAGAACACCGGCTCCTGGAAGAAGCGGGTGAAGTTCTCCAGCGTCAGGAAATCGGCGTAGTTGCCGGCGTTGATCAGCAGCTCGGTCTTGCCGGTGTCCGGGTTGACGTTCATCAGCGGCAGCAGGCCGCCGTAGTCGCCCGGGAAGCGGAACGCCGCGAACGCCATGATCGCCGACGGAATCGCGAAGAACAGCAGCAGGTAGAGCAGCGGCGGGCCGGAAATCAGCCACTTGGCCAGTCGGTTGTTGCGCATTGCCAAATCCCGTCAGGCGAGGACGAAGTGGCCGGCGTCGAAACGCCATGCCAGTTCGACCTGGTCATTGTCGTCAAAGAAACGCGCGCGGCCCGATGCCGCGTTCGGCAGCATCGTTTCGACCAGCGTGCCGTTGTCGAGCTCGACGATGTAGATCGTCACGTCGCCGAGGAACAGGCAGTCGTGGACCTTGCCCTTGAAGTGGACCTCGTGGCCGTCGCCGGCCGGCAGCGTCGCGCCGAGGCGGATCTTTTCCGGCCGCAGCGTCAGCGTGCCCTTGTCGCCGACCTTGGCGCCCGGCACCGGCAGCGCTTCGGCAATGCCGACGCCTTCGATTTCGAGCTTCATCTTGCCGTCGTCGATGCCGACGACGGTGGCGTCGAGCAGATTGCACTGGCCGATGAAATCGGCGACGAAGCGGCTGTTCGGGTAACTGTAGATCGTCTCAGGCACGTCGAGCTGGGCGACTTCGCCCTTGTTCATCACGGCGATCCGGTGCGACAGCGCCAGCGCCTCGCCCTGATCGTGGGTCACGTAGACGAAGGTGATGCCGACTTCCTTCTGCAGGTTGATCAGCTCGATCTGCATGTCCTCGCGCAGCTTGGCATCGAGTGCGCTCAAGGGCTCGTCGAGCAGCAGCAGGCGCGGCCGGTTGACGAGCGCGCGGGCGATCGCGACGCGCTGGCGCTGGCCGCCGGAGAGTTCGTGCGGGAAGCGCGTGGCGAACTGGGTCAGCCGCACGTCGTCGAGCACTTCGTCGACGCGCGCCTTGATGTCGGCCTGCGATACCTTGGCCATTTTCAGCGGGAAGGCGATGTTTTGCGCAACGGTCATGTGGGGGAACAGGGCGTAGCTCTGGAACACCGTGTGCACCGGGCGCTTTTCCGGCGGCACGCCGGCGACGTTCTGGCCGTCGAGCAGGATCTGGCCCGAATCCGGCTGCTCGAACCCCGCGAGCATGCGCAGCAAGGTGGTCTTGCCGCAGCCGGACGGACCGAGCAGCGTGAAGAATTCGCCGGCCTCGACCGACAGGCTGACATGGTTCACCGCGGTGAAATCACCGAAGGTCTTGACCACGTCGCGGATCTCCAAGAGCGCCATGTTGTTCCCCGAGAAAAAACGGCCCGTAGTTTAGCGGCTTTCCCCCCCCGGGGACAGGCGTTTTTACCAACAAAGACAAGGGATTGCGCGGGGTTTGTGTCCTGCGGCCACAATGCGCCGTTTATCGGGGCGGCTGCAGGTCCGCACAAGGGCCGTGACCGTATAATTTGCGGCACCTTGATGCGGACGAACGACATGACAATGAACTGGGAGCGACTGCTTTCCGCCGACCGGCTCGGCACCGATCAGGCCACGCCGATCGAGGCCGGCCGCAGCAATTACCACAAGGATCACGACCGCATCGTGTTCTGCTCGCCGTTCCGCCGGATGGGCCGCAAGACCCAGGTCCACCCGATGACCGAGAACGACCACGTCCACACCCGGCTGACGCACAGCATCGAGGTTGCCTGCGTCGGCCGATCGCTCGGCGTACTGGTCGGCGAGGCGATCCGCGACCGGCTGCCGGCCCACGTCAACCCGTACGACCTCGGTGCCATCGTCCAGGCCGCCTGCCTCGCGCACGACATCGGCAACCCGCCGTTCGGCCACGCCGGCGAATACGCGATCCGCGACTGGTTCCGCCGCGACGAGCACGCCTACCTGCTGCAGAACCTCGCCCCGGACGAGCGCCGCGACCTGACCACCTACGAAGGTAACGCGCAGGGCTTCCGCATCATCACCCAGCTGGAAAACCACCGTTTCGAAGGCGGCCTGCGGCTGACTTTCGCGACGCTCGGCACCACGCTCAAGTACCCGTGGACCAGCGAACACGCCGGCCCCAAGGGCAAGTACAGCTGCTACACCAGCGAATTGCCGCAGCTGCGGCAGGTCGCCGCCGCACTCGGCCTGCCCGAACTCGCACCGGGGCGCTGGGCGCGGCATCCGCTCTCCTACCTGATGGAAGCGGCCGACGACATCTGTTACGCCATCCTCGACCTCGAGGACGGCATCGAGATCGGCACGCTGGCGTACGAAACGGTCGAGCCGATCCTGATGAAGATCGCCGGCGGCGAGCGCGACCTGCTGGCGCTGGAAGTCTCGGCGGCGCCGAGCGTGCGGCGGAAGATATCGCTGCTGCGCGGCAAGGCGATCGACCGCTGCGTGCGCGACGTCGCCGCGACCTTCCTCGCGCAATACGGGCGGCTGATGGACGGCAGCTATCAGGGCGACCTGCTCAACGACTGCCCGGCTGCGATGCGTCACGGCATCAACGAGGCCAAGCAGCTGGCACGCGACCGCATCTTCAACGAGCGCCGCAAGATCGAGATCGAGGTCGGCTCGTTCACCTGCCTCGACATCCTGCTCGATGCCTTCTGCAACGCGGCCTACCAGCTCAAGGTCAACCCCGAGCTGCCGTTCCGGATGCGCCGGGTACTCGATCTGATGGATTACAACGCGCCGAAAAAGGAATGGCCACTGTACGACGCCTACCAGCGCGTGCTCGATTTCATCGGCGGCATGACCGACAACTACGCAACCTATCTGGCGCAGCAGGTCGGCGGCATGGGACGCTGACCGCTTAGGGCGTCCCGCTCGACGCAGGACGCCGTCATGCAAGGCATGAGTGACGGCCACACGGCAAGCGGCTTAGTGACGGGAACCGATCCGTCGCCAATGAGACCATCCTTGGTTCGCGTCCGTTTACGAGATCCACCGGATGATCCGCTTCCTGCTGGCGGCGCTCTGCTGCGCCACCACCCTCCCCGCCCTTGCCGCAGCCCCCCGCTGCGAGCGCGATGCCCTTACACTGAGCAGCCGCATCGACAAGGCCACCGCCGGCCTCAAACCCGAGACGGTCATCGGCCCCGACGGCAGCAAGGCCAACCACTACCAGAGTGACGCCGGCGGACTGATCGTCGAATCCAGCCAGGACGGCCTTACCTCGATCCGCTACTACAGCAAGGACGGCAAGCTGCGCTATCTGCGAGGCTTCAGCGCAAGCCGGCAGGGCAAGCGCATCGTGTCCCATACCGGACGCCTGTCGTGGAAGGAGGATGGCAGCCGTTGCGACGGGGCCAGCTACGTTCGCGGCAAGACCACCAAGCCCGATGCCGCCGCCGTGGCTTCGTACCAGGCAGGCTGGCAAACGCTGCGGCTCGCCAACGACGCCGGCGCCCCCGTGCCCCGGACGGTATCTGCGCCGACACCCCGGGCCGTTACCGCGCCGATTCGCGTCGCAGCACCGGCCTTCGTCGCCCCCGGCGAGTCAGTTTCCCGCACACCGCGCTGGCGTTGATCCGGCACAAAACCGCAAACTACCGCACACTATTTGCATAAAACCGCACGCAGGCGCATAGTGCTTGCATGTTTACCCATGAACGCCAGCAACACATCGTTGCCCTGCTGACCGATCGGGGGCGCGTCAGCGTCGCCGACCTTGCCAGTACCCTCGCGGTTTCGGACGACACGATCCGCCGTGACCTGAACGCGCTGGCCGCACTCGGTCTGGTGCAGAAGACCCACGGCGGTGCGCTGTCGCTCGACGTGCCGAACATGCGCCGCAGCGCCCGTGCCGCCGTGCTGCCCGAAGTCAAGCAGGCACTCGGCCGCCGCGTCGCTGCGCTGATCGAACCGGGCCAGACGCTGATGCTCGACGCCGGCAATTCGCTGCTCGCCGTTGCTCAGGCGCTGCCCGATGTAAAGCTGACGGTGATCACCCATTCGCTCGACATTGCCCAGCTGCTGTCCGAACGCGAGCAGGTGAAACTGATCCTGCTCGGCGGTGAATGGGATGCCTCGCAGCGCCTGTTCCGCGGATCGACGATGCTGGCCATGGCGCAGCAATACCGTGCCGATCTGGCGATCATGGGCGCCTGCGCGATCCACGCGACGCTCGGCGTCACCGCCAGCGACGAATCCGACGGTGCGATCAAACGTGCCTTCATCACCGGCAGCATCCGCAGCTGGCTGGTGTCCGATCACAGCAAGTTCGACGAACACGCGCCGTACGCGGTCGCCCCGCTCGCCGCATTCGAGCGCGTTTTCACCGACCGCGACCCGCAGCTGCCGCTCGCCCCGACCACGACCCTGACCCTGCTCACGGAGACCCAATATGGCTGAAACCCTCAACGTCGCCCTCGTCGGCTACGGCTATGCCGGCAAGACATTCCACGCCCCGCTGATCGCCGCCGTACCCGGCATGGCGCTCGCCGCCATCGTCTCCAGCAGCAAGGACAAGGTCGCCGCCGACTGGCCGGATGTTCCGGTCCACGCCGACGTCGCCAGCGTGCTCGCCGATCCGGCGATCGGCCTGGTCGTGATCGCCACACCGAACGACACCCACTTCGACCTGGCCCGCCGCGCACTCGAAGCCGGCAAGCATGTCGTCGTCGACAAACCGTTTACCGTGACCGTCGCCGAAGCGCACCGGCTCGAAGCCGTTGCCGCCCGCGCAGAGCGGGTGCTGTCGGTCTTCCACAACCGCCGCTGGGACGCCGATTTCCTCACGCTGAAGGCGCTGGTCACCTCCGGCAAGCTCGGCGATGTCGTGCAGTTCGAATCCCACTTCGACCGTTTCCGTCCGCAAGTACGGCAGCGCTGGCGCGAAGCGGCCGTCCCCGGTGCCGGGCTGTGGTACGACCTGGGGCCGCACATCGTCGATCAGGCATTGCAGCTCTTCGGCAAGCCCGATGCCGTCTACGCCGACCTCGCGCAACGCCGCGACGGCGCACAGGCAACCGACTACTTCCATGTCCTGCTGCGCTACGCCCAGACCCGCGTGATCCTGCATGGCAGTGTGCTCGTTCCCGGCGGCAGTCCGCGTTTTGCCGTCCACGGCACAGCGGCCAGCTACATCAAGCACGGCCTCGACGTGCAGGAAGACCAGCTCAAGGCCGGTGCACAGCCAGGCTGCGACGGCTGGGGCAAGGACGAGATGCACGGCATCTGCTATGTCGGCAACGCCGACGCACCGATCGTCGAACCGATCGCCACGCAGGCCGGCGACTATCGCCATTACTACGCAGGCGTCCGCGATTCCGTGCTGTCCGGTGCCGCCAATCCTGTGCCGGCCGGCGAGGCCATCCTTGTCATGGACATCATCGAGCTGGCCATCCGCTCGGCCGAAGAACGTCGCGAACTGACACTGCCATGAGCGCAAAACACGACATCAACGCCGATCTGGCGCTGATTGTCGAACAGGAACAGCTGCTCCAGTTCGAACGCTTCGATGCCGACACCGCGTTCGAGCTGGGCAGCCGGCTGCGCGACGCCGCCACCGCGTACGGCACACCGGTGGCGATCGAAATCTGGCTGAACGGCAGCCCGCTGTTCTTCTTCGCCATGCCCGGCACGGCACCCAGCAACGCCGACTGGCTGCGCCGCAAGCGCAACACCGTCTGGCATTTCGGCCGCAGCAGCTATGCCATCGGCCTCAAGCTTGCCAGCAGCGGCGACAGCCTTGCCGGCAAGCATGCGCTGCCCGAGCGTGACTACGCCGCGCACGGCGGCGCCTTTCCGCTGGCGATCCGCGGCACCGGCATCGTCGGCACCATCGCGATTTCCGGGCTGCCGCAGCGCGATGATCACGGCGTGATGGTCGCGGTGATTGCCGAATACCTCGGCATCGATCCGGCCGCCGTCGCCCTGCCGGGCTGGTCCCCCGGCTTGCCACCCCGGCAGCTTTGCCTTTAGCATCGGCATTGCGCTTCCCCACGGGAAGCCGCCGTAAGCGTTTACGTCAAGCAACGCGCCAACTTCTGCCGGCATTTGCCGGGGTAGTGTCCTTCCGCCTGCCGGAAGGGGCGCCTTGATCTGCCGGCTTATGGAGCTTCCATGTCTTTCCCGCAATCCTCGTTCCGCAAACTCCCCGCCCGCTATGCCTCCGTCGTCATGCCGCTGCTGCTGTCGCTGCTGATGACATGCATCGTCTCGGTCATCAGCACGCTGCGCGGCATCGGCCCCGGCGGTTTTCCGCAGGTCTGGCTCGCTGCCTGGGGGCTGTCGTGGCTGGTCGCGTTTCCGGTACTGCTGCTGGTACTTCCGGTCGTGCGCCGGCTGACGATGCTGATCGTTCGGCCTGCATGATCCCGCATAGGCCCGAATGAACAACGCCCCGGCAAGTCGGGGCGTTGTTCATCTCGTGTGAAACACGCGGCAGAGCGACCGCCTGCACCGCTTCAGCCGGTCCCGGATGCCGGCGTCGCGACGGGCTGCGGCGGCGCCCCGCTCACCAGGACATCCCACGCCGCCATCGCAGCACCAGCCATGCCGAGCAGCACATCGTGGCCGGCCCCATCCAGCGCCTGCATCGACATGCCCTGACGGACGCCGATGTAGAACGTCGCCAGCATCTGCACATCGACCGTTGCCGGAATGTCGCCGTCCGCCACGCCGCGCACCAGCCGCGCCCTCAGCAGTGCATCCGAACGGAGCCGCCGCTCGTGCAGGTGCTGCCAGACGCCGGCATTGGCCGGCGTGCAGTTGAGCGCGGACAGCAGCACCATGCAGCCCGCCGGCCGGTCCGGTTCGCAGAAACACCTGGCGCTGGCCCGCAACAGGCTGGCAATCGCTTCGCGCGCCGACGGGGTGTTCTGCAGTATCTCGGCGACCGGCGAGCCCGCTTCGCGGTCGTACAGGTCGAGTGCTTCCTTGAACAGTGCTTCCTTCGAGCCGAACGTCGAATACAGGCTGGGCGAGTTGATCTGCATCGCATCGGTCAGACACGCCAGCGACGAGCCTTCGTAACCGTGCTTCCAGAAAATGGTCATGGCCCGGCGCAAGGCCTGCTCTCGGTCAAAACAGCGCGGGCGTCCTCGCTCGGCCATGTACGGTCTCCCGGTTTCATTCACCAGTGCGACGGGGAGGATGCCTGAAAGGCAGGACAGCGACCGGTCACACTTCTGTAACGATCATAACAGAAATAAATTGACAGGCCGATCGGGATGCCCCAATCATATTTGTATCGATCGATACAAATAATGCGAACCGGATCGTCGTCCCGTTTCGTTCCGCGCCAAGCCGGTCTGCCCAGACCAAAACCACCGGAGTTCCAACGATGTCTGCTCACCCCCATCCCTACGGCAAGTGGCTCGTGCTGGCTGCCGTCTGCCTTGCCGGCATGATGCTGCCGCTGAGCTTTACCGCGCCGGGTATCGCGATTCCGGCCATCAGCCGGGACCTCGGCGGCAGCACGCCCGCACTGGCCTGGGTCGTCAACGGCTTCATCCTGAGTTTCGGCAGCGTGGTGATGGCGGCCGGCGCGCTGGCCGACCGGTTCGGCCGCAAGCGCGTGTTCCGCAACGGCATCGCCGCCTTCGGTGCCTTGTCGCTGCTGCAGGGGCTGGCGCCGGACCTGCCCTCGCTGATCACGCTGCGCGCATTGCAGGGCATCGCCGCAGCGACCGCGATGGCCGGAGGCTCGGCATCGCTGGCGCACGAGTTCGACGGCAAACAGCGCACGCAAGCCTACAGCCTGCTCGGCACCAGTTTCGGCATCGGCCTCGCGTTCGGTCCGGTCTGGGCCGGCTTCCTGATCGAGCAGTTCGGCTGGCGCAGCATTTTCCTGACCAATGTGGTGATCAGCCTGCTGGTGCTGCTCTTCGGCGTGCCGCGCATGCACGAATCACGCGATCCCGACGCCAAGGGCGTCGATCTCTGGGGTACGGTCACCTTCACCGGCCTGCTGCTGCTGCTGACGCTGGGCATCATGCAGGGTCCCCAACGCGGCTGGAGCAGCCCGCTGGTCGTCGCCCTGCTGCTGGGTGCGGCCGTGTTCCTCGCGGTCTTCATCCAGGTCGAACGCCTGCATCCGCGTTCGATGCTCGATCTGCGCCTGTTCCGCAACCTGCGCTTCCTCGGGGCACAGGCCTTGCCGCTGGGCACGGCGTTCAGCTTCGTCGTGCCGTTGATCATCCTGCCGGTCCGCTTCATCGGCGTCGAAGGCTACGACCCGGTACGCGCCGGACTGATGATGATCCCGCTCTCGGCTCCGATGCTGTTCGTGCCCTTCCTCGGCGCACTGCTCACACGCTGGTTTGCGGCCAGCAGCCTGTGCGCGATCGGCTTTGCCATCTCGACCGCCGCCTTGCTGTGGCTGGCGACGGTGGCGCCCGGTGCTCCGGCTGCGGATTTCGTCTGGCCGATGCTGCTGATCGGCGTCGGCGCCGGGCTGCCCTGGGGACTGATGGACGATCTGGCCATCAGCGTGGTTGCCAGGGAGCGTGCCGGCATGGCAACCGGCTTCTTCACCACGGTACGGGTCGCCGGCGAATCGCTGGGGCTGGCGATCTCGGGCGTCGTCCTGATCGGGCTGCTGCAGGGCGGGCTGGCACAGCAGTTCGGCACCCACATTGCCGTCGTATCGATCGCCAATACGCTGGCCGCGGGCGACATCGCACAGGCACAGGCCGCCCTGCCCGGCCATGACCCGTCGGTCTGGCTGGCGATCTACGGCAAGGCCTTCCAGCAGATGGCGTTTGTACTCGCCGCGCTGACCCTGATCTCGGGCCTGATCGCCTTCCTGACCCTGCATCATGCCCACGCGAGACAGGCAGCGGGCGCGACACTGGCGCCGCAAGCAAACGGCTGAGTATCGACGCCTGGTCTGACCTTTGGTCAACCGCGCCATTCAGGCGACGACACCCGACACCCCGGCATGCCGGGGCATCGGGCTTTGCGCCGCTTGCACAACAAAGCACCGGCCCGGCGGACTGCCGCCACTCCCCTGCCGGACACCTCGGCAACGCGGCGGCCCACCGGCCAGCCCGCCATTCGCTACGCCCAGACCCACCACGATTGACACCGCAACTTTCGATACCGATGCTGCCTCGCGCAAGATCACTACGGGAAAATACTTACTAACACCGGGGATCTTGTGTAGACCTTCATTCAAATTCAAGCAGGTAGGAGATGAGCTGCATGAAATCGAAATCCGGACGCTTGCCGTCCAATGGCCGTGTACTGGCCCTGTCCATCGTTGCCGCGTTTGCCGGCTCGGTGATCCCTGCCACGGCACTTGCCGTGTCGTGCTCCGGCGTTGCCGCCTGGGACGCGACCAAGGTGTACGCCGCCGGAGGTACCTCGGTCACCCAGGCCAACCATCTGTACCAGAACAAGTGGTGGACACAGAACGAAGACCCGAGCAAATCCGGCGCCAACGGCGTCTGGGCCGACAAGGGTGTGTGCGACGGCGCGGTCACGCCGACGCCCACCCCGACGCCGGTGCCGACACCCGCGCCAACGCCGACCCCGGTTCCCACTCCGGTGCCGACCCCTGCTCCGACACCGACGCCCGGTAGCTGCGCGGTCTGGACCGAGAGCAACACCAAGCCGTACAACGCCGGCGACGTGGTCAGCTACAACGGCAACACCTACACCGCACTGACGACGCACTACGCCTACGTCGGCACCAACTGGAACCCGGCATCGAGCACGACGCTGTGGAAGGCCGGTGGCAGCTGCTCGGCCACGCCGACGCCGACGCCGACTCCGACTCCGACTCCGACACCGACGCCGACGCCGACTCCGACCCCGACTCCGACTCCGACTCCGACGCCCGCACCGACACCGTCGGGCAGCAACGATGCCTGCCGTCCGGAAGGGCTGGCCGTGTCGCAGGTTGCAAACGTGCCGTACTGCCTCGTCTACGACAGCACCGGCCGCGAAAAGCTGGCCAACGGTCTGCAGCGCCGCAACATCGGTTACTTCACCAACTGGCGTACCGGCAAGGATGGCCTGCAGCGCTATCTGGCCAGCGACATTCCGTGGGATGCACTCACCCACATCAACTACGCCTTCGCGCACATCGACGGCAACAACAAGGTCTCGGTCAATCAGGACGTCGCCGGCAACGAGTCGACCGACATGAGCTGGCCGGGTGTCGCCGGCGCCGAGATGGATCCGTCGCTGCCGTACACCGGTCACTTCAACCTGCTGAACAAGTTCAAGAAGCAGCACCCGAACGTGCGCACGCTGGTGTCGATCGGCGGCTGGGCCGAGACCGGCGGCTACTTCGGTCCGGACGGCAAGCGTGTCGCATCGGGTGGTTTCTACGCGATGTCGACCAATGCCGACGCCTCGGTCAACACTGCCGGCATCAACACCTTTGCCGATTCGGCGGTGGCCTTCATCCGCCAGTACGGCTTTGACGGTGTCGACATCGACTACGAGTACCCGACCTCGCTGACCAACGCCGGCAACCCGCTCGACTTCACCGTCGCCAGCCCGCGCCTCAAGGGTCTGCAGGCCAGCTACCGCGAGCTGATGCGCGTCCTGCGCGAGAAGCTCAACGCGGCGTCGGTCGCTGACGGCAAGTACTACGAACTGTCGGCAGCCGTACCGGCGTCGGGTTACCTGCTGCGCGGCATGGAAGCCTTCCAGTCGCTGGCCTACCTCGACTTCGTCAACGTGATGAGCTACGACCTGCACGGCACGTGGAACCAGTTCGTCGGCCCGAACGCGGCGCTGTTCGACGACGGCAAGGACGGCGAGCTGGCGTTCTGGAACGTCTACGGCGATGCGCAGTACAAGAACATCGGCTACCTGAACACCGACTGGGCATTCCACTACTACCGTGGCGGCATGCCGGCAGGCCGGGTCAACGTCGGCGTTCCGTTCTACACCCGTGGCTGGCGTGACGTGACCGGCGGCAACAACGGCCTGTGGGGCACCTCGCAGACCAATACGTGCCCGGTTGGCGTCGAAGCGCCATGCGGCGTCGGCGCGGCCGGTGTCGACAACATCTGGTTCGACGTCGACGAGAAGGGCAGCGTCGAGGATGCCGGCTCCAACCCGATGTGGCACGCCAAGAACCTCGAGAAGGGCATTGCCGCCGACTACCTGTCGCAATACAAGTTTGCGGCCAGCGACCTGACCGGCGTCTACACGCGCTACTACGACAGCACCCTCGTGGCGCCGTGGCTGTGGAATGCGCAGAAGAAGGTGTTCCTGTCGACCGAGGACGAGCAGTCGATCCAGGCCAAGGCCGACTGGATCATCAAGAACGGCGTCGGCGGTGCGATGAACTGGGAACTGGCCGGCGACTACGACTGGGATGCCAACCGCACGACACTGACCGGCAGCAAGGGCCAGTACGTGCCGGGCGCGACGCTGACCCGTCTGCTGGCCAGCAACTTCCGCAGCGCCACGCCGTACGGCAACACGCTGTCGAACACCGCCATGCCGGCCGAAGTCGTCGACGTCTCGGCCTCGCTGACGGCGTTCGCGATGGGTGACGACAACTTCCCGATCGCTCCGAAGCTGCACATCGTCAACAACACCGGCGCCATCATCCCGGCCGGGGCGATCCTGCGCTTCCAGTATCCGACCTCGGCTCCGGACAACCTGGAAGCCAGCGGCATGACGGTGACGTCGGGCCACACCGGCAACAACATCGGCGGCCTCAAGGGTGATTTCCACACCGTCGACTACACGCTGCCGAAACTGGCGGTCGGTGCGGTGAAGGACATCAAGATCACCTACCGTCTGCCGATCGCCGGACCGAGCAACTACCAGCTGATCGTGAACGGCAAGGCGTTCTCGCTCAAGCAGGAGCACCCGCTCTACCCGGTCGGCAAGTTCTAAGCACGACACGACTCCGGCGCACCCGCGCCGGACGAAAAAACGCCCCGGCATGCCGGGGCGTTTTTCATGGTGGGTTGCCGCTTACTTGGCGATCAGCCCGGTGGCGCGGCCGAAGCGCTTGCCATCGAAGCTGACGCTGCGCACCTGCACGGCATTGACGTCGGCCACGGCCGGCGCCTTGGTCGCGTCGTACGCCTGCCAGGTCTTGCCGGCGTCGAGCGAGTACTGGATCTTCACGCCCGGCAGTTCGGTCACGGCGGCCAGCTTGCCGTCGACAACCTTGGCGCCGACCATGGACAGGCGGTAACCGACGCCGGCCTTGTCCAGCTTGGCCAATTCGCGCTGGCCGACGGCGTTGGCGAAGGTATCCCAGTCGGCGTTCAGCGCCTTGGTGTTCACCAGCTTGGTTTCGCCGGACTTGTAGCGTTCGCCGACGGTGTACGGACGCTCCCAGCCCGCTTGGTGCCAGGCGCGCTCGGCCACCGCGATCAGCCGCGGGAACACCATGTACTCGAACTGGGTATCGGTGCGGACGACTTCGGCCCATTCCTGCGCCGACAGGCCCACGACCGGCGGCATCGGCTTGCTGGCCTTGGCCTCGAAGGCGTTGCCGTCACGATCAAGCGAGGTTTCGGCGTTCTGCGGCAGGTTGGCCGGCGCGAAGCTGAAGATCTTCTTGATCGAATTGGCGCGCGCGCCCCAGTAGTAACCGCCTTCCATCGGATCGACCTCGCTCGGGAAATCGAGGTAGACGTAGTCCGGATTGGAGATCACCACGCCGTAACCCTTGTTGGTCCATTCGACCACCGAGTCCGCACCGCCCCAGTACAGCGTGTCCCAGAAGTTGACGCGCACGTTCTTGGCAGCGAAGTCCTTGGCGTTCGGCGCATGCTTCAGGCCGTCCTGCCACGCCTGGAAATTGCTGATGCCGTACTTCGGCAGCAGGGTGCTGACTTCGTGGGCGAAGTAGCCCGGCAGGTGTTCGACATCGGCCACCTTGCCCGACTTGACCAGCGCCTGGCAGGCCGGCGACTTGGCCCACGGGTGGTCCTGCTTCGACATGTCGATCCAGCCCTTGCCGTCCTTGTCCTTGGCGGGGGCGTTCTTGTCGGCGTAGCCGGCGCCGAAGAAGATGTTCTTCGCTTCGTCACCGCCGAAGTGCCACGACTCGAGCTTGATGCCGGCGTCCTGGTACATCCGGGAGATTTCGCCGATCACCTTGTCGGTGAACTTGAGCGCCGACGGCTGGCACGGGTTCAGCGTCGACAGGCGGTCATAGAACTGCACGCCGGTGATGTTCGAGGTTTCCTTCGGATCGACGAGGCGGTACTCGCTGGCGGCTTCCGGCTTGCCCTCGGCCATCAGGCGCTTGTAGCGCGCTTCCATCGAGACCACGGCGGCACGGGCATGGCCCGGCATGTCGATTTCCGGGATCACTTCGATGCTGCGGGCGTGGGCGTACTTGAGGATCTCGATGAAGTCGTCACGGGTCAGGAAACCCGAACCGGCGTTGTTGCTGTCCGGACCCTGGCCCAGCTGCGGCAGCAGGCCCTTGGTTTCGGTCAGGTCGTGCACGCGCTTGCCGCCGACCTCGGTCAGCTCCGGCAGGCCCGGAATCTGTAGGCGCCAGCCTTCGTCGTCGGACAGGTGATAGTGCAGCTTGTTGAGCTTGTACGCGGCCATCTGGTCGATCGCCGCCAGTACGGTCGCCTTGCTGCGGAAGTTGCGCGCGGTATCGATCATGAAGCCGCGATAGCCGAAGCGCGGCGCGTCGGCGACTTCCATGGTCGGGACGACCTTGGCGCCCTGCACCGGGACCAGCGACAGCAGCGACTGCACGCCGTAGAACGCGCCGGCAGCATCATGGCCGACGACCTGCGCGCCCTTCGGCGTGATCACCAGCGAATAGCCCTCGGCCTTGGCAGCGGCGCCCTTCAGGGCCTTCGGCGCAATGCGCACGGTGACCGGATAGCTGCCGGCGGTGACGCCGATTTCCTTGGCACGCGCCTGCAGTGCATCGACGCTGGCCTTGTCGAGGCCGCGCGTATCGAGCTTGATGCCCTTGGACAGATCGGCCGTCTTGCCGGTGAGTTTCTGTGCGGCCGGAGCCGGGATGATGCGTGCGGCGACGTCCTGTGCCGGCAGCAGCGGCGTGGCCTTGTAGGCGTCGTAGCGGGTGGCGGCGGTCATGACGACGTTGTTGTCACCGGCCGAGCGCTTGGCATCGGCAACGGTCAGCGGGGTCATGAACTTGCTGAGTTCTTCGGTATCGGTGCTGGCGATCACCTTCGGCTTGGCGTCGCCCGAGGTCACGTACCAGCGCGGCATGGTGTCGTACATCGACACCTGCCAGTACTCGCCGATCAGGCCCAGCTGCACCGGCTTGCCCTTGGCGAACCCCTGGAACTTGTCGGTCGGCTCGAGGCGGTACAGGTCACCGGTCAGGTGGGTGATTTTGAACTGGTCGTTGTCGACGCGGAGGATGCGGCGGATGCTGGAAAAATAGATGGCCCAGTCCGAACCCTTGATGTCGCTGGCGGCATCGAAGGTGACATTCAGCTTGTAGCACGATGCCCAGTCGGCACCGAGGGCCGAGCACTCCTTGGCCGGCTGGCTGTTGCCCAGCATGGTGACCTTGATGCCCAGCTGACTGGCGATGGTATCCACCTGTTGCTGCGCGCCGGAACCCGCGTACGCAAAGCCGGCAAACGCCATGCTGGCCATCATCAGAGTCAGTTTGCTTTTCATCTGCTTTTCCTTGCTTGCATCCGGGCTTGTGGCCCGGACTGATCGACTGCAGCAGGACTGAATCAGCCCCGCCTCCCGCAAACAAGGTTGCACCCACAAAGCTTACACGTCGTTGTTCAAGATCAAGACGCGGGGAAAGCCGGGCAAATTAGAAGTAATTAATTCCGCAACCATCCGGACGAACTACCAGCCGAGCAAGCCGTGGCCGTGCTGCTTGAGCCAGTCGCGCTGCGCCTTCCACGCCGGGCAGTGCTGCGCGACGATGGCCCAGAAACGCGGCGAATGGTTGAGCTCGGCCAGATGGGCCAGCTCGTGGATGATCACGTAGTCGATCACGTCGAACGGCGCCTGCACCAGACGCCAGTTCAGCCGGACCGCGCCGGCGGCGGTACAGCTGCCCCAGCGCGTCCCGGCCGAGGTCAGCCTGAGCTGGCTCGGCTGCAGCCCCATCCGTTCGGACCAGAGCGGTACGCGTTCGGCGAAGTAGGCCCGCGCCGTACGCTGCAGGAAGCGGGTCAGCGCCGGCGCCAGCGTGGCGTCGTGGCCGGCGACATGCAGCGCACCGTCGACAAGGGCGGTGCGCTTGGCCCCGGCAACGATGCGCATCGGCTTGCCGAACCAGCCGATGCTGGCGCCGTCGGCCAGCGCTGCCACGGGGGCTGGCCGCCTGGCAAGGTGCTTGAGTATCCAGTCCAGGCGCCCCAGGACGGCGCGGTCGGCATCGGCGAGGCTGGCATGCGCCGGCAGCGCGACGCTGAGGCCGCCAGCGTCGATGCGCAGGCCGATCGAGCGGCGTCGGGCGCTGCGCTTCACCGTGTAGGCGATTTCGCCGCCCGGGTGGCGTACGCGCCGCTCGCTCATTTACTTCGGAAAGCAGGGGCCGCGATCGGGCATCGCGGCCAGTTCGGTTTCGATCCAGTCCTCGACTTCGCGGGTCAGCTCGAGCGGGTCGCGGCCGGTGGTGTCGATCGGCTTGCCGATCTTCATCGTGATCGTGCCCGGATGCTTGAGGAAGGAATTGCGCGGCCAGTATTCGCCGGCATTGACCATCACCGGCACCAGCGGAATGCCCAGCGAAATCGCCAGCCGGGCACCGCCGGGCTTGTACTTGCCGCGTTCGCCCGGCGCAATGCGGGTTCCCTCGGGAAAGATGGTGATCCAGTAGCCGTGCCTGATCCGGTCCTGCCCCTGCTCCATCAGCATGCGCTGTGCTTCCGAGCGGTTCGAGCGGTCGATCGCGATCGGCGACGTGGCCTTCAGCCCCCAGCCGAAGAACGGCAGCTTGAGCAGTTCGCGCTTGATCACGAAGACCATCGGCGGGAACACCATCTGCAGCGCCATCGTTTCCCATGCCGACTGGTGCTTGCAGACGATCATCGCCGGCCCGGCCGGGATGTTCTCCTTGCCGACGATCCGGCCCTTGAGGCCACAGGTCACCCCGAGCCACCACAGCAGCACCCGGCTCCAGCCGGTGATGATGCGCGTACGCAGCACCGGCGGCAGCGGCAGGATCAGAATGCAGAAAACGGCATACGGCGGCGTGATGATCGCCATGCCGAGCCAGTAGAGGATGGAGCGAATCCAGATCATTGCCGGTCCGTGTCGAAAGTCATGATGGTTTCAAAAAAATACCGCGCGCCGCCGAAGCCCGTTTCGGCTGGCGAGCGAGCCAAAGCAGGCCGGGTTCGCCCGAAGCGCAGAAACCGGAATGGCCGTTTGGGCCATGAGGATTTCGAGCATCGGACGGGCCCGGGATGCGAAGGCGCAGTCGCCAGACGGAATGGGCGCCTAGCCGAGGCGCTGGAGCCAGTCTGCTACTGCCGCCAGATCATCGAACACCCGGGTTCCCGGCGGCAGGCTGTTCTTGCCTTCGGTCTTCTTGCCGTTGCCGGTACGCACCAGCAGCGGCTTGCCGCCAGCAGCGGCAATCGCTTCAAGGTCGCGCTGGCTGTCGCCGACCATCCACAACTCGGTCGGCGACACGTGGAAGCGCTTGGCGATGTCGAGCACCATCCCCGGCGCCGGCTTGCGGCAGCGGCATTGCGCTTCCGACATGTGCGGGCAGAAGAAGATGGCGTCGATCTCGCCACCGGCGTCGTGGACCAGCCGGTGCATCTTGGCGTGGATGCGGTTCAGCGTCGCCACGTCGTAATAGCCGCGGCCGATGCCGCTCTGGTTGGTCGCAACGACCAGCGTCCAGCCGGCGCGCGTCAGCGCACCGATCGCATCGAGACTGCCCGCAATCGGGATCCACTCGTCCGGCGACTTGATGTAGTCCGGGCTGTCGTGATTGATCACGCCATCGCGGTCCAGAATCAGCAGCTTCATCGGCCCCTCCGTTGCGGGCATCCACGGCAGGGCGGCATGGTCGCCGCCCGTGTTCAATCGGCGCTTAATCGGCAAGCAGCGACAGCTCCGCAACGCGGTTCATCAGCCCGGCCAGCGCCGACAGCAGCGCCAGACGGTTGCCGCGCACGGCAAGATCGTCGGCCATCACCATCACGCCGTCGAAGAACGCGTCGACCGGCGTCTTCAGCGCAGCCAGTGCCTTCAGGGCGCCGGTGAAGTCCTGCTTGGCCAGCGCAGCCTCGGCTTGCGGCGTCACGGCCTCGAACGCCGCGAACAGCGCCTTTTCGGCCTCGCTGTCGAACAATGCCGCATTCAGCACCGGCAGCGCGGTGTCGACCTTCTTGAGGATGTTGCGGATGCGCTTGTTGGCGGCAGCCAGTGCTGCCGATTCCGGCAGTGCCTTGAACGCGGCGACCGCGTCGAGGCGCTGGACGACGTCGTCGAAGCGTTCCGGGTTCAGCGCCAGCACGGCGTCGATGTCGGCCACCGGATAATCGGCGGCGAGGAAGTTCTTCAGCCGGTCGAGCATGAAGCCCTGGACACCTGCAATCGTGCCGTCCTTGATCACGCCGCTCGGGAAGGTCGCGGCAGTCGCGGTCAGCAGCGACTTCAGGTCCAGCGGCAGCACCAGCAGCTGGCGCAGCACGCCGAGTGCGGCGCGGCGCAATGCGAACGGGTCCTTGTCGCCGGTCGGGATCAGGCCGATGCCGTAGATGCCGACGATGGCTTCGAGCTTGTCGGCCAGCGCGACGGCCTGCGCCACCGGGCCTTCCGGCAGCGCGTCACCGGCGAAGCGCGGGCGGTAGTGCTGTTCGATCGCATCGGCGACCGCGGCGTTCTCGCCGTCGATCTGCGCGTAATAGCGGCCCATGGTGCCCTGCAGTTCCGGGAACTCGCCGACCATGTCCGACACGAGGTCGGCCTTGGCCAGCTTCGCCGCGCGTTCGCAATCGGCGCGCTGCGCACCGAGCGCCGGGCCGATTTCGCCGGCCAGCTTCACGAGGCGTTCGACGCGCTCGTACTGGGTGCCGATCTTGTTGTGGTAGACGACGCTGCGCAGCCCTTCGACGCGCGATTCGAGCTTCTTCTTCTGATCCTGCGCATAGAAGAACTGCGCGTCCGACAGCCGCGCGCGCAGTACGCGCTCGTTGCCGGTGATGATGTGGCTCGGGTCGGCCGCTTCGAGATTGGACACCAGCAGGAAGCGGTTCATCAGCTTGCCGGCCTGGTCGAGCAGCGGGAAGTACTTCTGGTTCTGCTGCATCGTCAGGATCAGGCATTCCTGCGGCACCTTGAGGAATTCGGCCTCGAAGCCGGCCTCGAGCACCACCGGCCACTCGACCAGCGCGGTCACCTCGTCGAACAGCGCATCATCGGCGGCGATCGTTGCGTTCAGCTTGGCGGCAGCGGACTTGAGGCGGTCGACGACCAGCTCGTGGCGCGCGGCGAAGCTGGCGACGACCTTGCCCTCTTCGTAGATTTTCTTCGCGTATTCGTCGGCACTGGCGAACTCGACTGCGCCCTTCGACAGGAAGCGGTGGCCCTGGCTGACACGGCCCGACGCGAGGTGCAGCACCTTGGCCGGCACGACGTCGCTGCCGTGCAGCACGACCAGACCGTGCACCGGACGGATGAACTGGCCGTCGCGATCGCCCCAGCGCATCATCTTCGGCGCGGGCAGCTTCTTCAGCGCGGCTTCGATCAGCCCGGACAGCACGTTGGCCAGCGTTTCACCGGCCTTCACGCTGCGGAAAATGAACACGTCCTGCTTGCCGTCCGAGCCCTGCTCGAGCGCGGAAATCTCGACGCCGCACGAACGGGCGAAACCGGCCAGCGCCGGCGTCGGCTGGCCATCCTTGTAGCCGGAGGCGACGGCCGGGCCGCGACGTTCGATCTGCTGCTCGGGCTGGAGCGCGAGCACGTCCGGAATTGTCACCGCCAGCCGGCGCGGGCTGGCGAACGGGTGGCAATCACCGTCCTTGGCAACGAAGCCAAGCTTGGCAAGCTCGTCGAAAATCGACCGGGCGAACGCGTCGCCCAGTTTCTTGAGCGCCTTCGGCGGCAGCTCTTCGGTAAACAGTTCGATCAACAGGGTCTTGCTGGACTGGGTATCGGACATGACGATCACTCTTTGTTCTGGGCCTTGTCGGCCATCATCTTGCAGACCTGACGCACGAAATCGGCGCCGTAGCTGTCGGGCTCGGGTGCAGCGAATTCCCACTGGAAGCCGGGAACGTCGTAACGGGCGATTTCCTCACCGTCGGGCGTTCGCAACGACACGGCGATGCCGGCCATCCGCCCGCTCGGGCAGTCGATCGCCTGGCGCGCGTACTTGACCCGGTAACGCCCTTTCGATTCGCCGTCGATCTGGTCTTCGGCGAAGGTCTGGCGCATCCACACATAGGTGTACTGGGTGCTGCCCGCGCGGTCGCGGTGCGAGATCGAATTGACGTCGACATCGACCTTCATGCCGTCGGGTTCGCCGTAGTTGCGCCAGTCGGCACTGCTGCCCGGCACCGGTTGCGGCCCGCGCGTGCCGTCCTCGAAGTCGCCGCAGGCGGCGAGCAGCAAGGGCAGGCACAGCGCAAGCGCCTTCATTGCATCAGGCCGCCGGGTTGCACATCGGGAAGCCGAGGGCTTCGCGGCTGTCGTAATACGCCTGCGCGACCATGCGCGACAGGTTGCGGACGCGGCCGATGTAGGCGGCACGTTCGGTCACCGAGATCGCGCCACGGGCGTCGAGCAGGTTGAAGGTGTGCGAACACTTCATCACCATTTCGTAGCCCGGCAGCGGCAGGCCGGCTTCGATCAGCCGCTGTGCTTCGCCTTCGAAATCGTTGAACAGCTTGAACAGCAGTTCGACGTTGGCGTATTCGAAGTTGTAGGTCGACTGCTCGACCTCGTTCTGGTGATAGATGTCGCCGTAGGTGACCTTCTGGCCGTTCGGGTAGACGGTCCACACGAGGTCGTAGACGTTCTCGACGCCCTGCAGGTACATCGCCAGCCGTTCGACACCGTAGGTGATCTCGCCGAGCACCGGCTTGCAGTCGAGGCCGCCGACCTGCTGGAAATAGGTGAACTGGGTGACTTCCATGCCGTTCAGCCACACCTCCCAGCCGAGGCCCCAGGCGCCCAGCGTCGGGCTTTCCCAGTCGTCCTCGACGAAGCGGATGTCGTGAACCGTCGGGTCGATGCCGAGTTCCTTCAGCGAGCCGAGGTAGAGGTCGAGGATGTTGTCCGGGTTCGGCTTCAGCGCGACCTGGAACTGGTAGTAGTGCTGCAGCCGGTTCGGGTTCTCGCCATAGCGGCCGTCCTTCGGGCGGCGGCTCGGCTGCACGTAGGCGGCGTTCCACGGCTCGGGGCCGAGCGAGCGCAGGAAGGTCGCGGTGTGGAAGGTGCCCGCGCCGACTTCGAGGTCGTACGGTTGCAGCAGCGCGCAGCCCTGGCTTGCCCAGTAGGTCTGCAGCTTGAGAAGGATGTCCTGGAAGGTCAGCATGTCGGTCTTGGCCGGATGGTCCGGTTTCCGGTTCTGAAACCTGCTGATTCTACTTGCTTTTGCCCATGGCCGGCGAGTCGGCCGCCTGCCGTTCGCGCGTCAGCTGTGCACGGCACAGTGTCAGGAAGCGCCCGGCGCCCTGCGTCAGCACCTTGTCGCGTGCACGGATCAGGTAAAAGCAGCGCGTCAGGTCCAGATCCGGCGTCGCCAGCGCAACGAGCTCGCCGCGCACCAGCTCGGTCGCCACGGTACGCCGCGACAGGCAGGCCAGCCCGAGTCCGGCGCGCACCGCGCCCTTGACCGCTTCGCTGGTCCCCAGCTCGAGCGCGACCTTCGGGCTGCCGACCAGCGGCGCCAGCGTCGACTCGAGCACCTCGCGCGTGCCCGAGCCCTGCTCGCGCAGCACCCATTGCGCATCCGCCAGCATCGGCGGCGTCACCGTCGCCCCGGTCCACGGATGGGCCGGCGGCGCGACCACGACCAGTTCGTCGGCCAGCCACGGCTCGACGTTCACTCGCGCATCGTGGGCGATGCCTTCGATCAGGCCGAGATCGGCGCGGTACTCGGCGACGGCGGCAATCGCCTCCTGCGTGTTGCCGATCGCGATCTCGGCGCGGCTTTCCGGGTCTTCGAGCATCAGCAGCCCCAGCAACTCGGGCAGCACCCGGTTGCCGATGGTCGAGCTGGCCGCGAGCCGCAGCCGCGCCGGTGCATCGCCGCGAAAACGCGCCTCGATTTCGCGCGCCTGCGCCAGCAGGGCCTCGGCCTGCGGCAACAGCCAGCGGCCGTGCTCGTTCAGCTGCACCCGCCGGCCGATGCGGTCGAACACCGTGACGCCGAGCCGGCGCTCGAGTTCGGCCAGCGCACCGCTGGCCGCCGACTGCGACAAACCCAGCCCGGCACCGGCGGCGGTAATGCCGCCCAGCTGTGCCGTGGTCACGAACACTTCAAGCTCGCGCAAGGTCAACCGGATCATTTCGCCCCCCAATTTTCGACTCGACCTCCGGTAAAAACACCGGAATCGCTACTGCGGCAGTACCGGCCACCGCTGCCACCATCGCGGCAAGCCGCGCCAAGACTGGCTTTGCGGCGCCCAAGCTCGATCAATCGGTTTTACCGATTAAATATCGCCATATAACCGTTTTTACACATATAACCACAAAGAACATAGTTAGCTCCATCTGCAATAACAACCGTCAGCAAGAAAGCTTTCGGCCAAGGATGGCAGCAATGAACTTCATACGTACGCATCGTCACGGTCTTGCGCTGGCACTGGCGCTGGCCACTGTCGCCGCCCTGCTCGGCGAAGCCTTTCCGCTGGTCGGCGGCCCGGTCATCGGCATCGTGCTCGGCCTCGCGGTCAACAACCTCTGGCACCCGGGCGAGCGCTTCCGCCCCGGTATCGGCTTTGCCGCCAAGGACATCCTGCAGTGGTCGATCATCGCCCTCGGCATCGGCCTCAACTTCACCCAGGTTGCCGAAACCGGGATGCAGTCGCTCGAAGTGACGCTGGTCACCGTCGCCACCGCCTTCGTTTCGGCGGTCGTGCTCGGCAAGCTGCTCGGCGTGCCGGACAAGCTCAAGATCCTGATCGGTGTCGGTACCGCCATCTGCGGCGGCTCGGCGATCGCTGCGGTGACGCCGATCCTCAAGCCGGACGACCACGAAACCGCGTTCTCGATCTCGACGATCTTCCTGTTCAACCTCGTCGCGGTGCTGCTGTTCCCGCTGCTCGGCCACGTGCTCGGCCTGTCCGACAAGGGTTTCGGCCTGTGGGCCGGCACCGCGATCAACGACACCTCGTCGGTGGTGGCCGCCGGCTACAGCTTCAGCCACCTCGCCGGCGAGTACGCGACCATCGTCAAGCTGACCCGCGCAACGCTGATCATCCCGGTCTGCCTGGCGATGGCCGCCTACATGGCGCATCGCGAGCACAAGCACGGCGCCGGCGATTTCAGCCTCAAGCGCATCTTTCCGTGGTTCATCCTCTGGTTTGTCGTTGCGTCGCTGCTGAGCACCTTCGGCCTGATCCCCGCCGCGCTGGTGCCGTGGGCCCACCACATCGCGCAGTTCCTGATCGTCGTCGCACTGACCGCCATCGGCCTGTCGTCCAACCTCGGCCAGATGCGCGGCACCGGCGTCCGCCCCATCCTGCTCGGTCTGGGGGTGTGGGTCTGCGTCGCCGGCAGCAGCCTGATGGTCCAGCATGTGATGGGCCAGTTGTAAGTCCATCCGGCAACGAAAAAGCGGCCCTCGGGCCGCTTTTTACTTATGAACGTACGCCGGTCATGCTGCAGCGGCGAGCGCCTGTTCGAGGTCCTCGATGATGTCGTCGATGTGCTCGATACCGATCGACAGCCGCACCGTTTCTTCCGAGACCCCCGCCTTCTTCAGCTCCTCGGGCGAGAGCTGCCGGTGCGTCGTCGACGCCGGGTGGCACGCCAGCGACTTGGCGTCGCCGATATTGACCAGTCGGGTCACCAGTTTCAGCGCATCCTGGAAGCGCGCACCGGCGTCGCGGCCACCCTTGACGCCGAAGGTCAGCAGCCCCGAGGCCCGGCCGTCGAAGTAGCGCTGCACCAGCGCATGCGATTCGTGCGTCGGCAGCCCGGCGTAGTTGACCCACTCGACCGCGCGGTGGTTCTGCAGGTATTCGGCGACCTTGAGCGCATTGTCGCTGTGGCGCTCGATCCGCAGCGCCAGCGTTTCCAGCCCCTGCAGGATCAGGAAAGCATTGAACGGCGAGATCGCCGCGCCGGTATTGCGCAGCGGAACGACGCGGGCGCGGCCGATGTAGGCCGCGTCGCCGAGCGCCTCGGTGTAGACGACACCGTGATAGCTGACGTCCGGCTCGTTCAGCCGGCGGAAGCGCTGCTTGTGCTCGGCCCAGGGGAACTTGCCCGAGTCGACGATGATGCCGCCGATGCTGTTGCCGTGGCCGCCGATGTACTTGGTCAGCGAATGCACGACGATGTCGGCGCCATGTTCGAACGGCCGGGTGATGTACGGCGTCGGCACGGTGTTGTCGACGATCAGCGGAATGCCGTGCGCGTGCGCGACTTCGGCAAAAGCGGCGAAGTCGACGACGTTGCCGAGCGGATTGCCGATCGACTCGACGTAGATCGCCTTGGTTTTCGCGTCGATCAGTGCACCGGCGGCGGCCGGATCGCGGTAGTCGACGAAGCGCGTTTCGATGCCGTACTGCGGCAAGGTATGCGCGAACAGGTTGTAGGTGCCGCCGTACAGCGTCGAGATCGAGATGATGTTGTCGCCGGCCTCGGCGATGGTCAGGATCGAATAGGTGATCGCCGCCTGCCCCGACGCCAGCGCCAGCCCGCCGATGCCGCCTTCGAGCGCGGCGACGCGCTTTTCGAGCACGTCGGTGGTCGGGTTCATGATGCGGGTGTAGATGTTGCCGGCCACCTTGAGGTCGAACAGGTCGGCCGCATGCTGGGTATCGTCGAAGGCGTAGCTGCTCGTCTGGTAGATCGGCACCGCCACCGCCTTGGTGGTCGGATCAGGGCTATAACCGGCATGAATGGCCAGGGTATCGAAGCGCATGCAGAAAAACTCCCGGAGAACGAGCGCTGCGGCCACCGCGGCCACGCAGCATCGGAACGAATCTAGCACCGCCGCATATAACCGTTCATACCTATTGATCGATATTTTTATTCCGTTTAACCCAGATCAAGCTGACGAAGTTGCCTGCAGCCGTCATCGCCGGCCAGGATCGCAACATGACAATTCACGTCAGCCCGTCTCGGGCTTGGATTAGAATCGGAATCACCCCGGCGCGCCTCTTGCCCGCCCGTTTCCGCTCCTCTGCCGGTTGAGTCACGATGAAATCGCTCCTTGCCCTGATCACCCTCGGCGCCAGCCTGTGCGCCCAGGCCCAAATCGACCTGAGCCAGCTGCGCGACGCGGCCCGCTCGCGCGACCTCGCGACACTGAACCAGCTCGCCAAGAATGCCGACGGCGAGGTGCTTGAGATGTACCCGCGCTATTACCTGCTGTCGGCACAGCTCGGCACCCTGACCGAAGACGACGTCGCCGCCTTCCTGAACCGCTACGAAGGTTCGCCGCTGGCCGAACGGCTGCGCGCCGACTGGCTCAAGGAGCTGGGCAAGCGGCAGGACTGGGTCTCCTACGACATCGAGTATCCGAAGCTCGACAGCCCGAGCGTCGAGCTCAAGTGCTTTGCCGCCCAGTCGGCCGCGCTGCGCAACGACGTCGCCGCACTGGCGCAGGCCAAACCGCTGTGGTTCAGCGCCAAGCCGCTTGCCGATGCGTGCAATCCGGTGTTCGACACGCTGTTCACCCGCAATGTACTGACGCAGGACAACGCGTGGACGCGCATCCGGATGGTGCTGAACGCCAACCGCAGCGACCTCGCCCGCCAGCTTGCCGCCCGGGTCGGCTTCCCGGCCGAACTTTCGGCCAAATCGCTGGCGCGCGCCGCCAATACGCCGGACAAGGTCTTCGATGCGGCTGCGGAAGGCCGTGCGGCACGTGAAATGCAGCTCTACGCGATGCAGCGGCTGGCCCGCAAGGATGCCGATCGCGCGGCGCAACTGTTCCAGTCGACATCGATCAACTGGCCTGAGGCCGACCAGCGCTACGGCTGGCAGCAGCTCGGACTGATCGCCGCCAAGAACCACAACGACAGCGCCAGCACCTGGTTCGCCCGTGGCGGCACCGCGGAGCTGGACGAGGCCGGCCGCTTCTGGTCGGTCCGTGCCGCGCTGCGCGTGCGCGACTTCAAGGCCGTGCTCGCCCGGATCGACGCGATGCCGGCCGACGACCTGCAGCTGTCGGTCTGGCGTTACTGGAAAGCCGAAGCGCTGAAGGCGCAGGGCCGCGGCGCCGAAGCGCAGCCGCTGCTGCTGGACCTGAGCGACGGCGACGACTTCTACAGCCTGCTTGCCCGCGAGGAAATCGGCCCGGTCGTCGGCGCGCAGCCGCAACACCGGCGCGCCGAAGCCGCCGAAGTGCGGGCGATCGAAAACGTACCGGGCATCCGGCGCGCACTGGCGCTGTACGCGCAGAACTGGCGCGTCGAAGGCACCCGCGAATGGTCGTGGGCGCTCAAGGGCATGAGCGACAACCAGATGCTCGCCGCCGCGACGCTGGCCGATCAGCGCGGCCTGTACGACCGCTCGATCGACACGGCCGAACGCCTCAAGCCGCTGTCCGATCCGACGCTGCGCTACCCCTATCCGTGGCGCAACGTCGTCACCCGCGCCGCGCAGGAGCAGGGCCTCGATCCGGCCTGGGTCTACGGCCTGATCCGCCAGGAAAGCCGTTTCGTGCCGGACATCCGCTCGAGTGCCGGCGCCGCCGGGCTGATGCAGCTGATGCCCGCGACGGCCAAATGGGTCGCCGGCAAGATGGGCCGCAAGCGCTTCGACCTCTCCGAGGTGACCGACATCCCGACCAACGTCAGCATGGGCACCTTCTACCTGCGCTACCTGCTCGACCGGCTCGACGATCATCCGGTACTGGTCACCGCCGGCTACAACGCCGGTCCGGGCCGGGCGCGCAACTGGCAGAACGACGATGCGCTCGACGCCGCGATCTATATTGAAACGATTCCCTTCGACGAGACGCGGAACTACGTGAAGAAGGTCCTCGCCAACGCCCAGCACTACGGCGCCGGCTTCGGAACCAGCACCACGCTGCACCAGCGCCTCGCCGCCATTCCCGGCAAGCTCGTGACGCCACCTCAGGACAACTCCCTCGGCGGCGCCGACGGGGGCGACAGCAACTGAGGTGCATCATGCGTGTCCTGATCATCGGCGGCACCGGCTTCATCGGCAGCAGTATCGCCGCGCGGCTTGCCGCCGCCGGCCATACGCAAACACTGGCAACACGTCATCCCGAGCAGCACGCGGCATTGCTGGTCCTGCCGCTGCTCGAACTGGTCGAGGCCGACGTCCACGATCCCGCCCGGCTCGCCGAACTCGTCCGGGATCAGGATGCGGTCATCAACCTTGTCGGCATCCTGCACGGCGACGCCACACGCTTCGAACGCATTCACGTCGCGCTGACCGAGAAGATCGTCGCCGCGTGCGAGGCCGCCGGCGTCAGGCGCTATCTGCACATGAGCGCGCTCGGCGCCGACGTCGACGCGCCGTCGATGTACCAGCGCAGCAAGGGTCGTGCCGAGTCCTGCGTCGTGGCCAGCCGGCTCGACTGGACGATTTTCCGCCCGTCGGTCGTGTTCGGCCGCGACGACCACTTCCTCAACCTGTTTGCCCGGTTGCAGCAAAGGCTGCCGGTACTGCCGCTGGCAGGCGCCGCCACCCGATTCCAGCCGGTCTGGGTCGAGGACGTCAGCCGCGCCTTCGCCACCGCGCTCGGGCGCAATGACCTGATCCACCGGCGGCTCGACCTTGCCGGCCCGACGGTCTACACGCTGGCCGAGCTGGTCCGGCTCGCCGGCCAGTGGTCGCAGCACCCGCGGCCGGTACTGCCGCTCCCCGACGCCCTCGCCCGGCTCGAAGCGACGCTGATGGCCCTGTTGCCCGACCCGCCCTTGACCCACGACAATCTCGACTCGATGAAAATCGACAACGTGGCTGCCGGCGGTTTCCCGGCCGTGCTAGGCTGGACGCCCAAGGCGCTGGAAGCCGTTGCACCACGCTATCTGGCGCCCCTGATGCCGGCTGCGCCGCACCGCGGCGCGACACCGACTTCCCCTCCCTCCCCCGTAAAATCCCTGATTGTAGGAGACATGCAATGACTGCGATCCTGATCGGCAACTTGCCGCCAGAAACCAGCGAAGACGACGTTCGTACCCTGTTCACCGATCTGGGCATGACCGCCGATGTCGGCGATGTCACGATTGCCGAAGGTCTGGGCGAAAAGCTCGTGGCCTCGGTGTCGATCGACTGCAGCAGCGCCGGCGCCGAAGTGCTGGTGCAAAAGCTGAGCGGCCATTTCTGGAACGGCCGCGAACTCACCGCCAGCTTCAACCCGTTCGGCCAGTAAGGCCCCAACCCGCCGGCCATGCCGGCACCACAGCACAAGGCTGGATCAAGACGATGCGGATCGCGGTATTCGACAGCAAACGGTATGACGAAGCGTCGCTCAACGCGGCCAACGCCCGCTATGGCCACGAACTGGTCTATTTCGGCGACCGGCTCAACCGCAATACCGTTCCGCTCGCCGCCGGCTTCGACGCGGTCTGCCCCTTCGTCAACGACACGCTCGATGCATCGACGCTGAACGCGCTGGCGCTGCTCGGCGTCAAGCACGTCGCCTTGCGCTGTGCCGGCTTCAACGGCGTCGACCTTGTCGCCGCCAAACAGCTCGGCATCACCGTGACCCGCGTCCCCGCGTACTCGCCCGAGGCCGTTGCCGAACACCTGTTCGCGCTGTTGCTGACGCTGGTGCGCAAGACGCACCGCGCCTACACCCGCGTGCGCGACGGCAACTTCTCGCTCGAAGGGCTGGAAGGCTTCAACCTGCACGGCCGCACTTTTGGCGTCATCGGCGCCGGCAAGATCGGTCAGGCCGCGATGCGCATCGCCAACGGCTTCGGCATGCGCGTGCTGGCGTTCGACCGCTCGCCCGACACCAAGCATGCCGGCGAACTCGGCTGCACCTTCGTGCCGCTCGACCAGCTGCTGCGCGAGGCGGACGTCATCTCGCTGCACGTGCCGCTGTTCCCGGAAACCCGCCACCTGATCAACGCCGAGTCGCTGTCGACGATGAAACGCGGCGCGGTCATCATCAACACCAGCCGTGGCGGCCTGATCGACAGCGCAGCGCTGGTCGACTCGCTCAAGAGCGGCCAGACCGGCGGCGTCGGCCTCGACGTCTACGAGTACGAGGAAGGCGTGTTCTTCGAAGACCTGTCGGGTACTGCACTGCAGGACGACACGCTGGCGCGGCTGATGACCTTCCCGAACGTCGTGATCACCTCGCATCAGGGCTATCTGACCCACGAAGCGCTGACCAATATCGCCGATACCGTGTTCGAGAACCTCGACGCGTTTGCGAAGGGCCTGCCGCTCGCCAACGCGGTCCACGCCTGACGTGCGCTTTCCGCATACCCCGGCCCGCTGGCTGCAACCGCTGCCCGGGCTGATCGCCGCACTGTTCGCCCTGCTGTTCGCCGGTTTCCTGCTGGTCACCCGCGGCGAGACCGAACAGCTGCGTACGGCCCAGCTCGAGCAGGACATGCTGTGGCAGAAGCAGGCGATCGAGCAGCAGGCCGAGGCCAACCGCGAGGCGCTGCTGGCGCTGGCCGCGACGCTGCCCGGCCAGGACTACACCGCACCGCCGTTCCAGGCCCGGGTCCTGACGCTGATCCAGACCAACCCCGAGATCGTCGGTCTGGCCATCCACAACGGTGGTGACCGCGCCCGCTGGACCGCGCCGCAGGCCCGCCATACCCAGCCCTTCGACGGCAACACGGGCTGGGGCTCGCTGAAGATCGTCGAAGGCCAGCCGCTGGTCACCTACACGACGGTCACGCCGGACCACGGCAACTACATCGTCGCAACGATCGCGCTCGACGTGATGCTGCAGCATCAGGTGCCGTGGTGGCTGGGCCAGCGCTACCAGATCTCGCTGCTCGGCCCCAACGGCAAGACCATCGCCGCCAAGAACCAGCGGCAGTTCGATCCTGCCGACCAGGCCTACACGATCCGGCTCGACCGGCCGCCGCTCGGCCTGACGCTGGTCGCCCGCGCCTACAACACGCCGCGCGCACTGCTTGCCGACCTGCTGCCGTGGCTGCTGTTCATTCTCGCCGGCGCCATGCTCGCGTCGACGTGGGCGCTGCGCCGACACATCCGCAAGCGCGAGGTCACCGAGGCGCAGCTGCGCAGCGAAACCGCGCTGCGGCTGGCGATGGAAAACTCGCTGGTCACCGGCCTGCGCGCCACCGATCTCGACGGCCGCATCCTGCACGTCAATCGCGGCTACTGCGACATGACCGGCTACAGCGCCGAAGAACTCGGCGGACTGGTACCGCCGTTCCCGTACTGGCCGCCCGAGGAAATCGAGCGTTGCCAGGCCGCCAGCGACGCGATCCTGGCCGGCCGGCTCGACCCGAACGGTTTCTCGGTCCGCTTCATGAAAAAGAGCGGCGAGCGTTTCGACGTCCGGCTCTATGCATCCAAACTGATCGACGGCGACGGCAAGCACATCGGCTGGATGAACGCGATGTACGACATCACCGAGCTGCGACGCGAACGCAAGGCGCTGCAGGCATCGCACGAGCGCTTCGTCACCGTGCTCAACGGCCTCGACGCCGCCGTCGCGGTGTCGGATACCGAATCCGGCGAGCTGCTGATGTCCAACCTGCAGTTCGACCGCGCCTTCGGCCTGCCGGACTGGCGCGGCCGCTGCTGCATCGTGCCCTTCGTCAAACGCCGCACCGAACCGCCGGTCGATGCGGAGTGGTACGACATCTTCAGCAAGCGCTGGTACCAGATCAAGAGCCGCCAGAGCGTCTGGGTCGACGGCTCGGCGGTCTGGCTCGAAATCGCCACCGACATCACCGCGCTGAAAACCGCCGCCGAACGCGAGCGGCGCCAGAACGAGACGTTGCAGCAGACCGCGCGGCTGATCAGCATGGGCGAAATGGCATCCAGCCTCGCGCACGAGCTGAACCAGCCGCTCGGCGCGATCGCCAGTTACGCCTCGGGCTGCCGCAACATCCTCGGCAGCCCCGACCCGAACCTCAAGCAGCTGGCGCAGGCGCTCGACAAGATGGCCGAACAGGCCAAGCGCGCCGGCCAGATCATCCGCGGCATCCGCGAGTTCGTGCAGCGTCGCGCGCCATCGCGCAAACGCTGCGAAATCGGCACCCTGCTCGACACGGTGCTCGGCCTCCTGGGCCACGAAATCGTCCGCCGTGACGCCGACGTCTCGCTGCAGCAGTCAACCGATCTGCCGTCGTTGTACGCCGACCCGGTGATGCTCGAACAAGTGATCTTTAATTTGATCAAGAACGCACTCGAAGCAATGGATGCGACGCCGCCGGCGCGACGGGCACTGGCGATCTCGCTCGAACGCGACGGCGAATACCTGCGCGTGACGATCGCCGACCGCGGCCCGGGCCTGTCGCCCGAGCAGCTCGAACAGCTTTTCAAACCGTTCTTTACGACCAAGGACACCGGTATGGGGATGGGGCTGAATATCTGCCGCTCGATCATCGAGCATCACCAGGGCCGGATGTGGGTCGAAGCCAATCCAGGCGGCGGCAGCCGCTTCATCTTTACCGTACCGTTCAGCGAGGAACCCAATGCCATCGAACCCTAACCGCCGCATTGCCATCGTTGATGACGACGACGCCCTGCGCGATGCCCTCGCCTGGCTGTTCTCGACCCGCAATCACGACGTCCAGCCCTTCCCGAACGCCGAGGCGCTGCTGGCCGACTACACGCCGGACCGCTTCAGCTGCCTGCTGCTCGACGTGCGCATGCCCGGCATGAGCGGCCTCGAGCTGTTCCAGAAACTGCGCGAGTTCCCCTACCTGCCGCCGGTGGTGTTCCTGACCGGCCACGGTGACGTGCCGATGGCCGTCGGTGCGCTCAAGGACGGCGCGACCGACTTCATCGAGAAGCCGTTCAACGACAACGACATCGTCGATCTGGTCGAGCGCTCGATTGCCGCCGACGCGCTCAAGCGCACGCAGTGGCAGGCGAAGAACGCCGTCGAGGCCCGGCTCGAATCGCTGACGCCGCGCGAGCGCGAAGTGATGAAGCTGATCCTCACCGGCCGGCTCAACAAGCAGATCGCCGACGACCTGTCGATCTCGATGAAGACGGTCGAAGTCCACCGTGCCCGCATCCTCGAGAAAATGCACGTCAAGACCGCGATGGAACTCGCCGCGCTGCTGCGCGACGCCAACATCACCGTCTGAGGAAAACGCCGTTGCTGATGCTGATTTCGCCGGCCAAGACGCTGGACTACGCCACCGCCCTGCCGACACGGCGCCATAGCGAGCCCGACTTCCTCGACCGCAGTGCGACGCTGATCGACGTGCTTCGGCAGAAGTCGCCGGCTGAACTGTCCCAGCTGATGTCGATCTCGGACGAGCTGGCGGTACTCAACACCGGCCGCTACCAGAGCTGGCAGGCACCATTCACGCCGCACAACGCGCGGCCCGCGGTATTCGCCTTCAAGGGCGACGTCTACGAGGGGCTCGACGCCTACGGGCTGGAACGCGGCGCGTTCGACTACCTAGGCAAGCACCTGCGCATCCTCTCCGGTTTGTACGGGCTGCTGAAGCCGTTCGACCTGATCCAGCCCTACCGGCTGGAAATGGGCACCCGGCTCGATAACCCCGGCGGCAGCAATCTGTACCACTTCTGGGGCGAGGCGATTACCGATGCGGTCAACGCCGTCGGTGCACGCACGCTGGTCAACCTCGCCAGCGACGAGTACTTCAAGTCGGTCAAGCCGAAGAAGCTCGAGCCAAGGCTCATTCAGCCGGTGTTCGAGGATTTCAAGGGCGGGCGCTACAAGGTCATCAGCTTCTACGCCAAGCGCGCCCGGGGATTGATGGTGCGCTACGCGGCGCAGAACCATGTTTCCAGACCGGAAGCGCTGCAGGGTTTCAACCTCGAGGGCTATGCTTTCTCGGCCGACGCCAGCGATGCGCACCGCTGGGTATTCCGCCGTCACCTCGCGGACTAAACATGGCGGCTGCCCGCCCGCAAGGCGCGGGCGCATTCGCTACCCGACACCGAACAAGGACCCGGACATGCTCGATCTCGATTTCAAGCGCACCGCACTGGTGCTGATCGATCTGCAATGCGGCATCGTCCGCGCCTTCGACGGCAACACCGTCGTCGAACGCGCCCACCGGCTGATCAAGCGCTTCCGCGATCACAACGGCTTCATCGCCTTCGTCAACGTCGACTTCCACGACGGCCGCGACGTGCTGATGCCGTCGTGCGATGCCCCCACCGCCCCCGGCCAGCGCCCGCCCGACTGGGGCACGCTGGTACCGCAACTCGGTTTCGCAGCTGGCGACTATCTGGTGACCAAGCGCCAGTGGGGGGCCTTCTTCGGTACCGACCTCGACCTGCAGTTGCGCCGCCGCGGCATCGACACCATCGTGCTCGCCGGCATCGCGACCAATATCGGCGTCGAATCGACCGCCAGACAGGCGTTCGAACTCGGCTATACGCAGTACTTCGTTGTCGACGCGATGAAAACCGCCAGCCAGGAAGCCCACGATGCGACCGTGAAGTTCATCTTCCCGCGCATCGGCCATGTCGTCGATACGGCAACCGTCGCCGGCTAGAACGGCGCCGGGTGAGCCGCAGCGAAGTCGTACAGGCGCGTTGCCTCGCCGGCGTCGATGGCGAGGCCGAATTCGTCCGCGAGCACTTGGCGCAGGCGCTGCGGATCCGCGATCGCTTCGGTCGTCTCGACCCCGTGTTCGCGCCGGGTAAAGCGCAGCGCCGCCAGCGCCAGCTGGCCCGCCACGGTGTAGCGCGTCACCAGCAACAGATTGGTGAACAGCGATTGCGGCGAATGGGCGATAAAGAAATTCGCCGCGTCGAAGTCGATCGGATACGCCGGCTGCAGATCGAAGTAGTACAGGTCGGACCAGTCTTCGCGCCCGCGGTGCTTTAAACGCCAGGCCTCACCATCGGGCAACAGCCGCAAGCGTTCCTGCCGCTGGTCGAACTCGGCCTCGCGTAGCGGTATCGGCTCGAGCAGACCGCCACCGCCGAAACCGACATCGGCCAGCCACTCCGCGTCACCAAGACGCACGAACAGCAGGTGATGGCTGCGCTGCCGTGTCTGCGGCGTGCCGCCGCCGAGCAGCACCCGCGCCATGCCCGAGCGGACTTCGAATCCCAGCGCACGCAGCAGGTCGGCAAAGCAGGCGTTGAGCTCGAAACAGTAGCCGCCGCGCCGCCGCGCCAGCACCTTGTCCAAACGTGCGTCGACATCAAGCCTGGGGGAATGTCCCAGCAAGAGATCGACGTTGTTGAAAACCAGCGTCTCGACATGGGCACGATGCAGCCGCGCCAGCAAGGCGCGCGGTGCTTCATCCGGCCACAGCTCGACGCCCAGATGCGCGAGATAGGCCTGCACGAGGCCGTCCATCAGCGGCTGCCCTGTGGCACCACGATGCCGCGCAAGGGCTGGGTCCGGCGCTCGCCGAGCCCCTGACGGATGTTCAGCGCGTGGTATTTGGCCAGGGCAACGCGCTGCTCTTTCGGCAACGTGTCGTCATGATATGCCGCCTGGATCAGCTCCTTCTGCACGAAGGCCAGCTGGCGGGCCAGCAGTTCGCAGTTCTCCATCGTCGCGCCACGGTTCATTTCGGCGACGATCATCAGCGCATCGCGCTTGATCCGGTAGGTGAGCGAATGCTTGAGCGGATGACTGCCCGCCTCGGACGCGCGCCGTTGTGACGGCATCAGTTCGGTCGCGGGGAAACGCGACGACGCTGCAGCGGCACCGAACCCGCGCCGGAACAGTTTGTTCAACCACTGTTTCATGCCCAATCCTCCGGCGAGCAGCTCGCCAATAAAAACGGGACGCCATGCGTCCCGTTGTCGATCATTGCAGCGGCTTATTCGCCGAGCAGGATCCGCAGCATCCGGCGCAGCGGCTCGGCCGCGCCCCACAGCAGCTGGTCACCGATCACGAAGGCCGACACGTACTCCGGGCCCATGTTGAGCTTGCGGACGCGACCGACGCCGATTTCCAGCCCGCCGGTGATCGATGCCGGCGTCAGCTCGTTGACGGTGACTTCGCGGTCGTTCGGCACCCATTTCACCCAGTCGTTGCCCGACTTGATGATGGACTCGATCTCGGCCAGCGGCAGGTCCTTGTTCAGCTTCAGCGTCAGCGCCAGGCTGTGGCAACGCATCGCGCCGATCCGCACGCACAGGCCGTCGACCGGCACGGTTTCGCTGGTACCGAGGATCTTGTTGACCTCGGCCTGGCCCTTCCATTCTTCCTTGGACTGACCGTTGTCGAGCTGTTTGTCGATCCACGGGATCAGGCCGCCGGCGAGCGGTGCGCCGAAGAATTCGGTCGGCACGTCCGAGCGGATCGCCTGCGCCACCTTGCGGTCGATGTCGAGAATCGCCGAAGCCGGCGTCGCCAGTTCGTCGGCAACGGTACCGTAGACCACGCCCATGCCCTTCAGCAATTCGCGCATGTGGTTGGCACCGCCGCCCGACGCCGCCTGGTAAGTCATCGAGCTGACCCAGTCGACCAGACCTTCGCGGAACAGGCCGCCAACGCCCATCAGCAGGATCGAGTTGGTGCAGTTGCCGCCGATGTAGTTCTTCACGCCGCGCGACAAAGCCGCGTCGATCACGCCGCGGTTGACCGGATCAAGGATGATGACCGCGTCGTCTTCCATGCGCAGCGTGCTGGCCGCATCGATCCAGTAACCGTCCCAGCCTGCAGCGCGCAGTTGCGGGAAAATCTCGGTGGTGTAGTCGCCACCCTGGCAGGAAATGATGATGTCCATCGCCTTGAGTTCGGCGATGTTCTTTGCATCCTTGAGCGTGCCGGCGTCACGGCCGAAGTTCGGCGCAGCGCTGCCCGCTTGCGAGGTAGTGAAGAACACCGGTTCGATCAGGTCGAAATCCTTTTCTTCCTGCATACGCTGCATGAGGACCGAGCCCACCATGCCGCGCCAACCGACGAGGCCTACGCGTTTCATCATCAAATCCTTAGGAAAACAGTGAGATAGAACAAGCTTCCGATCTTAGTGAAAAACCGGATTGATTGCCAGCACCCACCGGTGGTCAGCGATGTAGTGTCAAGCATTTGCTTACTCAAAGAGAAATTATTACATTTAGATAAACCGGTCACACCCGAGCTTCAATCTTGCTGAAACGCCTGAAAACCCTGTTTGGAACACCGCTCTCGGAGTGGGCGTCGCCTCGTCGCGAAACAGCGGTGTCGATGGCCGCGACGATCCCGCAATACGTCGCGCGCAAGGTCAACAGTGCCGCCGTCCACGATCTGCTGTTCCGGATCGAAATGGCGCAACTGAACGGTCAGGCGCTGGCCATCCGCATGCCGGGATCCGCCCAGTCACCGCTCCTGCGCTCCATCCTCGCCGATCTCGACAAACTCGCGCTGCAGCACCCGGAGCAGGCCCGGATGTTGCGCATGCAGCTGCACGCCACCCATGATCCGCACGAAGCGAGCGCGCGCACGCGCTTTGTCAGGGCCGCGCAACAAGCCAGTGCGCGGATTCACACACTCGACTAGCCGGCTGACAGCACACCGTAGCAGCGTTACCATTTCGGGCTTCCAGTTCGAAGTGGAGTCGGCATGCGGGTTCTGTTGCAGCGCGTCCGTCAGGCGCACGTTTCGGTCGACGATCAGGTCTGCGGCCGGATCGGTCCGGGGTTGTTGCTGCTGGTCGGCATCGAAGACGCCGACACCAAGGCGGATCTCGTCTGGATGGCAGGCAAGGTCGCCAGGCTGCGCGTGTTCGAGGACGACGCCGGCGTCATGAACCGCTCGTTGCTCGACACCGGCGGCGAAGCGCTCGCGGTCTCGCAGTTCACGCTCTACGGCAGCTACAACAAGGGCAACCGGCCCTCGTGGGGGCGTGCCGCGCGCGGCGACGTCTCGCAGCCGCTTTTCGACGCCTTCGTCACCACGCTCGGCGAAGTCCTCGGCAAGCCCGTGCCGACCGGCGTGTTCGGCGCCGACATGCAGGTCGCCCTGATCAACGACGGTCCGGTCACGCTGATGCTTGATTCAAGACAACCCGAATAGCCCCGCCGGGCACTTGACGAGCGACACCTCCGCTCGCCAGAATGGGTTCTGAGAATACAGCGCCGATTTGACCCCCCAGCTTGCGGGCGCTGCCAACAAATCCGGCTAAAGCGTGCGAGCGAACCCGCACCGTGCACGCGGGTTTTTTTCATGGTCGCGGATGCCTGCTCATCCGCCGCGCCGAGTTAAGCGACAACTTGCGGGGCGCGTACAAATGCCGCTAAAGCGTCGGCCGAACAGGCGTATCGGCCGTCCGTCATCTTTCCGATTGGAGGCCAGCATGTACGATTGTCTCGAACCCTGCACCGTGAACCATACCCGTCCTTCCCCCGCCCGACCTCGCGGCGGCAGCGAGCCCAGCCTGTGCCTGAAGGCGCACGGGCCGCTCGACGAAGCCGAACTGATTCGCGCCAGCGCCGTCGTCGACGACCTTGGCTACCCCTGCCGACGCGACGGTCTCAGGCTGCACGTCCGCGGCATCGACGTTCACCTGGCCTTGCGGCTGCAGGCACTGTTTCCCACGCTGATCGCGTGCTACGAGGTACCGACCCGGTACCGCTGTACGTCCCGCTAGACGTTTCCCATCAGGAACGGCATGGCGGGCATTTCAAGGACCTGCAATGCTGCACCTGCGCCAAGAAGCCCGAGCAACCTGGACCCTGGCCTGGCCGATCATGATCGGCCAGCTGGCATCGACCGGTACGTCGTTCGTCGACGCGGTGATGGCCGGCCACGTTTCGGCCGGCGACCTCGCCGCCGTCTCGGTCGGCGCATCGATCTGGGTGATGCTGATCGTCACGCTGATCGGCCTGAATCTCGCCGCCAGCCCACTCATCGCCCATGCGGTCGGCGCACAGCGCCAAGCCGACGTGCCTCCGCTGGTGCAGCAGGCGCTTTACCAGGGCCTGTGCTGGGCGCTGCTCGCCTGGCTGATTGCCCTCGCCGCCTCGCCGATCTTTCCGCACCTCGGCCTGCCGCCGGACGTTGCAACAAAGGCGCACGGTTTCCTGATCGCGGTCAGCTGGGGGCTGGTGCCCTTCGCGCTGTTCCGCGTGCTCTACGGTTACAGCGCCAGCCTTGGCCAGACCAAACCGATGATGGTGATCTCGCTGATCGGTCTGGCGCTGAACGTACCGGCGAACTGGATGCTGATCTACGGCCATTTCGGTTTTCCGGCAATGGGCGGCGTCGGCTGTGGCTGGGCCACCGCGTTCTGCATGTGGGTGACGCTGCTCATGATGGTCGGCTGGATCCGCTATGCGCCGGTCTATCGCGCCACCTATCCGTTCCGTCACTGGCAGCGCATCGACTGGGGTCGTCAGCGCGAACTGTTCCGCCTTGGCGCACCGATGGGCGTGATGTTTTTTGTCGAAGTCAGCGCCTTCGGTGGCATCGCGCTGCTGATGGCGCGGTTGGGCACGACCTCGGTCGCCGCACACCAGATCGCGCTGAACGTCGCCTCGCTGACCTTCATGATTCCGTCTGCGCTCGGCACGGCACTGACGGTACGTGTCGGCCACGCGCTCGGTAGCGGCGATGCACGCCGGGCCCGCGAGATCGGCAACGCCGGGCTGGTACTCGGCCTGATCGTCGCCTGCGCGCTGGCGACGATGATCATCATCGGCCGGCAGCATATCGCCGGCTGGTACACGACCGATGCGGCGGTGCTCGCGCTGGCCGGCATCCTGCTGCTCTATGCAGGGCTGTTCCAGCTTGCCGACGCCACGCAGGTCGTCGCCGCCGGGATCCTGCGCGGCTACAAGGTCACCCGACAGCCGATGCTGGTCCACCTGACCGCGTTCTGGCTGGTCGGCATTCCGCTCGGTTACGTACTCGCCTTCGGCTGGCATGGCCAGCCCGGCAGCGGCGCAGCCGGCTACTGGCAGGCGCTGGTGCTGGCACTGGTGTGTGCCGCGTCTCTGCTGGTCTGGCTTTACCTGCGGAAAAGCCGGGCCGCACTGATGCGCTGAGCGTCAGTCTCCCCAGCGCTGCATCAGCTGGTGCGGCACGCCGAGCTGGTCGAGGATGCGCGCGACGACGAAATCGACCAGATCACCGATGTCCTTCGGGTGGTGGTAGAAGCCCGGATTCGGCGGCAGAATCACTACGCCGAGCCGGGCGAGCCGAAGCATGTTCTCAAGATGGATGACCGAAAACGGCGCTTCGCGTGGCACGACGACCAGCGTCTTGCGCTCCTTGATCATCACGTCGGCCGCGCGTTCAAGCAGGTTGTCGCTCGCACCATTGGCGATTGCCGCCAGCGCCCCCATCGTGCACGGCACGACGACCATGCCGTCGCCCGGGTTCGAACCGGACGCCATCGGCGCAAACCATTCCTGCTGGCCCCAGACCTTGAGCCGGTCTTCGCCGACAGCGTACTGGCTGCGGAACTGCCTGGCCAGATCATCGGCCCGCCCCGGCCAGGTCTGGCCGAGCTCCTGCTTTGCGACGATCTGCGCCGCCTGCGTGTAGAGCACGTGCACGGTGCAGCCCGCGGCCAGCAGGCATTCGAGCGTCCGCAAGCCGTAGGGCAAACCCGAGGCCCCGGTAAAGGCAAGCGTGATCGTTTTCATGGTGGATCCTTGAGCAATTGGGCGGTGATCAGACCGTTGACGATGCCGAAGCCCCACGCCGCTGCCGCAAACAGCGGTACCAGATGTTTCAGGCCATCGTGCGGAATCAGCCACCAGCGCGCCAGAGCAAGCTGACCGGCGATATGGGCGAAGGCGGCCAGCAATGACAGACTGACGACGCCGAAATAACGTTTCGGCAGGTATTGTGCCGGCGCCAGCACCGCAAGGCTGGCCACGCCGCCGGCCAGACTGAGCGCAAACCCGGGAGACAAAAAGCCGCCCAGCAGTATCGCGCCGCCGAAAATGCGCAGCAGCGATACCCACGCGGCGACACGCCAACCGTGGCGTACCAGCGCATACAGCGTGACGATGTTGGCAAGGCCGGGCTTGATGCCGGGAATCGGCGATGGAATCCCCGCCTCGATCACCGCCAGCGCAATCGCCGCCGCCGCGAGCCGGGCAATGTAGACATCGTCCCGGCCCGGCTGCAGCTCAGTAACTGAGGCTGTCAAAACCGCGCCCCCCTGCGCCGAGCAATTCGAAACTGGTGCGGTTCGGCAGGCAGATCGCTGCTTCACCAGCCTGCGTCAGCCAGCCTTCGCGAACGCAGTACTGCCGGGGACTCGGATCGGCGGCGATTCTGGCCTTGCCGGCAGCGATTTCGATCACCGTGTCACCCAGCGGACCGGGCACCTTCAGCGTGCGGGTCGCCGCCAGATCGACTTCGGCGTAGACCTTGCCGCCCTGCCAGATTCGCACACGGGTCGCATTGCCCCCCTGCCAGCCCCACAAAGCACTTGCCGCCACCAGGGCCAAGCCGAGTACCAGCATCAGCCAGTCACCGATGCCCAGCAAACGGATCAGCCGTGTTGCTCGCGGTGCCGTACCAGTACCTGCCGTTGCTTGGAAAAATGCTTGTACAACTGCTCGGCCAGATAGACCGAACGATGCTGACCGCCTGTGCAGCCGATGGCTACCGTCACATAACTACGGTTGTCACGGTCGAACTCCGGCAGCCAGCGCTCGAGAAAGCCGAGCACATGCGTCAGATAACGACCGACCTGGGGCTGACGCTCGAGAAAGTCGATCACCGGCTGATCCTTGCCGGTCAGCGGCCGCAGCACCGGGTCATAGTGCGGATTGGCCAGGCAGCGGACATCGAAAACGAAGTCGGCATCGAGCGGCAGGCCATGCTTGAAGCCGAAGGACTGCACGACCAGGGTCAGCTTGCTGCGGTCGAGCGCGACAAATTCGCGTACCCACGCACGCAACTGGTTCGCCGACAGGCCGCTGGTATCGATCCGGTGCGACAACTCGGCAAAGTAGGCCAGCACCTCGCGTTCCAGCTCGATCGCCTCGCTGACCGTCCGTTCGCCATTGGCCAGCGGGTGACTGCGGCGGGTCTCGGAAAAGCGTTTGACCAGCATTTCGTCATTCGCTTCGAGGTACAGCAGGTGCACGTCGAGCCCCAGCTCGACCAGCGCCTCGTAGTGCTGCGGAAAACTGGAGAGATTGAGCGCGCTGCGCGCGTCGATGGCAATCGCGACACGCGGATAGCCATCCTCGTCGAGCATCGCCACCGTCTGCGGCAGTAGCGGTGCCGGCAGGTTGTCGATGCAGAAGTAGCCCAGATCCTCGAGCGCCTTGATCGCGACGCTCTTGCCGGCTCCGGACAGGCCGGACAACAGCACGACCTGCTGACGACGCCATACCATGATCAACGCTCCTTCGGGCCTACTCGCCCATTTCCATGAAACGCTGGTGACGTTCGATGAACTCGCGGGTCGAATCGATGCCGCGCAGCTGCAGGATGTAGTTGCGCACCGCGGCCTCCACCAGCACGGCGAGGTTGCGACCGGCGGCGACCGGAATCACCAGCTTGCGCGTCGGTACGCCAAGGATCTCCTGCGTCGCAGCCTGCATCTGCAGCCGGTCGATCGGCGCCAGCGTATCCCCGCCGGCCTTGGCCAAATGGATGATCAGTTTCAGCGTCTTTTTCGGCCGGACGGCGGTTTCGCCGAAGATGGTGCGGATGTTCAGCACCCCGATCCCGCGCACTTCGAGAAAGTCGCGCAACATCGGCGGGCAGCGGCCCTCCAGCGTCTCGGGATTGGTCCGGTAGACCTCGACGACATCGTCGGCCACCAGACCGTGGCCGCGCGAAATCAGCTCCAGCGCCAGTTCGGACTTACCCATCGACGACTCGCCGGTCAGCAGTACACCGACTTCGAGGACGTCGAGAAACACCCCGTGCAGGTGCGTCGAGACCGCCAGTGCTTTCGCCAGGTAATAGCGCAGCACGTCCATCAGATAGGGCGACTGCTCGGGACTGGTCAGCAGCGGCACATGATGCCGTTCGGCCCCGTCGCGCAGGGCATCGGGTACCGGCTGGCCGTTGGCGACGATCATTGCCGCCATTTCGCTGGCAAACAGCCGCTCGACCGACTCGCGCTGTGCCTCGGGCGACAGGTCGAGAAAATACTTGGTCTCGGCGATGCCGAGTACCTGGATCCGGTTCGGATGGATGAAGTTCAGATGACCGACCAGCGCGAGGATCGGCTTCTGTTCGGCCGAATCGTTGGTCAGCAGATTGTTCGCACCCGACTGCCCGGCGACCCACGTCAGCCGCAGCTTCTCGGCGTTGTCGATGAAGAGTTGCCTGGTGGTGATCTGCGGCATGGTCGCTCGTGGGCTGGGGTCGGGAACAGGGCAAACGCGGCGCGCTGCCCTTTAAGCTTACACGAGGGCGCCGGGGCTCAGAAGCCCGCGTACGGTTCCCAAGTGGAAATCAGCTTGTACGCTTCGCCCGGCTCGCCGAATGTCGCCAGTTGCTCGCGGACGGCCTTGTCCGAAAACAGCTGCGCCAGTTCGGACAGAATCTGCAAGTGCAGGTCCGTCGCATTGGCAGGGACCAGCAGCACGAAAATCAGCGACACCGGCTTGCCGTCCGGCGCGTCGTACGGAATCGGTGCCTTGAGACGCACGAACGCACCGGTGGCTTCCTTCAGCCCCTTGATACGGCCGTGCGGAATCGCCACGCCCTGGCCAAGGCCGGTCGAGCCGAGTTTTTCACGTGCGAACAGGCTGTCGAAAATCACGCTACGGGCAATGCCGTGGCTGTTCTCGAACAGGATGCCAACTTGCTCGAACACGCGTTTTTTGCTGCCCACGTCCATGTCGAGAAAGACATTTTGCGTCGGCAGAATCTTGGAAATCAGGCTCATTGCGAGAATCCATGAGCAGGAGGAACGTCGAAGCGGGCCATTGTATCGCCTCCCGGCCCGTAAACAAAAACGGGAATCCGCAGAACGGATTCCCGTTGGCAGGAAAAGGACACTTACTCTTCGGCGACGACTTGGCGACGGATGCTTTCGCCATCGTGGCCGTTGCGCTTTTCCTTGTGCTTGACGATCTGCCGGTCGAGCTTGTCGGCCAGCGCGTCAATCGCGGCGTACATGTCTTCGTCGATCGCCTCGACGTGGATATCCTTGCCCGGCACGTGCACGGTTGCCTCAATTTTCTGCTGCAGGCGTTCGACCGAGAGGACGACGCCGACTTCGATCACCGCGTCAAAATGACGCGCCACCCGTTCAAGCTTGCTCGTGATGTAATCACGAATTGCCGGGGTCACTTCGAGGTGATGGCCGCTGATATTGAGGTTCATAGACATTCTCCTTCAGGGAATCGCCGTTACAGGCATTTGCGCAGATTGACGGGTGGGATTTGCATCGCCTCCCTGTATTTGGCAACGGTTCGTCGCGCAACCACGACCCCTTGCCCTGCCAACGCTTCCGCGATGGCACTATCCGACAATGGCTTTTGCTTGTCTTCCTGCTGGACCAGCTGGCGAATCTGCGCCTTGATCGCCGTTGCCGAGGCTTCGCCGCCGGTTTCGGTCTCGACATGGCTGCCAAAGAAATACTTGAATTCGAAGATGCCGCGCGGCGTCAGCATGTACTTCTGCGTCGTGACGCGGGAAACGGTGGACTCGTGCAGATCGAGTTCGGATGCGATGTCACGCAACACCAGCGGCCGCATCGCGATTTCACCGTGCTCGAAGAAGGCGCGCTGCTTGTCGACGATGGCCTGACCGACCCTGAGGATCGTGTCGAAGCGCTGCTGCACGCTCTTGACCAGCCATTTGGCTTCCTGCAGCTCGCGCGCCAGCACGCCACCATCGCTGCGTTGCAGGATATCGGCGTACATCCGGTTGACCCTGAGCTTGGGTCTGGCCGCGTCGTTCAAGCGCACTCGCCACTGCCCCTTGTACTTGCTGACCAAAACATCGGCCACCACATAATGCGACGACTCGTCGCTCCATTGTGCACCCGGTCGCGGATTCAGGCTGACGATCAAGGCCTGCGCGGCCTTTAGCGCCGCTTCATCGCATTTCAGGCGGCGTTTTAACCTAGTGTAGTCGCGTGTCGCGAGCAAATCGAGACTGTCCCGCACGATTCCGATCGCCAGTTGACGTACGTCAGACACCGGCAAGGCAGCCAGCTGCAGAGCCAGGGATTCGGCCATGTCACAGGCACCGACACCGAGCGGTTCGAGCTGCTTGAGTCGCGCCAGCGCGATCGCCAGATCATCGAGTTCGAACTCGAACCCGCCAGCAAGTTCCGCAGGCAGCAGCGCAAGTATTTCCTCAAGCGGCTGGGTCAGAAAGCCGTCGTCGTCGAGCGCGTCAATCAGCCAGGTCAGCGCAGCACGATCGCGCAGCGGAATCGGCAACAGGCCGGCTTGCGCCAGCAGGTGTTCGCGCAAGGTCAGCTCGCGGGCAATGTTGCTGGCCGGATCGAAGTCGTCGTCGTCGTCGCCACCGCTACGCGCGCCGCCACCGCTGCCCTCCCAGCCCCAGTCGTCACTGTCGAATGCTGATTCGCTCGCCGGCGCATCGTCACTGCTGCTCTCTGCCGGCGCTTCGCTGCCGCCCTCGCCCTCGGACGAGGCGTGATGGTCTTCGCCACGCTCGAGCAGCGGATTTTCGGCGAGGAACCGCTCGACCTCCTGCTGAAAGTCGAGCGTCGACAGCTGCAGCAGCTTGATCGATTGCTGCAGCTGCGGCGTCAGGTTCAGCTGCTGTGAAAGGCGAAGTTGCAGCGATTGCTTCATGCCGCTACATCCGGAAGTGTTCGCCGAGATAGACCCGGCGCACCTGCTCGTTGGTGACGATGGCGCTCGGCAAGCCCGACGCCATCACGGCCCCTTCGGAAATGATGTAGGCGCGATCGCAGATGCCCAGCGTTTCGCGCACATTGTGGTCGGTGATCAGCACACCGATGCCGCGCTCCTTGAGGAAGCGGATGATGCGCTGGATGTCCATCACCGCAATCGGATCGACGCCGGCAAACGGCTCGTCCAGCAGGATGAAGCGCGGGCTTGCCGCGAGCGCACGGGCGATCTCGGCCCGGCGGCGTTCGCCGCCCGACAGGCTCATCGCGTTGTTTTCGCGCAGATGCGAGATGTGGAGATCGTTGAGTAATGCGTCGAGCTGGCGGGTGCGCTCGACCTTGTCGGCGACGTGCAGCTCGAGCACGGCGAGAATGTTCTGTTCGACCGTCATCTTGCGGAAGATCGATGCTTCCTGCGGCAGGTAACCCACCCCCATGCGGGCGCGCTCGTGCATCGGCAGGTGGCCGATGTCGATGCCGTCAAGGCGGATGTCGCCACCGTCCTTGGCAACCAGCCCGACGATCATGTAGAAGCTGGTGGTCTTGCCCGCGCCGTTCGGCCCGAGCAGCCCGACGACCTCGCCGGCCGCGACGTCGATCGACACGTCCTTGACGACGGTACGCTTCTTGTAGCGTTTCATCAGACCATTGGCACTGAGCACGGCCTTGGCTTCGGTCATTGCGCGTCCTTGCTCCACGAACCACCGGACTTCGGCGCACTGGCGGCTGCCGGCTTGCTGGCGGCGGGTTTGCTCGCCACCGCCTTGGCGGGTTTGGCCGCGGTGGCACTGGCGTCCTTCTTCTTCGGCATCAGCGTGATGTTGACGCGGCTGCCCGGCTTGCCGTCGGTTTGCGCCTGATAGGTCGAAGTTGCCATGTCGTAGACGATCACGTCGCCGATGACCTCGTCACCGGTGTCACGACGCACCCACGCCTTGTTGATCAGCTTGAGGATGCCGGTCTTGCCATCGTAATCGTAATGCAGCGAGTTGGCATCGACCCATTCACCGGTATCCATGCGCTGGCGGAACTTCACCGGCTTGCCGTCGCCCTGCGAGAACTGGTTGCCGTCGGCGTCCTGACGTACGGTGACCTTGTCGGCCTTCAGCGTCATCGTGCCCTGCACGACGATGACATTGCCGGTATAGACACCGACATTGTTCTTTTGATCGAAATTGGCGTGATCCGCCTCGATATTCATCGGTTTTTCGCGGTCGGCGTTCTCTGCGTGCGCCATCGGCGCGGCCAGCAGGATCAGCGCCGACAGTTCAGCGGCGCGGCGGCGGCGGGACATAGGTCGTGCTCACTTTGGAGAGGAGTTCCAGGGTTTCCTTGTCCATGTCGGCATTGAACCCGACACCGGACACGGTGTATGCGCCCATCTTGCCGTTGACCGGCGTCTTGGACCAGACGAAATTCTCGTTCGGTTTGACCCAGACATCCGAGCTGACCACGTCGAGCTGCGGCTTGTCTGCGCTCGGCGCCCGGGTCAGCTTGGCATCGTCGGGGAACCAGACGAGGGTACCATTTTGTTCGGTGCGCGCGCGCTTGCCGACGACGGTCACCTCGGGCGTATCGGGCTTGGTGTAGTGGATGCGCGGCTGGTCGAGCCAGTTGGTATCACCGGCCGGATAGTGTCTGAGCCGGTCGGCATAGACGCGCGACAGGCGCTTGCCGTTCACGTCGAAACGGTAGGCCGTTGCATTCTGCGCAATCAGGTCGGGTTCGTTCGGCCGGTCGGGCCGGCCGACGCCGGGCACCTGGGCCACTTCGTTGAGGATCAGCACCAGCGCGCCGAGCGTCGCCAGCAGCACCATCGGGAGAAGTTTGGTCGACAGGCCGCCCATGATCAGCGCAGGTAATGGGCCATCAGCCCGTCGTACGTACCCTGCGCCTGCATGATCAGCTCGCACACCTCGCGCACGGCACCGCGGCCGCCGGCTCGACCGGTGACGTAGTGGGCGTTCTGCAGGACGATCTCGGGCGAGTCGGGCACGGCAACGGCAAAGGCTGCACGGCGCATGACCGGCAGATCGATCACGTCATCACCCATGTAGCCGCATTCGTCGGCAGTCACGCCGGCCGCGGCAAGCAGTTCGCCGAAGGTCGCGAGCTTGTCGTGCGCGCCCTGGTAGACGAAATCGATGCCGAGATTGTTCGCACGATGCTCGAGCAGCTTCGATTTGCGGCCGGTGATGATCGCCAGCTTGACGCCGGTCTGCTGCAACATGCGCAGGCCATGACCGTCGAGCGAATTGAAGGCCTTCATTTCCTCGCCTGCGTCGTTGTAATACAGACCACCATCGGTCATGACGCCGTCGACGTCAAAAATCATCAGTCGCACTGCACGGGCTTTTTCCTGCATTTCGATTTCCCTTGTTCTTTTCTCAGACGACCCGGGCACGCAACAGGTCGTGCATGTTCAACGCACCGACCAGCCGACCGGCGTCGAGCACCAGCAGGCCGTTGATGCGGCGTTGTTCCATGACCTGCACCGCTTCTGCGGCGAGGTGGTCGGCATCGATCGTCAGCGGCGCGTGCGTCATGACCTGCGCCACCGGCGTGGCCAGCACGTCACGGCCATCGTCGAGCGCGCGTCGCAAGTCGCCGTCGGTAAACACGCCGACCAGCACGCCGGTGGCATCGACCACGGCGGTCATGCCCATGCCCTTGCGGCTGATTTCCAGCAACGCATCGCGCAGCAACACGTCGTCGCGCACCACCGGCAATGCATCACCTGCATGCATGACGTCACGCACATGAACCAGCAGGCGGCGACCGAGACTGCCGCCCGGATGGGACAGCGCAAAATCTTCGGCCTTGAAACCGCGCGCATCAAGTAAGGCCACCGCCAGTGCATCGCCCAGCGCCAGCGCCGCCGTCGTGCTGGCCGTCGGCGCCAGGTTCAGCGGACAGGCCTCTTGTGCCACACCGGCGTCAAGCCAGACGTCGGCCGCACGGACCAGCGTCGAATCCGCCCGCCCCGCCAGCGCAACCACCTTGACGCCGAGCCGCTTCAGGCTCGGCAAGATCGCCAGCACCTCGTCGCTCTCACCCGAGTACGACAGCGCCAGTACGACATCCTCGGCCCTGATCATGCCCAGATCGCCGTGAACGGCCTCGGCCGGATGGACGAACATCGCCGTCGTACCGGTGCTCGCCAGCGTTGCGGCGATCTTGCGCGCGATATGGCCGGACTTGCCCATGCCGGTCACGACGACGCGGCCGGAACAGCCGAGCAGCAGCGCACAGGCCGCGTCAAAGCGGTGATCAAGCCGTGCTGCCATGGCGGTGATCGCGTCGGCTTCGATCGCCAGCACCTGACGCGCCTGCGCCAACGATTGCGTGATTTCACTCATGGGCCCCAGTATAAAAGAGCCATGCAGGGCGCGGCCAGCAAGTAGGCCACACCGGCAGGTATAATTTTTGCCAGACCCTCCACGGAACCTTCCGGCTGCAGCCCATGCCCGTTCACCTTTCCTCCCTGTTGCTGCTGCTTGGCGCCGCGGTCATCACCGTTGTGCTGTGCCGGCTGGTCAAGCTGCCGGCGATGCTCGGCTATCTCTTCGTCGGCATGCTGATCGGCCCCCATGCGCTCGGCCTGATCGCCAGCAGCGAGGAAGCAACCCATCTGGCCGAGTACGGCGTGGTGTTCCTGATGTTCACGCTGGGGCTCGAATTCAACCTCGCCAAACTCAAGGCCATGCGACGCATCGTGTTCGGACTCGGCGCGGCACAGGTCGGGGCGATGGTGCTGATCGTGATCATCGGGCTGGTGCTGATCGTCCGGCTGAACTGGGCCGCCGGGCTGGCGCTGGGCGGGGCGCTGGCGATGTCGTCGACGGCGATGGTCTCCAAACTGTTGTCCGAACGTAACGAACTCAATGCGGCGCACGGCCAGAATGCGATCGGCATCCTGCTGTTCCAGGATCTGGCGGTCGTGCCGCTGCTGATCATGCTGCCGGTGCTGAGCCAGCCCGGCGAAGCGATGCTCAACGCGCTCGGTTTCGCGGCGCTGAAGATCATCGTCGTGCTGTTCCTGTTGCTCAACCTCGGCCAAAAGCTGATGCGGCCGTGGTTCAACCTCGTCGCCAAGCAGCATTCGAGCGAGCTGTTCATGCTCAACCTGCTGCTGGTGACGCTCGGCATCGCCTGGCTGACCGAACTGTCCGGCCTTTCGCTGGCGCTCGGCGCCTTTCTGGCCGGCATGCTGATTGCCGAAACCGACTACCGCTATCAGGTCGAGGACGACATCCGGCCTTTCCGCGACCTGCTGCTCGGGCTGTTCTTCGTCACCGTCGGCATGACGCTGAATTTCGGCCAGCTCGCCGACCGGTGGTGGCTGGTGCTGATCATTCTGGTGATCCTGCTGCCGCTGAAAATCGCCATGATCGCCGGGATCGCACGCTGGTTCGGTGCCAGCGCCGGCGTGTCGCTGCGCACCGGTTTCGCGCTCGGCCAGGGTGGCGAGTTCGCCTTCGTCCTGCTGACGCTGGCCGGCAGCGGCAAGCTGCTGCCCGATCCGCTGCTGCAGGCGACCACGGCGGCCATCGTGCTGTCGATGCTGGCGACACCGTTCATCGTCCAGCACTCCGACAAGCTGGTGCTGCGGTTTGCCGCATCCGAATGGATGAACATGGCCGCCAACCTGCACCAGATCGCGGTACGGACGATGCAGAGCCAGGGGCACGTGATCGTCTGCGGCTACGGGCGAAGCGGCCAGAGTCTGGCGCGGATTCTGACCGAGGAAAAAATCCCCTTCTTCGCCCTCGACCTCGACCCCGAGAAAGTCCGCGAAGCCGGTGCCGCCGGCGAGTCGGTCGTCTTCGGCGACGCCGCCAAGCGCGAGGTGCTGATGGCCGCCGGGCTGATGCGTGCCCGTGCGCTGGTCGTCAGCTACGCCGACACGCACTCGGCGATGAAGATTCTCGAGCTCGCACACCAGATCCGCCCGGAGCTGCCGGTCATCGTGCGGACCTATGACGAAACCGACGTCGACAAGCTGAAGAACGCCGGTGCGGCCGAGGTCGTCGCCGAAATCCTCGAAGGCAGCCTGATGCTGGCCTCGCACACGCTGATGCTGCTCGGCGTGCCGCTGAACACCGTGCTCAAGCGCATCCGCCACGTCCGCGAGGACCGCTACCAGATGTTCCGCGGCTTCTTCCGGGGTACGACCGAGGATCTCGAAGACAATGCCAGCCAACCGCGCCTGCACACGATCCACCTCAACGGCGACGCCAGCGCCATCGGCCGCCGCCTCGGCGACATCGGCCTCGCCGGCCTGCACGTCGAGGTCAAGGGCGTGCGGCGGAAGTCCATGCCCCCGACCCAGGTTCAGGACGAACTGGTGCTGCAGGAGAACGACGTGCTGGTCCTGCTCGGCGAACCGGAGAATCTCGCTGCCGCCGAGATGATCCTGCTGCAGGGCAGCTGATCCGGCCCGGACCAACGACAACGCCCCGCATTGCGGGGCGTTTTGCTGCGTCGGCGAGACCGATCTATCGGCCGCTCAGCCGGGGCCGCTTGCCGATTTTCACCTGCACCGTCTGGCCCTTGCCGGCACGGAATACTTCCATCGGCACATTGGAGTCCGGCTTGAGGCCGGCGATTTGGTTGAGCATGTCCGACGAATCCTTCACCGGCTGGCCGTTGATAGCGAGCAGGATGTCGCCGGGGCGCATCCCGGCAGCATCGGCCGGACCGGCACGGACGATGCCCGCGATCAGCGCGCCATGCGCTTCGGGCAGCTTGAACGAAGCCGCCAGTTCCGGCGTCACGTCCTGCGCCTCGATGCCGAGCCAGCCGCGCGTCACGCCGCCCTCCTTGATGATCGCATCCATCACCTGCCGGACCGTCGTCGCCGGAATCGCGAAACCGATGCCGAGCGAGCCGCCACTGCGCGAATAGATCGCCGTGTTGATGCCGACCAGGCTGCCACGGGTATCGACCAGCGCACCACCCGAGTTGCCCGGGTTGATGGCCGCATCGGTCTGGATGAAGTTCTCGAAGGTATTGATGCCCAGCTGCGAGCGCCCCAGTGCCGACACGATGCCCATCGTCACCGTCTGGCCGACGCCGAAGGGGTTGCCGATCGCCAGCACCACGTCGCCGACCTGCATGCGGTTGACGTCGGCAAAGGCCAGCGTCGGCAGCTTGTCGAGGTCGACCTTGATCACCGCGATGTCCGTATCCGGATCGCTGCCGATGATCTTGGCTTCGGCGGTCCGCCCGTCGGCGAGTGCAACCTCGATTTCGTCGGCCGATTCGACGACGTGGTTGTTGGTGACGATATAGCCGCGATCCGAAACGATGACGCCCGAACCGAGGCTGGAGGTCCGCTGCGTTTCGTCGCCGCCAAAGCGGTCGTCGAAGAAGCGCTTGAAGAACGGGTCGTTCAGCAACGGGTGGCTGCGCGCCTTCACGTCCTTGGCCGTGTAGATGTTCACCACGGCGGGCATCGCCCGATGTGCCGCGTCGTGATAGCTGTCAGGCGTGACGACCGGCGCAGATGCGTCGGCCGGCGCCTGGCGCACCGTCACGACATTGGCAACCGGCCGCGGCAGCCACTGCGGGGCGACCAGCGTGAGCACGAACCAGACCGCGAGGCCGATCGTGGCGGTTTGTGCGAAAATCAACCATAGCTTTTTCATCGGCAGAATGACGTTGATCGCAAGATTCGAATTGGAAAATTATATCGGACAACTGCTCGCGGTTGACCGATTCCGGGACTATTGTCCGAACGGCCTGCAGGTCGAGGGCCGGGATTCGGTCCGGAAAATCGCTACGGCGGTCACCGCAAGCCAGGCCGCCGTCGACGCGGCAATCGCCGCGGAGGCCGATACGCTGCTGGTCCACCACGGCTACTTCTGGAAAAGCGAAGCGGCACCGATCCGTGGCACCAAGAAGGCCCGCATCGCCGCGCTGCTCAAGGCCGACGTGAATCTGCTCGCCTACCACCTGCCGCTCGATGCCCACGCCGAACTCGGCAACAACGCCCGTCTCGGCGCCTTGCTGGGCCTGAACGCAACCGGCCGCTTCGGCGAGCAGGATCTCGGCTGGCTGGGCGAACTTGCCGAGCCCTGCACGCTGGCCGACTTTACCGCTCGCACCGCTAGCGCACTCGATCGCGCACCGCTAGTGATCGGCGACGCAGCCAGGCCGGTCCGGCGTGTGGCATGGTGCACCGGCGGCGCGCAGGGCTACTTTCACCAGGCGGTCGAACTGGGCATCGACGCCTTCGTGACCGGCGAAGCCTCCGAATTCGTCACCCATCTCGCCCGCGAAACCGGCGTCGCCTTCATCGCAGCAGGACATCACGCCACCGAGCGTTACGGCGTGCGCTCGCTCGGGGAACATCTGGCCAGCCGATTCGGTCTGGAACTCATTCATCTCGACATCGAGAATCCGGTATGAACATCCGTCATCTACTGCCCCTCGCTGCGGCACTGCTGCTTGCCGCCTGCGCCACCCCGACGGTCCAGCCGCCAGCCGCCAGCACACCGGCCCCGGACCAGACGCAGTCCCAGACCGCAACCGTTCCGAGCATCGTCATCGACGGCCGCACGCCGCAAGCCATTCTCGACGATGTCGTTGCCTACCGGACCCAGAAGGGCATGCGCGTGCTGACGCGCGCCGACAAGCGCGTCGAATTCAAGCAGGTGGTACCGAAGGCCAAGGTACCGACCGAAGCCCGGATGCGCTACGAACTGACCCCGGTCGGCAAGGGCTGGAAACTGTCCGCACGTGTCTTCCAGGTCAGCTACCCGGGCACGACGCGCGAAGCGGTCAGCGACATCACCACGCAGGTCGCCGACAAGCTCAACGACGAATTGCCGCGTTACGCGCGCACCGGCGCAAGCCGGTAGCAAGCTGGTCCCAGCGTACCCTCTTACCCACGCCGACCACGTGGTCAGCTTCCTGTTCCCTCGCCGCTCGGGTAGAATTCACGGGTTTAGGTATAAGTTCCAAACATCAGGGATTGGGTATGAGTGACCAGCAAGTCGATAACAGCAAACGGCGCTTCCTGCTGATTGCCACCGGCGTAGCAGGCGCCGGTGCGGTCGCAGGGATTGCGACACCGTTCATCGCGAGCTTCCTGCCGTCCGAGCGCGCCAAAGCAGCAGGCGCACCGGTCGAAGTGGATATCAGCAAGCTCGAATTGGGCCAGCAGATCAACGTCGAATGGCGCGGCAAGCCGGTCTGGGTGCTCAAACGCACGCCGGAAATGCTCGCCAACCTGCCCAAGCTCGACCCGAAACTGCTCGACCCGAAGTCGGACGGCAGCGTCCAGCCGGACAACTGCAAGAACGAAGCACGTTCGATCAAGCCGGAAATCCTCGTCGCGGTCGGCGTCTGTACCCATCTGGGCTGTTCGCCGACCTTCCGTCCGGACCTCGGCCCGGCTGACCTCGGCGGCGACTGGCTCGGCGGCTACTACTGCCCCTGTCACGGCTCCAAATACGACCTCGCAGGTCGGGTCTATTCGGGCGTCCCGGCGCCGAAGAACCTCGACATTCCGCCCTACAAATACCTGTCCGACACCCGGATCATGGTCGGCGAATAAGGCAAGGGGAGCTGAGGCATGAGCAAGGCACAACAAGTAGGACAACAGGTCCTGAACTGGGTCGACGATCGTTTTCCGCTGACGTCGACCTGGAAGGCGCACGTATCGGAATACTACGCGCCGAAAAACTTCAACTTCTGGTACTTCTTCGGCTCGCTGGCGATGCTGGTCCTGGTGATCCAGATCGTCACCGGCATCTTCCTGACGATGAACTACAAGCCGGACGGCAGCCTGATCCCGGGCACCAACGTCTCGGTCGCGTTCAACTCGGTCGAGTACATCATGCGCGACGTCGCGGGCGGCTGGATCATCCGCTACATGCACTCGACCGGCGCCTCGATGTTCTTCGTCGTCGTCTATCTGCACATGTTCCGCGGCCTGATCTACGGCTCGTACCAGAAACCGCGCGAGCTGGTCTGGGTGTTCGGCACGCTGATCTTCCTGTGCCTGATGGCCGAAGCCTTCCTCGGCTACCTGCTGCCGTGGGGCCAGATGTCGTTCTGGGGCGCACAGGTCATCGTCAACCTGTTCGCTTCGCTGCCGATCATCGGTCCGGATCTGTCGACCTTCATCCGTGGTGACTTCGTCGTTTCCGACGTCACGCTGAACCGCTTCTTCGCGCTGCACGTCATCGCCGTACCGCTGGTGCTGCTGGCGCTGGTCGTCGCCCACCTGGTCGCGCTGCACGAAGTCGGCTCGAACAACCCGGACGGCGTAGAGATCAAGAAGAACAAGGACCCGAAGACCGGCATTCCGCTCGACGGCATCCCGTTCCACCCGTACTACACGGTGAAGGACATCTTCGGTGTCGCGGTCTTCCTCGCGGTGTTCACCACCATCGTGTTCTTCTTCCCGAACATGTTCGGTTACTTCCTCGAAGACAACAACTTCATCCCGGCCGACCCGCTGAAGACGCCGCCGCACATTGCGCCGGTGTGGTACTTCACGCCGTTCTACGCGATCCTGCGCGCGATTCCGTCCTTCCTCGGCACCCAAGTCTGGGGCGTGCTGGCCATGGGCGCTGCGGTGGTGGTGATTGCCTTCCTGCCGTGGCTCGACCGCAGCCCGGTCAAGTCGATCCGCTATCGCCCGGCTTTCTTCAAGTGGATTCTGGCCGTCTTCCTCGTCGCGTTCTTCGGTCTCGGCATTCTCGGCGCGCTGCCGCCGGACGGCCTGCGTACCATCCTGTCGCAGGTGTTCTCGGTAATCTACTTCGCCTTCTTCCTCGGCATGCCGTTCTACACCCGCTGGGGCCAGACGCTGCCGGTGCCGGAACGCGTGACCGACACCAACGGCCGCCGCCAGATGATCTTCGGCATCCTGATGCTGGTGACCTTCCTCGGCGCCGCGATTTTCGCGAAACTGGTTTGATTGAGGACGACCACAAATGACCAAGCAATTCCGTCGTTTCCTGGCCGCCGTGGCACTCCTCGTCCCGGTTGCCGGCTTCGCCAGCGAGGGCGGCGTCCATCTGGACAAGGCCCCCGTCAACCTGCGTGACGTCGAGGGCCTCCAGCGCGGCGCCCAGACCTTCGCCAACTACTGCCTGTCGTGTCACGGCGCCATCAACATGCGCTACAACCGGCTGCAGGACATCGGCCTGACCGAAGACCAGATCAAGGCCAACCTGATGTTCGCGACCGACAAGGTCGGCGATCCGATGAAGGTCGCGATGCAGGCGCACGATGCCAAGGAATGGTTTGGCGCCACCCCGCCGGACCTGTCGCTGATCGCCCGTTCGCGCGGCGCAGACTGGCTCTACACCTATCTGCGCGGTTTCTACCGTGACGACTCGCGTCCGACCGGCTGGAACAACCTCGCCTTCGACAAGGTCGGCATGCCGCACGTGCTGTGGGAGCTGCAGGGCATCCAGGAGCCGGTCTACAAGACGGTCAAGGGCCACGACGGCAAGGACGAAAAGGTGCTCGAAGGCCTGAAGCTGGTGAAGCCGGGCCTGTTGACCCAGGTTGGCGAGAACAACCAGTATGATCAGCACGAGTTCGACAAGCGCGTCGGCGATCTGGTCAGCTACCTCGTCTACATGGGCGAGCCGGCACAGGTGAAGCGCCAGCAGATCGGCTACGGCGTCCTGCTGTTCCTGCTGTTCATCCTGATTCCGATCACCTACCTGCTGAAGAAGGAATACTGGCGCGACGTGCACTGAGCACCGGAAACCAGCAAAAAGGCGCCTCCGGGCGCCTTTTTCTTTTTTCGTAAAAATTATTAAATATCAATGGATTAGGTCATTTTTTCTGGCTTATCGATGGCGAAATCGCTAGAATCGGCGCCATTGCATCCACCCTGGGAATTCCATCGCCATGATGAAGCTTTACTCCGGTACCTCGTGCCCGTTCAGCCACCGTTGCCGCATCGTCCTGTTCGAAAAGGGCATGGATTTCGAAATTCTCGATGTCGACACGCACAGCATGCCGGAAGACCTCGCGGTGATGAATCCGTACAACGAAGTCCCGGTACTGGTCGAACGTGACCTGACCCTGTACGAATCGAACATCATCAACGAATACATCGACGAACGTTTCCCGCACCCGCAGCTGATGCCGGCCGACCCGGTCATGCGTGCCCGTGCACGGCTGATGCTGTTCAACTTCGAGCGCGAACTCTTCGTGCACATGAAAACGCTCGAAGACGGCGCCGCCACCAAGAAAACCCTCGATGCCGCCCGTGTCGCCGTGCGCGACAGCCTGACCCAGATCGCACCGCTGTTCACCAAGCAGAAGCACATGCTGGGCGAGGAATTCTCGATGCTCGACGTCGCGATCGCACCGCTGCTGTGGCGTCTCGAACACTACGGCATCGAAATGACCAAGCCGCTGGTACCGATCCTCAAGTACGCCGAGCGCCTGTTCAGCCGCCAGGCCTTCATCGATTCGCTGACCCCGAACGAAAAGGCGATGCGCAAGTAAGTCGTGCGGCCGGGCTGGTCCCGGCCGTCTTGTTCACCCGAGGACGCTGGCCATGCAATCCGTTTCGACCAAGCCTTATCTGATCCGTGCGATCCACGAGTGGTGCTCCGACCACGACTTCACGCCCTACCTCGTCGTTGCCGTACGCGGCAAGATGCAGGTGCCGATGGAATACGTGAAGAACGGCGAGATCGTGCTGAACATCAGCTACAACGCGACGCGCAACCTGAATCTGGGCAACGACTACGTCAGTTTCTCGGCACGCTTCAACGGCGTCTCGCGTGACATCACCATCCCGGTCGGCGCGGTCGTGTCGATCTTCTCGCGCGAGAACGGCGAAGGCATGGGTTTCGAGTACGAAGGCCCGGCCGACGGCGAGCAGGAAGACGCCCCCGAAAGCGCGCCGGCAAGCAAGGACGACGGTGGCGACGAGCCGCCCCCCTCCCGTCCCAGCGGCGGCCGCCCGTCGCTGCGGGTGGTCAAGTAAAAACAAAGCCCGCATTCGCGGGCTTTGTTTTTGGCAACGTTCAGGCTCAGATTCGCTGCATGACCGCGGCAAAGAAACCGTCGGTACCGTGCTGCATCGGCGACAGCTGCATGCATTCGTTGTCGAGCGCCAGCTCGATCTTTTCCTTCGTCAGCAGCTCGCGCACGTCGAGCAGCTGGAACTCCGGATGCGCGGCGAGGAAGGCATCGACAATCTTGCGGTTTTCGCTCGGCAGGAAACTGCAGGTCGCGTAAACCAGACGGCCACCGGCCTTCACCAGCCGCGAGGCCGACGCCAGAATGCTCGCCTGCTTCGCATTGAGTTCGACGACGCTCTGCGCGCTCTGACGGTACTTCAGGTCCGGATTGCGGCGCAGCGTACCCAGGCCCGAGCACGGCGCGTCGACCAGCACCGCATCCATCTTGCCGGCCAGACGCTTGATCTTGGTGTCGTTCTCGCTCGCGATCAGCTGTGGCCGGACGTTCGAGAGGCCCGAACGCGCAAGACGCGGCTTGAGGTTCGACAGGCGCTTTTCGGAAATATCGAACGCGTACAACGAACCCGACGACTGCATCATCGCGCCGATCGCCAGCGTCTTCCCGCCTGCGCCGGCACAGAAATCGGCAATCATCTGGCCGCGCTTGGCACCGGTCAGCAACGCCAGCAACTGGCTGCCCTCGTCCTGGACTTCGAACGCGCCTTCCTTGAACAAGTTCAGGCGCGACAGCCCCGGCTTGCCGGTGACGCGCAGGCCCCACGGCGAAAACGGCGTCGGCACCGACTCGATGCCCTGCGCGGCCAGCTCGGTCTGCACCGGTTCGCGCTTCATCTTCAGCGTATTGGCGCGCAGATCCAGCGGCGCCGACTGCAGCATGGCCCTGCCGGTTTCGAGGATGGCGGCCTCGTCAAAACCGTCGGCGAGCATCGCGTCGACCGTCCACTGCGGCAGCGCGGCACGCACCGCCAGCGGTGCTTCATCCCAGCGCACTGCCTTGTATTCCTTGGCCTGCTCCATCCGGCGGGTATCGAAAATCGCCGTCAGCTCCTTGAGGTTGCGCTTTTCGACCGCCGCCCAGTAGGCGACCATCCAGTCGATGACGCCGGCCTTTTCGCCGCACGCCCACTTCAGCCGAGGCAGGTGGCGCAAGAGGCCGAAAACGGTTTCGGCGATTTCGGCGCGATCGCGTGCGCCCAGCTTGGGGTGATCACGGAAGTAGCGCGACAGGCATACGTCGGCCGGCGCGGTGAACGGCAGCACGGTGTGCAGCACGTCGAGAATGGCATCGAATTGGGTCTTGTTCATATCAGCGTTGTAGCGGCGAAAGCGGGTTCACACCAGCGTTAATCGGTGCGGGCCGCAGCCCGCCAGTCTGGCAGCTGCGGCTAGCGCAGCTGCGGGTTGTTGCGGTCGACCGTTCCGTTGGTCGACGAAAGCGGCTTGAGCACCTGCTCGCCGTTGATCGTGATCGCGTTGGCGAGGATGTCGAAACTGCTGCTGTCCTTGCCCAGCGTCAGCTGGATGCGGACCGGCATGTTGTTCCACTGCGGCGCCAGCCAGAAATCGAAAATCCGGTCCTCGAACTCGCCGTGCAACAGGATCACGTCGACATGCTGGTCACCCAGCCTCAGCGTGGTCTCGCCGCGAATCTCGAATGCGACTTCCGGATAGAGCTTGCGGCCGCTGACCATCGCGAAGGTGAAGTTCTTCATCTTCGCGCCCTGCAGCGCGAACTGGAACGCGGCCGAAAACAGATCCTGGTCGCCCGGAGAGATGTCGGCCGTTTTCAGGTTGCCCTTGTCGTTCAGCGTGACCGTTTTTGCATCCCAGTCGAACGTCGCCTCGTTCAGCAGCTTGTCGTCCTTGTAGTCCGAGAAGCGCTGCGGAACGACGCCGTCCTTGCCGACGGTGCCGACGCTTTCGATCAGCCGGGTCCGGCCGAACAGCGAGCCGGCGAGCTTGAGCCGGTAATCACCCTGATCGACGCGCCAGGTCATTCTGACCGGGAACACGCCGTAAACGTAGGTAATTTCAACCTTCTTCGGAAATGCCTTGGCCTGCTTGCCCAGACCCGCCGGTGCGCTGGCATGGACCGTGCGCGTGGCCTCCGTCGATACGGCGGCAGCGGGCTTGCTGGCAGCGGCAAGCGCCGGCGCACTGGCCGGCATGCTCGCGGCAGCGGTCGCCACCGCACTGCCGACCGCCGCGCCGGCCACGGCCGGCGTTGCGACCGGCGCACTGGCGACCACCTTGACCGGACGCGGCTTGGGCCGGCTGGCCGGCTTCGGCGTAGCGGCAGGCGGCGGTGCGACCGGCTTGGGCGGCATCAGCTCGGCCAGCGGCCGCAGATAGACCACCTGCTTGTCCGCCGGTTTGACGCCGGCAAGCCCGGCCGGCCTGGTCGTTTCGTCGTCGAGTTCCTGTGCCGCCAGTTTTTGCGTCGCCTTGCGCAGCGGCGTCGCATCGGCGCTCGGCCGCGCCCACCACGCCAGTGCCAGCTCGCCGAACAGGCCCGACAGGTGCAGCAACAGCGACAGGGCCAGCGCGAACCCAAGCAACCGGCGGCCGAAACGCGGCGTCATTGATGCATCAGCTCCGGCGCAACACGCGCTGGCCGGAGATCGTCAGCCGGTCGGCGACGAAATCGGCCACGGCTTGCGGATACAGCCGATGCTCCTCGACCAGAATGCGCGCGGCCAGCGCCGCCGCGTCGTCGTCGTCGCGGACCGGCACGACCGCCTGCGCGACGATCGGGCCATGATCCAGTTCGGCGGTGACGAAGTGCACGGTGCAACCGGCGAATTTCACGCCTTCGGCAATCGCCCGCTCGTGCGTATGCAGGCCGGTGAACGCCGGCAGCAGCGACGGATGGATGTTCAGCAGGCGGTTCTCATAATGACCGACAAAACCTGGCGTCAGGATGCGCATGAAGCCGGCCAGCACGACCAGATCCGGCGCGTAGGCATCGATCAACCCGGCCAGCGCCGCGTCGAACGCTTCGCGACCGTCGAAATCCTTGTGGTTCAGCGACGCGGTGGCAATACCGCGCTCGCGTGCCCACGCCAGCCCCTCGGCATCGGCCTTGTTCGAGATCACCGCGGCAATGCGTGCGCCGGCGATCTGTGCGTCGACGATGGCCTGCATGTTCGAACCGCGGCCGGAAATCAGGATGACAATATTCTTCATGTCTCTAGCGAGTGCGCCCACTTCCAATCAGTACGTCCACTTCTAATAACAAAGGGCGAGGTGTCGCCACCTCGCCCCGTTGACCGGTCAAACCGATCAAGCAACCTGGGTCTGGTGCTCGTCGCCGTTGCGTGCACGAACCGCGCCCAGCGTGTAGACGGTTTCGCCTTCGGCTTCGAGCAGCTTCTTCGCCGCTTCGGCATCCTGCGCCGAGACGATCACGACCATGCCGACACCGCAGTTGAACGTCTTGTACATTTCCTGCGCTTCGACGTTGCCTTCCTTCTGCAGCCACTGGAACAGCTTCGGCAGCGTCCAGCTCTTGGCATCGATCTGTGCGACGACATTGGCCGGCAGCACGCGCGGCACGTTCTCGGTAATGCCGCCACCGGTGATGTGCGCCATACCCTTGACCGTGACCGACTCGAGGAGTTTCAGGATCGGCTTCACATAAATGCGCGTCGGCGCGATCACCACGTCGGCGAGGCTCTTGCCGCCGTCGAACTCGGCCGCGTAATCGGCTTCGGTCAGGTGCAGGATCTTGCGCACCAGCGAATAGCCGTTCGAATGCGCGCCGTTCGAGGCAAGGCCCAGCACGACGTCGCCGGCAACAATGCTGTCACCGGTGATGATTTTCGATTTTTCGACCACGCCGACCGCGAAACCGGCCAGATCGTATTCGCCGACCGGGTACATGCCCGGCATTTCGGCGGTTTCGCCGCCGATCAGCGCCGCGCCCGACAGCTCACAGCCATGGGCGATGCCGCGGATCACTTCGGTCGCGGTATCGACGTCGAGCTTGCCGCAGGCAAAGTAGTCGAGGAAGAACAGCGGCTCGGCGCCCTGGACCAGAATGTCGTTGACGCTCATCGCGACCAGATCCTGGCCGACGGTGTCATGGCGGTTCAGTTCGAACGCGAGCTTGAGCTTGGTGCCGACGCCGTCGGTACCCGAGACCAGCACTGGCTCCTTGAATTTCTTGGAGATTTCGATCAGCCCGCCGAAGCCGCCGATGCCGGACAGGACTTCGGGACGCATGGTGCGCTTGGCAAAGGGCTTGATGTTTTCAACCAGCTGATCGCCAGCGTCGATGTCGACACCCGCGTCGCGGTAGCTCAGGCTTTTGGAACTCATGACGGCCTCGTGAAGGAATTCGGGTTCTGCAGCGCGCCAACTCAGGTAAAATGGCGGCAAGCTGCTGAAAACGCGGTAGTTTACCGCATCCTGCAATGAAACGCCTGCTGTCCGCCCACCGGCGCGGTGCGCGTCCGGTTCCACCGGACGGGCCTGCCGCCCTCGCCCTGACCACCCCGCGTGCTGCCGTTCCGGCCGTACGCCTTCGTGCGTCCGGTGCCACTTGCCAATGAAACAGCTCGTCCTCGACCTGATGCTCCCGCAGCCCGCGGGCTTCGCCGGCTTTGTCCCCGGCGAGAATGCCGAATTGTTGTTCATGCTCGGCGAATGGCTGACGGGCAGCGACGACGTCCGCTTCCTTTATCTGTGGGGCGGCGCGGGCGTCGGTAAAACCCACCTGCTCGATGCCGCAGCCGAGCGGCTGCCCGGCGCGCTCCGCATCGACGCGCGCCGCGAACGACTCCCGGACGAGATCCCCGCCGATGCGGCGCTGATCGTCGACAACGTCGAAGTGCTCGACGAGGCACAACAGATCCGCCTCTTCGACCACTACAACACCCTGCGCGAAGGCAGCGGCCGCCTGCTGGCCGCCGGCCCGCTGCCGCCGATGCTGCTCTCGCTGCGCGACGATCTGACCACCCGGCTCGGCTGGGGCCTCGTCTATCAGCTCAAGGGCCTGTCCGACCGCAACAAGGCAGCCGTGCTGCAGCAGCTGGCCCACCAGCTCGGCTTCGACCTCAGCGACGAGGCCTGCGACTATCTGCTGCACCACGCCAGCCGCGATCTTGCCGACCTGCAGGCGCTGATCGCACGCGCCAACCGCTATGCGCTGTCGCTGCGCCGACCGGTGACGCTGCCACTGCTGCGCGAAGTGCTCGGCGGCGCCGATGCTGCGCCGACCTGACCGGCCACCGTCCAAAACAAAACCCGCCAGTTGGCGGGTTTCGTTTTGGTCAGACTGCACTCAGGGCAGCAAGCGGACATTCAATACCCGGGAAGCGGCACCGACACCGGCCGGCGATGCCGCCGTCGACCAGCAATCGGTCGAGGCGTTGTAGGTCGCATTGGTAGCGAGGATATTGCCGGTGGTCGGCACGCCGTCATCGAACTGCTGATCCATCGCGCACGAATAGCGCGGGTCGATCGCCGCCGCGGTTTGCAGGTAATCGACGTTGGCGATCAGCGCCACGTTCCACTGCACGCCGAACGGGGTATTGCGCTCGGCTGCACTGAGGATGTTGGTGCCCGTGATCAGCATGGTCCAGAACGAGCCGGACTCGTTCGCCCCGCTGATCAATCCGTTGCGGGCTCCGCCGGTACCGGGCGGTGTCGGTGAGCAGGCGGCCAGCGTCGTCGCATTCGGCGTCAGGCAACCGTCACCGGGATAGGCGCCATAGCGCTCGAAGTAGATGTTGATCGCCGCCTGGATCTTGTTCGCACCGGCCTGCGCACTCTTGACCCGCGCACCGTCGATCAGGTCACGCCCCTTGAACGCCAGACCCAGAATCAGGCCGACGATAACCAGGACAATGGCCAGTTCGACCAGGGTGAAACCACCTTGTCTTGTTGTCTGCTGCATTGCTTCTCTCCTTTTTGACTTGTGTTGTTAACGGGTTGAGGCGAGGTATCTGCGCCGGGTCACCTCCGGATCCGTGTTGGCGCGATCGCGGCCTGCATGCAACGCGTCATGGCAAACGTCCCGCCACCAGCATCCGGCTCAGCAAGGTGGTCGGCGCCAGCCAGTCGGTCAGGTCGTCGTACGTCACTGCGCCGTTGGCGGCATCGGTACGGTCATGGCTGACGAATTCCACATCGTTGTCGGCATTCGCGGCTTCGTCGCCGGCACCGCCGGGCTGCAACGGCCCCGGGCCGTGGCTGCCGTGCGAGACCACAACGGCAACGACACCCTGCGCCAGAATCTCGGCCGAGCCCGCTGCCGGCCGAACGGTGATGTCACCGCGCGAGCACATCGCGAACGTCACGCTCGCCGGCGGTTTGGCGCCAAAGCAATAGCCCACGGTGGCCGGATCGGTATCGGCGTAGTAGCCGGTCACCCGATAGCTGAACGGCCGGCCGAATGCATCGTTCTGGCCCAGGCCCAGCGTCGCCCACGGCAGCAGGCCCTGCAGGCGATTGCACCCCCCGGCAGCGGCGCGATCCTCGACCCCGCTGCCGGCACCGACCGCGGCGGGATTCGCCGGACAAGGCAGGTGACCGGTGCTGACCGCAAACCCCAGCAAGGCCTCGTGAATCTCGGATAGCTGGGCGCGCGTATCCCGCACATGCTGCGCCTCGCCCATCAGCCGGGTCGCCTGCACGGCACTGGCGAGCACCAGCCCGATCACGGCCAGCACCACGGCCAGCTCAATCAGCGTGAATCCAGTCCGTCGCACCATTACTCTTCACCAGTAGATACATTTCGTCGTTGCCAACGGACTTCGCATACTCGTCGGGGCGCAAAGGCGGTTGATCCCACCCCTGCACGTTCAGCGACGCGTCCGGCGGCGGCAGCGGATCGAGATAGTTCGCCAGGCGGCTCTTCTCAAGCGGGCTGACGCGACGTTGTGGCGGTTGCGTGTCATCGCGCGGCGGGCCGGCGCCGAACATCACACCCTGCACCGTGGCTCCCGGCGGCAGCGGCACCCCGTGCACCGTCAACGAAGCCGCACACCCGGCCGGCGCGTCATGGCTTGCACCGGTGCCCACGGCATAGAAGAACTGCTGTTCCCAGCGGTTGCGGTACAGCCAGTGGTACACCGACAGTCGCGCGCTCCAGTCGGCCGCGCTGGTCCCGATCGGCCGGTAGGCCGCCTTGGATTGCAGTTCGTCCGTCAGTGCAACCGACTTGGGCAACCGGCCCCGGCAACGGGCCGCATCCGGCGCGCAACCGTTCGACGTCGCGTTGCCGGTACTTTCGGTGCATTCGGCACTCGCCGGATCGGCCGGATTGGGCCAGCGGCCGCCCCCCTTTTGCTCGGCCCAGAGCGCCAGCAGCTGCTGGTACTCCCGCGCCGCGCGGCGCGCCGCCGGCACCAACAGGTCGCTGCGACGAATGGCCAGCACCCGGTCGTTCAGTACGGCAACACCGTTCGCCCCCGGCACCGGGCCATCCAGAAAACGCGCAAGCTGCAGGTCACGATTGGAAAACCTGCCCTGAGCGGTGGTAGCCGTTTCCAGATAATTGGCCGGATTGCGCTGCTGTGCAGCCGTGTCACGTGGCTGCCCCGCCAGCGCTGCCCCCGGTGCAATCACGACCGCAACCACCGGATCATCCGGCGACGTCGCCGTTACGCGGCCGGCATCAAGCCAGAGCGAAAACCACGGTTTGCCGCCCTCGGGGACAAAGTCGTTGTTCAACGGCGAGTCGTCCCGATCGTCAAGACCACGGACCAGCGCGTACCACAGCGGCTCGCCGCTTCCGTCGCGCAGCACCGGTTGCACCATCGTCCGTGATGGCAGGCGACCGAGTCGGTTGGTATCCGGGCTGCCGTTGCACGACACGTTCCCGGCCAGACCGGAACGTCCGGCATCGGCACTGCCCGGTGCATTCAGGTCGGGACACGGCAGCGAGCCGGGGCGATTGTCGTTGTTCCCGCCGCCAACGCCGATCGGCTGGCGGCCCAGCGCCGTCGCCAGCAACTGTCGCCTGGCCTCCGCCAGCGCGCGCGTGGTCGCGGCATCGCGACGGCTTGCGCCGGCGCTGTACACGCGCGCTCCGAACGCCACGACCATCACGATCAAGGCGATCAGCAAGAGTCCGAGTGCGATGCCGCGCTGGGCCCGAGGCATCTCAGGACGGATCCGGTTCATAGGCCTCGCGCACCCGGCCATCGACTCGGCGCTGGCCGGGCTTGAGTCCGTCCGGCGCCTCGCGTCGCTGCTGGCCGTCGACCCAGCGCGTCACGCCGTGACGGCCGCGTACTTCGCCGTCGAAACGCTGACCGGTGCCCGCCGGCCCCTGTCCCCGCTGCAACGCGCCGCTGCGTTCGGCCGGCGACGTGAACAGCGTGCCCCAGCCGTCATCGGCCTGGACCGTCGACGCGGCCAGCAGCAGCACGGCAAACAAGGTTTTCATTCCGGGACCTCGGCCGAGGCGTGGTCGATACTCAGCCATTCGTAGCTGCAATCGATCGTCACACCCGGCATGTCCGGCGAAGCGGACCGCTCGAGCTGGCAACGGCGTTCCGCCACCCAGCCGGGCAAGCGATGCAGGCCGGCATTGAAGTCGGACCAGCCGGTTTCGTCCGCGGCCACGAAGCGGACATCGAGACGGCTGGCAAACAGCTGCAGACCGTCCTGCGCTTCAACGCCGGGCAGCGCCCGACGCGCGGCAATCTGGTAGCGCAAGCCCGGGGTGCGACGGGCCTGATCCTCCAGGAATTCGGCCCACTCGAGCCGATGCTCGGCGCCGATGACGCCACGGCCGCGCAAGCGCGTGTAATCGCGCTGATGCTGATCCAGCTGGTCGAGCTGGGTGCGGGTTTCGTCGACGCGCAGCTGCATCGCCGACACCCGTTCGCGCGCCAGATCAAGCCGGGCCTGCGCCCCGGTGCGCTGCAGCGTGGCCGCATACGCCAGCCCGCAGCCACAGACGGCGGCAAGCAGCAGTCCCAGCAAGGGCCCGCGCAGCAAGGGCCAGTCCTGCCTCAACGGTAGGTTCATGAAGCCGCTCCGGCAGGCAGCTCCAGCGTCAGCGCAAAACCAAGCGCACCGGTTGCGTCGTCCGTCGCCTCCAGCGGATTCTGAATCGTCGCCTGCGAGCGGACATCCAGCGGCAGCCGGGTCACCTCGACGCGCAGCCCGTGCTCGGCACGCAAGCGCGTCACGAGGGCCTCGACGCGCGCCAGCGCCTGACGGGCATCAACGGGCGGCAACACGTGGCCGGACAGGGCCATGCGCTGGGTCCAGGTCCCGATCGGCACCGGTGCCTCCCCCTCCTCGGGTGATGCCGTCGCCACCGGCAGCGCAACGTCCCATGACAGCAGATCGACGCGCAGGTCGGGGAAGGCTTGCAGCGTCCGGCTGATCTCGCGTGCGTGCGCCTCGGCACTCGGCCACGACGCCATGCCGTTGCGATACAAGCGGTTGACGGCACGCAAAGCCAGCGGATCGCCCACGCCATGACGGACCAGCTCGGCCGAAACCCGCTGCGACTCATGTTGCAGCGTTCGCAATCTTGCCTGTTGCACAGCCGCCCGCGCCTCCAGCTCGCGCGTCTCCAGCCAGACCGTCAGGGCCGAAACGGCAGCAACACTCAAGACGGCGGCACCGCTCCAGCCAAGGTACTGGCGCGCCCGGCGGAGCGTCTCGAAACGGCGCAGCGCCGGGTCGGCGTACCTTGCGGACCGGCCGTGCCGGACTATCGCTGCAGCCCACAGCGCAAGCATGTCGTCACCCGCCGGCAGGCCCAGCGTCCGGCTCAGGTCCGTCTGCGCCAGCGTATTTACCTGCACGGCTTCGCCAGCAGCGGCAAGGCGCTGCTGCAGTCGAACTGCCACGCCGGCCTCGCCGTCGAGCAACAGCAGCGTTACCCGGGCATCGCGCGGCAGGATGCGTTCGTTCGCAAGATAGTGCTGCGTCAGGCGGACTTCGTCGGCGAGCACATCCGCGCAGGCAACATCGGCGCGTGCCTGGCTGCTGCGGGCGAAACGCAGGCCATCGGGCATCAGCCAGACTTGCTGCGTGCCGCCGCCCGGAACCGGTGCCAGCAGCACGGTCGGCCCCGTCTGCGAAACAGCTCGTGGCAACAACGCGGCGGCGAGCACCGGCAGCGTATAAAGGCCGGCAATCGGGCAGCCTGCGTTCAGCAGCGATTGAACCAGGGCGTCGATCGGTTCGCGCTGCGTCAGCGCCGAGAGCACCAGCATCCCGTCGTCCAGCGCCAGGGCACGCCGGTAGGGCGAGCCGCGCCAGGCTTGCTCCAGCCGCCGCGTGATCAGGCTTTGCCGGTCGCGCCCGCGCACCGGCGGCAAGGTGTCGAACCTGAACTCCTCGTCGCTGCCGAGCACGAGGAGATGGAAACGCCGGTAAGGGTTGTGCTGGCAGTACAGCGCCAGATCGGCCAGCCCTTGCGGCCCCGTGTCGAACTGCACCTCGGCACGCCATGAAGCACCCAGCGGACCGACGATGATCCGTTGTTGTGCCAGCACGACCAGGCCATCACGGCCACTGGCGGGAAGGTGCCACCAACGCATCAGCGCAGCCTCCCCACGGTATCGAACACCGGCCCGAGCACCGCCGACATCACCCACAGCAGCAACAGGCCGAGCACCACGGTCATCGTCGGCTCGATCAGCCCCTGGATGCGCGCGATCGATTCGCGGGCGTCGCGGTGGAAGAAGTAGGCAACGTTGCGCATGCCGGTATCGATGCCGCCGGTCTGCTCGCCGATCTTGACCATGCGCTGGACCAGCGGCGGAAACAGCTGTTCGCGCTCGAAACTCGCGGCAATGCCGCCGCCTTCGCGGATCATGCCGCGGATCCTCGCCAGCGCGGCCGCGATCGCACGGTTGCCGACGATGCCTTCGCAGATCGCCAGCGCATCGAGAATCGGAATCCCCGCCGCATAGAGCAGGCCGAACTGGTCGGCAAAGCGCGCCAGCGAAAGCTTCTTCAGCGTCGGGCCGATGAAGGGTGCCCGCAGCTTGAATGTATCGAGCCACAACGCCAGCGCCGCATTGCGCTTCGCCCACGCCGGCACGATCAGGACCAGCGCGATCGGCGCGAGCAGCAGAAGCCAGCCGAAATCGACGACGACCTGCGAAGCGGCAATCAGCAGCCGGGTATTGAGCGACAGGGTCTGGTTCATCGACCGCATGAATTCAACCATCTGCGGGACCAGATAACTGAGCAGGAAGGCCGTCACCGACAGCACGACCACGCCGACGAACACCGGATAGGCAAGGATCTTCCTGACCTGCGCCACAAGCTCGTCCTGCCATTTCAGCGACTCGGCCAACTGGCCGAGCACGACGGCCAAGGTGCCGCTGGCCTCGCCGGCGCGCACCAGATTGACGAACAGCGAATTAAAAACGCGCGGGTGCATGGCCAAAGCCTGCGAAAACAGCTTGCCGCCCTCGATGTCCTCGATAAGTTGCGCGACCACCACACGGAAGCGGGGGTGCTCGCTGCTGTCGCGCAGGTCGGTCAGGCCTTCGATCAGCGGAATGCCGGCCCGGCTCAACTGTTCGAGGTGAAAACAGAAAGTGACCAGTTCGCGCCGGCCAATGCGACGTGGGGCCAGCAGGTGCGCCTCGCGTGCCGGCCAGGCGCGGATCAGCGACAGCGCCAGCCGCTTGAGGCGCAACTCGAGATCGGCGGCATTGGCGGCCTCCATCACTCCCTGACGAATGCGGCCACCGGCATCGACCGCGCGGTATCGAAACTGCATCCCGCGACCTAGGCCTGCGCACGCGCGGTCATGTCGACAACGCGCGAGATTTCGTCGAGTGTCGTCGTGCCGTCGCGCACCCGCCGGCAGGCATCGTCGACCAGCGGCACAAAACCGGCGGCCTCGGCGGCGGCGCGGATGTCGCGCAAGGTCGCCCGCCGGGCGACCAGTTCGTCGAGCACGTCACCGAACTTGAGCACTTCCATCACCGGCACGCGCCCCCGGTAACCCTGATGGTCGCAGCGCGGGCAACCGATGGCGCGGTACAGCGTAGCCGGCTCCTCGTCGCCGATGCCGAGCAAGCGGCGCTCGACTTCGTCGGCGACATACGGCTCGCGGCAATGCCGGCACAGCTTGCGGACCAGCCGCTGCGCGACGATGCCGATCAGGTTGCCGGCAATGATGTCGGGGAGTACGCCGATGTCGAGCAGCCGCGGCACCGCGCCGATTGCCGAGTTGGTGTGCAACGTCGAATAGACCTGGTGGCCGGTCATGGCGGCGCGGAATGCCATCTCGGCCGTATCGCGATCGCGGATTTCGCCGACGAGGATCACGTCCGGGTCCTGACGCATCATCGAACGGATGCCGCCGGCGAAATCCATTTTCACCGTCTCGTTGACCGAGGTCTGCCGGATCAGCGGCATCGGGTACTCGACCGGATCTTCGAGCGTCATGATGTTGATCGCCTCGGAGCTGATATGGCTCAGCACCGAGTAAAGCGTGGTGGTTTTGCCGCTGCCGGTCGGACCGGTGACGAGGATCAGGCCTTCGGGCCGGGCGATCATCAGCCGCAACAACTGCAGATTGGTCTCGGTCAGCCCCAGCGCATCCAGTGCGACGAGGCCCTTGTGCCGGTCGAGAATCCGCAGCACGACGTTCTCGCCCCAGGTCGTCGGCTGGCTGGCGACGCGGAAATCCAGCGGCCGGCCGGCGATGGTCAGCGAGATCCGCCCGTCCTGCGGCGCGCGCGTTTCAGCCAGATTCATCCTTGCCATCACCTTGAGGCGGACGACCATCGCCGGCCAGTAGGTCCGGTGCAACGCGTGGATCTGCCGCAGTACGCCGTCGACCCGGTAGCGGATCCGGACAAAGCGCTGTTCGGGTTCGAAGTGGATATCCGACGCACCGCGTGACACCGCGTCGGCGAGCAGCGCATCGATCAGCCGCACCACCGGCTGGTTGTATTCGGCGTCCTGCAGTTGCAGGCTGGCCTCGTCGACCTCGCCGGTCTCGATTTCGTGCAGGATGCCGTCGATCGACAGCTCGAAGCCGTAATACTGGTCGATTGCATGGCTCAGTTGCGACTCGGCCGCCAGCAGCGGCACGATCGCATAGCGGTCCTGCGTATGCTGGCGCAACTGGTCGAGCACCACCAGATTGGTCGGCTGGGCCATCGCGACCGTCAGCGTCGCAGCATCGGCATCAACAGCGATCGGCAACAGCAACAGCCGCTTGGCCAGCTCCTTGCCGACCAGCCGCACCGCCTGCGGATCGGCCAGCGTCTGCGCCAGATCGACGGCCCCCTGACCGAGCGTTTCCGACAGCACGTCGCGCAGGATGGCTTCGGAGAGGAAGCCCAGTTGCACCAGCGTCTGGCCCAGCGGCCTGCCGGCACGCTGCTGTTCGATCAGCGCGATGCGCAACTGATCGCTGCTGATCAGGCCCTTGATGACAAGCTGTTCGCCCAGCGGCAGCCGTTTTGCGACCGTCAGCGGCGCGTTCATGGTTGCACCGTCAGGGCAGCCAGCCGCGAGCGCGCCGCTTGCGCGTCAAACCGGGCCGGCTGATCGCCCGCCAGTTTCAGCGCACGGCGGTAGTAGTCGGCAGCCGGCGCGGGCTGCTGCAGATGATCCAGACTGACGGCTAGGTTGTACGCGTAGTCGGCCGACACGGGCACCTGCGTGTACGCCTGAAAGTAGGCGGCCTGTGCCTCGGGCCAGCGTCCCTCGGCCGCCAGCCGGTTGCCGAGCACAAAGGCCGCATCGGCATCGCCGACATCGGCCTGCTGCTTGAGCAAGGCACGCTGGCGCTCGCCGCCGTCGCGCTGCAGCGCGGCGAGGCCCGCCTGCACACTGCTGTCCTCGGGATACAGCCGCACCAGTTGCTGGTAGACATCGATCGCCGCTACGGTCTTGCCCTGCTGCGCCAGCGCGGCCGCCAAGCCGAGCAAGGCATCGCGCGAGCGGGCGTCCTGTCGCACGGCCAGTCGGTACTGTGCCTCTGCCTCGCGCCACTGGCCGGCCTGAAAAGCGTCATAACCCGATTCGATCGCCGCCGGAATCCTTTCACCGGCTTCACCGCGATGGACCTCGACCCGCGTCGATGCTTCGTCCGGTCCGCTCGGCGCAAGGCGTTCACGGACATCCGGCCGGGACTGCGGCACCGGCGTCGCAGACTCCGGCGGGGCTGGCTGCGGCGCAACCCGCTCTGGCGGTATGGCCGGTTCGGGCACAACGGCCGGGACGACCGTTTTCTCAGCGGCCACCGTCGTCGGTGCCGCTGCAGGCGTCGATGGCTCCAAACGCCATGGCTCGAGCCACCACGCGGCAACCGCAACGGCCAGCAAGCCGATGCCCAGTCCAGCCGTCCACCACCGGCGCGGCGGGCGCCCCTTGGCAACAAACAGCTGCCGAGCGAGTAACGGTGACGGCGACAACGGTGCAGGTTCGGCGGCGTTTTCACGCATGCGTTCTTCGTTTGGTGTCTCGTCGTGCGCTTGCACCGACTCAAGTACCGGCTCGGCCCGGACAGGCGTGGATGTGTCCGCCAGTGCCTCGTCGCCCGGCGCGTCCTGCCCGTCGGTCACCAGAGCCAGCGACGATGCGGCCGGGAGCGCGACGTCGGCAGGCTGCCGTTTCTGCGCATCGGCACGCTTGAGCGCCTGCAGCAGCAGACTCATCGCTCGTCCCTGACCGGCATCGGTGTCAGGCCGCCCTGATACGCCGACAACGTCTGGTCTTGCGGCGACTCGAAAAAATCGTTCGCGGGAAGGTAACCCTTGAGCCCGGCCAGATCGCCATCGACACTGGCATTCCGGACCGTCACCGGCCGCAGGAACACGACGAGTTCGATCTTTCTGACCTTGTCGTCGCGATAGCTGAAAAGATCGCCCACGACCGGCACCCGTCCGACGCCGGGAATGCCCGAGCGATGCGCGTCGAGCGCATCCTGGATCAGGCCCCCCAGCACCGCGATCTGCCCGCTCGGCACCTTCAGCGTCGAATCGAATTCGCGCACCTGCAACACCGGCACCAGACTCTGCAGGCTGACCTTGGACTGCGCCGCCAGCAGCGCCACGGCCGGATCGGCAACATAACCACTGATATTGGTGATGGTCGGCCGCACATTCAGCGAAATCGTGTTGTCCTCGGCAACCTGCGGCGTCACCTGCATCACGAGGCCGACCGGCACGGTGTTGAGCGTGCTGGTCAGATTGGTCACGGTCTGGCTGTCGTTCTGGTTGGTCTGCTGCGAGATGGTGAAGTAGACCTGCTCCTCGACCACCTTCATCAGCGCAGTCTGGTTGTTGAGCGCGATGATCTTCGGGCTCGACAGCACCCGCGTGCGGCCGAACTGCTCGAGCAGTTTCACCGTCATGTCGAAACCGTGGTTCGGGTTGCTGTACGACACGGCGGTGAACGGGGCCTGCGCCAGTGCGGTGCCGATGTTCTGGACGGCGAAATTGACGCCATTGGTCGCGACGCGGCTCCAGTCGACGCCGGCCTGATATTCGTTCGACAGCGCCACCTCGACGATGGTCGCCTCGATCAGCACCTGGCGCGATGCACTGGCCTGTACGGCCGCCAGCATCTCGGCCACACGCTGCTGGTCCTTGTGCGAGGCCCGGACCGTGACCATGCCGGTTTCCGGATGAACGATGACCTGATTGCCGATTGTCGCAGGCGGGTTCGTTGTCACGGGCGGCTGCGTCCTGGCCTGCAGGTTCGCCGTTTCGGCCTGCGCCTTGCCGGCCTGGGCAAGGCTTTTCTCGATCTGTGCCAGCTGCTGCGCCAGTTGCGGCGTTGTCGGCGCGCTCAAGGCCAGCTGGGTCACCGCCTGCTGGGCGGGGCTTGGCACATTCGCAGCCGCGTCGGTGATGCCAAGCAGCACTTTCAGATTGCCTTCCAGCCTGCGCCAGAACTGGTGCTCCGACGCCATCTCCAGCTGGGTGCTCGAGGTATTGCCCCCGTCACCGGCCGATGACTGGGTCGTCGTCGTACCGTTGCTGGTCGTGCTGTTGCCACTGACACTCGAAACCGAGTTGAGGATGTTGACCGACGACTTCACCGTGCGCGACACGTTCATGTAGTCGATCGCATACGTTTTCAGGTACGGCGTATCCGGCGTCACCGACAGCACGCCGCCATCCAGCGTCCAGCGGATGTCGGCCTGGCGGGCGACTCGCGCCATGATCTGCGGCAGCGTCTGGTTGATCGCATTCAGCGTGATCACGCCGCTGACATCGGGGCTCACGTCGACATTGATTTTGGCGTCCCGGCCCAATGCGAACAGCAGCTCGGCCAGCGGCAGCTTGTGCACGACGACGCTGTAGACTTCGGTTTTCTGCGCCGGCCGCGGCCTGGGTAGCGGAGGCAGGCCGCTGATGGTCGGCGGGATGGCTGCCGAAGGCGGGGTCGCCGGCACCGACAGGTGACGCTCGGGCGCCATCGTCAGCCCCGTATTGCCGGCACAGCCGGACAAGGTTGCGAGCAGCCCCCACCACAGCCCCCTCCTTGCTTCAAGCATGGCGAAACCGGAAGGCAGCAAGGGCGCCCAGCATCCGGCAAGGCAAGCCCGAACGGCGATAGCCGCAATCGGCAACCGCAGCGCGCGCGTGGCGGCGGGTCACCGCATGCGCTCCTTCCGCGTAGGCCGCCAGCAGCGCCTTGTCGGCCAGAATGTTGGCGCGGCGCACCAGCCCTTCGGCCGAGCCGGCAATCTGTCGCAGTGCTGCCGCCGAAAACGGCTGTGGCCCGCAGTAGCCGGCGGCGCGAAGGCGGAATTCGAGATAGGCCGACAACTCGTCGCGGCGCAGCGGCTGCAGGGAAAAAGCGTGAGTGATGCGTTCTGAAAACTGTCTTAATTCGTAATTTTTTAGTCGCTGATCGAGTTCGGGCTGACCGAACAGCACGATCTGCAACAATTTGTCGTGACCATGGTCGAGATTGGACAGTAGCCGGATCGTTTCCAGACTCTGCAACTGCATCGCGTGTGCTTCATCAACCACCACCACGACCCGACGGCCGCGACCAAAGCGTTCGATCAGCGCCAGCTGCAAAGCCTGCACTCGGGCCCCCGCGTACCCCGTCACGGCCGGCAGGCCCAGCTCTGCTGCAATCGCATCGAGAATCTCGTCGCGCTCGAGCAGCGGGTGCGGCATGAACACCAGATCGGCATCACCGGCCAGTTGTTCGAGCAGCATTCTGCACAGCATCGTCTTGCCGCTGCCGACTTCGCCAACTACCTTGACCAAACCCTCCCCGTGCAGCACGGCGTAGCGCAATGCGGCCAGCACCTCGCTACGGCGCCCGCCACCGAAGAAAAATGCCGGATGCGGCGTAATGCGGAAAGGCGGGTCGGTGAGGCCAAAATGCTGCAGATACATGCTATTGGTAATATTCACGAAATTTTTTGTCAGCCGGATACTAGCATGCACCCTAGATTTGCCAAGATTACTTACGTTGTATGTGTTGCATCAGCAACCATCAGCATGGCCCGGACGGCGGTGCTCGGCGTACAATGACGGTACGTTTGTACACTCCAGTCTAGTCAGCCACCTTGTCCCATTTGTCCCCCATGGTCGTCTTCGACGACGTCTCGTTTGGCTACGGTGAGCAGCCCGTGCTGCGCGACCTGTCGCTGCGCATCGACCGTGGCCAGGTGGTTGCGATCATGGGTGGCTCCGGCTCGGGCAAAACCACGCTGCTCAAGCTGATCGGCGGCCAACTCCGCGCCCGGACCGGCCGCGTACTCGTCGATGGCGACGACGTCGGGACGATGAACGAAACAACGCTGTACGGCATGCGCCGCAAGCTCGGCATGCTGTTCCAGTTCGGCGCGCTGTTCACCGACCTGTCGGTCTACGACAATGTGGCCTTCCCGTTGCGCGAGCGCGGCAAACTGCCCGAATCGGTGGTCCGCGATCTGGTCCTGATGAAGCTGCACGCGGTCGGCCTGCGCGGCGCCGCGCAACTGATGCCCGCCGAGCTGTCCGGCGGCATGGCGCGGCGGGTTGCACTGGCGCGGGCCATCGCGCTCGACCCGGCAATCATGCTCTACGACGAGCCCTTCACCGGGCTTGATCCGATTTCGCTCGGCGTGACGGGCCAGTTGATCCGCGAACTGAATGACGCGCTCGGTGGCGCTTCGATCGTCGTCACGCACGACGTCGCCGAATCGCTGGCCATCGTCGACTATGTCTATTTTCTTGCCGACGGCGCCGTCGTCGCCCAGGGCACTCCCGACGAAGTGCGTGCGTCGACGCACCCCTTCGTCAAACAGTTCATCAATGCCGAGCCCGACGGCCCGGTGCCGTTCCATCGCGATGCCGAACCATATGCAACGGCGCTGAATCTGGAGCGGCCATGACGAATCCGCTTTCCCGTGCCCTGCAAAGCCTTGGCGCCCCGGTTACCAATGCCCTGATCAAACTGGGCTTTGCCTGCCGCTTTCTGGTCTCTGTCCTCAAGGTCTCGCCGTTTGCCTTGTGCCGTTTTTCGCTGACGATGCGCGAGATCTGGTTCGCCGGCGTGTTGTCGGTGCTGATCATCGTCGTGTCGGGCCTGTTCGTCGGCATGGTCCTGGCGCTGCAAGGATACGAAACGCTGGTCCGCTTCGGCGCGTCTAGTTCGCTCGGCGTGCTGGTTGCACTGTCGCTGGTCCGCGAGCTCGGCCCGGTCATTGGTGCCTTGCTGTTCGCCAGCCGGGCCGGCAGCGCGATCACCGCCGAAATCGGCCTGATGAAAGCAACCGAACAGCTGTCGGCGATGGAGATGATGGCGGTCAACCCGGTCGCGCGCGTGGTTGCGCCGAAGTTCTGGGGCGGCGTGATTTCGATGCCTTTGCTGGCCGCGCTGTTCAGCGCCATGGGGATTTTCGGCGGCTATCTGGTCGGCGTGCAGCTGCTCGGGCTCGACGCCGGCAGTTTCTGGAGCCAGATGCAGAGCGCGGTCGACTTCCGGCTCGACGTGGTCAACGGTGTCATCAAGAGCGTGTGCTTCGGTTTCGCAGTCAGCCTGATCGCGGTTTTCGAAGGCTACGACGCACCGCCAACGGCCGAAGGCGTGTCGGGCGCGACCACGCGCACCGTGGTGACCAGCGCGCTGGTGATCCTCGGCCTGGACGTGCTGCTGACCGCTTTCATGTTCCGCGGCATTTGACACCGCCGCCCCGGCAAGCAGAATTGACAAATAGATACTTGAGATTGCAGCAATGAAACGGACAATGATCGACTTCTGGGTCGGCCTCTTTATTGCCCTCGGCATCGTCGCCCTGTTGTTTCTGGCGCTGAAGGTCAGCAGCCAGAGCAGCCTGCCTGCGTCGAGCACCTACACGGTGACCGCCAATTTTGAAAACATCGGCGGCCTCAAGGTGCGTGCGCCGGTGAAGAGCGCCGGTGTTGTCGTCGGCCGGGTGGCCGCGATCACGCTCGATCCGCAGCGTTACGTCGCCAGCGTGACGATGAAGCTCGACGATCGCTACCACTTCAGCCGTGATACCAGCGCCGAGATCCTGACCGCCGGATTGCTTGGCGAGCAGTATGTCGGGCTGGAGCCGGGTGCCGACGAAAAAATGCTGATGAATGGCGACCGGATCACGATCACGTCGTCGGCCATCGTGCTGGAACAATTGATCAGCCGCTTCCTGTTTTCCAAGGCAGACGAAGGCGGTAATGCGCATACGGAGAAATGAACAATGAAAAAATGGATTGCCTCGCTCGTCATCGCCCTGCTGCCGGCCTTCGCGCTGGCCGCCGCCGACCCGGAGCAGATCGTACGCGGCGTCAGCAATGACGTCCTTGTCATCCTGAAGCAGGGCGACAAGGATCCGGCCAAGGTGCGCGAACAGGTCGACGCACGCGTCTCGCCGCTGGCCGACTACACCCGGATGACCTCGCTGGCGGTCGGCAAGTACTGGCGTCAGGCCACGCCGGAGCAGCAACAGGCACTGACCCGGGAGTTCCGGACCATGCTGGTCCGCACCTACATGTCGGCACTGACGATTTACAAGAACGCCGAAGTCGACGTGAAGGGCACGCGCCCGGGCGCGGATGCCGACGAGCAGACCGTGCGCACCGAAGTCTCGATTCCGGGCCAGAAACCGATTCCGCTCGACTTCTACTTCGAAAAGCTCGGCAGCAACTGGAAGGTCTTCGACATTGCCGTCGACGGCATCAGCTTCACCGTCAACAACCGCAACCAGTTCGGCGCGGTGATCCGCAAGGACGGCATCGACGGCCTGATCAAGACGCTGTCCGATCGCAATGCCAAGCTCGCCGGTGGTGGCAAGCAAGGTGGCTGAAGCCGGTCGTTTCGCGCCAGGCGGCGCATTGACGATGGCCAGTGCGGCCGGCCGGCTGACGCTGGATGACTGGCCTGCGGCCGGCGGCACACTGACCGTCGACCTGGCCGGCATCGAGACAGCCGACTCCGCTGGCGTCTCGGTGTTGCTGCACTGGCTGCGCGAAGCGCAGCGACGTCAGGTCACGCTACACTTCATCCATCTGCCGCCGACGCTGCAGCAGCTGGCCAGGCTGTACGGCGTGGCCGACTGGCTGAATACGCCGTAAAACCGGCCGGCCACAACGACGGCAGGCCTTTTCGACTGACCGCCTGCGACCGCCGACGGGACCCAGCCCCCAATCGGCGCAACCGAACCTGCGCGACCCTGAATCATGACTCATTCCATTCTGTCGACCCTCCGGCTCTGCGGCCTTGCGCTGTTGCTGGCCGGCTGTGCCAGCCCGCAGAACAACTACGATCCGATCGAGCCGGTCAACCGCGGCATTTTCTCGTTCAACCGCGCCGTCGATCGCACCGTCGTGCGCCCGGTGGCACAAACCTATGCCGATTACACGCCCGGCCCGATCAAGGACGGCACGTCCAATTTCTTTTCCAACGTCGATGACCTGTTCGGTTCGGTCGCCGCGCTGTTTCAGGGCAAATTCGGCGAAGCCGGCACCAGCGCCGGCCGGGTGATCGTCAACACCACCTTCGGCATGTTCGGCCTGTTCGACTGGGGTACCCGGATGGGGCTGGACAAGGGCAAGGCCGACTTCGGCCAGACCCTCGGCCATTGGGGAATCGGCTCCGGCCCCTACCTGATGGTCCCGTTCTACGGACCGATGACGCTGCGCGACAGTGCCGATCCGCTGGTCCGGCTGAGCTGGGGGCCGATCGACTACATCGACCCGCTGTGGGGCCAGATTGCCTACTACGGCGTCTATCTCGTCGATGCCCGCAGCAAGCTGTTGCCACTCGACGCGATGCTCGACAGCCAGATCGATCCCTACGCCTATCTGCGCGATGCTTATCTGCAGGCCCGCTGGAACAAGGTCTACGACGGCCTGCCTCCGCATCCGCTGCCGCTTGGCGAGCCCGACGACGATGACGATGTGCCGGCGAATTCGAACGCGTCCGGGGTTGCAAGCGAAGCCGCGACGGCCACCATGGTCTCCGGCGATGCCGCTGCGTCGGCACCGGTGCCAGCGTCCACACCTGCATCCGTCCCTGCCTCGGCGCCTGACGCCGCCACGCCATGAGCGCGATTTCATTCGACCAGGTCGTCAAACGGTACGGCGAATTCAACGCGCTGTCCGGCGTCAGTTTCGACGTCGCCGAGGGTGATTTCTTCGCGCTGCTCGGCCCCAACGGCGCCGGCAAAACCACGCTGATCTCGATCCTCGGCGGCCTCGCCCGCGCCAGCAGTGGCCGCATCTCGGTCATGGGGCACGATGTGGCCGACGATTACCGTGCCGCACGCCGCGCGGTCGGTATCGTGCCGCAGGAACTGGTCTTCGACCCGTTCTTCAGCGTGCGAGAAACACTGGTGTTCCAGTCCGGCTACTTCGGGCTGAAAAAGAACGATGACTGGATCGACGAAATCCTCGAGAACCTCGGTCTGACCGCCAAGGCGAACGCGAACATGCGCGCCCTGTCGGGCGGCATGAAGCGCCGGGTGATGGTGGCGCAGGCGCTGGTGCACCGGCCGCCGGTGATCGTACTCGACGAGCCGACCGCAGGCGTCGACGTCGAGCTGCGCCAGACGCTGTGGGACTTCGTGCAGCGGCTGAACGACCAGGGCCATACCATCGTGCTGACGACACACTACCTCGAAGAAGCCGAAGCGCTCTGCAACCGGATCGCCATGCTCAAGCAGGGCCGGCTGCTGGCGCTCGAGGACAAGCGCACCCTGCTCGACCGCGGCCGCAGCCGCACGCTGAAGCTGCGGCTCGACGGTGCCTTGCCCGCGAGCCTGACGCCACTGCAGCTGCGCAGCAACGACGGCGCGATCGAGCTCAAGCTCGCCGACTGCGGCGCACTCGACACCATTCTGGCGACGCTGAAGGCCGAATCGGTCGGTATCCGGGACATCGAGGTCGCCAAGCCGGACCTCGAGGACATCTTCGTCGAAATGATGAACACGCCCGCATCATGAGCAGCGCGACAATCCGCCCGGCCCGTCTCGATGACGCGCCCGTGCTCGCCAGGCTGATGACATCGCTCGGCTATCCCAGCACCGACTGCGAAATGCAGACGCGGCTGGGCCAGCTGGACAAGGCCGGCGGCTACGGCGCGCTGGTCGCCGAAATCGACGAGCAGGTGGTCGGACTGATCGGGCTGTCCCTCGGGCTGTCGCTGGATCAGGATGGCGCGCACGCGCGGATCATCGCCCTTGTCGTCGCCGAGCACTGTCGTGGCACCGGCATCGGCCAGGTCCTGCTTGCCGCGGGTGAAGCCTGGGCGCATGAACATGGCGCCGACCGGCTGATCGTCAACAGCGCCCACCAGCGCGAACACGCACACCATTTCTATGAAGCGCAGGGCTACCGTGATACCGGGCTGCGCTTCGTCAAAACTCTGGGTTGATCCATGCAAGGCTTTTCCACGCTGTTCTACAAGGAGCTGCTGCGTTTCTGGAAGGTCTCGTTCCAGACCGTCGCCGCCCCGGTGCTTACCGCGCTGCTCTACCTGCTGATTTTCGCTCATGTACTCGACGCTCACGTCCAGCCTTACCCGGGCGTGCGCTACACCGCCTTCCTGATTCCGGGCCTGGCGATGATGGCGATGCTGCAAAATGCGTTCTCGAACACGAGCTCCAGCCTGATCCAGTCCAAGATCACCGGCAATCTGGTGTTCATCCTGCTGCCGCCACTGAGCCATTTCGAGTTCTTCGCCGCTTATGTGCTCGCCGCCGTCGTTCGCGGCCTGGTGGTCGGCGCCGGCGTACTGCTGGTCACCCTGCTGTTTACCGTGCCGCCGATGGCCCATCCGCTGTGGGTGATCGCCTTTGCGCTGCTCGGCAGCGCACTGATGGCGGTGCTCGGACTGATCGCCGGCATCTGGGCGGAGAAGTTCGACCAGCTCGCCGCGTTCCAGAACTTCCTGATCATGCCGCTGACCTTCCTGTCCGGCGTGTTCTACTCGATCCACTCGCTGCCGCCGTTCTGGTACGGCGTGTCGCAGTGGAATCCGGTGTTCTACACCATCGACGGATTCCGCCACGGCTTCTTCGGCGTCTCGGACGTTTCACCATGGCAAAGCCTTGCGGTCGTCAGTGTGGCGCTGATTGCGCTGTCGCTCTGGGCCTACTCGCTGATAAAATCAGGCTACAAAATCAGGCACTAAGCCCACCATGACACCCGAATTCGTTCAGCAACTGATCACCGACCGCCTCGCCGCCACCCACGTTCACGTCAACGGCGACGGCCACCATTTCTACGCGCGCATCGTCAGCCCGCGTTTCGAGGGCCTCGGCCTGCTGGCCCGGCACCGCCTCGTCAAGGACGCACTGAAGGACGTGATCGACTCGGGCGAACTGCACGCGCTGTCGCTGGAAAAGACCGCCACCCCGGCCGAATGGGCCGCACAGTGAACGATCCGCAAGACCGCTTCTCGCTCGACACCATCGACCGCGAACGCGCCAAGCTCGATGCCGCCATCAAGGCCGCCCATGAAGCCGGCAAGCAGCCCAGCGGCCTTGCCGGACTCACCACCCTGCCGTGGCTGATCGCCGCGGTCGCACTGATCTACTGGTACTTCTTCCACTAGATCGGCCCCAATCAATCCGCCGGTGCAGCCGCACCGGCCCTGCTGTAGATACACCATGGACAAACTCAGAATCATCGGCGGTACGCCGCTCAACGGCGAGATCACCATTTCCGGCGCCAAGAACGCCGCGCTGCCCATCCTCTGTGCCAGCCTCCTGACCGCCGACACGCTGCGCCTGACCAACGTGCCGCAGCTGGCCGACGTCAAGACGACGCAGAAGCTGCTGCAGGGCATGGGCGTGCGGGTGATGACCGACAACGTCCACGAATACGAGATCACCGCCAGCCACATCAGCAGCCTCGTCGCACCATACGAGCTGGTAAAGACGATGCGTGCGTCGATCCTCGTCCTCGGACCGACCCTGGCGCGCTTCGGCGAAGCACAGGTGTCGCTGCCCGGCGGCTGCGCGATCGGCGCACGCCCGGTCGACCAGCACATCAAGGGCCTGCAGGCGATGGGCGCCGAGATCGTCATCGAACACGGTTACGTGAAGGCGAAGGGCAAGCTCAAGGGCGCGCGCTTCCGCTCGGACATGATCACCGTCACCGGAACCGAAAACCTGCTGATGGCCGCGACGCTGGCCGAAGGCACGACGATTCTGGAAAACGCCGCGCGCGAACCCGAAATCGTCGATCTGGCCGAACTGCTGATCAAGATGGGCGCAAAGATCAGCGGCCACGGTACCGACACGATCACCATCGAGGGCGTCGAATCGCTGCATGGCGCCGAGCACGCCATCGTCGCCGACCGGATCGAAACCGGTACCTTCCTTGTCGCCGCCGCTGCCGCACAGGGCCGCATCGTCTGCCGCAACACCCGCGCCGACATCCTCGGCGCCGTGCTCGACAAGCTGGTCGAGGCCGGTGCCCACATCGAGGCCGGTGACAACTGGATCGCGCTCGACATGAAACAGCGCGCCAAGGCTGTCGACATCCGCACGCTCGAGTATCCGGCCTTCCCGACCGACATGCAGGCGCAGTTCATGACACTGAACGCGATCGCCAACGGCACCAGCGTGATGACCGAAACCATCTTCGAAAACCGCTTCATGCACGTACCGGAACTTGGCCGCATGGGCGCCCAGATCAAGGCCGAAGGCAACACCGCCATTGTCACCGGCGTCGACCGGCTGTCTGGCGCCACCGTGATGGCCACCGACCTGCGTGCGTCGGCCAGTCTGGTGATCGCCGGCATGGTCGCCGAAGGCGAAACCATCGTCGACCGCATCTACCATCTTGATCGCGGCTACGAGCACATCGAAGCCAAGCTCGCCGGCGTCGGCGCGCAGATCGAACGTCTTTCCTGAACCGGACGACCGCATGCTGACGCTCAACCCCAAACCCCGCGGCGATGACGACGACGGCAAGCAGCGCCCGCCGCAGCCGGTCGAAAAAGGCTTCGCCGCGCTGGCGCATCTGGCCGGGCTGTTCTGGATTCCCTATCTGCCGATGCCGATTCTCGCGCTGGTGATCCCGTTCCTGATCCTGCAGTTCGCACGCATCCATTCGCCGTTTGTCGAGCAGCACGCGATCCAGGCGGTGAACTTCCAGCTGCTGATGGCCAGCCTCTACCTGTTCGCGATGATCGCCGGTTTCGCGCTGAACTCGTTGTTCCTGATCTGGTGGGTTGCGATCGGTTCGACCATTTTCGCAATGTGGGAAGGCGCCAAGGCCATCAACGGCTGGCAGTCGAAGTACCCGCTGACCCTCAAACTCTTCAAGTGAGCCTGCGATGATCACGATCGCGCTGTCCAAGGGACGCATTTTCGAAGAAACGCTGCCGCTGCTCGCCGCAGCCGGCATCACCCCGGCCGAAGATCCGGAAGCCAGCCGCAAGCTCATCATCGGTACCAACCGTGACGACGTGCGGCTGATCATCGTCCGCGCCAGCGACGTACCGACCTATGTCGAGTACGGCGCCGCCGACCTCGGCGTCGCCGGCCGCGACGTGCTGATCGAGCACGGCGGCGCCGGCATCTACCAGCCGCTCGATCTCGAAATCGCCAAGTGCCGGCTGATGGTCGCGACACGCAACGGTTTCGATTACGACGGCGCGGTGCGTCAGGGCGCGCGGCTGAAGATCGCCACCAAGTACGTCCAGCAGGCGCGCGAACACTTCGCCGCCAAGGGCGTCCACGTCGACGTGATCAAGCTGTACGGCTCGATGGAACTCGCGCCGCTGGTCGGCCTCGCCGACGCCATTGTCGACCTCGTGTCGACCGGCGGCACGCTCAAGGCCAACGACCTCGTCGCCGTCGAACACATCCGCGACATTTCGAGCCGGCTCGTCGTCAACCAGGCGGCGCTCAAGCTCAAGGAAGACCGGATCCAGCCGATGCTGGAAGCCTTCGCCGGGGCGATCGGCCAGTAAGCCCGGCCATGTCACCGTCAGCAAAGCCGGCGCAATGCCGGCTTTTTTGCGTCACAACACCGCGCTTCACGCCAATTTTCTTGCGTGAAACTGAATCAAACAATATCGTCATCGACAACCGTTCCACCGGATTCCATCGATGCACGATCCCGTCCGTCTCGTCCTCACCGGCGAGCTGCAACCCGGCGTTTCCCTCGAAACCGCGGCAGGCAATCTGGCCACGCTGCTGAAGATCGACGTCGACCGCGCGCACCAGCTGCTCGGCGCCGCGCCGAAAATCATCAAGCCCAGCGTGTCCGGCAGGGAAGCCGGTGCATACCTGACCCACCTGAAACGTGCCGGCGTCGTCGTTCGCGCCGAGCCGCTGACACCGCCGGCGGGTGAAGCCCGGCAGCAAGCCATTGTCAGCGACGACCTCGATATCGCCAGCCTGAACGTCGAACCCGTCGCCACACCCGTCATCGAGAACGGCATCGCCTGCCCGGCCTGCGGACGACAGCAACCGCCGCGCACGCTATGTCTCGGCTGCGGTATCGACATGCCGCGCTTTCGCGCCGCACAGCAAACCCCGGCATCCCCGCCAGCCGTTGCAGCCCAGGATACGCATCGCAACGTCACGACCACGCCGCAACTCACCGGCCGGGTTCCCGACGACGAACTGGAGTTTCTTACTCCGCCGCTGCTCGGCGTGTTCACCGATGGCCGGCTGGGGCGGATGCGCTATCTGGCTTACAGCATGGCACTGCTCGTGGTGATCGTTGCAGCGGCAATCCTCGGCTCGCCATTGCTGGTCTTTCTCGACGGTTTCATCTACGCGTTTGCCGCCGGAGCACTCTGGCTGATGCTGCGCCTGGCCATACTCAGGCTGCACGACTTCGACTTCTCCGGCTGGTGGTGCGTCTCCGCAGTCGCCATCCCGGGCATCGCCTATGCCATCGACCTGCGGCTGGGGATGCTGCTTTCCGGCGCGGTGTTGCTCGCATCGCTCGGCCTTTGCCTGGTTCCCGGCGACACCGCGGACAACCGTTTCGGCCTGCCCGCCGAACCGCCGACCTTGCTGATCCATATCGGCGGCGTCCTGTGCCTGCTGATCAGTGTCGCCTCGCTGCCAGCTGCATTGAAATCAACGGGTACACGCAACGCCATTGCCGAACACAGTCAGCCAGACAACACCACGCAGGACGGCGAAAACGGGCAGAAAATCTACGACAACCATGGTCGTGAAATCACCGATGCCCGGATTCACGAGTTGGGTGAAAAGCTGCGTGCCACAGGTGTCAACATCAGCGACGCCGAGCTGCGCGCCAAGTTGCTGCAGAAACAGGCCGAGCGCGACAGCGACGACGATTGAGCCCCGGCAAGTCGTCGCGGCGGATACGGCAGGTATAATCGACCCAACCCAACGATAGCCGCAGAGCCGCCATGATCCGTCGCCTCGATACCCGTTCCGCCGATTTTGAATCCGAACTCTCCGCGCTGCTGGCGTTCGAAACCTCGCAGGATCCCGAGGTCGACGCCCGTGTCGCCGCCATCCTTGCCGACGTGAAAGCCCGCGGCGATGCTGCCGTGGTCGAGTACACCAACCGCTTCGATGGCACGCAAGCCACGACGATGGCCGATCTCGAACTGACGCAGGACGAACTCAAGGACGCGTTCGAGCGCCTGCCGCAAGTGCAGAAGGACGCGCTGACCTTCGCAGCCAAACGCGTGCGCAGTTACCACGAGCACCAGAAGATGAGCTCGTGGACCTACGAGGACGAGGACGGCACCTTGCTCGGCCAGCAGATCACCGCGCTTGATCGGGTCGGCATCTACGTGCCGGGCGGCAAGGCGGCCTACCCGTCGTCGGTGCTGATGAACGCGATTCCGGCCCACGTTGCCGGCGTGGCCGAAATCATCATGGTCGTGCCGACACCGAAGGGCGAAAAGAACGATCTGGTCCTCGCCGCCGCTTATGTCGCCGGCGTGTCGCGTGCATTCACCGTCGGCGGTGCGCAGGCCGTCGGTGCACTCGCCTACGGCACGCAGACCGTGCCGCAGGTCGACAAGATCACCGGCCCCGGCAATGCCTATGTCGCCAGCGCCAAGCGCGCGGTGTTCGGTGTCGTCGGCATCGACATGGTCGCCGGCCCGTCGGAAATCCTCGTGCTGTGTGACGGCTCCACCGATCCGGACTGGGTCGCCATCGACCTGTTCTCGCAGGCCGAACACGACGAAATCGCCCAGGCCATCCTGCTGTGCCCGGATGCGGCCTATATCGACCGTGTCGCCGCCAGCATCGAGAAACTGCTGCCCAGCCAGCCGCGCCGCGACATCATCGCCGCATCGCTCGGCAACCGGGGTGCGCTGATCCACGTGGCCGACCTCGACGAGGCTTGTGCGATCTCGAACCGGATCGCCCCCGAGCACCTTGAGCTGCAGGTCGCCGATCCGAAAGCCTGGGTCGAAAAACTCCGCCACGCCGGCGCAATTTTCATGGGCAAGTTCACTTCGGAAAGCCTCGGCGACTACTGTGCCGGGCCGAACCACGTGCTGCCGACGGCGCGCAGCGCACGTTTCTCCAGCCCGCTCGGTGTCTACGACTTCCAGAAGCGTTCGAGCCTGATCATGGTGTCCGAAGCCGGCGCGCAGACGCTGGGTCGTGTCGCCGCGACCTTGGCGCACGGCGAGGGGCTGACGGCGCATGCCAACGCCGCCGAGCTGCGACTGAAATAATCACCCACTTGCAATCGGGTTATTCGACCCGATATGCAGCACAGACGGGCCGCGACGGTGTCGCGGCCATTTTCATATTCAGACAGGACCTGACCCATGGCCATTCTCGTCAACGGCGTTGAAATCACCGATGCACAGATCGAAGCGGAACTGCCGCACCACCAGGACGCACCGAGCCCGGTCGACGCCACCGTTCAGGAACTGATCCTGCGCGAACTGCTGACCCAGCGCGCACGTGCCAAGGGCATCGAAGCCACCGATCCGCAGGAAGCCGTCGGCGAACTGCTCGGCCAGGAAATCGAGGCACCGAAGGTCGACGAAGCCCAGGCCCGCGCCTTCTACGATGCCAACCCGCAAGCCTTCGTCCAGGGCGAGCAGGTCGAAGCCAGCCACATCCTGTTCAAGAGCACCCCGGAAACGCCGGCTGCGCTGATGCGCGGCAAGGCCGAACAGGTGCTGATGGAACTGCGCCTCGCGCCGCACCTGTTCGAAACCCGCGCCAAGGAACTGTCGGCCTGCCCGTCGGGCCAGCAAGGCGGCGCGCTCGGTTCGTTCGGTCGCGGCCAGATGGTGCCGGAATTCGAACAGGCCGCGTTCGCGCTCGGCGAAGGCGAGCTGGCCAAGGAGCTGGTCGAAACCCAGTTCGGCCTGCACATCATCAAGGCCGGCAAGAAAACCGGCGGCGCCAGCGTCAGCTTCGACGAAGTCCAGGAACGCCTGACCGCCTACCTGACCGAGATGGAAGCACGCCGCGCGATGCACACCTACCTGCAAGGTCTGGTCGAAGCCGCCGACATCCAGGGTTACGACCTCAAGGCTGCCGGCCAGTAATTCCGGCCACGCCCGCCCCGCATCGCCCCGGCCCAGACCGGGGCGATTGCTTATCCACAGCCGCAACGCAGCGGCATAAAATGACCGGGGTATAGTCCGAACGGACTAGCTCACCCGCATCGACAGGCGAACTGTCCCCGCCCCGCAATCCGCCTAGAATGGGCATGAGAGGAGGAGGCCATGCAGACCGATCGACCACTGACAGACCAAGCGCCGCTCGTCGACCGATTCGGCCGCTCGATCCGCTACCTGCGCGTATCGGTGACCGACCGCTGCGACCTGCGCTGCAGCTACTGCATGCCCAAGGGCTTTCACGGATTCGAAGAGCCCGAACACTGGCTGCGCTTCGATGAAGTCGAACGTCTGGTTGGCGCCTTCGTGCGCGCCGGCGTCGCCCGCGTCCGCCTCACCGGCGGTGAACCGCTGCTGCGCCGGAACCTGTCCGAGCTCGCCGCCCGGCTCAAACAGCTCGACGGTCTCGACGACCTGTCGCTGTCGACCAACGCCACCCAGCTGGTCCGCCATGCCCGCGCACTGCGCGCCGCCGGCGTCGACCGCCTCAACATCAGCCTCGATACGCTCGATCGCGGCTGCTACGAAAAACTCGCCGGCCGCGATGCGTTCGACGCCAGCCTCGCCGGCATCATGGCCGCCCGCGACGAAGGTTTCTCACCGATCAAGCTGAACATGGTCGCGATGAAGGGCGTCAACGAGGCCGAGATCGAGCGAATGGCCGAGTTCGCCATGCGCCACGGCTTCATCCTGCGGCTGATCGAAGCCATGCCGATGGGCGACACGGGCCGCAACACGCAATACCTCGACCTCGCACCGGTGCGCGAAAAACTGGTCGCGCATTTCGGACTGACACCCGAAGCCGAAGAACTCGGCGGCGGTCCGGCGCGCTACTGGAAAACACCGGACGGCCAGGGCCGGATCGGCTTCATCACGCCGATTTCGCAGCACTTCTGTGCGACCTGCAATCGCGTCCGCCTCTCGGTCGACGGCACGCTCTACCTTTGCCTCGGCCAGGAAGAGAAGTTCGAATTCCGGCCGATGCTGCGCGCCGGCTGCAGCGACGCCGATCTCGACGCCGCCATTGCCCATGCGATCGAACTCAAGCCCGAACGCCACGAATTCATCGAAGCGCCGACCAAGCTCGTGCGTTTCATGTCGCAGACGGGCGGTTGATGGGCAGCGTCTTCGGCATTGTCGGCTTTTCCGGCAGCGGCAAAACCACGCTGACCGAGCAACTGATTGCCTGCTTCGCGGCACGCGGCCTGCGCGTCAATGCCATCAAGCATTCGCACCACGATCTCGAACTCGAACCGCCGGGCAAGGACAGCGCGCGCTTTCGCAGCGCCGGCGCCGCCGAGGTCCTGGTTGCCTCGCCCTACCGGTTTGCCATCGTCCACGAGCTGCGCGGCGCACCCGAGCCGACGCTGGCCGAACAACTGGCCCGCCTCTCGCCTGCCGACCTGACGCTGGTCGAGGGTTTCAAGCACGATCCCATCCCGAAACTCGAAGTCTGGCGCGCCGAAACCGGCAAGCCGCAGCTGTTCCCCGGCGACCCGAGCATCGTCGCCGTCGCCAGCGATCATCCGGTCGAGACCGCCCTGCCTTTCCTCGACCTCGACGACGCCGACACGATCGCCGACTTCATCACTCACCATCTGGCACTGAATCCCCATGCTGACCGTTGATCAAGCCCGCGAGCAACTGCTCGCCGCCGCCCGGCGCATCACCGAAACCGAAACATTGGCACTGAACGACGCGCTCGGCCGCGTGCTCGCCACCGACGTCGTCTCGACGCTGGCCGTCCCCGGTTTCGACAACAGCGCCATGGACGGGTACGCCCTCAACGTTGCCGATTTCAGCGCGCCGACCGCATTCCGTGTCGTCCAGCGCATCGCCGCCGGCGACACCGGCAGCGCACTCGCGCCGGGCGAGGCCGCACGCATCTTCACCGGCGCGCCGGTGCCCGAAGGCAGCAACGCCGTCGCGATGCAGGAAGACTGCAACGTCGAGACCACCACGCTGACCGTCAACACCAGGCTGCAACCCGGCCAGCACATCCGCCGGCGCGGCGAAGACGTGCAGCAAGGTGCTGTCGTCATCCAGGCCGGTACGCGCCTTGGCGCCGCCGAACTGGGCCTGTTGGCGGCGGTGGGCGTTGGGCAGGTGGCTGTCGTGCGAAAACTGCGCGTCGCCTTGCTGTCGACCGGCAACGAGCTGGTCGAGCCCGGCTCGCCGCTTGCGCCGGCCCAGATCTACAACTCCAACCGCTATGCCCTGTCGGCGCTGTTGCGCGAGGCCGGCTGCATCGTCGACGACCTCGGCATCGTGCCGGACCAGTTCGCCGCGACGCGCGACATTCTCGCCGATGCCGCGGCGACGCATGACGTCGTCCTGAGTACCGGCGGCGTGTCGGTCGGCGAGGAAGACCACGTCAAGGCCGCCGTCGAATCGCTCGGAGCCCTGTCACTGTGGAAGATCGCCATCAAGCCCGGCAAGCCGTTCGCCTGCGGCAGGATCGGCGATGCCGATTTCATCGGCCTGCCCGGCAATCCGGTGTCGAGTTTCGTCACCTTCATCGTGTTCGTCCGTCCCTTCCTCGCGGCCCGCACCGGCCGCGATGCACCGGAGCCGGCCATCAGGGTGCCGGCCGGCTTCACGATCGAACGTGCCGGCAACCGCCGGGAATACCTGCGTGCACGGCTGGTCGACGGCCGAGTCGTGCTGTTTCCGAACCAGAGTTCGGGCGTGCTGACGTCGGTGGTTTGGGCCGACGGTCTGGTGATCGTGCCCGAAGCGGCAACCGTGCGGGAGGGCGACCCGGTCGACTTCCTGCCGCTGGCCACACTGAACTGAGGGGCAAACCGTGAACACCATCCAGTTGCTTTACTTTGCACGGCTGCGCGATGCGTTCGGCTGCGCCGGCGAGGCCGTGTCGCTGCCCGGTGGCAGCCGTGTCGCCGATCTGGTCGCCCTGCTCGTTGCCCGTGGCGGTGCTTTTGCCGACGAACTCGGCGGTACACGGGTCTTCCGCGTTGCGGTCAACCAGGAAATGGCGCACGCCGCCGACGCCATCCCGGCCGGCGCCGAGGTCGCGATCTTTCCGCCCGTCACCGGGGGCTGAGATGGCCAGCATCACGATCCGCGTCGGTCCCGACGACTTCGACCTCGGCGCCGAGTACGCCGCGCTCGTCGCGGGGGAAGCCGACAGCGGCGCTGTCGTCGCCTTCGTCGGCCGCGTGCGCGACCTGAGCCTCGACCGGCACGTTGCCGTCCTCGAACTCGAACACTATCCGGGGATGACCGAAAAAGCGCTGGCGAAAATCGCCGACAGCGCCGCTGCGCGCTGGCCGCTGACAGCCGTCACCGTCGTCCACCGCGTCGGGCCGCTGCACCCGGCCGACCAGATCGTGCTGGTCCTGACCGCCAGCGCCCACCGTCATGCGGCGTACGACGCCAACGCCTACATCATGGATTACCTGAAGACCGAGGCGCCGTTCTGGAAGCGCGAATCGGATGGCCAGACGGCGCACTGGGTCGACGCACGCGACAGCGACAGCGAGGCCATCCAGCGCTGGCACCCCGACGACACGCCATGACAATCGACATGACCGTCCTCGCCGGCGAAGGCGCCCGATGAGGATCGCCCTAGTCTTCCTGTCCGGCGGAGGCATTCGATGAAGATCGCCGCCGTCATTCTGGCCGGCGGCGAAGGCCGGCGCATGGGCGGCCAGGACAAGGGCCTGCTGCCGCTGCACGACCGGCCGTTGGTCGCATGGGTGCTGGCCGCGCTGGCCGCACAGACAAGGCAGCCCGATCATGTGATGATCTCGGCCAACCGCAACCTCGACACTTACCGGCGCTACGGCGTACCGGTACTGCCCGATGCCGACACGGAACGGCTGGGGCCGCTCGCCGGCATCCACGCGGCACTGACGGCCACCGATGCCGATGCCCTGCTGATCGTGCCGTGCGACGTGCCGATGCTGCCGGCCGACCTTGTGATCCGGCTTGCCGGCGTACTGGCCGGACAACAGGCTGCCGTCGCCTTCGCCGATGAGACAATCCAGCCCAGCATCTGCCTTGTCCGCACCGCTTGCGCGAGCGCGCTCGCAGGCCGGCTGCAGCGCCACGAATTGCGTCTGCGCGACTGGCTCGCCAGTCTGGACGCCGTGCCGGTTGCCTTTGCGGCCGATGCCTTTCCGAACCTGAACACCCCGGCGGCGCTGGCTGCCTTTGCCCCCAAAGAGTCCGACGCATGAACCCGCTGACCCATTTCAACGAGCAAGGCCAGGCGCACATGGTCGATGTCGGCGCCAAGGCCGACACGCACCGTGTTGCCCGCACCGAAGGCCGGATCCGCATGCAGCCGGCGACGCTGGCGCTGATCGCCGGCGGCGGCCACAAGAAGGGCGACGTGCTCGGCATCGCCCGCATTGCCGCGATCATGGCGTCCAAGAAGGCATCCGAACTGATTCCGCTCTGCCACCCGCTGCCGCTGACCCGCGTCGATGTGGCATTCGAGCTTGAAGCCGACGGCGTGCGCTGCGAAGTCGTCGCCGAGACCGTCGGCAAGACCGGCGTCGAGATGGAAGCGCTGACCGCGGTCAACGTCGCACTGCTGACGATCTACGACATGTGCAAGGCCGTCGACCGCGGCATGGTCATCGGCGACATCCGCCTGCTGGAAAAACGCGGCGGGAAATCCGGTGTGTGGCGCGCCGGCGACGAACCCGCCGACGGACACGGCTGATGCAGGGCGAACCGGCGCTGCCCGCCCGCCAGCAGCTGTCGATCAAGGTCGTCGCGCTGCTGCTGGTCTCGCTGCTGGTCGGTCTGGCGGCGGTCGGCACCACGCTCTACCTGTCCTGGCAGCTCGAAGGCGGCGCGGCGGCGATCAACGCAGCCGGCAGCCTGCGCATGCAGACCTACCGGCTCGGCTACACGCTGCAACTGAACCGCGAGCATCCCAGCCCCGAGCTGGCCGCGCAGATCGAGCACGAACGCGGACAGTTTGCCGCCACGCTGGCGCTGCTCGACCGTGGCGATCCGGCGCGGCCGCTCTATCTGCCCAGCGATCCCGCCGTACGCGCACGGTTCAAGGCGATCGAGCAGCGTTACGAGCGGCTGCTGGCCATGCCGCCGAGCACGCTGAAGCGCGACCCGGCGGACATGCGCGTCCAGATGGACCACTTCGTCGACCAGATCAACGGACTGGTCCTCGACATCGAACAGTACAACGCGCGCCGGACCATGCTGATGCGCGGCTCGCAGATCCTGCTGATCGCGCTGGCCATCGTCGGTACCGTTGCGCAGATCTACCTGATGTTCCTGCTGGTGTTCCGGCCGCTGTACCGGCTCTCGGGCGGGATTTCGCGCATGGCCGAACGGGATTACAGCGTCCGGCTGCCGGTCGAGACCGACGACGAATTCGGCGAGCTGACCCGCAGCTTCAACCGGATGGCCGACCGCGTCGCCGATGCGCACGGCTCGCTCGAAGCCCGCGTCGCCCAGAAGACCGATGCGCTCAACACGCGCAACCGCGAACTCGCCCTGCGCAACGACATCGGCGCCCGTCTCAACGCCGGCCTGTCGGCCGAATCGATGTGCCGCGATTTTCTCGACCAGCTGATCGCCTGGTTCGGCGCCGACGGCGGCAGCGTCCGCATCGTCGACCCGCATTCGAACGCTGCGCACATGGTCGTCTACGAGGGGATTTCCGACAGCCTCGCCGCCGCCGAACACTGCCTGCAGCCCGGCGACTGCCTGTGCGGCACCAGCCTCAAGGAAGGCGTCGCCATCATTCAGGACTTCCGCAAGCTGCCGATGGCAGCCGCGCCGTATTCGTGCGAGCGCGAGGGCTTTGTCCAGGTCAGCGCCTTTCCTATCCGTGCCCGCACGCGGTCGACCGGCCAGTTCAACATGCACTTCCGCATCGCGCGCGACATCACCCGCAGCGAACGCGACCTGCTCGAAGCGCTGGGTGAACAGCTGGGCATCGCACTGGAAAACCTGCGCCTCGCCGCACGCGAGCGCGAAATCGCCGTCTACGAGGAGCGCAACCTGCTCGCCCAGGGCCTGCACGACAGCATCGCCCAGGGGCTGTCCTTCCTGAACCTGCAGGTGCAGATGCTCAACGACTCGCTCAAGCGCGGCGACGTCGCCGAGGCGCTCGACATCGTGCCGCTGCTCAAGGCCGGCGTGCAGGAGAGCTACGACGACGTGCGCGAACTGCTGAACAATTTCCGCGCCCGCCTCGCCGAAGGCGATCTCGTGTCCAGCATGCGCGCGACGATCGAACGCTTCCGCCGCCAGACCGGGATCGGCGTCGACTTCGACACCAGCGGCTCCGGTGCACCACTGCCGGCCGAGGACCAGCTGCAGCTGCTGTTCGTGCTGCAGGAGGCACTGTCGAACGTGCGCAAGCATGCCTACGCGACCGGGGTCCGGGTCCGCTTCGTCAACGAGCGCGACGTAACGCTGACGATCCACGACGACGGGCGCGGTTTCGACGCGGCCGAAATGGCGGCGCGCGCCGAAGGCCATGTCGGGCTTAAAATCATGCAGGAGCGCGCCAGCCGGCTGGCGGCACAACTGCGGATCGACTCGGACCACGGCGGCGTCGTGACCCTGACGATCCCGGCCGAGGCGCGCCGGCTCGACGAACGTACACAGGAAAGGACAGGCAGGCATGACGATCAAGGTATTGCTGGTTGACGATCACACGCTGTTTCGCAGCGGCATCAAGCTGCTGCTGTCGCGCCAGCCCGAATTCGACGTCGTCGGCGAGGCGGCCGACGGTGCCGAAGGCGTCAAGCGTTGCCACGAACTCGCACCCGACGTGGTGCTGCTCGACCTGAACATGCCCGGCCTCTCGGGCCTCGAAGCGCTGCAGCTGATCCTCGAGGACCGGCCGCAGACCGCCGTGCTGATGCTGACGGTGTCCGAAGACGCCGAGGACCTGGCCGATGCGTTGCGCAGCGGTGCGCGCGGCTATCTGCTGAAGAACATCGACGCTGACTATCTCGTCGGTGCCATCGTCCGCGCCCACGCCGGCGAAGCCGTCGTCGCCGAAGCGATGACCGCCAAGCTCGTCGCCCAGTTCCGCAATGCGGCAGCACCGGCCGAACCGCGCGACGAAGACCGACTGACGCCGCGCGAGCGCGAAATCCTCGGTTTTCTCGCCCGCGGCGACAGCAACAAGGGCATCGCGCGCGAGCTCGATCTTGCCGAGAGCACGGTCAAGATCCACGTGCAGAACATCCTCAAGAAGCTCGGCCTGTCGAGCCGGGTCCAGGCGGCCGTGTACGCGGTCGAACACGGCCTCGGTCGCAGCGACTGAGGTTCCGGGCGTGCGGGGCTGCCGCAGTGTAAATCGTCGGCAGCGGCTCGCCAGCACCGGCCCGATTCGATAAGCTGCACGGTTTTCCCGGAGCGACGTCATGGAACCGATCCGCCTTTCCAAACGCATGACCGAACTCGGTCTGTGCTCGCGCCGCGAAGCCGACGAATACATTGCCCGCGGCTGGGTCCGCGTCGACGGCGTCGTTGTCGACGTGCTCGGCAGCAAGGTTCTGCCGACGCAGACCGTCACGCTGAACAAGGCCGCCGAACGCGAGCAGGCCGGCCGCGTCACCGTGCTGATCAACAAGCCGATCGGCTATGTCTCGGGCCAGGCCGAAGACGGCTACCAGCCGGCCGTGGTACTGGTGAAGCCCGACAACCAGTGGGCCGACGACACGAGCGGCATCCGCTTCGATCGCGAACACCTGAAAAGCCTCGTCCCGGCCGGCCGCCTCGACATCGACTCGGTGGGCCTCTTGGTGCTGACGCAGGACGGCCGCATCGCCAAGCACCTGATCGGCGAGAACTCGACCGTCGAGAAGGAATACCTCGTCCGCGTCTCCGGCCAACTGGCGCCGGGCGACCTGAAGCGGCTCAATTACGGGCTCGAACTCGACGGCCAGAAACTCAAGCGCGCCGAAGTCTGGTGGCAGAACCGCGACCAGCTGCGCTTCGTCCTGCACGAAGGCAAGAAGCGGCAGATCCGCCGGATGTGCGAACTGGTCGGCCTCAAGGTGGTCGGCCTCAAGCGCATCCGCATCGGCAAGGTCGAACTCGGCGACCTGCCGACCGGCCAGTGGCGCTATCTGCACCCGGACGAGATGTTCTGATGGCACGCGCCGACGTTCTGCTGGTCGAGCTCGGCCTCGCCAGCTCGCGCACCCATGCACAGCAACTGATTGCCGCGGGCCGGGTCAGCGTCGAAGGCAGGCTCGTCGGCAAGGCCAGCGCCAAGCTCGATGCCGGCATGTCGATCGCCATCGCCGCCGATGACGAAGCCGACCGCTTCGTGTCACGTGGCGGGCTCAAGCTCGCCGGCGCGCTGGCGCAGAGCGGCGTCGACGTGAGCGGCATGCTGGTGCTCGACGTCGGCCAGAGCACCGGCGGTTTCACCGACTGCCTGCTTCAGGCCGGCGCACGCCGGGTGATCGGCCTCGAGGTCGGTCACGACCAGCTGCACCGCAGCCTGACCGATGACCCGCGCATCGTCACGCTCGAGGGCCTCAACGCACGCCATCTGGCGGCCGGTGATCTGGACGATCATCTGGACGCGCCCGTCGATCTCGTCGTCGGCGACGTGTCGTTCATCTCGCTGACGCTGGTCCTGCCTGCGCTGGCCACGCAGCTGCCGGCCGGCGGCCTGCTGCTCTTTCTCGTCAAGCCGCAGTTCGAAGTGGGCCTGGCGGGACTCGGCAAGGGCGGCATCGTCCGCGACGCGGGCAGCTACCCCGAGGTCGAAGCGAAGATCCGCACGTCGGCGCGCGAGGCCGGTTTCGACGTGCTCGACTATTTCGACAGCCCGATCACCGGTGGCGACGGCAACCGCGAATTTTTCGTCTACGCCCGTCGCGGCTGAGGCAGGCCCGCCTCGTACCAGGCCTTGCTGGCGTTGACGACGCGCACCACCAGCAGCATCACCGGCACTTCGATCAGCACGCCGACGACGGTCGCCAGCGCCGCGCCCGATTCGAAGCCGAACAGGCTGATCGCGGCGGCGACGGCCAGCTCGAAGAAGTTCGACGCGCCGATCAGCGCCGACGGGCCGGCCACCGCGTGTTTTTCTCCCACCTTGCGGTTGAGCCAGTACGCGAGGCCCGCATTGAAAAACACCTGAATCAGGATCGGCACCGCCAGCAGCGCGATCACCAGGGGCTGCCTGATGATGGCATCACCCTGAAACGCGAACAACAGCACCAGTGTCGCCAGCAGTGCAGCAATCGACCACGGTTGGATCCTGTGCATGGCCGTATCGAATGCCGCCTGACCCTTTGCGAGCAGCGCCTTGCGGATCACTTGGGCGATCAGCACCGGGATCACGATGTAGAGCACGACCGACGTCAGCAGCGTCGCCCACGGTACGACGATGCTCGAGACACCAAGCAGCAGCGCAACCAGCGGCGCAAACGCGAACACCATGATCAGGTCGTTCAGCGCGACCTGCGACAGCGTGAAATACGCGTCACCGCGGGTCAGCCGGCTCCAGACGAAGACCATCGCCGTGCACGGCGCCGCGGCCAGCAGGATCAGCCCGGCCACATAGCTGTCGAGCTGGTCCGCCGGCAGCCACTGCGCAAACAGCACGCGGACGAACAGCCAGCCCAAGAGCGCCATCGAGAACGGCTTGACCAGCCAGTTGACGCCCAGCGTGACGCCGATGCCCTTCAAATGGCCCCGGACCTGATGCAAGGCGCCGAAATCGATCTTCAGCAGCATCGGAATGATCATCACCCAGATCAGCAACCCGACCGGCAGATTGACCCTGGCGACTTCCATTGCGCCAATGGCCTTGAACAGCTGCGGCAAGGCCTGGCCCAGTCCGATACCCACGACGATGCACGCCAGCACCCAGGCCGTCAGATAACGTTCGAAAAATCCCATCGGGGCGACGGCGGCACGCTGGCCGACGGCTTCGCATTGCGCGGACATGGCTTGCTCCGGTTCGGCACCCTGCCCTGCGGACAGGACGCGGGGTTCAATCGACGCGAGTCTCGCCAATGTCGCGCACGGCATCCTTGAGCGCCGGGCCGGCGAGCTGCGCATCCGACAGCGCGACCAGCAGCGTGATGCGTTGCCTGATCTGCAGGAAAATCTTCTGGAACGAAGCGCGCTTTTCCGCCTCGGTTTCGCCATGCGGGTCTTCATAACCCCAGTGTGCGGTCAGCGGATGCCCCGGCCAGACCGGGCAGGCCTCGCCCTTGGCGTTGTCGCAGACCGTGATGACGATGTCCATGCGCGGTGCATCGGCCAGCTCGAATTCGTCCCACGACTTGGAACGCAGCGCGCCGATGTCGTAGCCGATCCCGTCCAGCAGCGCGATCGCATGCGGGTTGACCTTGCCACTCGGGTGGCTGCCGGCGCTGAATGCCCGGAAACGGCCGCCCCCCAGCACGTTCAGCCAGCCTTCGGACATGACGCTGCGCGCCGAGTTGGCCGTGCACAAAAACAGCACGTTGTAGACCTTGTTGCTCATGCTTGCTCCGATGGTGTGCAGCACGACGGCGCCGTGATCTCGCACGGGGCGCCGCCGCAGCAGCTGTCGGTCAGGAACGCCAGCAGTGCGTTCATGGCCGGATAGTTGACCGAGTAGTGGATGAAACGGCTTTCGTGCCGGGCCTCGATCAGGCCGGCCTGCGCCAGCGCCTTCAGGTGGAACGACAGCGTTGCCGGCGCCAGCGCCAGCTGTTCGCCGATGCGCCCGGCGACCATGCCCTCGGGGCCGGCCGTGACCAGCAGACGGAAGATCGCCAAGCGCGTGTCCTGCGCCAGCGCCGCGAGTCGAACGACGGCTTCTTTATTTTCCATATTTCCAATTATATGGAAATATATTCCGATGGCAATACCGGTGCAGCCGCCATCGTTACCCGGGCACCGAACCTGAGCCGGAGAATCACGGCACGGCGACGTCCGGCCGCCCGTAAGGTTCCCGATATTCGGCGAAAAACGCCGACCGGCGGTCGCCGCCCAACGTCACTACCGGCCGCGGCGCCAACACGCTAGAGTCGCGGCGCCCCAACCGCCGACCGCTGCCGATGTCCTTCGATCCCGTCGTTCTCTTCTTCCTGCTCGGCCTCGCGGCCGGCGTCGCCAAATCGGACCTCAAGCTCCCCGCCGCGCTGTACGACACGCTGTCGGTGTTCCTGCTGCTGTGCATCGGCATCAAGGGCGGGCTGGAGCTCGCCAAGCAGCCCATCCTGACGCTGCTGCCGCAGGCGATGCTGGTACTGGCGATGGGCGCGGCGATTCCGCTACTCATCTACCCGCTGCTGCGCTGGCGCCTGCCGCAGGTCGACGCGGCCAGCATTGCGGCCCACTACGGCTCGGTTTCGGTCGTCACCTACGCCGTCGGCGTGGCCTACCTGTCGCGGATCGGCGAGGCGTTCGAATCGCAGACGACGCTGTTCCTCGTGCTGCTGGAAATGCCGGCGCTGATCATCGGCGTGATTCTGGCACGACGCGGCAGCCGGTCCGCGCCCGGCCACGGCTGGGGCAAGCTGCTGCACGAAGTGCTGCTGGGCAAGAGCATGGTGCTGCTGCTCGGCGGTCTGGCGATCGGTGCGCTGGCCGGGCCGGAGGGCATCAAGCCGCTCGACCGGCTTTATGTCGACCTGTTCAAGCCGACGCTGACGCTGTTCCTGCTCGAAATGGGCCTCGTCGTCGCCGGCAAGATCGGCATCCTGCGGCGCGAGGGGTTGTTCCTGCTCGTGGCCGGCATCGGCCTGCCACTGGCACTGAGCTGGCTCGGCATCGGCGTCGGCCTGATGCTGGGCATGTCGACCGGAGGCCTGACGCTGATGGCGCTGCTCGCCGCGTCTGCGTCGTACATTGCCGCACCGGCGGCGATGCGGATGGCGGTGCCTGGCGCCGACCCTGCGCTATCGCTCGGTGCCGCGCTCGGCATCACCTTCCCGTTCAACCTGCTGGTCGGCATTCCGCTGTACCATCAGTTCGCCCTTGCCGTTGCCTGAGGAACCGCGATGACTTTCCATACCCGTACCCTGCTGACCATCGTCACCGAATCCGCGCTGGAAAACGATCTGGTCGATCTGTTCCACCTTCAGGGCCTGCGCGGCTGGACCATCGTCGAAGCCCGCGGCAAGGGCGAGCACGGCGAAAAACGCGCCAGCTTCGACGCCAACGGCAATATCCAGATCGAGCTGATCGCCGATACCGCGGCGGCCGAACAGCTGGCAACGACGATCGCCGAACGCTTCGGCCGGCATTATGCGCTGGTGCAGTGGCTGACCGACGTCCGGGTGCTGCGCGCCGAGAAGTTCTGACCGGACTCGGCAACGAAAAAGCCCGGCATTGCCGGGCTTTTTTTCATGCGGTCGAAACAGCGCCTATTCGCCGTCGTGCTTCTGCTTGCCGAACATCGCCTCACCCTCGTCGACCGGCTTGGCCAGCGCCTGGACGCGGGTGTCGTTCGGGAAACGTGCCAGTTCGTCGCGGAAGTAGTCGAGGCTTTCCGGATAGGCGAATGCGGCCTGACGCATCAATGTCTGCGCCTGCGCAGCATCGCCCTTGATCGCGTGCATGATTGCCGCGTCGGACAGCTGGCCCGGATACGGCCGGACCGCGTTGAGCCGGTCGAGGATGCCGAGCTTCCAGTCGATGTTCTCGGCACTGGCGGTGATGTAGTTCGACAGCGCGTAATCGGCGTAGAAGTCGACCAGCGGGTTGTGGCGCAACTCGCCCAGCGTCTTCAGGTTGCGCTCGTTGGTCGCCACGCTGTCGCTCGGGTCGATGATCGGATAGATCTTCAGGTAGGTCAGACCGCCGAACACCGCCGCGGCGACCGAGGCGATGCCGTAAAGCGCGAAGCCGCCACGCGATACCGCCGGCCCCTTGCGCGGCGTGGCGCCGAAGGCGAGGAAGAGCATCAGCGCGAACGGACCGAAAAAGTGGTAGTACCACAGCGGATATTCGACCAGGCTATGCAGGATCGACACCGCCACGAGCGCGGCAGCGAACATCGCCACGTCGTCATCGCGACGTGACCACAGACCGAAGAACGCGGCCAGGATGCCGAGTACGACGATGCCGGTGCCGATGACGCCGGTTTCGGCCATCAGGTTCAGCAGCGAGTTGTGCGCGTGGGTGAACAGCACGCTTTCGACGACCTTGGCGAACTCCGGCTGGACCTGCAGCGCAACGCCGTGGGCCGGGTACTCGCCCCAGCCGACGCCGAGCAGCGGATGCGCCTCGAACGTCAGCCACGCCTTGTGCCATTCGACCAGACGGCGCGCGCCGTTGGAATCGAGTCGGTCGAGCCCGGTCGGCACTTCGTTCTGCGAGCGCAGCAGGCTGCCGATCACGTCGTTGATCAGCGGTGCGACGAACTGCATCGCGATGATCAGTGCACCGGCGATCATCAGATTGCGACCCAGACGACGCACGACATCCTGCCTGCCGAAGGCCAGTGCAAGGCCGAACACCAGCCATGCGACGGCGTACAGGAAGGGCGAGCGCGAACCGCAATAGGCCATCGACAGCGCGAACCACAGCGACAGCGTCACCGTCAGCCAGCGCGGCAGCCTGCCGGTCGCCGACAGCCACATCACCGAGGCAAAGCCCCAGGCCAGATAGTGGCCGTACATGTTCTTCTGGCCGATGTTGCCGAAAATCAGCCGCGGCCCGCTGGTGATCAGCTGGTAGATCTGTTCGACCGCGATCGCCGAATTGAACAGCGCGCCGACGACCAGCCCCCACGCCAGCGCCTGTGCCAGCGGCGCGATGCCGAATTCGTCACGCGCGCGCGCCAGTGCCCAGACCGACATGCCGGCAGTCACCATATACAGCGCCGGAATCGTCAGGTCGGACCAGTACGGCACCGTCATCGTCAGTGCCTGCAGGCCGAGCACGGCGGCAAGACCGAACCAGACGATCGCCATCCACGGCGTGCGGGTCGTTTCGACCCTTTGGGTCGGCAAGCCGGCGACGGCGAGCACCAGCAGCGTCGCCAGCGAATACGCGGCCAGCTCGGACGGAAACACCGGATTTGGCGGATAGCGGAACGGAATGCCGCAGGGGACGGCGGCAAGCAGGAAAAGCAGGACTTGGAAAACGCGGAGCATGCAGACTCAGGCAGGAAGGGGCGAACGGGGAACAATCAGCCGGGCAACGATACAGCCGAGCTCGTACAGCAGCCACAGCGGTATCGCCAGCAGGCATTGCGACAGAACGTCGGGCGGCGTCACCACCGCGGCGATGACAAAAGCACCGACGATCACATAAGGCCGCCAGCGCACCAGCTGCGCGACGTTGACGACGTTGAGGTACACGAGCACGACAATCGCCACCGGGACCTCGAAGGTCGTTCCGAAGGCGATGAACATGCCGAAAATGAAATCGAGGTATTCGCCGGAATCGGGCAACCATTGCATCGACGCCGGCACGACCGAGGCGATGAACTTGAAGACCACGCCGAACACGAAGAAATACGCGAACGCCATGCCCGCAAGAAACAGCAGCGACGAGGCGACGATCAGCGGCAGCACCAGCCTTTTCTCGTGCGTGTACAAGCCCGGTGCGATGAAGGCCCACGCTTGGTAAAGCGTATGCGGCAGCGTGGCGATGAAGGCGACCAGCGCGGCGATCTTCACCTGGACCATGAACGGCGTCGCGATGCCGATCGACACCAGCTTCTGCCCCGGCAGCACGTGCGTCAGCGGCGCGACGACGAAGTCGTACAGCTGCGCGGAGAAGGCGAAACACACGCCGAAGCCGAGCAGGAACACCAGCCCGGCGCGCACCAGCCGGTTGCGCAGTTCGATCAGGTGGGCCAGGAGCGGCTGGAAATCGGCAGCATTCATCAGGAATCAGCGGCGGTCGCGCGCGGGTGGAGGTGCCGGGGGTTCGACAACAAAGAGATCGGGCTGGCGCTCGTCCGCTTGCGGAATCTCGCGGACGGTCGCACCGGCAACGGGGGGCGGCGATGCCGCCTCGGCCACGGCGGGCGGCAGCGGATCGCTCAGCGCATCGCGGGCGCCGGCCAGCGTTTCGCGCAACTCGGTCACCGGCGCGTGAATCGTCTGCTTCAGTGCCTCGCCCTCGGCGCGCAGCTCGGCTTCGATCTGTGCCAGCTCGCTGGCACGGACCTCACGTTCGAGGTCGGCCTTGACGCTGCCGACGAAGCGTTGCGCACGACCGATCAGCGCACCCACGGTGCGTGCAACGGTCGGCAGGCGCTCCGGGCCGATCACCACCAGCGCCACGGCACCGATGACGGCCAACTCGCCGAGACTGACGTCGAACACGGCTTAGCGCTTGTCCTTGTCGACCACGTCGATGACGCGGCCCGAATCGGCCGGCACGTCCTTGGACTCGGGCTTGTCACCCTCTCCCTCGCGGATGCCCTCCTTGAACCCCCGCACGGCCGATCCGAGGTCCTTGCCGATATTGCCCAGACGCTTGGTGCCGAATACGAGGATGACGATGACCAGCACGATGAGCCAGTGCCAGATGCTGAAGGAACCCATGGACGTTCTCCGTTGGAATGCGAATCAGTGGGTACTGAGTTCGGTAATCTTGGTCGGCAGCGGTGCACCGCCGATCACGTGCAGGTGCAGGTGGAACACGCTCTGCCCCCCGCCCTCGCCGGTATTGATGATGGTGCGGAAGCCCTGCGCCAGCCCCTGCTCGGCGGCAACGCGCGCGGCGACCAGCATCAGCTTGCCCAGCAGCGCCTGATGTTGGACCTCGGCGTGCGCCAGAGATTCGATGTGCGGCTTCGGCACGACGAGAAAATGCACCGGTGCGACCGGATGCAGGTCGTTGAAGACGAGGATGTCGTCGTCCTCGTAGAGCTTGGTCGTCGGAAACTCGCCCTTCGCCAGCTTGCAGAAAATGCAGTCGCTCATGCTGTCCTCGTCTCAATCCTTGGGGCGCGATGCTTTTTCATCGATGCCGGAAATCCCTTCGCGCCGCGCCAGCTCGGCCAGCACGTCCTCGTGGCTCAGCCCCTCGTGGGCCAGCAGCACCAGCGTGTGGAACCACAGATCGGCGATTTCGCCGACCAGGGCCCGCCTGTCACCATCCTTGGCGGCCATGACGACCTCGAACGACTCCTCGCCGACCTTCTTGAGGATGGCTTCCTGGCCCTTGTGGAAGAGCTTGGCAACGTAGGAGGTGGTCGGATCGGCATCGCGACGGCTGGCAAGCGTCGCCGAAAGGCGGTCGAGAATTTCGCTGGAAACCATGCTGGACCTCAGAGTGCACGTGATTTAGCGGCAATTATATTGCCGTTTGGTGACACTCGCGTAATGAACGCGGCCGACACCGAAAAAAAGCGGGAACGGAAAAGCAAACAGGCCGGAAAACCGGCCTGTTTCGAGCGCACAGCGCTCAGTGATGCTTGTGGTAGATCGCGGCCGGATCCTTGAGCACCGGATCGACGGTTTCCCACTCGCCGTCGCTGAGCACGCGGTAGAAGCAGCTCTCGCGGCCGGTGTGGCAGGCAATGCCGCCGTCCTGCTCGATCACGTAGATCAGCACGTCGCCGTCGCAATCGAGGCGGATCTCCAGCACGTGCTGGAAATGGCCGCTTTCCTCGCCCTTGTGCCAGAGCTTCTGGCGCGAGCGGGTCCAGTAATGCGCGGTGCCGTGCTCGGCCGTCTTCTCGACCGCTTCGCGGTTGGCATAGGCGAACATCAGCACCCGGCCGGTGTGCGCATCCTGCGCGATCACCGGCACCAGGCCCTTGTCGTCCCACTTGATCTCGTCGAGCCAGCTCACAGGCGCACCTCGATCCCGGCACGCTGCATTGCTTCCTTGGCCTGACGCACCGTGTACTCGCCGAAATGGAAGATCGATGCCGCCAGCACCGCATCGGCATGGCCGTCGATCACGCCGTCGACCAGATGCTGCAGGCTGCCGACGCCGCCCGACGCGATTACCGGAATGTCCACGGCATCCGACACCGCGCGCGTCAGCGGCAGGTTGAAGCCGATCCGGGTGCCGTCGCGGTCCATGCTGGTGAGCAGGATTTCACCGGCGCCGAGCTGCTGCATCTTCACCGCCCACTCGACCGCGTCGAGCCCGGTCGGCCGGCGGCCGCCGTGGGTGAAGATTTCCCAACGGGTGTTGGTGTCGTCGACCGCCTTGGCGTCGATCGCCACGACGATGGCCTGACTGCCGAAGCGGCTGGCTGCGGCTTCGACCACTTCCGGGTTGCTGACGGCCGTGGTGTTGATCGACACCTTGTCGGCACCGGCATTGAGCAGCCGGCGCACGTCGTCGACCTTGCGCACGCCGCCGCCAACGGTCAGCGGGATGAAGACCTGCGAGGCGACCGCGTCGATCACGTGCAGGATCAGATCGCGGTCATCCGAGCTGGCGGTGATGTCGAGGAAGGTCAGTTCGTCGGCGCCCTGCGCGTCGTACTTCTTGGCGATCTCGACCGGATCTCCGGCGTCGCGCAGCCCGACGAAATTGACACCCTTGACGACGCGGCCGGCGGTCACGTCGAGGCAGGGGATGATGCGTTTGGCGAGCGGCATCAGGCTTCCACGGCTTCGAGCTTGCCGTCGGCGAGTTCCTGCGCCGCCTTGAAGTCGATCGTGCCTTCGTAGATGGCCCGGCCGGTAATCACGCCTTCGATGCCTTCCGACTCGACATCGACGAGCTTGCGCACGTCGTCGAGGTTGGTCAGGCCACCCGAGGCGATCACCGGAATGCGCAGCGCCTGCGCCAGTTTCACGGTCGCTTCGATATTCACGCCCGAGAGCATGCCGTCGCGGCCGATGTCGGTGTAGATCACGCTCTCGACGCCGTAGCCCTCGAAGCGCTGCGCCAGGTCGATCACGTCGTGGTCGGTGACCTTGGCCCAGCCGTCGGTAGCGACCTTGCCGTCCTTGGCGTCGAGACCGACGATGATGTGGCCCGGGAAGGCATCGCACGCTTCGTGCAGGAAGCCCGGCTGCTTGACCGCGGCGGTACCGATGATCACGTAGTCGATGCCGGCGTCGAGGTACATCTCGATCGTGTCGAGGTTGCGGATGCCGCCGCCGAGCTGGACCGGCACTTCACCGTCGATCGCCTTGATGATGCTTTTGACCGCGTCGAGGTTCTTGGGCTTGCCGGCGAACGCGCCGTTCAGGTCAACCAGATGCATGCGGCGCGCGCCCTGGCCGAGCCAGTGGCTGACGAAGCTGGCCGGGTCGTCGGAGAAGACCGTGGCGTCGTTCATAAGGCCCTGGCGCAGGCGAACGCACTGGCCGTCTTTGAGGTCGATAGCAGGAATGATCAGCATGATGACGGTTACGATTGGGTGATCGGGGAACGGAACGGTCTGGCGCGAAAACAGGCGACCAGCGCACTAAATGGGAAATATATGGCAAAAAACAGCAGGTAGTTCATCTGCGACGGCGAACCGGACAGCGCAAACAACTGCAAAACCAGCGCCAGCACACCAACGGTCATGAGCGACTGCCGAAAAGACTCGCGCAGCCACTGTGGCAGTGATTTCACCCAAAGTCTCCTACTGGCGGCCATCCCAGGCAACGAAGTTCTTCAGCAGCTTCAGACCCGCGCCGGCCGACTTCTCGGGATGACACTGGATCGCGAAGATGTTGTCGCGGGCAACCGCGGCGGCAAAGCGGTACGGGTAGGCCGACTCGATGACTGCGATATCGTCCGCACCGGAGAAATGATAGCTGTGGACGAAGTAGAAGCGCTCGCCATCGGCAATGCCCTGCCACAGCGGGTGGGCATGCTTGATGAACATCTCGTTCCAGCCCATGTGCGGCACCTTGAGCTTCTGGCCGGCTGCATCCAGCATTTTTTCCGGCGGGAAGCGCACCACCTGCCCCGGAAACACGCCGAGGCTGTCGGTCGGACCTTCCTCGCTGCGCGCGAACAGCAGCTGCGCACCGACGCAGATGCCGAGGAACGGCCGGTCACCGGCGGCCTTGAGGACTTCGGCCTTCAGACCCGATTCGTCGAGATGGCGCATGCAGTCGGGCATCGCGCCCTGTCCGGGAAACACGACCTTGTCGGCCGACGCAACGACGGCCGGATCGGCCGTCAGCACCACGTCGGCGCGACCGTCGGCAACCAGCTCGAACGCCTTGGTCACCGAATGCAGATTGCCCATGCCGTAATCGACAATGGCGATTTTTTCCATGTCAGCCTACCAGCGTGCCTTTGGTCGACGGCGTGATGCCGGCCATGCGTTCGTCGTGCTCGACCGCCATGCGCAGCGCGCGGCCCAAGGCCTTGAAAATCGTCTCGGCCTGATGGTGGGCATTCTTGCCCTTCAGGTTGTCGATATGCAGGCTGATCGCGGCATGGTTGACGAAACCGCGGAAGAACTCGCCGAACAGGTCGACGTCGAAACCGCCGATCACCGCGCGCGTGTATTCGCACTCGTACTCGAGACAGGGACGACCGGACAGGTCGACGACGACGCGCGACAGCGCTTCGTCGAGCGGCACGTAGGCATGGCCGTAGCGGCGGATGCCCTTCTTGTCGCCGACGGCCTTGGCAAACGCCTGGCCGAGCGTGATGCCGACATCCTCGACGGTGTGGTGCGCGTCGATGTGCAGGTCGCCGACTGCCTTGATGTCGAGGTCGATCAGCCCGTGACGGGCGATCTGGTCGAGCATGTGCTCGAAGAACGGCACGCCGGTATCGAATTTGGACTGGCCGGAGCCGTCGAGATTGACCGAAACCGTGATCTGGGTTTCGAGGGTATTGCGGGTAACAGTAGCCTGACGCATGGATAGCCCCGATTGCGGTCGGGAGTTGGACGTAATTAATGCAGATTCTCCAACAGATTGCCGTCTGCGGGAAGGGGCTGGCCGACATGCGTGGCCGGCTTGCGCACATTTCGGTACGGGACCGGCCCGGTTGACGCCGGACTGCTAGCGCCTCGCCTTGGCCGCAGCGGCACGCAACGCCGCTTCGAAACCGGTCCGCGCCCAGTGCTGCAGCGCAGTCGCGTCATCGAGCGCGGCGTCGGGCAGCCGGTAATAGGACATCGTCTGCACCTTGCCGCGCGCCGTGTAGCTGAACGGTGCGACGCCTTCGGCAACGAAGGCCGCGCGGTTGAGCGCATCGGCCTTCAGGTAGAGCACGTCGTCGTCGACGATGGCGAAAAACAGCTCTTCGCAGTAAAGCCCCCAGCCGCCGAACATCGATCTGGCACGTATCGTCCCCAACGGCGCCAGCTCGTCGATCAGCCAGTCGAGATATTCACTGCGTGCGCGCATTCAGCCTCCCTTGACGGTTCTTCCCAGCGACTCCCCGAGCCGGCGCATCGCCGACGACGGATCGTCGGCGGCGAGCTTGACCGCGATCAGCGTCGGCCGGTCCTTGTGCTCGAGCGCGTGCTGCCACGCCGCGTCGAACGCCTGCTCGTCGCCGACGGTGAACGCGTACAGCGGACCGAACACGTCGGCAAGTGCATCGAGCCGCCACGGCGCGATGTCGTTGAACGGTCCGTCGAGGATAAACCGCTCGGTGCTGTAGCCGCCATTGTCGAACACGATCACCACCGGGTTCAGCCCCTTCCATGCCGCGGTCGACAGCTCGGTGCCAGTCATCTGGAAAGCGCCGTCGCCGACCAGCACCAGCGGCCGCAGTCCGCTGCCGAGCTGGGCGCCGAGCGCCGCCGGCACCGCGAAGCCCATCGTCGTGTAGTACGCCGACGCCAGAAAGCCGGTGCGCGGGTGGGTGCGCAGTTCGAGCGACGCGAACAGGCAGTCGCCGGTGTCCGAGACGACGAGCATGTCGTCCGGCAGCGTGTCGTTGAGCCGGCCGATCAGCCGCGACACCGTCATCGCGTCGCCGGGCTCGGGGAAACCGGGCGCCGACAGCGGCAGGCTGTGCGCCGGCCAGTCGCGCTGTGGCGGGGGCAGCGCCGGAATCAGCGCGGCGAGAAAGTCGGCCAGCCGGATGTTCGGATAACGGTGGTGTCGGACGCACACCTCGTCGTTGCGCGCCTGGATCATGTGCCGCGGGTCGAGCTGGGCGGTGAACACGCCGAGGTCGACGTCGTTCAGCGCCGAACCGAGCAGCAGCAGGATGTCGGCGCCCTCGATCACGCTGCGTGCGTACTCGGCACCCATTGCGCCCTCGTAGACGCCGAGATAGGCCGGATGCTGCTCGGACAGCACCGACTTGCCCGACAGCGTCGCCGCGACCGGCCAGCGCAGCCGCTCGACCAGCGCAGCCAGCGCGTCCTGCTGCCGGTAGCGGTGCAATTCGACCCCGGCAAGCACCGCACCGCGTTCGGCGCCGGCAAGCAGGGCGACGGTTTCGGCGACGGCCTCGGCCAGTGCGTCCGGATCGCTGCCGTCGTCGTCGAACACGCACTCGGGCTGCAGGTGAATCACCGTGTCGACACGGTCGCGCGGCAGCTCCAGATATACCGGCTTGCTGTAGCGCCGCGCAGCGGCCAGCGCCCGGTCGATCTGCCTTGCCGCCAGCAGCGGGTCGTCGAGCACCGCGCAGTAGCACGTCAGCCGCTCGAAGATCTCGCGCTGGAAGTGGTACGGCCCGAATCGGTGGTGCAGCAGCGGATGTTCGCGCTGCTCGATCACGCCCGGTGCGCCCGAGATCACCACCACCGGCGACGATTCGGCCGCCGCCCCGGCGACGGCATTGACGACCGACAGCGCGCCGACGCCGTAGGTGACCGCCAGCGCGCCCAAGCCGTGCACCCGGGCATAGGCGTCGGCGGCAAACGCTGCGTTGTCCTCGCGCGTGGTGCCGACCTGGGTGAGTTCGCTGTGCGCCAGTTGCTGGTACCAGCGCAGGATGTAGTCGCCGGGCACGCCGAAGACGTGGCGCACGCCTTCTTCGTGCAGCCGTTGCAGCAGGTACTGACCGATGCTGGTGCTCATGACGTTCTCCGGCGTCGTGGACCTGCTATCAATCTAGACCGGGGTTGCCGATGCAATATCTGAATATTTGATTAAGTTTCTCGTACGAAATACACCAGAAACCGGCGCCGGATTTTGTACCCCCGTATGCCGGCGCCCCGGGGCGGCCCGGTATCCGTGCGCCGTGGCCTGCCGGAGACGCCAAGCCCGGCGTCCCGACCCGATCGAAAAAAAGGGCGCCCGCTGGCGCCCTTTTCACGTCGGTAACTCGCACTCAGCCTCGCGGCCGCACCAGCTGCCACGCCCGGGTCACGTAGCCGGCGGCACCGAAGCCGCTCCACACGTGCACCAGCCGGGTGAACGGGAAAATCACGAACAGCGTCATGCCCATGAAGATGTGCAGCTTGAAGATCCCCGGGGCGTCGACGATGTAGTTCGCCGCGTCGCCACGGAAGGTGACGATGCGCTGCGCCCACTCCATGAACAGCGTCATCATGTGGCCGTCGAGGTGATCCTTCGAAACGAAGATCGTCGACAGGCCGAGGATCAGCGTCACGGTGATCCAGCCCAGCGTCAGCTTGTCGCGCCAGGTGGTGATCGCGCGCAGCCGCTCGCTCGAAAAGCGGCGGTAGATCAGGATCAGCGCGCCAATCAGCCCCATGCCGCCGAAGATACCGCCGGCGACCATCGCCAGCAGCTGCTTGGCACCGTGGCTCACGCCGAGCGCATCCCACACCGCCAGCGGCGTCAGCAGGCCGACCAGGTGACCGGCAAAAACACCGAGCACGCCGATATGGAACAGGTAGGAACCGGCACGCAGCAGACGGCGGTCGATCAGCTGGCTCGAGTCGCTCTTCCACGTGTACTGCTCGCGCTCGAAGCGCACCAGGCTGCCGAACAGGAAGATCGCCAGACCGATGTACGGGTAGACCCCGAAAACGAAGTGATGCAGGTAAGTCATGGCCGGGCCTCCTGATTGCGCGGGTAGAACTTCACCGTCTGGGGCCCTGCGGCCTGCGACAGCAGCGGTTCGGTGCCGTCGGCACCGGGTCCGAAGGTTTCGAGCATTTCGTCCATGTCGCGGATCGGCGGTGCGACCAGCGGCTGGATCTTGACGCTGGCGAGCGCGACCAGCGCGTTCATCACGCAGGCGTAGCGGCTTTCGGCTTCGCCGAGGCGCTCGGCCAGCGCGGCGATCACGTGGACCGCCTCGTTGAGGAAGTCCTGCGCCGTGGCGGTGTCGACGCTGCCGAGGAACTCGAGGAACAGCGGCAGGTAGTCGGGCAGCTCGTTGGCGTCGATCTCGAAGCCGTGCGTGCGGTAGGCGTTCATCAGGTCGACGAGCGCCGGGCCGCGTTCGCGGCTTTCGCCGTGGATGTGCTCGAACAGGTGCAGCGAGTGGCCGCGCGAGCGGTCGAACGTCGCGACATAGCCTTCCTGCGCGGCGATCAGGTCACCGGCCGCCAGTTCGGTCAGCAGCGGCGCGACGGTGATGCGCAGCCCCGTCGGCGCCTGTGCCAGCGCGGCGTCGAGCTCGGGCAGCGCGTCGATCAGTTCGGCTTCCGGGTACTGCAGCAGCGCCGAGAGGACACGGAAATGCAGTGTGTCGGTCGTCATGGTTTACACCTCCGCCTTGTTCTTCCGGGATTTGGGCATGTCGACGAAGATCACCGAGCCTTCCTTGCGCGTGCCGAACAGCCCCTGCGGCGAGGTGCCGCCCGAGCAGCCGTTGCCGAAGGTGAAGCCGCAGGCGGCCTTGTCGTTGAAGCTGTCCTCGACCTCTTCCTTGTGGCTGCTCGGAATCACGAAACGGTCTTCGTAATTGGCGATCGCCATGATCTTGTACATGTCCTCGACCTGCGCCTGCGTCAGCCCGACCTGCTTGAGCACTTCGAGGTCTTCGCTGCCGTGCACCGATTTGCCGCGCATGTAGACGCGCATTGCCAGCATCCGTTCGAGCGCCGACAGCACCGGCGCTTCGTCGCCGGCGGTCAGCAGGTTGGCCAGATACTTGACCGGAATGCGCATTTCGCTGACGTCGGGCAGCAGGCCCTTCTGGTTCATCAAGCCGCGTTCGGCCGCCGACTGGATCGGCGACAGCGGCGGGATGTACCAGACCATCGGCAGGGTGCGGTATTCCGGGTGCAGCGGGAAAGCCACCTTCCATTCCATCGCCATCTTGTAGACCGGCGACTTCTGCGCAGCGGTCAGCCACGAATCCGGAATGCCCTGACGGCGGGCTTCTTCGATGATCGCGTCCGAATGCGGGTCGAGGAAGACCTGCAGCTGGGCCTTGTACAGGTCCTTTTCATCGGCAACGCTGGCAGCGGCTTCGATCCGGTCGGCGTCATAGAGGATGACGCCGAGGTAGCGGATCCGGCCGACGCACGATTCCGAGCACACGGTCGGCTGGCCGCCCTCGATGCGCGGGAAGCAGAAGGTGCACTTCTCGGCCTTGCCGCTCTGCCAGTTGTAATAGATCTTCTTGTACGGGCAGCCCGACACGCACATGCGCCAGCCGCGGCACTTGTCCTGGTCGACCAGCACGATGCCGTCGTCCTCGCGCTTGTACACCGAGCCCGACGGGCACGAGGCGACACAGGCCGGGTTCAGGCAGTGCTCGCACAGGCGCGGCAGGTACATCATGAAGGTGTTCTCGAACGTGCTGTACATCTCCTTCTGCACGTCTTCGAACAGCTGGTCCTTCGAACGCTTGGCGAACTCGCCGCCAAGGTCGTCTTCCCAGTTCGGGCCCCAGTTGATCTTGTCCATCTTCTTGCCGGTGATCACCGACACCGGCCTTGCGGTCGGCGGCGTTTCGACTTCGGGTGCGTTCTGCAGCCGGTCGTAATCGAAGGTAAACGGCTCGTAGTAGTCGTCGATCTCGGGCAGGTTCGGGTTGGCGAACATGCTCGCCAGGATGCGCAGCTTGCCGCCCTGACGCGGTTCGAGCTTGCCGTTCGGGAGCCGTTTCCAGCCACCCTTCCACTTCTTCTGGTTTTCCCACTCCTTCGGGTAACCGATGCCGGGCTTGGTCTCGACGTTGTTGAACCACGCGTACTCGACGCCGTCGCGCGAAGTCCAGACGTTCTTGCAGGTGACCGAACAGGTATGGCAGCCGATGCACTTGTCGAGGTTGAGCACCATCGCTACCTGGGCGCGAATCTTCATGCTTTTTCTCCCTTGAGTTCGCCTTCCATCCAGTCGACCTTCTTCATCTTGCGGATCACGACGAACTCGTCACGGTTGGCGCCGACGGTGCCGTAGTAGTTGAAGCCATAGGCCTGCTGCGCGTAACCACCGATCATGTGCGTCGGCTTGGTCACCGTGCGCGTCACCGAGTTGTGGATGCCGCCGCGCTTGCCGCTCTGCTCGGCACCCGGCACGTTGATGATCTTTTCCTGCGCGTGGTACATCAGCGTCATGCCTTCCGGAACGCGCTGGCTCACCACGGCGCGGGCAGTCAGCGTGCCGTTGACGTTGAACACCTCGATCCAGTCGTTGTCCTCGATGCCGGCCTTCTTCGCGTCGGTTTCCGACAGCCACACGTGCGGGCCGCCGCGGCTCAAGGTCAGCATCCGCAGGTTGTCCGAATAGGTGGAGTGGATGCCCCACTTCTGGTGCGGCGTGATGAAGTTGAGCACGATCTCCTGCTCGCCGTTCGGCTGGCGGCCGAGCATCGGCTGCACCGTCTTCAGGTCGATCGCCGGCTTGTAGACGGCAAAGCCTTCACCGAAGTCGAGCATCCAGCGGTGGTCCTGGTAGAACTGCTGGCGGCCGGTCAGCGTGCGCCATGGAATCAGCTCGTGGACGTTGGTGTAACCGGCGTTGTAGCTGACCTCTTCCGATTCGATGCCCGACCAGGTCGGCGAGGAAATGATCTTGCGCGGCTGCGCCTGCACGTCGCGGAAGCGGATTTTTTCATGCTCGCGGCCGTTCGCCAGATGGGTGTGGTCGCGGCCGGTGACCTCGGACAGCGCCGCCCACGATTTCACCGCCACATGGCCGTTGGTTTCCGGCGCCAGCGTCAGGATCATTTCGGCCGCATCGATCGCGGTGTCGAGCTTCGGCTGGCCGTTGGCGGCAACGCCGTTCAGTGCGGCCAGCTCGTCGATTTCATGACCGGTCTGCCAGAAGATGCCCTTGCCGCCGTTGTTCACGTTCTTCAGCAGCGGGCCGATGGTGGTGAACTTCTCGTAAATGCGCGCGTAATCACGCTCGACCACGGTCATGTTCGGCGCGGTCTTGCCCGGAATCAGGTCGCACTCGCCCTTCTTCCAGTCCTTCGGTGCAAACGGCTGGCCCAGCTCGCCCGGGCTGTCGTGCATCAGCGGCGTCAGGACCAGATCCTTCTGCACGCCGAGGTAGGGGCCGGCGAGTTCGGTGAACTTCTTCGCGATGGCCTTGTAGATTTCCCAGTCGGTCTTGCTCTGCCACAGCGGCTGCACGGCTTCGGACAGCGGGTGGATGAAGGGGTGCATATCCGAGGTGTTGAGGTCGTCCTTCTCGTACCAGGTCGCCGTCGGCAGCACGACGTCGCCGTACAGGCAGGTCGTGCTCATCCGGAAGTCGAGCACCGTCAAGAGGTCGAGCTTGCCTTCGGCGGCCGGGCGCACCTTGATTTCGGACGGCGTGATTGCATCGTTTTCATCCGAGAACACGGCGTTCTGCGTGCCGAGCAAATACTTGAGGAAGTACTCGTGGCCCTTGCCCGAGCTGCCCAAAAGATTCGAGCGCCAGACGAAGAGGTTGCGCGGGAAGTTCTTCGGGTTGTCCGGATCGTCGCAGCTCATGTTGAGCTGGCCGGATTTCAGCTGTTCGGCAGCGAACTCGGCCGGGTTGCGGCCGGCGGCTTCGGCTTGGCGCACAACGTCGAGCGGGTTGGTTTCGAGCTGCGGCGCGCTCGGCAGCCAGCCCATCCGTTCGGCCTTGGCGTTGAAGTCGATCAGCGACAGGTCCTTGTACGCATCGACATTGGCGCTCGGGCCGAGGATTTCGGAGACCGAGAGTTTTTCGTGCCGCCACTGGCTGGTGTGGGCGTAGAAGAACGAGGTGCCGTTCATCTGGCGCGCCGGGCGCTGCCAGTCGAGCGCGAACGCCAGCGGTGTCCAGCCCGGTTGCGGACGCAGCTTTTCCTGGCCGACGTAATGCGCCCAGCCGCCACCGCTCTGGCCGACGCAGCCGCACATCATCAGCAGGTTGATGATGCCGCGGTAGGTCATGTCGTTGTGGAACCAGTGGTTCAGCGCCGCACCGACGATCACCATGCTCTTGCCGTGGGTGTCGTGGGCGTTCTGGGCGAACTCGCGCGCGACGGTCTCGACGTCGATCGCCGGCACGCCGGTGTGCTTGACCTGCCACGCCGGGGTGTAGGCGATGTCGTCGGCGTACGAGGTCGCGACGTTGCCGCCGCCCATGCCGTTGTCGACGCCATAGTTGGCGAGCAGCAGGTCGTAAACGGTCGCGACCAGCGCGGTCGAACCGTCGGCCAGCGTCACGCGTTTGGCCGGGACGTTGCGGAACAGCAGGTCTTCGGCTTCACCGCCGAAGTAGTCGAAGCCGACCGAGGCGACCTCGTCGTGCGCGCCCTTGAGCGACAGCAGCGGATCGATCCCGGCGCCGTCGGCGACGTTCTTCATTTCGAGGTTCCACTTGCCTTTGCGGCCCTCACCCTCGTTCCAGCGCGAGCCGATCGTGCCGTTCGGCACCGTCAGCGCGCCGGTGGCGGCATCGATCAGCACCGTCTTCCAGTCCGGGTTCTTCGCTTCGCCGAGGTTCTCCGGCAGTTGCGAGGCACGCAGGAAGTGGTCGGCAACGAAGCCGCCATCCTTGGCGCGCAAGGTCACCAGCATCGGGAAGTCGGTGTACTGCTTGCCGTAGTCGCGGAAGTAATCCGAGGCGCCGGTCTTGTGGAATTCGTTCAGCACCACGTGGCCCATCGCCATCGCCAGCGCCGCGTCGGTCCCCTGCTTCGGCGCCATCCACAGGTCGCCGAACTTGACCATTTCGCCGAAGTCGCTCGATACGGCGACGGTCTTGGTGCCCTTGTAGCGGACCTCGGTGTAGAAGTGGGCGTCCGGCGTGCGCGTCATCGGCACGTTCGAGCCCCACACCATCAGGTAGGTCGAGTTGTACCAGTCGGCCGATTCGGGCACGTCGGTCTGCTCGCCCCAGACTTGCGGACTGGCCGGCGGCAGGTCGCAGTACCAGTCGTAGAACGACAGCGGCACGCCGCCGATCAGGCCGAGGTAACGCGCGCCGGCGGCGTAGCTGACCATCGACATCGCCGGAATCGGCGAGAAGCCGACCACGCGGTCCGGGCCGTAGTTCTTGATCGTGTAGGCGTTCGACGCAGCGATCAGCTCGGTGACTTCGTCCCAGCCGGTACGCACGAAACCGCCGAGGCCGCGCACCGATTTGTACGATGCCGACTTGGCCGGGTCTTCGACGATGCTCGCCCATGCGGCGATCGGGTCCATGGTCTTGCGCGCCTCGCGCCACAGCCGCGCCAGCCGGCCGCGGATCATCGGGTGCTTGACGCGCTGTGCCGAGTAGACGTACCACGAATAGGAAGCACCGCGCGGGCAGCCGCGCGGTTCGTGGTTCGGCAGGTCCGGTCGGGTGCGCGGGTAATCGGTCTGCTGCAGCTCCCAGGTGATCAGCCCGTTCTTGACGAAGATGCGCCAGCTACAGGAGCCGGTGCAGTTGACGCCGTGGGTCGACCGCACGACCTTGTCGTGGGTCCAGCGGTTGCGGTAGCCGTTCTCCCACTGGCGGTCTTCGTTCACCACGGCGCCGTGGCCGTCGGCGAAGGTATCGCGGGTCTTGGAGAGGAACTTCAGTCGGTCCAGGAAATGGCTCATGCTGCCTCCGGTTGCGGTTCTGCTCGAGCACGCGGGCGCTCGTGTGAATGAACCGAGCTTACGAGCCTGATGCCAGACGCAACATTCGCCGCACGATCAGCCGGCGCGGCGCAATCGGCTTAGCGCCCCTAGTCCGAAGTGACTAGGGGTAAGACGGAGAAAGAGATGCGCAACCTCGTGATCCTCGCCCACCCCCACCTCGGCGGCTCGGTCGTCCACGCCCGGCTGGCCGAAATGCTCGCCGAAACCGGCGACGTCTCGCTGCACCACGCCGACACGCTGATCTCTGAGGGCGCCCTCGACGTCGACGAGGAGCGCGAAGCCTGCACGCATGCGAGCCGGCTGGTGCTGCAGTTCCCGCTGTACTGGTTCGCACCGCCGGCCTCGCTCAAGGTCTGGCTCGATACACGGTGCTCGACCCGGCGTGGGCGCTGGCCGACCCGAAGCCGCTGGCCGGCAAGACCCTGCAGGCCGTCGCCAGCTATGCCAGCCCGCGCTGGGGCGAGTCGGTGCCGTCGGTGCTGCTGCGGCCGCTGATCGAAACCGCCCGCCTGTGCGGCATGGTCTGGGCAGAGCCGCTGCTGCTCGACGTCGGCGAGGCCCCGCTGGCCGTCATCGATCCGTTCGCCGAGCGTTACCGCACGCTGCTCGACTCCGCCCCCTGAAACGGAAAAACCCCGCCGAAGCGGGGTTCTGACGTTGAAGTCGACGGATCAGCAGGGCATTTCGGCGTTCTTGCGCGCGAAGTACCACCAGGTGATGGCCGCGCACGACAGGTAGAAGGCGATGAACACGTACAGTGCCGCCTCGGCCGCGCCGGTCGCCTTCATCGAGAAACCGAAGGTCTGCGGAATGATGAAGCCGCCGTAGGCACCGATCGCGCTGATGAAACCGCCGGCTGCCGCCGATTCGCGTGCGCCGTCTGCTTCGGCTTCCTTGATCGACGCGGCATCGCGCCCCTTGGCTTCGCGCATCGCCAGCGTCGAGAAGATCGTCGGGATCATCCGGTAGGTCGAGCCGTTGCCGATCCCGGCCAGCAGGAACAGCGCGAGGAAGCACAGGAAGAAGCCCATGAAGCTGCCGGCACCGCTGGCACCCGGCAGGAAGGCCAGTACGCCGAACACCGCGATCACCATGCCGACGAAGATGCCGAGCGTGACGCGTGCGCCGCCGACCTTGTCCGACACCATGCCGCCGATGGGGCGGATCAGCGCACCGATCAACGGGCCGATGAAGGCAACCTTGGTCGGATCAACCTCGGGGAACTGGGTCTTGGACAGCAGCATGAAGCCGGCCGAGAAGCCGATGAAGCTGCCGAAGGTGCCGAGGTAGAGCCAGCACATCAGCCAGTTGTGCTTGCGCTTGAAGATCACCGCCTGCTCGGCGAAAGAGGCCTTCGCCGATGCGAGGTCGTTCATGCCGAACCATGCGGCCAGCGTCGCGGCGACGACGAAGGGCACCCAGACGAAGGTGGCGTTCTGCAGCCAGATCTCGCCGCCGTTGGGCAGCGCCTGCGGGTTGCCGCCGAAGGCGCCGAACATGCCGACGGTAATCGCCAGCGGCATCACGAACTGGGCAATCGACACGCCGAGGTTGCCGAGGCCGGCATTCATGCCGTTGGCGTAGCCCTTCTGCGACTTCGGGAAGAAGTAGGCGATGTTGGCCATCGAGCTGGCGAAGTTGCCGCCGCCGAAGCCGGTCAGCAGCGCGATGATCAGCATCACCGGATACGGCGTGGTCGGATCCTGCACCGCATAGCCGAGCCAGATGGCCGGAATCAGCAAGGAGGCGGTCGAGATCGTCGTCCACTTGCGCCCGCCCATCATCGACGGCAGGAAGCTGTAGAAGATCCGCAGCGTGGCGCCCGACAGCGACGGCAAGGCGGTGAGCAGGAAGAGCTGGTCCTTGGTGTACGAGAAGCCCACCAGCGGCATCTTCAGCACCACGATGCTCCAGACGATCGAACACGAGAAGGCCAGCAGCAGGCAGGGGATCGAGATCCACAGATTGCGTTTGGCGACGTGCGACCCCGTTTCCTGCCAGAAGACCGGATCTTCGGGCTCCCAGCGTTTGATCAAGGCATTGGACATTGCGTAATCCCCGTTGGCGGGCGCTGGCGCGCCGCATGATTTGAACGGTAGTACAGCCTCCCTCAGGAAGCCATTGCACGCAATGTAGTCCCGGCCCCGCAATCCGGCCATTCGCCATCGGCTCAGGGCCGGCACGCCGAACGGTTGGCCCGGCTAGTCCTTTCGGACTAGGCGGCGATCGGCGTCGACGCTCAGCCCGGCTGACCGTCCGCCCTTGCCTTCAGGTAGATCGGCAAGGCCTGCCCCGCCCAGACCACGAAGGCCAGCAAGGCGCCAATGCCGGCAGCGGCATGCAGTGCGAACTGCGCCTGTGGCCAGATTTCGCTGGCGACGCGCGCCAGCGCAACGCCGTGCAGCAGCCAGTACGCGGTCCACGTCACCGCACCGGCCACCAGCGGCCGTCCCGAATGCCCCATCGTCACCCGGGTAACGAAGCCGAGCAGCATCGTCGCGAAGAAGCCGATCGTCAATGCATGCAGTGGCGCGAAGGCGAACAGCGGCTGACCGAGTGCATCGGCAATGTCCTGCGCCACGAACAGCAGCATGGCGATGCCGGCCCACGCGAACGACGCGTGCAGCATCGCCAGCAAACGGTTCTTGAACGATGCGAACAGACGCCAGCGCCAGCCGGTGTACAGCAGCAGCCCGGCGAACAGCACGTCGACGGCCACCGGGTTGAACTGCATCAGCACGAAACCACCATGCGCCCACGGCAGCACGACAAAAGCGCCAAGCAGCCAGCCCGGCCGCCACGCGGTATAGCCTGCGATGACGTTGGCCGAGAAGAACGGCAGCATCCGGTGGGTGACGGCAAGGAACACCGGCAGCAGGAAGCCCCAGACGCCGAGCGTCACCGCCGGCTGGAAGGCTGCAGCGATGCCGAACCACGACACGCCGACCATCGTCGCCAGCGCAATCGCGCCGAGGCCGAAGGCGAACGCCACCGCAGTCGCGTGTTTCTTGTCCGGTGCGCGGCTGGCGCGCATCCGGCCGATCCACAAGATCGTTGCGCCGACCCAGGCGATCCAGTGCATTGCATCACCGAGCGACCACGCCATCGGCCAGCGCAGCGCGGCCAGCTGCAACGCCGTGCCGGTGGTGTAAGCGAGGATTGCCGGCGCCCACGCGTTCAGCGGCGGCGGCTCGACGTTCAGCCACTTCGGCCCGGCGGTATAGATGAAGCCGAGCATGAACAGCGGGAAGAAGCCGAACAACATCAGGTCGGCGTGCAGCCACATCACCGGAATCGCGCTGTGGGTCGAGCCGCCGTGCAGGCGCATGACCATCTCGGCCGCCCACCACGCCAGTGCCAGTACGGCGCCGAGGCCGCCGAAGAAGAATGCCGCGCGGTGCGGCGCGTCCCAGAGTCGGTTCATCGTCAGTCCTTGTGTGTGCGGCGCGCGGCCATGGTCCGGCCGATCCCGGCCATCTCGTCAGCACCGATCAGCCGTGTTGCATGCGGATAGAGTTCGCGCTCCTCGCGCGCCGCGTGGGCCGGGTAGTCCTGGGCAAACGCTTGCACCACACCGGCGTCCAGCGTCGCCGCCAGGCCAACCGCCAGCGCCTGCAAGGCCGGGCGCAAGGTCTGCCATTGCAGTCCGAGCGCATCGTGCTCGGCGGCGATCTCGTCGACACGCGCGCGCAGCGCCGCATCACCGCGTTCGCGCAGCAACGGGAACACGTCGTCGTCCTCATCCTGATGGTGCAAGGGTACGGCGACGTCGAAGTAGCGCAGGATCGCCAAAGCAGCACGTGCCGCTTCGGCATCGGCACCGTGGATCGCAACGTGGCCGGCCAGCTTCGGCAGCAGCCCGGCATAATGCCGGACCCGGTCGTGGCAGGCGATCAGCATCGCGATCGGGGTATCGAAACCGACGGCGTCGGAGGCAAAGGGATTGCGCACGGCATTTAAAGAAGCATTTTCAATACATCAATGATATCCGAACAATGCCGGCATGCAAGCCGGCATTTTCACTCCACGCCTGTTCAGACTGCGATCGCGTCGAAATGGCGCTGTGGTCGGGCGATCTCGTCCTGCGCGGCCACGAGCTGCAGCTCGTACTCGCCGGCGGCATGCGTCGCCGCCATCACCGCGTCGACGGCGGCGAGTGTGTGCTCGAACGCCGTTTTCACATCGTCACCGGACAAGGTGCGCGCGAGAAAAACACCCGAGGTCAGGTCGCCGACGCCGACCGGCTGCCGGTCGAACGGATACAGCGGCCGGCGGCCGAGCCACGCTTCGCTTGCCGATACCACCAGCATCTCGAACTGGTCGACCGGCTTGCCGGCGTAGTCGAGGTGCTTGACCAGCACCAGCTTGGGGCCGCGTGCGATCAGGTCGCGGCAGGCGGCAAGCGCGTCGGCCAGGCTGTCGATGTCGCGGCCGGCGAGCTTCTCGAGTTCGAGATGATTCGGCGCCATGATGTCGGCCACCGCCGGCATGTGCTCGACCAGATACTGCTGGATGCCAGGCTGAACGACGCAGCCCTTCTCCGGATGACCCATCACCGGATCGCACAGGTAGATCGCCTGCGGGTTGGCGGCCCTGACCTTGCGTACCGCCTCGATCACGTAGGCCGCCTGCTCCGGCGCACCGAGGTAGCCCGACAGCACCGCGTCGCAACGCTGCAGCTCGCCGATCGCGGCAATGCCGTCGACCAGCGCGGTAATCTGCGACGACTCAAGCGCCTGCCCGGCCCAACGGCCGTACTGGGTGTGGTTGGAGAACTGCACCGTGTTGACCGGCCAGACCTCGACGCCGAGCCGGCGCATCGGAAACACCGCCGCGCTGTTGCCGGCGTGGCCGTAGACGACGTGGGACTGGATACTCAGGACGTGTTTCATGGGGACTCCTGCAAAGCCCGGCCGTGGAAGCCGGGCCTCGTTCTCGCCAACTCGTGGCAAAACCAGTTCAGTCGGTGAGCGAGCCAAAGCAGTTTGTGTCCGCCCGAAGCGCAGGAACCGGAATGGACACGAGTCCATGAGGATTCCGAGCATCGGACGGGCACGAACTGCGCTGGCGCAGCCGCCGAATGAGCCGGTTTCAGTCCTGCCAGACGATCAGGCTGTAGTTCTTCTTGCCGCGACGCAGCAGCGTATAACGGCCGAACAGACGCTCGCCATCGGCAAAGGCATGCTCGATCGACTCCGCCTTGGCGCCGTTGATCGCGACCGCGCCACTGGTGATGAAGGTGCGCGCTTCGCTCTTGGATTTGGCCAGCTCGCCGGCGACGACGGCGTCGATCAGGCCGGTCTCTTTCGGCAGGCTCACCGTCGGCATGCCGTCGAGCGCCAGCTGTTCGAAGTCGTCCTGCGTCAGCGACGCCAGGCTGTCGCTGAACAGCGATTGCGAAATCCGCTTGGCCGCGACCACCGCGTCGTCGCCGTGCACCAGCGCGGTCGCCGCCTCGGCGAGGATGCGTTGTGCTTCGGGCTTGCCGTCACGCGCCTTGTCGGCCGCTTCGATCGCGGCGATCTCGTCCATGCTCAGGAAGGTGAAGTAGCGCAGGAACTTGTAGACGTCGGCATCGGCGGTGCCAAGCCAGAACTGGTAGAACTTGTACGGCGACGTTTTTTTCGGATCGAGCCACACCGCGCCGCCTTCGGTCTTGCCGAACTTGGTGCCGTCGGACTTGGTCACCAGCGGCAGCGTCAGGCCGAACACCTGCTGCTGGTTGCGGCGGCGGGTCAGGTCGATGCCGGCGGTGATGTTGCCCCACTGGTCCGAGCCGCCGATCTGCAGCCGGCAGCCATGGCGGCTGTTCAGCTCGACGAAGTCGTAGCCCTGCAGCAGGCTGTAGCTGAACTCGGTGAACGAAATGCCGCTCTCGTCGCGGTCGATCCGCTGCTGCACCGATTCCTTCTTGATCATCGCGTTGACCGAGAAGTGCTTGCCGATGTCGCGCAGGAAATCGAGCACGTTCATCTGGCCGAACCAGTCGTGGTTGTTGGCCATGATTGCGGCATTGCTGCCGTCGAAGCTCAGGAACGGTTCGACCTGCTTGCGGATGTTCTCGACCCAGCCGGCGATCACGTCGGGGGTATTGAGCTTGCGCTCGGTCGCCTTGAAGCTCGGGTCACCGATCATGCCGGTCGCGCCGCCGACAAGGGCGATCGGCTTGTGGCCGGCGAGCTGGAAGCGCTTGAGCACCAGCACCGGTACCAGATGGCCGAGGTGCAGGCTGTCGGCGGTCGGGTCGAAGCCGCAATACAGCGTCACCGGGCCCTGTTCGAGCAGCGCGCCCAGCGCGTCGGTATCGGTCACCTGGGCAATCAGCCCGCGTTCTTGCAATTGCTGGATCAAAGCTTGCGTGGACATCGTTTCTTCCTGGCGTGCGGCACGCGCGCTGGCGGGCCGGAAAAGACGCGCGCGCCGGTCACGCCGGCGCGCATTCACCCGCAATGATAAAGGCAGTCGCACCGTCGGTGCGCGGCCTTCGTGCACAAAGCACGCAAAATTGCGGTCATCCGCGCCGATCGGCCCTTCATTGTCCGCCGCAATGACAAAGGGCACGGAAAACCGTGCCCTTTGTGTGGACCGCACCGCGAATCAGATCGTCGCGGTGGCGATCAGCCGGCGGATGTGGCCGAGCAGCTCGTCTTCCTGATACGGCTTGCCGAGGAAGACGTTGACGCCCAGTTCGAACGCGTAGTTCTTGTGCTTGTCGGCGGTACGCGACGTGATCATCACGATCGGCGTGTTGCGCGTACCCTCGTTGTTGCGCACGTTGCGTGTCAGCTCAAAGCCGTCCATGCGCGGCATTTCGACGTCGACCAGCATCACCGCCGGGGTCACGTCCTGCAGCTGCTGCAGCGCATCGACGCCGTCCTTGGCGGTCACGACCTGGAAGCCTTCGCGTGCCAGCAGGCGCGAGGTGATCTTGCGCACGGTGAGCGAATCGTCGACGACCATCACCACCGGCGTGGTTTCGAGCTGGGCCGGCGCCGCTTCGACCCGTACACCGGCCGCCGCGATCTCGCCACGCGCCAGCAGCGCGATCGGGTTCATGATCGGCACGATGTCGCCGTTGCCGAGCACCGTCGCCCCAGCCACACCGGGGATCCGGGCCAGCTGCGGGCCGATCGCCTTGACGACGACTTCCTGGTTCTTGAGCAGCGCGTCGACGTGCAGTGCCATCCGCGTGGCGCCGCTGCGCAACAGCAGCACGGTCGAGAAGCGCTTCTGCTCCGGCACGGTCTCGGCATCACCGACAAGACGCGGGAAGTAGGCGAACGGATAGCTGCCCCCCATCCAGTGCTGCACCCGCGCCGCATACAGCTCGGCCAGCGGCGCCTGCTTCAGTTCCTGCACCTGTTCGATCATCACCGACGGAATCGCGAACTGGCGCTCGCCCGCCTTGACCAGCAGCACCTGCGTCACCGCCAGCGTCAGCGGCAGGTGGATCGTGAACGTCGTCCCCGCTCCCGGCGTGCTGGCGACTTCGATGCTGCCGCCAAGGTTGCCGATCTCGTTCTTGACGACGTCCATGCCGATGCCGCGGCCCGACAGCTGCGTCACGTTGCTGGCTGTCGAGAAGCCCGGTTCGAAAATCAGCTGCGCCAGCGTGGTTTCCGAGACATCACTGCCCGGTACAACCAGACCCAGCGTTTCGCCCTTGCTGCGGATGCGGCCGTAATCGAGCCCCTTGCCGTCGTCCTTCAGCGTCAGCACCAGCTCGTTGCCTTCCTGACGGACTTCGACCAGCACTTCGCCGAACTCGGACTTGCCGGCGGCAACACGGGCGTCGCTGTCCTCAAGGCCGTGGTCGATCGCGTTGCGCAGCATGTGCTCGAACGGCGAAATCATTTTCTCGAGCACGCCGCGGTCGATTTCGACGCGACCGCCCTTGAGTTCGAGGTTGACCTTCTTGCCGACTTCCTTGCCGGTCTGCCGCGTCAGCCGGTACAGCCGGTCCGAGACGCTGGCGAACGGCACCATGCGCACACGCATCAGGCTCTGCTGCAGCTCGCGCGTCATCCGGCCCTGCGCGGTCAGCGCACCGGCCGAGTCGTCCAGGTTCTTCAGCAGACTGTGCTGGATCGTCGCGACGTCGTTGACGCTTTCGGCGATGAAACGGGTGACTTCCTGCAGCCGGGTAAAGCGGTCGAACTCGAGCGGGTCAAAGTTGCCGTGGCTGTCCTCGATTTCGCGCGAACGGGCCTGCATCTGGCTTTCGGCCTGGATTTCCAGCTCGCGCAGCTGGCCGCGCAGCCGGCCGACGTTTTCGGTCAGCTCCAGCAGCGAGCCCTTCAGCGACAGCATCTCGGCCTCGATCCGCGAGCGCGCGATCGCCACTTCACCGGCCTGGTTGACGAGCTGGTCGACGAGTTCCGACTTCACCCGGATCGTCGTCTTCGCATCGGATTCGGCCGCGCCCAGCAGGAACTGCGGTGCAGCGGCAGGTTGCGCCTGTTCCGTCGCCGCTTGCGGCTGACCGCGACCACACAGGGTGTCGTACAGCGAAACGATCAGGTCGTAATCGGCATCGAGCTCGTCAAGCAGCGCGAGACCCGGCGTACCGACGGCGGCCAGCAGCCGGCTCTCCATCCGGTGCGTGGCTTCGCCGAGGCGCATTGCGCCCGACATCCGCGCACTGCCCTTCAGCGTATGCAGCACGCGCTTGATTGCAGCGCTGGATTCCACGTCGTCCGGCGTTTCGCGCACGGCACGCAGGCAGGCCTCGAGCTGCGGCAACAACTCGTCCGCTTCCTCGATGAAGATCGGCAGCAGTTGCGCGTCGATATCGTCGACGACGCCAATATCGAGCTCGTCACGGCGTTCGGTTTGGGTCGCCAGCAGCGACGCGAACGGCGATTCGTCGGCGAGCGCGTCGTCAGCCGGCGACGCCAGGCGGTCGCTGTACAGTTCCTCGGCCAGTTCCGCGTCGATCGTCACGGCCAGATCGGCGTCCAGCTGAACATCGACCGTCGGCTCGCCCGCCAGCGCCACGTCGAACGCGACAAGCTCGTCAGCGTCCGAACCGCCTGCCGGAGCCGATACGACTGGTTCGCGCTCAAGGTGCTCGACCGGGTCCGCCGCAACAGCGTCAACCACCGGTACCGCGTCAACGCCGTCCTCGTTCGGCTGCTCGATGAACTCCGGCGCTTGTTCGGCCTTGCCAACGGCAAGGATATCCGCCGGCAACGATGCGATGCCGTGGTCGAGCAGGCCATCGAGATCAAGGGTGAAGCTATCGTCCTCGTGCAATGCCTGCGGAATGACCTCAGCATCAACCGCCTCGTCCGGCAACGAAAAGACCAGCTCTGCGTCGTCGTCCAGCGACACAACGAGGCCGGCTTCGGCTTCGGCTTCGGCTTCGGCTTCGGCTTCGGCTTCGGCTTCGGCTTCGGCTTCGGCTTCGGCTTCGGCTTCGGCAACAGTGTCCGCCACTTGTTCTGCGCTGGCACCGTCAAGCAGACGCAATTCGATCTGCTCGTCTTCGTCATCCACCGGCGGGACGATCAGCAGGTCCTCGCCGTCGAGCAACGGCAGTTCCCCGAGGTCGCTGTCCTGCGGCTCCGGCACTGCCGGCGCATCGAAGTTGATCGTCAGCAGCTCGTCGTGAAGTGCCGCCAGCGTGGCCAGCGGCGCGGCCGGATCGGCCGGTGCGTTCAATGCGACCACGGCATCCAGCATGCCGCCCAGGAAGTCGACGGCATCGATAACGGCATCGGCGTGGTACGCCAGTTGCAGATCGAGCGTTTGCAGCGCGTTTTCGATGGCGTAGGCAAGCTCGCCCATCGACCGCAGCCCCGCCGTCGACGCTATGCCGCCAAGCGTATGCGCCGCGAGTTCGACATTGGCGCCAGGCACCTCGCCCTGACGCAGCGCGCGCTGACCGCCACGCAAGGTGTCCATGTAGCGCTGCGCTTCGTCGCGGAACAGAGCGAACAGCGCAGCCGAGACCGTGACCTCGCCGATCTGCACTTCGTCGGATTCGCCGGGTTGTGCGACCGCGGCAAGCGCGGCAGCCGGCGCCATGGCGGCCTGCGCCGTACCTTCCCGCAGCGAATCGGCGGTTGCTACCAGTGCCCCGGCATCGACCAGCGCGGCGCCGGTCTCGCCCAGCTCGCGGACCCAGCCGGCAAAGGCGTCATGCGCATCGGCGACAAGCGAGAGCAGCGCCGGCGACGCCGGTACTTCGTCCTGCAGCCATTTGTTCATGACCTGTTCGATGGCCCACGCCACATCGCCAAGCTGTGTCAGCCCGACCATGCGACCGCTGCCCTTCAGGGTATGGAAGCCGCGACGGATTACCGTCATGGCATCGCGATCAGCCGGGAAAGCGCGGCAACGCTCGAGCTGGCCGGCTATCGTGGCCAGCACTTCGACCGCCTCTTCGAGGTAAACGTCGAGCAGCTCGGCGTCGATCGCGTCATCGGTTTGCGGCAGCGACCTGACTTCGGCCGGTTCGGACGCGGGAGCCGGGGCAACGGCGGCCAGCGGCGCCTCGACTTCGAGCACCTCCTCGGACGGCGCCTCGACGAGCGCTTCCTCGCCGCAAAGTCGAGCCAGCGACGTAGCGATCAGACGGTCGGGATCCGGGCGCCCGGCTTCGAGTGCATCGATATAGAAACCGAGGCTTGAAAATGCTTCGGCCAGTTCTTCGAGCGCAAGCTGTTCGGGCACGACTTCGCTGGCGGCATATTCATCGATACGTTGCCGGCACACTTCCAGCAGCCGGACCGCACGATCGCACTCCAGCATCGCCAGCGCCCCCAGCGTCTGCCGCAGGCCCGATTCGAGCTCGACCAGGCTGCTGCCCGTTTCGGGTGCGCGGAAATAGGCATCCAGCACTTCCTCGACGTGGCGCAGATTGCTGCGCATTTCCTGCGCCAGCTGAGCGCGCAGCAACCGCTCTTGCGCTTGCTGGCTGATGGTATCGAGGTGCGGCACGTCGCCATCCAGGCCCGGTTCGGCCAGACGGGCCGCCATGGCGGCGACCTGCTCCGCAAAATCGCTTGCCTGCCGCGGGTAGTTGGCCAGCGCATTGTCGACCAGCAACAGGGCCGTGGCCATTTCCAGCGCGTCGGCCTCGACCACGCCGCTGTCGGCATAGCGACGGCAAGCGCTTTGCATCGCGTCCCACAGCGTCGGCAGTGCGGCGATCTGCAGCGATACGCTCGCAGCTGACAGCCGGGCCAGTTCGGACTGGAGTGCCGGCAGACGTTCGTGCTGCCCGCCCGCGGTGCGCGACCAGATTTCGCGTGCCGTGCCCAGCTCGTCGCGCAGCGCGGCGGCCTGGGCGATCAGGGCTTCGTGCTCCGACGACATGGCGGCGCTACCGTCCGGCAGCAAGGCATCCAGCGCGAACGCCTGCTGCAGGTGTTGACCCAGGGTGCCCGGGGTCTTCGACACCGTCAGCACGTACAGCAGATCCCTGAACAGCCGTTCGGCAACCTTGGTCGAGCCGTCGGCCAGGCGCCGCAGCTGCAGGTTCAGGCGCATCAGCAATTGCTTGGCGTCGACGTCATCGCTGGTGGGCAGTGCTTCGGTCGCCGCAGCGGCACTCCACCAGAACACGCGAGCCAGTCCGCCGGCCTGCGCGGCGGCCAGTTCGGCCAGCGCCCGGCTCATTTGTGCAGCGGCAGAGGCATCGCCGCGAATCCAGCGCAGCAACCCCGATTCGTAGCGGCTGCGCAGCAGTTTGACATGCGCGTCGCGCTCACCCGCATCGACAGGGCGCACAGGCAAACCGGCCGGCAGGCTCAGATCGCCAAGGCGGGGGAAAAACAACTCAACTGCAGCGGCGGGCCGGCCGGCGGCCTGGGCGAGTTCGGCAAAGCGCGGCGCCAGGTGCAATGGCACGTTCGGCGCACCGGCGGCGATGCGCTCAAGGTAGCGCCCCGTATCCTGGACCGCAGTCTGGACCAGCGGCAGCGCCTCAGCTTCGGCGTCACCGGCAGCCACTTTGGCAACAAGCTGTTCGATCTCTTCGCAAAACCGCGCCAGCCCGTCGAGCTCGACCATCTGCAGCGCGCCGGCGCACTGGTGCAAGTGGGTCTGGGCGTGCTTGAGCAACGCCGCGTCGGGCTCGTTGCTGAACTGGTTGAGGACGTCGGCCGCGCGATTCAGCGTCTGGTCGATCTCGCTCTTCACCCAGACCAGCGAGCCGCGGTCAAATTCGGTATGAACGCTCATGGCGGGTTCTCTTCGTCTTGGCCCGGCGAATCGGGCGGAGGCGGGGGCCGACCGGCCCCCGTTTCAGGCAGGATGGGTCAGGACAGCTTGAAGCCGGACACCGAGTCCTTCAGGTCCTGCGCCAGCCCGGAAAGCTGGCCGACAATCTGCGCCGACTGCTGGGTACCGGTCGACGTCTGCTCGGTGATCGACAGGATGTCGCGCATCGACGCGTTCACGCGGGCGGCGAGACCGGTCTGGTCTTCGGTTTCATGCGCGATCGATTCGATCAATCGCGCCAGCTCGCCGGTGACGCGGCGGATTTCCGACAGGGCCGCGCCGGCGGCGTCGGACAGCTTGGCGCCTTCGACCACACCCTGCGTCGAGACTTCCATCGCCGCGACGGCGTCGTGCGTATCGGTCTGAATGGTCTTCACGATCGCACCGATCTGCTTGGTCGCTTCGGCCGAGCGTTCAGCCAGCCGCTGCACTTCCTCGGCCACGACCGAGAAGCCGCGACCGGCTTCGCCGGCAGCTGCGGCCTGGATCGCCGCGTTCAGCGCCAGCACGTTGGTCTGCTCGGTAATGTCCGAGATCAGTTCAACGATTTCGCCAATTTCTTGCGACGATTCGCCCAGACGCTTGATTCGCTTCGCGGTCTCCTGGATCTGCTCGCGAATTTCGTTCATGCCCTTGATCTGGTTCTGCACCGCGTCCGAGCCCTTCTCCGCAGCCAGCAGCGACGCTTGCGCCACGTCGGCCGATTGCGCCGCATTGCCCGACACGCCCTGAATCGAGCGCACCATCTGCTCGACGGTGCCTGTGGTGTCGGCGATTTCGTTCGACTGGCGTTCGGCAGCGGCGAGCAGACCGCTCGATACGTCCTGTGCATCGTCGGTCGCGCGCGTCACCTGATCGGTTGCGCGGTTGATCTCGGTGATCAGCGCCCGCAGTTCTTCAATCGTGTAGTTGACCGAGTCGGCGATCGCGCCGGTCAGGTCTTCGGTCACCGAGGCGCGGACCGTCAGGTCACCGTCGGCGAGGTCGGCCATTTCGTTCAGCAGACGAAGAATCGCCTCCTGGTTCCGCTTGTTCTCGCCTTCCGACGCAACCCGGCGGCGAACGGCCTCCTGGTTGAACACACGGACCAGCAGGTACAGCGACAGCAGTGCGGCACCGATCAGGATCAGTTCGAGCACGGTGATCAGCACCCCGCCCACCTTGTTTTCGTATGCCTCCGCCAGCGCGGTGGTGTCCTTCAGCAGCGATTCCGAATCGCGGACAATCGCCTGGTTGGCCAGACGCGTGTTCACCAGCGGCTGCATGTTCTTCGAGAACGCACTGACGACCACTTCGAAGTCGCGGAACAGCGCACGGATTTCGCCGAGCTTGTCGGCCAGCGCCGAGCTCGATACCGCGCGGATCTGCAACTCGTCGCTACCGTCGTTGAAGCCCTTGACGATGTCGGAGAACGTCGACACGTCCTTGCCCAGCAGGAACACCACTTCCGGGTTGATCAGCTCGCCGGCCAGCATGGCGTTGGCGTTCTTCGCCATCCGCTGGCTGAGCATCGACAACTGGTTGGCGTAGTCGAGCTCGCGCACGTTGCCGCCGGTCTCGCCGAGCATCGAGGTGAACTGCTGGGTCAGCTCGAGCAGCTTGGCATCGCTGTTGTTGATCCCGCTGACGCTCTTGCCGATGGAAATCAGGCTGGGCTTCTGCTTGAGGATGGTGTCGACGCTCGGATGCCCCGGGTTCGGCGCATAGCTGGTGTTCCAGGTGCTGCTGATGCTGTCGAGCAGGTCGCCCTGCCCCACCGCGAGCAGGCCGAAGAACGTGCCGCTGCGCTTGAGCTTGTCGAGGTTGTCGCCGAACTTCTGGTAGGAGTCCTGCAATACCGTGAACGCTTCGGCGTTGCCCTGCACCGCCTGCGTTGACGCCCGGGCAATCCGCTGCGACAGCATTTCCATTTCGGTCGCCGTCGAACGCCGTTCGGCGTTGCGGGTCGAGGACTGGAAAGACAGCAGCGCCACGATGGCAAAGAGCGCCACCGAGCCGATCAGTCCCAGCAGGAAGATCGCCATCTGCTGCCGGCTGGGCAAGTGCCCCACCAACGGCAGCGGTTTGAGAACGCGTGCCTCGTCGACGTCGGGCAGACGCATTTTTTCAAGGATCCACGTCGTTTTAAGCGAATCGTATCCCTTGCCGGCCTGCGCCCCGGTCTTCTTGCCAAACAGGTTTTTCAGGCGATCCAGTTTCAAGGCCATGATGCGCGTCTCTTCCCGTATTCCGATCGTTGTCTTTATTGCCCGGCTTGCAGGAAGCCGGGATCACTGGCCAAAGCGGCCACGTCGAGCGCCAGCCAGCGCTGCCCGGCTGCGTCGCGGTAAGCAGTCGAGGCCCGCGGATGCACCGCGTCCTCCACGCTCAGGTCGGACAAATGCTTCAGGCCGAGCATGCGCTCGACCAGCACTGCCGAATGCAGGATGTGCTTGGGATGCAGCAGCACCAAGCGGGCCAGCGGCGAGGCGATCAACGCCGGTCCGCCGAAAAAGGCCGACAGGTCCGACACGCTGACCAAGTTGCCGCGCATATTGGCCACACCCTTGAACCAGGGCTGCGACAGCGGCAATGGCGACACCGGCGGTACCGGCATCACCTCGGCCACGTCAGCCAGGTCGACCAGCCAGTTTTCCTGGCCGATGCGTATCCCCAGGCGGGCGTTGACCTGAGCGGTCGCCGCGGCGCTCTTGAGCCGGGCCACTACCCCTTCCTGATACTCGCGCAGGCTGATCCGCTTGGCCATGATCGACTCCGCTTACAGCGCCGCGATCTTCGACAGCAGTTCTTGCGGGTCGACCGGCTTCACGACGTACTCGGCGGCCCCCTGACGCTTGCCCCAGACCTTGTCGGTTTCCTGGTTCTTCGACGTACACATGATCACCGGAATGTGGCTGGTTTCGGTATCGCGGGTAATCGTGCGCGTTGCCTGAAAACCGTTCATGCCGGGCATCACCACATCCATCAGGATCAGGTCGGGCATCAGTTCCTTGACGCGGGCGACGGCGTCCTCGCCGGATTCAGCGGTCACGATGGTGAAGCCGTTCTTGGTCAGGAGTTCGCCGAGGAAGTGACGCTCGGTGGGCGAGTCGTCAACGATCAGGATTTTCTTGATGGCCATGGCGGTAGTGTTCGCTTTGTACGGAAGAAGTAAAAGAAAGGCTCAGCGCTGCTGCACGTGCTCGCCGACGGCGGCCAGCAGGCTGTCCTTGGTAAAGGGCTTGGTCAGATACTCGTCGGAGCCGACCATGCGACCGCGCGCACGGTCGAACAGGCCGTCCTTGCTCGACAGCATGATCACCGGCGTGTTTTTGTAACGCGGGTTCTTCTTGATCAGCGAGCAGGTCTGGTAGCCGTCAAGCCGCGGCATCATCACGTCGACGAAAATGAGTTGCGGCTGATGATCGCTGATCTTGGCCAGCGCGTCGAAACCGTCTTCGGCCAGGATGACCTCGCAACCTGCCTGCCCGAGGAAAATTTCGGCGCTGCGGCGGATGGTGTTGCTGTCATCAATCACCATCACCTTGACCCCGGCGAGTTCCGACATGGTGCTCCTCCCTGCGGGCCGACCGTATGCACCGGCGGCGACCCGTTTTTATTCGCTCCGGCGAACAAGACGCACGGATTTTTCGTACGTTCGATCATACCGGCGGAAATTTGCAGGCACCAAGTCCGGCCGGAAAAACCGGAAAAGCCGATGTTTAAATCAGACAACCCTGATTTTCAGGCATGACAGGATCAGGCAGGAGAAATCGCGCGGCAGCAAAAAAGAAACCCCGGCCCAAGGGGAGAATGACCGGGGTATACATACGCCCCGGCACGTAGCCGGGGCACCCGCTCAGGGAGGAAAAGCGGGAGGTGCAGGGGCGCACCTAGCTTCCAAGATAGGAAGGCGCCCCCAAAGCGCAAGGCGAATCAGAGACCGTCCGTCGATCCAATGTCATCGGCATGATCGTCGTCGGCTGCATCGGCCTGTTGCGCTGCGGCAAACCAGGCGCCGACGACCTGTTCGGTCTGCTCGACCCCCTGCTTCTTCAGGCTGGAGAACAGCTGGACGGTCACGCGCGGATCGCCCTTGAACTCGGCTTCGACCGCGCGCAGCGTCTTGATCTTTTCCTGATTGCTCAGCTTGTCCGACTTGGTCAGCAGGCAGTGCACCGGCTTGCCGGTCGGCAGGAACCAGTCGAGCATGCGCCGGTCGCGTTCGGTCAGCGGCCGGCGCGCATCCATGATCAGCACCAGACCGATCAGGTTGTCGCGGTTGACCAGATAGTGGCCGAGCAGCTTTTCCCAGTGGGCCCGGACGTTGGCCGGCACCTCGGCGTAACCGTAGCCCGGCAGGTCGACCAGACGCCGCTCGTTGCCGAAATCGAAGTAATTGATGTGCTGGGTACGCCCCGGGGTCTTGGAGACGAAAGCCAGCCGGGTATGATTGGCCAGCGTGTTGATCGCACTGGACTTGCCCGCATTCGAGCGCCCGGCGAACGCCACTTCAAGGCCTTCCTGAGGCAGTGTGGACAGATCATTGACAGTGGTGAGGAACTGCAAACCGCGGAACAGCGACATAGGTATTTTGTTTGGTAAAAAGTCTTGTTATAGAATAGCAGGATTTGGTTTCAAACCGGCGCCAAGAGCCGGGAACCGCTATCGCTTGAGGGAGCAGAGCTATGCGCAGCGCGCCTGTCGCAGCATTCGTTGCAGCAGCATTGTGGTTGGCCACATCGGCTGCCTACGCAGAACAACCCAAGGTCGATATCGCCGCGGGCAAGCAGAAGGCCGAAACGGTCTGTGCCGCCTGTCACGGTGTCGACGGCAACGCCGTTGCCTCGACCTACCCGCGTCTGGCCGGCCAGCACGAGCAGTATCTGTACAAGCAGTTGACCGAGTTCAAGACCGGCAAGCGCAACAACCCGGTGATGCTCGGCATGACCGCGACGCTGACCGACGCCGACATGCGCAATGTCGCCGCCTACTATGCCAGCCAGCAGCCGAAGGCGCTGGGCGCGTCGGACAAGACCCAGATCGAAGCCGGCAAGAAGATCTACCGTGGCGGCGTTGCCAAGACCGGCCTGCCGGCCTGTATGGCATGCCATGGTCCCGCCGGCTCGGGCATCCCGGTCCAGTATCCGCGCGTAGCCAGCCAGCACGGCGCCTACATCGAGGCCCAGCTGAAAGCCTTCCGCTCGGGTGAGCGCAAAAACAACAGCGTGATGACCGATGTCGCCAAGAAAATGAGCGACGACGAGATCAAGGCCGTCTCCCAGTACATGCAGGCGCTGAACTGAGTGCCCCGCCGGTGAACCTTTACCGGCAATCACTCACCAAGAGGGGCGGCCAACGCCCCTTTTTTGCTTTATGACTACGAAAAAATCTCCTCGCCACCATCCTGCCCCGTTCGGGCGCGCGCTCTTCGAGCTGTTCTCGTCGATGCGTTTTGCGATCAGCCTGCTGACCGTGCTGTCGATTGCCTCGGTGATCGGCACCGTGCTCAAGCAGAACGAGCCCTACGTCAACTACCGCTTCGAGTTCGGCGACTTCTGGTTCCGCATCTTCGAGCCGCTGGGCCTGTTCGACGTTTACCACACCAGTTGGTTCTTGCTGCTGCTGGCCTTCCTGATGCTGTCGACGTCGCTGTGCATCTGGCGCCACGTGCCCGGCATGCTGCGCGACATCCGTGGCTGGCGCGAAAAGGCCAGCCGCAACTCGTTGCGGCTGATGGCACACCACGCAGAAAGCGACGGCCAGCCCGGCCGCGATGCCGTGCTCGCACACCTGACGCAATCGGGCTTCCGCTTCAAGGAACGCGAGCACGACGGCGTCTGGCAAGTCGCGGCCAAGCGCGGTGCGTGGCAGAAACTCGGCTACCTGTTCGCGCATGCGGCCATCGTGGTGATCTGTATCGGTGGCCTGCTTGATGGCAATCTGCCGCTCAAGCTGATGGAACTCGCCGGCTACAAGGCGCCGGAAACGCGCGACATGCCGCAGGGCCAGGTCCCCGAGGTCAGCCGCCTCAGCGCATCCAACCTGTCGTTCCGCGGCAACGTCACCGTCCCCGAGGGCGCCGCAGCCGACGTAGTGTTCCTGAATGCCGGCAACGGGTATTTCGTCCAGGAACTGCCGTTCGCGATCCGGCTCAAGGCCTTCCACGTCGACTACTACACCACCGGCCAGCCGAAGCGCTTCGCCTCGGACATCGACATTCTCGACCGCCAGAGCGGCAAGGTACGCCAGAGCGGCACCGTCGAGGTCAACAAGCCGATGGTCGTCGACGGCGTCGCGATCTATCAGGCCAGCTTCGGTGACGGCGGCTCGCCGCTGAACTTCGCCCGCTGGGATCTGATCGGCGGCAAGCCGGCACCGCTCGACGCCCGCTCGCAGGCCAGCAGCGCGCTGACCATCGCCGGCCAGCCGTACACGCTCGAGACCGGCGACCTGCGCGTCTTCAACATCGAGAACCTGGGCAAGACCGAATCGACGCAATCGGCGGTCACGGTCAACAAGTTCGAGCAGGCGCTGTCGCAGGCGACCAGCGTCAAGGGCGAGCACAACCTGCGCAACCTCGGCCCCTCGGTACAGTTCAAGCTCCGCGATGCGACCGGTCAGGCCGTCGAGTACCTGAACTATCTGGCGCCGCAAACGCTGGACGACCATCTGTATCTGGTCACCGGCATGCGCCGCGAAGTGGCGCAGCCGTTCTCGTTCATCCGCATGCCGCTTGATGCCGAAGGCAGGGTCGATACCTTCATGCGCGTGCGCCACGCGCTGCTCGATCCGCGGCAGTACCCGGCGATCGCCAAGGCCACCGCCGATGCGGCCTTCCGCGACGGTGCATTCTCGGCAACCAACCGGGCACAGTTCGCCGAGGTCACCCAGAGCGTACTGACCCAGTTCGGCACCGGCGGTTTCCCGGCACTGGAGCGTTTCCTCGACGGCAAGGTGCCGGCCGAGCAACGCCAGACGGTCGCGCAGACCTATCTGAAGATTCTTCAGGGGGCTGCAGTCGAAGCGTTTGCACAGGCCCAGCGTCAGGCTGGCCTGGCGCCACTGCCGATGGACGAAACGAACTACCGCTTCCTGATGGACAGCCTCGTCGCGACCAGCAACCTGTTCGACTACGGCCCGGCGGTCTACCTGCAGCCGACCGGCTTCACCCAGGTCCAGGCCAGCGGCTTCCAGCTGACGCGCTCGCCGGGCAAGACCGTGGTCTACATCGGCTCTATCCTGCTGGTGATGGGCATCTTCTGCATGTTCTACATTCGCGAAGAACGGCTGTGGGTCCGGTTCGAAGCAGGCAGAACGCTGATTGCAATGACCAGCAACCGCCGCAACGCCGACCTTGACCACGCCTTTGCTGCGCATAGCGCAGCACTGCTGCCCGACCCCGCGCACAGCGCGCCGCCACTGCCCAAGCCGGACCACACCGGTCCGGACGGAGAATCAGCATGACCACCCTCCCCGTCAAACGCCCCGCCGGCGCCATCGCGTTCGCCGCGCTGGTGCTGGTCGCAGCAATGATCAGCTTCAGCCGCTATCGTGGCGCCATGGATTACTACGAACAGGGCATCCTGTTCGCCAGTGCCGCCGGGCTGATCTGGTTCGGCCGCTTCTGGCCGGTCATGCAGCGCTTTCTGCCGCTGTGCGGCGCGATCGCACTGGCCGCCATCGAGCTGTACGACCGGGATCTCGCCCGTGGCAGCAGCAACTTCTTCCTCAAGTACATGCTCGCCAGCCAGTCGCTGGTGATGTGGATGTGCGTACTGTTCTTCCTGGCCACGCTGATGTACTGGGTCGGTCTGCTGCGCCGTAGTGCCAGCAGCCTGTCGATCGCATCGGGGCTGACCTGGGCCGCGGCGACCGCGGCGCTGAGCTCGATTCTCGTGCGCTGGTACGAGGGCTATCTGATCGGCCCCGACGTCGGCCACATTCCGGTGTCGAACCTGTATGAAGTCTTCGTGCTGTTCTGCCTGATCACTGCGCTGATGTACCTGTACTACGAAGCCCGCTTTGCCGCACGCAGCATGGGTGCGTTCGTGCTGCTGGTGATCAGCGCCGCAGTCGGCTTCATCCTCTGGTACTCGTTCGATCGCGGCGCCCACGAGATCCAGCCGCTGATTCCGGCACTTCAGTCGTGGTGGATGAAGATCCACGTACCGGCAAACTTCGTCGGCTATGGCGCGTTTGCGATTGCCGCGATGCTCGGCGTCGCGCAGTTGCTGGTGTCGCGCGGCATCCTGACCAGCAAGCTGCCGAGCTACGACACGCTGGGCGAAGTCTCCTACAAGGCCATCGCCGTCGGTTTCCTGTTCTTCACCATTGCCACCATCCTCGGTGCAATGTGGGCTGCCGACGCCTGGGGCGGCTACTGGAGCTGGGACCCGAAGGAGACATGGGCGCTGATCGTCTGGCTGAACTACGCCGCCTGGCTGCACGTCCGGCTGGTCAAGGGCTGGCGCGGCAACGTGCTGGCATGGTGGTCGGTCATCGGCCTGCTGGTGACGACGTTTGCCTTCCTCGGCGTCAACATGTTCCTCTCCGGCCTGCATTCCTACGGCGGCCTCTGAGCCAGCCTTCCCCCCACAGGAAAACCCGCGCATCGCGCGGGTTTTTTCTTGTGCTCGATACAACACTGACACGCCACGTTGACACGTTTGTAGTCTGTAAGACTATGCTACGAAAACGCAGCGACAGCACCGGAAGTCACGCAGAGACTTTCTAGCACGACGTCAGCGAGGCCGGGGAGCAAGCATGGAAAACACGATTTATCACAAGACCGCCAAGGCCCAGCAAGAACTGGCAACGCGCACCGATCTGCTCAGTTTCAAGGTACGGCAATTGCTGATCATGATCGATGGCCAGCGCGACGTCACCGCACTCCGTCAACTGGCGCCAGCCACCGATGTCGATGCTGCGCTGGCGCGGTTGCGGGAACTCGGCCTCATTGCCGGACATGCAGCCATACCGTCCGTCGACGTGAAGAAACCGCTCACGAACCTGCCCGACGCCGCCCGGATTGCAAGGGTCCATGCACTGGTACAGGACAGCAGCCGTACCTATCTCGGTGATGGCTGGCTGGCCCGCTTCGATGCCGCCTTTGCCGCTCTTGACGGTACTGCCGCGCTCGAACAGCTGCTCGACGATTGGCAGACCGCATTGCGGCGTTCCGGGCATCGCAGCATCGCCGATCGCGTGCTGCGGGAAATTCGCACCGAGCTGGCTTGATAATTTCAAATTAAGTCAGTTTTATTGCGCGCCGACGCCTAGGCCCTGCGCAGCCTGCGTCACCCGCTCAGCGGGCACCGCGACAACCGCGTAATATATTCGTCAGAATTTCAGCCAGGGACAATCGGCATGCAAGGCGTGGTATATCGCAAGACCCAGCAGGGACTCGCCGAAATGGTCAACCGTTCAAGCGGACTGGCAGCCAAATCACGGCAACTGCTGATCCAGATCGACGGCATCAAGACCACCGACCAGTTGATCACGACCTTGAGCGGACGCGAGTTGCTGCAAGCGCTGCTCGAACTCGAATGGGACGGCATGGTCGAGAAGATCGCCGGCCAGATCGGTCCCGTACCCGCCCCCGCACCGGCGCCAGCCGCCACGGTGCCTAGCCCGGCAACGCTGGGTAGCAAGCAGCTCGCGCAGATCCGCCAGATTGTCTACATCAGCAACAACACCCATTTGCGTGGCGAGCTCGATGAATGGATCGACCGCGTTCTGGGCCAATGCGCCGACCTGGCCGGGCTGAACCAGTGCCTGCAGCATTGGGAATCCCTGATGAACAGCCGCGGTCATGGCGCCGTGGCACAAAGCTATCTGCAGCAGATCAGCGTGATCCTGCGCCGCTGAGCATCGCCGCAGCCAATCGGGCTTCGATTGCGACCCAGTCCGGCGGCACGCCGCCGGCAACAATGAATTCGGCCCGGGAGTCGCGCCGGTAAGCGGAAACGGCTGCGCCGGTCATGCCGTCGACCCAGTCGAGCCGGTACCAGTCCCGCTCGGTATTGAAGACGCCTTTCGCCCGCGTCAGCCCCGGCAAATGCTGCCCGGCAGCCTCGAACAGCTCGGCCAGCAGCGCCGAATCGAACTGCGTTTCCGGCGGAAACACCCAACCGCAACTCTCCGAATCCAGGCTGGTCTGGAGGTTGCGTTCCGGCCAGAACAACGGTGCTGCGCGTGCATTCACGACAGTCCGGCGTGGTGCCAGTGCATGCGCAGCGGTTTTGACGCCACTCGCCGCCGGCCAGCGTTCGGCCAGCAGACTCAGGTCGAGCAGCGCCGGATCGAATGCGCCTTGCCGGGCTTCGACGACATCCAGTTTCGGCGGATAGAGCGCTGCGGCAAAACGATGCGCGTACGCAAGCTGGTCGGCATCGGCAAGGTCGGTCTTGTTCAGCACCAGCACATCGGCGAGTTCGATCTGGTCACGCCAGGTTTCGTGTGTCGTATAACGTGCATCGCCAAGATGGCGCGGATCGATCAGCGTGATCACGGCCCGCGTCTGATAGGCCTTGGACAGGAAGGGATCGCGCAGCAGATCGACGATGCCGGCCGGATGGCCAAGCCCGGACGGCTCGATCAGCAAGCGGTCCGGTCGCCGGCCGCGCGCCAGCTTGGTCAATGTGGTCCGGAGCATCGGGCTCGTCGTACAGCAGATGCAGCCGCCCGGCACCTCGGCCACGTTCAGATCCTCGCCGTTCGACGACAGCGTCGCGCCGTCGATGCCGACCTCGCCGAACTCGTTGACGATGATCGCCCAGTACTCATTCGCCGGCTTGTCTGCCAGCAGGCGCGTCAGTGCGGTTGTCTTGCCGACGCCGAGGAAGCCGGTCACCAGATTGACCGGAATGGCTTGAGTCGTTGTCATTTCAAAACCAGTTCAGCAGCGGTTGCCATTGCTCGCAATCGCGCTCGAAACGCAGGCGCGGCAGATCGAACAGCGCAAGTCCGCGCGGCTGCAGTTGGACGTAAAGTTGCGTATCGCGAATCGTCGCCAGCAATGGCAGACCAGCCTCGTCGACAAAGGCGCTGAAATCGCGTGCCGTCTGCGTCCGGGCATTGACGCGCATGCCGAGCAGGGCGATCTCGACCTTGCCCTTGCGTACGCGTTTTTCCTCGGCGAGCCGGGCAAAAAAATCGGCACTGGCCCAGCGGTCGAATGCCGCAGGTTGCATCGGCACGACGATGCGATCGGCAGCCTGAAGCGCGGCATCGAACAGCTTGCCATGCAGGCCCGCCGGACTGTCGACGACCTGCACGGCATCGGTCGGCAATCGGTCGACGATCTCGTCGCGGCCACGGATCGCCGGAAAGGTATCGGGGCGCAGCGCCAGCCAGCGCAGCGCCGACTGCTGCCGGTCCAGGTCGGCCAGCACCACCGGGCGACGCTGCCAGGCAAACCACGTCGCCAGCTGAATCGCCACCGTCGTCTTGCCGCTGCCGCCCTTGGGATTGGCCACCAGGATCGTCTGCATTTCAGGCCCCGGGGGCCGGCTTGTGCGGCCGCATCTTGCTGTCGTCGGTATGCAGCTTCTGCATCGCCGCGCCGGTTTCGCCGGCCAGCAGCATCGGCAGGATGTGATGCGCGCGTGTCAGCGCATCATCGATCGCGTCCTGTTCTTCCTTGCGCGGCGGCTTGAGCACGAAGTTGACCACCTCGTTGCGGTTGCCCGGATGACCGACGCCGACGCGCAATCGCCAGAACGCAGGCGTTGACAGGTGGGCCTGAATATCGCGCAGGCCGTTGTGGCCACCGTGGCCACCGCCCTGCTTGAGCTTGATCTGCCCGGCCGGCAAGTCGAGTTCGTCATGGACGACAAGGATCTCGTTCGGCAGGATTTTGTAGAACTGCGCCAGCGCGACGACCGACAGTCCGCTCTTGTTCATATAGGTCTGCGGTTCGAGCAGCCACACCTCGCGCCCGTCCAGACGGGCCCGGCCGGCGAGACCGTGGAATTTGACGTCATGCCGCAGCGAGATGCCGGCATCACGCGCCAGTTGGTCGACCCACCAGAAACCGGCGTTGTGCCGGGTTGCAGCATACTCGGCACCGGGATTGCCCAGGCCGACGATCAGTTTGATTGAGGACATCGGAAAGAAAGCGGATGGCCCGCCCGCGGCAGGCAAGGCCACCATGATAACGCGAGTCGCCGCCTAGGCGCCCAGCGCCTTGAGTCTGGCCCGCGCCTGCGCGTTCGGCCACTGGCGGATCAGTCTTGGCGATCCGTCCGGTGCCAGATACAGGCGCGCATCCTCGACCCGCGGCGATTGCAGCTCGACCACCCAGCCGCCGAACCAGGCCCAGTGCGCCGAGTCGGGCTTGATCCGGTAGTCACCAAGCCAGTTGTCGTTGTCGGCAACCTGCTGCCAGCGGACTTCGCCATCGGCATTGCGCAGCACCAGCCAGGTATTGGATTCCCCGTAGCGTCTGGCGTACTGCTCGAGCCGCCAACCCGGCCAGCCGACCTGCACGACGACGTCCGGCGGCCGCTTCGGCGCTGCGGACTGGTAGCGCGACGCCTGGACATCGGTAAAGTGCGGGTAGTAGTCGAGACCATCCTGGCGGGAATGAAAGGGTGACACCCCCCAGCGCGGGGCCAGCCAGTAGACCAGCAACACCAGACCGACAATCAGCCCCACCGCACGCACCTTTGGACGATGGCGCGGCGGAATCACCGGCAGGTTCGCGAGCAGCTCAAGCGGGCTGGGAACATGCTTGCGGTGAACGTCCTGACCTTCGGGTTGTTCGTTCGAATACATAAAAACCCTGATCAATCCACGATGATGCCGTCATCGTAGCGCATGGCAAGGCCAAAAGATTCCGTCATCCGGCTTGCAGGCAAACCGGGCAAACAAAAAACCCGCCGGGCTTGCGCCACGGCGGGTTTCGGACGGAGCGGGCTGGATTAACCGGCCTTGGCACCGTTCAGGCTGGCCACAGCGAGGTCTTCTCCGCGAGCCAGTGCCAGCAACGTCACGCCTTCCGGCAGAACGATGTCGGTCAAGTGGGCGATGGTGTTGCCAACGGCCATCTTCGACAGATCCACGTTCAGGAATTCCGGGATCTTGTCGGCCAGGCAGCGAACCTTCACATCGTTCAGGATGTAACGGATCGAACCACCTTGCAGCTTCACACCTTCGCAGGTGTCGGCGCCGACGAAGTGCAGCGGTACGCGCACTTCAACGGTGCTGCCAGCTTCAACACGCTGGAAGTCCACGTGCAGCACTTGCTGCTTGAACGGGTGGTAGTTCACCGAGCGCAGCAGCACCTGTTCGGTCTTGCCATCCACGGCGAGCTTGATCAGCGCGGTGTGGAAAGCTTCTTCCTGCAGGGTGTAGTACATGCTGTTGTGATCGAGTTCGATCGCCAGCGGGGCAGTGCTGCCGCCGTAGACGATACCCGGCAGTTTGCCAGTCTTGCGCAGGCGGCGGCTCGCACCGGTACCCTGTGCAGCACGGGCTGCAGCTTGAATTTCGTAAGTCATGGTTTGCTCCATAGCATTAAAAGCAACAGCCTCCCGCGACCAGGAAGGCTGCCGATTCCGGGGAAAAATCCCCTGAATTAGTCAACGAACAGCGACGAGACCGACTCTTCGTTGTTGATGCGGCGCATCGTCTCGGCCAGCAGGCCGGCGATCGACACGCAGCGGATGCGGCCCGACAGTTCGGCCGTGTCCGACAGCGGAATGGTGTCGGTGACGACGACTTCGTCGAGGTCCGACTGCAGGATGCGCTCGACGGCGGCGCCCGAGAACACCGGGTGCGTGGCATACGCCAGCACGCGCTTGGCGCCGTGCGCCTTCAGCGCGGCGGCGGCCTTGCACAGGGTGTTGGCGGTATCGATCATGTCGTCGACGATCAGGCAGGTCCGGTCCTTCACGTCACCGATGATGTGCATCACTTCGGCCACGTTGGCCTTCGGACGACGCTTGTCGATGATCGCCATGTCGGTACCGAGCTGCTTGGCCATTGCACGGGCACGCAGCACGCCACCGACGTCCGGCGACACGACCATCAGGTTCTCGTAGTTCTGCGCGCGGATGTCGGCGAACAGCACCGGCGTCGAATAGATGTTGTCGACCGGAATGTCGAAAAAGCCCTGGATCTGGTCGGCATGGACATCGACGGTCAGCAGGCGGTCGACGCCGGCGGCCTGCAGCATGTTCGCGACGACCTTGGCCGAAATCGGCACACGGGCCGAACGCGGTCGGCGGTCCTGGCGCGCGTAGCCGAAGTACGGAATTGCGGCAGTGATCCGGCCGGCCGATGCACGCTTGAGCGCATCGACGATCAGGATCATTTCCATCAGGTTGTCGTTGGTCGGCACACAGGTCGACTGCAGAACGAAAACGTCGCGGCCGCGAACATTTTCGAGCAATTCGACGGTGACTTCGCCATCGGAGAAACGGCCGACGGTTGCCCGGCCCAGTGAGATGTCAAGATGATTGACAACACGATCGGCAAGCTTGGGGTTAGCGTTGCCGGTGAAGACCATGAGGCTGTCGTAAGCCATTTTCAAACCCTAGAAAAACGAAAAGCGTGTAACCCGGGTTACACGCTTTTCTTTTCGAATTTGGCAGGGGAAGAAGGATTCGAACCTTCGCATGTCGGAATCAAAATCCGATGCCTTAACCAACTTGGCGACTCCCCTAGCGGCGTTTGCCGATCATCCGGCAAATTCTTTCAACGGATGCCGATCTGCTGCTTTCGCAACCCATCCGGTCATGTTCCGAGGAAGCTGCGATACTACTGCATCTGCACCGGCTTGTGAAGCGAAATGTGCAAACACACAGCTTCCGGAACCGGTCATCCTTGCCGGGGAAAACCGGCCCAACCAGGCGATGTACTGCCCGATCAGAGGATGCTTCCTCACAGCCACCACCTGCAAATCGTTGCGGGTAGTTACTGCGTTGAGGTCGCGCATATTAAGTGGTGGAGTATCCCGCGTCAAGCCCAGGTCGCAAAAAATTTCCGGTGTCGGTACATGCACCGGCGGGTGCAGCACCACGAAATGGCCGGCAGCACCGGGCACGGGGGTCATCCGTTCGCCGATGCCCTCGACGAAAGCCGTTTCGCCGAAGATGAAGAACGGCACGTCGGCGCCGAGCGAGGCACCGAGCTGCATCAGCCGCTCCCGGCTCAGGTCGAGCCGCCACAACCGGTTCAACGCCAGCAGCACGGTCGCCGCGTCCGAGCTGCCGCCACCGACGCCACCGCCCATGGGCAGATGCTTGTCGACAGCGATGTCAACGCCGAAGCTGCAGCCTGTTTCCCGCTGCAGCAAGCGAGCGGCGCGTACGGTCAGGTCGGTTTCCGGCGACACGCCGGGCAGCGGATCGACACGAACGATCTCGCCGTCGTCACGCAGCCGCAAGCGGATGGTGTCGGCAAGGTCGATGAGCTGGAACACCGATTCCAGCAGATGGTAGCCATCGTCGCGACGACCGATGACATGCAGGAAGAGGTTGAGCTTGGCCGGAGCGGGAAACGCGCGCCAGCCGGCCGCGTCGGGCGGAAAATCGTTCAGGGTTGCCATTCGGAAATCGCGATACGCAGGTCAAGGTCGGGACGGGTCAAATGCAGGCGGCGCGGCAGGCGCTGGCCGTCGGCACGGGGCTGCCACTCGGACAGTTCGATCTGCCAGCCGGACTGGAGAATCGTGCGCCGGCCGTCGGCGTCACGCACCGTTGCCGGGCTGCCCGGATCGGCTTCGCCCTTGAGCCAGTGCACCAGACCGTTGACCGGCACCGACCAGCCGAGGCCGTCCTGCAGCAGGGCATCGGCGTCGCCGGCGCTGAGCACCCGGCCCTCGGCATCACGGTAGCTGGCGCCGGTTGCCGTCATTGTCAGCTCGGCCAGCGTCTGCCCCAGCGGATTGTTCAGCGCCAGCCGGCTTTCGGCAGCGTGCCAGGTCCAGATGAAATTGGCGTAGTCATTGCCCTGCGGCCGCTTGATGCTGACCCGCCCCAGCGCCACCAGATCGCCGGCCGCCGGCGGCGGCACGCTGGCGCAGCCGGCCAGCAGGGCACCGGCCAGCAGCACGGCACTCAAACGGCGCATCACTTCACGCCCAGCCGCTGGACCGCCTCTCGCACGACTTCGTTGCTCGGATCAACCCTGGTCGCCGTATCGAAGAGCTTGCGGGCCTCGGCCTTGTCGCCAAGCTGCCAGAGCACCTCGGCCAGATGGGCGCCGATTTCAGGGTCGGACATCCGGGCATAGGCTTTTTCGAGCAGTCCCTTGGCGTCGTTCAATCTGCCCTGGCGATAGCGCAGCCAGCCCATGCTGTCGAGCACGGTCGGGTTGTCGGGCTCCTTGGCCAGCGCCGCATCGAGCAGCTTCTGCGATTCGGCCAGTCTGGCCGTGTCACTCGCGGTCGAATGGTTGGCCAGCGTATAGCCCAGCGCATTCAGGCCGATGGCGTTGTCGGGTTCCAGTGCCAGATAGCGGCGCAGTTCGGCCTCGGCTTCGGCCTGCTTGCCCATCAGATCCAGAAACAGCGAGCGGTCGTAGATCAGATCGGTGCTCGCCGGGTAGCGCTTGAGGCCTTCGCTCAGCAGGTCGTAGCCCTTGCGGTACTGCTTCACCTCGCGCCAGATCGACGCTTCGAGCTGGATCTTCTCGACTTTCGCCTCGTCGTTCGGTGCCGGGATCGCCTTGACCTGCGCCTGCGCGCCGTCGATATCGCCCAGTCGGGCCAGTACGCGGACCAGACGCTTGTCGGCCGAAGGCTTCAACTCGCCATCGACGGCCTCGTACCAGTCACGTGCATCGGTAAAGCGGTAGCCTTCCTCGGCGATCTGGCCGAGGTAGTAGCGGAGGTTGCCGGTCTGCTGCGGCGCCAGCTCGGTCGCGCGGGTCAGCCGCTTTTCCGCCATGTCGAGATCATGCGTCTGCAAGGCCACCAGACCGCTGCCGGTCAGCGCTTCCAGATTGTTCGGCTGCAGCGCGAGCATTTCGTCATACACCTTGAGCGCGGCGTCGAAACGATTGGCCTCGACATATTCGCGCGCCAGGGCCGAACGCAAGGCCATCGACTTGGGCAGCGCGCGCTCGGCCGACTGCAGGTAATCGATACGCGCCTGAGGCGTCGACGACTTGCCCATCAGTTGGGCGCGATAGAGGATCGCCGGCTCCCAGTTGGCCTTGAGCCGGTTGGCTTCGTCGAGCTCCTTCAGGGCATCGTCGATGCGTCCGACGTTGGCCAGCGCGACGGCGCGGGCAAAATGCGCCTCGGCCAGCTTCGGATACGGTGTCGTCAGCTCTTCGGTCAGCTTGAGCGCCGCCTCGCGATCGGTGTTCTTGTCCCAGAGCAGGTGCATCTGCAGGAAAAACGGCGCGATTTCCTCGGGCTGCGCGGCCAGCAGCGCCTGGATGTGCGGTTTGGCTTCGTCGAGCCGGTTGGCGCGGATCAGCAGGCTGAGCATCACCTGCCGTGCGGCGACCGAGTCGGGCACGGCGTCGATCCAGCGTTGTGCATCGTCCCGGGCAATCGACAACTGCCCGCTGCCGATGGCGATTTCGGTCGCGCGACGCGCGACGCGCGGGTCGTCGGTCCGTTGCGCCAGATCGTGCCAGGTTTGTGCCGCCAGTTGCGGCCGGTCGCGCTGCAGCGCGATATCGCCGACAAGGAAGCGCAGCAGCAATTCGCTGGTCAGCGGAATCTTGGGCAGCTTGTCGTCGGGAATCGCATCGTCGTCGAGCCCCGGCGCGGCTTCCGCGGCGGGCTCACTGGCGTTGCCGACGGCGCTCGGCGTGCCCATCGACGCGCAGGCCGACAGCCCGAACGCCAGCAGCAACGCCGACAGCAAACGCGTGGTACGAACGGCGGGCGATTTGGTCATAGCGACGGTCTGGCCTGTTTTATGTTAGACAGCCTGATCTTAATGAATCAGCGAGACGGCGTCCAAACGCCGGCGCGCCTTACCAGTAAAGACCATGCCAGAGCTGCCCGAAGTCGAAACCACACGCCGCGGTGTCGCCCCCTACCTTGACGGCGCCGTCGTCAGCGAACTGATCGTGCGCGAAGCCCGGCTGCGCTGGCCCATTCCGCCCGAGCTGCCGGAACGCATCGCCGGCCAGCCGATCCGCTCGCTGCGCCGGCGAGCCAAATATTTGCTGATCGGGTTCGACACCGGCACGGCCATCGTCCACCTCGGCATGAGCGGCAGCCTGCGGGTGCTGACCGAGGCCTACCCGCCGGAAAAGCACGACCATTTCGATCTGGTGCTCGCCTCGGGTGTACGGCTGCGCTACCGCGATCCGCGCCGCTTCGGCGCGCTGCTGTGGGCCGACGGCGACGGCAGCGACCACCCGCTGATCGCCGCGCTGGGGCCGGAGCCACTGTCCGACGCCTTCGACGCCACCCACCTCGCCGCGGCACTGCAGCGCACGCGCCGCGCGGTGAAGCTGGTCATCATGGACAACCATGTCGTCGTCGGCGTCGGCAACATCTACGCGTCCGAATCGCTGTTCCGCGCCGGCGTCCACCCGGAACGGCCGGCCAGCGCACTGAACGCCGACGAAACGGCGAAGCTGGCCGAGGCGATCAAGGCGACGCTGGCCGAGGCGATCAGCGCCGGAGGCAGCACGCTGCGCGACTTCGTCGATACCGAAGGCAAGCCCGGCTACTTCCAGCTCAACGCCTTCGTTTATGGCCGGAATGACACACCCTGCCGCGTTTGCGGCACGCTCATCCGGCAAATCCGTATCGGCCAGCGGACAAGCTACTACTGCCCCCGCTGCCAGCGTTGACAGCGCCGCGCGCGCGGGTGATAACAGCGGCAATATTTACAATACGAGGCCGTGAGCCCATGAGCACCGATTACCTGCATCGCGACGATGTCGCCGTCAACGATCCGACCGACGCAGGCGATCGCCTCGTCGGCGACTTCCAGGCCTACAGCCAGTGGCGCGCGACGCTGACGCAGTCGGTGGCGCAACTGTCGCGCTGGCTCACCGATCAGGACCTCGACGACGCGCAGACCCAGCTGCGCATCAACGCGCTGCAGGGCAAGCTGCGCGACGACAAGCTCAACATCGCCTTTGTCGCCGAGTTCTCGCGCGGCAAGTCCGAGCTGATCAACGCGATCTTCTTCGCCCACTACGGCAAGCGCGTGCTGCCTTCGAGCGCCGGCCGGACGACGATGTGTCCGACCGAGCTGCTGTACGACGGCAGCGAGCCGCCGTCGATCAAGCTGCTGCCGATCGAAACGCGCGCGCAGAACGTCACCACCAGCGAGTACCGTCGCTACGCGGAAGAATGGACGACGATTCCGCTCGACATCGACAACCCCGACCAGCTGCTCGCCGCATTCCGCCGCGTCGGCGAAACCCGCCGCGCCCGGCTCGACGAGGCACAGAAGTTCGGCCTTTACGACAGCAGCGACGCCGATCAGCAACTCGTCGTCGGTCACGACGGCACGATCGAGATTCCGTGCTGGCGCCATGCCATCATCAACTTCCCGCACCCGCTGCTCGAACAGGGCCTGGTCATCCTCGATACGCCGGGGCTGAACGCGATCGGTACCGAACCCGAGCTGACGCTGAACCTGCTGCCGAACGCGCACGCGATCCTGTTCATCCTCGCCGCCGAGACCGGCGTCACCAAGAGCGACATCGACGTCTGGCGCAACCACATCGGCAAATCGCAGGGCAGCGGCCGCGGCCGGCTGGTCGTGCTCAACAAGATCGATACGCTGTGGGACGAGCTGAAGTCGCCGGCGGAGACCGACGCCGAAATCGTCCGTCAGGTCGACACGACGGCGCAGCTGCTCGGCATCTCGACGCGGCAGGTCTATCCGGTGTCGGCGCAGAAGGCGCTGGTCGCCAAGGTGCAGGACAACACCGCGCTGCTCGAGCGTTCGCGCCTGATCGCGCTGGAAACCGCATTGTCGGAAGAACTGCTGCCGGCCAAGCTCGACATCGTCCGCGATGCAACGGTGACCGAGGTCGAAGACATCGTCATGGCCACGCGCGGCATCCTTTCGGCCCGCCGTGACGGCGTGACCGAACAGCTGTTCGAGCTGACCGGCCTGCGCGGCAAGAACCAGGACGTCGTCGCCCAGATGATGGAGAAGGTGCAGGCCGACAAGCGCGAGTTCGAACAGGGCCTGGTGCGCTTCCAGGCGCTGCGGTCGATCTTCTCGCAGCAGCAGAACCAGCTGCTGACGCTGCTCGGCATGGATGCGCTGAAAGCGCAGATCGCCGGCATCCGCGCCGAAATGGAACGCAGCCTGTTCTCGTTCGGCGAAACCGGGCTGCGCGCGATCATGGACCGCTTCTTCAAGGACGTGAACGACAACATCAGCCGTGCTGCCGAACAGGTCGCCGAAGTACAGGCGATGATGGCCGCGATGTACAAGAAATTCAGCGAGGAGCACGGCCTCGGCCAGGTCACCCCGCCGCCGTTCTCGACGCTCAAGTACCACAAGGAGCTGGCACGGCTGGAGAAGTCGTTCCGCGAGCACTTCAACACCGTCGGCCGGCTGCTGACGACCAGCCAGGGCCGCCTGACACACAAGTTCTTCGAAACCGTCGCCAGCCGTGTCGTCTACGTGTTCGAAGTCGCCAACCGTGACGTCGAGCACTGGCTCAAGGCCGTGATGGCGCCGATGGAAACGCAGGTCAAGGAGCACCAGCTGCAGCTGCGCCGCCGGCTTGAGAGCATCAAGCGCATCCACAAGGCGACCGACACGCTCGAAGGCCGGATCGAGGAACTCGAGGACATCGACCGCCAGCTCACGCAGCAGCTGTCCGAACTGAACGAGCGCCAGCGCGCAGTGTTCGCCGTGCTCAACGGCGGCATGGTGCGCGAGGGCCGCGCCGCCTGAGCCGGGCCCCGCTCGACTTGATCCGCAACAAAAAGCCGCGCCACCGCGCGGCTTTTTGTTTGGGTCCGGCAGCCGCTAGGGCTAACATCGCCGTCATTGCCCACGGAGGAATCCCATGTCCGCATCCGATCAAATTCAGCTGGAAATCTGTGCCGGTTCGGTTTACTCGTGTCTGGCCGCGCAGGAAGGCGGCGCCGCACGCGTCGAATTCTGCGACAACCTGCTCGAAGGCGGCACCACGCCGTCGCACGGTGCGATCGCCGTTGCGCGTGACCGCTTGTGGATCACGCTGAACGTCATCATCCGTCCGCGCGGCGGCGACTTCCTCTACGACGACATCGAGTTCGAAGTGATGAAGCGCGACATCCTCGCGTGCAAGAAGATCGGCGCCGACGGCGTCGTCATCGGTCTGCTGAGCGCCGACGGCGACATCGACGTCGCCCGGACGCGCGAGCTGGTCGAGCTCGCCGCGCCGATGCAGGTCAGTTTCCACCGCGCCTTCGACGTCGCCCGCGATCCGCTCAAGGCGCTGGAAGACGTGATTGCCACCGGCTGCAACCGGCTGCTCACCAGCGGCCAGGCGCCGAGCGCACTCGAGGGTGCGGCGATGCTCAAGCAGCTGAACGAGATCGCCGGCGACCGGATCATCGTGATGCCCGGTGCCGGAGTCCGTGACCACAATATCGCCGAGCTGGTCCGGCAGACCGGCTGCCGCGAATACCACAGCTCGGGCCGCGCACCGCGCGACAGCGCAATGCGCTACCGCAACGCCGTGGTCAAGATGGGCGCGCCGGGGCAGGACGAATACGCGATCGTCGACACCGACGCCGCGCTGGTTCGCGAACTGGTCGCCAATGCCCGGGGCGCACTGGCCGAGTAAAGCGGCCCACCGCCGGCAATAGGGCGACATTGATGCGGCATCCGGCAAACGCCCCCTGAACGCAAGCCGGCGTTCGGGGGGCGTAAGTCCGGTCGCAACCTAACTCAGAGATCGATGCGCCTGCCGCTTCTGCTGCTGGTGATGCCGGCCTCGATCACCCGCATCACCGCGACGGCATCGGATGGCATCACCGGATTCGGGCCGCTCCCCAGCAAGGCGTCACGGATACCGGCGTAGTAGGCGGTGTATTCGCCCCGCGGCAGATCGATGTGCTGCTTGCGCGTTTCGCCGCCGGCCTCGGTATACAGGGCCATCTGCCGGGCATCGAATGCCCATGCCGGATGCCCCGGGCGCATGCCGGCCTTGAGCTGTTCGGCTTGACTGTCGGCCCCGTCGACGACGAGGCTGCCGCCGGTGCCGTGGACGAGGAAGCGGTGTCCGCCCCCCACCACGAGATTGCTGACCCCGAGCACGACACGCAGCGCCGGATAGCCGAGCACGACGTGCACGTCGTCATCGGACAGCGCGCCGTCGCGCCGCAGCGCCAGGTCGGCCCAGACGGTCTGCGGCACGCCGAACAGCTGCAATGCCTGATCGACTAGGTGCGGGCCGAAGTCGTACCACAGCCCGGCGCCGGCTTGTGCCGCCTCGCGCCAGCGTTGCTGGACCACCGGCCGGAAACGGTCGACCCGGCTTTCGAACTGTTTGACCGTGCCGATCCTGCCGGCCGTGATCGCACTGCGAATCGCGATGAAGTCGGCATGCCAGCGGCTGTTGTGAAAGACCGACAGCAGCAGCCCGGTCTGGGTGGCAAGCGCCACCAGCGATTCGGCCTCGGCAACGGTCAGCGTGAACGGCTTGTCGACCACGACGTTGCGCCCGGCGATCAGCGCCGCGCGCGCCAGCGATGCGTGGCTGTCGTTCGGCGTCGCGATCACCACCAGATCAAGATCACGCCGCGCGATCAGCGCGTCGGCATCGGGTTCGACATCGACATCGGGCCAGTCCGCATTGACCGCCAGTGTCCGGCTCGATGCGATCGCCGCCAGCTTCAGCCCCGGCGTCGCCGTGATCAGTGGTGCGTGATAGGTCTTGCCTGCGTTGCCATAACCGATCAGCCCCACTTGTAGTTGTTTTTTCATAGCGCGGCTCCCACCTCGCGGGTCAACCGGCCCGTTCTACGCTGCCTTGCCGCCGCTGTCGCTCGGGCTTTACCCTAGCTCCATCGCCCTTGGATCCGCTCATGGACATCCAGCTTCATTCTCGTATCGCGGCGCTCGACCCCGCACGCTGGAACACACTGGCCGGCAGTCAGACGGTCCTGCAGCACGCCTTTCTGGATGCGCTCGAGCGCAGTGGCTGCGTCAGCGCGCAAACCGGCTGGCAACCGTGTCATCTGAGCGTCGACGGCCTAGCTGCGGCCGTGCCGCTCTATCTGAAATCGCACTCGTTCGGCGAATACGTGTTCGACTGGTCGTGGGTGCGCGCCTACGAGCAGCACGGCCTCGACTACTACCCGAAGCTCGTCTCGGCGGTGCCGTTCACCCCGGTACCCGGTTCAAGGCTGATGACATCGGACGACGGGCAACGGCTGCAACTGGCGCACGGGCTGCGGGCGGCAGCCGAATCGCTCGACGCCGGTTCGGTGCATGTGCTGTTTCACGACGATGCCGACGCCACCGCACTCGAAGCAGCCGGCTTCTTCCTGCGTAGCCAGATCCAGTTCCACTGGCAACGACAGCCGGACTGGCGCGACTTCGACGACTTTCTCGACGCGCTCAAGCGTGACAAACGCAAAAAGCTCCGCCAGGAGCGACGCAAGGTCCTGGACGCCGGCATCGAGATCGTTCGCAAGCGCGGTGCAGCGATCACCGAAGCGGACTGGCGTTTCTTCACGGCCTGCTACACCAATACCTACGACGAACACCGTAGCAACCCGTACCTGACGCTCGACTTCTTCCTGCGTCTCTGGCAATCGCTGCCCGATGCCTGCCTGCTGATCCTTGCCTACCGGAATGGCCACCCCGTCGCCGCAGCGCTCGATCTGGTCGACAGTGACCGCCTCTACGGCCGCTACTGGGGCGCGCAATGGGACGACGCCGGCTTCATCCCCGCGCTGCACTTCGAGCTGTGCTACTACCAGGGCATCGAATTCGCACTCGAGCATGGCCTGCCGGTATTCGAAGGTGGCGCACAGGGCGAGCACAAGCTCGCCCGTGGCTTTGCACCAGTCCTCACGCAGTCCGCACACTGGTTGCGCCACCCCGGCTTCCATCAGGCCGTCGCCCGCGCCGTTCATCTGGAAGCACGTCAGATCAGGGCCGATCTTGACGCGCTTTCTGCTGGCTACACCACACCGGCCGACTGAACGACGTGAAGTCAATGCGCCCGCACGCTCTACAATAATTACAGCCAAAGGCAGTAAAAAATAAATAACAGTCGAAAATAAGCCAGCCGTTCGTCAGCAAACCCTGATCGCACCTGCGCTCCTTCCTAAGCTGCAACTGAACCTGACCACCAACGGAAAAATCTGGTCAGAGATGTAGTCATGTTTGGCAAGGAGAAATGTCATGAATATCTCGATCTCACGCCTCCGCCGGCAAAAAGGCGCAACCGCCATCGAATACGCGCTGGTCGCAGCTTTAATTGCCATTGTCATCGCAGTTGCTGCGACGACACTTGGCACTGAAATTACTGCAGTCTTTGGCCGAATTACCACCTGCCTGAGCGGTGGTGCGTGCACTTGATGGCATCACAAGAAACACACAGGCAGAACATGGCTGCGGTTCTGCCTGCCCCCAGGGACTTTCGTTCTGCCCCGCAATACAAATCGATATCGACAAACCCTGTTTCCAGTCCACGCTAAATCAAATTTCATCAGGCAGGGGACACACCATGCCGATTCCCGCTTTCAATCAGCGCGGTGCTGCCGCGCTTGAATTCGCGCTGACACTACCGCTGCTTTTGCTACTGCTCTATGGCATGGTCGCGTACTCGTTGCTGTTCGTTTTGCAACAGCAACTGACACTCGCAGCCGCCGAGGGAGGCCGAGCAGCGATGCGCTATGCGGCCAATCCTGCTGCGCGCAATACCGCCATTACTGCGGCCGTCCAGCAAGCCGTCAGGGGCTGGCCGACTGCGCGCCAATCTTTCCTGAACATCCAGATCCAGACAGCAAGCGGCACCTGCCCGGCCAATCTGACCTGCCTCGCCATCGTCGTGAACTACCCCTACGCTGCGCAGCCCATCCTGCCCTCGATGCTGGGTTTGCCGTACCCGACAACGATCAGCAGTCAGGCAGCGGTCCAACTTGACCAGCTTGTGCTCAACTGAGAGGAAGTGCGCGCATGTCGACCCGACTCAAACGCACCGCCTACGGCCTTGGTGCAGCCGGCCTCGCACTGATGGGTTTTGCGCTGGGCGCCCGCTGGTCTTCGAACAACAAGCCCCAAGCCGGCCCGGCGCCGCTGTATACCGTCGTCCAGGCGAGCGTCAACCTGACCCCAGGACAACCCGTCGCGGTAGAGCAGGTCCGCGCCAGCCGCCAAAGCGTTCCCGTCTCCGGTGCTTTGACCACGGCAGAAGCCGTGGCTGGTCGGCTACCGGCACACAGCATCAGTGCAGGCACCGTACTCACGGAAGCCGACTTTTCGGTCCCGGGCTTCGCGGAAATGCTGGCCCCCGACGAGCGGGCGCTTGCCCTGGCTGTCGACGAGGTGAAGGCCGTTGGCAACCGGCTACAGCCGGGCGACCGGGTCGACGTCTACCTTGCACTTCGCCGCGACGACCAGGAGGTGCTGCACAGCGCAGCCAACCGTCTGTTGACCGACATTCGCGTACTGGCATTCGGCCCCAAGGCCATCGGCGCAAAAAACGACCCTGCCATACCGGGCAGCAGCGATGGCGGCCAGAACGACAAGGCGCGCTCGGCGGTCCTCGCCATTCCTGCGACCGCCGTCGGTGACCTGATCCTTGGCCAGCAGCACGGCCAACTGACACTCGTTCTGCGCGCACCGGGCGCCAATACCGACGACGTTGCCGTGCGCACCGTCTCCGAACTGGCCGGCACGCCCGCCGGCGCAGTACCGCTACGCACGGTCGCTCCGCCTCCGGTGAGGCAGGTTGCGACTGCCGAGCGAATCGCACCGCCCAAGGTCACGCAACAAGCAGCCAACAACGAATCCGGCGTGGAGGTGATCCGTGGCAAGGGACAACAGTAAGGGACTGATGATCGCCTGCGCCGGGCTCGGCCTGATCGCCACCGTGGCACAAGCAGAGAACACGAGCGGCACATTGCGCATACACGTGGGCGACATGCAGGTCGTGCCCATCCAGAAGCTGCAGCGTGTCGCCGTCGCCGACCCGTCGATTGCCGATGTGCAGATCCCCAAGCAACGGGACAGCCTGCTGGTCGACGGCCGCAAGCCGGGCGAGACGACGATTCTGCTCTGGCAGCAAGGCCAGTCACAGCCGCAGCGCATCAGCGTCAAGGTGGCCGCCCGTGCGCCGGTCGACGCCAGCCCCGGCATCAACTGGCACAGCGAAGGCGCCCGGCAAACACTCGATGGCGAAATCGACGACGTGGCCCGGCACAGCCAGTTTGTCGGCGGACTCGGCAAAGGCGTCGACGACCGGACGGTCCTGCCTTCCGGCGGTGCGGTACAGGTCGACATTCGCGTGGTCGAGTTCTCGCGCCACACCCTTGCTGCGGTGGGCCTCAACCTCAGCGTACTGAAAACCAGCTCGGGCTTTTCCTTCGGCTCGTTCACACCGGGCACGCTCAACAAGGTGACCTCCAACGGCGACTTGCTGAACTTCGACAGCAGCACGCCGATCTCCTCGGCGTTCAACCTGATCGCCCGCAAGGTGACCGGCAACTGGGACATCACCGGTGCGCTGAGCCTGCTCGAATCGAACGGCTACGTGCAGGTGCTGGCCGAACCGAGCCTCGTCGCACTCTCCGGTCAGACCGCCACCTTTCTCGCAGGCGGCGAGTTGCCGATCCCGGTCGCGCAAACGCTCGGCACCGTGTCGATCGAATGGAAGAAGTTCGGTATCGGTCTGGCGTTTTCGCCGACAGTGATCAACAAGCAACGCATCGCGTTGAAGGTGGCCCCCGAAGCCAGCGAACTCGATTACTCGCGCGCCATCCTGCTCAACGGCACCGCCGTACCGTCGGTGGTCACGCGACGTGCCGACACCACGGTCGAGCTCGGCGATGGCGAGAGCTTCGTCATCGGCGGCCTGGTGTCGCGCAATCTGCGCAAGAACGTCGACAAGGTCCCCGGACTCGGCGACATCCCGATTCTCGGCGCATTCTTCAAGCGGCTCGAAGACGAACGCGAAGACCGCGAACTGCTGATCGTCGTCACGCCGCATCTGGTGTCGCCGATTGCCCACGATGCGAACAAGCCGCCGCTCCCCGGCGACAACAGCGGCATCAACACCTCGATCTGGAAGCTCTGGCTGCTCGGCCTCGGCAAGGATCGTCAGCTCACGGGGTTCTCGCAATGAACATGGCCCAATCACCACTCGGTTCGCCCATCGGCAACGGCGCGCACACCTTCCTGCTTTATTCCAGCGACACGCTGCTGGCCGACCGGCTCGATCGCGCGCTGGTCGCGCTCGGCGTGGTGCTGTCACGGCACGGCGACGTCGGCGACCTGATTCGCGAAATCAGCCTGCTCGGGCCCGATGCAGTGCTGCTGGTATTCGACGAGCACAGCCCGCAATCGCACGACGCCGCCAAGCAGCTGGCCGAGTTCTATCCTGCATTGGCACTGATCGGCGTCGGCACGCCGACCGAAGCGGCAATGCACGCCGCACTCAAGGCCGGCGTCGAGGAATTCATCGACGTCGGCAACCTCGCGCTGGCCAGCAGCATCGTTTACGACACGCTGTGCCAGCACGACGACGGCCAGCCACAGCAGAACGGCTGCCCGATGATCGCCCTCGTCGGCGCCCGCCAGGGCATGGGGACCAGCAGCGTGGCCACCGAACTGGCACTGCGCGTCAAGGCCAAGCTCGGCGACGGTGAAGTCCTGCTGCTCGATTGCGGCTCGCCGGTCCGCGATTGCAGCCTGTATCTCGGGCTTGAACCCGAACTCGACATGCTCGGGGCCATCCACAACCTGGCCCGGTTCGACCGGATGATGCTGCAAACGGCGTTTTCACGTCACGCGCAAGGTCTGGCCGTGCTGCCTCTGCCGGTCAGCGCGGAAGAACGTGGCGAAATCGGCGCTGCCGATGCACTACGGCTGTTCCGCATCCTGCGGTCCTACTTCAAGGTCGTGGTCGTCGACCTGGGCTTCAGCCCTGACCCACTGCTGTCGCAGCACCTTGTCCGCAGCGCCGACACGGTGCTGCTGGTGTGCGAGCAAGGCATCAGCGGCCTGAAGGCCAGCCTTGACTACCTGAGCCAGTGCGAGGCCGCCGGATTCGGCACGTCGAACTGGCGGGTCGTGGTCAACCGCTATGCCGGTGATCGCGTCGTCAATGCGGAACATCTGGCGCACCGTTTCGGCCTGCCGCTGGCCGCCGTGCTGCCACACGATGCCGCCGCCCTCAACGATGCCCAAAGCTTCGGCAAGCCGCTGTCGACGCAAGGCAAACTCGGCCGCGAACTCGATCATCTGGCCAGCCAGCTGCTGAGTGAACTGGGTCTGGGTAGCACCGACAAACATGGCGAAACGCTGGGTCTGCGGCTGTCTCGCCTCTTCGTGAAGCCGGAAACCGCATGAGCGCACCGACTGGCGGCTTTCTCGGCAGCCCGGAGTTCGAGCGCATCCAGTACGCGGCGCACGACTTCCTGATCGACCGGATCACCGAACTGGGCAGCAGCTTTGCAGACTGGCCACGCGACCGGCTGATTCGCGTCGTCCGCCAGGAAGTCGGCCTGTTTGTCGCCAGCCGCCAGATCGCGATCAACGAGCGCGAAGTCACCGCCATCGCCGATGCGCTGATCAAGGAACTGGTCGGCTACGGGCCGATCGAGGACCTGCTGAACGATGCTGCGGTCGAAGACATCCTGATCAACGGGCCGCACTCGATCGTGGTCTCGCGTCGTGGCGTACTGACGAACGAACCGGTCCGTTTCCGCGACAACGAACATCTGGTCGGCTTCCTGCGCCGGCTGCTTGCCCCCCTCGGACGCCGGCTCGACGAATCCAGCCCGATGGTCGACGCCCGCCTGCCCGGTGGCGGCCGCCTCAACGCCATCATTCCGCCGCTTGCCGTCGATGGCGCCGCCGTATCGATCCGCAAGTTCCACAGCGGCTTCTACACCGGTGACCGCATGGTCGAGGTCGGCGCCCTTTCACCGGAACTGCTCGACTTTCTGGCCTATGCCGTTCGCCAGCGCTGCAATCTGCTGGTGATCGGCGCCACCAGCAGCGGCAAGACGTCGATGCTGAACGTGCTGTCGAACTACATTCCGAGCGGCGAGCGCGTCATCACCATCGAAGACACCGCCGAACTCGATCTGCAGCATCCGCACGTCGTCAAGCTGGAGAGCCGTCCCGGCGGCTACGAAGGCGCGGGGCAGATCACCATTCGTGATCTCGTCCGCAACAGTCTGCGCATGCGTCCCGACCGCATCGTCGTCGGCGAGGTACGCGGTGCCGAAGTACTCGAAATGCTGCAGGCGATGAGTACCGGTCACGACGGTTCGATGGGTACGCTGCATGCCAGCTCGGCGCTCGATGCGCTGTACCGGCTGGAAATGCTCGCCGGCTTTGCCGGCTTTGCCGGCAGCGACCTGAGTCTGCGCCGGCAGGTCGCCAGCGCCGTCGACCTGATCGTCCAGGTCGGCCGTCTGGCCGACGGCAGCCGGCGCATGCTCAGCGTCACCGAGCTGACCGGCATGAACCAGGACATGGTCGCCATGCAGGAGCTGTTCCGGTTCTCGTCATCGCCGACGCCCCGATGGATACGCACCGACGCCCGCATCAGCAACAGCAAGCTGGCGCCGTGGGAGCGCATTCATGCTTAGCCTGCTCGTCCTTGCCGCCGTACTCTGCCTGATTGGCGCGGGAATCTGTCTCTGGATCATCGCGCGCCGCGAACGCGAGCTGCAAATGCGGCTCGCACGCCACGCCAGACAGGATGATCCTTCGCTGTCCCACCCGAGTGCCCTGGCACGCTGGCAACTCTGGCTGTTGGCCCGGCGAGACGAGCTGCCACGCTACTGGGGCATCTGGTTGCTGTTGCCCCTGGTGGCCAGTCTGGTCGCACTGCGCCTGTTGGGCGGACCGGCCGGCGCAATCGCGGCAGCAGCGATGCTGGCCCTGCTGGCCGGGCTGCAAGCCTACCGGGCAGCCCGGCAGCGGCAGCGCGCCGTCCTGCAACTGCCGGCGCTGCTCGACGGTCTGGCACGGCTCGCCTCGGTCGGCCACAGCCTGCCGCTGGCCTTTGGCAAGGTACTGGACGACACCCCCCAGCCGCTGGTCGCGATGCTGCAACGCGCACAAGCGCTGCATTCGGCCGGGATCGAGCTCGACGCGGCGCTGCGGCAAGTGGCTGCACTGTACAAGATTTCCGAATTCGATCTGCTGGCCGCGGCCATGAAGGTCGCCATGCACTACGGCGGGCAACCGGAAAAGCTCGTCAACCGCATTGCCACGGTGCTGCAGGCACGGCAGGCCGCGCACGAAGAACTGCTGGCACTGACGTCGGAGGTCCGGCTGTCGGCCTGGGTGCTGGGCATCGCCCCCATGGCCATCGGCCTGGTGATGGGAACACTGAATCAGGATTACATGAGCGTGCTGTTCCGAGACCCGACCGGACAACGCATGTTGATGGTCGTGCTGGCCCTGCAGCTTGCCGGCGCCTTTTTCCTCTACAGGCTGGCCAAGCGCGTTTAGGAGACCGGACATGCTCAGCGTCATTTTCCTGCTCGCCTGGGTTTTCATCGTACTGGCCGTTGTACTGACCGGTTTCGTACTGGTTCGTGATCTGCGCACCGAACGCCAGTTGTTCCTGCGCTTGCCCATCGGCCCCGCGCCAGCGCAATCCGAGCGCCGCTCCCGGCTCAGCCGGCTGGCGCGCCGTCTGGTGCAGGACCCGCATGCGCTGCGTCACACGCAGCCAACGCGCAAGCTGTTGTCGGCTGCAGGTTTCCGCAACGAGGCCGACTACTACAACTACCTCGTGTTCCGCATCGCCCTGCCGGTCCTGCTCGGTGCACTCACGGTGGCAGTCCTTGGCTTGCAGCACAGCTTCGCCCTGATCGGCACCGCAGCCGCAACGATCGTCGGCATTCTGTTGCCGGAGCGGCTGCTGCGCATTCGTGTGCGCCAGCGCGTCGCTGCCGCCGGCAAGGAACTCCTGCTGCTGATCGACCTGCTGCGCATGCTGCAAGGATCGGGCATGGGTGTCGGCCAATCGCTGCTTGTCGTCGCCGAAGAGTTCCGGCTGGTACTGCCGGTCCTTGCGCCGGAGATCGCACTCGCCAATCAGCGCTATCAGGGCGGACGGGATCGGCGCGAATCGCTGGAGCCACTCGCCACGCTGTTCGAGTCGCCCGATTTTTCGGCACTGGCCCAACTGATGGACCGGCTGGAGCGCTATGGCGGCGCGGCCGAAGAACCGCTGGCCAAGTTCGGTGAGCGCCTGCTCGAACAGCAGCGCATGCAGCTGAAAACGCTGATCGGCCAGCTGACCGTCAAGATGACCGGGGTCATGGTGCTGTTCATGTTCCCGGCACTGTTCATCCTGCTGGCCGGCCCCGGCATGCTGTCGCTGGTCCAGACCCTACAACACGCGGGAGGCCGCTGATGATCCGTCCCACCCTTGCACTTGCCGCCCTCACCCTGGCCGCCTGCGCGCAGAACCCGCAACAGGCGCAACGGCAGATGCTCGACGAGCAGGCCAAGCTCGCCACCACCCCCGCGCCCGGCAAAAACGCCGATGCCCGTGGCACCTATGTGGCGCTGGTCTCGACGCTGCTCGACCAGAACTCGAACTACGCCGCGCTCTCGCATCTGGATGCACTGGAAGGCAAGTATGGCTCGGATGCGCAGACCCAATTGCTGCGTGCCCGCGCCGAACGCGCAACCGGCAAGACCGATGCTGCCCAGCGCAACTACGAACAGCTGTTGCAAGGGCCGCAACGTTCGGCCGCCGAGCACGGTCTGGCGCTGATCTATGCCGGCCGGCAACAGTGGGATCAGGCCCGTCGCTACTTCGATGCGGCCAGCCGTGATGCCCCGACCAATCCCTTCATCTGGAACGATCTGGGCTATCTGGCGCTGATGCGCGGGGATTGGGATACCGCCGCCCAGGCGCTGTCGCGCGCAGTCGAACTGTCCCCCAGCGAACCGCGTTTCCGCGCCAATCTCGCACTCTACCGCCAGCTCAGCACCGGCTCGGCCGACCCCGACATTCCCGCCGATGTAGCTCAGCGCATCCAGGGCGAAGCACGCCAATGGCAACAACCGGGTGGCGGCCTGCAACTTGCACAGACGCTCAGCCCCACGCCCTAGGAGACACCGATGAAATACTGGACACTGTTCGTTCTGCTTGCCTCGGCAAGCACGCTGGCAGCCGAGGCCGAGTACCACATTGGCGATGCCACCCGCGCCTGGCTGGCCCTGCAAGTCAGCGGCGAATCGGCATCGCCACTGCCGGCGCGCTCCGAAGAAGCGGTCAAGGCCTACCAGCGCTACCAGAAAAGCTTCGAAACACCGATGCCGGGCGTCGACGTCGAATCGGTCAAAACCTCCGGAAGACAGTAAGCATGAAACGGCAACGGGGCAGCATCGCCATCGCAATGGGCGGCATCCTGTTGCTGGGCATCGTTGCCCTCGGTGCGCTGGACATCGGCCGGCTTTACGTCGAGCGCCGCCAGTTGCAGAGCATCGCCGACTTTGCAGCCACCTCGGCGGCACAGTACATGTCGGTCGCGCCACTGACCGCTGCGCAAAGCAGCGCAGCCCAGAACGGTCTGGTGGCGCCCAGAACGTTGAGTTGCTTTACCGGCCGCTGGGCATCGACTTCGCCCAACACGCTCAGCAGCCCTGCCGCCTGTACCGCCAGTCCGGCAGCCAGCGGCAGCAACGCCGTGCGTATCGTTGCCAGCAACCCCGCGTTCACCATGCTGTTCCTGCCCGGCACACAGGCTGTGCAGGCTGAGGCAATCGCCATGCCGGCGCAGCCTTATGCATCGTTCATGCTCGGCAGCGCGCTGCTTGAACTCGATACCAGCGCTGCAGCACTGGCGAATCTGAACAGCGTACTTACTGGTCTTGGAGTCACCATTCCTTTGACGCTGGCTGACAACAACGCGCTGGTTGCATCACAGCTCAAGATCGGCAGCCTGATGACGCAAGTCGGCGCTGCCAGCATGGATCAACTGCTGGCAACCACGCTGACCTATAACCAGTTCCAGACCGCAGTGGTCAACGCGATGACCATGGACGGCCAGTCCGGCGCAACGCTTAACGCAGCCAACAAGCTGATCAGCGCCTCGCTGGGTTCGACTGCGGTCAAGATCGGAGACCTGCTCAATCTGGCGCTGCTCGACGCCAGCTCCGCCGTCCAGTTGCGTGCCGGCGACCTGCTGATGTCCGGTCTGCAACTGGCGCAAAAGAACAAGGGAGTAGCGGTGCTGGGCGTCAATATCGGCGTCGGCATCATCAAGCTCGCCAGCATCAACGCCACGCTGGTCAAGCCCGCCGTCTATGCAGCCGGCAGGCCGGGTTACAAGCCCGATGGCACCCCCTATACAAAGGCGGTAGGCAACCAGTCAACGCTGCAGGTTCAGGCGTTGTCTTTGCTCGGCATCACCGTACTCAACATCAGTGTTGCAGTCGCCCCGGCTACTGCGACACTGACCAAGGTTCGTTGCAACGGAAACAAAACCGACGTAGAGCTTGCCGTTACCACCTCCGGCGCGCAGGTGTGCACCTGGTTGCTTGGCTTGCCGGTCTGTACACCGATCGCTGCTGGCGCGGGCACCGTCGATTTCACGGTCGCCCAAGACGGCAGCATCGCAGCCCCCAATCCCGCCAAGGTCGGCGCCAGTCAGTTGCTGGGTATTCCGCTGCCTGGCGTCGATGCGATCTTGCTGGGGCTGCTCGAAGCCTTGGGCGTCAAGCTCGGCATCGCCGAGGTCAAGCTCATCAGCGCCAAATGCGCCAATACCGTCGCCAACATCACTTTCTGATCATCCCTCGTGCATCAGCGCCTTGCGCATCCGTCGCAGCCCCAGCGCCACCATCAACGCAACAACCGGAATCGCGATGCCGGTCGCCAGCTCCGGGTTGACGTGGACGCCGATGGTTTTCAGTCCCTTGGCCGCATAGCCGACGAGGCCGACGGTGTAATAGGTGATCGCCGCAACCGACAACCCTTCCACCGTTTCCTGCAACCGCAGTTGCAGGTGGGCGCGTTTGTCCATCGACTCGAGCAGCGCCTGATTCTGCTTCTCGTGGGTGATGTCGACGCGGGTACGCAGTAATGACGACGCACGCGCCACCCGTGCCGCGAGTACCCGCTGGCGTCGGGCGACCGATTCGCAGGTTTCCATTGCCGGGCCGAGGCGGCGTTCGACGAACTCGTGGAAGGGCTGCACACCCTGGATGCGCAGTTCGCGCAGTTCGCCGACACGCCGGCGCACCAGTTCGTAGTACGCATGCGCAGCCGAGAAGCGGTAGTCGGTCAGCGACAGCGCGCTCTCGATCCGTGCAGCCAGTTTAGTCAGCCGGTCGAGCAGGGCCGGCTCGTCGTCCTGCCGCGCGCTCGACATCGCCGTGGTCAGTTCCGCAAGTTCGCGGTCGGCGTCGGTCAGTTCGGGCGAAATGCTTTTGGCAACCGGCAGCGCCAGAAACGCCAGCATCCGGTAGGTGTCGATCTCGAACAGCCGCTGCAGCATCCGTCCGGCCTGACGCCGGCCCATGCTGTGGTCGATGACCAGATAACGCGAAAAACCGTCAGCATGGATGCGGAAATCGGTGCAGGCAGTCCCGCTGCCCTCGCCGATCTGCGCGCCGATCAGGTCGTGACCGTCGAAGTAGCGCGCGCTGATCTCCTCCAGCGGCACCGGCAGGTCGACGTCGGCCAGCAGCACGGCATGCGTTGCCAGCAGCACATTACCCGGCAGCTGGGCCAGCCAGTCGGGCGGCAGCAGTTCCAGCGCGTTGCCGGAGAACGCTTCACCGGCGGCGCCAAAGCGCGAAAACGTGAACGACGAGAATTCGGTGTGCCGCGCCCACTTGAAGCGCAGCGGGCCAAGATCAACCGAGAAATTCACCTGGCTCGCCTCGGGCGCGTCGACCTCGAACCATGCGCACAGCTCGCCGATGAGCCAGCGCTCCTGCTCGGCCGAGACGTTGCGGTTCAGAAAGGCGATGTAGCTGAGCTGCCCCGGCGTGGCCGCCGGTTCGAACGGCCGGGCGTGTGCCTCGTCGTTCAACAGCCTGCGCTGCGGATACTCGTTGAGCTTGATGTGCATGATCACCCTTCGTTCTGGCTATCCGGCGATCATAACGCCGACGGGATGACGCTGGTGCAACGCAGCAAACGGTGATTCCCCTATTGCGTCGGGCGCAATGCCGCAGTCATTCGCCAACGTGCCCGTGCTTTTGACAAGGCGCGCGTGGCGGCCTGCAGCGCTCGGCGGTTCGCTGCCAGCAAATGGTCAGCCTTGCCCCGCCGGCACGACAGACAGAATGAAGCGAAATGCGCCCCTGCCGACCGCCGGTCTTGCCGGGCCCCGCCGCCACCAAACCGGGCTGCGGCGCCCTCGGCGGGCTGCATAGACTGGATCAAGCACGTACGCTCCCGCCCCGATCAGACCGGTCCGCATGTGTTTGCGATGCCGCGCAGGGCCGACACCGCCCGTCAGTCACAAGATTGCTGCCTCACCGCCCCTGCCGTCGCTTAGCGACCTGCAGGCAGCCGCGGCACCACGCCGCTTGGGGGTCGAGATGCGTCTTTTACTCATGCTGTCATTCTGTTCAGCCATCGCCGCAGCAAGCGGCGCCGGCATGGAAGCCTACCGTCGCGGCGATGTTGCGGAAGCGGCGCGTCAGTTCCAGGCCGCCGCCCGAGCCGGTGATGTCCACGCCCAGTACAACACCGCCATGCTGCTGCTCAACGGCGAGGGCATCGCCCGCGACGATGCGGTGGCTGCGCGCTGGCTGCGCTTTGCCGCCGAATCGGGCTCGGCGCCGGCACAGTTCGCACTGGGGCGTTTGTACGAACTCGGCCGTGGCGTCCCGCGCTCGCTGAGCGAGGCTACGCGCTGGTTCGAACTCGCTGCACGTCAGGGCCATATCGAGGCACAGGTCAATCTGGCGACCCAGTACTTCCTCGGCCGCGGCGCACCGCTAGACATGCGCCGCGCGGCGCGCTGGTACGAACGCGCCGCGAAGGGCGGCGACATCGGCGCCCAGTACATCGTCGCAACGCTGTACGAACGCGGTGACGGCGTACCCCGCGATCTGGCGCAAGCCTGGCACTGGTATCGTGCCGCGGCACTGCAGGGCGATCCGGCCGCGGCGATCCGCGCCCGCGCGCTCGGTCAGCGCATCGTCGACCGGGCGCAGCTTCCGGATTAGCCGTTCAGTTCATCCAGCACTCGCGCTGCCGGTACGCGCCGGGCGAGAGGCCGGTCACGGTACGGAAAGTGCGACTGAAATGGCTGGGGTTGTCGTAACCGACCTTGGCCATCACGTCGCCGACCGGGATCAGCGTGTCGCGCAGCAGCTGCGATGCCGCGCGCATCCGCAGCGCGACCACGTAGGCGCGCACGCTGTTGCCGGTATGGGCGCGGAAGCCCTCGTTGAGCGTCGTCCGGTTGCAACCGGTGATCCGTGCCAGCGCGTCGACGGTAAACGACTCGGCGTAATGGTCGTGCACCCACTGCAGTGCCCGGGCGATGCGCGCGTCGGCGGGCAGCAAGGGCGCCGGATCGCTCGCCTCCCACGCGGCACGCAGGCCGAACAGCAGCGCGATCCACGCCGCGCGCGCCCGGCACGGCCAGCGGACATCGTCCTGATGCGTCAGCAGCGTTCGCATCTGCGTCAGTGTCGCGGCAGTCTGGCCGGCCAGCGCCGGCGACAGGGCAACGCAGCGGCGCAATGGCGAGGTACTGATGAAGGGATCGAGCACGTCGGCATCCTGCATCGCCGTGCCGACATAGCTGCCCGCGCGCAGTGCTGCCGGTTCGAAGGCATCGTTGACGACACCCGGATGGAAGACGACGCTTTCGCAGCGCAGGCCGCGTGCCGCATCGAACGTCGGCCGCAAGGCTTCGTCGAGCAGCAGGACGGTCGGTGCGGCGACGAGCTGACTGGCGCCGCCGATATCGACACGGGCCGAGCCGGCCGAGACGAAGCAGAACGCGAAACGGTCGACATCGCCGGGCGGCGGCGGCGGGCCGTCATGCACCGCCATCGCCATCAGACGCGGGCCGAGATAATGCCGGATGCCGGCAGTCCAGAGCGGGGAAGTATCCATGCCGGAAGCATAATCCGCCTTCCCGGTCGCCGCGACCGCGTCCGTCGCCGCTTGGCGCGCAGCGCAACACCGGCAAACCCGATGCGCCGGGCCCAGCCGGTTCGTACGCGCAAAGAAAAACCGCCGCCGGGTGAGCCGGGCGGCGGTTTCGTTATTTAGCGCAAAATCCGCACAGGTCGGTGAGCGAGCCCGAGCAGGTCACGTTCGCCCGAAGCGCAGAAACCGGAATGGACGTGGAGTCCATGAGGATTTCGAGCATCGGACGGGCGTGGGATGCGCAGGCGCAGCCGCCGGACTGCGTGGATTTTTTAGCGGCCGATCGCGAGGCGCAACGCCAGCGCAATGCCTTCGGCCGCCTGGGCGATTTCCTTCAGCGACGGGAAGCTCGGCGCGATGCGGATGTGCGCGTCCTTCGGGTCCTTGCCGTACGGGAACGCCGCGCCGGCCGGGGTCAGCGTGATGCCGGCGGCCTTGGCGAGTTCGATGGTCTGCTTGGCAAAACCGTTCGGCGTCACCAGATCGATGAAGTAGCCGCCCTTCGGGTAGGTCCAGCTCACGCCCTCGACACCGCCGAGCACGGCTTCGAACTGTGCCAGTACCGCGTCGAACTTCGGCGCGAGGATGTCGCGATGCTTGACCATCAGCGCCTCGACGCCGGCGCGGTCCTTGAGGAAGCGCACGTGACGGAGCTGGTTGACCTTGTCCGGACCGATGCTGCGGATGCCCGACTTCTTGGTCCACCACGCGACGTTGTCGGTCGAGCTGGCCAGCGCGGCCAGACCGGCACCGGCGAACGTGACCTTCGAGGTCGACGCGAACACCCAGGCGCGGTTCGGGTTGCCGGCGGCGGCGCAGGCATCGATGACGCCGGCGCTGACGATGTTTTCTTCGGTCAGGTGGTGGAAGCGGTAAGCGTCGTCCCACATCAGGATGAAGTCCGGCGCAGCGGTCTTCATTGCGGCCAGACGGCGGATGGTTTCATCCGAGTACACCACGCCACCCGGGTTGCTGTACTTCGGCACGTTCCACATGCCCTTGATGCTGGCGTCCGACGCGACGAGGCGCTCGACTTCGTCCATGTCCGGGCCGTTGTCGGTCATCGCGACATTGATCATGCGGATGCCCAGCGCTTCGCAGATGCCGAAGTGGCGGTCGTAGCCCGGTACCGGGCAGATGAAGGCCGGCGACTGGCCTGCCCACGGCGCGTGGCCCGGCTGGCCGTAGACCATGCTGTAGATCAGTACGTCGTGCATCAGCGACAGGCTGGCGCTGCCTTCGACGACGACCTGGCCGGCCGGCACGTCGAGCAGGCTGGCGAACAGCGCGCGCGCTTCGGCGACGCCACCGCCGTAGTTGCGGGTGTCGGTGCCGTCGGCGGTCTTGAAACCGTCGAGCGCGTCGAGCAGCGGCAGCGACAGATCGAGCTGCTCCGGTGCCGGCTTGCCGCGCGACATGTCGAGTTTGAGACCGAGTTCCTTGAACGCCTGATACTTCGCCTGCACATCCGCCAGATTCATTGCTTGCCCCACGGGTTGAGATACCGGACAACCGTCGTCCGTGAAAAAACACGATTTTATGCCGATTTCCGGGGAACCGCATCCGCCGGCTGGCTCCCCGGCGGCCCTTTTCTCGCCGATTCGTTTGCGCTGGACTAAACTGTTGCGCCTTTTCCCTCATTCCACCACACGGAACCGCCATGGCGCTCAAGGCCACGATCTACAAAGCCGAACTCAATATCGCCGATATGGATCGCGGTTATTACGAGACGCATGCCCTCACCGTCGCCCAGCATCCGTCGGAAACGCCGGAACGGCTGATGCTGCGTCTGGTGGCGTTTGCACGCCACGCCAGCGATACCATGGCCTTCGGCAAGGGCATCAGCGATGACGAGGAACCGGCGCTGTGGCAGAAGAACCTCGTCGACGAGATCGAGGTGATGATCGAGCTGGGCCAGCCCGACGAAAAGCGCATCCGCCGCGCCGCGCAACGTGCCGGCGAAGCCTGGGTCTACGCCTACGGCGGCCCGCGTTTTGCCGATACCTGGTGGGCGCCGATGGCCGGCGGCTTCAGCCGTTTCGACAATCTGCACGTGCTGGCGATCGACAACGACACGCTGACCGCACTCGGCGCGATGGCCGAGCGGACGATGCGCCTGCAGGTGACGATCCAGGACGGCCAGCTCTGGCTCAACGACGAAAAGACCACACTGCTGGTCGAGTTCGACACGCTGAAGTAAGCGCGCTACCGCAACCTCAGCCCGGCTGGTCCAGATACGCCGGCGTGCCGATCAGCCGGTCGACGGTGACGAATTCGTAGCCCTGCTTTTTCAGCACCGGAATCAGCATGTCGACCGCCTCGACCGTGCCGGCCCGGTTGCCGCCGCCGTCATGCATCAGCACGATCGCTTCCGGGTGCACATGGTTGAGCACCGTGTTGTACAGCGCATTCGCCGCACCGAGCTGCCGCGCGACATACCAGTCCTGCGTATCGATCGACCACAGGATCAGCTTCTGTCGCTGGGCGGTGAGCTGCGCAATCTGGTTGTCGTCGATGAAACCGTAGGGCGGACGCAGCAGCGCCGGAACGACGCCGAGCTTGTCCTTGAAAATGCGCTGGGTGCGGCCGAACTGCGCGCCCCACAGCTGCGCCGGGGTCAGCCCGGTCAGGTACGGGTGGTCGTAGCTGTGATTGGCGATGGTGTGCCCCGCCTTCAGCGCCGCGCGCGCCGGCTCGGGGGACGCCTCCACCTGATTGCCGAGAAAGAAGAACGTTGCCTTGACCTGATGCTTGTCGAGCACCTTCAGCAAGGCCGTCGTGTAACTGCTCGGGCCGTCGTCGAAGGTCAGCGCAATGCGCCTGGTGTTGTGCAGGCCTTCGAGATAATACGTGCCGCGATAGCGCGCAGCCTGATCTTCCAGCCGTTTCAGCGGCACCTGATTCCAGCCCTCGATGAAACCGGTGCGCACCTTCTGCACCGGCTTTTCGTCGGCCGGTATAGGCGCGGCGCCAACGGAAGCGGCCAGCGTCAAACCCAGTACGGACAGCAAGATGTTCATCGTCACCTCCTCGCAGACACGCTGTGACTCTAGGCGCCGGGCGCCGTCACCGCGATGCGCCGATGACAATCATGCTGTGCGTTTTGGCAATGTCCGCCGGCCGTCCCGGCGCAGCGATGACCACCGCGCCTAATGCGTGGCGTCGTTCAGCCGCACCACCAGTTCCTCGATGTAGCGGCGCATCGCCTGCACCCTGCGGCTGGCCTTGAGGTCGCGGTGGTAGACGATCCACAGGTCGCGCCCGGCCGGTTCGGGCGTGCCGGGCAGCGCTTCCAGCAGCGGATCGGCACCGCCGAGAAAATGCGGCAGCATCACCAGCCCGAGCCCCGAGCAGGCTGCGGCGTACTGTGCCTGCAGGTTGTTGGCGCGCAGCAGCGGCTCGCGGCCGCCGTATTGCGCGATCAGCCAGTTGCCCATCGAGTAATCCCCCCAGGATTCGTCCCAGCTCAGGTAGGGCATGGTGCGCCAGTCCGGATGTGCGGCCACCAGCACCGGCGTGGCGTACAGGCCGAAGCGCACCTTGCCGAGCGGATGCGCGATGTAGTCGGCGCCGACGATGGCCGAGCCGGGCTCCATCATCCGCAGCGCCAGATCGGCCTCGCGCCGGTTCAGGTCGGCGAGGTGGCGGCTGACGACCAGCTCGACCTGCGCCCGGGGGTGCTGCGCGACAAAGCCGGCAAGATTCGGTGCGAGCAGGTGGTTGCCCAGCGTCTCCGATGTCGCGACCTTGATCAGCCCCGAGACCTCTCCACCGTCGAGCCGGCCGCGGCTGCGCTCGACCGCCTGCGTCGCGCGCTCGACCTCGGCCACCTGCCCGAACAGCGCACTGCCCTCGTCGGTCAGCAGGTAACCGCGCTGCTGACGCATGAACAGCCGCACGCCGAGCCTTGCCTCGAGCGCATCGACATGGCGTGACACCGTCGACGCACTGGTGCCCAGCGCCTGCGCGGCCGGCGTCAGCCCGCCACCACGCGCGACGGCAAGAAAGAACTTCAGGTCGTTCCAGTCGAGATCATTTTCCATATCCGGAAAACTGTTTTCCAAACTCTCAAAAATCGTTGCGATTACGGAAAATTATACTCAAAGCATCGATCACATGACGTTGCCCGGAGTCCCGCCATGCGCACCACCTATCTCAAACTGGCGCTGACTGCCTTCTTCTGGGGGGCGGTTTTCCATCTGGCCAAGTACGCGGTCGGCCACCTGTCGCCGCTGGCGATCGCCAGCTGGCGCTTCCTCTCCGCCGGCGTGCTGCTGGTGCCGCTGGTGTACTGGCGCGAAGGGCTGGACTGGGCCGGGCTGCGCCGCAATGCGCTGCCGTTGCTGGCGATGGCGGCGGTCGGCATCTGCGGCTTTAATATCGCGCTGTTTTACGGCCTGCACTGGACGTCACCGGTCAACGGTGCGCTGATCATCGCACTGAGCCCGGCACTGACCGTGATGCTGTCGGCGCTGCTGAACCGCGATGCAGTCAGCGCGCGCCAGCTGGGCGGCCTCGCGCTCGGGCTGGCGGGCGTCGCAACCGTCGTCAGCCACGGCTCGCTGGCGGCGCTGCTGGCGCTGTTGTTCACGCCGGGTGACGTGCTGGTATTCGGCGGCGCGCTGGCGATGGCCATCTACTCGACGATTCCCCGCCGCTTCGTTCGCGGTCTGGCGCCGCTGCAGGTGTCGGCGGCCACGGTCGGCCTCGGCGGCCTGCTGATGGGCGCCATCGCCCAGTTCGCCAGCCCGGATTTCTACACGGTGCCGCCAGCCGGCGTGGTTGCGGCGATCGCAGTGATGAGCGTCTTCGGCTCGGTACTGGCCTATATGTGGTGGAACGACGGCGTGGCAAAGCTCGGCGCGGCCAGGACGGCAATGTTCATGAATCTGGTGCCGATCTTCGCCGCGCTGATCGGCGTCGCCCTCGGCCAGCCGCTCAGCGGCGCCCAGCTGGCCGGCGCCGTGCTGGTCATCGGCGGCGTCGCACTGGCATCGGGCCGGCCGGCAGCACCGGTGCCCCGCCCGGCACACTAGTTGCGTTCAGAAAAACACCGCCAGCCACACCGTCGCCGCCGCCGTGTACGTGACCCGGTGGCGACGGTGCGGTGCGATCAGCACGTGATCGCCGACGCCGAGTTCGGTGTCCGCATTCTCGTCCTCGAAACGCAACCGTGCGCTGCCTTGCAGCACGACGACCCACTCGGACTCGGTCTGGTCGTACCAGAAGCCTTCGGGCGAGGTCTGGCCGTTCGACACGATCCGCTCGATCCGCACCGGGCCGGCGCCGGCCAGTGTTTCGAACAGCTCGTCGGGCAGGTCGCGGGGAATGTCCGCAAACAGATTTGGCATCTTGAATTCCCGTTCAAAGCAGCGCCGCTGACAAAACGCAGCGCAGCGGTGCTGGCAAGGCGTGCGAAGCGCAGACAGTACACACAGGTACGGCAAGCGAGCACAACGCAGCCAGCAGCGTTTTGTCAGCAGCGTTTTGTCAGCGGCGTTTCGCCAGCCAGGTGTCGAGCGCCCGGCCGAAAGCCTGCCGGTCACCCTGGTTCAGCGCCGAATGCCCGCCGGTCTCGACGCCCGAATCGCGCAGCCCCTGCATGAAGTCGCGCAGCGACAGCCGCTCGCGGATGTTCTCCAGCGTCATCCGTTCGCCACGCGGGTCGAGCACCTGCGCGCCCTTGGCGATCACGTCGGCGGCCAGCGGAATGTCGGCGGTGATGACCAGATCGCCGGCCGCGACACGCGCGACGATCTCGTTGTCGGCCACGTCGAAACCCTTGGGTACCTGCAGTGCGGCGATCCACTTCGACGGCGGCACGCTCAGCAACTGGTTGGCGACGAAAACGGTACGAATCTGCGCACGCTCGGCGGCACGGCAGAGGATTTCGCGGATGACCTTGGGGCAGGCGTCGGCGTCGACCCAGATTTGCATGACGGCATCCTTGACGGATCGTGGGTGGAAAGCCGGTCATTTTACCCTGCCGTCCAGCGCTATCCCGATGAAAAACAAGAAAAATTCCGGATTAATCACGGCGAAATCTGCGAAAATGGCCGATTAGCCAGATTGCCGGTCATCATGAATTCCGTTCCAACGCCGATTTTCGATTACGCCCCCCAGCGCCGCACCAAGCCGGCGCCGTTCCTGCCGATGAGCCGCGCCGAAATGGCTGCGCTCGGCTGGGACGAGTGCGACGTGATCCTGGTGACCGGCGACTGCTACATCGACCACCCGAGCTTCGGCATGGCGCTGGTCGGCCGGCTGCTCGAATCGCAGGGTTACAAGGTCGGCATCATCAGCCAGCCCGAGTGGGACAGCGCCGAGCCGTTCAAGGCGCTGGGCAAGCCGAGGCTGTTCTTCGGCATCACCGCCGGCAACATGGATTCGATGATCAACCGCTACACCGCCGACAAGCGCCCGCGTTCGGACGACGCATACACGCCCGACGCAGTCGCCGGCCGCCGGCCCGACCGCGCGGTGACGGTGTATTCGCAGCGCTGCCGCGAGGCCTTCCCGGGCGTGCAGATCATGGTCGGCTCGATCGAGGCCAGCCTGCGCCGGATCGCCCAGTACGACTACTGGAGCGACAAGGTTCGCCAGTCGGCGATCGTCTACGCCAAGGCCGACATCCTGCTGTACGGCAACGCCGAACGCGCGCTGGTCGAAGTCACCCACCGCGCCGCCGCCGGCGAAAAGCTCAAGGACATGCGCGACATCCGCGGCACGGCCTTCATGACCGGCCACGGCTGGATGCCGGCGCGCGACTGGCACGTGCTCGACTCGACCACCGTCGACACCCCGGGCCGCGTCGATCCGCATCCCGATCCGTACGCGATGGAAGAAGAAAAACAGGCCAGCGCAGCCTGTGAAACCGGCGGCGACGCCGATGCGCCCAAACCCATCCGCCTCGTCAGCAAGGCCGAGCGCATCGCCGCCAAGCAGGCCGAACGGCAGAAAACCGTGGTGCGGATTCCGGCCTACGAGGCCGTCGCGCACGACCCGGTGCTGTACGCGCACGCCAGCCGTACGCTGCATCTGGAATCCAACCCCGGCAACGCCCGCGCGCTGGTGCAGCAGCACGGCGAACGCGATGTGTGGATGAACGCGCCGCCGGTGCCTTTGACCACGCCGGAGATGGACTACGTCTACGGCCTGCCGTACGCACGCAATCCGCACCCGAGCTACGGCAAGGCGCACATCCCGGCGTGGGAGATGATCCGCTTCTCGATCAACATCATGCGCGGCTGTTTCGGCGGCTGTACCTTCTGCTCGATCACCGAGCACGAAGGCCGCATCATCCAGAGCCGTTCGGAGCAATCGATCCTGACCGAGATCGAGGAAATCCGCGACAAGACCGACGGCTTCAAGGGCCACATTTCCGACCTCGGCGGCCCGACCGCGAACATGTACCGGCTGGCGTGCAAGGACGAAAAGATCGAGCACAGCTGCCGACGTTTGAGCTGCGTCTACCCGGGCATCTGCGAGAACCTCAACACGGATCACAGCCACCTGATCCAGCTGTACCGCAAGGCGCGGGCGATTCCAGGCGTGAAGAAGATCACCATCGGCTCGGGCCTGCGTTACGACATCGCGGTCGAATCGCCCGAGTACATCAAGGAACTGGTGACCCACCATGTCAGCGGCTACCTGAAGATCGCGCCCGAGCACACCGAGGACGCGCCGCTCAGCAAGATGATGAAGCCGGGCATCGGCGCGTTCGAGAACTTCAAGCGCCTGTTCGAGAAGTACAGCAAGGAAGCCGGCAAGCAGCAGTATCTGATCCCGTACTTCATCGCCGCCCACCCGGGCACGGCCGACGAGGACATGCTGAATCTGGCACTGTGGCTGAAGAAGAACAACTTCAAGCCCGACCAGGTGCAGGCGTTCACGCCGACGCCGATGGCGCTGGCGACGACGATGTGGCACACCCGCCGCAACCCGCTGAAGAAACTCGGCCGCAGCTCGGAAAAGGTCGACGTGATCCGCGACGGCTATCGCCGCAAGCTGCACAAGGCCTTCCTGCGTTTCCACGATCCGGAAAACTGGCCGATCCTGCGCGAAGCGCTGATCAATATGGGTCGCGCCGACCTGATCGGCAACGCGCCGCATCACCTGATTCCGCGTGAAGCGGCCGGAGAAAAACGCAGCCATGCCGCACCGCGTGGCGCCCAGCCGGTACCGCAGGCCGCCAAACCGCGCGCCCCGGCCGGGGCACGCAAGGTCGTGCTGCCGGGTCAGGGCAAGGGCAAGAAAACCCACGGCAAGGCGCGCAGCGGCCGCTGATGGATACACGGATCTTCCGGCCCGGACGCGGAGCCAGCCGTTGAAAGCGCCATCGTCAGGCGGTCTGGTCTACTCGACCGAACACGGCAGCATGTGCCCGGCCTGCCGCCAGCCGCTGGCGGCCTGCAGCTGCAAGGCCGCCGCGCCGGCGGGCTTCGCCGACGGCGCGCTGCGGGTCTCGCGGGAAACGCGCAAAGGCAAAGGCGTCACGCTGGTCAAGGGCCTGACGCTGGACGCCACCGCGATCGCGCTGCTGGCCAAACAGTTGCGGACCCGGTGCGGGTCGGGCGGCACGGTCAAGGACGGCGTGATCGAAATCCAGGGCGACCACTGCGAACCGGTGATGGCCCTGCTCACTGAGCTGGGCCACCGCGTCAAACGCGCCGGCGGCTGAAACGTCGGCATATCAGGCGGTCTGCGGCGCTGCCCGCCAGCGCGGACCGAACACGTTGACCAGCAGCCCGAGCATCACCACCAGCCCGCCCGCCCACTGGACCGGCGTCAGCTGTTCGCCCAGCAGCAGCCGCGCCGAAACCAGTCCGACCACCGGCACCAGCAAGGTCAGCGGTGCGATCTGCCGCACCGGATGGTGTGCCAGCAGACGGCCCCACAGCCCGTAGCCCAGGCAGGTGGCGACGTAGGCCAGGTAGAACACCGCCAGTACGCTGTCCACGCCGGGACTGGCGAGGCTGGCCGTGATGCGCGGCGCGCCTTCCAGCCAGAGCGACAGCGCCAGAAACGGCAACGGCGGCACCAGCGCGCCCCAGACCACCAGACCCAGCGGGTCGACCTTGCCGATGCCCTTGATCACCAGATTGCCACCCGCCCAGCACAGGGCGGCGCACAAGGTCAGCCCGAAGCCGAGGGTGGAGACGCGTCCGGCACCGCCGCTCAGCCCGATCATCGCCAGTCCGGCCGCCGCCACGGCCAGCCCGGCCAGGCTGTACCAGTGCATGCGCTCGCCGAACAGCGCCGCAGCCAGCAGCACGGTGAAGAAGGCCTGCGCCTGCAGTACCAGTGACGCCAGACCGGCGGGCATGCCGGCGTCGATGGCGGAAAACAGGAAGACGAACTGCCCGAGACTGATCGTCGCGCCATAGGCCAGCAGCCGTGTCCACGGCACCTGCGGGCGGGGCACGAACAGCACGGCCGGAAACGCGACCAGGATGAAGCGCAAGGCACCGAGCAGCATCGGCGGCACGCCGTGCAGGCCGACCTTGATGACGACGAAATTGACGCCCCAGGCCACGATCACCAGCAGTGCGGCCAGCCAGTCTTTCAACGCCATGGTGATGCTCCGGAAAGGGAGCATCCAGTATGCGCCGTCCGCAATTCCGGCAAAGGCACAGTCGCAGCGGCCGGCATCCGTAACAGCGCCCCGGAAACGGCCGACCACCGGCACGGCAGGATCCCCACGCCGCCTGTATGGTGAAGTTAGCGCCGTCGCTGGGGAAAAACGATGAAGCCGTGGACCCTGCTGTTCGCACTCTCGCTGCCCGTTGCCGGCGCCGACCCGACCTCGACCGGTGCGGCACCGTTGCCCTTCGGCCTGACTCCCTTGCCCGGCTATGTCTCGACCTTCCCGCCCTTCGTGCGCGAGAACGTCGAGCTTGATGTGCCGGTGTCCGGCTGGATCCGCGACAAGCGCGGCGTCCCCGAACGCTGGGACGAGTACGCGGTCCCGGTCACCGGCACCGGCTGGTATGCCGAATACCGCTACCGCAAAGGCGAAGTCACCGCCGCCGCAGTCCGCAAACATTACGAGTGCGCGCTGTCACGCGACGGCTTCACCCGGGTCGAGATGCAGCAGTGCGACGAACGCTGCCTGCGAGATACCGACGGCGTCGAGCTGCGCCGCGTCGCCGGCAACGCCATGCGCAATGTCCGGCCGCGCCCGGCCGCCGGCTACGGCATCGATTACACCGTCTACACCAATCCGCGCGCCGGCGTGGTGCTGCTCGGCACCGGTCATTCGGACGCCGACCCGGCGCTTGTCGACGTAACGCTGGCGATCGCGCAGGGGCCGATCCGCGACCTGAAGCCGATCACCCGCAAGCTGAAAGCCAGCCCGACCGAGCCCGGCCTCAACAGCGCCGACTGTCCGGCCAGCGACAAGGGCCGACCCGAACCGGTCTGGCCGGTGCGCGAGAAACCGGTGCCGCTGAGCCGCGCACCGTTCGACCTCGACATCCTGCCCGGCAACCCGCCGTTCGAGCAGGGCAAATACCTCGAACATCTGCGCGTCGACGTGCCGGTATCTACGCCGTACTTCACCCCGGGCAAAGGCATCCGCGCCGACCAGCTGGTCCCGGTCGCCGGCAATACCTGGTTTTACAGCTATACGCTCGACGACAGCGCGCAATGGCTCAACGACTATTACGGCGAGATTCTCGTCCGCAACGGCTACCAGCTCGTGCATGCCTACCGCTGCGACGCCGGCTGCCAGCGCGGCGAAGGCCCGGGCCCGCGCCGGCTGCGCGCCTACTTCGGGCTGATGCAGAGCAACCTGAACAGCGAGCTGCGGCTCAACCTGATCGGCCCGCGTACCGAGTACCGGATCTACTCGGACCGCAAGACCGGCGTCGTCATCGTAGGCACCGAACAGCGTATCGGCCTGCAGCGAACCGATGTCGAGCTCTACATCGCCCACGGCGTCGTGCTCGACGATGCCGCGTTTGCGGCCAGAGCTGCCGAGCCGACCGTCATCCACCAGGGCCGGGGCGACGATCGCGTGCGTCCCGCGGGCAAGGCCATGCAGGAGAAGTAGCGCGCGGCCCGCCGCCGCACCGGCCGGCTAGGCGGCTGGCGGCAAGCGGTCGCGCTGCGGCGCTTGGGCGAACCACTCGAGCAGGAAGTCGATCACCGCGCGCACCTTGGCCGGTTGCGGCAACCGTTGCGGGTAGACGAGATAGAACGGCAACGCCGGCAACCGGTAGTCGGGCAGGAGGCGCACGAGCCGCCCCGCTTCGACGTCGGCGATCGCCAGATAGCTCGGCAGCCGGGCGATGCCGCCGCCCGCCAGCGCCAGATTGCGCAGCATGTCGAAATTGTTGCTCTGCATGACCGGCGCGATGTCGACCGCGTACGGCAGTTCGTCACGGCTGAACACCCAGTGCGTTGCCTCGCGGAAAAACTGGTTGGCGAGACACGGCCAGTCCGTCAGTTCGGCCGGTGTCTGCGGCGCCTTGTCGCCGAGCAGTGCCGGGCTGGCCACCACCCAGTCGCGCACCAGACTCAGCGGGCGCGACACCAGCCGCTCCGGCGCGGCGAGGTTCGAGCGGATCGCCAGATCGAAGCCGTCGGCTTCGAGATCGCGCGGCTCGCGGCTCAGGTCGAGCTCGACGCTCACCTGCGGATAGCGTGCCCGGAACGCCAGCAGCGCCTGCGCCATGAAGGCGCTGCCGAAGCTCGTCGGCACCGTCATCCGCACCGTGCCGGCCACCTCGTCGCGCAGCTCGCGCACGGCCTGTGCCGCCGCACCGGCCCATTGCGACCAGTTGCGGCAATGCGCGAAGTACACCTGCCCGGCTTCGGTCAGGTTGAGCCGCCGCGTCGTCCGGTACAGCAGCGGCGTGCCGAGCAGGGCTTCGAGCTGGCCGACCTGACGGCTGACCCGTGCGGTCGAGACGCCGAGCGCGTCGGCCGCGCGGGTAAAGCTGCCATGCTCGACCACGGCGGCGAAGGTCATGGCCCACTGCAAGGACAGTGTCTTGGCGTGAGCCGGGTCGATTCCATTCATGGATGCAATAGTGAATTGATTTCAATGCTGATTATCATCGATACAGCCTTGTATATGATGAATTTCGTCAACAATCAAACAGCAAGGAGCTCACCATGAAAGTGCTCGTCATCGGTGCCAGCGGCACCATCGGCCGTGCCGTCGCCGCCGAACTCGCCCCGCGTCATACCATCGTCACCGCCGGCCGCAGCAGCGGCGACTTCCGTGTCGACGTGACTGATCTGGCCAGTGTCCAGCGCCTGTTCCGCGAAACCGGCCCGCTCGACGCCGTGATCGCCACGACCGGCAGCCTGCACTTCGGTCCGCTGGGCGAGTTCACTCCCGAGCAGTACGCGATCGGCCTGAACGACAAGCTGATGGGCCAGGTGAATCTGGTCATCGCCGGCCAGCACGTGCTGAACGACGGCGGCAGCTTCACGCTGACCAGCGGCATCGTCAGCGACGAACCGATCCGCTACGGCAGCAGCGCCAGCATGGTCAACGCGGCGATCGAGGGCTTCGTCCGCGGCGCGGCGATCGAGCTGCCGCGCGGCCTGCGCATCAACGTGGTCAGCCCGAACGTGCTGGTCGAATCGCTGGACGGCTACGGCCCCTACTTCCGCGGCTTCGAAGCGGTGCCGGCGGCCCGCGTCGCGCTGGCGTACAGCAAGAGTGTCGAGGGCCTGCAGACCGGGCGCGTCTATCCGGTGCACTGAGGCCTTACGCGACGGCTGCCGTCTGCCGCGGCAGCGTCGCCCACAGGCAGGCGCCGACGATCAGCACGGCGCCGCACCAGGCCAGCGGCGTCAGCCGCTCGCCCAGCCAGACCGCCGCGAACAGCGCGCCGAACACCGGCTCGCTGCCCATCAGCAGCGCCACCCGGCTCGGGCTGCCGCGGCGCACCGCCCAGTTCTGCGCGAAGAAGGCGAAAATCGTGCAGAACAGCACCAGATACAGTGAGGCGATCCAGAACGCCGGTGCGGTCGGTAGCGCCGGCAGGCCGGTGCCCGACACCAGCAGGGCCACCGCCACGCTGCCGCTGCACACCACCCCCGCCTGCACCGCCGTGAGCGTGAGCATCGGCATCGCCCGGTCCTGCGTCAGCCGCTTGATCATGCAGACGTTGATCGCCCGCAGGACCGCGGCCACCAGCATCAGCGCATCCCCGAGATTGAAGCGCAATGTGGCACCGGAGCTGAGCATGGCCGCGCCGGCCAGCGAAACGCCGGCGGCCAGCATTGCGGTGCGGTCCGGCCGGCGACCCAGCATGATCCACTCGGCAAACGGCGTGAACACCACGCACAGGCTGATCAGGAAAGCCGCGTTGGCCGCGGTGGTCAGCGCGATGCCGAAGGTTTCGCAAATGAAGATCCCCAGCAGGATGGCGCCGAGCGGCAGGCCCGCCCCCAGCGCGGCGCGCCCTGCCGGCGTTGCCAGCTGCCGCAGCGACGGCAGCAGCAGCAGGAAGGTCAGGCCGAAACGCACCGCCAGAAAACCGAGCACCGGGTAGTACACCAGCGCGCCCTTGGCGACGCCGTAACTCGTTCCCCACAGCAGGGCGACCAGCAGCAGCATGGCTTCGGCCAGCCAGGGAGTACGGGAGAGGATGGCGGACATGGCAGGCTCGGAAGCGGGGAATGGAGCGATCTTAGTCCTTGCGCTAAAGTGCGATAATCAGCCTTGCAAACACAATACTTGTGTATTTCAAGCACAAATCAACGAGCGGGAGGATGCGGCATGCACGATGACTATCTCGGCCTGCTGCCCGATATGGCGGTGTTCGTCCGCGTGGTCGAGGCCGGCAGTTTCTCCGCCGCGGCCCGGCAGCTCGGCACGACGCCGTCGGCGGTCAGCCGGCAGATCGGCCGGCTCGAGAACGCGCTGGGGGCGCGCCTGCTCGAGCGCACCACGCGCAAGCTGCGGCTGAGCGAGCCGGGACGCGCCGTGCTGACCCGCGCGCAGGACATGGTGTCGGCGGCCAGGGCGGTGATGGCAGTCCCGAACGAATTCATGGAAGCGCCGCGCGGGCTGGTGCGCATCAGCATCCCCAACGCGTTCGGCCGTCAGGTGGTCCATCCGACGCTGCCGGCCTTTCTGGCGCGCTATCCGGAGGTCGACATCCAGCTCGTCCTCACCGACCGCGACGTCGATCCGTTCGACGACGATGTCGATCTGGTGCTGCGGCTGACCGAAACGCCGCCACCGGGGCTGGCGGCAAGACCGCTGCTGCGGATCCAGCATGTGCTGGCCGCCACGCCGGCCTATCTGGCCGAACACGGTACGCCGGCCCATCCGCGCGAACTGGCCCGGCACAGCTGCATCTATCTCGGCGAAACGCCCGACGACGCACGCTGGCAGTTCAAGCGCGATGCCGAGGTAGCCACCGTCAGCGTGCGGGGGCGCTACGTCGCCAACCACAGCGGGGTGCGGCTGGAAGGCGCTCTCGCGCATCTGGGCATCGCCTGCCTGCCGCTGTTTACCGCACGTGCCGCGATTGCCGAAGGCCGCCTGCTTCAGGTGCTGCCGGATTGGGATTTCCGCGCGCCGGCGTATCGTGGCACCGCGTGGCTGCTGTATCCGCCAAAGCGCCATCTGGCGCCGAAGGTGCGGGTACTGATCGACTATCTGGCAACGCAACTGGCGCAGTGAGCGTTGCCCACTGCGCCTCAGGCGCGCCCTGTGGCGCGCGGTGCCGGGATTACAGCGCTTTGCCGGCGTCGATATCGGTGTTGACCAGACCGTACACGCTGTAGCCGATCATGTAGCTGAGTTTGTAGTCCGGGAAGCGTTCGCTGAAGCGGCGTTCCAGTTCCTTGTAGTGGCTGGCCGCCAGCTTCGGATCCTTCAGCTCGCCCTTGCGGTCGCCCAGTTGCTCGATATAGGTACGGACCAGCGTATCGGCCTGCGTCAGGTAACGCTGCTGCTCCTTGACAGCCGTGCCCACCGTGACGAATTCGCCGCGGCCGCCGTAGACCTTGGCATTCGGCTTGCCCTGGGACAGCGCCGTCAGCTCGCCTACCGCGGCCGACCACGCCTTCAGGTCCGCGCGCGGCTTGCCGTTGACCAGGCCGCCTTCCAGCCACAGGTGGGCCTTGTTGTGCAGCAGGTCGCCGACGATCAGGTCGCCGCTCTGGTCGATGCGCACGACCACCTGCTTGGTCGCGACGCCTGGGTGCTGCAGCTCGATCAGGCTCAGCGTTTCACCGGACTTCAGCTTGACCACGCTCTTGCCGGTGAACGTCGTCTTGACGTTCTCGAACGCCGGGTAGGTGCCGGGCTTGAAGGCCTTGGCGGTATTGACCCAGAAATTTTCCTTGTAGGCATGCACCTTGGGCATCTCGGCCGACACCGCCGCGCTGGTGATCGATTCGACGCCCTGCTTGTGCAGGTAAGGCAGGCCGTTGAACTTGTCCGGATTCGGGTGGGTGACCACGACGCGGGTGATCGGCGACTTGGTTTCGCTGCGGATCTGCTTGACCATCGCCTCGGTCAGCGCCGGCACGAACTGGGTATCGATGATGGTCACCTCCTTGCCGTCATCGTAGTAGAAGGTGTGCGTGTCGAAGCCGTTGGCGTCGGAGGTGAACACGCCCAGCTGACCTGCCAGTGCGAGTTGGCTCATGACGGCCAGTGCGCCGCCGATGACGGATTTGAACGGAAATTTCATGGTTGCTCCTAGCTGTGTTGGACTGCGTTTTTATTGGTGGTGTGTAAAAAACGCGCTGCCGTGACGAATCGCGGCCGCGCTTAAAACTCGCGCCAGAACGGGCTGTCGATCGACGGCATGCCCGGCAGGTGATGTGATGGTCCGTCGGTGTCGATCAGCCCGGCCCGCGGCTTTTTCAGCAGCTCGATCGGTTCGCCGTGCGCGCAGCGGTTCGCGGTGTGGCAGATGCTGAGGAACTCGCTGGCCGACAGCGCCGCGTTGCCGACCAGCACCCCATCGACACTGTCGAGGCCGAGCACCTGCCCGGCGTTGTGGCTCTTGACGCTGCCGCCGTACAGCACCCGGGTGCCGGGGCCGAGGACGTCCTTGATGAACAGGTGCATGTCGTTGATGTCGGCACTGGTTGCAGTCACGCCGCCACCGATCGCCCACGACGGCTCGTAAGCCACGGCGTAGCGGTCGGTCGGCACGCCGGCCAGCAGCGCCAGCTCGTCGACCATGGCCTGCCGTGCCAGCCCGCCCTCGCGCTGCGCCAGCGTCTCGCCGACGCAGTACACCGGGTACAGCCCGGCACCGAGCGCGGCGTGCAGCTTGCCGGCCGTCACTTCGCGGGTTTCGCCGAACAGGCTGCGCCGCTCCGGGTGACCGACCAGCACCAGCCGGCAACCGAACTCCTTGAGCATCGCGGCGGAGATTTCGCCGGTGTAGCCGCCGAACGGATGCTCGCTGACGTTCTGAGCGCCGAGCTTGATCTGCGAGCGCGCCGCCTTCAGCAGCGAGTGCGCGGCACTCAGGTAGGGGTAGGGCAGGCACAGCGCCACCGCCGAGCCGAGACCTTCGTGTAAGAGCGTCGGAACAATCGAATGCAACAGATCGATGTTGCCGTTCATTTTCCAGTTGCCGATGACCATCTTCATGACTGCGTTTCCTGGGTGTTGCGTGCTTCGTCACCGGGGCGGCGTCTGCCGGCGCCCCGGTGCGTCACCCGCTATTGGCTGGCCTTGACCGCCAGACCCATCTTTCGGGCCTGCACGGTCAGGGCAACGATGATCAGCAGCGTCCCGACGACCTCGCTGCCGTTGGGCAAAGCCCCCTTGGCAACGCTGATCAGCAGGGCCGACACCGGCACCAGATTGATGAACACGATGCCGTGGACCGCACCGAGGGTCCGGACGCCCTTGTTGAAGGCCAGTGCGGCCAGCACGGTACCGATGACGACGATGTAGAGGATCGGCGGAATCGCGGCGATCAGGTCGGCCGGCGCCGGACGGTGCGCATAACCGAGGAAGGTTGCGACCAGTGCGAAGGCGAACAGCCCCGGCAGCGCCAGAATCGCCGTGAAGGTCGTGTACTCGATCACCGACAGCCTGGACACGCTGGCCTGGCCACGGGTGTACATGATCCAGCCGACGGTGCCGACGAAGGCGATCAGGTCGCCGACCACGGTGCTCTGGCCCTCGGCGGTATTGCCGTGCCAGACGCCGGAGACCAGCGAGACGCCGAAGATCGCCAGCGCGACGACGCACCAGGCCCACAGCTGCGGCCGCTGGCGTTCGAACACCCAGCGCATCAGCAGCGTGGTGATCGGCATCGTCGCCATGATCACCGCACCGTGCGACGGTACCGAGTGCGACAGGCCGATGAAGACCAGGATGCCGAACATGCCGTAGCCCATCAGGCCGAGGCTGGCCAGACGCAGCCAGTGCTCGCGCAGCAGCGTCCAGCGGACATTGCCCTGCAGCAGCAGGATGCAGCACAGCAGCAGCGCCGCACCGGTATAGCGGACCACGGTGAACCAGAACGGGTCGACGTTGTTCAGCACCAGCTTGCCGGCGTGGAACAGGCCGCCCCACGCGGCGGTGGCAAACAGGAGGGCCAGCATGGCGGCCCAGCGGGATACATTGTTCATGTCTTACTCACTTGTTGAAGGAAATCGGGCAAGGACGCTGCGCCTGCCGGGGCCGGCGCAGCGGTATCGGGTTGGGCCTGCGAAGCAGCCGGGTTGTCAGACGTGCATGGCTTCGGCCACCTGCGCCTGCTCGTTCAGCGCCAGGACCGGCCAGTCGCGCTGGCGGGCCACTTCCTCGAGTGCCGGGTCGCCCTCGACCACGAAAGCGAGGCCGGTCTGGAACAGCATCGGCAGATCGGTGATGTGATCGCCGCAGGCGACGCAATCGGCCAGATCGATGCCCTGCTCCGCCGCGTACTGGCGGACCGCCACGCCCTTGCCGTCGCCGATCATCTGCAGCCCGTCGATCTGCCCGGTATAGAAACCGTCGCGGACTTCCAGCGTCGTCGCCAGGCACGCGTCGAAGCCGAGGTGGCGCATCAGCGGTGCAAGGATTTCGTGGCTCGAGCCCGATACCGCCACCAGCTGGTAGCCCTCGGCACGCAGGCGCCCGGCCAGCGTCAGCGCCGAACGGATCCACAGCGCGTCGCCGTACTCGCCCAGCTGGTGGGCGAACCAGGCCTCGGCAATCGCCCGCAGCACTGACTGGCTCCGCCCCGAAAAGCTCTGGTAGAACAGGCGGTTCAGCGCCTGGCGGTCGTGGCGTTGCGGATGGTCCTGCAGCATCTGGACGAAGGCCGGATAGGCATCGCCCGAGCCGGTGCGTGCGTAGTAGTACTGCTGGAACGAGAACATCGACTTCAGGTTCAGCAGCGTGTTGTCGACATCGAAGAAAGCGGCCTTACGCTTCATGGCTAACCAGCTCCTCTCGCGTCGCGGTCCTGGCCGGACGCGCTGCAAATTGCGCTTTGTTGAAATGGGCGGTGACCGCGTCCAGCGACCAGCCGTGGCTCGACTGGGCGGTGAAGCCGTCGGGCCGGACCAGGACCTGCGCCCGTTCGGTCACGTCGAAGGCTTCGAAGATGCTGCTCAGCCTGTCCTCGATCACCTCGACGCCGGCCGGCATCGACACGTCGATCGCCTCGACCTCGCGCGTCACCAGCTTCACCTTCAGGAAGGGCATGAGCGGCAGATGCTGGCTGCAGAAGGCCTGCAGTTGCTGCAGCGTTCGCGTGTCGACACGATTGGCGATCAGTAGCAGCGTGAACGCGTTGCCGTGGATCAGGCTGGCCAGCGGCTTGTAGCCGAGGCCTTCGGGAATCCACGCGTGCGGCACGCGGGTACCGGCCTGCGGCAGCCCCTTCGGCGACGCCTGCGCGCCGTCGTACGCCTGCATCAGCCCGGCCAGCAGCCGCGGCAACTGCTCCTGCACCTTCGGCGTCGGGTTGAACCAGCGCGTCACCAGCCGGCGCATCATCCGGCGGTGCCACGCCGTCGCGGTGATGTAGTCGGTGGTCTTGGACGTGATGGTGGCAATCAGCTTGGCGATGGCTTCGCGCTCGTCGCGATAGCTGTCGACCAGACCGACCGGTGCCCAGCCCTTCTCGACGTACGCCAGCTTCCACGCCAGATTGAAGGCATCCTGGAAACCGGTATTCAGTCCCTGTGCGCCCAGCGGGCTGAACAGGTGGAAGGCATCACCGACCAGCAGTGTCCGGCCCTGCAGGCAGGTGTCGGCACGGCGGTGGTAGAACGGCGCGCACGTCAGCCATTCCGGCGAATGCACGCGCATATTGCCCGGCCCCTGCCGATCGACAATCGCCTGCAGCTCGGCCAGCGTCGCCTTGGGCTTTTCGTCGCCCTGGAAGTCCTCGTACAGCTTGTCGGTCTGCGCAATGATCCGGTGCAGGCCGTTCGGCATCGGCACCAGCAGCAGGTAGCCGTGCTTCGAGAGGAAGAACTGCAGCTCGTACTTGGGGCCGGCCCAGTCGACCTTGACGTCGCCAAGGATGAAGGACTTGCCGTAATCGCCGCCCGGAAAGCCGATCCCGGCCAGCTCGCGCACCGCGCTGCGGCTGCCGTCCGCACCGATCAGCCAGTTGCAGCTGACGATTTCCTCGCTGCCGTCGGCATGCTGCAGCTTCACCTGCGCCGCTTGGCTCGCGTCGTTGCGATCGCCCAGCTGGGCAATGCTGACGAGCCGGGTATTCCACTCGACGCGGCCGCCGAGGCTGATCAGGCGCGCCAGCAAGGTGCGCTCGGTGCAACTTTGCGGCAAACCTACAACAAACGAATATGCCGATGAAATATTTGTAAACTTTGCCTGCATAATCGTTTGGCCATTGTCAACCAAACGAAAGGAATGCATCGGATGCCCCTGGCTGAGCAACTGCTCGGTCACCCCCAACGCATGCATGCTTTCCAGCGTCCGCGCATGGACGCCTACCGCTTTCGAAAACGGCGTGGGTGCATCGTTCTTTTCGATGACCCGAACCGCAATCCCCTGTTGGCGCAGCAATGCTGCCGTCGCCATCCCGACCGGACCGGCACCGATCACTAAAACAGGAACGAAACTTTTATGCACTTTTCAGCCCGACCATAAAAAATTTTCAATTCGTTCCGAGCGGCCGCCCCTATCGGCTGCCATTGCCCCGAACCCGCACTTTCATATCTTCAAATCAGCCATGAACAACAGCCTGAGACCGATTGACCTCAATCTCTTCAAGGTCCTGCTTTCCATTTACAACCAGCGCAATCTCACGCATGCCGGAAAGCAGCTCGCAATGACGCAACCCGCAGTCAGCCGCGCACTGGAGCGATTGAATTACATTTTCAACGAGCGCCTTTTTGTCCGAATCGACGGCGAAATGCGCCCGACCCGTACCACCGAAATGATTGCCCCGCTGCTGTTCGAGGGCATGGCCCTGCTCGAGGCCGCCGTCAACATGGCTTCCGGCTTCGATCCAAAACACATTTCCACTTCATTGAAACTCGGGCTCAACGATTACGGCATCGCCATTGTTCTGCCCAAATTACTGCAACGCGTCAGCCAGCAAGCGCCTTCGGTCTTTCTCACCACCATGCCGGCCACCTATCAGGACGCCCATGAATTGATCGAGCGTTCCGAAATCGACTGCGCCATTGTTTCTTCATTACCGCCTTGCGGCCGCCTTGCCACCGACCCGCTATTCCGCGAGGATTACGTCGCGGTCTGCTCCAATCTGCATCCGGCCATTTCGGACGGATTGACCATGACACAATTCCTTGCCGCCGAGCATTTGCTGGTTTCCTATAAAGGCCACCTGTCCGGCTGGGTAGACGAACGTCTGGCCGAAATGGGCAGCAAACGCCGCGTCGTCGGTTCGGTACACAGTTTCAATGCCATTCCGGAACTGCTGTGCCAGCAACCTTATCTCTGCGTCCTGCCGCGCCGACTGGCACAGCATTTCGCCAAGGCCTACCCGCTGCGCATCAACGAACTGCCGCTGCCCAGCGAAAACCACCTGTTCCACTTCATCCGCCTGAACCACCTGACCAAGAACCCGATTTCCAACTGGATTCGCGATCAGGTCATCGAGACCTGCCAGGAGCTGGTCTGAGCCCCGATGACCCGGTGTCCGGCCATCAGGCCACTTGTCGCGGCTGCGAAGCCTGGACATCCAGCACGTTGTTCAGTGCGGTGATGGCCATCTGCTCTTCCTTCGGGTTCAGCCTGCTTTCCAGGATGGCCGTGTACTCCACTTCGGCGGTGCAGACCGTCTCGTTCTGCTGGACGAAGCGGATCTTCGTCTTGGCGGACATCCGGTCGGCGCGGCTCTGGTCCAGCGATTCGATGTGGAAGTCGATGCCGACCTGCAACGGGAAGGTGAACTTGGTGTAATCGACGTTGAACTTGTTGATCACGAAGTAGTACTTCTCGTTTTTCGGTAGCAGGAACCACTCGCTCACCGCCAGGAACGCCTGGCGTGCCGCTTCGGTCAGCACCATGCCCTGGATGTGATGGCCGGTGGTGTGGTCGGAAATGATTTCGCAGTCATCGTCCAGCGACAGCAGCATGTGGTACTGGTTGAGGCCGGTCTGCTGCGGATCGGTGATCAGGATGTTGCGGCGCTGCCATTTGTGGCTGAAGCGGCGACCGGTGCGCCCGGTAATCTGTTCCTCGCCACGGAATGCCACCGGCACACCGCGCGCGTTGAAACGGCCCTTCAGGTAGGTGTACCAGCCTTCGGACACGCCCTGGCCGATCACCACCGACGTCGGCAGGTCCTCGTCCTGTGCCGCACCGTCGAGCTTGTGCGCCAGTTGCGAAACGGTCATCACGCCTGGCAGGTTTGCGAAGTGGGCGAACTTGTCACCGACCACGACAATTTGATCTGGATTCATCGGATTTCTCTTTGTAATTGGGCTCCGGGTGCGCTGGACAAACCGCCCACCGCACCCAGGCTGCGCTTAGGCCGCCACGAACTGCGGACGATAGGTGTTGGCGAAGTTGTTCAGATCGTGCGCCGGGCGACCGGTGACCTTGGCCACGGTATCGCTCAGCACGGCAGCGCCGTAACCTGCGCGGTAGATCTGGAACAGCTCGAGGAAGGCTTCGACCAGCCACTGGTCGAGTCCGCCCGACGTCATCGCGTCACGTGCGGTTGCCTCGTCGACCGCCACGTACTTCGCCGGCTTGCCGATCGCCGTGCTCAGCACGTCGGCGGCTTGCGCATAGGTCAGCGCAGCAGGACCGGTGATCTCGTACGCCTGGTTTTCGTGGCCCGGCTCGAGCAGCGCAGTCACGATCGTCGCCGCCACGTCACGCACGTCGGTGAAGCTGATCGCGCCGTCGCCGGCCGGGGCGTAGATCGCGCCATCCGACGCGATGCTGCCGGCCGAGCCGATCAGCACCTGCATGAACAGGTTCGGACGGACGAAGGTGTAGGCGAGGCCGCTTTCCTTGATGCTGCTCTCGATCAGGAAGTGGTTGCGCGGCAGGCGGATCGGCGCCTCCGGACCGGCACCCAGACCCGACAGCTTGACGATGTGCTTCACGCCAGCCGCCTTGGCAGCCTCGACCACGGCCAGCTGATGCGCCACCATGTCGGCATGCGCCGGGGTGATCAGCACCACCTTGTCGACACCGCGCAGCGCGCTGTTTAGGCTCTGCGCATCGGTGAACTCGCCCTGCACCCATTCGACCGAACCCGACTGACCGACCTTGTCCGCATTGCGGGTCAGCGCCCGCACTGCGACGTTCTGCTCGGCGAGACGACGAACGACTTCACTACCTACATTGCCTGTGGCACCAGTAACCAGAATCATGATTTCTCCTTTGTATTTGATTTGAACAACTCAGGAATGCAGCAGTGCCGTCATTCCGTTGATTCCATTCCGGAACAGCGATTCAAGATCGCTTTTTATTTTCTGGCTATCGCCTTTTTCCGGAACGGTGTACCACGCCCGCCAAACCAGCTTCGATTCACTACCCCGTGATTCGACCTTCAATTCGGACCGGTATTGATTGACCGGCAGCGGACCACTCAAGATCGAGTAACTGAAACTGCGATCGGATTGCGAGAACGTTTCCAGGCGTTCGGTATAAGCGGTGTCGTTCTTCATCACCACCACCCGATAAATGCCGTCGCTCCGTTCTTCCACCAGACAATCGCGCACCAGGGATTGCCAGTGTGCAATGCTGCAGAACGTGCCGAGTTTTCCCCAGGCCTTTTCGGCGCTGACATCGAATTTCTGCTCGAGTACGATCTTGGGTTGATCCGGTTCAGCTGCGAACGACATTGCCGACACCGTCGCCAATACGCCCGCAAGACAGATATTCCTCAACATCCCAACCTCTACGTCGTTGCTTGAAAAATTGCAGGGTCATTGCTGTTTCATCTCCTCCCCGCCGAATCCCCGATTCATTCAAAACGGTGCGGTTTCCTTTTCGCTCCGCCCTGTGCGTCCCGGGTTGATGAAAATATATTCCAGCCCGCGCAAACTGGAAAATGAACGATTGGTATACCTGCTATACATCGCGCGGAGGCGCATTTGCTTACGGCAATAACGGCGCACATCCGGCACCCGTGAAACGGCATCGCCGACGGTAGGGACAAGGCCGGAATGGGCACAACGCTGTTGGACAGCGACGCACCGGACGACGCCGGGCGACGGTGGATTGCGGATCGGGGATCGGAGGCTTCAGTGATGACGGCGCCCCGAGGGGGCGCCGCCCGGCCGACGGAACCGGACTGCGCCGGGGCATTGCGCCCCGGCGGGATTGGCTCAGGCCGCGTTGGCCTGCTTGCGCCGTGTGCTGGCTACGCCATCGGCCGAAGCCGGCACCTTCGACTGCTGGACTGCGGCGGCCTGCTTTTGTGCAATCCAGTAGCCGTAGTCGACCTGGATGTTGTCAGCCAGCTCGAGCAGGCTGGTGAACTGGTCACCGACGAGTTCGCCGAATTGCGCGTACAGGTTGTATTCCTGCTCGAAAAACTTGCTCACCGTGTTGGCCCGGCGCAATTCGTCGCGCTCGGCGTAGATCGTCGCCAGACCGTTCCACCACTGCTCGCCCTGTTTCTGCAGCCGCTGCCACACCGCCTGCTGCAACGCCCAGGCTTCGAACAGCGTTTCCGGGTTGGCGTACGCCGGCAGGACGGCCACGGTGTTGAGGCCGTTCTGCCATTGGCGGCTGGCCGACTGGGCATACAGCTGGGTCAGGCCGTTCAGGCGCTGCGCGCCCGCCGGCTGCAAAGCCTGCGGAATGGCCGCTGAAATCGCATCGTAGAAGGACATTGTCTTATCTCCCTGACTCAGCCGCCGAGGCGCTTGAGCATGTCGTGGATGGCGCGGATCTGGATCGCGCTGCGCGAGTAGTAGTCGGGGCGCTGCGCATTGGCGCTCGAGTAGCCCCACCAGTCCCAGCAACCTTCCGGGTTCTGGGTGTAGCCGTTGTCGGTCCCTTCGGCCTGCGGGTACAGGATGATGAAGTTGTTGGCGTCGGCCAGCTCGTTGTAGCCGGTGGTGGTGACGTAGCGGTTGCCGTAGGGCGGCGAACTTTGCGTGTCGCGGCGGCCGTTGGTGTACTCGACGTAGTTGTAGCCCTGCTTGCAACCGTGCAGCGCGATATGCACGCGCGCCGGCTCGCCATCCTCGACCGCCTTCGGAATGTAGGCGTAGCCGAAGTCGCTCATGCTGTCGCGCCTTGCCTTCTTGTCGTCGTCGGCGAGGAAGTCGAGGAATTCGCGCTGGTCGAAACGCACCAGCCTGCCGGTCGGACGCTCGACCGCGGGCTTCAGCTTGCCGTGGATATGCTCGAGGATGCGGTGCGACTGTACGAAATCGCCCTGGTTGATATAAGGCGGCTGGTTGGTGCCGAGCGGCGAATCCTCGGGGTTCTGCGTGATGATCGAATGGCCGGCCGGCACGGTGTCGTCGTAATCGATGTGTTCGGCCTTGATGCCCAGCAGCTCGTAAAAGCGCTTGGTCCGCGCCACGGTATCCGAGAAGACCACCTCGTCCTTGCTGCCGGTGAAGATGTAGACCTTGTCGTCGCCCAGATGCTCGACCGGGTCGATTTCGCCGGCGGCGGCGGTCTGGCGTGCCAGCTGGGCCAGATGCTCGGCGTTCGGCGCCGTGTGCGGCACCAGCGGATTCAGGCAGATGTAGAGCGAGTTCTGGATGTAGGCATCCTCGGCCACCGGCGCGGCGCCGGGGAAGGATTCGGCGCAGCGGAACGGCCCGCCGGCAATGATGCCGGCGCCGACAAAGCTGGCCGAATGCGCCAGATGCAGCTGCACGGTCATGAAGGCACCCGACGACAGGCCGGAGACCGAACTCTGTCCCTGTTGCACGTTGTAACGCCCGAGCTTGACTACCTTGGAATCGGTGGCGACCACTTCCCTTCCTCCTGATACGTTCGAAAATGGCGGTCCGGACCGGGCCTGATCGCCGAAATTGTCAATCAACGTAAGAGTGGCGATAGTACATCGTCATTGATTTTTGCAGTGCAGCATGAACCGCGATGCGGCCGAAAGCAGACGAACGGCAGGAAAAGAAAAACCGGCCAGCGGCCGGTTTTGTCGGGGCAAGGCCGTTCAGGCCGTGTAGAAGCGCTCGTGCATTTCCTCGAGCCCCAGCTCGGCCAGTACGGCGTTCAGCCTTTCCGCCGGCTTCTTGCGCGGCAGGTTCTTGTAGCTGGCGACGATCAGCTCGTTCTTCATCGAATGTTCCCAGCCGACGAGTTCGGTTACCGTCACGTGGTAGCCGTGCGCCTCGAGCTGCAGGCAGCGCAGCACGTTGGTGATCTGGCTGCCGAATTCGCGCGTGTGGATCGGGTGGCGCCAGATTTCGGCCAGCGGGCTCTTCAGCGCCTGCTGCTTGTTCTTGCGCAGCACGCTGGCGACTTCGGCCTGGCAGCATGGCACCAGCACGATGTGCTTGGCCTTTTTCTCCAGCGCGAAGCGGATCGCGTCGTCGGTCGCGGTATTGCACGCATGCAGCGCGGTGACGATGTCGATCTGCGCAGGCAGCGCATTCGAGGTGATCGAATCGGCCACCGAGAGATTCAAGAAGCGCATGCCGGGGAAGCCGCAGCGCGCCGCCAGCTCGGTCGAGCGCTCGACCAGCTCCTGTCGGGTCTCGATCCCGTAGATCGTGCCCTGCGGCGCGTTGGCCTTGAAGAACAGGTCGTAAAGGATGAAGCCCAGATACGATTTGCCGGCGCCGTGGTCGACCAGCGACACGTCCGGGTGGTCGGCCTGCACGTCTTTCAGCAGCGGCTCGATGAAGTTGAACAGGTGGTAGACCTGCTTGAGCTTGCGGCGGCTGTCCTGGTTGAGCTTGCCGTCGCGCGTCAGGATGTGCAGCTCCTTCAGCAGCTCGACCGATTGCTCGGGGCGGATGTCGTACTTGTCGCCACCCGACGCGGCGGCGGCCGCCTGTTTGACGGGCTTCATGCCGTCACCCCGGCGCAATCGATCCGCGCCACGTCGCCGCCGTGCAGCCGGTAGAACGCATCCTGCGGCATTTCGCCGGTAAACAGCGCGTCGCCCTGCAGGCCGAGGTAGCGTGCGCGCAGCAGCCGGCCGAACAGGCCGTGCGACACGACGATCAGCTTTTGCGGCAGCGATGCATCGCAGAGGAAAGCATCGATGCGTGCGAGCACTTCATCGAGCTTTTCACCGTTCGGTGAATGGAAGTGCCAGTCCGGCGCGGTTTCCAGCACCGGATGCTGCGCCACCAGATCGGCGCGCAACTGCTGTTCCCAGTCGCCGAAACCGACTTCGATGATGCGCTCGTCGGTCGTCATTGCCGTCGCTGGCAAACCGAGCGCCGCAGCAACGCGTGCGGCACTGGCCTGCGCCCGTGGCAACGGGCTCACCCGCATCGCCCAGCCTTCGGCCGAGCCGAGTTCCGCCCGCAGCGCCTCGCCCATCGCACTGGCCTGTTCCTGGCCGAGCGCGGTCAGCGGCGAATCGCAGCGGCCTTGCAGCCGGCGTACCGTGTTGAATTCGGTCTGGCCGTGGCGGAGCAGGTAAATCGTGCGGGACATGGGCAAATCTCTCAGGCAATCCAGCCGGCGATTATACCCGTGGCCCGCCGCTACCCGCGTGGCATTGCTGCCACGACCGGTGGCGACCGGCCTGCCGGATCCTCAGCAACAGCACGCCTGCCGCGACCGGCCGTAGGCATCGGCGGCGATCATCGCGGCGAGTACCGCATCGGCCGTGATTGCATGCGGCTCGTTGTGGATGGTTTCGCCCGGCGCACATGCGGCTTCAGCGGCACGCCGCAGCTCGGTTTCGGAGACGCCGTCGAGACCGATTTCGGCCAGCGTCGTCGGCAGGCCGACGGCGTCGCAGAAGTCGTAAACCCGGTCGACCAGCGCCGGATCGGCACCGGTCAGCATCAGCGTTGCCAGCGTGCCGAAGGCGACCTTCTCGCCGTGCCAGTATTCGTGCGTCTGTTCGAGCACGGTCAGGCCGTTGTGGATCGCATGCGCGGCGGCGAGACCACCGCTTTCGAAGCCCAGCCCGGACAGCAGCGTATTGGCTTCGACAACCTTTTCCAGCGCCGGCGTCACCACACCGCCTTCGCACGCGGCACGCGCCAGCGGGCCGTATTCGAACAGCGTGTCGAAGCACAGCCGCGCCAGCCCGTGCGCGGTCATCGGCCCCGGTCGGCCGGTCATGTTGCCGGCGCCCCTGATCCGGCACGATTCGGCCTCGAACCACGTTGCCAGCGCGTCGCCCATGCCGGCGACCAGCAGCCGCACCGGCGCCTTGGCGACGATGGCGGTATCGACCAGCACCAGATCCGGGTTGGTCGGCAGCACGAGGTAACGCTTGAATTCGCCCTGCGGCGTGTAGATCACCGACAGCGCGCTGCACGGTGCATCGGTCGAGGCGATCGTCGGCACGATGGCGACGCGCGCCTTCATCGCGAACGCGACGGCTTTGGCGGTATCGAGCATCTTGCCGCCGCCGATGCCGGCGACGACATTGACGCCGAGCGGCCCGGCAATCGCCACCAGCCGTTCGACTTCCTCGTCCGAGCATTCGCCGTTGAACACTTCGAGCCTGGCCTCGACGCCGGCCGCGGCCAGCGTGGCATCAATGCGCTCGCCCAGCTCGCGCGCGGCAAACGGCGCCAGCAGCACCAGCGCCTTGCCGCCAAGGCGGGCCAGCTCGTCGCCGAGCGCATCGAGCGCACCGGCGCCCTGAACGTAACGGGAAGGAAAGATGGCGGTGGTGATCATGGCGCGACCCTCGGGTGGTTGAGTATGCAACTACCCTAAACCGCCCGGCGGCATAACGGCTTGCGCCAGATCAGCCGTCAACCGCTTGCCGCGCGCAGATTTTTACACCTGCTGGCGGGAACTCAGCCGTAGCGCTGTTGCGCCACCACCGCCAGGCCGGCGCCGACGCTGCCGTAGGCATCGCCCTCGACAGTGCGGGCCGCCGGGAACAGCGCCGCCATCGCCGCACGCAAGGCCGGCACGGCCGACGCGCCGCCGGTGAAGAACAGCGTGTCGACATCGCCGACCGCAACGCCGGCCTGGTTCAGCGTCTGCATTGCCGACTGGCCGACGCGGTCGATCTCGTCGGCGATCGCGTCGGCGAAGGTCTGGCGCGACACGTCGCGCACCAGCGCCTCGTCGACTTCGGCCAGATGCAGGGCCACGGTTTCGGCATCGGACAGCGCGATCTTGGTGTCCTCGACCCGCATCGCCAGATGGTGGGCCGATTGCTGGTTGATCACGTGGAACAGCCGGTCGTAGCGCGTCATGTCGGTCACGTCCGGGCCCAGCGCGTGCAGGGTCTGGCGCATCTTGCGCGTGTAGGCGAAGTTGATCGTGTGCCACGTCGCCAGGTGGAAGAACACGCTGCTCGGGAACGCCGCACCGCGCTTCAGCAGGCTGCCGAGGCCCAGCTCCGGCATCACCGTCGCCAGCGACAGGCGCTTGTCGAAATCGGTACCACCGATGTGCACGCCGCCGCTGCCGAGCAGGTCGTCGCTGCGGTCATCCTTACCGCGCCGTTCGGGCGAAAGCCGGATCAGCGAGAAGTCCGACGTACCGCCGCCGATATCGACGACCAGCACCAGCTCTTCGCGCTCGATCCGCTGTTCGTAGTCGTGCGCGGCGGCGATCGGCTCGAACTGGAAGCTCACGTCCTTGAAACCCAGATCGCGGGCGATCTGCGCCAGCGTCGTCTCCGCCTGCGCATCGGCGGCATCGTTGTCGTCGACGAACCGCACCGGCCGGCCCAGCACCACCGCATCGAACTCGTGCCCGGCACCGGCCTGTGCCCGCGTCTTCACCTCACCGATGAAGCGGCCGATCAACTCGCGGAACGCCAGCGTACGGCCGCCAACCTCGGTACCGGCATCGATCAGGCTCGAACCGAGCAGGCTCTTCATCGCCCGCATCAGCCGGCCGTCGTAGCCTTCGAGATACTCGGCCAGCGCCGCGCGGCCGAAGGCCAGCGTGTCGTCCTCGAGATTGAAGAACACCGCCGACGGCAGCGTCACCTTGCCGTCCTCGAGCGGCAGCAGCCGTGCGCCCGCGCCGGTATAAACCGACGCGGTGGAATTGGACGTACCGAAGTCGATGCCACAGGCGTAGGTCATGGGAGTGGCTCGCGAAAAAAGGCCCGCGACAGTACGCCGGTCAGCCCGCAGCGTCAAACAGGCCGGATGGGTGGCGCGCAACGCGCTATGCTTGCGGCCGACTATACGGAACAAAGCCATGGAAGACCGCATCACCGAACTGGAAATCCGCCTTGCCCTGCAGGACGACCTGCTGGACGAGCTGAACCGCGTCGTCGCCCGCCAGCAGCAGGATCTGGAACTGCTGGCGCAGGAGCTGCGCCGCGTGCAGGCACAGTTGCGGACCGGCGACCCGGTCTCGCAAGCCAGCCTGCTCGACGAGATCCCGCCGCATTACTGATCCGGTCCGATCGCCCCGCCTTCGCGCCGGGTTCGCCGCAACGCGCGGATTTGACTGCGCGCAAGGTCCGGCCTTTGCTGCGGCTTAGACTGGGCTTTTACGCCGGAGGCGAATCATGGCCCGCTTTCACATCGTCACACTGATCGGCTCGACCAGCCTCGAAGGCGGCGACCTGCGCGGCGACGACATGCTGCAAACGCTCAAACAGCTGCGCGCCGACCTGTTCGGCCCCGACCGGCCGCTGATCGATTTCCACGGCGACCGCTACGTCGTGCTGTTCGAAGGCGACGACGAACTCGAAGCGCTCGCCTGGGCCGAAGGCCACGGCGTGGTGCTGCACGGCAAGATCGCCAACCGCGCCGACATCTACTCGCTCTACCTTGGCTGGACCGGCCTGATCGACCGCGGCCTCGATGCCCAGCCAGATCCGGGCTGGCGCGTCCCGCAGCGCTGAAGCCCCCACAACGCGCCATCGCTAACGCCTAGTTGACCGATTTTTCCGGCAAAATCGGCAAGACTTTTTTGGCCATTGCTTTAGGGGCCTTGCCCGAGTGACAGCGAACGCCAAGCTGGCGTTGTCGGTCACTACCCCACACAAGGAATACCATGCCGATTTATGAGCTGACCAAGGACACGTTACGTCCAGCGATGGAAACCCAATTTGGCAATGAAGGCCTTTACGAGCGTCAGCACATTCAGCAGCAGCTGAAACGCAATATCGGTGTGTTGGGCGAGGATCTACTGGTCGTAGCCGAAGAATTTGGGGACTGGCTCGACAGCGCACGGCGAATCGACCTGCTCTGCCTTGATCGTGAAGCCAATCTGGTCGTGGTCGAGCTCAAACGCACCGACGACGGTGGGCATATGGAACTGCAAGCCCTACGCTATGCCGCGATGATCTCGGCAATGACTTTCGAGCAACTACTGGAAACTTATGTTGCTCGGAGCCTCCCTCCACTGAGTCTGGAGGACGGCAGGGCACGCATTCTCGACTTTCTGGCTTGGGACGATGTAGCCGAAGACCTGTTCGCCCAGACCACGCGAATCGTGCTGGCATCAGCCGACTTCAGCAAGGAACTGACTACCACGGTGATGTGGCTCAATGACAATTACGGACTCGATATCCGCTGCGTCCGGCTGAAACCCTACAAACTGGACGAGATGCTGCTGCTGGATGTGCAGCAAATCATTCCGTTACCAGAAGCAAGTGCGTTTCAGACACAGATTGGCGTGAAAAAACGTGCAGAACGCCAAGCGCACAGCGAACGACATGATTTGCGCTATCGATTCTGGGAAGAGCTACTCGACCATGCCAAACAGAAAACGGCGCTGCATACAGGGCGAAAGCCGAGCACGGATAACTGGATCAACAGTGGCATCGGTAGAACGGGCTTTGCATTGACCTACTCGGTGACACAACATCAGGGCCGAGTGGAGCTGGATATTGCCTATGGCGCGGGTCTGGCAGCAAAGAACAAAGCTGCGTTCCATGCGCTCAAGGAAAATCAGGCGACCATCGAACGTGTTTTTGGCGAACCGCTCGATTGGCAAGAATTACCTGAACGTGAGAGCTGCCGTATTTGCTTGAAAACAGAGGGGGGCTATCGCTCGCCGCAAAGCCAATGGCCGGACATTCACAAATGTATGGTCGATGCCATGATCAGGCTAGATCGCGCAATGCGACAACATGTTCAAGCGTTGCCATAAGCAACGCAAACATTCTCAGCTGATGACTTCAATGTCATAGCGCGCCCCGCCTTCCGGCCCGCCGGCAATCACACCGGCGACATAGGCCGCCACCGACACCGGCGTGCGCAGCTTGCCGTCTTCCTTGCGGGCGATGAAGCGCGCCACGTCGGCGAAATCGGCTTCGCTCGTGTCGCGGATGTCGGCCTGCATCTGCGTATCCATCACGTCCGGGTCGATACTGATGCAGGTGACCGGGTGTTCGGTGCTGACCTGTTCGACCGCAACGGCGCGGAGCAGATGATCGATCGCCGCCTTACCGGCACAGTACAGCGACCAGCTGCCGTAGCCACGCAGCGCGGCGCCCGACGAGATCTGCACCACGGTCTTCACCGCCGCTACCTGCTGGAAGTGCCGCAGAAACGCTGCAATGACCCGCGCCGCCGTCATCACGTTGACGTTGAGGTTGGCTGCGATCTGGGCGTCGGTCTGCTGCGCCAGCGGCAGCAACGGTGTCAGCATCGCGGCGTTGTTGATCAGCACGATCTCGCCCCACGGCTGACCGGCAAGTTCGGCGAAGCAGGTGTCGAGCGTCGCCAGCGTGGCGTCCGGATCGGCAAAGTCCGCGTACACGTGCGCATAACCCTGGCCGGACCGGGAGAACTCGTGCACGGTCCAGCCTTCGGCCAGGTAATGCGCCACCAGTGCGGCGCCAAGGCCGTACGAGCCGCCGGTGATCAGTGCCAGCCGGTTCATGCTTTTTTCCCCTGCGCGGCCAGCCAGTCGGCAGCACCGAGCCCGGCGGTGCGGCCAGTGGCAAAGCACGCGGTCAGCAGGTAACCGCCGGTCGGCGCTTCCCAGTCGAGCATTTCGCCGGCGCAGAACACGCCGGGTTTGGCCTTGAGCATCAGCCGGCCGTCGAGCGATTCGAAGCGCACGCCGCCGGCGCTGCTGATCGCCTCGTCCAGCGGCCTTGCCGCCAGCAGCGTGACCGGCAGCGCCTTGATCTTGGCCGCCAGCCGGGCCGGATCGGCGAAATCGTCCTTGCTGGTGCATTCGCGCAGCAAGGATGCCTTGGCGCCCTTCAGGTTCAGCCGGCTTTGCAGATGGCTGGCCATCGAGCGTGATCCGCGCGGGTGCGCGACCTCACCCTCGACCTTGGCCTGCGTGAAATCGGGTAGCAGATCAAGATGGATGGTCGCCTCGCCGTGTGCGGCGATCGCGTCGCGGATACGCGCCGAAAAGGCATAGACGAGGTTGCCCTCGATCCCGGTCTGCGTCAGCACGAACTCGCCACGACGGGTTTCGGTTTTTCCGGCTGCGTCGGTGAAGGTCAGTGCAACGCTCTTGATCGGCGTGCCGGCGAACTTCTCCGCCAGCACGGTGCTCCAGCCGGCATCGAAGCCGCAGTTGGCTGGCGCCAGCGGCGCAATCTCGGCGCCGATCTCTTGCAGCCACGGCGCCCATGCGCCGTCCGAGCCGAGCCGTGCCCAGCTGCCGCCGCCGAGCGCCAGCACCGTCGCGTCGGCATCGACCGTGATCGCGCCATGCGGCGTATCGAAAGCCAGTGCGCCGGCGTCGTTCCAGCCGGTCCAGCGGTGGCGGGTATGGAAGACCACGCCGGCCGCGCGCAGCCGCGCCAGCCAAGCGCGCAGCAGCGGTGCGGCCTTCATTTCGGTCGGAAACACCTTGCCGCTCGAACCGACGAAGGTATCGATCCCCAGCCCGGCAATCCACGCGCGCAGCGCATCGGGGCCGAATGCCTCGATCAGCGGCGCCAGCGTATCGCGGCGTTCGGCGTAGCGATCGAGCAGTGCCGGCAGCGGTTCCGAATGGGTGATGTTCATCCCGCCGATCCCGGCCAGCAGGAATTTGCGGCCGAACGACGGCATCGCGTCGTAGACGGCAACGCGGTGGCCGTTTGCTGCCAGTTGTTCGGCGGCCATCAGCCCGGCCGGGCCGCCGCCGATCACGGCAACGTTCGCTGCAGACGCCATCGCGCCCTCCCTTGCTTCGATCATTCCATCTAATCCTTCCATTCTACCTGCCGCGTCAAGCGACCCGCACCGCCGCATCCGGGCATGTCATGCACATATTCACACTCGTTTCTGATTTGAAATTTCCTAAATTCGAGCGTAAATTACGTAGTAACACTACATAAACAAGGAGCAGCCATCATGATCGTATCCAGCCTGTTTGCATTCTTTGCCGGCAAGAACAGCGATATCGTCGTCAACGGTCGCGTCAACCGGATGGCCGATCTGGGCGGTGTCGAACGCATCGACGGTCGCGTGCTGAAGATCAGCGGCGATCGCGCCAGCGTGTGCTGGCCGAAGGGCGTGAAGACCGAGGAAAGCCTGAGCAGCCTCGTGTCGATCGTCGAATAAGGCACGCAGGCAGCAGCCCCTGCTGCTTCGCGCCAGGGCCGGACAACAATCCGGCCTTTTTCACGCCTGATGGAAATGCCCCCGGCAGGGATGGCCCCGATCACCGGCACGCGCCGACACGGCTAATGTCACTGTGTGGCTGCTGCACTGCCACAAAGTGCCGCAGCGCAGCGTCGCTGGCGGTAAAGTGAAGTGTGCCCCTGACGAGTGTGCCACCATGTCCGCCAGCAATGCCGCCCACCTGCAAGCCGTCGAACCGCCGTCAACGCAGCCCGACGACGGCGATCCGGTTCCGGAATTCCGTCAGATCGCCGAGCTGGCCCGCGCCATCCTGGCCGGCTTCAACGCCCACTATCAGCGCTTCCGCACTGCCAGCCGCGCCGCACGGGCACAGTTCGAGGCGGGCGACGTCCGGGCATTGCGCGATGCGGTGCGCGACCGGATCGCCTTTTACGACAGCCGCGTGTTCGAAACGTCCGAGCAGCTGAAACGCGAGTTCGACGCGGAGCACCTTCCCGACGACGTCTGGGCCAGCGTCAAGGCCTACTTCATCGGCCTGCTGGTCAACCACAAGCAGCCCGAACTGGCCGAAACCTTCTTCAACTCGGTCAGCTGCCGCATCCTGCACCGGACCTACTTCCACAACGATTTCATCTTCTACCGGCCGGCGGTATCGACCGAATACATCGAAACCACCGATACGCCGACCTACCGGACCTACTACCCGAAGCGCGCCGACCTGTTCGCCACGCTGGCGACCATCCTGAGCGATTTCGGCTGGCAGTTGCCCTTCGTCGATCTCGACCGCGACATCCGCCGCATCGCCCGCGCGCTGTACCGCCACCTCGGCCATTGGCCCGAACTCGGCTACAACGCACAGATCCAGGTGCTCGGCTCGCCGTTCTTCCGCAACAAGGCCGCCTACATCATCGGCCGCTTCGTCCACGGCGATACCGAAACGCCGTTCGCGCTGCCGCTCTGTCGCAACCGCGACGGCCGGCTGTTCGTCGACGCGGCGCTGTTCGCCCACGACCAGATCCGCTCGCTGTTCTCGCTGTCGCGCGCCTATTTCCTTGTCGACATGGAAGTCCCGTCGGCCTACGTCGGCTTCCTGCACGAGCTGATCCCCGACAAGAGCCGCGCCGAGCTGTACACGATGGTCGGCCTCGGCAAGCAGGGCAAGACGATGTTCTACCGCGAGCTGTTCCACCACCTGCGCCACACCAGCGACCGCTTCGAGATCGCGCCGGGCATCCGCGGCATGGTGATGATCGTGTTCACGCTGCCGTCCTTCCCCTTCGTGTTCAAGCTGATCAAGGACGTGATTCCGCCGCCGAAGGAGGTGAACCGAGAGATCGTCCGCGCCAAATACCTGATGGTGAAACGCCATGACCGGGTCGGGCGGATGGCCGACTCGCTCGAATTCTCGGACGTCGCGTTACCGCGCGACCGCTTCGATCCGGCGCTGATCGACGAATTGCGCACGCTGGCGCCGTCGATGATCGAGGAGGACGGCGACACCATCGTCATCCGCCATCTCTACATCGAATGCCGGATGACCCCGCTGAACGTCTGGCTCGACACTCACGGCGGGGCCGAGCTCGAAGCCAAGGTCCGCGACTACGGCAACGCGCTGCGCGAGCTGGCGATTGCCAACATCTTCCCGGGCGACATGCTGTTCAAGAATTTCGGCGTTACCCGGATGGGCCGGGTCGTGTTCTACGACTACGACGAAATCGAATACATGACCGACTGCGACTTCCGCCGGATTCCGCCGCCGCCGACGCCCGAATTCGAGATGAGCGGCGAGGCCTGGTACACCGGCCACAAGGGCGAGGTCTACCCGGAGGAGTTCGGCACCTTCCTCTTGAACCAGAAACCGGTGCGCGAGGCGTTCATGAAGCACCACGCCGACCTGCTGCAGCCGGCGTTCTGGCAACAGACCAAGGCGCGCATCCAGGCCGGCATCCTCGAGGACTTCTTCCCGTACCCGCAAACGCTCCGGTTTGCACAGCGCTATCGCAAGGCCTGAGCGACGCTGGCCAGCCCCCAGAGCACCAGCAGGTTGAGCAGCGCCGCCAGCAGAAAGATGCGGCGGAAGCCGGGCTTGCCCGTCTTGTGGCGAAACGCCCGCTGGCCCAGCCATGCGCCGGGCCAGCCGCCGGCCAGTGCAAGCATCTGCAGCATCGCTTCGCTCACCCGCCAGCCGCCGGCACGCGCGCGCCACTTGTCGTAGCCGTAGCAGACGAAGGCCACGGTACTGGCGGCAAGCATCACGGCAGCCACCACGACGTGCCGCCACAGCAGCGGCGCCAGCGCGCACAGCAGCAGCAAAACAAGGGCATCGACAAGGTCGAAGCCGCGCGGCGTACGGCGGTGGTTCATGGCATCTGCTCAGAACGGAACCGGCCATGCTAGCGCAGTCGTGAATCTGCGTGGCGGTATCGGACGCCAAGCCTGCTAACATCCGGGTTTGACGCGTGAATCGGCGGCGCAAGCCCCGTCCGCCCCACTCTTTCCGGATCACCCCATGTCCTCAGCCCTGACCGACCTGCTCGCCGCCGCGCTCGACGCCCGCGGCGATCTGATTTCCAAGCTCCACAGCGAGAAAACCGACGCCTACCGGCTGTTCCACGGCAGCGTCGAAGGCGAGCCGGGGCTGACCGTCGACCGCTACGGCGACCTGATCCTCGCGCAAAGCTTCCACGAGCCGCTCGAAGCCGACGAACTCAAGGCGATCGAGACCTTCTACGACCGCCGTTACCCGGGCCTGCCGCTGATCTGGAACGACCGCAGCCAACCCAACTCGCGCGTCGCCAACAAGCTGTCGACCGAGCAGCTGGAGATCGCCACCGAGCCGCGCATCGTGCAGGAAATCGGCGTCAACTACCGCTTCCAGGCGCGTCATGCCGGGCAGGACCCGTGGCTGTTCCTCGACCTGCGCGCCGGCCGCCGCCGCGTGCTGCAGGAAGCCAAGGGCAAGAACGTGCTCAACCTGTTCGCCTACACCTGCGGCATCGGCATCGCCGCGGCCAAGGCCGGCGCCTCGCTGGTCACCAACGTCGATTTCGCCGAATCGAGCCTGCTGGTCGGCAAGGAAAACTCGCGCCTCAACGGCCTCGGCCATACCTTGCGCTACGTGCAGTGCGACGCCTTTGCCGCGCTGCGCCAGTACTCGGGCTTGGGCCAGCCGCGCGTGGTGCGGGGCAAGCGCCTGCCGCCGTTTCCGAAGCTGGAAAAGACCGCGTTCGATCTGGTCTTCCTCGACCCGCCGCGCTACTCGAAGGGCATTTTCGGCGTCGTCGATCTCGTCAACGATTACTCGGCGCTGTTCAAGCCGGCGCTGCTGTCGACGGCCGAGGGCGGGACGCTGGTCTGCTGCAACAACGTCGCCTCGGTCGACCGCGACGCCTGGCTCGACCAGATGCAGCGCAGCGCCAAGAAGGTCGACCGGGTCATTCGCGATGTCGAGTGGATTGCCCCGGAGGCCGACTTCCCGAGCCCGGACGGCAAGCCGCCGCTGAAGATCGCGCTGCTGCGCGTCTGAGGCGCGACTGGCAAAGCCCTACTGGCTACGTACACGCTTGCCTTGTCAGCAACGCTGCGCTGGGCTTTCCCAGCCGCTTCGATAGAAAAAGCCGCCCACAGGGGCGGCTTTTTTTCTGTGGTTTCGACCAGACTACTTCGCCGGCGGCACGTTGGTTTCGAGGAAAGCGACCACTTTCTGCTGGATTGCTGCGCCATCGGCGCTGCCGAAAATGTCGACACCGTGGCCACCGCCTTTCGACACGATCAGCGTGTCTGCAACACCGGCCGTTGCGGCCATGCGTTCGGTATCGGCATGCGAGCCGTCGTACTTCGCGCTGACGAACAGCCTCGGCGCCGCCAGCGCCTTCAGGTCATCGTCCCTGACCACCAGACTGCCGTAGGACGGTGCGATCGACAGCAGCACCACCGCCTGCGGCGAGGCCGCGACCGCCACCGGCACCGTTGCCATTGCACCCATGCTGGCACCGACCAGACCGAAGCGCTGTGCGCCTTGCGTACGCGCATAGGCGATGGCCGCGTTCAGGTCGCTGACATTGCCTGCCGGCCCCTGCTTGCCCTGCGACGCGCCATAACCGCGGAAATCGTAGCTCAGCACCGTATAACCGTCCTTGGCGAGCGCGGCGGCGAAATCCTCCCAGGCGGCCTGATCACGGTTGGACTGGTGCGAGAGGATAATCCACGACCCGCCCTTGCCATAGCGCCGGCCGTCGAGCTTGATGCCGTCATCGGTGGTGAACGACACGGCGGTGAATGCCGGTTTGGGCGCCTCGGCCTGTGCCGGCGCTTTCTGCTTGGGTGCCCTGGCCAGCACCGGGCCGCCAGCGCCGAGCGCCAGCATCAGGGCGATCCACAGTGTGCATGATGTCATCGTCGTCTCCTTGTCGTTGGTGTGTGCCAACGATAGGCAGCCGCGCGCCGGGCCGGTAGAACCGATCCGCAGCGCGACTGTGCGCAATGACAGCCGGAACGGTCAGCCCAGCGTTTCGCCGGCGACGCTGAACATGCCGCCGGCCTCGAAGAACGCGCCGCCGGCCACGTGGTGGATGCTGCCCGGTTGCTCGGGCGCATCCAGCCAGCGGCCGTCGCGGTACACCGCCGGATTGGCCCACGCGGCAACGACTTCGACGATGAACAGGTCGTAGGTCTGCTGGTTGTGCGGCTCCGGGATCACCCGGCACTCGAGCCACGCATGGCAGCCTTCGAGCAGCGGCGCGCCAACCTTGCTGCCGGCAAAGGTCTTGATGCCGTGGCGGGCGAACTTGTCGCCGTCACGGCCCGATTCGTTGCCAAGCGCGTAGGCCAGCGCCGCCTGATCGCGCGTCGGGACCTGCACCACCAGTTCGCCGCTGGCTTCGATCAGCCCGCGCGTATACGTGTGCTTGTCGATGACAACGACGAGCTTGGGTGGATCGAAATCGAGCACGGTGTTCCACGCCGCGGTCATCACGTTGCGGGCGTCGCCGTGGGCGCTGCTGACCAGCACGGTCGGGCCGTGGGTGAGCAGCTTGTAGGCATCCTTCAGTGGCACTTCGACCGGCGCGCTCATGCCTGTGCTCCGGTCATCGCCAGCGCCACCGCTTCGGCAACCTCGATGCCGTCGACGCCGGCCGACAGGATGCCGCCGGCGTAACCGGCGCCTTCGCCGGCCGGGAACAGACCGCGCACGTTCAGGCTCTGGTAGTTTTCTTTGCCGCGGGTGATGCGCAGCGGCGCGCTGGTGCGCGTCTCGACACCGGTCAGCACCGCATCGGCCATCGAGTAACCCTTGATCTGCCGGTCGAACGCCGGAATCGCCTCGCGCATCGCCTCGATCGCGTACGCCGGCAGCGTTTGCGCCAGATCGGTCCACGTCACACCCGGGGTATACGACGGCGTAACCGAACCGGCGTCGGTCGATGCGCGGCCTTCAAGGAAGTCCCCCACCAGCTGCGCCGGCGCGTTGTAGTTGCTGCCGCCGACAACGAAGGCTCTGGCTTCGAGCTGGCGCTGGAATTCGATCCCGGCCAGCACGCCGCCCGGGTAGTCCTTCGGATCGATGCCGACGACAAAGCCCGAGTTGGCATTGCGCTCATTGCGGGAGTACTGGCTCATGCCGTTGGTGACGACACGGCCTTCCTCGCTGGTCGCCGCGACGACGGTACCGCCCGGGCACATGCAGAAGCTGTAGACGGTGCGGCCGTTGCTGGCGTGATGCACCAGCTTGTAGTCGGCGGCGCCGAGTATCGGGTGGCCGGCGGACGGACCGAAGCGCGCGGCGTCGATCACCGATTGCGGGTGTTCGATCCGGAAGCCGACCGAGAACGGCTTGGCCTCCATGAACACGCCGTGACCGTGCAGCATCTCGAAGGTATCGCGCGCGCTGTGGCCGAGCGCCAGCACCACGTGGTCCGACTCGATGGTCGAACCGTCGGCAAGTACGACGCCGCGGATCTGCCGCGGATCGTCCCCTGCCGGTTCGAGGATCAGGTCCTGAACCCGGCTGTTGAAGCGGATCTCGCCGCCGAGCGCGATGATCTTCTCGCGCATCTGTTCGATCATGCTCACCAGCCGGAACGTGCCGATGTGCGGCTTGCTGACGTAGGCGATCTCCTCCGGCGCACCGGCCTCGACGAACTCCTTGATCACCTTGCGGCCGAGGAAGCGCGGATCGCGAATCTGGCTGTAGAGCTTGCCGTCCGAGAACGTACCGGCACCGCCTTCGCCGAACTGCACGTTCGAATCCGGGTTCAGCTCGCGCTTGCGCCACAGTCCCCAGGTGTCCTTGGTGCGCTCGCGCACCGCCTTGCCGCGTTCGAGCACGATGGGCCTGAAGCCCATCTGCGCCAGCACCAGCGCCGCGAACAGGCCGCAAGGGCCGAAGCCGACCACAAGCGGCCGCTTCGGGATATTGGCCGGTGCCTGCGCGACGAAGCGGTAGGCCATGTCCGGCGTCGGCTGAACATTGCGATCATTGGCAAAGCGCTTGAGCAGCGCGGCCTCGTTGCGCACTTCGCAATCGAGCGAGTAGACCTGCAGGATGTTGGCCTTCTTGCGCGCGTCGTACGCCCGCTGGAACACGCTGAAATCGATCAGCTCGGCCGGCTTGATGCCGAGCTTGGCGAGCACGGCAGCGCGCAGTTCATCCTCGGCATGGTTCAGGGGCAGCTTGATTTCGGTGAGTCGCAACATGGCAGGGCGCAGGGACGGCGTAAAACCGGTCATTGTACCGGATGCCCCGCAGGGGCTGGCAGCGCCGCCCGGCGACATCCGCGCAACGATTCACGTCCGGGCGGATGAAGCCGTTGTGCGATGCAACAGCTTGCCATCTATACTTCGGCGCCCGCCGACCAGCCGAGAAACCGATGCACCGCGCCGATCCGACGATCACCGATCCCCCCGCCGCCCCGCCGGTCACCGACCGTCCCGCCGACGTCAGCTTCTGGCAGGCGCTGCTGTTCTGGCTCAAGCTCGGTTTCATCAGCTTCGGCGGCCCGGCCGGGCAAATCGCGATCATGCATCAGGAACTGGTCGAGTGCCGGCGGTGGATTTCCGAGCGGCGCTTCCTGCACGCGCTGAACTACTGCATGGTGCTGCCGGGCCCCGAAGCCCAGCAGCTGGCGACCTACATCGGCTGGCTGATGCACAGGACGCGTGGCGGCATCGTCGCCGGCGCGCTGTTCGTGCTGCCATCATTGCTGATCCTGATCGCGCTGTCCTGGGTCTACATCGCCTTCGGCAAGGTGCCGCTGGTCGCCGGGCTGTTCTACGGCATCAAGCCGGCGGTGACCGCCATCGTGCTGCACGCCGCGCACCGGATCGGCGGCCGGGCGCTGAAGAACCGGACGCTGTGGATCATCGCCGCACTGGCCTTTGTGGCGATCTTCGCGCTCAAGCTGCCGTTTCCTGCGATCGTCGCCGCGGCGGCGCTGATCGGCTACGTCGGCGGGCGGATTTCGCCTTCCACCTTCCGTGCCGGTGGCGGCCATGGCCCGGGCAGCAAGTCCTACGGCCCGGCGCTGATCGACGACGACACCCCGACACCCGCGCATGCCCGCTTCCGCTGGGCCGGGCTGATCCGCGTCGCCCTCGTCGGCGGCCTGCTGTGGGCACTGCCGATGGCGCTGCTGACCGCCGGCTTCGGCTGGGCGCACGCGTACACGCAGATGGGCTGGTTCTTCACCAAAGCCGCGCTGCTGACCTTCGGCGGCGCCTACGCGGTGCTGCCGTATGTGTACCAGGGCGCGGTGAGCCACTACGGCTGGCTGACGCCGGCACAGATGATCGACGGCCTGGCGCTCGGCGAAACCACGCCGGGGCCGCTGATCATGGTCGTCGCCTTTGTCGGTTTTGTCGGCGGCTATGTACAGGCGCACTTCGGCGCCGATCTGGCCTTTGTCGCCGGCGCGTTTGCCGCGACGCTGGTCACCTGGTTCACCTTCCTGCCGTCCTTCGTGTTCATCCTTGCCGGCGGGCCGCTGATCGAATCGACGCACGACGACCTGAAGTTCACCGCACCGCTGACGGCGATCACTGCCGCCGTCGTCGGCGTCATCGTCAATCTGGCGCTGTTCTTCGGTTATCACGTGCTGTGGCCGGCCGGGTTCGAAGGCCGTTTCGACTGGATCTCGGCGCTGATTGCACTTGCAGCGGCGATCGCGCTGTTCCGCTTCAAGCGCAACGTCATCCACGTGATCGCCGCGTGCGCCGTCACCGGTCTGCTGCTGCAGCTCGCCCGCTGAACGCGGCTACATGTTCACCACGGCCGGACGCCACCCGGTCGTGGTTTAATCGGCGCATGGACTTCCCCTACCTCGCCGGCTACCCGGCCCAGCTCGTCGACCAGGTCGGCGCCCTGCTCGACTCGGGCGAGCTCGGCCTCAAGCTCGAACGCAAATACCCGCAACGCAACCCGGTGCAGACCGACCGCGCGCTGTACGACTACGTGACCGAGCGCAAACAGCGCTACCTGAAGAACGCCCCGCCTCTGGCCAAGATCCAGTACGACAACGCGCTGGGGCTACTGGCCGGCACGCTGGGCACCAACACCTTTGCCAGCCGGGTGCAGGGCGGCAAGCTCAAGCGCAAGAACGAAATCCGCGTCGCCACGCTGTTTCGCGACGCGCCGGGCGAATTCCTGTCGATGATCGTCTCGCACGAACTGGCGCATCTGAAGGAGAAGGACCACAACAAGGCCTTCTACCAGCTCTGCTGCCATATGGAGCCGGATTATCACCAGCTGGAATTCGATTTGCGGGTTTGGCTGACGTGGCGGGAGGCGGTGGGATAACTACGCGACAAGCGTTCGAGCCCGAACGAGCTATTGCCAAGAGGGGGTCTTGTCAGTACAGGGACCAACATACTCGGCGACACTGGTCGTTGTTGTGCGCTCGCTAACCCGGCCCCCCTTCATCATGACCATGCGTTGTACCGATACGATTCGCTCAGACGCAACCGTGTTCTCTGTCGAGACCTCCATATTGATCCCATCGGCCTGACACTTTTGACGCCAAGAGGCGCTCGCACTCGTATCGATGATCGCCTGCTTGATGTCAGATACGGTGCAAACCGACGGAGGTCGACTCGATAACCCACCGTCATCCGCCAGCGATGGGTTCAACCAGTAACGCGATTGCGCAACTTCCATCGGCATACAATAGCTGCGCCTTGTAAGCGGCGAACTGGCCGAACCAGCCCTTTCAATGGTGACCACGAAATCCCAAGCCCCTAACTTGGGCCCGTAGGCCGGCGGCTTACCCATGGCTGCATAGCCCGCCGGCATCGGCGAAGCGAGATAGGTCCAGCCTTTTTTCAAGGTAACCGGTGCGCGCGTGGACTCACGCAGATCAAGCAAAGCACGGCCTTCGTAATTGGGCATTTGCTCAAACCGGTAAGCGCAGAACGCCAGCACCTCATTGCTAATGCACCGGAGCGACCCCGCGAGCGCAATTTTTTGCAAAAAGCGGCTCTAATTCTTTTGAGTCTGCTTGACGAAAAATACAATCGCCCCCGCACAACTTTCGCCACGAGCCATCGGCGCTTTTTTGCTCAATAGACCAACCGCCTTGCGCCTGAGCCAAAAAGTAAATCTCACCGGGGGCCCGCCCGTGCCCCAGCGACTCATAAGTCCCGACATCGGCTTCACCTATAGCGCCAGCATTGGCAAAGGTAAGCCCGAAAACGGCCAAACCGATCATTCGAATCATCGGCATCTCGTGCGAACTGGATGTTCAACAAATATATGCCACGAAGCAAAAGGCGCCCGGCCTAAGTCGGGCGCCCGCCATGCATGCCGATGATCTCTGCCTTAACCCTCAGCGCCCGCCCGCCTCCTCGCGCGTGGCAACGCAAAACGCCGAATCCGGCACGCCGGCCTGCACGCCCTGTACCGTCACTTCGCGCCGCCGCTCGTTTGCGGCGCCGGGGACGCGGAACGAGGCCGGGACCAGCCGTTCGACGGCCGTTTCCACCGGTTTGGCCAGCTGCGGCACCCAGTCGTACGGTGCACGGTAGGCGCGGTAGACCAGATGCAGCGGGTAAGTCTTGCCCTGATAGGGGCTGAGGTATTCCCACACCAGCTCGTGGTCGGCGGTGACTTCGAAAATCCGGCCGTTGCTGCCCTCGGTAACCAGCGTGTTGCCGTTGGGCAGGCGCTGGGCGCTGCTGACGAAGGGGCTGTAGAAGCGCTGGGCGTCGAGCGGAATCACGAAGCCCGCTTCGGCCGGCGTGTATTGCCAGACGATGTCCAGTGTCACCGGATCGATTTCGAGCACGCGCGAGTAGTCACGGCGCACGTGCTGCAGTCCGTCCGGCGACGCCGGGTGCGGCGCGCCGTAGCCGGCCCAGCCGCCGTTGTCGAACACCAGCAGGTTGCCCTCGCCGGGCAGGCCGCGCGGGATCAGGTGCGCGTGGTGCTGGCCGATGATCCAGCCGAGCTTTTTCTCGGCGTCGTTGCCGTCGTAATCGGGGCCAAGCCGCCATGCGATGGCGCCGCTCTGCTTGTCGACGATGGCGATGATGTTGGCCTCGCGCGCATCCCAGATCAGGTTGTCCGGGTGGAAGCGGACGTCACCGGCGTCGTAATGGCGGTTCGGGCCGAGTGCCGAGAGCGAATTGATGTGCAGCCAGTCGCCGACCTGCCGGTCGGCCAGCTGGCGCAGATTGGGGTTCTGGAACAGCGCCGTGCGGGCCGCGTCGGAAAAACCCAGCTCGTCGATGTGATCGCTGGCGCGCCATGACCACAACAGCTTGCCGTCCCAGTCGACTTCAACGATGCGGTCGTCGAGCAGCAGATGCTCCGAGATCGCCGGGTTGTGCACTTCCTCGTGCACCAGCAGCAGGGTGTTGCCGCCGTCGACTTGCGGCGTCTGCCCCGGCGCGTAGTAGCCGACCGGGTTGCCGGCGCGCTGGTAGTCGTGGTGCTGGCGCGCGACCCAGCGGGTTTCGCTGCCCGGATCGCTCACCTGTTCGAGCTGGCTGAAGCGCCAGGCAATCTGGCCATCCCAGTCGACCAGGACCAGATCGACCTGGTCCTGGAACGCGTGCTTCGGATCACGGTTGGCTGTGCTCGCCAGCAGGAAGCCGCCGGGGAGCAGCTTGGGCGGAAAACCCTGCAGGTCTTTCCACACCTGCACTTCGCGGCCGTTCAGGTCGAGCAGCACGACGCCGACATCGGGCGCATGCAGCACCGTATAGCCCGGCCACGCCTTGTCGGGGTTGTAAACGGTGACGCCGGTCGGGTAAACGCTGGGGTGGCCCATGAATGCAGTCCTGTGAGGTCGGACGTTCAAATCAGCAAACGCCATGCCAGACGAAAACCCGCACAAACCGCGCCATCCGGCCTTTCGGTCTGTTGATTTCCCAGCAGGATGCTGATTTTTCAACACCAATGCTGCTGCGCTAGCAACAGCCGGCAAGTCGAGGCGACTTTTCATCTGCGTGAAACACAACGGCAACACAATCGCGGGCACCGGGCGCTCCGCGCCTGAAAACAATGACCCTCAGGAGATGTGCCCATGAAGACCGCTCTTACCCTCGGCCTTGCCGCTGTCCTCGGCCTGTCGCTTGCCGCCTGCAGCACTGCGCCGGAAAAAACCGCTGCGCCGGCCGTCGCCGAAAAACCGGCCGCGCTGAAGGACGCCGCACTCGCCGCTGCAGTGAAGACCGCGCTCGACGCCGACCCGACGCTGAAGGGCTTTGACATCGCCGTCACCGGCAAGGGCGAAGACGTGAAGCTCGACGGCAGCGTCGCCACCGGCCAGGACATGGCGCAAGCCGGCATGATCGCCGAGAAGGTCAAGGGCGTGCGCTACGTCGACAACAACCTGATGCCGAAGAACTGAGCACCGGTTGCTGCATGTAAAAACGGCGTGCCCTCGGGCACGCCGTTTTGTTTGCGTCCTGCGTTCATTCGTCGGCGACAGCGTCGGTGCCCGCGACCACCTTGATCAGCACCGCGTCTTCGACCTGCACCTGCATGCCCGGGCGGATCTTGTTGGTCTTCCTGAGTTCCTGAACGCCGTTGACCATCACCACGCCGCTGGCAACCAGCGCCTTGCCGGCCGCACCGCTGTCGACGACACCGCACAGTTTCAGGAGATCGTTCAGCGCGATGTATTCGTCGTAGATTTCGACTTCAAGCGTTTGCATGGCGGGTCCGGCGGCAGATTCGTAAACCCCGATTCTAGCACCCGGCCATCGTCCGCCCGACTGCCGCCGCAGCATGGCACTGCCAGCCACAGGCCGATCGCGCATAATACGCATCCCGAACGCTTTCCCTTACCGACAGGAACACCGCAATGGCAGGAACCAGCCTACTGGCCTTGATCGACGATATCGCCACCGTCCTCGATGACGTCGCCGTGATGACCAAGGTCGCCGCCAAGAAAACCGCCGGCGTACTGGGCGACGATCTGGCGCTGAACGCCGAGCAGGTCTCCGGCGTGCGCGCCGAGCGCGAGCTGCCGGTGATCTGGGCGGTGGCGATGGGTTCGGTGCGCAACAAGCTGATTCTGGTACCGGCGGCGCTGGCCATCAGCGCCTTCGCGCCGTGGGCGGTGATCCCGCTGCTGATGGTCGGCGGTGCCTACCTGTGCTTCGAAGGCGTCGAGAAACTGGCGCACAAGCTGTTCCACGGCAAGGACGAAGCGGCACATGCCGAGCTGATCGAAGCGCTGGCCGATCCGGCCGTCGACCTCGTCGCCTACGAGAAAGACAAGATCAAGGGCGCGATCCGCACCGACTTCGTGCTGTCGGCCGAAATCATCGTCATCGCACTCGGCACCGTGGCCGAGAAAAGCCTCGGCACCCAGTTCGCCGTGCTTGCCGGCATTGCCGCGATCATGACCGTCGGCGTTTACGGTTTCGTCGCCGCCATCGTCAAACTCGACGACATCGGCCTGCATCTGGACCGCACCAGCAAGAGCGCCGCGCTGCGCGCCTTCGGCCGCGGCCTGCTCGGCTTCGCTCCGTGGCTGATGAAGGCGCTGACCGTGGTCGGCACAGCGGCAATGTTCCTCGTCGGCGGCGGCATCCTCGCCCACGGCCTGCCGGTAGTGCACCACGCGATCGAAGCCGCAGCCGCCGCCAGCGGCCCGGCCGGTTTCATCGTTCCGACCGTGCTGAACGGCCTGTTCGGCATCGTCGCCGGTGCCGTCGTGCTGGCCGCCGTGTCGGTCTTCGGCAAGATCGCCGGCGCGTTCAAGCCCAAGGCCGCCTGACGCGGTCATCGGTCTGCAATCTCGCAGGCCTAGGCTGCGGGGTTTTCGTCCTGCCGGAAACCCCGCATGCGCCTCACCTTCGCCGCCCTCGCCCTGCTCGCCTCGCTGGGCTTCACCCCGGTCCATGCCGCCGACGCCCAGCCCTTCATCACCGCCAAAGACGTCGACCTGACCCGTTTCCTGCCGGCGCCGCCGGCGAACGATTCGGCGCAGACCAAGGCGGAAATCGCCGAGCTGCTGACGATACAGTCCTCGCGCACGCCGGCGATGGAAGCCGCGGCCAAGGCCGATGTGGTCGAGAACGTCTGGCGTTTTGCCGACGTACTGGGCCCCAGGTTCAACGAAGCCGCACTGCCGGCGTTCTCGGACTTTTTCGCCCGCGTGGTCGAAACCGAAGGCGCCGTCGTCGATCCGGCCAAGGACTACTGGAAGCGGCCGCGCCCGCACATGCTGAACAAGGACATCAAGCCGGTGGTGAAGCTCTCGACCTCGGGCGCTTGGCCGTCCGGGCATTCGACCGTCGGCTACCTGATGGCCACGGTACTGGCGAGCATGGTGCCCGAGCAGCGCGACGCACTGTTCGCCCGCGCGGCGGCCTATGCCGAAAACCGCATCGTCGGCGGCATCCACTATCGCTCCGACACGGTGATGGGCCGTACCGCCGGCGCGCTGATCGCGCAGCGTCTGTTCCTCGACGCCGACTTCCAGGCCGGTTACGGCCCCGCCCGCGCCGAGCTGCGCGCGGCACTCGGACTGTAAACACCGGCGGCTGGCGCTGTTTGATGACGCAATAGCTTACAAAAATCATCAAAAATAGCGCAAACATCAAAACAGTAAATTACTTGATATTTACTTGATAATTTAGATTTCGGCTTCAATCCTTGAAGACGGCGCCAGTACGCCGAGGACACGTCCACTCTTCATGGAGGTTGCTGTGCAGAAAACCCTTATTGGTCTGTTGCGCCGGCTGGCGCTCGCCGGTGTCGTCGTGGCTGCCGTCACGGCCGCGCCGGCCTTCGCCCAGCCCAGCTCGGGCACGATCCTGAGCATCGACCAGATGGCCGGCGCCGGATCGAACGGCAAGCTGTTCGCCGTCGACAGGCAAACCGGCACACGTACCGTGCTGTCCGACCTCGGCCAGTCCGGCCTGGGCGTGCTTGGCCGGGATCCGAATGCCATCAGCTGGCTGCCGCAAACGCTGCTCGCGCCCGGTGCCATCCTGCTGAGCGACGGCAACGGCGGCTCCGGCCAGCGCGGCGCCGTGCTCAAGGTGAACCCGAACACCGGTACACGGACCCTGCTCAGCGACTTCGGCAACCCGGCCTCCGGTCCGCTCGGGCTGTTTCCAAGCGGCGTACTCGCCGTAGGCGGCCTGCTGGACCTGTGGGCCACCATCTACGTCGTCGACCCGTTCGCCGGCACCGATGCCGCCGGCGGGCTGTTCAAGGTCCGCAGCGACAACGGCCAGCGCACGCTGCTGTCCGATTTCGGTGATCCGGCGCAGGGACCGCTGGGCGTCTACCCCGACAGCATCGCGCTGCGTCCGGCACTGCTCGACGACCTGCTCGGCCACGAACTCGTCGTCGCCGATGCCTCGGCTGGCACCGGCACGCGCGGCGCGGTCTTCATCGTCAGCGCCGTCACCGGCACCCGTACCCTGCTGAGCGATTTCGGCAACGCCAGCCAGGGCACTGTCGACGCGAATCCATTGAGCGGCCCGGTCGGTGTGGCCGTCTCGCCGGCGTGGTCGGCACAGTCAGGGGCGATCTATGTCGTCGTTGCCCAGGCAGGCACGCAAAAGAAGGGACTGCTGGTCAGGGTCAACCCGATCAGCGGCCAGCGCACGGTGGTTTCCGACTTCGGCAACACCGCCTACGGCCCGGCAAGCAACGGCCTGCAGCCGGGTTCGCTGAGCTGGGGCAGCCCGGGCAACGACCGGGTGCTGGTGCAGGACGGCAACGCCGGCACCAGCAATCTCGGCGCGCTGTATTCGGTGGACCCGGTTTCCGGCCTGCGCACGCTACTCAGCGATTTCGGCAACACGGCCTCGGGCGCCCTCGGCAACCTGCCGGCCGGCCTGACCATCGTTCCGTGACCCGGCTTCGACCCCCGAATGCGACAAGGAGTAAGCACATGAACACGCTTCTGCAAAAAGGCCATTTCCGCATGAGTGCACTGCTGGCCGTGGCAGCGATAGTCATCGGCGCACAGGCCCATGCCTTTCCGATCAGCGTCAAAACGCTGACCGGCGGCGAGACCATCCCGCTCGAGGTAGAGCCGAGCGACAGCATCGAGAACGTCAAGGCCAAGATCCAGGACAAGGAAGGAATCCCACCCGACCAGCAGCGGCTGATCTACGTGGGCAAGCAGCTCGAGGACGGCCGAACGATCTCGGACTACAACATCCAGAAAGAAGCGACATTGCATCTGGTGCTGCGCCTGCGCGGCGGCTAGCGCACCCTGGAGGACCGGCACCCGGCAAAGGGGGTGCCGGTTTCTTTTGAGGTGTTGCGGGTGGTCAGCGCTGTTTCAGCCGGGCAACCAGCGCCCGCATCGTCGCCTGCGTCTCGTCGGACCACCAGCGCGCCTGCACGTCGGCCAGCGGCATCGCCGCCGGATCGGCGTAGGCGGCATGCAGGTCGGCCCGGGTAATGGCCCGCGTCGCCAGCATTGCCTGCCGCGGCAGGGCCAGCCGCTGCCGCAGCCACGCAAGCGCCTGCGGCACCACCGCGTCGGTGTCGGCCAGTTCGTCGACCATGCCGACCTCGAACGCCCGCGTAGCCGGAATCATCGCCCCGGCCACCACCAGCTGTTCGGCATGACGCGGGCCGGTCAGCCGCCGCAGCGCCAGCTGCAGGCATTCGGGCACGACCAGGCCGACCTGAACCTCGTTCAGGCCGATGCGGAAATCGCCGGCCGCCATCACCCGGTAATCGCAATGGATCGCCATCACCGCACCACCGGCCGGGCTGTGGCCGGTGATCGCCGCAACCACCGGAATCGGCGAGCAGGCGATCGCGGCGAAGATGCCGAAGAAATCGGCCCAGACCGGCATCAGCGCATCGCGGTCGAGCGCCAGCAAGGCCGGCACGTCGAGGCCGGCACTGAACATCCCCGGCGCACCCGACAGCACCAGCCCGGCCACGCCCTCGGCCGGCGCGGTCTCGACCGCAAGGCGGATCGCCCGGATCAGTGCCGGATCGAGCGCATTGACCGGCGCGCGCGCCAGCCGGATTTCGCGGATGGCATCGGGATGGTCGATCAGCTGCAGCATGGCGGGCCCGGTGTGATGCTCGAAAACGCCATTATTGCGGCGCGTCCGCTGCCGGACGCCAAGGGCGTTCCCGCACTCACCCGTTTGGTGGGCACAAAAAAAAGGGGAAGCGAGGCTTCCCCTTTTTTGCATGCCTACCGGACTATCAGTGCTGCCGCGCGGCAACCCGGCGCTGCTTGATCACGTAACCACCCCACATCGCGAGCAGCCACACCGGCATCAGCCAGACCGAGACATTCATCCCCGGCGTCAGCGCCAGAATGACGATGATCATCGCCATGAAGGCCAGACAGACCCAGTTGCTGAGCGGGAACCAGAACGACTTGAACACCAGCTTTTCGCCCTTGGCGTCCATCGCCTTGCGGAATTTCAGGTGCGTCAGGCTGATCAGCCCCCAGTTGAGCACCAGCGCAGCGACGACCAGCGCCATCAGCACGCCGAGGGCTTCGGCCGGAATCACGTAGTTGATGATCACACAGGCGAAGGTCGCCAGCGCCGACAGCCCGATTGCCGCGACCGGCACGCCACGACGGTCGACCTTCAGCAATGCCTTTGGTGCGTTGCCCTGTTCGGCCAGACCGTAAAGCATGCGGCTGTTGGCATAGACGCCGCTGTTGTAGACCGACAGCGCAGCGGTCAGCACGACGATGTTCAGCGCGGTGGCGACCCAGCCCGAGCCGATCTGCTCGAAGATCATCACGAAGGGGCTGCCGCCCTGGGCGACCTGGTTCCACGGGAACAGCGACAGCAGGATGGTCAGCGCGCCGATGTAGAAAATCAGGATCCGGTAGATGACCTGGTTCACCGCCTTCGGAATGCTCTTCTGCGGATCGTCGGCCTCGGCTGCGGTGATGCCGATCAGCTCCAGCCCGCCGAACGAGAACATGATGATCGCGAGCATCCAGAACAGGCCCGAGAAGCCGTGCGGGAAGAAGCCGCCGTCGTTCCACAGATTGGTGATCGACGCCTGCGGGCCGCCGTTGCCAGACGCGAGCAGCCAGCCACCGAAAGCGATCATGCCGATGATGGCGGCGACCTTGATGATCGCGAACCAGAACTCGGTTTCGCCGTAGAACTTCACGTTGGCAAGGTTGATCGCGTTGACCACGACGAAGAACACCATCGCCGACACCCAGGTCGGCACCCCGGGCCACCAGTACTGCACGTAGACACCGACCGCGGTCAGCTCGGCCATGCTCACCAGCACGTACAGCACCCAGTAGTTCCAGCCCGAGAAGAAGCCCGGGAAGTCGCCCCAGTACTTGTAGGCGAAGTGGCTGAACGAGCCGGCAACCGGCTCCTGCGCGACCATCTCGCCGAGCTGGCGCATGATCATGAAGGCGATGATGCCGCCGATGGCATAGCCGAGGATCATCGACGGGCCGGCGGCCTTGAGCACGCTGGCCGAGCCGAGGAAGAGCCCGGTGCCGATGGCGCCGCCGAGCGCAATCAGCTGGATGTGACGGTTCTTCAGCCCGCGCTTCAGACCGTCGTGTTGGGTTGCGTCAGCCAAGATTGGTATCCCACTTAACATGAAAAGGTGTATGGAACCATCAAGTGTACGTTGCTGTCGTCGCCGGTTTCACTGAGGAAACTCACTATTTGCGCGGTTGCGGCGACACCCGGCTGTGCCCGGCTTGCCCGATTGCTGAACATTACGACGGTTAATTGCTCAAATACCCAGGCAAATGCAAGCTGGCCTCTGGCTTGCCGTAATCTGTTTGTTGTATTTTGTACGGTCGCCCGGCACGCCACCGCCATCCCCGGCGCGCGCGGGGCGAGTCACCGGGACGGCCGGCCACAAGCCGGTCGTCCCGCCGCCAAGATCGAAGGAGTCATCTTGTTCAACTGGTTCGAAAAACGGGTCCAGCCCTATCCCGACGCGCCCCCGGTCCAGCCACCGCAGGGCTTTTTCGCCTTCGTCTGGGCGGGCACCGCCGGCATGCGCGGGCTGATTGCGCTGGTCATCCTCCTGACCGCGGCGATCGGCGCGTTCGAAGCACTGCTGTTCTCGATGATGGGCACCATCGTCGACTGGCTCGGCAAGGTGCCGCCCGCCGAACTGTGGTCGCAGCATGGCGGCAAGCTGTGGCTGCTCGCCGGCATCCTGCTCGCCAGCCCGCTGCTGATCGCGCTGCAGGCACTGTGCAAATACCAGGCACTGGCCGGCAATTTCCCGATGCGCCTGCGCTGGAACTTCCACCGCCACCTGCTCGACCAGAGCATGAGCTTCTATCAGGACGAGTTTGCCGGCCGCGTCGCAGCCAAGGTGATGCAGACGGCGCTGGCCGTGCGCGAGACGGTGATGATCGTCACCGACATCCTCGTTTTCGTGGTGATCTACTTCGTCACCATGCTCGCCGTCGTCGGCACCTTCGACTGGCTGCTGGTGCTGCCCTTCCTCGGCTGGCTGGGGCTGTATCTCTGTGCCGTGTATTACTTCGTGCCGCGTCTGGGCAAGGCCGCCAAGGCGCAGGCCGACGCGCGCAGCCTGATGACCGGCCGCGTCACCGACGCCTACGCCAACATCGCCACGGTCAAGCTGTTCAGCCACGCGCAGCGCGAGGCCGGCTTTGTCAAAAGCGCGATGCAGGAATTCATGCAGACCGCCTACCGGCAGATGCGCCTCGTCAGCGGCTTCGAGATCGTCAATCACACGCTGAACATGGCGCTGATTGCCGCCACCGCCGGCATGACGCTGTGGCTGTGGACCAAGGGCCAGGTCGGCATCGGCGCGGTGGCCGCGGCCACGGCGATGGCGCTGCGGCTCAACGGCATCTCGCACTGGATCATGTGGGAAATGGCCAATCTGTTCGAACAGATCGGCACCGTGCAGGACGGCATCACCACGCTCTCCCGGCCGATTGCGATCACCGACGCCAGCGATGCCAAACCGCTGAGCGTGCCGCACGGCGAAGTGCGCTTCGACGACGTCAGCTTTGCCTACGGCGGCAAGAACAAGGTCGTCGACCAGCTGAACCTGACGATCCGGCCCGGCGAAAAGGTCGGCCTTGTCGGCCGCTCGGGCGCCGGCAAGAGCACGCTGGTCAACCTGCTGCTGCGCTTCTACGACCTCGAGCACGGCCGCATCCTGATCGACGGCCAGGACATCCGTACGGTGACGCAGGACAGCCTGCGCGCGCGGATCGGCATGGTGACGCAGGACACCTCGCTCCTGCACCGCTCGGTGCGCGACAACCTGCTCTACGGCCGCCCCGACGCCGACGATGCGGCGATGATCGCCGCCGCGCGCCGCGCCGAAGCGCACGAGTTCATCCAGACGCTGTCCGACCCCAAGGGCCGGCAGGGCTACGATGCCCACGTCGGCGAGCGCGGCGTCAAGCTCTCGGGCGGCCAGCGCCAGCGCGTCGCGATCGCGCGGGTCATGCTCAAGGACGCGCCGATCCTGCTGCTCGACGAGGCGACGAGCGCGCTCGACTCGGAAGTCGAAGCCGCGATCCAGTCCAGCCTGTACCGGCTGATGGAAGGCAAGACCGTCGTCGCCATCGCCCACCGGCTGTCGACGATCGCGGCAATGGACCGCTTGATCGTGCTCGACAAGGGCCGCGTGGTCGAGGAAGGCACGCACGCCGAACTGCTGGCGCAGCGCGGCCTGTACGCGCGGCTGTGGGCGCACCAGAGCGGCGGATTCCTCGGCGAGGAAGCCGAGGACGGCGAGGCGGTGGTCCAGTAACGCCACCGCAGACGCAAGAACGGCGCGTTCCAGGACGCGCCGTTTTTCTTTTGCGGGCAGACGCCTTACTGCGCGGCGGCCTGCTTCTCCGGCTCCGCATCCTTCGGCGCCGCTTCTTCCTTGATCTGGTACGACGGATCGCGCACCCAGCGCCCCAGATCCTTGCCGATCGCCGCGGCGCTGCGGTCGAGAATCGAGCACGTTCCCTTGAAGGCGCCGAACACGCCACCGATCGACCAGCGGTTGATCTTGGTCTGGCGCACCACCTTGCCGCCTTCGAGCAGCTCGGCGTTCACGGTAATCGCCTTCGGCCCGCTGAAGGCACCACCGCCGACACCGAGCACATGAGTGATCTGCAGCCGCAACACGGCCGCATCGCCAGCCTCGGCGGCTTCAGCGGCCGACGCCACGGTGCCGGTGCCTTCCCGGCTCAGCTTCTTCATCACTTCACCGACCCGCGTCGCCAGTTGCTCCTCGGGCTTGCACTCCTCCTTCACCTTGGCCACGACGCCGGCGTCGGCGTGATAGGTGACCGGCACTTCGAGCAGCACGGCTTTGTTGGCGGCGGGCGCGTTTGTCGCAGCGGCCAGCAGGCCGAGTACCAGCAGTTTCTTCATCGGGTCATCCATCGATCGGCAAGCGCGCTTGCGTTTTGAGTAAGGCGCGCATTCTACCCGAGGACGCCATCCCGATGACATTGCGGCCCGCCCGTATCGGCAATCCGGCCACAGCCCCAGTGGTTCAGGGCAGATCGCCGGTCCGGCCCAGCTGCGCGGCGCGATCGACGATGGCCGCACGCAGGCAGTCCGGGCACAGGCAGTCGTCCGCCGGCGGCCACGGCATGGCCGGCGGCAGATCGGCACACCAGCAGCCGCCGTCCTTGCCGCCGGTGCCGCAGCCGAAACCGCTGCCGCAGCGCGAACAGGTCTTGGCGCGCGCGGCCGGCGCCTGCAGACCACGCAACCGCGCCCACACCGCCGCCTTGCCGGCGTCGTCGAGCGTCGACCAGGCGGTGATTTCGGCAATGGTGCGACGACAGCCGCTGCAGGTCTGGCCGCTGGCATCGAGCGCGCAGCGCCCGACGCACGGTGAAGGCAGGCCGGGTGGCGAGGGTAGATCGGTCATGGCGAACGGCAGCAGATCGGCAAACCCCGATTGTACCGCCGCGCGGCCGCAGCTCAGCCTGCCTCGCCGCGGGCAATCTGCTGCAGGGCGTTGGCGAAGACCTCGGCGGGCTGCCCGCCGGAAATCAGGTACTGCTCGTTGACGATCACCGCCGGCACTGCGGTGATGCCTTGCTGCTGATAGAAGGCCTCCTCGTTGCGCACGGTATCGGCGTAGCGGTCGCCGGCGAGGATCTCGCGCGCCGCGTCGCCATCGAGTCCGACCGCGCCGGCCAGCCGGACCAGCGTATCGGGGTCGGCCAGATTGTCACCGTCGGTGAAATAGGCGACGAACAGCGCCTGTTTCAGCGCCAGCTGCAGCGCGGGGCCCTGCTCGCCGGCCCATGCCAGCAGCCGGTGCGCGTCGAAGGTGTTGTAGGCGCGTCGGCCCGCCATGTTGAAACGGATGCCCACCCCGGCGCCGCGATCGCGGATCGCCGCCTGGTTCTGCGCCAGCTGCGCCGCATCCATGCCGTACTTGTCCATCAGATAAGTCGCCACATCGTGGCCTTCCGGGCCGAGCTGCGGGTTCAGCTCGTACGGATGGAACTGCAGGTCCAGCGTCACCTCGTCCTTGACCGACTCGGCGGCACGCAGCAGCGATTGCAGTCCGATCGCGCACCAGGGGCACGAGATGTCGGAAACGAAGTCGATCTTCAGGGTGGTGGTCATCGCAGGGTCCTCGGGCGGCATTCGATCCGTCCAAGGTGCGGCCGGAATGCAGCGAATCAAGCCACACCGGATCAGCCGCCCGCCGACGGACGGTGTCATGCCGGCGCGCCCGGTACGACCAAGCGGTATCCACAAGGGAGAAACGGATGCAATTGAGGATCGTGGGCGCGATCGGCCTGTCGCTCGGGGCTTTGGCGCTCAGCACCCTGACGCTGGGCACCCGCACAGCAACACCATCGTGCAAGGGCGACAGCGGCCCGCAAAAAGTGCATCTGGTCGAGCTGTACACCTCCGAAGGCTGTTCAAGCTGCCCGCCGGCCGATGCCCGGCTGAATGCACTCGACGCGCCCGGCGTCGTGCCGCTGGCGCTGCATGTCGATTACTGGGACGGTCTGGGCTGGCGCGACCGCTTTGCCCGGCGCGAGTTCGGCGAACGCCAGCGCTGGCTGGTGGCGCAGGGCGGCGGACAGACCGTGTACACACCGCACTTCTTTGTCGACGGCCAGGCCCTGTTCGGCTGGCGCGACCAGCTGGCCGGGCAATTGCAGAACCGGCCGGCCGCACCGCTGCGGCTTCAGGTACAGGCAATGGCCGACGGCAGGGGGAACGTGCATGCCCGCATCGACAGCACCGCGCCTGGGCAGGCCGGACTGCAGCTGCTCGTCGGCGTGACCGAGGACGGCCTGCGCTCGCGTGTCGGTGCCGGCGAAAACCGTGGCGCCACGCTCGTGCACGACCACGTACTGCGCGTGCTCTCGCCGCCGCTGTCCCTGCCGGCCGGCGGCGGTACGGTCACGACGATGCTGCCGCTGCCCGACGACGCCCGTGCGCAGTTGCAGGTCGTCGCTTTCGTGCAGGATCCGCGCAAGGCGCAAATCGTTCAGGCAGTGCAAACACCACGCTGCACGCTGCGCTGAGGCCGGCTAAACTGGCGCTCCCGTCCCAGCCCAGCCGTCATGCCCCGCCCCGCCTCTCCCTTGCCGATCCGCGACGGCATCGCCCCAAGCTTTCTCGAACTGCCGCTGGGCGATTGGCCCGACCTGCTGTCCTACCTGATCGCACGGTTTCCGCACGTTGCCGAGGCGCAATGGGTCGAACGGCTCGATCGCGGTGCGCTGGTCGCCCCGGACGGCCAGGCCTATACGCTGACCAGCCCGTACCGGCCGTATACCCGCGTCTGGTACTACCGCGAGGTGTCGGCCGAGACGCAGGTGCCGTTCGACGCGCCGGTGCTGTATCGCGACGAGCACCTCGTCGTGGCCGACAAGCCGCACTTCCTCGCCTGCATTCCGGCCGGCCGGCACCTGAAGGAAACGCTGCTGACCCGGCTGCGCGCCAGCCTGAACCTGCCCGACCTCGCACCTGTGCACCGGCTTGACCGCGAAACAGCCGGCGTCATGCTGTTCTGCGCCACGCCGACGCACCGCGGGGTCTACCAGAAGCTGTTTGCCGAGCGCCGGATCTGTAAGGTTTATGAAGCCATCGCGCCATACCGCACCGATCTGGTGCTGCCACGATTGCACCGAAGCCGGCTGGCCGAGCGGCCGGACAACTTCACCATGCACGAAGTCGACGGCGAGCCGAACAGCGAAACGCGGATTGCCCTGCTCGAACACCAGGACGGCTGGGGCCGTTACCGGCTGGAGCCTCATACCGGCAAGAAACACCAGCTGCGCGCGCACCTGAACGCGCTCGGCATCCCGATTCGCGACGACCCGTGGTATCCGCTGGCCCTGGCCGACAAGGGCGACGATTTCAGCCGGCCGCTGCAATTGCTGGCTCGCTCGATCGCCTTCACCGATCCGGTCAGCGGCGAGGCACGGTGCTTCGAAAGCCCCCGAACCCTTGCGTTCGCATCCCAAAGCCAGCCGCTCGTCGGCACAAAGGGAACTTACCGACAATGAAATGAATGTCGCTTTGGCGCTTGCAAGTCTCTGATCTACCTTGATTAAGGGATGCGTAGATCGATGCGCCAACACCTTACGCGCTTCCCGCCGCCCAGGCATGCCCGGCTTCAAATCACACAATGGCGCAGTGGAGAGGTGCACGATGTTCAATCAATCGATCAAACGGCAACTGGCCGAACAGCAACGTACCGCAGCGACCCAGCGTGCGGTCCTCGACGCCATCGGCAAGGCGATGGCAACGATCGAATTCAACCCCGATGGCATGATCATCGATGCCAACGCCAACTTCCTGGCCACCGTCGGCTACCGGCTTGAAGACATCGTCGGCAAGCACCACCGGATTTTCTGCACCGCGCAGCACGCCGGCAGCCCGGAGTACGCGGCGTTCTGGCAGAAATTGCAGCGCGGCGAGTTCGTGTCCGGCCAGTTCAAACGCCTACGCAACAACGGCCAGCCGGTGTGGCTCGAAGCGTCGTACAACCCGGTGTTCGGCACCGACGGCCGGCTGCTCAAGGTCGTCAAGTTCGCCCAGGACATCAGCCAGCGGGTAGGCCAGTCACAGGAACGGGAAAACGAGATCAACGCGATCAACCGGTCGATGGCGGTGATCGAGTTTTCGCCCGACGGCCTCATCCTCACCGCCAACGAGAATTTCGTCCGGACCGTCGGCTACTCGCTCGACTGGCTCAAAGGCAAGCACCATCGCGTGCTGTGCGAGGAAAACTACGCCAACAGCGGCGAATACGCGCAGTTCTGGCGCCGGCTCAATCAGGGCGAGTACATCGCCGGCCAGTTCGAACGTCGCGGCGCGCAGGGCAAGGTGCTCTGGCTCGAAGCCTCGTACAACCCGATGTTCGACGACGACGGCAAACTCTACAAGGTCATCAAGTTCGCTACCGATTCGACCGCACGCGAACAGGGCATCCGCAGCGACGTCGAACACGTCAAGGAAGCCTACCGGCTGTCGGAGCAGACCGACGTCGTCTCCCAGCAAGGTGCCGGCGTGATCGAAACGGCGGCGGTCGAAATGCGCCACATTGCCGACAGCGCACGCAACTCGGCCCAATTGATCGAGGACCTGGGCGCACAGTCGGCCAGCATCTCGTCCATCGTCAACACGATCAAGGAAATCGCCGACCAGACCAATCTGCTGGCGCTGAACGCTGCCATCGAAGCCGCGCGCGCCGGCGAACAGGGCCGCGGCTTTGCGGTCGTCGCCGATGAGGTGCGCAAGCTCGCCGAGCGCACGTCGGCGTCGACGAGCGAGATTTCGGCAATGATCGAGATCATCCGCAACGGCACCACCTCCGCGATTACCGGCGTCAACCAGATGCTGAAACAGGCCGAACAAGGCGTCGAGCACGCCAACCATGCCGGCGTGGCGATCAACAAGATCCGCGAAAGCAGCCGGCAGGTCGTCGACGTGATCAACACCTTCTCGGCCGTCGCCTCGATCAAGCACAACAGGGCGTGACCCGGGCACCGCGAACCGAACCCCGCAACTGCGGGGTTTTTCATTTTGGGCCTTCGCGCAGCAGCCATCACCCGGCCGACCGCGCGGCCCCGGATGCATACCGCAATGCCGGCAAGCGTCACGCCCCCCGAAGCACGCGTGTCAGCAGCGCAACGCCGAGGCTAAGTAAAAACCCGCACCCGGCAATGTCGTTCGTTGCGCCAGCCCCCTGTCATCACCGGTCTTACTCCGCGTCCTTCCGGACAAGGCATTCCGGATGGATGGCGGCCTGCCTTGACCCGGCCAATCATCGGCCGGAAACATGCAAAATAGATAATCGATTCAAGCGGCTTGCCCCGCCCGTTCTTTGCAGAGAATCAAACTGTTGACGTAAAGACACAGGAACAAACTGCGCGTATCTTTTGCATTTAAATTACACACTGCTGTCTTTTATATCTTGTTCAACGCCACCATCGACGTCGCCACCACGCTGCTGTTCGCGGGCTTCTGCCACGCAATGATGGCCGGCGTGCTGTTGCTGTTCTGGCGGAATCGCCGTACCGGGGTCGGCTTCGGCTGGTGGGTGGCGTGCGAAGCACTGGTCGCCACCGGCCAGCTCCTTGCACTGGGTCGCGCCTGGTCGCCCGGCATCGCCATGGTGCTCATCGCCAACACCTGCCTGATCTTCAGTGTGCCGATGGTCGAAACCGGGCTGCGCACCTTTCTGGGTCAGCAGACGCGCGTTGCCATGCTGCGCATCTGGGGGCTGGCCGGCATCGTGTATCTGGGCTGGCTGCTCGGGCTGCTTGCAGGCTGGGAAACCGCCACCCGCGCAATGTGGTTCTCCGGCGGCCTGCTGCTTCAGGCCGGCTTCGCGGTGAACTACGTGCTGCGCATCCCGCGCAGCGGTGCAATGCGGTTGCCGATCAACCTGATGCTGACCAGCGTGCTGATGGTGGCGGGCGCCCTGCTCGCGCGGCTGTTCGTCCTCGCGCCGCAACTGGGCGGCACGTACAACATCCAGCACGACACCGCACTGGCGCTACTGAACATCAGCTCGATCTTCTCGGGCTTCTGCCGTACCTGCGCGGCGCTGATGCTGGTGCACACGCGGATCGAAGCCGAGCTGCGCCGTACGCAGGCAAGGCTGGAGGAACGCGCCAACACCGACTGGCTGACCGGCGTGGCCAGCCGGGACCATTTCGAGACCAGCGTCGCGCTGCTGCAGGCCAACGCCGCACGGGCCGGCTGCCCGGTCACGCTGCTGCTGTTCGACATCGACCACTTCAAAAGCATCAACGACAGCCACGGCCATCAGGCCGGTGACTTGCTGCTGCAGCGTATCGGCCAGTTGACCCGCGACGCGGTGCGTGACGGCGATCTGGTAGGCCGGCTGGGTGGCGACGAATTTGCCGTGCTGTTCTACAACTGCGACCTGTCCGCCGCCGAAGCCGTTGCCGACCGGCTGCGCGAACAGGTCAAGCTGCTGCCTACCCCCGGCAAGGCCGTCGGCCTGAGCGGCGGGCTGACGCTGCTGCAACCGGGCGAGCGTTTCACCAGCGCTTACCAGCGGGCGGACATGGCGCTGTACGCGGCCAAGGGCGCCGGGCGGAACCAGCTGAAAGCACTGGCCCCGCCACTCCCGGCCTGAGCCTTGCCGCTCAGTCTCGAATCTCGTCGTTGATCGCCCCGAACAGCTCGCGCTGCGGATCATGCGCGTACTCCCACACCGTCAGCCCGGCCAGCCGTTGTGCCTTCAGGTAACGCACCTTCTCGCGCAGGCTTTGCGGATCTTCGTAGCTGATGACAGTGTCGCCGTTGTACAGCCACGGTGAGCGGGCGACATTGTCCCAGTGGCGCACATAGCCGGGCTGGTTCAGGTAGTTCGCCTTGATCTCGCTCCACGACACGTCGGCACCGGCGGCCTTGAACTTCTGGAACAGGCCGTTCTCGGCGCTGCCGACACCGGTCCAGAGCGGGCCGTAGAACGGCACGCCCATCAGCAGTTTGGACGGCGCAATGCCGGCAGCCGTGTAGGTGCGCATTGCCTGATCCGAACTCCAGCCGCCGTAGGCCGGATCGTCGGGGCGCTGGAACAGGTTGGAGAAGTGGCCGGTGGTCGCGCTCCAGCTGCCGTACGCACCATAGGCGGTCACGGTGAAGTAGTCGACGCTGCGGGCGACGCGAGGCAGATCGTTCTTCTGCGCGAACCACGGGCCGGCCGGTACCGCGCTGGTCAGCTGGTAGCGCCGGTGCGTTTTCGCCGCCAGCGCATCCAGCGCGGCACGGGTTTCCTCGATCAGCAGCGGGTAGTTGTCGCGGTCCTTCGGGTCGCTGCCGATCGCCTGCCCCCAGTCCGGGCCGACCGGATACTGCCATTCGATGCCGAGACCGGACAGCTTGTGCCGCTCGACCAGCGCCACGGCACTGTCGACAAAGCGCTTGCGCCCCTCGGCCGTCATCGCCATCTGCGAGAAACCGTCCGCGCCGTAGCCGCCGATCGACAGGTTGACCTTCAGCCGCGGGTGGCGACGCTGCAGCTTGGCAACCTCCTGCCACAGGTTTCTGAACACCGGCGCCGGCTTGCCGTCGGGGCCTGTGCCCGGTTCGGTGGCGGGCACGTAGACTTCGCCACCGTTGCGCAGCGCGCCGAAGGCGATGTTGAGCTGGGTGATCGCCTTGCCGTCGATGTCGTCGGCACGCCAGTGGCGGCCGTCCGGCATCGGCCAGGTGCGGATGTAGGCGGCGACTTCCAGCCGCGACCGGTCACGGTCTCGCTCGTCCTCGTCGTCGCGATCGTGTGCGCCTGCCAGCGCGGGAAGGACAGCGGTGGCGCCGATCAGCCAGCCGAGCACCAGTTTGCGAATCTGCATTGTTTTTGACTCCTCCGGGGGTGATGGAGGCGGACGATGTCCGCCCACACGCCATTTATTTCGCAAATGCAAAACAAAAATGACATAGCCATTATTTATTGAGGGACTGCAAACTGCGCGAGACAGGGCAAGCCGGAGCAAATTCCGGTCAATGATCGACAACCTCGGTCAAATCCGGCCATTCAGTCGCCATTTGGCGGCGATCAGCGGCAGGAAACCCGCGCGGATTGCACCATCCGGCCGGGCTCGATACCAGTCCCCCCAGTGACCGCCGTGACGCGACCACCGCACCGGGATGCGGGCCGAAATCCGGCCGGCCATCGATGCCGCCGATACCGGCCGCAGCGATTCGAGCCGGTCAGGGCGATGCACTGCGCGCATCCCGACGATCGCCCGGTACGGCATCACGCATCACTTACGCACCGCCAATCCAAAAATTACATACATGCAAATTGCATAAGGTAAATTGCCCACTCCCTGATGAATGAGGAAGTGACCGTGGCCGACATGAACGCATTGCGACTCGAACTGGACAGTTTTCTGGAGCAAGCCAAGCTCAAGGACGACGCAACCCGCGCGCTGATGCTGAAATCAGCGAACGAGGCGTACCAGCTGATCAAGCTGTTCGAAAGCGGCGAAACCGATCCGGCCAAGCTCGCCGGCAATGCGCTCAACTGCATCGGCAATATGGCCAGCGTTGCGGTCGCGTTCGGCGGCGGCCCGCTGGCCGAAGGCGTCGTGATGGTGGTCGGTCTGCTGACCAAGATTCTCGGCCTGTTCAATCCGACGCCTTCGCCCGACCTGATGGCGCAGCTGACCAAGCTTTTGCAGGACCTGAAGGCCGACGAAGTGAAATCGGACATCAGGGCCGTCTGCAACACCATCGACGTGATTCTGAGCAAACTGACCGCCGAATCGGTCAAGTCCGGTTCGCTGAGCACCGGCCAGATCACCGATCTGAGTGATGGCAACAACACCGTCGCGCAGTATGCGCTCGACAAGGCGGGCCAGTGGCTGGCCTTGCCCGGCAGCTTCAGCAACGAGCATTGGGAAAACCTGTTCGTCGGCTGGGCCTATGTCGTGCTGAAGGACTTCTACCTGATGCTGCTCATGGTGGATCGGGCATCGGCCCGGCACGAGAAAGAGGACCCTTCGCTGCCCATTCCCAAGGCGGTTTATCAGGCCGCCCTGGCCGAACGCGCGGCGCAGCTGGCCGAAAAGCTCGATGCGATGGCCGAGCATCTGGCCAAGTACGGCGATTACTACGCAACCAGCAGGCACGACACGATCACCGGCGTGCGTTTCTACGGCTATTCGCTGCAGCAGCTGCAGGATCTCCATCCGCTGAAAAACGGTCAGGCACCGCAGGCGCTGACCGAAAACTGGCAGGATGCCGATCTCGGCTCGTTTGTACCGGGCGTGGAAGGCTATCCGCTGGCCATCAATGCGCAAACCCGGCGGGTCTGGGCCGTCAACAGCCAAGGGCTGCACTGCGGCTTCAGCGGCCAAATGCAGCAACTGCCGAGCGATACGGGCCGCATCGATGTCTCGCTGCTGCCCGCCCCCGTCAAGAACGGCAACGATCTGGTGCTGAGCGTCTCGCCGGATGGCGGTGTCTACCTCGACCAATGGAACGAAGCACAACAAAAGCTGGTGGCGCCGACCCTCCACGCGCAGATTGCCGGGCAGGGCCGGATCGTTTCGGCGCGTTTCTTCCGTGCGCCCGTTGGTCTGACTTATCAGGACCTGATTTACATCGTGCGCGTCAACGCGGCGACGGACTGGCACGAGGATGCAAGCGCAACGGTTGAACTGCAGTATCTGAGCGTGGCGGCTCTGCTGGCCAGCGCGAACGCGGCAGCAACGCCGACGACGCTGCATGCCTTCCAGACGCTTACCCAAGGGCAATGGGACGGCTCGCACAATCTGCACAACAACGACAAGGCCTATGTCGGCATCGCCGTCAGTGACGACTTTTGCTTCGTGCATTTCCAGCAACGGCTGGTGATCACCCAGCCGGATGCAAAGAAAAAGCTGTCCGCACTCCATTACATCCGCCATGCCGACCTGCTGAACCGGGCGCAATCCGCACAATGGACCGACCTGCCGCTGCCCGGCTCGCTGGCCTTCGGCACGCCGCGCGAAGACGGCGGCATGGCGATTCGCGGCATCAACAGCGTTCAGGCCTGCGCCAACGACATGCTGGTCATGTCGGCCGACTGGCAACGTGACAACAGCTACGGCAGCAACACCGACGGTGATCTGGACAACCAGTTCTTCCACCTGCGCCAGCGCGACGGCAAATGGGCATTTACCCAGATCGGTGGCGATGGCTACTTCATCACCAAACGCAATCGTGAAAGCTGGACGATGTACCTGCAGCTGCAGCAACTGGCCCGCAGCTTCGCCACCCAGCCAAACGAAGCGCTACGCGCAACCGAGCATCAGCCAAGCGATGCACTGGCCTGATCGCAGGCCGGACCGTGATGAAAAAAAACCCGCTCTGGCGGGTTTTTTTGCGCGCCCCCGTTCGACAGCGGCCGGCTGGCCTCGTCCGCGCGCGGCCTGCGCAAGCACAGACTCCGTCGCCGCTTGCCCTTCGCCCCACGGCCCGGCAGGTCCTCGTTCACCGACGACGTTTGGCCGGAATTGGCGTTACCGGCACCGACTTCAAGTCCTCCCGGAACTGTCGGACACCGCCGCACTCTGATGCGGGCGAGCCGGCGATGGCATCACCTCACCGGCCCCCTCGCCCCGATGCGGCCGGACCGCCGGCCCTCACCCATTCACGCAGGAGTAGTCCATGTTTCGCAGTCTGTTAGCCGCCGCCGGCATTGGCGGCGCCCAGGTCGATACCCGCATCGTTCGCTCCCGGCTCGTCCCAGGCGGCATGCTGATCGGCGAAGTCGTGCTCAAGGGCGGCGCGGTCGACCAGACCATCGAAGGCCTGCAGCTGGTGCTGTGTACCGAGGCCGAAGTCGAGAGCGACAACGGCGAATACACCAGGGCCCAAGTCCTGGCGCACTGGCCACTGAACGAGCGCTTCGTGCTGCGCGCCGGCGAATCCATGACGATTCCGCTCAACAGCAAGCTGCCCGATGAAACCCCGGTGACCGCGCTGCCGTGCCGCGACAACCGCACCAGGGTGTGGATCGAAACCCGGCTGGCCATCGCCAGCGCCATCGACGCCTCCGACCGCGACCCGCTGCAGGTCGAGCCGACCGAGGCGATGCAATGCGTGATCGCCGCGATGGGCGCAATGGGCTACGCGCTGATCCGCGCCGACGTCGAAGCCGGCTACCTGCGCACCCACGTCGCCAACAGCCAGAGCGGCTGCTATCAGGAACTCGAATTCCGCCCGCAGGGCTACGGCGGCATCGCCGAAGTCGAAATCTCCTTCCTCTATGACAGCCACGCTACCCATCTGGTCATCGAGATCGACCGACGCCATCGCGGCGACAGCTACCGCGTGGTCAGCGTGCCGCATGCGGGGTTGAGTACGGCGAGTGTGCAGCGGCAGCTGGCGACGTTGTTCTAGCTAGCGGCCCAAACACAGCGAAAAAGGAAAAAGCCCCTTTTCAGGGGCTTTCGCTACATTGCATGCGCCGGTCAAGTAATAGGTTAACGCGAAACCCCGAGACCATAAAAGCAACGTCACACGCCTAGCGTTGTCCGCGATAAAGAAAATATGAATGACGATCGGCTCCGATCTGGAGCGTGAGCTGCGCCCACCGTTCGCCCTGCCAGATTACGCCAGCATCCGATACAGGAAGCTCAGCGAGCCAGCTCGGCTGCGGCTTCGAATCACCACAGTTCGACTCACGGCATGCGGAGATCGGGGATCGACGAATCCTTGTTCCGGCCGGTAGCGACTCTCCGCCAATATCGTAGGCAATCGCCAAGATGCAATTGTCCAATTCCGGCTGCAGACTGGCATCGAAATACGGAATCCATGCTTCTTCGACAGTAACGACCACATCATCGGGCCGGGCCTGCCTGACCAGACCGACAGGCGTGTCGTGCCGGCACAACCACCCATCAATTTCACCATCTTTTGCCAAGGCAATGGCATCGAGCCCAAAAAAACCTTCCAGCTCACGGTCATTCCAATGGAACTCTGTAAGGTGCAGCCCTTGCCAGACAACAGGTCGGCTGTAACGCACCCGCAGCGGGTAATGCCAGTCATCCGACCAGTAACTAAGCGAAACCCGGCTACCTGCAGGTGCCTCAATGCCGTAAATCATCATCGGCTCGCTGAGTACCTTGTGGTCTCGGGCTTCACGCTCGGCATCTTCGCGTCTAACCTGCGCGTCCAGAAAAGGGGTTGCCGCAATTAGCACGATTGGAAACAGATAGATCAGCATCTGCACGCCAATCAGTATCCGATAAAGCCAGCGCTTTTTTTGCAACTTCAAACTGATCGCCCATTTCCGCCTATACCCCAGCGCCATGCCAATCGATATTGGCACCGTCAACAATGGAAGGTAAAAAGCCATCAAAAATAACGTTAGTGCCCCGAGTGGAGGAAAAATCACGGTAGTAAACCACCTGTTCTTTAGGACTACGGCAGGGTCTGATTGATTCGGAAAAACCAAATATAAAAACCGACAGCAGCTACTATTTCAATCCGTTATTCGTATTCAAGAATGTCGTTGAAGCAAGTCAAAATGAGCAAACACTCACACCCGGCCTGACAAAAAAAACATCCGTATACTCACCAAGTCTGCACAACTGGATCGCATTAACTAATGCTCCATCATCCCGTACACGATTCAATCGCCCCTGTTTTCCTTAACCAATTTAAACACGAAATTGCTTCACTGGTCTTAGAGCCCCTACCTGCCCCCTGTATTTTAATGCGCCCATCAATCAATAATTCGAACGAAACCGGTGAGTTTTTTCCGTCGAAAACATAGCCTCCAACCTCGATATTTTCGCCAAAAACAGACCCACTCCATTTTGTTAATTTCAATCCACGGTCATAATTGGCATTCATCGAATCAACTCTAACCCCCAGATTGTCAACGCTCCCCTGCCCTTGCCAGAACAAGGACCACCCTCCTTTATCATCCCTTGTTACTTCTGTATTGGCGGGCCACTCAACACCGCCCAATTGGTATTTAATAGCCGTTCGGCAGGAGACCAAAATGACTTCAGAGGCTTTTATCTCGACGGTCGTGTCAGCCCATCCATCGCCACTGCAAAACCAGCCACCAACCCGCTGAGAGTTACTTAGCGTAATTTCAGGTAAACCGGCCTTTACTGAAAGCGTTTTGATTTGCAGATTCCCTAGCATCACCGGGGAGGAACCTTCCGCCTTTACTAATTTCTTCATCCAGAAAAAGCGGCCATCCTGTTCATAGTCAAGGCGACTTCCCGCAGGAAAAACGGCCCCAAAAAATTGAACAGGGCGAGGCGTCGACAATTCAATTGACGGCTTACCGGGATAACCAACTGCAGCCTCAAGCGCCATGTTTCCACCAAAGAGAATCAGTGGACCCACCAAAAATAGCCCCGAAAACCCTAACCGCTTACGAAAAGGCAATTTGTGCAAAACAAAATAAATGGAAACGCCAACAATTATCCATATTGCCAACACAACCATCAGCACGTGGATCACAAACACGCCTAGGCCCGCCATATCGGCCCAGCACATCTTGGATGTCGTCAGCAACAGAAAAAACAATATGAAATGTTTCATGGCACGCAAAATTTCACTCATCGCCTCCAGGTTGATTTACGTCCCAAACATCACTTTCACTTAAATTGCCAAAACACTTATTACTTTATTAAAAAAGATAAACGCGAATAATAGCCAACACAATAAATCCAAATAAATCAACATCACAAATAAATTGCGAGGCCATTTTTCCAAAAAATTCACCTCTGGCCAATTCATGGTGGATACGGATTTCGACATTACTCGCCGACGAGTACTGTAGTCACACTCAAAACAACAAAAAAGGAGCATATCTCTATGCTCCTTTTTTGAAGTTACTTTAAGCCGCATATCCCAAATTCGGCGCCAAATCCCGCTCCGCCTGCTCGACACTCACCCCGCGCCGCGTCGCATACTCCTCGACCTGATCCTTGTTAATCTTGCCGACGGCGAAGTATTGCGACTGCGGGTGGCTGAAGTAGAAGCCACTCACCGCTGCGGTCGGCAGCATGGCGTAGCCTTCGGTCAACGTCATGCCGATGCCGGGGGCGTTGAGCAGTTCGAACAGCCCGGTCTTGGCGGTGTGGTCCGGGCAGGCCGGGTAGCCGGGGGCCGGGCGGATGCCGGTGTATTTCTCGTCGGTCAGGTCGTCGACACTCAGCGCTTCGTCGGCGGCGTAGCCCCACAGCTCCTTGCGCACCTTTTCGTGCATGTATTCGGCAAAGCCTTCGGCGAAGCGGTCGGCCAGGGCCTTGACCATGATGGCGCTGTAGTCGTCGTTGGCGTCTTCGAATGCCTTCACGTGCGGGTCGATGCCGATGCCGCCGGTGACGGCGAACGCGCCGATGTAGTCCTGCACGCCCGAGCCCTTCGGCGCGATGAAGTCGGCCAGACACCAGTTCGGCTTGCCGGCGGCCTTGATGTTCTGCTGGCGCAGGTTGTGCCAGGTCATCAGTGTTTCACCGGTCTCGGGCGAATAGATTTCGATGTCTTCATCAATCGAGCTCGCCGGGAACAGGCCGACGACGCCATTGGCGGAAATCCACTTCTGCGCGACCAGATCCTTGAGCATGGCCTGCGCATCGGCAAACAGCGCACGTGCCGATTCGCCGACGACCTCGTCCTGCAGGATCTTCGGGTACTTGCCGAACAGCTCCCACGCGTTGAAGAACGGGCTCCAGTCGATGTAGGGCTCGATCTCTTCCAGTGGCACGTTCTCGAACTTCAGTACGCCCAGCTGCTTCGGCTTCGGCGGCGTGTAGCCGGCCCAGTCGAAGCCGGTCGCCGGGGCGAAACCGTTGGCGCGCGCATCCTCGATCTTGAGGAACTTGGTGCGGTCCTTGTTGGCGTGGATGGTGCGGATGTTCTGGTACTCGTCCTTCACCTTGGCGACGAAGTCGGGCTTCAGCTCGTCGCTCAGCAGGCTGGAGCACACGCCGACGGCACGCGACGCGTCGGGCACATAGATGACCTGGCCGTTGGCGTAGCCCGGCTCGATCTTCACTGCCGTATGCACCTTGGACGTGGTCGCACCACCGATCAGCAGCGGCAGATCGAAGCCCTGGCGCTGCATTTCCTTGGCGACGTGCGCCATTTCCTCGAGCGATGGCGTGATCAGGCCGGAGAGGCCGATGATGTCGGCGCCGACTTCCTTGGCGGTATCGAGGATCTTCTGTGCCGGCACCATCACGCCGAGGTCGGTCACCTGATAGTTGTTGCAGCGCAGTACCACGCCGACGATGTTCTTGCCGATGTCGTGGACGTCACCCTTCACCGTCGCCATGACGATCTTGCCCTTGGCCGGTGCGTCGGCAAGGCCCATGCGGATTTTTTCTTCCTCGATGAACGGCTCGAGGTGGGCGACGGCGGCCTTCATCACGCGGGCGGATTTGACCACCTGCGGCAGGAACATCTTGCCGGCGCCGAACAGGTCGCCGACGACGTTCATGCCGTTCATCAAATGGCCTTCGATCACGTGGATCGGCCGCTCGACGGAGAGGCGCGCGGCTTCGGCATCCTCGACGATGTAGGTGGTGATGCCCTTGACCAGCGAATGGGTGATGCGCTCCTGCAGCGGCCATTCGCGCCACGCCAGATCCTCGATGTTCTTCTGCGTCGCATCGCCCTTGAAGGCTTCGGCCAGCGCGATCAGCGCCTCGGTCGTCGCCAGGCTGTCCTCGCCACGATCGAGCACCACGTCCTCGATCGCATCGCGCAGCGCGGCCGGCACTTCGTCGTAGTTTTCCAGCGCGCCGGCGTTGACGATGCCCATCGTCATGCCCTGCTTGATCGCGTGGTAGAGAAAGACCGCGTGGATCGCCTCGCGCACCTTGTTGTTGCCGCGGAACGAGAACGACACGTTCGACACACCGCCGGAAATCTTGGCGTACGGCAGGTTCTGCCTGATCCAGCCGGTGGCTTCGATGAAGTCGAGGCCGTAGCGCGCGTGCTCCTCGATGCCGGTCGCAACGGCGAAGATGTTCGGGTCGAAGATGATGTCGGCCGGATCGAAACCGACCTCGTCGACGAGGATGCGGTAGCTCTTCCCGCAGATCTCGACCTTGCGCGCATAGGTGTCGGCCTGGCCGACCTCGTCGAACGCCATCACGATCACGGCCGCGCCGTACATCTTCAGCAGCTTCGCCTGCTCGATGAACTTCTCGACACCTTCCTTCATCGAGATCGAATTGACGATGCACTTGCCCTGCACGCACTTCAGGCCGGCCTCGATCACGTCCCACTTCGACGAGTCGATCATGATCGGCACGCGGCTGATGTCCGGCTCGGCAGCGATCAGGTTCAGGAAGGTGACCATGGCCTTGTGGGCATCGAGCATGCCCTCGTCCATGTTGATGTCGATCACCTGCGCGCCGTTCTCGACCTGCTGGCGCGCCACTTCGAGCGCGGCCGGGTAGTCGCCGTTGAGGATCAGCCGCGCGAACGCCTTCGAGCCGGTGACGTTGGTCCGCTCGCCGACGTTCACGAACAGGTCGCTGTCGCCGATGTTGAACGGCTCGAGGCCCGAAAGCCGGCACTTGGGCTCGATCTCGGGCAGCTTGCGCGGCGGCAGGTCCTTCACCGCGTCGTAGATCGCCTTGATGTGCGCCGGTGTGGTGCCGCAGCAGCCGCCGATGATGTTGACGAGGCCCGATTCGGCCCACTCGCGCACCTGCGGCGCCATGTCCTCGGGCAAGAGGTCGTAGCCGGTCGGCGCCAGCGGGTTCGGCAGGCCGGCGTTGGCGTGCACCGAAACGAAGGTGTCCGAAATCCGGCTCATTTCTTCGACGTAGGGGCGCAGCAGGTCCGGGCCGAGCGCGCAGTTCAGGCCGAACGAGATCGCGTCGGCATGGTGCAGCGAGTTGTAGAACGCCTCGGTCGTCTGACCGGTGAGCGTACGGCCGGACTGGTCGGTGATCGTGCCGGAAATCATCACCGGCAGTTCTTCGATGTCCGGCCGGTCGGCAAAGTATTTCTTGATCGCGAACACCGCGGCCTTGGCGTTCAGCGTATCGAAAATGGTTTCGACCATCAGGATGTCGGCGCCGCCGGTGACGAGGCCGTCGATCGATTCAAGGTAGGCCTCGACCAGTTCGTCAAAGGTCACATTGCGGAAGCCCGGGTCGTTGACGTCCGGCGAAATCGACGCGGTACGGCTGGTCGGGCCGAGAATGCCGGCACAGAAGCGCGGCTTGGCCGGGTTCTTCGCCGTTTCGGCGACGCACAGGTCTTTGACGAGTTTGGCGGCGGCGTGGTTCAGCTCCCACACTAGGCTTTGCATCTCGTAATCAGCCATCGCCATCGACGTGGCATTGAAGCTGTTCGTCTCGATGATGTCGGCGCCGGCATCGAGGTACTGCTGGTGGATTTCCGCGATGATCTGCGGCTGCGTCAGCACCAGCAGGTCGTTGTTGCCCTTGAGGTCGGACGGCCAGTCGGCAAAGCGCTCGCCGCGGTATTGCGCCTCGGTCAGCTTGTACTGCTGGATCATCGTGCCCATGCCGCCATCGAGCATCAGGATGCGTTCCCGCAACAGAGATTGCAGGATCTGGGTACGAGTGGCGACGATGCTCATGGCTTATCCGGTTGATTCGACGACGAAAACCGGCAATTTTACCACATCGCTCCAAAGCCATTCCGCACGTGCATCTATCCCGATGTCACATTGCAGTGCAACAATCGTCCCTTGCAGCCTGAGAAAGGCCTTGCCATAACGGTATTTGCGACCAAGGAGACACACCAGCATGTTGAGTTCTTCCGAGCGCCTCGCCACCGCGTCCACACTCCCGGTCCGCCTCGGACTGCTGTGGCAGCGACGCATCCGCGATGCACTGACCCGCTTTGCCCACGCGCAGACACTGCCGCAAGTACCGTTCACGGCCAACCCGTTCTTCGCCGCATTCGACTATCTCGCCGATTCGTTCGAGCGCCAGACCTTGTTCTGGGACACCTTCCGCCAGCGCGGCGACAACTATCTCGAGCACGCCAAGGCCGGCAAGCCGCCGCTGCTGCATTTCAGCTACGACATCATCGTCGACGGCCGGCAGTTCAAGCGCCCGGTCAACTACGCACTGGCGGCAATCACCCCGCCCGAAGGCGTCGTGATCGATCCGGAAGCCCGCCCCTATGTGATCATCGACCCGCGCGCCGGCCACGGGCCCGGTATCGGCGGCTTCAAGGACGACTCGGAAGTCGGCATGGCGCTGCGCGCCGGCAGCCCGGTGTACTTCTGCCTGTTCTTCCCCGAGCCCGAAGCCGGCCAGACGCTAGCCGACGTGACTGCGGCCGAGGCCGACTTCCTGCGCGAAGTGATCCGCCGTCACCCCGATTCGCCCAAGCCGGCGCTGGTCGGCAACTGCCAGGGTGGCTGGGCCGCGATGCTGGTTGCCGCACAGAACCCCGAACTCGTCGGTGCACTGGTCATGAACGGCGCACCGGTGTCGTACTGGGCCGGCAACGACGGCGGCAACCCGATGCGCTACGCCGGCGGCAACCTCGGCGGCGCGTGGACCGCGCTGCTGGCCTCGGATCTCGGCAAGGGCAAGTTCGACGGCGCCTATCTGGTCGACAACTTCGAAGGACTCGATCCGGCCAACACGCTGGTGAAAAAAAACTACCACCTGTACGACCAGATCGACACCGAACCACCGCGCTTCCTCGAGTTCGAGCGCTGGTGGGGCGGCTACTTCCTGATGAACGAGGAAGAAATCCGCTGGATCGTCGAGAACCTGTTCATCGGCAACAACCTGACCGAGGGCAAGGCCGTGAGCCAGGCCGGCGCCTTCGATCTGCGCCAGCTGCGCGCGCCGGTCGTCGTGTTCGCGTCGATGGGCGACAACATTACGCCACCGCAACAGGCATTCAACTGGATCCTCGATCTTTATCCGAACACCGCTGCACTGAAGCATTCGGGTCAGGTCATTGTCGGTCTCGAACACAAGACCACCGGCCACCTCGGCATTTTCGTCTCGGCCAAGATCGCCCAGAAGGAACACGCCAAGATCGTCGAACTGCTGCAAGTGATCGAAACACTCGAACCGGGCCTGTACCAGCTGAAGATCGACACCGTCACCGGTGACGACGGCCAGCCGCGGTACGAGGCCGAACTGATCGAGCGCGAAGTCGAGGAACTGCGCGGCCTGCAAAAATTCGAACGTCACGACGAAGCGCCGTTTGCCGCGGTCGAAGCGATTTCGACCCTCGGTACGTCGATCTATTCGACGCTGGTCCGGCCGTGGCTTGCACCGCTGGTGACCGAAGACGCCGCCGAGATCGGCCGCCAGCTGCATCCGCTGCGCGTGCAGCACTGGGGCTGGTCCAGCTACAACCCGCTGGCCAAACTCAACGCCGGCGTTGCCGAAGTCGTGCGCGAACACCGCCAGCCGCGCGAACCCGAGCTGCGTTCGCTCGAACGCTGGGCCACGCAGCAGCTGGCCACGTCGCTCGATCTGTATCGCGATCTGCGCGACGCAACCAGCGAACTGCAGTTCTTCCACACCTACGGCCTGCTCGGCCTCGCCGGCATCGGTGTCGAGAACATCCCGGACTATCTGAAGAAGCAGGGCCAGGCCGAGCCCCAGTTCGACGACGCCGCCCTCCTGGCACGCTTGCCCAAGGGCGACAACGCCGACGGGCTGATCCGTCTGGCCATCCTGATTACCCAAGGCCTGTCGTCGATCAAGGTCGAACGCCGCAGCGCGGCGTATGAATGGCTGCTGCAGGAACCCGCGCTGGCGGCGCTGGCGCCGGAAACGCGTCATGCCAAGATCCGCGAGCAAGCCCTGCTGGCCTGGCGTTTCCCGGCCGAAGCCCGCAAGACGCTACCGCAGCTGTTCGACAGCCGCGATGCGCTGGCCAGCGCATTCGAGCATTTCGACGCGCTGGTCCATGTGATTCCCGACTCGACCGAGGCACTGCACAATCTGGCCGAACTGCGTGCCGAAGTCTTGCCGACACGAACCGTGACCGAGTGGCCGGCAGCAAAAACCCCGACGGCCGCGCCACCGGCCGATGAAAAACCGGCCCGTACCGTCACCCGGCGCAAGCCCGCTGCGTCCAAACCGGCAGCCACGCCGACCAGTACAGCCACGACCACGGCCAAACCGGCGCGCCGCAAGCCGAGCGCCGGCAAGACGGCCACCAAAGAGGACAAGGAATGAAAACGCTTGAAGGCCGCATTGCCCTGATCACGGGTATCGCCAACGAAAACTCGATCGCCTATGGCGTCGCGCGATCGCTGAAAGCACGCGGCGCCCAACTGGTCGTCACCTACGTCAACGACCGCACGCTCGACTTCATCAAGCCGCTGCTGCCGGATCTGGACCCGGCGCTGCTGCTCAAGTGCGACGTCGCCGACGACGCGTCGCTCGACGCCACCTTCGCGGCGATTACCGACAAGTTCGGCAAGCTCGACATCGCGCTGCACTCGATCGCGTTCGCGCAGAAGGACGATCTGCACGGTCGTGTCGTCGACACCAGCCGCGAAGGCTTCATGCAGGCGATGGACATCTCGTGCCATTCCTTCGTGCGCATCGCCCACCGCGCCGAACCGCTGATGAAGGACGGCGGCACGCTGATCACGATGAGCTACTACGGTGCCGAAAAGGTCGTGCCGAACTACGGCGTGATGGGCCCGGTGAAGGCCGCGCTCGAGAGCACCACGCGTTATCTCGCCAACGAACTGGGACCGAAGAAGATCCGTGTCCACGCGGTGTCGCCGGGCCCGGTGCAGACGCGCGCCGCCAGCGGCATCCGCGAGTTCGGCCTGCTGATCGAGAACTCCATCCAGCACGCGCCACTGCGCGAGCTGATCGACATCGACGACGTCGGCGAAGCCACGGCCTTCCTGTGCGAAGACGGCGCCAAGCGCATCACCGGCTCGGTGTTCTACGTCGACGGCGGGATCAACATCGTGTCCTGAACGGACTGCATGTCCGTAAACGACAAAAGCCGGCTTAGCCGGCTTTTTCTATTCCTCACATACATTGACTAACAAAGTAAGAAAAATTAGATTAGCGCACCATTTTCTGGAGCCAAGCTCATGAACATCCGCCTTCTGGCCGCCGTTGCCGCCTTCGTTTCGGTACCTGTCTGGGCCAATTCAAGCTGCGACAAGCCCAAGAACGACTTTGACGACCTGTACTGCCTGAACAAGGTCTATCAACAAGCCGATCAGGACCTCAACGCCAGTTACGGTACGCTCAGCAAGCAGCTGGATGCTGCCGGCAAAAGCGCCTTGAAGCGTGGCCAGCTCGCCTGGATTGCCCAGCGCAACACCGATTGCAGCTACAAGGACGCCAAGGGCTTCTACGTCAACCTCGACTGTGCCGCGCGTACCACGATCGACCGCAACACCTTCCTCACCGATCGCATCCGCGAGTGCCGCAGCTCGGGTTGCATGAACAGCAAGCTGTAAAAAAACCGGCCCACAGGCCGGTTTTTTTTGGGTGTGTCCCCAGCTCACGAACCGAGGAACAGCTTGTACGCTTCGTTGTCGGTCTCGATCCAGTACGGGTAACCCAGCTTGTCGAGGAAGGCGGCGAATTCGGCATCGTCCTGCGGCGGCACCTGGATGCCGACGAGGATGCGACCGTAGTCGGCGCCGTGGTTGCGGTAGTGGAACAGGCTGATGTTCCAGCCGACGCTCATGTTTTCGAGGAAGTTGAGCAGCGCGCCCGGACGCTCCGGGAACTCGAAGCGCAGCAGCCGCTCGTTGGTCACTTGCGGTGCGTGGCCGCCGACCAGATGGCGCACGTGCAGCTTGGCGAGTTCGTTGTCGGTCAGGTCGGTTGCAGGCAGGCCGTTGGCGGCCAGTTTCTCGATCAGCTCGGTGACTTCCGAGCGGTTCTGGATCGACAGGCCGACAAAGACATGGGCCTTGTCGTCGGCGCTGTAGCGATAGTTGAACTCGGTGACGTTGCGCGCGCCGACCAGACCGCAGAACTGGCGGAATGCGCCCGGTTTTTCCGGCACGGTCACGGCCAGTACGGCTTCGCGGCCTTCGCCCAGCTCGGCCTGTTCGGCCACATAGCGCAAGCGGTCGAAATTCATGTTCGCGCCCGAGGTGATCGCGACCAGCGTCTGGCCCTCGACCTTCTCGCGTGCCGCCCAGGCCTTGGCGCCGGCAACGGCCAGCGCACCGGCCGGTTCGAGAATCGAGCGGGTGTCTTCGAACACGTCCTTGATCGCCGCACACATCGCATCGGTATCGACGAGGATCACATCGTCGACGAGTTCCTGGCACAGCCGGAAGGTTTCCTCGCCGACCTGCTTGACCGCAACGCCGTCGGCAAAGATGCCGACCTGCGGCAGGTTGACGCGCTCGCCCAGTTTCAGCGACAGGTACATCGCATTGGCATCGGTCGGTTCGACACCGATGATCTTCACTTCCGGGCGCAGCCGCTTGATGTAGGCTGCGACCCCGGCGATCAGGCCGCCACCGCCGACCGGGATGAACACCGCGTCGAGCGGATCCGGGTGCTGCATCATGATTTCCATCCCGCACGTACCCTGGCCGGCGATCACGTCCGGATCATCGAACGGGTGGATGAAGGTCGCGCCGCTTTCCTCGACCAGCTTCATCGCGTGCAGGTAGCAGTCGGAATACGAATCGCCGACCAGCACCGCCTCGGCGCCACGGCGGGTGACCGCGTCGACCTTGATGCGCGGCGTCGTCGCCGGCATGACGATGGTCGCGCGACAGCCGAGCTTCTGCGCCGACAGCGCCACGCCCTGCGCGTGGTTGCCGGCCGACGCGGCGATCACGCCACGGTCGAGCTCGCTGCGCGACAGCTTGACCATCTTGTTGTACGCGCCGCGAATCTTGAACGAGAACACCGGCTGCATGTCTTCGCGCTTCAGCAATACCTGGTTGCCGATACGGCGGCTCAGGTTGGGCGCGAGTTCCAGCGGGGTTTCAATCGCCGCGTCGTAGACGCGGGCGGTGAGGATGCGTTCAAGGTAATGATTCTGCGGCTGGGTCATGGCGGATTCACTTCTTATCGGGCGACGTTGAATACGGGAAACTACTGTAGCGGGGATGGGCGGATCAGGCCAGCGCCAATCGCACTGCAACATCGTTGTGCACGAGGTGTCAGTGCTTGCGGCTGGCCAGCATCAGCAGTACCACACCGGCCAGCACCACCCCCATGCCGGTCAGCATCACGCCCGACACACGCTCGCCGGCGATGAGCCAGCCCAGCAGCACCGCGACCGGCGGATTCACGTAGGCATAGCTCGACGCCAGCACCGGCTTGGCGTGCGTCAGCACGTAGACGAAGGCATTGAATGCGACCAGCGAGCCGAACACGGTGAGGTAGGCCAGCGCCGCCCAGCTTTGCCAGCCGACGTGGGTCGGGATCGCCTCGCCCCTCAGCTGCGACACCACAGCGAGCACGCAACCGGCGGTCAGCATCTGGATGCCGGCGGACATCGGCCCGGGCGGCAGCGGCAAGCGGCGTTGCCAGACCGCGGCGAACGACCACACCAGCGCCACCGCCAGCAAGGCCAGGAAGCCCCAGCTGCTGCCGTCGAAATGGGTGTCCTGCTGCAGCAGCACCACGCCGCCAAGGCCGAGCGCGACACCCAGCCACTCGAGCCGGTGCGGCCGGTTGCCGAAGGCCCAGTCGAACAGCACCGCGAACAGCGGCGATACCGCCAGCAGCAGCGCCGCCAGCCCGGACGGCACCTCCGTCTCGACGACGCAAACCATGCCGTTGCCGAAGGCCAGCATCATCGTGCCGATCAGCATCGCCGAACGCGCCTGCTGCCAGCTCGGCCACGGTGTGCCGCGCCATTTCAGCCAGCCGAGCATCACCAGCCCGGCAGTGACGAAACGCATCGCCGCCATCATCAGCGGCGGCAGGTCCTCGACCGCGTAGCGGATGCCGAGGTAGGTCGAGCCCCAGACGATGTACATCAGGAGCAGGGAAACGATCAGGCGGCTGTCGAATGATTTCATTTTCAACAGATTACCGGGGCCGTCGGTAATCCACACGTCACAGCAACGCTTTAAATATGCCGTCACAGCCCCACTTAACCGGATATTGATCTCGTCGATTGACGCCGCAAGGATTGCCCCATGAGCCAGATGACCCCGCAGGAAATCGTCCACGAACTCGACAAGCACATCGTCGGTCAGGCCGCCGCCAAGAAGGCCGTGGCGATCGCGATGCGCAACCGCTGGCGCCGCCAGCAGGTGGCCGAGCCGCTGCGGCACGAGATCACGCCGAAAAACATCCTGATGATCGGCCCGACCGGGGTCGGCAAGACCGAAATCGCCCGCCGTCTCGCCAAGCTGGCCGACGCGCCGTTCATCAAGGTCGAAGCGACCAAGTTCACCGAGGTCGGTTACGTCGGCAAGGACGTCGACAGCATCATCCGCGACCTGATGGAAATCGCCTTCAAGCAGGTGCGCGACACCGCGATCAGGAAAAACCGCGTCCGCGCCGAAGACGCCGCCGAGGAACGCATCCTCGACGTGCTGCTACCGCCGCCGAACAAGGCCTACGCCAGCGCCAACGACAACGAACAGGGCAAGGAAACCCGGCAGAAATTCCGCAAGATGCTGCGCGAGGGCAAATTCGACGACAAGGAAGTCGAGATCGAAGTCGCGCAGGCCATCCCCGAAATGAACGTCTTCGCACCGGGCATGCCCGGCATGGACGATCTGTCTGGCCAGCTCTCGCAGATGTTCAAGGGCGCCTTCAGCGACAAGAAAAAACCGCAGAAGCTCAAGGTCATCGATGCGATCAAGCTGATCACCGACGAGGAAGCCGCCAAACTCGTCAACGACGACGACATCAAGGCCGATGCACTGAAGGCCGTCGAACAGAACGGCATCGTCTTCATCGACGAAATCGACAAGGTCACCAGCCGCGCCGACACCAGCGGCGGCGAAGTCAGCCGTCAGGGCGTACAGCGCGACCTGCTGCCGCTGGTCGAGGGCACGACGGTCAGCACCAAGTACGGCATGGTCAACACCGACCACATCCTCTTCGTCGCTTCGGGCGCGTTCGCGCTAACCAAGCCGAGCGACCTGATTCCCGAGCTGCAGGGCCGCTTCCCGATCCGGGTCGAACTGACCTCGCTGACCGTCGACGACTTCAGCCGCATCCTCACCGAAACCGACGCCTGCCTGACCCGTCAGTATCAGGCCCTGCTGGCCACCGAAGGCGTCGACGTCGAATTCACCGAGGACGGCGTGCGGCGCCTGTCCGAAATCGCGTACCAAGTGAACGAAGCGACCGAGAACATCGGCGCGCGCCGGCTGTACACGGTGATGGAAAAACTGCTGGAGGAAATCTCCTTCGAGGCCAAGACCGGCAAGGTCGTGATGGACGCCGCCGCGGTCGAAGCCAAGCTCGGCGAAGTCGCCGGCAACGAGGATCTGGCGCGCTTCGTACTCTGAATCCGTACAAGCTTGTACACTCGAAAACCGGTGCCCGTGCACCGGTTTTTTCATCCAGGCGACCGCACGACATGAGCCTCAAGCAGTTCTGGGTCGACCCCTACCAGACCGGACTCGACACCACCGTCACTGGTGTCGACGGCGATACGCTCACGCTCGCCTCGACGATCTTCTTCGCGTTTTCGGGCGGGCAGGAAAGCGATACCGGCAGCATCGGCGGCAGGCCGGTACTGAGTGCCGAAAAGCGCGGCCTCGACATCGTCTACACGCTGACGCCCGGCCACGGCCTGCGGCCCGGTGAGCCGGTCCGGGTGGAAATCGACTGGCCGCGCCGCCACGCCCTGATGCGGCTGCATTTCGCCGCCGAGATCGTCCTCGAACTCGTTTGCGCGCGACTGCCCGGCGTCGCCAAGATCGGCGCCCACATCGCTGCGGACAAGGCGCGGATCGACTTCGAATGGCCCGAGCCGGTCACGCCGTTGCTGGCCGCGCTTGCCGCACAGGCCAACGCCATCGTCGCCGCCGACCTCGCGATCGGGACCGGCTTTTCGGACGAAGCGGCCGAGCGCCGCTACTGGCAGATCGACGGTTTCGCCCGCGTGCCTTGCGGCGGCACGCACGTGAAGCGCACCGGCGAGATCGGCGCGATTTCGCTCCGGCGCAGGAACCTCGGCCGTGGCAAGGAGCGGATCGAAATCAGCGTTGCCGATGCCTGTCCGCCCTGCGGCGACGCGCCGGTGTGACCGGCACTGCGTCCATCCGGGCTGCGTGTTGTCGCCAAATACTTACAAAAAATTGACGAATTGATTGCCAATCCGTTTGAATCAGGGATCAGGATTGGCATCGTGCCAATCCGCCTTCACGGAGCACGCGCATGAAACCCGTCGATTTCGGCAAGACCGCCAGCGATTACCGCACCCACCGCGCCGGTTTTCCCGAGGCCTTTTTCGTCCGTGCCGCCGGCCTTGGCGTCGGTGTGCCCGGTCAGGCCATCGTCGATGTCGGTACCGGGACGGGCACGCTGGCACGCGGCTTTGCGCTGCGCGGCGCGCGTGTGGCGGGGATCGATCCGGCCGAAACGATGCTGGCGCAGGCACGGCAGCTCGACGGCGAAGCCGGTGTGCGTGTCGACTACCGTGTCGCCAAAGCCGAAGGCACCGGTCTGCCCGACGGTGAATTCGACGTCGTCACCGCCGGCCAGTGCTGGCACTGGTTCGACCGCGACAAGGCGGCGCGCGAGGCATGGCGCCTGCTGCGCCGGGGCGGCATGCTGGCGATCGCGCATTTCGACTGGCTGCCGCTGGCGGGCAACGTCGTCGCGGCAACCGAGGCACTGATCCTGAAACACAATCCGGACTGGCGCGGCGCCGGCGGCAACGGCATCCATCCGCAAGCGTTCACCGATCTCGCCACCGCCGGCTTCGTCGGCATCGAATCGTTCGCTTTCGACCATCCGGTCGTTTACAGCCACAACGCATGGCGCGGCCGGATTCGCGCCAGCGCCGGCATCGCCGCCAGCCTCCCGCCCGAGGCCGTCGCCGCGTTCGATGCCGAACACGCCGCGCTGCTTGCCGGGCACTTCCCGGCCAACCCGCTGATCGTGCCGCACCGGGTCTTCATGGTGCTGGGCCGCAAGTACCCTTAAATCCCGGCCGGCCACCACGCATGGAAATGGTGGACCGGGCCGATGCCCTTGCCGATCTGCAGTGCATCGGCCTCGCTGATCGCCGCGCGCAGATAGGCACGGGCGGCATCGACGGTCCTGGTCCAGTCCGCATGGCGGGGGCGCAGCGCCGCCAGCGCGGCCGACAGGGTGCAGCCGGTGCCGTGGGTGTTTTTCGTCTGAATCCGCGCATCGGCAAAGCGGTGCTCGCCGTCGGCAGTGATCAGCCAGTCCGGGCAGATATCGCCGTCCAGATGCCCGCCCTTCATCAGCACTGCGCGCGCACCGGCCTCGCACAGTGCCCGGCCCTGCCGGCGCATCTCGGCTTCGTCCGTCGCCACGTCGCAATCGAGCAGCGCGGCGGCTTCGGGCAGGTTCGGCGTGATCAAGGACGCCAGCGGCAGCAGCTGCGTGCGGATTGCTTCAACCGCATCCAAAGCCAGCAGCGGATGGCCGCCCTTGGCGATCATCACCGTGTCGAGCACGACGTGTTCGATGGCGTGCCGGCGCAGGCCGTCGGCGACGGCGTGGACGATCTCGGCGTTGGCGAGCATGCCGAGCTTGGCGGCGTCGACGCGAATGTCGGCGAGCACGGTGTCGAGCTGCGCAGCGACAAAGTCCGGCGGCACCGGGTGGACGGCAAACACGCCCTGCGTGCTTTGTGCGGTCAGTGCGGTCAGCACGCTCATGCCGTAGGCGCCAAGCGCCGAAAAGGTTTTCAGATCGGCCTGGATGCCGGCGCCGCCGCCCGAATCCGAACCGGCGATCGTCAGTGCGTGGACGCGGCTCATGCGCGGGCCTCCGTGATTTCGTTGAACAATGCTTGCGTCGCCGCCGCGACGTCGGGCTGGCCGCAGATCGCCGATACCACGGCAACGCCGTCGGCACCGGCGCGGATCAGCGATGCAGCCTTGCCAAGCGAGATGCCGCCGATCGCGACTGCCGGGCAACGCTTCGCCAGCATCATTGCGGCGAAGTCGGCTGGCGCAATCACCGGCGAAGCGTCCTTCTTGGTGCCGGTCGGGTAGGCCGGACCGACGCCGATGTAGTCGACCCCGCCATCGATCAGCGCCAGCGGCACCGCCGCCAGCTGCGCGGCGTTGCTGGTCGACAGCCCGACGATTTTGTCCGGACCGACCAGGCGGCGAACCTCGGCCACCGGCAGGTCCCCTTGTCCGACATGGACGCCGTCGGCATCGACCGCCAGCGCGATGTCGACATGGTCGTTGATGATCAGCGGTACGCCGCTGCCGGCCAGCGCGGCCTTCAGCGCAACGGCGGCGTCGAACCACTGGCGTTTCTTCCATTGCGGCGCGCGCAGCTGCACCACGGTCACGCCGTTGGCAACCGCCGTTCGCGTCGTCGCGACCATGCCGTCGAGGCCGCCGCACAGCCCGGGGTCGAGCACCAGATAAAGCGAGAGGTCGATCGCGTTCATGCGTTCACGGTCCCCGCCAGCTGTTCGGGCTGGATCAGGTACAGCGCGTCGAGGAAGGCCGGTGTGAACGAACCCGGGCCGTGCGATTCGCCGGTGGCGACCTCGCCGCAGATCGCCATCACCGCACACGCGGCCGCGACGGCGTCGAGCCGGTTCGTCGCGCCGGCGCAGAACGCCGCGACGACGGCCGACAGCGCGCAACCGGTGCCGACGACGCGGGTCATCAGCGGGTTGCCCCAGGGCACGGCCCAGGTTCTCTCGCCGTCGGTGATGTAGTCGGTTTCGCCGGTGACCGCGACGATGGCGCCGGTATCGCGCGCCAGCTGTTCGGCGGCCTCGCGCGCGGCATCGGCGCTGGCGGTGCTGTCGACGCCCTTGCCGCCGCCTGTGAAGCCGGCCAGCGCAAGGATCTCCGACGCATTGCCGCGGATCGCCGCCGGCGCAAACGCCATCAGCTCGCGCGCAGCGCCGGTACGGTAGTCGAGCACGCCGACGGCAACCGGGTCGAGCACCCACGGCGTGCCGGCCTGTTGCGCGGCCTGTGCGGCACGGCGCATCGCCGCAAAGCGCTCCGGATACAGCGTGCCGACGTTGACCAGCACCGCGCCGGCGATGCCGGCAAAGGCGGTGACTTCTTCCTCGGCGACGATCATCGCCGGGCTGGCGCCGAGCGCGAGCAGCACGTTGGCGGTGATGCCCTGCACCACTTCGTTGGTCAGGCAGTGCGTCAGCGGCGCGGTGGCGCGCAGCCGGGCGAGTTCGCTGCCGACCAGCGACAGCGGCACCGGCGTGACCGTGCCGGCGGATGGCGGGGTGGTCCTGGCGGACGACTTGCGCGGCGACTTGCTTGGGGATTTGCTAGGCATGGAGGCTCCCGGCCGAACGGGGAAGCCAGACGACTTCCCTACGCCGGCATGATCCGGATCAGGTGGTACGGGTACATCTCAGCCGGCTGCACATGCAGGCGGCGCCCCGAGTCAGGCTTCGATTGTCCGGCGCGGAGCACAAGGCGGTCAATGACGCAGCGCAAGCCGGCGCACGCTGCTTGAGACGACAATAGTTTCGCCTGTGACAAGTTTGTCATGCTCGGCCACAATGGGCGGCTCACCCGAGGATCTCCGATGAACCGCCTGCGCAAATTCGTCGACGGCTTCCTGCTGTCACTGCTGATCGCCATCGTGCTCGCCAACCTCGCGCCGTCGCTCGGCGCCAGTGGCGGCGTGCTGCACATGGACTGGGTCACCGCGGTCGGCATCAGCGTGGTGTTCTTCCTCAACGGCGCCTCGCTCGCCCCCGAGCGGCTCAAGGCCGGCGCCGCCAACTGGCGGCTGCACCTCTTGGTGACGACCAGCACCTTCGTGATCTTCCCGCTGATCGGTACCGCGCTGTATTTCGGCCTCGGCCACTGGCTGCCGGCGGCGCTGTTGCTCGGCGTGTTCTACCTGTGCGCACTGCCGTCGACGGTGTCGTCGTCGGTGGCGATGACGTCGATGGCGCGCGGCAACGTCGCCGGCGCGGTGTTCAACGCCACGCTGTCCAGCCTCCTGGGGATGCTGATCACGCCGCTGCTCGTCGGCCTGCTGTTCAGTCACAGCGGCGAGGGGCTCTCCTTGCTCGATCAGCTGCGCTCGATCGCGATCCAGCTGTTCCTGCCCTTCGTCGTCGGCCAGCTGGCACGTCCTTGGCTCAAGGACGCGCTGCTCAAGCACCGCCAACTGGTCAACTATGTCGACCGCGGCGTGATCGTGCTCATCGTCTACAACTCGTTCTGCGATTCGGCGATGGCGCACGTCTGGTCGAACTACAGCGCCGGCATGCTGCTGGCAGTGGCGGCACTTGTCAGCGTGGTGCTGTTCGTCGCGCTGCAGGCGACGCGCTTTGCCGCGCGCCGCTTCGGCTTCAATACCGAAGACGAGATCACCGCGGTGTTCTGCGGCTCGAAGAAAAGCCTCGCCGCCGGCATCCCGATGGCCAAGCTGATCTTCGGCGCCCACCCGGCGCTGGGGCTGATCGTGCTGCCGATCATGTTCTATCACCAGATCCAGCTCTTCGTCTGCTCGATCATTGCCCGGCGCTACGCAGCCCGCTCCGATTGAGCCGTCACCGGTCCGGCACTATTCACCGGGCATGAAGTGAACGGCGCATGGCCTACAAACGCCTGCGCCGTTACGATGAAGCCATTCCCATTCGCGGCAGCCAGCGATGGCGGCCCGTCCTTCCGGAGAGCGTGCATATGAGCGACACGATTAAGCAGCGCATCGTCATTGTCGGCGGGGGCGCCGGCGGACTGGAGCTTGCCACCCGGCTGGGCAAGCGGCTCGGCCGCAGCAAGCGCGCCCGCATCATCCTCGTCGACGGCTCGCCGACGCACATCTGGAAACCGCTGCTGCACGAAGTCGCCACCGGTGCGCTGAACACCGGCGAGGACGAGGTCAACTACTTCGCCCACGCCCACCACCACGGCTACGAATTCGAATACGGCTGGATGGACGGCCTCGATCGCGAGCGCAAGGTGATCCGGATTTCGCCGGTCACCGACGAATACGGCCACCAGATCGCCGCCGCGCGCGAACTCGCCTACGACACGCTGGTGCTCGCCGTCGGGGCGGTGCCGAACGATTTCGGCACGCCCGGCGTCGCCGAACACTGCCTGTTCCTCAATACCCAGGACGACGCCGAACGGCTGCGCAAGCGCATCCTCTCCGAAGCCTTCTCGGTCACCAGCGGCGACGATCCGGCCGGGGAGCTGCGCATCGGCATCGTCGGCGGCGGCGCCACCGGGGTCGAGCTGGCGGCCGAAATCCACCACACGGTCACCGAGCTGCACGCCTATGGCGCGCAATTCCGCCCCGAGCAGCTGCAGATCTACATCATCGAAGGTGCGCCGCGCATCCTCGCCGGTGCGCCGGAAGCGATGAGCCAGTACGCGACCGAAGAGCTCGGCAAGCGCCATATCGATGTCGTCACCGGCGTACGGGTCGCGTCGGCCGACGCCCGCGGCTTCGCGCTGTCCGACGGCCGCCGCATCGACGCCGCACTGCGCATCTGGGCCGCCGGGGTCAAGGCGCCGAACTGGCTGGCAACGCTGGGGCTGACGACCAACCGCGCCAACCAGATCGTCGTCGACAAGGATCTGCGCTGTGTCGACGATCCGGCAATCCGCGTGATCGGCGACTGCGCCGCCGCACCCGACGGCGACAGCGGCAAGACGCTGTCGGCGACCGCGCAGGCGGCGCGGCAGGAAGCCGAATGGCTTGCCGACGCGCTGACCGATACCGTCAACGGCCGCACGCCGGAGCCCTTCGTGTTCAAGCCGCAAGGCATGCTGGTCTCGCTGGGTAAGTACCGCGCCGTCGGCAGCCTCGCCGCCATCGTCGGCCCGAAGCGCGACTATCACGTCGAAGGCCGCAGCGCGAAGATGATGTACGTCTCGCTGTACCGGATGCATCAGGCGGCGATCCACGGCTGGCCGATGGCGATGCTGCTGTGGGCCGGCGACAAGCTGAAGAAGGCCGCGCGGCCGACACTGAAGCTGCACTGAAGCCGTAAGTGATTCGCTGACAGGCAGCAGACAACGTAAGCGTCGGCTAGGCTGTAGCATTCCGCCGCGCGAGCCGCGTCATGTTCACCAGCCTGATCAGCGACAGCCGCAGCCTGCTGCTACTGTCCGTCGCCATCTACCTGACGCTCGGCGCTTTCCTGCTGCTGATCTGGCGCACCCGCCGCGTCCAGGCCGGCTTCGGGCTGTGGGCCGGCTCCGACCTGATCCTCGGCGCCGCGCTGCTGGTCCTGCTGGCCCGCGAGTGGCTGCCCCCCTTCCCCACGGCCGCCGTCGGCAGCGCCCTGCTGCTGGCGATGCCGCCGCTGAGCGAATGGGCGCTGCGCAAGGCGCTCGACTGCGATACCCCCGAAGCACGCCGGGCGATGCTGGCCAGCTGGGCCGGCTGCTTCCTGGTCTGGCTGGTGGCATTCGTCGCCGGCCTGCCCTTGCAATATCGCAGCGTGATCATTGCCGGCTGCATGATTGCCCTCAACCTTCGCGTCGTGGTCCTGTTGCTGCGTCACGGACGCAGCTCGCTGCCGCTGCAGATCGTCGCGACGATCTATCTGCTGTTCGCCGCGCTGCATCTGGCGCGCGGTGCACGACTGCTATCACTCGAAAGCATCCAGTACCTCAGCCACGATCCGTGGCTGAACGCCAGCCTGCTGGTCGCCGCGCTGCTGATGATCGCCCGCGACATGGGCTTCCTGTGCTTTACCCATGCGCGCATCGAGTCCGAGCTGCGCGACGCGCAGGCCGAGCTGCAGCGCCGTGCCAACGAGGACGTGCTCACCGGCCTCGGCAGCCGGCGCCATTTCGAGGACACGCTGCCTGTGATGCAGGCGCAGGCACGGCGCCAGCACCTGCCGCAGACCCTGCTGCTGATCGACATCGACCACTTCAAGGCGATCAACGACCGGTTCGGACATCAGGCAGGCGACAACGTGCTGGTTGCGCTGGCCGACACCTTGCGCCAGATCGGCCGCAACGGCGACCTGTACGCCCGGTTCGGTGGCGACGAATTCGTGCTGCTGCTGCACGACTGCTCGCCCGAGGCCGGCGGCGCCATCAGCCGCCGGCTGACCGAATCGGTCGCGAGCCAGGTCCGCAAGCCGGATGGCACACCGGTTTCGGTCAGCATCGGCTACACCCCGCTGATGCCGTACGAAAAACTGCAGGTCGCCTACCCGCGCGCCGATCGCGCGTTGTACGCCGCCAAGGCTGCAGGGCGCGGATGCGCGGTCGCGGCGCCGCTGAGCGAACCGGAAGTGCCGGGCTGAACGCATCGCAGCCGTACCCGGCCATGCCATCTTCTTTGGTGCGGTTCATTGCTCCACCGGGACCGGTGCAATACGGGTGAGCACAATACCGCCAGCAGGATGTCGCGCGTCGCTCTAAATTGAAATCCCCGCCCTTGCCGCCACGATCATGAATCGACTCCTGCGCGCCCTTGTCCCCGCCGTCATCGCGTCCGCCCTGCTCGCCGCCTGTGGCGGCGGTGGAGGAGGTAGCGGCGGAAGCGTCATCATCGACGGCGGCGGAGGCACCACGCCTACCCCGACGCCATTGCCGCAAGAGCCTTTTTCGGTCGATTGCGCCGGGAGCTTCTGCGGCGCCGACAACGTCAACCGCTACAGTGGCAGTGGCGTCGGCCTCTGGCGCTTCCGCAATGTCGGTACCGGCCCGGTCAGCGTCCAGGTCCGCATCGACAACGTCAACGGCAAGACGGCGACGCTGGTCTACAGCAACGAATCGACCAGTGATATCGCGCTGCCGGCGGTGACGCTGGGGAACGCCACCGTACAGAACGGCAGCCGCAAGGCCGAGGCGCCTGCACGCGACCGTCACACCCCGCCGCAGGTCGATGCGTTCAACGCCGGCGGCTTCGCCGGGCTGCTGGGGCGCCAGCTTAAAACGGCCGGCATCCTCGCCAGCCGGACCAACGAATTCGGCGTGGGCACCACCCGCGTCTGGTACAACCAGGACGACAACGGCGGCGTCAGCCAGCGGACGACGACGCTGCGTCGCCAGCAAAGCACCACCAGCGGCCGGCAGGTCAACGTCTGGGTCGAGAACAGCGAGTACGCCACCGGCAAGGTCACCGATGCCATCCTCGACACGCTGATCACCACCTTCGCCAGCGGCAGCTCGGCCATCTATCCGCTGGTGACCGGCGTCGCCGGCGAGCCCTGGGGCAGCGTCCCGGCGGCATCGGCCGGCTCGCTGATCGGCCCCGATCAGGCGATCGACCTTGTCATCGTCAATCAGGACAACAACGGTCAGCCCTACGGCGTGGTCGCCTATTTCTACAGCGGCAACAACTTCTTCCGCAGCAGCGCCACGCCCAGCAGCAACGAGGCGCTGGCGATTTTCGCCGATTCGGAAACGCTCTATCTCGACGGCAGTGCCGGCCTGACGTTCTCGAAGAGCACGCTCGCGCACGAGCTGACGCACATGACCAATTTCTACCAGCGCGCGGTACAGATCGGCAGCAACTACGCCTTCGCAACCTGGCTGGAGGAAATGACCGCGATCATGATGGAGGACGTCGTCTCGACCCAGGTCACGCCGGGCTACAACACGGTGCGTGACGAACGCTTCCCGGGCTGGCTGGCCAATGCCGAGTACAACTGCCCGCTGACGGTCTGGCAGACGACGCCCAGCTGCTTCGGTTACGACACGTCCGGCAGTTTCGGCGGTTTCCTGCTGCGGCAGTACGGCATCGGTTTCTACAAAACGCTGCTGCGCGACCAGGTTTCGACCGATTCGATCGTGCAGCTCGACGACGCGATCCGCCGCAGCGGCGGCGCCGGCATGAATGTCGCGTTCCAGCGCTGGGGCACCAATATCGCGCTGCTGCCTGCGGAAGCGTCACCGGCCGGCTTCGGCTATCCGGCACGCAACGAGGCCGGCTTCACGCTGGTACCGATCAGCGGGCTCGACTACATCGGCAAACGCCGCCTGCCGACGTCGCTGCCGAGCACGCTGTACGGTTACGGCCACTTTCCGTTCGTACGTCCCAACCTGCCGGTGATGCTCAACGAGACCTATATCGTCCCGGCCCACACGACGCTGTCGGTGGTCATCCAGTAACCGTCCGGAAATGAAAAGGGAGGCTCGGGCCTCCCTTTTTCGTTGTGCGAATGCCGTTCAGCCGCGCAGCAAACGCGCGGCGTCGAGCGCGTAATAGGTCAGGATCGCGTCGGCGCCGGCGCGCTTGAACGCAAGCAGCGATTCGAGAATCACCTTGTCGCCGGCCAGCCAGCCGTTCTGGATCGCCGCCTGCAGCATCGCGTATTCGCCCGAGACCTGGTAGACGAAGGTCGGCACCTTGAACTCGTCCTTCACGCGCCGGACGATGTCGAGGTAGGGCATGCCCGGCTTGACCATCACCATGTCGGCGCCTTCGGCCAGATCGAGCGCGATCTCGTGCAGCGCTTCGTCACTGTTGGCCGGGTCCATCTGGTAGGTCGACTTGTCGGCCTTGCCGAGGTTGCCGCTCGAACCGACCGCATCGCGGAACGGGCCGTAGAAGGCGCTGGCGTACTTGGCCGAATACGCGAGGATGCGCGTATGGATGTGACCGTCGACATCGAGCGCATGCCGGATCGCGCCGACACGACCGTCCATCATGTCGCTCGGCGCGACCATGTCGGCCCCGGCGGCGGCGTGACACTGCGCCTGCCTGACCAGCGCGGCCACGGTCACGTCGTTGAGCACATAGCCCTCGTCATCTCCTTCGGTGCCGAGGATGCCGTCCTGACCGTGGATCGTGTACGGATCAAGCGCCACGTCGGTGATGACGCCGAGTTCGGGGAACGCTTCCTTCAGCGCTCGTACGGTGCGCGGCACCAGTCCGTGCGGGTTCCACGCTTCGGCCGCGTCGAGCGTCTTGAGGCTGGCGTCGATGACCGGAAACAGCGCCAGCGCCGGAATGCCGAGTGCCACCGCTTCGGCCGCGGTCTGCAGCAGCAGATCGATGCTCTGGCGCTTGACCCCCGGCATCGACGCGACGATCTCTTCGCGCCCCTCGCCGTCGAGCACGAACACCGGCAGGATCAGGTCGGCGCTGCTCAGCGTTGTTTCACGCATCAGCCGGCGCGAGAAATCGTCGCGGCGCATCCGGCGCATGCGGGTGGCGGGAAAGGCGCGGAAAGCGGTCATGTCAGCCTCGGGAGCGGAATGTCTTCGATACGCCGATTTTACCCGAGCCCGCCGCGAAGCTCCGGATACAACGGTCTACGATTTCTCCGCCCGGCTGTACCGGGCCGGCGTGTAGTCGCGCGCCGGCAGGGCCGCCGGCCGGTCGAGCATCAGGTCGGCCAGCAGCTGCGCCGAGCCGCAGGCCATGGTCCAGCCCAGCGTGCCGTGACCGGTATTGAGCCACAGACCCGGCACGCCCGAGGCCCCGACCAGCGGCGTACCGTCCGGCGTCATCGGCCGCAGGCCGGTCCAGGCTTCGACCTCGGCCAGATCGCCGGCATCCGGGAACAGCTCGGTCGTCACGCGCTTGAGCACGGCGACACGTTCGGGCCGGATGCGCAGGTCGAAACCGGCCACTTCGGCCATGCCGCCGACACGCAAGCGGGTGTCGAAGCGCGTCAGCGCCACCTTGTTGGTTTCGTCGAGCACGGTCGAACGCGGTGCCGCGTCCGGATCGGTCAGCGGCAGCGTGATCGAGTAACCCTTGACCGGGTAGACCGGCAGCGCCAGCTTCAGCGGTTGCGCCAGCGCACGGCTTGCGCAACCGGCGGCCAGCACCACGGCATCGGCGACCAGCTCCTCGCCATTGGCGAGCCGGACACCGGCGACCCGGCCGTTGCGGTACAGCAGCGCGGCAATGTCGCTGCCGTAGCGCGTCTGCACGCCTGCACGGGCCGCGTGCTCGGCCAGCCGTTCGGTAAAGCGGCGGCAATCGCCGGTTTCGTCGTTCGGCAGCCGCAGGCCGCCGGCAACACGGTGGGCCACGCGCGCCAGCGCCGGTTCGTGTTCGAGCACGCCGGCGACGTCGAGCAACTGGTGCGGTACGCCGATGCGCTCGAGAATGGCGGCATCGCGCCGCGCCGCGACCAGCTGGGCCGGATCGCGCAGCAGCTGCAGCGTGCCGAGGCTCCGCTCGTCGTAATGCAGGCCGAGTTCGGCGCGCAGGCTGCGCAGGCAGTCGCGACTGTACTCGGCCAGCGGCACCATGCGCGCCTTGTTGCGATCGTAAGCGGCGTGGCTGCAGTTGGCGAGCATCCGCGCCATCCAGACCAGCTGGAACCACGAGCCGTCGGGACGGATCTTCAGCGGCGCATCGCGATCGAACAGCCAGCGCAGCGCCTTGAACGGAATGCCCGGTGCCGCCCACGGCGCGGCGTACCCCGGCGAGACCTGACCGGCATTGGCAAAGCTGGTGCCGAGTGCCGGCCCCGGCAGCGCGTCGAGCAGCGTCACCGTACAGCCGGCCCCATTCAGGTAATGCGCGCTGCTCACACCGATCACGCCCGCCCCGACCACTATCACCTTCATTCCAGACCCTCGCCAGCACGCCGTTTCGGCGTAGCATGTATTCAGACCTTCAATGTCGGCGATTCCGCCGCCGCCGCCCATCAGGGGAAGCCGCTAAGGTGCCGACCCGAGGCCGGCACCCACCTTCGTCAGGGTAGCCATCCCATGAACTGGACGCTGGAAACCGAACTGTTTGTCCGGCTGTGCACTGCGGTGCTGATCGGCGGGCTGATCGGCATCAACCGCTACCTGCACCGCAAACCGGCCGGTGTGCGCACGCATGCGCTGGTCTCGCTCGGCTCGGCACTGGCGGTACTGCTGGTGTTCCGGCTGCCCGGCGCCGATGCGCAGGCGTATTCGCGCGTCGCGCAGGGGCTGATCACCGGCATCGGCTTCCTCGGCGCCGGCGTGATCCTGCACCATCCGCAGAAGTACCGTGTTCAGGGACTGACGACCGCCGCGTCGATCTGGGTCACGGCGATCCTGGGCATGGCCTGCGGTGCGGGCATGGGGGGACTGGCGCTCGGGGTCATGCTGCTCGCGCTGGTGGTGATCAACTTCGGCGGCAGCCTCGAACGGCTGGCCGAGCGCCGGCTGCGCCGCTGGCGCGAGGACGATGCCGACCTCGATCACGAACGGCGCCAGCAGGACCGGCGCGACAAGGCCTGAGCGCGATCAGGCCCGGATCATGTCGATGTGCAGGATGTCGTCTTCGAGATAGGGCTCGCCGACCGGTTCGAAGCCGTGCATGGCATAGAAGCGCTGCAGCCTTTCCTGCGCCCCGATCCGGTTGCCGGCCCCCGGGTACAGCGCGGTCGAGTGCGCCAGCGCCTCGGCGACCAGCTGATGCCCTGCTCCGGTACCGCGCGCGGCCGGGGTGACGATGACACGACCGATCGACGGTTCCGCGTACTTGGCGCCGGGCGGCAGCAGCCGCAGGCAGGCGACGATGGACCCGCTTTCGTCGGTGCCGAGCAGGTGCTGTGCAGCCTGATCGTGGTCGTCGAGTTCCGGATACGGGCAGGTCTGCTCGACGACGAACACGTCGACGCGCAGCTTCAGATAGGCGTACAGCGTTGCGGCATCGAACTCGTCAAAACGGTACCAGCGCCAGTTGATCGTCATAGTGGGATCCAAATGCAAACGGGCCGCAAAGCGGCCCGTGATTGATACTGCTGGGTGGTGCAGTCGGCAGACAAGCCAAAGCAGATTGTGCTCGCCCGAAGCACAGGCACCGGAATGGACATGTGGTCCATGAGGATGCCGAGCACCGGACGGGTGCAAGCTGCGCAGGCACCGCCGCCGAATGGACCGCTCAGGCCAGCAGCGCGCGCCAGCGGGCGACCTGCGCCCTCACCTGCACCGGCGCAGTACCGCCAACGTGGTTGCGCGCAGCGAGGCTGCCCTCGGCGGTCAGCACTTCGGCAACGTCGTCGCCGATCAGCGGCGAGAAGGTCTTGAGTTCGACGATGGCCAGCTCGGACAGGTCGCGTTTCTTTTCCTCTGCGTAACGCACCGCCAGCGCAACGGCTTCGTGCGCATCGCGGAACGGCAGGCCCTTCTTCACCAGATAGTCGGCCAGATCGGTCGCGGTTGCGAAGCCCTGCTTGACCGCGTCCTTCATCGCCTCGGGCTTCACGGTGATGCCGCGCATCATATCGGCGTAGATCCGCAGCGTGTCGCTCAGCGTGTCGACGGTGTCGAACAGCGGTTCCTTGTCTTCCTGATTGTCCTTGTTGTACGCCAGCGGCTGCGACTTCATCAGCGTCAGCAGGCCGATCAGGCTGCCGTTGACGCGGCCGGTCTTGCCGCGGACCAGCTCGGGCACGTCCGGATTCTTCTTCTGCGGCATGATCGAGCTGCCGGTACAGAAGCGGTCGGCGATGTCGATGAAGCCGAAGCGCGGGCTCATCCACAGGATCAGTTCTTCCGACAGGCGCGACAGATGGGTCATCGTCAGCGCGGCCGCGGACGTGAATTCGATCGCGAAGTCGCGGTCGGACACCGAGTCGAGCGAGTTCTGCGTCACGCCGTCGAAACCGAGCAGCTCGGCAGTGTAGACGCGGTCGATCGGGTAGGTAGTGCCGGCGAGCGCGGCCGAGCCGAGCGGCAGCAGGTTGACGCGCTTGCGGGCATCGGTGAAACGGTCGGCATCGCGGCCGAGCATCTCGACGTAGGCGAGCATGTGGTGGCCGAAGGTCACCGGCTGCGCCACCTGCAGGTGGGTGAAGCCCGGCAGCACCGTCGACGCATGTGCATCGGCCAGATCGACGAGCGAGCGCTGCAGTTCGCGTACCAGACCGACGATGGCGTCGATCGCGCCGCGCAGGTAGAGGCGGATGTCGGTGGCGACCTGGTCGTTGCGCGAACGGCCGGTGTGCAGGCGCTTGCCGGCGTCGCCGATCTTGTCGGTCAAGCGGCGCTCGATGTTCATGTGCACGTCTTCGAGGTCGACCGACCATTCGAACGTGCCGTTGCGGATTTCGTCGAGGATCTCGGCCATGCCGCGCTGGATTGCCGCGAGGTCGTCGCCGGAGAGTACGCCGACCTTGTTCAGCATCGTCGCGTGCGCCAGCGAGCCCTGGATGTCGACCTCGGCCATGCGGTTATCGAAGGTCACCGAGGCGGTGTAGCGCTTCACGAGTTCCGAGACCGGTTCGTTGAATCGGCCGGACCAGGTTTTGTTGACGGCGTCCTGCATGGCTGTATCCCGAGAGTACTTGAGCTTCAAACCTGCGGATTATACGGATGTACGGCGCGCTCGGGGCAACACCCCGTCGGGATGCAGCGGTTTTCTTACGGCCTCACCAGCCGATGAAGAACAGCCACCATGCATACACGAATGGTGCGAGGCCGGCCGCATACACCGCCATCGCCGGCAGCCGTGCCAGCACGCCGGCGCCCCGCCGGCCGGCAACGCGCCACGCCAGCCTCAGGGTCCACGCCAGACCGAGCGCCAGCAGGGTGAAGCGCGCGTCGTTGACCCAACCGGTGCCCATGCCTTCGTGCTTGAGCAGCGTGACCGTCGTCGCAGACAGGCCGAGGAAAACGCCACAGCCGGCAGTCGGGATCAGCGCCTGCGCCAATCGGTGCACACTGTCCTTGTTGCGCTGCGGCAACAAACCGTCGGCGATCTGCAACGCCAGATACAGCAGGCCGCCGACGACCGCGGCCGTCGCGGCGATGAAGCCGAGGATGGCCGCACCGTCGAGCCAGCTGAAACTGTCGTTCACTTCCGGGTAGTGCGTCAGCAGCCACCACGGCGCCGTATCGTTCAGCGGCCAGAGGATGTCGCGGTCGATCAGCCATTCGGCGACCCACTGCTTGGCGGCAACCAGCCACGGGCTGGCGCTCCACAGGAAGGCACCGAGCGCGATGCCCATCATGCCGAACACCAGCAGCGCGGTCTGCCAGCCGTCGCCGTGGGCGACATCGACGATCTCTTCCTCGGGAGAGCGCGCGGTGAGCGCGATCGCGTCGCGGTGGCCGGCACAGCGCCCGCACATGTGGCATTCGGCCGCGCCCTGCATGTGGCGCAGCGGCACCAGCGGCGCACAGTTGATCGGAATGACCTTTTTGCCCGAACCGGCGAAATCGCGCCACTTCTGCTCGTCGACCTTGTAACGCCACGGCGCGAGTTTGGACAGCAGCTGGAACACGCCGTTGACCGGGCACAGGTAGCGGCACCAGATCCGCTTGCTGCGGCCGTACCAGAAGCCGATGCCGATCGCCGCGACGGTCGAACCGCCGAGCACCAGCAGCACCGCCAGCGGGTACTGGTAGACGCTGACGAGCTGGCCGTAGATGGTGGTACAGGCGAAGGCCACGAAGGGCCAGCCGCCCCAGCGTATCCATTTCGGAATCGGCCGGTTGCGGCCGCGTTCGCTCATCCACTCGGCCAGCATGCCCTCGGGACAGAACCAGCCGCACCACGCGCGCCCCATCAGCGGCATCGACACCAGCACGAAGGGCCACCAGATGCCCCAGAAGGCAAACTGGGCGGCCACGGTCAGGTTGTTGAACACGTGCGCGGTTTCGTCGGGCAGCGGCAGGAACACCGGCACGACGATCAGGAACACGTAGACGGCGACGACGCCCCACTGCAGCATTCGCAGCGCCGCCTTGTGGTCACGCAGGAAGTCGCCGAAACGGGCGACGCGGAGCGGCATCGCACTCATGGTTTACGCCTTGCGGCCGACGCGGCGCAGGAAGCCGACTGCGGCAATCCAGTACGCCAGCCACACTCCCAGCACCAGCAGCGCCGGGTGCGAGCGGTAACCGGCAAAGTCGGCGAACAGCTTGCCGACGCCGGCCGAGTCGTCGAGCAGGTGCGAGCTGTCCCAGAGCGGATCGACCAGCCCTGGCAGCGCGCCGATCGACACGAGGCGCTCGAGCCCGCTGACCAGCAGCGCGCCGGCAAGCAGCAGCAGCAGGATTTCGGTGAACTGGAAGAAACGCCGCCAGGTGAAGATCCTGCCGCCGAGCTGCAGCAGCCAGAACGTCGCGAACGCCAGCAGCAAGCCGGCCAGACCGGCTGCGGCATAGCCGAGCATCTGGCTGCCGTCGGCACCGGCCACGGTACCGTAGAGAAAAACAACCGTTTCACTGCCTTCGCGGCCGACGGCAATCATCACCAGCACCAGCAAACCCCACCAGTTCTGCTGCTGCACCCGCTCGCTCATGCCGCTTTCCAGCTCGCGCTTGAGCGTGCGGCCGTGCTTCTTCATCCAGTAGACCATCTGCACGATCAGCGCCGCAGCCACCAGCGCCATGCCGGCCTGAAAGTATTCCTGGCCATCGTCGGACAGGAACTGCGAAATGCCGAGAATGCCGAGTGCCAGCAGGCCCGAAAGCGCCAGGCCGGCTGCAACGCCGCCCCAGAGGAAGCGCAGGCCGCGCTGGCCAGCAGCCGGGCTGGCCTTGAGCCAGGCGTAAAGGATGCCGACGACGAGAAGCGCCTCGACACTTTCGCGCCAGACGATGAACAGTACCTGATCCATGCTGAATCCTTGGCCGTCGCGAATGCGGCGGCGTCACGGTCGCGGCCGGAGGCCACGACGGAAAACCTTATTTGACGACGACGGTGCCGCGCGCCTGCGGGTGGAAGTCGTCGAAGTACACGTATTCGCCCGGGCTGGTGGCATTGACGACGACAAAGGACGTCACGCCGGGGCCAAGCACTTTTTCCTTGCGCAGCTGGATGCTCTCGAACTCGGCCGGCGACTTGCCGGCATTGGTGATCTCGATCTTGAAGCGCTTGCCGGCCGGCGCTTCGAAGCGCGTCGGCGAAATCGTACCGTCCTTGATCGTGACCTTGAACGTCGGCAGGTCTTCGGCATGCGCGCCGGCCATCAATGCCGTCGCGGCCAGGGCCATCCAGAACTTGTGCATAGTCTTTTCCATTCAAACCTGTCGGATATCGCTCCGCATCTTACGGCGATCCGCCCGCCCGCTCGGTGACGAATCGTTCCGCGTCCGGCGGGCGCAAAACGGCTCTCAAGCCGGACCTGCATCAGCAGGCAGACGCGCCAAGGCAGATCGCGCTCACCCGTAGTACAGACACCGGATGAACGCGCGCTGCGCAGGTGCGGCCGCCTTGCACGGCGGGCTTAGTAGCCGCCCTTCTTGCCGGTACCGGCATAGGAGAACTCGTAGTTCAGCTCGAACGGCTTGAACCACGGGCCGACACCGGTTTCCTTGTCGACGTGGCGACCGAAGTGCGCCATCGGGTTCTGCGACGGCGGCAGGATCGTGTACTTCAGCTTGTACTTGCCCGGGCCTTCGAGCTTGACGTTGTCGCCGTAGTGCGGACCGTCGCTGGCAACCATCGGCATGAAATCGCCCTTGATCACGTTCTTGCTGCCGACCTTCTGGATCTCGTACTTGACCAGCAGGTAGGGCATCCACTCGCCTTCGGCGAAGCCGTTCGGGTTGTCCTTGACCGCATGGATGTCGGCCTCGAGGTGGACGTCGGACTTGGCCGCGTCGAGCATCATTCCCGGCGGGTCCATCTTCACCGGCTGCAGGTAAACGGCACCGATTTCCATACCGGCCTTGATGGCCGGCTTGCCGATCGGGTACTCGGCGGCAAATGCGGACAGCGGCAGTGCCAGAGCAGCGGCAACGATCAGACGTTTCATCAAAAGTTCCCCTTGGGTGAGCGAAATAACAATTGCAAGTGTACGCCCAAGGAAACGATCGAGACGCGTTCTCGTTGACGGCCGGCAGAATTCACTATTTGCGGCGCAGCGTCCGGTGCAACACCGGGGATGGCCCGTATAATCGTCCGGCTCGACTTTGCCCGATAATATGGGGCAGGGTGGCACAGCCCACCCGCACTGGAGAAAACGCCAAGATGGCAAGAGACATGAAGAAATCGCGGGCAAGCAGTAGCCGGAGCGGCGGCGGTGGATCACTGGTCACCGGTCTGGTCGTCGGCCTGCTCGGCGGCGTTGCCGTTGCCGTCGGCGTTGCGCTGTTCCTCAATCGCAGCGACAGCCCGTTCACCAAGAAGGACGTCACGCCGCCGGACGCGATCGGTTCGGCCCCGCAGCCGACCGCCAAGCAGCCCGAAGTGCTGCACCCGGGCGGCAACAGCTCGAGCGCGCCGGCGCTGCCGGAAACCGCCAAGCCCGCCAGCGCACCGGCCGAGGCCAGCGGCGCCGAGCGCTTCGATTTCTACAAGGTCCTGCCGGAACTGAACAAGAACGACAACAAGCAGGCGGCCGAAGACACCAAGCCGACACCCCCGGTCAAGAAGCCCGAAACCACCCCGCCCGCCAAGGTCGAAGCCCCGAAGGGCGCCTATCTGCAGGTCGGCGCGTTCCAGAACGAGCAGGAAGCCGACAACCTCAAGGCCAAGCTGGCGCTGGTCGGCGTCGAGGCGACGATCCAGTCGAGCAGTTCGGCCGACAAGGGCTTGTGGCATCGTGTTCGTATCGGCCCGTTCACCAATCTCGCCGACCTCGACAAGGCGCGCGCCCAGCTCAAGGGCAGCGGGATCGACAGCACCGTCGTCAAAGGGAACTGAGCGCCGCGACGCGACTCAGACCCACCACCCAATCAGGAGAGAACAACAATGATCAAACGCTGGATGACGGGCCTGACCTTCGCCCTCGTCGCCGCCACCGCGGCGCACGCCGATGTGCGCGAAGGCACCGACTACAAACGCCTTGCAACGCCGCAGCCGGTGGCGCAGGCCGGCAAGGCCGAGGTCATCGAGTTCTTCTGGTACGGCTGCCCGCACTGCTACAAGGTCGAACCGTACGTCGAGAGCTGGGCCGCCAAGCTGCCCAAGGACGTCAATTTCCGCCGCGTGCACGTGATGTGGCCGGGCCGCAACGACATGGAAGGTCACGCCAAGCTGTTCGCGACGCTGCAGCAGATGGGTCTGGAAGCCAAGTACCAGCAGGCCGTGTTCGACGCCGTTCAGCGTGACGGCATCGAGCTGCGCCGCGAAGGCGATCTGTATCCGTGGATCCAGAAACAGGGCATCGACGTCGCCAAGTTCAAGGCCATCTACACCGGCTTCTCGACCAACGCTGCCCTGGGCAAACTGTCCGAGCTGACCAACCGCTACAAGATCGACGGTGTGCCGACCTTCATCGTCAACGGCAAGTACGTGACCAGCCCGGGGATGATCGGCCGTGAAGACGGCACGATCACCAAGGTGATCGACGAACTGCTGGCGAAAGACAAAGCGGGCGCCAAGGCCAAGAAGTAAGCCGGTACGGGCACCAGTAAAAAGGGCGACCGGAGTCGCCCTTTTTTCATGCCTGCGGCCCGCGGAACCGGTCAGAAATCGGTGTAGGTCCCGAACAGCACGCGGTAGGTGTCGGCGTCGTTGGTGTACGACGGGTTGCCCGGACCGTCGGCGCCGACGGCACCATGCTTGTCGTTCATCGTGTAGTGGAGGTCGGCGTAGCCGCTGGTCTTCTTCGACAGGGCGTAGGTCCAGCGCAGTGCGAACGCGTTGCTGGCGCTGTCGTCGATCTTGTCGCCGTTCACGTCCTTGGCATCCCAGAAGTAGCTGTAGGTAAAGCCCAGACGGTTGTTGCCGAAGGTGTACAGCGCCTGCAGGAAGGCATTGCTCTGCTCGGCGCCGCCCTCGACGACGGTCACGACACCCTCGCCCTGCGCTTCCTGTTTCCACCAGCGGTAGCCGGCGGCCAGATCGAAGTCGCCGAACTTCACCCGGCCGGCGCCAAAGGCGAACTTGTCCTTCTTGCCGTCGGTGTTGGCCACCTGGCTGCCGCTGACACCGCTGGTTTCCGGTCGCGACTCTTCGTAACCCGCGTCGACGCGGAAGGCCTGCGCTTCGTACCCCAGCAGCACTTCGTAGGTATACGACTGCGACTGCCCTTCGCGCTCGTTGAGCTGATCACGGAAGCTGTACTGGCCGGCGATGCTGAAACCGGCCAGGCTCGGCGAGTAGTAGGTGATCGAGTTGGTCGGGTTGTAGTAGATCAGGCCCGGATCGTCGATGTACTGGCCCGAACCGTCGAGCGCATACGTGCCGTCGAGGCGGTTGTAGATCGGCGAGAACGATTTGCCGAACTGCAGCTGACCCCAGTCGCCACGCCAGCCGCCCCACGCTTCCCGGTTGCCCCAGGTCCGGCCCGAGCCCATCGAGTTGACCGAATTGCCCTTGTCGGCTTCGCTGCGGTAGTTCTCGGCGCCGGTCCAGATTTTCCAGATCACCTCGGAGCCGTTGTCGAGCTTGTCGGCGCCGGTGAAGAAGAGGCGCGGCTCGACGTCGAGTTCGAACTCGCCCTTGTAACCCTCGGCATTGCTGTCGTGGTAGAGGATGTCGGCCTCGATCGACCCGCCGATGGTGACTTCGGCTTGCGCCAGTGGCGCCGACAGCGCGGCAGCGACGAGGAGAACGGAGGGTTTGAGTTTCATGGCAGCTTTCCTGTTTATGACAACACGGTAATTGAATGTCATTTTCGGTCAGCGTCCGTCCCACCCCCAAGTAACGGTTTTTGTTATGTTGCCGTCATGCAACATGAACGGCTTATAAAAAATCCATAAAAATCAGCCATGTAGCCGAGAAATTTCCAGTACATTCCGCGGTTTTGCACGACAACCGGCAGCCCCCTTTGTGACTCAGGTCGTGCGCGGATGAAACGGCAGCAACGCGAGCAAGGGTTCCCAGTCGGTTGCGTCGAGCAGGTTTTTCAGCTGCAGGCCCAGCTCGGTATCACCGGAGATCGTCAGCCGGCGCTGGAAGAACAGCGTATCCGGATCGGCGTTGCGCCGGGCGATCGCCCAATAGTCGGCAAACGATGCGGTAAAGGTCACGTCGGCCGGCGGCGCCTCGCCGCGAAAGCGGATACCCGAAAAACCGATCGTCACGCCACGGCCCATATCGGCGACTTCGAAACGGATGCGCTTGTCGGCCAGCCAGCCGAAATCCTCGTCGGGCCAGAGCCGGCGCCGGACAAGATTGAGCGCGAAGGCCAGCGTCCGGCTCGGCGGGGCCTCGGGCAAATGGCGCAGCAGCGGAAACAGCATGCCGGTCAGTGTCATGGTCAATGCTCCTGTATCGGATGAATGCCGGCCTCGCCGCGCCAGTAGCCGTCGACCCAGCCTTCGGGGTTCCAGCGTGCCGCGTCGGCCGTCGCCGGCCTGCCGGCCAGTTTCGCCGCATAGGCGGCGACGATTTCACCGGTGTGGTGCTGCTGCGGACTGATGCGCAGCGCGTCGATTCCGGCGAGGTCGCCCAGGTCGTGCCACAGCGCGTGACAGGCCGCCGACATCGTCTGGATACCGTTGATGCACAGGAAATCCTGCCCCTCGCGCGTACTCATCGTCAGCCCATCCGGATGGTCGATGCACTTGAACTCACACGCGTCCTTGTTCAGGTCGTAGTGCCGGGCGGTGAAACAGCGCGCCGAAAAGGCCAGCGGCAAACGGCCGTGGGCAAACACCTCGGTTTCGACCACAGCGGTCTTCTCGGCGACGATGGCGGCGACGGTGTCGCGGCTGGCTTCGAGCGGAGGCAACCAGCGGCTGGCGCCAGCTTCGGCAAACCAGTCGAGCGTCGGGCCGTTGTAGATGTTCAGGTGCGGGCCGGCGACGAAGGGCCGGCCGGCATCGCGGGCGAGCTTCACCGCGCCGAGGTCGTTGGCTTCGATGGCAAACCCCGACTCGATCAGCTTCTTCAGCCCGATCAGGTCACCTGACGATTCGAGCAGTGCCTGCGAGCTGAGCACGACCGCTTTTCCGGCGCCGGACAGATCGGCGGCCAGCGCCAGCCAGTCGGCCAGCTTGAGTTCGTGCCGCCGGGCGCAGACGACTTCGCCGAGGTAGACGGTATCGACCGGCCAGCCCGCGGCTTCGGCATAGAAATCGAGCACGGTCTGGCGCGGCCAGTAGTAAAGCAGCGGTCCGAGTGTCAGTTGCATGCGTTGTTTCTCCATCAGCGCCACGGCCGGTTGTAGGCGCCCAGCGTCTGCTGGTGGCCTTCGGACAGCGGCGCGAGCGCGTCGAGCCACGCCGGCTTGACGCTGTAGCGGGCATCGCCTGCGGCATCGATCGCGGCGCGCAGCGTTTTGGTCACGGCGGTCACGTAGGCCGGGCTGCGCTGGCGGCCTTCGACCTTGATCGCGGCAACGCCGATGCGCATCAGCTCGGGCAGCACCGCCAGCGTGTTCAGGCTGGTCGGCTCCTCGAGCGCGTAATAGGTATCGCCTTCGACGTCGAAACGGCCCTTGCACAGCGTCGGATAACCGGCGGGCTCGCCTTCGGCATAACGGTCGATCAGGATGCCGGCGAGCCGTGCGTCCATCGCCTTGCCCTGCGGCTCCCAGCGTACGAAGCCGGCCGGCGAACACACGCCGTGCGTGTTCGGCGACTGGCCGGTCGCGTAGCTGCTGAGGATGCAGCGACCTTCGGCCATCACGCACAGGCTGCCGAAACCGAACACCTCGATCTCGACCGGCGTCTTGCCGATCACCGACTCGACCTGCGGCAGCGTCAGCACGCGCGGCAGCACGGCACGCCGCACGCCGAAGCACTCGTGCGCCAGATTGATCGCGTCGGCGTTGGTCGCCGAGCCCTGCACCGACAGGTGCAGACGCAGTTGCGGATGGGTACGGTGGGCGTACGCCAGCAGGCCGAGGTCGGCGAGGATCACCGCATCGACGCCCAGATCGGCGGCCCGGTCGATTGCGCGGTGCCATTCGGCCAGCCGCCCGGCCTGGGCATAGGTATTGATCGCGACCAGCACCTCCCGGCCACGACCGTGCGCGTAGGCCACGCCGTCGCGGATCTGCGTGTCGCCGAAATTCAGGCCGGCGAAATTGCGGGCGTTGGTAGCGTTCTTGAAGCCGAGGTAGACGGTATCGGCGCCGTGGTCGATCGCGGCCTTCAGCGCCGGCAGACTGCCGGCAGGGCAGACGAGCTGCGGCTTGGCGGACATGGACTCTCCTTGCATTTGGGGCAAGAACATAGTCCAGCGGACGCCAGCGTGGCTTAACCCAGATCAAGCTTTAACGCGGTGTTGCACCACGGCGTAGCAAACTGTTTGCCACTACGGGCCATCCCCGATGCGATAATTCCCGATGCGTCGGCTGCGGCCCCGGTGTCAAACTAGTCGTTTGAGCGGCACCATAGACCGCAACCGTGATGCGGCACCCCAGCGGTGCCCCCTGCCCCTGTGGGCCCGACAAGCGCCAGATGCCTTGTCCCGCCCCGTAACAGAATAAGGACAACTGCATGAACATCGGACTCATCGGCCTCGGCAAAATGGGCGGCAACATGGCCCGCCGTCTCGCCCGCAGCGGCGCTACCGTGTTCGGCTTCGACGTCAGCGCGGACACCCGCACCCAGCTGTCGGCCGAAAATACCAATATCCGTACCTTCGACTCGGTCGAAGCCCTGATCGCCGAACTGCCGGCACCGCGCGTCGTCTGGATGATGCTGCCGTCGGGCGAGATCAGCGAGTCGATGTTCACCCGGCTCAAGGGCCTGCTGGCCGCGGGTGACCTGGTCGTCGACGGCGCCAACGCCATGTACAAGGACAGCCAGCGCCATGCGACCGAACTGAACGCCGCCGGCTTCAAGTTCGTCGACGCCGGCGTATCGGGTGGTGTCTGGGGTCTGGCCAACGGTTACACGATCATGCTCGGCGGCGACAAGGATGCCGTAGCGCAGGTCGAACCGTTCATCAAGCTGCTGGCACCGGGTCCGGATCTGGGCTGGATCCACTGCGGTCCGGCCGGCTCGGGCCACTACACCAAGATGGTCCACAACGGCATCGAGTACGGCATGATGCAGGCCTTCGCCGAAGGCTTCGCGCTGCTCGAAGCCAAGAAGGACTTCGACCTCGACGTCGCCGAAATCGCCGAAACCTGGCGTCACGGCTCGGTGGTGCGCTCGTGGCTGCTCGACCTGACCGCGGCATCGCTGAAGGAAGACAGCAAGCTCGACGGCCTGCAGCCTTACGTGACCGACTCCGGCGAAGGCCGCTGGACCGTGCTCGAATCGGTCGAACTCGGCGTACCGGCACCGGTCATCGCCAGCGCGCTGTACGCCCGTTTCGCCAGCCGCGGCAACGACGACTACGGCATGAAGCTGCTGCAGCTGATGCGCAATGCCTTCGGCGGCCACGCCATCGCCAAGAAGTAAGCACTGCCATCAGGACCGGACGGGCTCGACGCCCGTCACATGCAAAAAGGCCGCGGCAGCGGCCTTTTTGCATTCAGCGCCACGGGCACAGCACCATGCAGGCGAACAGGCAGGGGAAATGCCGCAACATCAGCGTATGGGCCTCGGCATCGCCAGCCAGCCAGCCACGCGCAAACCACTGCCCGGCCAGATACAGGCGGACATCGCCGCTGGCCTGCCTCGTCGCCACCGTCCGCCCACGCAAGGCCATCATGCCCAGCGGCCGGAAGCTGCCCGGATACTGCTGCGCGGCGGCGCGACGCAGATAGCTTTCCGCGCTGGCGTCGTCGCGCGGCAGATGCCGACCGCCGAGCAGCAGCACCCCGATGTTGTAGCACGCAGCCGGGTGGCCGACGTCGGCCAGCCGGCGAAACCGACCGACCGCATGATCGCGCGTGGCGGGTTCGGCAAACTCCAAGCAGGCACCGCGAAAATCCTCAGCGATCGACTCGGGCGCACCCATCCTCGGCCTCCAGTGTGTCCGGACATTGTCGTTGCACGACGCGGGGTGCACTATCGGACGATTCCGAAACTGCCTGCCCCACCGTGTCGCCTTCCACTCTAGCTCACCGCAATGTATCCGAATCGCCAGACGATGCTGCGAAACCGCGCCTCAACCTGATCGGCGGTGGCCGGCTCGGCCGCACGCTGGCCCGCGCATGGCACGATGCCGGTACCGTCGACATCGGCGCCGTCGTCTGCCGCTCTTCCATCACTGCCGACGCCGCCGTGGCCTTCATCGGCAGCGGCAAAAGCCACACCGCGCTAGAAGGCCTGCCGCCGGCCGCGCTGTGGCTGATCGCGACCGGCGACGGCGAAATCGCCAGCGTGGCCGGCGAAATCGCCGCACAGGGTCTGATCCGTCCCGGCGATCTGGTCTTCCATGCCAGCGGCGCACTCGACAGCGCAGTGCTGGCGCCCCTGCTGGCCAGCGGCGCACTGACCGGCAGCCTGCATCCGGCGCTGAGTTTCGCCGACCCAAGCCGTGCGCTCGGCCAGCTGGCCGGCACGCCGTGTGCACTCGACGGCGATGCGGCGGCACTGCCGATGCTGGAGGCACTCGCGCATGCCTTCGGCGGCAAGCCGTTCACGCTGGCAGCCGGCGGCAAGGCCGCCTATCACGCGGCCATGGTCATGGGGTCGAACTATCTGGTCGCGCTAACGGCGCTGGCTCAGCAGCTGGCCGGCCAGGCGGGCATCGCGCCGGGCATGGCGCTGACAGTGCTCGGACCGCTGATGTGGCAGACGCTGGCCAACGCGCTTGAACTGGGACCGGCAGCCGCACTGACCGGGCCGATTGCCCGTGGCGATGCCGGCACCGTCGCCCGTCATCTGGCCGTCCTCGACAATGCCGTAATCCAGGACGCCTACCTTGCGCTCGGCCGCGCGACCGTGCCACTGGCGCAGCTCAACGACACGCAACGGCAAGAGCTGGCCGCACTGCTCAATGCTTAGAGTGGCTAGAAAACCCAGTGGAACGGTGCTGGCAAGGCGCGCGAAACACAGACAGTACAAGCAAGTACAACAAGTGAGCGCAACGCTGCCAGCAGGGTTTTATAGCCGCTCTTAACGCGGCAACGGCCGGATCGCGTCGATGATCCGGCCGCTCTCGACCAGACCGCGGAACTCGTCAGCCAGCCAGTCGCCGGCCGACAGCGCGGTCTGCCAGGCCTGGATGCGTTCGGCGTCGCGACCGTGAAAGCGCTTGAAATCGGCACGGCTCGGAATCCGCCCACCCGGCAACCGGGCGATCCAGTCCTGCGACGGCACCAGCAGCAGCGTGCGGTCGAGATGCTGCGGCTTGCGCCACGGCAGGAACTGGTCGAGCCAGCCGGTGACGACGCGCCCGGAAAAGTGCGGCAGCAGCATCAGCCCCTGCGGCTCGGCCAGCGGTAGGTCCATGTGGTAATCGATCAGCCCGCCGTCATAAAAGGCACCGACCGGCAGCCCCGGCAGGTCGTGCACCGGAGCGATCACGCCGGGAATCGCTGCCGTCGCCATCAGGGTCGCGGCAACGTCGCCTGCGGCCAGTGGTGCATGGCCGGTCGGAATGCCGTCGTCGCGGTAGCGCACCGGCAGGCCGGTATGCAGGATGTGCCGGTGCAGGTGCTTGCCGAGCGCCGGTCGGCTCAAGGCGTTGGCGAACACCATCCGCGCCAGCGCGGCCTTTTCGCTCCAGCCGCCGTCGCGGCCGTGGACACGCTGGGCGACGACGACATTCAGCGCCATTCGCGGGTTGGCGGCGATCTCGTCGGCGCCGGTGTCACCCAGCAGCACGTCGAGCAGCCGGCGTGCCTCGGCGGTCACCTCGGCGAGATCGGGCCGTTCGCTGTAACGCTGGCCGAGATAGGCGGTTTCGAAACGGGCCAGCGCCGCGAACGGATCGCGCTGCGCCAGACAGGCAAGCCGCCATGCGCCGATCGAGGCGCCGACGGCGATCAGCGGTGTGCGCCGCTGCGCCTGCCATTCGCCGAACACCGCGCGGTCCAGCCGCGAGAGCACCAGCCACTTCGGCCCGCCGGCGGCGGCGCCGACATGACTGAACAGCTCGGGATCGAAACCGTCACGCCGGATCCGCGCCAGTGCTTCGGCGCCGGCGTACAGCGTCAGCGCATTCATGCCGCGTCGTTCTGATTCAGCCTGGCCAGCATCTCGTCGTCGAGGTAGCACCACTCGCCCTCGGCCAGACCGAGCGATGCCAGCGTCAGCCCACCGATCTGCGAACGCACCAGCGCCTCGCAACGGTTGCCGGCGGCGGCGAGCATGCGTTTGACCTGATGGTACTTGCCCTGATCGAGCGTCATTTCGACGTGCAGCGGGTCGATCAGCCTTGCCGCCAGCGCGGCGATCGGCGCCGGCTCGTCGATCAGCTGAACGCCGTCCAGCAGTTGCGCCACCAGCGATTCGTCGACTTCGTGCTTGAGCGTCGCCACGTAGACCTTGTTCTGGTGGTGCTTCGGATGCCCCTGCGTATGGATGAACGCACCGTCGTCGGACAGCAGCAGCATGCCGGTGGTGTCGTGGTCGAGGCGGCCCACCGGTTGCACGTCACGCCAGAGGAACTGCTCGGGCAGCAGCGTGTGCACACCGGGGTGATGGCTGGGTTTGCGCGAGCATTCGATGTTCGACGGCTTGTTCAGCACGAGGTAGACGTGCTCGCGCACCGGCCATTCCTCGTCGAACACGGTCAGCACCATGCCGGTCGGGTCCAGCGGCAGCTTGTAGCCGCTGGCGGGCTCGCCGTTGACGAGCACGTCGCCGTCGTTGATCAGTTGCTGGCAGCCCTTGCGGGTGCCGAATCCCTGGCTCTGCAGGATGCGGTCGAGTGTCTGTTTCTTCATGCGGCCAGAGGCTAGCGCAAGCCAGCCGACGCGTACAGCCTCGGGCGGCGAGCGGATCCCGTCGCCGCGACATGGCGAACCACCGGAAAATTGTTGCGGAATTGGTCACTTCCGGCAGTTTTTCTGGCCGATCGGACAACGCTGGCGGCATCCTGCCATCGTTTGTAAATCGGCGTCCGCTTACATTCGATGCCACCGGCATGCTTCGTCACCCATGCTCCCGGCATCGAGCTTGTTCCAAGTCAAAGCCGCGCCGGTGCAGGGTTTCGTATGCTGATGCACCGCGGAACGCCTGAAACGCTGCCAGCCGCGGCAGCGACCAGGCACTGACGATGTGCTTGCGTTGTTTGTTTTCGTCGGCATTGCACGCCGTCCCCGGCCAGACTGCGGCCCGTTTCCAACAGGCGCGGTTTTTATGCTTGTCATGTTTTAGTTCTAAATGATACTATCAAAATATGAATACTAAAGCCGGCACTCCCATCAGCTTCGCTCCGGTCGAGCAGAAAATCGATCGCGTATGCGCACGCGTCACCGCCCCCGACGTACCGCAGACGCGGCAGCACGTGGTCCTGAGTCACCTGATCCGCCACATCCAGACGGCCCAGGCGGCACGGTCCAACGCCTTTCTGCGCGAATACGAACTGAATGCGGTGAGCTTTACCGCGCTGATGATGCTGTTCAGCTCGCCCGAATGCGCGCTGAACCCGTCGGAACTCGCCGACGCGACCGGTGAATCACGCGCCAACGTCACGCGGATCTGCGACGAGCTCGTCTCCAAGCAGCTGCTGACCCGCACGCCCAATGCCGAAGACCGTCGCCGTGTCGACCTGCGTCTGGCGCTGGAAGGCGACGAACTGGTGCAACGCTTTTTGCCACAGATGCGCGATCGGGTTCATAACGTTTTCAATGTACTGAGCCAAGATGAACGCGACACGCTGGAAAACCTGCTCAAGCGCGTGCTGACCGAACTGGGGTGACCCCGGCCAACAGGCCGACGCGCACCCGGACGGTGCGCGTTTTTTTATCCGGATAATCAAAAAATGAAATATCTACCACTGAAGAGGATGGCGCCGCTGGCGCTGGCGTTGCTGGCCGGCTGCGCCTTCATGCCCAAGGACGATGCCGTGCTGCCTCAGCGCGACATCGCCAGTGCCGAGCTGCCCAAGCACATCAAGCTGGCGCGTGAAGGCTGGCCCGAAGCACGCTGGTGGACCGCCTATCGCGATCCGCAGCTCGATGCGCTGATGAACGCCGCGATCAAGGATGCGCCGAGCCTGGCGACCGCCGAGGCCCGGCTCAAGTCCGCGCGTGCAGCGCTGCTGCAGCAACGCGCCGCCGACGGCATCACCGTCGACTTCAACGCACAGGTCGACCGGCAGTACATTTCGGCCACCGGCCTGTTCCCGCCGCCAATTGGCGGCGAGTGGTACACCGAGGGCAAGGTCGGCTTCAACGGCAACTGGGACTTCGACTTCTGGGGCAAGAACCGCGCCCGCGTCGCCGCCACGCTCGGTGAAGCCAACGCCCGGCTTGCCGAAAGCGCCAGTGCCGAGCAGGCACTCGCCGCCGCCGTGACCCAGAGCTATTTCAACCTGCAGGCCGACTGGGCCCGCCAGGCCAACTTCGCCCGCGAACGGCAGACCCAGGCCGAACTTGCCGCAACCCGCAAAAAACTGGTTGCACAGGGACTGGCCGCAATCGATACGCAAAAACGTGTCGAAGCGGATGTCGCGGCAACCGAGCAGAAGATCGCCGCGCTCGACAGCGCCGCCGTACGCGAACGCGAAGCGCTGCGTGCGCTGGTCGGTGGCGATGCGGTCGTCGACGGCCTCAAGCCGCAGGCCTTGCCGCAAGGTGTCGGCGGCCTGCCGAAGACGCTGGGTATCGAGCTGCTGGCCCGCCGCCCTGACCTGCAGGCAGCACGCTGGCGCGTCGAAGCGTCGATGAACCAGATCGACGCCGCCAAGGCCGCCTACTACCCGACGGTCAACCTGAACCTGTTCGCCGGTTTCGACACGATTTCGATGTCGGACCTGTTCGACCGTGGCAGCCGCCAGATCAACCTGATCCCGAACTTCACCCTGCCGATTTTCGAGAACGGCCGGCTCGACGCGCAGTTGCACGGTGCCAACGCGCAGCGCAGTGCCGCCATCGCCGATTACAACCAGAGCGTGCTGAACGCGGTACGCGATGTCGCCCAGGGCGCGGCAGCAGTACAGGGGATCGAGCGCGAAGGCGATGCGCTGAAGCGCAACCGGGCCGCGACCGATGCCGTCTATGCCAGCACGCAGAAGCGCTTCAAACAGGGCCTGACCGACCGCGGCAGCCTGCTTGCCGCCGAGCTGCCGCTGCGCGGGCTCGATGACCAGACACTGCAGCTGCAAAGCCAGCGGCTGATCGCCGATGTCGCGCTGATCAAGGCACTGGGCGGCGGTTATCGCGCCGACCCGGGCAGCAGCACCGAACAGGCCCACGTCGAACAACAAAAGAACTGATCCGGAGATATCCATGAGCACAGAACAGAAAAATCCGAACGGCGGCAAGCGACGCGGCCTGATGCTGGCGATTGCCGGCGCCTTCGTCGTCGCCGGCATCGGCTACGCCGTCTACTACAGCCTGGTGCTGAGCCACCGCGAAGAAACCGACAACGCCTATGTCGGCGGCAACCTCGTCACCTTGACGAGCCAGGTCACCGGTACCGTGATCGGCATCAACACCGACGAGACCCAGCTGGTCGAAGCCGGCCGCGAAGTCGTCAAGCTCGACCCGGCCGATGCCGCCGTGGCGCTGCGCTCGGCCGAAGCCAGGCTCGGCGAGACCGTGCGCCAGCTGCGCCAGCAGTACGCCAATGCCGACCAGGTCGACTCGACGCTGGCCCAGCGCAAAATCGATCTGCAGAAGGCCGAAGCCGATCTCGCCCGCCGCGCGCCGCTCGCCGGTGACGCCACCGTTTCGGCCGAGGAAATCGCCCACGCGAAGGACGCGGTCGAAAACGCCCGTGCCGCGCTCAACGTCGCGCAGAAGCAGTCCGAAGCCGCCCACGCCGGTATCGACGGCGTGAAGATCACCGACAACCCGAGCGTGCTCGCCGCCCGCGCCGGCTACACCCAGGCCTGGCTGGCATCGCAGCGCAATGCGCTGGTCGCGCCGGTGTCGGGCTATGTGGCCAAGCGCAGCGTGCAGGTCGGTTCGCGCGTCACGCCGGGTGCATCGCTGCTGTCGATCGTGCCGCTGGACCAGTTGTGGGTTGACGCCAACTTCAAGGAATCCGAGCTGAAGAACATCCGCATCGGCCAGCCGGCCAAGGTCCGTACCGACCTGTACGGCAGCTCGGTCGAATACCACGGCAAGGTCGTCGGCCTCGCCGCCGGTACCGGCAGCGCGTTCTCGCTGCTGCCGGCGCAGAATGCCACCGGCAACTGGATCAAGGTGGTCCAGCGCGTGCCGGTGCGGATCGCGCTCGATCCGAAGGAACTGACGGCAAATCCGCTGCGCGTCGGTCTGTCGACGACGGTTGAAGTCGACACCCAGGATCGCAACGGCCCGGTACTGGCCACCCAGCCGGCAAAGAACACGGTGTATTCGACCAGCGCTTTCGAAGAGCCGCTGCTGAATGCGGAGAAACTGGCCGACGCGATCATCGCGAAGAACCTGGCCGGCGCACGCTAAGCGGAGTCATCGATGTCCGAACCGCAACAGGCGGCCCCGCCGCCACCGCTGCATGGCGCCGCACTGGCGCTGATGACCGCGGCGGTCGCGCTCGGCACTTTCATGGAAGTGCTCGATACGACCATCGTCAACGTCTCGGTGCCGCATATCGCCGGTGACCTCGCCGCCAGCACCACCCAGGGCACGTGGACGATCAGTTCCTACGGCCTCGCCGCGGCCATCGCCGTGCCGCTGACCGGCTGGGCCGCCAAGCGCGTCGGCCAGGTGAAACTGTTCGTGATCTCGGTACTGCTGTTCACGCTCGCCTCGGTGCTGTGCGGCTTTGCCCACACCCTGCCCGAGCTGGTCGCGTTCCGCTTCATGCAGGGGCTGGTTTCCGGGCCGATGGTGCCGCTGTCACAAACGCTGCTGCTCGCCAACTACCCGAACGCCAAGAAGGGGCTGGCGCTGGCGCTGTGGTCGATGACGGTGGTCGTCGCGCCGATCTGCGGGCCGCTGCTCGGCGGCTGGATCACCGACAACTACAGCTGGCCGTGGATCTTCTACATCAACGTGCCGGTCGGGCTGTTTGCCGCTGCGGTGTCATGGCGCCTGCTCAAGCACCGTGAAACCGCAACGGCCAAGGAGCCGATCGACGTCGTCGGCATGGTGCTGCTGGTCGTCGGCGTCGGCGCCTTGCAGGTCATGCTCGATACCGGCAACGAGCACGACTGGTTCAACTCGGGCTTCATCATCACGCTGGCGATGCTCGCCGCCGTCGCGCTGACCTTCCTCGTTGCCTGGGAGCTGACCGACGATCACCCGATCGTCGACCTGTCGCTGTTCAAGAGCCGCAATTTCCTCTGGGGCGTGGTGTCGCTGTCGCTGGGGATGTTCTGCTTCTTCGGCAGCACGGTGATCTTCCCGCTGTGGCTGCAGACAGTGAAGGGCTATACGGCAACGTGGGCCGGCGTGGCAACCGCACCGGTCGGCGTACTGGCGTTCTTCATGTCGCCGCTGATCGGCCGCAACATCCACCGGATCAACCTGCGGATGCTGACGTCGTTCGCCTTCATGATGTTCGGCATCACGATGTTCTGGTACGCCAGCTTCACGCTCGACACCGACCTGCAGCACCTGATGGTCGCCCGGCTCGTCCAGGGCATCGGCATCGCCTGCTTCTTCATTCCGCTGAACCAGATCATTCTTTCGGGCATCGGCCCGGAGCGGATGGCCGCGGCGTCGGGGCTGTCGAACTTCTTCCGGACGCTGTCGGGCAGCTTCGCCACCGCGATCGTCACCTACATCTGGACCAAGCGGGAGATCTTCCACCACGCGCGGCTGACCGAGAACATCAACAGCGCCAGCCAGGCAACGACGAGCTACCTCGGCCAGCTCGACCAGCTCGGCATTCGCGGTACCGCCGCGTACGCGCAGATCGACCAGACCATCACCCAGCAGGCGTTCCAGACCGCGACCAGCGAGGTGTTCTGGATGATGGGGGTGATCTTCATCGCGATGATCGCCGTCGTCTGGCTGACCCGGCCGCCTTTCGGCACCTCCGGCGGCGCCGGCGGACACTGAACGGCCACGAAGCCGGCGCGTGCGCCGGCTTTTTCCTGCGCGCAATGATCCGGCTCACTTCGGCGCGGTGAATCGTTCGCTCAGCACAATCGCACCGGCTCGCTAGAATGTAAGCAACCATTCCCCCGCTTGCAGGAGATCCGACGATGCGACGCTGGCTGACCGCGCTGCTGCTGATGTTGACCGCCGCCGGTGCGCACGCCGCTGCCGAACAGATCGCCTGGGAGACCACGCGCTTCGGCATCCTGCGCATCGTCCGCGACGTGCCGGCCCGCCCCTTCGGCACCCTGCGCTACCAGGGCAAGACGCTGTTCAAGGCCAGCGACCAGTACCTGAGCTTCGACAGCGTCGCCGAACTGCCGGGGCGCGATGCGGCACTGGTCTTCGTCGGCGACGGCGGATCGGGCGGCAGCGGCCGCTATCTGCTGGTGCTGCTCGACCACCGCAAGCAGGCGCGGGTGCTGCAGGACCCGCGTCTCGTCAGCCTGACCCGGCCACCGCAGCTCACCGTCATCGGACAGACGCTGCACATCGACCTCGGCCTGCAACAGGGCCTGCAACGCACGGCCACGCTGAAGGGCAACACGCTGTCGTTCGACTACGCCACGGCGAAGCAGGCGCGCGTCGATACCGCCGATTGCGACTGGCTGCATCAGGAAGCCGGCAATGTCTGCGCCCCGAAGCCGAACCGCGACTGCGGCAAGGTCGTCGGCGACCGGCCGATGTACGTCGAGCGCGCGATCAACCGGCTGGGCAACTATCCCGGCTTCGAACGCCAGACGCTGGATGCCCTGTGTGTCAGCCGCTGCAACAGCGGCGACTGGCCGTCGCTGAGCGAATTCCACCGGCAGGTCTGCGGCCTGCCGTCGCTCTAGCGCCTGCCGGCGCGCACGACGAACGCGGCGCGACCGCACCGGAGCCGGCTCCCGCCGGTACCGGCCATTGCCTCCGTCGGCACGGGTCCGGCCGGTCCGGCGACCTTGGGAGCCACAATACAGCTGGCGTATCATCGCCGGATGACGACTCCCCTCCCCCCCATTGTCGGCTCGTGGAGCGGCGGCAAGGACAGCTGCCTGGCCTTCCACCGTGCCGTTGCCGCCGGCCACGAACCGGTCGCGCTGATCACCATGCTCGACGAAACCGGCGAACGTTCGCGTTCGCACGGCATTCCCCCGATCCTGCTGCGGCAGCAGGCCGCCGCGCTCGGCGTGCCGCTGATCACCGGTGACGCCAGCTGGTCCGATTACGAGGCCGAATTCATCCTGCGGCTGGCCAGGGCGCGCGACGAATTCGGCGCGCAGGCCGCGGTGTTCGGCGACATCGACCTGCAGGCGCATCGCGACTGGGAAGAAATGGTCTGCAAGCGCACCGGCCTCGCCGCGCAACTGCCGCTGTGGCAACAGGACCGCCGGGCGCTGGTCGGGGAAATGATAGCCTGCGGCATCCGCACGATGATCGTCTCGTGCAACGAAGCGCTGGGACCGGACTTCCTCGGCCGGATCATCGATGCGCAAACGGTCGCCGATCTCGATGCCGCCGGCGTCGATGTCTGCGGCGAGAACGGCGAGTACCACACGCTGGTGCTCGACGCACCGCGCTTTGCCGCGCCGCTGAGCGTGACGACCGGCGAAAAGCAGCGGCACGGCCACTACTGGTTCATCGAGCTGTTTCCGGCGTAAGCCGCTACGCCGGCAGCGCCTCGATCCTGACGGTGCGGCCGGCGACCCGGAACGGCGTTCCCCCCATCAGCCGCTGCCGGATCGCGAGCTGTTCGTCGGCACCGAGCACGAACAGCAGCGTCGTCAGTTGCGCATCGTCGCAGTCGGTACTGCGGCCGTCGACCCAGAGCCGGAATCCCGGCGCGGCAGCAGGTTCGGGGATCAGTGTGGCCAGAAAGCGGCTGTGGCTCTGCTCGGCGAGTCGTTCCAGCCGGTGGTGCTGGCGTACCGCATGACGGCGCCGGCGCCAGCCGGACGAGGCGGCACCGAACACCGACTAGCGCAACGGCAAACGGCCGGGTGCAGCTGAGTTCGCTACGGCAACCGCACGCGCCGCACGCTGACCGGGGCTGCGCCGGCGTATGATTTCGGCGTCGTGCCCGATCGAAATCCGCCAGAAGACTTCGCCATGAACATGCTGCCCCCCGACTTCACCCCGTGCTTCTCGACGGCCCTGCCGGCCGGCGAACCGCTGTGCTTCGCCATCATCGGCGACCAGCACCTTGTGACGCCGGAAACCGGCCTGCCTGCGCTCGCCGCGCTGGTACCGCTGGGCAGCCCCGAAGTCGATGTGCTGATCGGTCACCTCGGCACCACGCCGTGCCGGCTGATCGCCTGGCCCGATGGCACGGCCGCGCCCGAAGGACTGGCGATCGAGGGATTGCGGGCGCTGTACGGCCGGCTTGGCGACGATGCGTTCTGGATCTCGGCGCGGGCGCGTCAGCTGCTGTCGTGGCTGCGCGACCACCGTCACTGCGGCCGCTGCGGCACCGCGACGACCGTCGCCGAACACGAGGCCGCGGCGATCTGCCCGGCGTGCGCGCACCGGATGTATCCGCGCGTTTCGCCGGCGATGATGGTGCTGATCCGCCGCGGCCGCGAGCTGCTGCTGGCGCGCTCGCCGCACTTCAAGCCGGGCATGTACAGCGCGCTCGCCGGCTTCGTCGAGCCCGGCGAGACACTCGAAGCCTGCGTGCATCGCGAGACGATGGAAGAAGTCGGCGTCACCATCACCAATCTGCGCTGGTTTGCCAGCCAGAGCTGGCCGTTTCCGCACTCGCTGATGCTGGCCTTCCACGCCGACTACGTCGCCGGCGACATCGTGCCGCAGGAAGGCGAGATCGAGGACGCGGGCTGGTTCGACATCGACGCGCTGCCTGAGCTGCCGGGGCCGGCGAGCATCGCCCGGCGGCTGCTCGACGACGCGCTGGCCGAACTGCGCGGCTGAGGCGGGCCTGCGCGGGCCACCGCGTGAACATGCACGCCCGCGCCCGGCCGGCTTGCGCTGGATCAACATAAGTTGCATAGTATTTGCAACTTATAGAACCACCGCCATGCAACTGACCCGCTACACCGACCTCAGCCTCCGGGTGCTGATGTACCTGAGCTATCCCGACCGCAGCGACCTCGTCACCATCGCCGAAATCGCCACCCAGTTCGACGTGCCGCGCAACCACCTCGTCAAGGTCGTCAACCGGCTGGTCCACCTTGGCTGGGTGTCGGCGACGCGCGGCCGCAGCGGCGGCATCCGCCTCGGCGTACCGGCCGAAACGCTGACCTTGGGGCAGATCCTGCGCGAAATGGAAGGCACGACGGCACTGATCGACTGCGAAGGCGAAGTCTGTGTGCTGCGCAACGGTTGCCGGCTGCGCGGTGCGCTCGCCGATGCGCTGCAGCAGTTCTACCGGACGCTCGACGGCTACACGCTGGCCGAAATCTGCGCCGCACCGACTGCCGGGCTGATCGCGCAGATGCACAGGCTGGTGGCCATGCCGGCCAGTGCACACTGAAACGAACGCGGAACACGCTTCCGCCTTTTTTCGACCCATTTTGTTGCATTTCACATACCACTAAAAGGAAGACACCATGCTTGCACCGAACCACCGCGCCACCATCGATGCCACCCTGCCCGTCGTCGCCGCCAACGCAACCGCGATCACCGGCCGTTTTTACGAGCGGATGCTCGGCGCCCACCCGGAGCTGCGCAACCTGTTCAACCAGGGCAACCAGGCGTCCGGCGAACAGAAACAGGCGCTCGCCGGCGCCGTCTACGCCTACGCGCAGCATTGCGATACGCCGGCGGCGATCGAACCGCTGCTGAACCGCATCGCCCACAAGCACGCCAGCCTCGGCATTTCGGCGGACATGTACACCATCGTCGGCCGGCACCTGATGGCGGCGATCGGCGAAATCCTCGGCGACGCGGTCACCGCCGAGATCGCCGAAGCCTGGGACACCGTGTACTGGCGCTTCGCCGGCGAGCTGATCGCACGCGAGGCGGTGCTGTATCAGGACGCCGGCATCACCCCGGCCAGCTTTCTGCGCGAATACGAAGTCGTCGAACGCGTGGCCGAAGGCGACGTCGCCGTTTCGCTGCGACTGGCGCCGACCGACGATGCACCGCCGCCGGCCTTCAAGCCGGGCCAGTACGTCAGCGTGCAGGTCGAGTTACCCGAAATCAGCCTGCGCCAGCTGCGGCAGTACAGCCTGTCCGACGCCGCCGACGGCAAAACGCTACGGATCACCGTCAAGCGGGAGGTCGGCGACGACGCGCGCCCGAACGGCCTCGTCTCGACACATCTGGCGCGCCACGCCGAAACCGGCAGCCGCTGGCTGGTCAGCAACCCGTTCGGCGATCTGGCGCTCGATACCGGCGCGACAACGCCGGTGGTCATGGTCTCGGCCGGCGTCGGCGTCACGCCGCTGCACGCAATGCGCCGGCATCTGGCGCGTCACCAGCCGCAGCGGCGCGGCGTCTTCGTCCATGTCGCCGCGCACGGCGGCCGGCACATCCTCAAGCGCGAACTGGATGCCGCCACACAAATCGACGACCTGATCGTCTACGATGCGGCACGCAGTGAAGACCGGCTCGGCAGCGACCACCACCACGCCGGCCGCTTCGCGCTGGCCGAACACGCGGCCACCATCGTCCGGCCCGACGCCGACTACTATCTGTGCGGGCCGCTGCCGTTCATGACGGCCCAGCGCGACGCGCTGCTCGGGCAGGGCGTGGCGGCGAAGCGGGTGCACTTCGAAGTGTTCGGCCCCGACCTGCTGACCGCAACGCTGTAAACGCTCAGCGCGGCCGTACGAGCAATGCGACGGCGCCGGCGATCAGCCCCCAGAACGCCGAGCCGACGCCGGCCAGCGTCACACCCGAGGCGGTGACCAGAAAAGTGATCATTGCCGCCTCGCGCGTGCCGTCGTCCTTCAGCGCCGCGGTCAGGCCGTTGGCTATGGTGTTGAGCAATGCCAGCCCGGCGAGCGCGACGACCAGCTCCTTCGGGAATGCAGCGAACAGGGTCGCGACCGCCGCGCCGAAGACGCCGATGATCAGGTAGAACACCCCGGCGGCCACTGCCGCGGTGTAGCGGCGCTTCTCGTCCTCGTGCGCCTCGCGGCCCATGCAGATCGCCGCGGTGATCGCCGCCAGATTGACCGCGAACGCGCCGAACGGCGCCAGCAGCAGGGTCGTCACACCGGTGGCGGTGATCAGCGGCGAGATCGGCGGGTGGTAGTTCGAAGCCCGCAACACCGCGACGCCCGGGACGTTCTGCGACGCCATGGTCACGACGAACAGCGGCAACGCGACACTGGCGAGCGCATGCCACGAGAACGCCGGCATCACGAATTCGGGCCGCGCCAGTTCGAGGCGGATCTCGCCCCAGCGCAGGCTGCCCTGCAGTGCCGCGATGGCCACGCCGACCGCCAGCACCGCGACGATCGCATAGCGCGGCGACAACCGCCGCATCGCCAGATACACCGCCAGCATCGCCCCCACCATTGCCAGCTGGGTCTGCAGCGCGGTGAACGCGGCAAGGCCGAAGCGCAGCAGCACGCCGGCGAGCATCGCCGACGCGATCGCCACCGGAATCCGCTGCATCGCCTTCTCGAACCAGCCGGTCGCACCGGCAACGATGATTAGCAGCGCGCTGATGCAGAATGCACCGACCGCCTCGGCCATCGACACGCCGGCGACGCTGGTCACCAGCATCGCCGCACCCGGCGTCGACCACGCCGTCACCACCGGTACCTTGTAGCGCAGCGACAGCACGATGCAGGTCAGCCCCATTGCCAGCCCGAGCGACCACATCCACGACGCCGTCTGCGCCTCGGTCGCACCGAGCGCCTGCGCGGCCTGGAACACGATCACTGCCGAACTGGTGAAGCCGACCAGCACGGTGACGAAGCCGGCAACGACGGTCGAAAGCGAGACATCCTTGATGAACGACATCCGGGCGGTTCCTGTGAAAGGTCGAATGTCATTCTGCCTGCGGTGCCCGGGCCGTCGATAGCTACAGTGCCCCGCTGCAACAGGCGTTCCACCACATTTGACCCTGACGGAAGCCCACCGCTATCGTCGCCGCCGCAATGCATGCCACCAACCGGAATTGATCCCCATGACGTCCCGCCTTCTGATGCTTCTCGCCTGCGCGCTGCTGAGCGCCTGCGCTTCCGTCCGCCACCAGCCGCTGAGCAGCACGGCCGCACCGCTGCTGGAAAACAAATCACTGGCCTTTACGACCGGCACCAAGCCCGACTTCACGGCCATGACCGCCGGCAACGCGATGTTCGGCCTGATCGGCGCAATCGAAGCGGTCAGTTCCGGCAATGCGCTGATCAGGGACAACGCCGTTCCCGATCCGGCCAGCGGGATTTCGGCCGAGCTGGCGAAAATGGTGCACGCGCAGTACCGGATCGCCGACCGCAAGCTCGGCGTCGTCTCGACCGCCGCCGGCGTCGACGAACTCGCGAAACTGCATCCCGATGTGGATCTGCTGCTGGACGTGCGCACCGCGAACTGGAGCCTGATCTACTTCCCCGCAGACTGGACCCACTACCGGGTGATCTATTCGGCACAAGCCCGCCTGATCAACCTGAAACAGCGCGAAGTGCTGGCCGAGCACTTCTGCGAACAGGTGCCCGAACAGACGGCCGACGCCCCGACCTACGACGAGCTGGTCGGCAACGGCGCAGCAGGACTCAAGCAAGCCCTGAGCGCCGCGGGCGACAAATGCCTCGAGGAATTTGCCAGCCTGTTCCCGGGCTGAGCGCCAGCGGCCACGCACGATCGTTGACGTTGTCATCGAATGGCTGATAGCGTAGCCCCATGTCGAACGCCATGATCGCCCAGCTAAAACCCTGGTGGCTGAAAAGCCCCCAGCGGTAGCGCTACGGCCTTCGACAGCCCCCGCCACCGCGAGCCCCCCGCCGCGGTGCAACACCTTCCCGAAGACCATCGCGGCGCCCTTTCCAGTCCGGAAACACAAGGATGACCGCCATGCCTCCAAGCCCTTCCAGCCCGTCCGGCACCGCAACGTTCGGCCTGTCGCCGCAACAGCTCGGCCTCGTGCTTGCCTTCCTGTCGGCCACCGGTTTCGCCACCAAGGCAGTATTCGTCAAGCTCGCCTACCGTCACGGCGTCGACGCAGTCACGCTGCTGACACTGCGGCTCGGGTTTGCGCTGGCGCTGATCGGCGCATGGCGGCTCGTCCGGCAAGCGCGCGGCGTGGCGGCACCGGCCACGCCGGTTTCGCGCAGCGATCTGGGCCTGCTGCTGCTGCTCGGGCTGCTCGGTTACTACCTGGCCAGCCTGTTCGACTTCATCGGCCTCGTCACCGTCAGCGCCAGCATCGAACGGCTGGTACTTTACCTGTATCCGACGCTGACGGTGCTGCTGTCGGCGCTGTTTTTCCGCACGCCGGTCACCAGGCGGATGATCGGCGCACTGCTGCTCACCTACGCCGGCATCGCCGTCGTGATCGGGCCGGGACTGGCCGGCGCGCATGCCGATCTCGCCGGGCTGGCGTGGATCGTCGCCAGCACGGTCGCCTTTGCGCTCTACCTGACATTCAGCCCCGGCGTGATCAAACGGATCGGCTCGATGCGCTTCACCGAAGCCGCACTGACCGTCTCGGGCGCGGCCATGCTGATCCAGTACGTGCTGACCCGGCCGCTGCCGCTGCTGTTCTCGCAACCGTGGCCGGTGTACGGCTACGCGCTGATCACCGCGCTGGTCGCCACCGTGCTACCTATCTGGATGATGGCGGCAGCGATGGCCCGCATCGGCGCCGGCCGCGCGGCGATCGCCGGCAGTATCGGCCCGGTCATCACCATCATTCTGAGCCTCGGCATCCTCGACGAAAGCCTCAGCCCGCTGCAGTGGCTCGGCGTCGCCGTCGTGATGGCCGGCGTCAGTCTGATCGGTAAACGCTGACCGATAGCTGCAGCGGCCATCTGCATGGCGCCTGATGTTTGGACTAAGGGACGGGCGTTAACCCGTCCCGGTTGAACGAAGTATTAGCAGCCTTTCGTAACTGGTTAACAACGTCGTTCAAGGTAAGTGATTCAGCTTCTGTCAGTGGCCGCTCGCAATAGACGCGGCTCAGAAAGAGAATTGCATCGTTCCCATCTGGCTCGTTTGTGTAGTCACAATGAGCCACAATTTCAGATAACAGTTTTTGCGTCACCGGCGCGGCGTGAAAGTGGCAGCTGAACCCGCTGGAAAATCCCAGCTTGTAGAAAATCACTTTGCAGGGCGCGAAAAACGAACGCAGCAATTTTTCAGTTTTTTGCAGCACCAAGCCGAGCTCTTGCAGAGCATCAATACTCAGCTCATGTAACTCGCCCTTCGATTCGCGACACGCAACTATGAGATAGCCTGGGTGACGAGCATCTCTGCGGTGGCTGACCAGCCAATGGTCCGTTTCAAAAATCAGATACCGGTACATAGGTAACTCCTAGCGCTTCAATTCATCAGCGGACGTTAACCGGTTTCATTCAAATGAAGCACTAGCGCTTTGCGGTGGCCGAACATAGTAAATATCCCATTCAGCCTCCCCAACCTTAACAAAACCATGCTTCACGTAGAAGCGGTTAGAGTCGCTGTCGCGAAGGGCGCCGACATTGACAGGGAGTTGTTTTTCGTCAGCATCCGCGAACACATAAGCTAGAACCTGAGCCCCGATACCGATCCCTTGGTGGGATGGATCAATGTAGAGATGATCAAGGTTGAGTCCGTTTTCATTGGCCTTGACCATGAAAAATCCGACGACAACATCATTCAGGAAAATCATCCTGGTACTTGACGGATCGTACGACGACAAAAACCTGTCCCTTGCACGCCCGGGATCGAAGCGCCCGATTCTTTCCAAGCTCTCGCGCATGGCGCCGACTCTAATTTCGACCAGAAGTTCTGCATCTGCGAATGATGCATTTTTGTACTTGATCAACATTAGAATTTCCAGAAAATTTGCGAATTCCAACACTTCAAGCAGCGGACCGGTTCTAGCCCGCCCCCCTTGATAACGTGTCAGCCAATTCGCCGTACTTCAATCGGCCTGTTATGGCTGAGCGCCATAGTGCAAATTTTCACCCAGAAACTCGTCCGCCATGCGCCATTTAAGTGATTTTGCAACTACCCAACACTCAGATTCAGGGTCTAATTTTGAGGGTGGATCTTCCGAATCCAAGACCCAGAATATTTCCGAATTTTCGAACCCAATTACGGCCGAGTAAATTGCTGAATCATAGTTTTTCGGCGTTGGCACCCAATTCAAACGAACAACGCTCTCGAATTTCAACTCGATGCATGACGGATTTGTAAACTGTCGCTGTACAACAAACGAAATGCTGGTGTCCAGATCAGGGGAGCAGCGCATGGAAAGATTCTGATTGACCCAATGTTTGGTCGTAAAGTGCGCCTCTCTGACACAGGCGTCATGGAATCCACCAAACAGATCTAGCAGGTATTCAGCATCTTCTTGTGTGGATATTGCATTCCAGCTCATGGTGCTTCCTGCACTTAGAATTTTCGGGAAACAGAAAATTGCATGCCTATCACCTCATATAACAGACTGGCCTTAACCGGTCTTGGCTACCTGAAATGACAGGCTTCCTTTTCGGTATACCAGGACCAGACCCACCGTGATGGTAACAAAGAGAAAGGTAGATGCTGTTGAAATAATGAGCGGCCAGCCACGGCCATTAATCAACAGCTGAATAACGGCATAAAAGGTACCAAACAATGTGGATGCCATCCAGATCAACCATGTGCGCAGCGAAATATCTTTGCTCGACTTTGATCGAATCAATTTCTTCCACTGCGGAATATATCCGCCGAGTGTCATCAGCGGGACTGAGATTTGCATAGCATTTGCAGTGGTAACGACTAGTTCAGATGGCATCGGTGGCCTGACTTTTTCATTCGCGGATCGGGTTTATGCAATCCTGGTTGACTGAAGTGCAGGAGGATTCGACGCTTCAGCTTGCGCACCCAGAAAGCTTATCGTGGTTGGGTCCACGATACATTCCTATTTCATGGGAAACGCCATCCACGCGACACAGGTAGCGCTGGGGCAGTGGCATTTGCAGCCATCTTGCGGACGATCGCGATCGTGACCGCGTCGACGCCGAACTAGGCGACGCCAAGGCGCGAAGCGCTGGCGCCAGCGTTGCTGGGTGAGGCACATTGAGGCGACGGAGCCTGCGTCGCGGGCAAGAAAAAGGCCGGGGAAACCCCGGCCCGTGAATCGTCTGGTCTGCGGCTGTGCCGCAGATCTTTCCGCCTGTTCGGCCTGCGCGTCGTCCGCGCGGCGCCGGCGGTTTGCCCTTCTCCCCCTTCCTCTTACAGTGCGGCGCGGAAGATCGCGCAGATTTCGTCGTGGGTGGCCTGCTTCGGGTTGGTGAAGCCGCAGGCGTCCTTCAGCGCATTGGTCGCCAGCACCGGAATGTCGGCTTCCTTGACGCCCAGTTCGGTCAGGCCGGCCGGAATGCCGACGTCGGCGGCCAACTGGCGGATCGCAGCGAGGCAGGCCTGCGCGGCCTGATCGTCGTTCATGCCGCTGACGTCGACACCCATCGCGTCGGCCACGTCACCGAGACGGGCTGCGGCGACCTGGGCGTTGTACGCCTGCACGTGCGGCAACAGCACCGCGTTGCAGACACCGTGCGGCAGGTCGTAGAAACCACCGAGCTGGTGGGCCATCGCATGGACGTAGCCGAGTGACGCGTTGTTGAATGCCATCCCGGCGAGGAACTGCGCATAGGCCATCTGTTCGCGCGCGACCATGTCCTTGCCGTCAGCAACTGCGGCGCGCAGGTACTGGCTGATCAGCTCGACCGCCTTCAGCGCACAGGTGTCGGTGATCGGCGTGGCAATCGTCGACACATAGGCTTCGACCGCGTGGGTCAGCGCGTCCATGCCGGTCGCGGCGGTCAGGCCCTTGGGCATGCCGGCCATCATTTCAGGGTCGTTGACCGACAGCAGCGGCGTGGTGTGCTTGTCGACGATGGCCATTTTGATGTGGCGGGCCTCGTCGGTGATGATGCAGAAGCGGGTCATTTCGCTGGCGGTGCCGGCGGTGGTGTTGATCGCCACCAGCGGCAGCTGCGGCTTGGCCGAGCGGTCGACGCCTTCGTAATCGGCGATCTTGCCGCCGTTGGCCGCGACCAGCGCGATGCCCTTGGCACAGTCGTGCGGCGAACCGCCGCCGAGCGAGATCACGAAGTCGCAGCCGTTGTCCTTCAGCAGCTTCAGCCCGGCCTCGACGTTGCCGGTGGTCGGGTTCGGATGCGTGCCGTCGAACACGACGCTGCTCACGCCTTCCCTGCCCAGCGTTTCGGCCACCTGGCCGACCAGACCGGTCGAGACCAGGCCCTTGTCGGTGACGATCAGGGCCTTCTTGTAGCCGTAGGACGCGACGGTTTTCGCTGCGTCGGTCATACAGCCGGCGCCCATCAGGTTGACGGTCGGAATGAAGAATGCGGTGGTGGCCATGGTGCGACTCCTTGAATTCGGCGCCAGCCCCGGGCAACGGGTTCCGGCTTGTAACCGGACCCGCCCACCGGGGCGGCAATGACGATTGGATACACCACTACTGTGCGCCCACCGCATGCCTGCCGCTTTGCGCTCGATCAAGGCATTTGTGGTAATCGTGCGACGACTTCAGGCCTGAAAAACGCTTTCACCGACCGCTCGTCGCCATGCCGCAAACGTCGCCAGCCGGCTGGCTATGAAAGAAACTCACCCATGCAGCCAGACTGCGGTGTCATCGAGGGGGAGCCATGTCGAACCACGCCCGTCACATCCTGGCCACCCTGCTGCTCGCCAGCCTCCCCGCACTCGGACACGCCGACGAAGGGCTGCCGTACTTCGACTTCAACGTCACCACGCCGGCCCCGGACTCCGACACGTCGCCGGGCTGGGTCTGGCTCGCCGGCAAGGCCGCCAACGCCCTGGTGCCCACCTACGATCCTGCCCGGCTGACGTTTTTCGGCGATCCGACGCTGGTCGTCGGCTTCTCGGGCATGCGCCGGACCCGCTATATCGGCAACGAATTGCGCGAGGACAACCCGCAATCGCTGCTGCTGCCCTTCGCCAACTACACCTTCGAAAACGGCATCACACTGGGGCTGCAGGCCGAAACCACCTACAGCACCGTCAGCGGCGACTGGGACACCCCGGTCAACCTGACGCTCAGCCGCCGTTTCGACTTTGGCAAGCAGGCGCTGACGGTCGGTGGTGGCCTGCAGCAGTTCAGCAGCGAGACACCGCGCTGGGGTCTCGGCGTGATGTGGCAGCTGCCGTGGGCACAGTAACTGCGGACGGTTGCCGCATCCGGCCGGCACCGCCGCCCCAAGCCCCCACTACGTAGCAGGACTACGGAATAATCCTGATGCATCCGGCTTGACGACATGTTAATTTGGTTATGTTGAATACAATCAAAATAACCAAGGGTTATCTACATATGAAGAAGCTCGTCCTGTTGATGGTCGCCGCCGCGATCTCCGTACCCGCATTTGCCGCCGACCTGCTCGATACCGTCAAAAGCCGCGGCGCGCTGAAAGTCGCACTCGAAGGCAGCTACCCCCCGTTCAACTTCAAGGACAAGCAAGGCCAGCTGACCGGTTTCGAAGTCGAACTCTCGCGCGAACTCGCCAAGCGCCTCGGCGTGAAGGCCGACTTCACCACCGGTGAGTGGAGCGGCCTGCTCGCCGGGCTGCAGGCCGGCAAGTTCGACGTCGTGATCAACCAGGTCGGCATCACCGATGCGCGCCAGAAGGTGTTCGATTTCTCCGAGCCGTACACGATTTCGTCGGCGCAGCTGATCGTGCGCAAGAACGAGACCCGCCAGTTCAAGTCGCTCGACGACCTCAAGGGCAAGAAACTCGGCCTCGGTCTGGGTACCAACTACGCCGACATGGCCAGGGCCGTGGCCGGCGTCGAAGTGAAAACCTATCCGGGCGCACCGGAATACCTGCAGGATCTGGCGCAGGGCCGGCTGGACGCGGCGCTGAACGACAGCCTGATGATTCCGTTCGCGATCAAGGAATCCAAGCTGCCGGTCAAGCCGGGCGCGGCGGTTGGCGAACTGTCGAAGTCGGGCATTCCGTTTGCCAAGGGCAATCCGCAGTTCAAGGCCGCGGTCGACAAGGCGCTGGCCGACATGCACAAGGATGGCAGCTTCGCGAAGATCTCGAACAAATGGTTCGGCATCGACGTCTCCAAGGCACCTGCGGCAAAATAAGCACTGCGTGCACCCGCGCCCCCGGACGCAAGCCGGGGGCGCTTGCTTTTGCGCTCCTACCCCGCTGTTTTCCCCGAGTCCGACCACTATGCTTACGTTTACGCTATTCACGACCATCGTCTGCATCGGTGTCGGCATCCTCCTGATCAATACGCTGCTGTGCCTGCCCACGGCCATCGGCAGACGGGAAATCCCCTGGGTGGTCCTGATCCTGCTGACCGGCCCGATCGCCGCGTTCTGCTTTTCACTGCGCAAAGACGACGAACTCAAATGGCTGGGCAAGCTCAGCCTGTGGGGACTGGCAATCGCCCTGGCCGGCGCGGCGGCACTGCTCGTCACCCTGTTGCTGCACCCGCGCTGAATCTCCCTCAACCCTTCTCCCTTGATGAGCGTTCATAGTGGATAGCTGGATCGAACTGCTGCATACCGCCTTGCCCTTCCTGATCAAGGGCGCCGGTTTCACGGTGTTTTTCGCGCTGATCGCCATGGTGCTGGGGCTGGCGCTCGGTTTTGCCGTCGCGCTGCTGCGCATCGCCAAGGTCCCGGTGCTCGCGCAGATCGCGGCCGTCTATGTCAGCGCGATGCGCGGCACGCCGCTGCTGGTGCAGATCTTCGTCATCTATTACGGCCTGCCCAGCGTCGGGATAGAGTTCGATCCGGTCACCGCCGGCATCCTGGCGCTGACGCTGAACGTCGCCGCCTACCTGTCCGAAAGCATGCGTGGCGCCATTGCCGGCGTCTCGCGCAACCAGTGGCTCGCCGGCTACTCGCTCGGGCTGAACTGGTGGCAGACGATGCGCCACGTCATCGCACCGCAGGCGCTGCGGCTCGCGGTGCCCAGCCTGTCGAACAGCCTGATCAGCCTGATCAAGGACACTTCGCTGGTGTCGGTGATCACCGTAACCGAACTGATGCTCGCCACCAAGGAAGTGATCGCACAGACCTTCCAGCCGCTGCCGCTCTACCTCGCCGCCGCGGCGATCTACTGGCTGCTGAGCGCGCTGTTCGAGCGCGTGCAGCGCGCCGTCGAGAAAAAACTCGAGTTCGCCCACCGGCATTGATGCGGTCCCTGCAGCACCCGGCCCCGAAAACACGCTGGATTTGATTCCGAGGAACACGCCCCATGTACGACTTCACCACGCCCGCCGCCCAGCACGTTGCCGACAGCTACAAATGGCGCAAATACGCCGGACGCGACATCCTGCCGCTGTGGGTGGCCGACATGGATTTCCTCAGCCCGCCGGCGATCACCAAGGCGCTGGCCGAGCGCGTTGCGCAGGGCATCTTCACCTATGGCGAACCGACCGAAACCGCGCTGGCGGCGCTGATCGCCGCAGCCCGGCGCGATTACGGCTGGGCCATCGAGCCGGCCTGGCTGGTGCCGCTGCCGGGGCTCGTCACCGGGCTCAACGTTGCCTGCCGCGCCAGCGGCAGCGGGGACGTGATCACCGCGACGCCGATCTACCCGCCCTTCATGTCCGCGCCGCAGTTTTCCGGACGCAAGCTCGTCAAACTGCCGCTGCGCGAAACCCGGCTCGCCACCGGCAGCCACTGGGAGTGGGATTTCGACGCGCTCGACGCGGCCGCAACGCAGGGCGCCACCCTGATGCTCTGCCACCCTCACAACCCGGTGGGCCGGCAGTGGACGCTGGCCGAGCTGAACCGGCTCGGCGAAATCGCGGAAAAACACGATCTGACGGTCGTCAGCGACGAGATCCATTGCGACCTGCTGCTCGAGCCGGGCGCCCGTCATACGCCGTTTGCCTCACTGTCGCCGGCACTGGCGGCAAGAACGATCACGCTGATGGCGCCCAGCAAGACCTACAACGTGCCGGGCCTCGGTTGCGCCTTCGCCGTCATCCCGAACGCCGAACGCCGCCACGCGTTCCAGAAGACGATGCGCGGCATCATTCCGCACGTGAACCTGCTCGGCTACGTCGCGCTCGAGGCCGCCTGCCGCGACGGTGCCGCCTGGCGCACCGAACTGCTGTCGGTGCTGCGCAGCAACCGCGACGAGGTGGTCCGGGCGCTCGACGGCCATCAGGGCCTGCGCGTCACCGTGCCGCAAGCGACCTTCCTTGCCTGGATCGACTGCCGCGGCGCCGGGCTGCAGCACCCGCAGCATTTCTTCGAGCAAGCCGGCGTCGGTCTCTCCGATGGCGCCGATTTCGATGCACCGGGCTTCGTCCGGCTGAACTTCGGCTGCCCGCGCGCCACGCTCGACTCGGCGCTCGCCCGGATGCGCACGGCGCTGGCCACGCTCTGATTGCCGACCTTGCCCAGTTCACCGGCCGGCCGGGCAAATCCCGGCCGCGCGCGTTAAATTGGCAGGCTGCACAACCGGAATAGCACGCATGTCCGATACCACGATCCGCTTTGCCTTCGACGACCTCGGCAAGCCCCCCCACCGCTGGCAGCACGAACTCGAACTGCTGCGCCGTTTCAACAGCTGGGACACCGAGCACGAGGCGCGTGCCGGCTTGCTGGCCGAGCTGTTCGGCGAGGCCGGCGACGTCCGCATCCTGCCGCCGCTCACGGTCACGCGCGGGCACGACTTCAGCTTCGGTCACAAGGTCTTCATCAACTGCGGCGCGATGCTCTCGGGCGGCGCGCCGGTGCGCATCGGCGCACACACGCTGATCGGCCCCAATGTGCACATCCACGCCACCACGCATCCGGTCGACCCGACCGAGCGTCAGCGCTGGGCGTTCTGGGCCAAGCCGATCACCATCGGCGAAAACGTCTGGATCGGCGCCGGTGCGGTGATCTGTGCCGGCGTGACCATCGGCGACCACAGCGTCATCGGCGCCGGCGCCATCGTCACCCGTGACGTTCCGGCCTGCGTGCTCGCCGCCGGCAATCCGGCACAGGTCGTACGCGAACTGACGCCGCCGGACATGGCCACGCTGTACACGGCATGGGCGACGCCCGACTGACCCATGGCACCCGCCCGGCCGGCGGACTGGCGGGCCGAGCGACAACGTCCATCGGTATTGCTGCCCGCCAGCGACGAATTCGGTAGAATTTCTGCTTTTACGCGGGGTAGGACATGGTCAAGGTCGGCGTCGTCATGGGCAGCAACAGCGACTGGGAGGTGATGCGTCACGCAGCCGAGCAGCTGAAAACCTACGGTGTCGAGTTCGAATGCCGTGTCGTTTCGGCACACCGTACGCCCGACCTGCTGTTCGAATACGCTGAAACCGCCGGTCCGCGCGGTCTCGCCTGCATCATCGCCGGCGCCGGTGGCGCCGCCCACCTGCCGGGCATGCTCGCCGCCAAGACCACCGTGCCGGTGCTCGGCGTGCCGGTGCCGTCGAAATACCTGCGTGGCGAGGATTCGCTGCTGTCGATCGTGCAGATGCCCAAGGGCGTACCGGTCGCCACGTTCGCGATCGGCGAAGCCGGCGCCGCCAATGCCGGCCTGTTCGCGGTCGCGATGCTTGCAGGCAGCGACCCGCAACTTGCTGCCGCGTTGAACGCCTTCCGCGAAACGCAAAAGCAGACCGTGCTGGCGATGACGCTCCCCGAGGTATGAACGACGACAGGCAGCGCTGGGAACGGATCCGCGCAGGCGGATTCTGGCGTTGCCTGCTGCTGCGCGGTGCCCTCGGCTGGGGGCTGCCGTTCTGCCTGTTCTGGAGCTTGATCGCCGACATGCTCGGCGTCGCGACGCTGCGTAACGCACTGCTCGAATCACTGCCGTTGGGCTTGGCCGCTGGCCTCGTCTGGGGCTTTGCCTGCTGGGGCTTCTCGCTCCTGCAACTGATGAAATCGAAGGAATGACCATGGCTGTGAAGCCGATTCTGCCGCCGGCCATGCTCGGCATCCTCGGGGGTGGCCAGCTGGGCCGCATGTTCGCCGTTGCCGCCAAGACCATGGGTTATCGCGTCACCGTGCTCGACCCGGACGCGAAAGCACCGGCCGCCGATTTCGCCGACGTGCACATCGCCAGGCCGTACAACGATCCGGACGCGCTGGCCGAACTGGTCCGTACCTGCAAGGCGATCACCACCGAGTTCGAGAACGTCAACGCCGAATCGATGCGCTGGCTTGCCGGTCAGGGCGTCCCGGTGTCGCCGAGTGGCGATTGCGTCGCCATCGCGCAGGACCGCGTCGCCGAGAAGACCTTCATCCGCAACGCCGGCCTTGCCACCGCGCCCTTCCTGCCGGTGCAGACCGCCGCCGACCTCGAGGGCGACCTGAGCGACTACCTGCCAGGCATCCTCAAGACCGCCCGCCTCGGTTACGACGGCAAGGGCCAGGTCCGGGTGAAGACGGTCGAAGAAGCGCGCGCCGCGCTGTCCGACCTGAAGCACCAGCCCTGTGTGCTGGAAAAGATGATGCCGCTGGTCGCCGAAGTCTCGGTCATCGTCACCCGCACCCGCGCCGGCGAAGTCACCAGCTTTCCGCCGGCCGAGAACGAGCACGCCGGCGGCATCCTCGACGTCTCGATCGTGCCGGCCCGGATCGGCGCCGGCATCACCGAGCGCGCCCGCTCGATGGCGATGCAGCTGGCCGAAGCGCTCGACTATGTCGGCGTGCTCGCAGTCGAGTTCTTCATCCTCGACGGCGACGAACTCGTCATCAACGAAATGGCACCGCGCCCGCACAACAGCGGCCACTACACGCTCGATGCCACATTGACCAGCCAGTTCGAACAGCAGGTCCGCGCGATGTGCGGGCTGTATCCGGGCAAGACCGATCTGCTCAAGCCCGTGGTGATGGTCAACCTGCTCGGCGACACCTGGGGCGCGAACGGTGCCGAGCCGAACTGGGACGTCCTGCTGACCGCGCCGAACACCAAGCTCCACCTGTACGGCAAGACCGAAGCCCGCTCGGGCCGCAAGATGGGCCATTTCAACGTGCTGGCCGACAGTGCCGACGCCGCGCTCGAACAGGCGCAGGCCATCAAGGACATGCTGGGCTGACCATGGAGACGGCGGCAGCGTTCACCGATGCCGTCGTCGCCGGCCTTGCGCCGCTCGCCGATCCGGCTACTGCCGCACCGATGGCCGCGTACATGCGCGGCCGTTTTGCTTTCCTCGGCATCAAGACCCCCGCCCGGCGCAGCGTTTCGACCCCGCTGATCCGCGCCGCGCGCAAGTCCATGACCCCGGCCGATCGCCTGGCCGCCGCGCAAAAGCTGTGGGCCTTGCCCGAACGCGAATACCTGATCGTCGCCGTCGACCTGCTTGCCGACCGGCCGGCAACGCTCGGCATCGCCGTGCTGCCGGTACTCGACACGCTGATCGGCAGCAAGTCGTGGTGGGACAGCGTCGACGGGCTGGCCGCCAGCGTCGTCGGTCCGCTGCTGCAGGCCGAGCCCGCATTGCGCACGGTGATGGACGACTGGGCCGGCGGCGACCGGCTCTGGCATGCCCGTACCGCGCTGCTGTTCCAGCTCGGCTACAAGACCGACACCGACACCACGCGACTGTTCGGCTACTGCCGCGCGCTGGCCGATCACCCCGACTTCTTCATCCGCAAGGCCATCGGCTGGGCGCTGCGCCAGTACGCCCGCACCGACGCCGACGCCGTGCGCGGCTTCGTCGCCACCGAACGTGAACGACTCTCTCCGCTGTCGGTACGCGAAGCGCTGAAGCATCTCGGCGACTGAGACGACACCGCGCCGGCGCCGGTATGCTTGAACGTTCCGCCACGCCGAGCCGGCCATGTACATCCCCGAACATTTCCGTTGCGACGACCTCGCAACGATCCACGGTTTCGTCCTTGCCCACGGCTTCGCGACGCTGATCAGCAACGTCGACGGCGTGCCGTTCGCCAGCCACCTGCCGCTGGTGCTTGTCCCGGGGCCGGATGGCGATCGGCTGATCGGCCATCTTGCCCGCGCCAACCCGCACTGGCAGGCGTGGCAGGACGGCATCCCTGCACTGGCGATTTTCCATGGCCCGCACGACTACGTCTCGCCAAGCTGGTACGACCAGCGCCCCGCCGTGCCGACCTGGAACTACGCCGCCGTGCACGCGACCGGCACCGTGCGCGTCGGCGCCTCGCTGGCGCTGGCGGAGCTGATCCGCCAGTACGAACCGACGCTGATCGGCGATCGCGCCAGCTTCGACCCCGCTTTCAACACCACGCTGAAAGCCCACATCGTCGGCATCGATTTCGCCGTCGAACGCTGGGAGGCCAAGTTCAAGCTGTCGCAGAACCGCAGCGAAGCCGACCGGCGCAACATCGCCGACCGCCTCGCCGACACCGAACTCGCAAACCTGGTCAGGAACGCGCCCACGACATGAGCACGCACCATCTGCGCACCGCCGGTACCGGCGACTTTCCGGTACTGCGCGCGCTGCTGCTCGCCAGTTATGCCGAATTCATCGACCAGCTGCCGGAAGCCGACGGCAGCGCCATGGCGGCGAACATCGCATCGGCGGTCGGCCGTGCCGCCGGCCAGTGGTGGCTGATGGAGCACGACGGAGCGCCGGCCGGCTGCATCCTGTACGGCCCCCCCGGCACCGAGGCCAGCCTGTTTCCGTCCGACTGGGCCTTCGTGCGGCTGCTTGGCGTCGCCCCGCCGGCGCGCGGTCAGGGTGTCTCGCGGCAACTGATGCGGCACTGCATCGCCCTCGCCCGATCGCAGCAGGCCCCCGCGATCGGCCTGTATACCAGTGACTGGATGCAACCGGCGCAGCAGCTGTATGCCTCGCTCGGTTTTGCCGGATACGGCGAACTGCCGGGCTGGTACGGCTTGCGCTACCGTACGTTCAGGCTCGATCTGTCGGCCCCGGCAGTCTGAATTTCGACGATGAAAGGGAAAATTGACGATTTTGTCAGGGTAAATCTGACAGAATAGTCAATGTCATTGCCCTATTCTGTTCCCCTTTCGTGGCAAGCCTGTCACGTGCATCCACAACAAGGGGGAAACATGTATCCGCTCAAAAACCGCATGGCGGCGGAATTCATCGGCACATTCTGGCTCGTACTCGGCGGCTGTGGCAGCGCCGTACTCGCCGCCGGCTTTCCGCAACTCGGTATCGGCTTTGCCGGCGTCTCGCTCGCCTTCGGCCTGACCGTGCTGACCATGGCGTTTGCGATCGGCCACGTTTCCGGCTGCCATCTGAACCCGGCCGTGTCGCTGGGCCTCGTCGTCGGCGGCCGTTTCCCGGCGAAAGAGCTGCTGCCCTACGTGATCGCCCAGGTGCTCGGCGGGATCGCCGCCGCTGCGGTGCTGTACACGATCGCCAGCGGCAAGGCCGGCTTCGATCTGGCCGGCGGCTTTGCATCGAACGGCTACGGTGCGCATTCGCCCGACGGTTACAGCCTGATGGCTGCGCTGGTGTGCGAAGTCGTCATGACCGCCATGTTCCTGTTCGTCATCCTCGGCGCAACCGACAAGCGCGCACCGGCCGGCTTCGCGCCGATCGCGATCGGTCTGGCACTGACGCTGATCCACCTGATCAGCATTCCGGTCACCAACACCTCGGTGAATCCGGCACGCAGCACCGGTGTCGCCCTGTTCGCAGGCGGTTGGGCAATCGATCAGCTGTGGCTGTTCTGGGTTGCGCCGCTGATCGGTGCGGCCATTGCCGGCGTGATTTACCCGGTGGTCGCCGGCAAGAGCGAGTAAGCGCCAACTGCATCACCCGACGCCCCGACGGCTCGCCCTCGGGGCGTTCTGTCGTCCCGGCCCGCGCGGCATCCGGCCGGGCGGCATGAAATGCGGGCCGGAATCGGGCAAAATACGGCTTTTGCCGCCGACCCCGGCCCGCGCCAAGGAAACGAGATGTCCAGCATCACCTCCACCGACCTCAAGAGCCTGAAGAAGATCTACTCGGGCAAGGTACGCGACCTGTACGAAATCGACGCCCAGCGCATGCTGATGATCGCGACCGATCGCCTGTCGGCGTTCGATGTGATCCTCGAAGAGCCGATTCCGGAAAAGGGCAAGATCCTCACCGCGATCTCGAACTTCTGGTTCGACAAGTTCAGGGATCTGGTGCCGAGCCACTTCACCGGCGAAAAGGCCGAGGACGTCGTCAGTGCCGAGGACCTGCCGCAGGTCGAAGGCCGCGCGGTCGTGGTCAAGCGCCTGAAGCCGGTGCCGGTCGAGGCGGTCGTGCGCGGCTATCTGGCCGGCGGCGGCTGGAAGGACTACAAGGCCACCGGCGCAGTCAGCGGCATCGCGCTGCCGGCGGGCCTGATCGAGGCGCAGCAGCTGCCCGAACCGATCTTCACGCCGAGCACCAAGGCCGCCGTCGGCGACCACGACGAACCGATCTCGTTCGAGCAGACCGCCGACCTGATCGGCCCGGAACTCGCCGCCAAGGTACGCGATACCGCGATCCGGCTGTACAAGGCCGCAGCCGAGTTCGCCGCGACCCGCGGCATCATCATCGCCGACACCAAGTTCGAATTCGGCCTCGATGAGGACGGCACGCTGTGCCTGATGGACGAGGCGCTGACGCCGGATTCGAGCCGCTTCTGGCCGGCCGACCAGTACCAGCCGGGCAGCAACCCGCCGTCGTACGACAAGCAGTTCGTCCGCGACTGGCTGGAAAGCACCGGCTGGAACAAGCAGCCGCCGGCCCCGGCCGTGCCGCTCGACGTCGCCGAGAAGACCGCGGCCAAGTATCGCGAAGCACTCGACAAGCTGACCGCCTGATCGGTCGGACGAGCAGCAAAAAAAGCCCCGTCAACGACGGGGCTTTTTCACGCCGGGACAACAGCCAAAGCTCAGGCACCAAGCTTCTTCGCAAGCTCCGCGACATGCCGACCCTGATAGCGGGCGATGTCGAGTTCGTTCGCCGACGGCGAGCGGCTGCCGTCGCCACTGGTCAAGGTACTGGCGCCGTAGGGGCTGCCGCCGGTGATCTCGTCCATTCTGGTCAGCCCGGCACATGCATACGGCACGCCGACGATCACCATGCCGTGATGCAGCAGTGTGGTGTGGAACGAGGTGATCGTCGTTTCCTGGCCGCCGTGCTGGGTGGCGGTGCTGGTGAACACGCTGCCAATCTTGCCGATCAGCGCGCCACTCGCCCACAGCCCGCCGGTCTGGTCGAGGAAGTTGCGCATCTGCGCCGCCATATTGCCGAAGCGTGTCGGCGTACCGAAGATGACCGCGTCGTAGTCGGCCAGCTCGGACGGCGCGGCAACCGGTGCAGCCTGGTCGAGTTTGGCGCCGGCCTTGCGCGCCACCTCTTCGGGCACGAGATCAGCGACCCGCTTGAGCGTCACCTCGACACCGGCGACACCGCGCGCGCCCTCCGCCACCGCTTGGGCCATGGTTTCGACATGGCCATACATCGAGTAGTACACCACCAGGATCTTGGTCATTGCAGGCTCCGTTCGGACAAGGGTCGAACCAGCTTAGAACCGGAAACGCGACTTTGCGGGTCGTCCGCGCCGCAAGGGCCGGTGGTCGTGGGAATTTCCACAGTGCGCCGCCACCAGCAGCGGTTATGCTTTCGGCTTCGTCCGGAGAAGCCCATGTACCGTGGAGAACGTTTCAACAGCTACAGCCACCTGATCGGCACGCTGCTCGCCGTCGCCGGCCTTGTCGTGCTGGTCGTCGTCGCCAGCCTGTACGGCAACGCCTGGCAGGTCGTCAGCGTCAGCATCTATGGCGCAACGCTGGTCATGCTCTATGGCGCGTCGACGCTGTACCACTCGATCCGCCACGCCGGCGCCAAGAAGGTGCTGCAGAAGTTCGACCACTGCGCGATCTACCTGCTGATTGCCGGCAGCTACACGCCGTTTTCGCTGGTGACGCTGCGCGGCCCCTGGGGCTGGACGCTGTTCGGCATCAGTTGGGGACTGGCGCTGATCGGCATCATTCAGGAGCTGCTGATCGGCAAGCGCACGCGGGTGTTCTCGCTGATCATCTACGTGCTGATGGGCTGGCTGATCCTGATCGCGATGAAGCCGCTGAAACTGGCGCTGCCCGCCGGCGGTATGGCGTGGCTGGTGGCCGGTGGCGTGATCTACAGCATCGGCATCATCTTCTTCATCTTCGACGAAAAGATCCGCCACGGTCACGGCATCTGGCACCTGTTCGTACTGGCCGGCAGCGTCTGCCACTTCTTCAGCATTCTGCTCTACGTCGCCTGAACTACAGGAAGAAGCGCAGCGTCGCGGTGCCGTAGACGAACACAACAGCGACAATCGCATACAGCGCGCCCGTCAGCGCCTGCACGCCGGGCCGGTCGTCGTCGCGGTAAAGCAGCAGCAACGCAAACGGAATCATCATGTAGCGCTGTTCGATCAGCCACGACGGCAGCAGCGCCAGTACGCTGAAAGCGGCGATCACGTACAGCTCGGGCCGGCGTTGCGCCATCGCCAGCCAGTCGAGCGTGGCCAGCGCGATCGGAATGAAGAACAGCAGCTTGACCGGCAGCGACGACGACAGCAGCGTCAGCAAGCCGTTGCGCAGAAAGTATTCGGGCTGGATCGCGTTGTACGGGTGGCTGTTCTGGAAGCCGAACAGGTAAACCACCAGCAGTCCGGCGAGCAGCAGCGGCACGAAGCCGTGATGGCGCGCATAGTCCAGCGTCGCCGGCAGGTTGGCCACCACGCTGGGCAACAGGAAAATCGCGTACAGCAGCAACATGAAGAACACGTTGCCGACGAACAGTCCGGACAGCTGGTGCGCACCACGATCGCCGACCGCGACACCCCCGTTCCAGAGCACGAAAACGATGAAACCGGCCAGCGCCAGCGCGTACAGTCCCGCGCCGGCCACGTGTTCCTTCAGCGTTTCGCGACACCAGCGGAAGCCGCTGTCGCGGCAGTAGGCCAGCACCGGCACCGCCAGCAGCCAGATGACGTTCTGCTGGCGCACGCAGATGCTCAGGCCGAGCACCAGCGCCGCCGGAATCGCCTGCTTGCGCAACGCCAGCCACAATCCGCCGAAAACCAGCAGCAACGACAGTACATCGGTGTAGGCCAGATAGAAATAGGGCAGGAAAATCGGGAAGAACGCGAACTGCACCAGACGCTGCGGCGAGACGGCGCCGTGGCGTTCGCGCAGCAACAGCGCATAAACCAGGACCAGCGCGGTGCCGAACAGCGTGCTGATGCCACGCACCGTGGCCAGCGAATAGGCTCCGAACGGCCAGCTCAGCGCGGCCACCAGCATGTGGTAGCCGGGAATCGTCGTCAGACGCGAATCGATGCTGAAATCGCCGAGCAGGAAACGGCGGATTTGTGCCTCGTGGACCACCTCATCACCAACGATGACCGCATTGCGGCAATACACATAGGCCAGCACGATGATCAGGCACAGCATCAGCGCATGGCGGCGCCGTTCCGAGCGCAGCGGCGCCAGCAGGCGCGGCCACGGTTCACTACTTTGCATCCGGACTCTCCGTTCAGGTCACCGCCATGACGACGGCATTGCGACAATCTAAACAAGGCCGGACGCACGCGGACGGAGAAAGGCGATCGGCACGTGTCGCCACGACGGCCGGCATACAATGACGGCCAGACGTCAGCATCACGTATGGAAGTGTTGGTTAAGTACGACGCCGGAAACGACGACGCCCGCTCAAGCGGGCGCCGTTGGCGAGACAAACCCGACGAATCAGCCGCGCGCGACCATGAAGCCCGATGCCGGGCCGTCGGTGGCGGGCCGCAGGCGCGATTGCGCCTGCCCGTACAGCACCGGGAAATCCACGCCGTCATGCGGATACGTCGCCATGCTGACACCCGCCGAAACACGGATTGCGATGTCGTCATAGTCGGACACGATGGTGGTCAGCGCCTCGCGCAGCTCCATCAGCAGCGTCTGCAATTCGGCATCGTTGCGGTGCGGCGCCAGGATGCAGAAACTGTCGCCACCGATCCGGCCAAGGCTGTCCTCGGGACGGAGGTGACTGCGTAGCGCCGCGGCGCAGGTCCGCAGCACATGGTCGCCACCAGCGTGACCGTAGCGGCTGTTGATCGCGTGCATCCGGTCGATGTCGACCAGCAGCAAACCGAGCGGACGTTCGTGCTTGCGGGCACGACGCAGTTCGCGCAAGCAGACCTCTTCGAAACCGCGACGGTTCAGCGCCCAGGTCAGTACGTCGTAGCGTGCCAGACGCGCCAGACGGCCGCGCAGCTTCTGCGCGACCAGCTGCGGCCACAGCAGCGACTGGAACAGCCCGAACAGCATGCATTCGAGCACCAGCGCTTCGGCACTTCCCCACCAGCCGGGCTGGGCAAAGGCCCAGAAGAACAGCATGCCGAGCCAGTACATAGCATGCAGGGTGCACACGGTCGCCATCACCAGTCGCGGCCCGCCGGCACGCTCCTCGGCAAACGGCTGGCGCAGCAACTGAAGACGCAAGACAGCCAGCGGCACGATGGCCAGGGTGGCGGCCAGCATGACCGGGAGTTCATCGCCGAAGACGCGTTGCCACGCGACCCCCAGCAAGAAGGCCAGTAGCGCGCAACCGACCGCCGGCGCCCAGTGCGGCGTTTTCAGCAGATGACGGCGCAGCGCCACATTGAAGAGCGATTCGGCGAAAACCCATGCTGCAACAGCAAGTGGCGCCATGCCCAGCGCGGCCAGCAAGGCGGTCAGACCGGTCAGCGCCCCCGCCAGCGCCAGTGGGCCGAGCCCGGATTCATGCTGGCTGTTGCCGAGCAGGACCAGCTGGCCGGCGACCAGCACGCCCAGAAGCAGGCTCGCAAATACCAATAGATTCGAAATGGAAATCAGCATGAATGAATAATCCTACACATACTGCAAGCTTAACAAAGCAGCCACGCCAACGGTACCCGGTACGACGAAGCGACCATCGGCTCCGACAGGTGGCATAATCGACCGATTTTCAACTTGGGAAACACCATGTCCACGCTGATTTGCGGCTCGGTTGCCTATGACACCATCATGGTGTTTCAAGATCAATTCAAGCGCCACATCCTGCCGGATCAGATCCACATGCTGTCGGTATCGTTCCTGGTACCGGAAATGCGTCGCGAGTTCGGCGGTTGTGCCGGAAATATCGCGTATTCGCTGAAGTTGCTGGGGGGTGATCCACTGATCATGGCGGCGGTCGGCAGCGATTTCGGCCCCTACGCCCAACGATTGGACAATCTGGGCATCACCCGCACCCATGTGCGCGAGCTGCCCGAGCAGTTCACCGCGCAGTGTTTCGTCACCACCGACCTCGACGACAACCAGATCGCAGCCTTCCACCCGGGCGCGATGGGGCTGGCGCACCTGAACCGGCTCGAACAGGTCGAAGCGCCGGTTGAACTTGCAATCATCGGGCCGGACAGCAAGCAGGCGATGGTCGAACGTGCCGAGCAGCTCGCCGCCGCCGGCATCCCGTTCATCTTCGACCTCGGCCAGGCCTTTCCGCTGTTCGACGGTGACGAACTGCGCCGGATGATCGAGCTGGCGACCTATCTCGCCGCCAACGACTACGAGGCGGAGGTCATCGCCAGCCGTACCGGCCTGTCGCTGGCCGAGATTGCCGGTCAGCTGAAAGCGCTGATCGTGACCCGCGGCGCCGAAGGCGCACACATTTATGCCGACGGCGTCGTGCATGACATCCCGGCCGTCCGGGCCGAAGCCGTTGTCGATCCGACCGGCTGCGGCGACGCCTTCCGCGCCGGCCTGCTCTACGGCATCACCCAAGGCTGGGACTGGCCGAGTACCGGCCGGCTGTCGTCGCTGCTCGGTGCCATGAAGATCGCCCAGCGCGGCGCGCAGAACCACCAGTTCACGGTCGAATCGATCTCTGCCGACTATCAGGCGGCATTCGGCAGCCCGTGGCCCGGTCAGCAGTAAGCAAGTGATCATGAACAACGCCACCCTCGGGTGGCGTTGTTCATTTCGTCAGACCAGCGTCAGCAACATCTTCGTTGCCAGGACGATCAGCAACAGGGCAAAACACTTCTTCAGCACCGGCACCGGCAGGCGGTGTGCCAGCCAAGCGCCGACCTTGGCCATCGGGAAGCTGGCAATGACAATGCCGGCCAGCGCCGGCAGGTAAACGAAGCCGGCGCTGCCCGGTGGCAACCCGAATGCATGCCAGCCGCTGGCGACATAACCGGCCGCACCGGCCAGTGCGATGGGCAGGCCGATCGCCGCCGAGGTACCGATCGCTTCGCGTACCGGCACATTGCACAAGGTCATGAACGGGACGGACAGCGAGCCGCCGCCAATGCCGACCCAGCTCGACACCGCGCCGATCACGCCACCGACGCCGCTCATGCCCGGCAGCCCGGGCAGTTGCCGGCTCGGTGCCGGCTTGAGGTCGGCCAGCATCTGCGCGCCGACGAGATAGGCGAAACCGACGAAAAACCATTTGAGTGCCACGCCGGAAAACAGCGCCGCCAGCTGCGCGCCAACGAAAGTGCCGACGATGATGCCCGGCGCGATCGCCCGGAACACCGGCCAGCGTACCGCGCCGCGCGCCGCGTGGGCACGGAAGCTGGCGATCGAGGTGAACACGATGGTCGCCAGCGAGGTCCCCAGCGCCAGATGCTGCTGGTGGGTTTCGGGCAGACCGACCAGATGGAAGACGAACAACAGGCCCGGCACGATCACGAGCCCGCCACCGACACCCAGCAAGCCCGCCAGCACCCCGGCGACCAGCCCCAGACCGAGGCAGGCAAGCAGTGCGATCAGCATCCTATCCGGTCCCTGATCAGCAGCCATTCGGCTTCGGTCACCGGCGTGATCGACAGGCGGTTGCCGCGCTTGAGCACCTGCATGTCCGCCAGTCCGGGCTCGGCACGCATCGCATCGATGCCCAGCAGCCGTCCCTTGGCGACAAAGCGCACGTCGACCTGCTGCCAGCGCGGTGCTTCGGGTGTCGACTTCGGATCGTAATATTTCGACTCGGGATCGAACTGGGTCGGGTCGGGATAGGCGGTGCGGCAGACTTCGGCCAGACCGGCAACGCCGGGCTCGGCGCAGCTCGAGTGGTAGAACAGCACACCGTCGCCGACCGCCATCGCGTCACGCATGAAATTGCGCGCCTGATAATTGCGCACGCCGTACCAGCCGACCTGACCCAGCCGCTGCAGGTCGTCGATGCCGACGTCGTCGGGCTCGGACTTCATCAACCAGTAGTTCATGCTTCTCCCTCGCCCCGGACGGCCAGCAGCGGAATGAGCTTGCGCTGCTCCAGGCAATCATGATCGCCGAGTTTGTATTCGCGGCAGATCAGCGGCCGCACCGCGTAAATCGAACACATCATCGTGCGGCGGTCGAGCGCCGCGCACCAGCCGTCGTCCAGCCGGCGCATCACTTCGCCGCCCCATTCGTCACGGGCAACGAACTGCGGCGGGACATCGTCGTCACCGGCGAGCAACAGCACTTCAAGCCGGCAACAGCAGGCCTTGCAACTGGCGCACGACAGCAGCGCCTCGGTATCCATCGTCATCCGGCCCATTGTACCGGGCGCGACGGGAGCACGCGCTAACGGTTCATGACGACAGCACGGGCCTGAGCATGTCCCAGCTCAGCTTGGCGAGCAGCACCAGCGCCAGCGTCAGGAACAGCCGACGAATCCAGGTGTTGCCACCCTTGAGCGCCAGCAGGCTGCCGACCTGCGCACCGGCGATATTGGCGATCGCCATCGGGATCGCATAGCCGAACAGCACCAGCTTGGCCGGGATGAAGAACGCCAGCGAGGCGAAGTTGGTCGCCAGATTGACGACCTTGGCCGACGCCGAAGCGCGGACGAAGTCGAAATGGAAGCAGCGCACGAACAGGAAGATCAGGAAGGAGCCGGTGCCGGGACCGAAGAAGCCGTCATAGAAACCGATGGCGGCACCGATCGCCATGCCGGTGTAGAGGTCACGCCGCGTCAGCGGCCGGCCGGCGTCCTCGCCACCGAACGACGGCTTGAACCAGGTGTAGACCAGCATCACCGCCAGCAGCACGACGACCATCGGCCGCACCGAATCGGCCGGCAGCAGGTGGATGGCCCGTGCGCCGAAGTAGGCGCCGACGAAGGCCGCTGCCGCGCTCGGCAGCAGCACGTGCCAGTCGAGCTTTACCCGGCGGGCGTAGCGCCATGTCGCCGACAACGTACCCATTGCCGCGGCCAGCTTGTTGGTCCCCATCAGCATCGCCGGCAGTTCGCGCGGCAGGATGGTGAACAACCCCGGCACCAGAATCAGCCCGCCACCACCGACGGCGGCATCGATCATCCCGGCAATGAAGGCCAGTGGCAGCAGGAACAGCAGTTCTTGAGGCATGACGGTCGGCGCCCAAACTGGAAAACCGTATTGTGAATCGTTCGCTATGACACCGATATCGGGGCCGAGCCCTAATCGGCTGCCGGCTGAGCCGCGCCGGCCGCCGCCGGCGGGTCGAAATGGACGTCCATCTGCGGGAAGGGCATGGCGATGCCGAGTGCGTCGAAGCGCTTCTTCAGCCGCAGGTTGAACGCCCGGGCGACTTCCCATTGCGACAGCGGCCGGGTCTTGAAGCGGGCCTTGACGATCACCGCGCTGGCGTCGAAGCGCTCCACCCCCAGCACGTCAATCGGCGCCAGCAGCTCGCGGCGCCAGCGCGCCTCGCTGCGCATCTCGGTGCCGACATCGCGGATCGTCTTCATCACCCTGTCGAGGTCCGCATCGTAGGTGACGCCGATCTCGAACAGCGCGTAGGCAAAGCCGCGGGCGTAGTTGGTGATGCTGGCGATCTGGCTGAACGGCACCGCGTGCACCGCGCCGGCCGAATCGCGCAGCTTGACGGTGCGGATCGTCAGCCCCTCGACCGTGCCGGCATGGCCGCCGACGTCGACGTAGTCGCCGACGGCGATCGTATCCTCGATCAGGATGAACAGCCCGGTGATCAGATCCTTGACCAGCGTCTGTGCGCCGAAACCGACCGCCAGACCGATGACGCCGGCGCCGGCAATCAGCGGCGTCACGTCGATGCCCAAGTTGGCCAGCGACAGGATGGCCGCCACCACCAGCAGCGTGCCGAGGATGGCATTGCGGAACAGCGGCAGGATGGTGCGTACGCGGGTGCTCGCCGTCTTGCCGCGCCGCCCGCCGCCGCCGTTCATGCTTTCTTCGATCAGCGTATCGAGCAGGATCCACAGCAGCCAGGCGATCAACACGGTCATCACGATGCCGCCGAAGATGTCGTCGAGCGTCCGGCCGCGCAGCCGCAGTGCACCGATGTCGAGCAGCGACAGCCCCCACAGGCGGGTGAACAGCTCGGCGAACACCAGCCAGAGACCGACGAGGCAGAGATTCTGCCCGAACACCAGCAGCCGGCTCAGGTAGGGCGAGCGGCGGCGGTGCCGCCGGGTGCGCGAGGCGGCGAAATAGCGCTGCAGGAACGTCGAGACCAGGAAAGTGCCGATCATCAGCAGCGTACTCAGCGCGGCGCTGTTGAGCGTGTTTTCGAGCCGGCCGGCGTTGGCCAGCGTCTTGAACGCCGACAGCGCGCACAGCAGCACTACCGGCAGATGCCAGAGTGCAGCCACGAACTGCAGCGTCTCGGTCAGCGCCTTGCCGGCGTGACGCTGGGCGTACGGCCGGTTCTGGATCAGGTGACCGATCGGCCGGCGGAAGGCGATCGCGAACGCGGCGGTCAATGCAATCGTGGTCAGGTCGGCCATGGCGGCCAGCAGGCCGGCCAGGTTCGGCCCGAACTCGATCTTGATCGTCGGATTGCTGAAGGCGTCGGCCAGCGCCAGTGCCATGCCGATCAGCATCTGCCAGTGCCTGCTCCGCACGATCAGCACCCGCGCCGCTGCCCGTCGCAACCCGGTGCCACGCAGTGAAAACAGCAGCACGCTCAGTGCCGAGAACAGCGCGCCGACCAGGATGGCATAGGCCAGCATCATCGCCAGCAGGCCGCCGAGCGTGACCTTCAGGTGGACCAGATAGAGCGTCAACGCAAACGCCAGCGCCCACGGTGCAATGCGCTGCCAGATGAACAGCATCAGTTCGCGCGTGCGCGGATGCGCGGGCAGCTCGACCCCGCGCAAGCCCAGCAGCAGGCCGATGTGCCGGCCGATCCAGCCGAGCGCCAGCGCCGCCGCCATCCACATGCCCAGCGCCAGCACGAAGTCCGCCGGAAAGCGCCACGGATCGCCGGACTGCTCGGCAATGCGCTGGCGCAGCTCGCTGGCACTATTGCCAATCAGCGCCCGCCAGCGCAACAAAGGGCGGAATCCGCTGTCAAACTGGTTTCTCAACACATCAACTTGTGAGTTGAGCCAGCCCAGCATGCCACCCTGCTCCACTTCCGGCGCCGATGCCGCGACGGCACTGGCCGACACGCGCAGTGCCCGTAATTCGGCCACCAGTGCCTGCCGCTGCGATTCGTTTTCCAGCGTCCGGATCACCGTGTCGAGCGAGGCACCAAGCTCGGCCGCGGCAGCGCCGGAGGCCGCCGGGGCCGACGCCGCCACCGGTTTCAGCGGGAGCGGCACCGCCACAGCCAGCACGGGCAGGATCAGGCACAGGCAGGTCAGCCAGCTCAGTAGTCGGGCCCGCACAGGCGCTCCTTGCAAGTGTTCGATGGCCGATGATCCCACCGGCCGCCCGCCGGCGGAAGCCGGCAGCGCAAACACGACCCGGTTACGGATCGATAGAAATTGGCAATCGATATGTTGAAATCATTAAATTAGACGTATCGCAACAAGGTCAGGATACTTCACCCATCGCTGCACGACGCAGCCTACCCGCCTCAATAAAAGGAGTTTAGACATGCTGCAAAACCGTGAAGGTCAACGCGTCCCCAACGTCACTTTCCGCGTCCGCGAAAACAATGAATGGAAGAACGTCACCACCGACGAGCTTTTCAAAGGCAAGACCGTGGCGCTGTTCTCGCTGCCGGGTGCGTTCACCCCGACCTGCTCCTCCACCCACCTGCCGCGTTACAACGAACTCGCCCCGGCCTTCAAGGCCAACGGCGTCGACGCCATCCTCTGCGTCTCGGTCAACGACACCTTCGTGATGAACGAATGGGCCAAGGATCAGGAAGCCCAGAACATCGTGATGATCCCGGACGGCAACGGCGAATTCACCGAAGGCATGGGCATGCTGGTCGACAAGAGCGACCTCGGCTTCGGCAAGCGCAGCTGGCGTTACTCGATGCTGGTGAAGGACGGCGTGGTCGAGAAGATGTTCATCGAGCCGCAGAAGGAAGGCGACCCGTTTGAAGTGTCCGACGCCGACACCATGCTCGACTACATCAACCCGAATGCGAAGAAGCCGGATCAGGTCGTGGTGTTCTCCAAGGTCGGCTGCTCGTTCTGCGCCAAGGCCAAGGCCCTGCTGACCGAACACGGCTACGACTTCGTCGACGTGCCGCTGGACAACAAGATCCGCGGCAAGGCGCTCGGCGCCGTCTCGGGCTCGATGACCGCCCCGCAGGTGTTCATCAACGGCAAGCTGATCGGCGGCCACGAACAGCTCGAGCGTTTCCTCGTCAAGTAAGGCCCGCGCCCGGCTCGCCGCCGGGCCGAATGCAGCACACAGGGCCGGCTTGACCGGCCCTTTTCAATCACCAGCCCCGATCGCACTGTCGCAGTGCATCCGGCTCGATGATTGCTATCCGACCCGAATAACAACAAAACCAGTCCCAGTCGGCGAGCGAGCCAAAGCAGTCTGGTGACGCCCGAAGCACAGGAACCGGAATGGACACATGGTCCATGAGGATTCCGAGCATCGGACGGCACCGGAATGCGCGGGCGCAGCCGCCGAATGGGGCAGGTTCAAAGGAAGCCGCCATGAATACGATCACCATCGACGTTGCCATCCTCGGCGCCGGCACCGCCGGCCTCGCCGCCTACCGTGCAGCCAGGGCCGCGGGCAAAACCGCGCTGCTGATCGAGGGCGGCCCCTACGGCACCACCTGCGCCCGCGTCGGCTGCATGCCCTCCAAACTGCTGATCGCCGCTGCCGAAGCCGCTCACGAAGCGCGCCACACCGCACCGTTCGGCGTGCATGTCGTCGGCGACATCGTCATCGACGGCCGCGAAGTAATGGACCGGGTCCGGCGCGAACGCGACCGCTTTGTCAGCTTCGTGCTCGACAGCGTCGACGGCATCCCGGCGGAAGACAAACTGCGCGGCTACGCCCGCTTTGTCGACAACCTGACCTTGCTGGTCGATGACCACACCACGGTGAAAGCCGACCGCGTCGTCATCGCCACCGGCTCCAGCCCCAGCATACCCGAGCCGTTCAAGGTCTTCGGCGACCGGCTGATCGTCAACGACGACGTCTTCAGCTGGAAAACGCTGCCGCGCCGCGTCGCCGTGTTCGGCCCGGGCGTGATCGGTCTCGAACTCGGCCAGGCACTGTCCCGGCTTGGCGTCGACGTCCGTGTTTTCGGTGCGCGTGGCGGCGTCGGCCCGCTCAGCGATCCGGCGATCCGCGACTACGCCCGCACCACCTTCCAGAACGAGTTCTACCTCGACCCGGACGCCAAGATCGAATCGATGGCGCGCGATGGTGACGAAGCGGTGATCCGCTACGTGAGCCTCGCCGGCGAAACCGTCACCGAGCGCTTCGACTACGTGCTTGCCGCTACCGGCCGCAGCCCCAACGTCGCCGGCCTCGGGCTGGAAAACACCGGCCTCGAACTCGACGCGCGCGGCGTACCACTGTTCGACCGTGAGACATTGCAGTGCGGCAACAGCCCGGTCTTCATCGCCGGCGACGCCAACAACATCCTGCCGCTGCTGCACGAAGCCGCCGACGAAGGCAAAACCGCCGGCAGCAACGCCGCCAGCTACCCCGACGTCAAACCCGGTCTGCGCCGCGCACCGATCGGTGTGGTGTTCAGCGACCCGCAGATCGCCATGGTCGGCGCCCGCTTCGCCGACCTCGAACCGGGCAGCTTCGTCGCCGGCGAAGTCAGCTTCGAAAACCAGGGCCGCAGCCGCGTGATGCTGAAAAACCGCGGGCTGATGCACGTCTACGCCGACAAGGCGACCGGCCGCTTCCTCGGCGCCGAATGGATCGGCCCCCGCGCCGAAAACATCGCCCACACGCTGGCTTGGGCGGTGCAGATGGGGCTGACGGTTGAGCAGATGCTGGAGATGCCGTTCTATCACCCGGTGGTGGAGGAAGGGGTGAGGACGGCGTTGAGGGCTGTGGAAGCGAAAGTGACCAACTAACCAAGAAAAGGCGACGGAGATTTCCGTCGCCTTTTTCGTTATAAATCCGTAAAAAATCTTAAAGCGCTGATTAATATCTGTATTTCATGTATCAGAATCTTTATCAACTCAGTACCCTCAGTTGAGGCGACTGAGCCATAAAGTCTATGAGCCACCACACCCGGGTAAACATCAATTCTGTTATTGCGTCACGGAAAAAATTTTTTCTAGAACTGACACCATTTCTTTTTCTGCGACAACTCCAGTCACCTCAACTTCTGCGCACTTATTAAGCAAGGGATGTCTGCACGCATAATAAATATTTGTCAACTCCTTCTGTCCATCCCCAAAAATATAGTTGGAATGAATAACTTGCAGGTACCCATTCTTTATGGGAACGGTGAATTTCCTATCTATCCCAGTAATATACCTTCCACTGTTTGACGGCCAAATAAATCCATTCTCCAATTTCAAATCAAAATCTTCATATGCGACACCTTCCTTTTCAACAATGAATGACTTGACATTAACTTTCCGTCCTGCAATCTTTCCAGAAATTTCCATTTTATCCAAATCACAAGTTTTTATATCAACATTCTTGAAATTTGCAAATATCGTGTCACACGCCTGCTTTGAGTAAGATAATCCCGAAATCATCATCATGAAAAATAACAATGCAGACTTAAAAATTAAACTCATATTTTCACCCTCCTATACTCGAACCCTTTAGGGTAATTGCCATCGGAGAAGATCGGCGAATCATGCAGAATCATTAATGCATTCACATATGCTACATGCCTGTCCACCAACCCATTCATATTCTCGGGTGGATCTCTTTGTATTTGCCCTGGCAAATTCACGGATGCAGCGCATTTTGCAAATGATCTAGAGTAATACCAGTACTTCTCCCCCTTGTTGGTAGCAATTGACCTCAGATCATTCCTAGTTTCTTCATCCGCGTATATATTTGAATTCTTCTTCACACCGGCATCCCAAGACCAATACGCCCCAGCACTATTCGCTGCGTGAAATGCAGAAGAAGCCAACTCATCGCGCCAATTAAGTTCCACCTGAGTAGGTGGAACTTTATTTTTTCTCCCACAGAAAGAAAAATATTTGTAGTAATTATTATTTCCTTTGTTGATATCCCCATCCGGATTGGTGAGTTGAAGAAACCCTCTTCCATACCAACCTTTATGCAAATCAGGAAACCTACCACCTCCTTCCTTAGTGGCGCTAAGCCACTGCGTTTCCTGTATGGCATTTCCGAGGAAACATGCAGCCCTCATGGCACTTTTCATTATAAAAAATTTCCTCATAGCCTTGTTGAGCTCTGGATAGTAAAGCTGAACAAAATCACTGGAAACACGAGGGCTCTCCCAAAAAGAAGTTTTTTCCGACTTGTGGGATCCGGGTTTTCTAATCACATTTTTTGGAATCAATTGCTCCCATTCTTTCTCGCTAAGCCACTCGGCACCTCCAAGATGGCGGATGAACTCTCGAGGATGAAAGTGCCAGTGGCTGTTACTAATCGCAAGTTTAGCCTCCTCCCAGAATGACAAGGCCTCTACATACGCCTTAAATTCAGCATATTTTTCATCCTTCATTGGCTCGACCAACACATCGCTTGACTTTTTCAACCAAGAGTAACGTGTATCAACCTGCGCTCTTTCCCATTCCGTGGGGAATTTACATATTGTACGAGAAAGCCTAGACTGAATCTCTTCATCTCTCAATGCAATTGATAGAGCATTTTCTGTTAATTTCTCATCAATTCCTTTAATCCACTTCTCAAGTGTTGGTGAATTACATTGGCTGTCCGGTGTTGGGTCATCACCTATTGTTGCCCAGCCCAACCAGTGTGGAAAATCGCCGTCGCTAAACTTCATAACGGCCATTGCATTGAGATCAACCCACCCATCACCACCTGGATAATTGACCCTATGCCAATGAGGCACCGCACCAGAAGCAATAGGTGTTTCATTTTCGATATTGATAACTCGGCCAAAGCGCAACAATTCATACGCGGCACTTGGTGCAACGTGAAAAGCATCACCTAACTTGCAGGCTTTGGCATAAAGGTTGTATTCATATTCTTTGTCCTCCGCAGACAATTCTTGCCCTATTTCGATGTACAACCCCATCCTTGTGGCATCCTCTTGACGTGTGTGGAGCAAACATTTACCACGTTCGAAGCGCATTATCACGAATAGCGGAGAAGTCGAAGTATATATTGGAGAACCATTACCGGAAGTAGCCTCATTTGAAGCGATAGAACTAAAAAACCTAGTCCCAGACGGAAGGTAAAAATGAATATCGCCATAGACGATATTGCGACGACCATTTTTGCTGACATCCAGTTCCCCAGAACCTCGCCCCACTATTTTTCTTAAATTTTCATCATCACAAATTATTTCCAAATGCATGGCATTTTTACCGTTACACGCCCCAACACTACCCAAGCTATCTTTGCGATAAACAGTTTGTTTCTTCTTTACGAATACTTGTTTAAGGTGCATGTAGATCGAATAGTATTCGATGCATCCTTCTGTCCCTTCGCCAATCTCAGTCTTATGTTTTATTACGATGCAGCCATTGTCTGTCTTACCTTCATAATTTAGCGGGGCTTGATCGGCACCATTGGAATCTCGCCAAAACACTACCTCGCCGTCAGCGATAGCCCGAACCGGCTCAGCAGTCCCGCTGGTATCAGTATGTGCAATATGTTGGCCACCGTGCCAAGCGAGCTTATTCGAGATCGGGTAGTTCCCCCCGGACGAAAGCGGCATTAACTCCTCTAGCCATTTATGGTCCGGAGTGCTTCCTTGAGAAGTTTTTAAAATTGGCGGGCTGATAATCATTGTTCACTACTCGGAAAATGTAAATTTGCCAGATGGCTTAAAATCACTAATCGGATAGTTCGGAAGTGGGACATTCAAATTCGCCGGTCCACTGAAGCTGTGATCCGCCCCCTTCACATCCACCTTCCCCGGACAATGGATCTCGATGTTCCCGCCCTTGAGCCGGATGTAGCCGCCGCCTGCCGTCAGCAGGATTTCCTCGCCGGCGATCACGT
>NZ_JAESND010000020.1 GCF_016865585.1 Jeongeupia naejangsanensis | reverse complement strand
CCACTGAAGCTGTGATCCGCCCCCTTCACATCCACCTTCCCCGGACAATGGATCTCGATGTTCCCGCCCTTGAGCCGGATGTAGCCGCCGCCTGCCGTCAGCAGGATTTCCTCGCCGGCGATCACGTGGATGTTCTGGTTCGCCGTCTGCTGGATGTCCTTGGCCGCATTGATCTCGACGTTGTCGCTCTGCGCCTGCACCTGCACCTTGCCCTTGGCGGCGATCAGCTTCAGGGCGATCTGGTCCTTTACGCCGGCGACGAACAGGCTGATGTGTTCACCGACGTTGTGCAGCCAGCGTCTCCCCGAGGTCTGCTGGGTATCACGCTGGGCGATCAGGTCGAGGTTGCTGCCGGCGGTGATGGCCTGGCTGTTCGGGGTGGTCTGGGCGAGGCCGGCGGGGGCGCTGACGACGATCAGGGCTTGTTGGCCGGCTTGCTCGCCTTTTGCGTCCTTTGCGCTGTTCGTGCCGTTGGCCCAGTTCTTGAGGGCTTCCTTCAGGTGATGCAGGTGGCCCTGTTGGGTCTTGGCAGCCTTGGTGTTGTCCTTGACGGTTTCGGGGCCGGTTTCGACGGTGTCGGCGAGCTGGTGGGTGGCGACGTCGCCAAGGCTGCTGGCGAGCTCGAAGGCGGCGTCGAGCTGCGATTGCGCTTGGGACCGGTCGAGCTGGTTGCCGCCGGCGCCGTTGGCGGCCTCGGTCGTGATCAGCAGGCCGTTGGCGGCGCGGATCGCGCCGTGCCGGTCGGTGCGCAGTTCGAAGCCTTCACCTCTGGGGGTACCCTTGCCGTCGCTTCTGGGGTGGATCAGGAAGCCCTGGTTGAGCTGGGTCTTGCCGTGTTCGGAACTGAGCTTGGTGCGGACTTCGCCCTGGGTGTCGTCGAACAGCAGCTCGCCATACTGGCCGCCGCCGTGTTCCTTGGTCTTGATGCCGGAGAGGGTCTTGTTGGCCGGGAGGCTGCCGGCGCCGCTGAACGCCGGCACCGGGTGGCTGCCGTTGTAGACGACGCCGGTCACGAGGGGACGGTCGATGTCGCCTTCGAGGAAGTCGACCAGCACTTCCTGACCGACCCGCGGAATGAACTGGTGGCCCCAGCCGGCGCCGGCCGAGGGCATGGCGACGCGCAGCCAGCAGGAGGACTTGTCGTCGAGGCTGGCGCCGTACTCGGGGTGTTCCTGCGTCCGTTGCCAGTGGAACTGCACCTTGATGCGGCCGAGTTCGTCGGTGTGGACTTCGCCGTCACCGGGGCCGACCACGGTGGCGGTCTGCACGCCACGGCTGGTGGGTTTGCCGTGCGGTGCATGGTCCGGCGTCAGCGGGATGCCGCGGCGCTGGGCGTCGAAGTCGGTGCGGAACGGGGCGTCGTTGGCCGCCTGGCTGGTCTGGGCCGTGGCTGCCGGGCTGCCCAGTACCGTCTTGGAGAGTTGACTGACCAGATCGCCCGGCAGGTTGTTGCGCGCTTGAACCCGTTGCCGGGTGATGGTGAATTGCCGGTCTTCCGGCGCGTCGAAGTCGTGCGCCGGGTGGTTGTCGAGCTGGAACCATTCGCCGACGTTGAACTGCCGCACCGTACCTTCGCCGATGAACTGCTTGCTGGCTCGGTCGTTGGCCTGCTGGCGCAGCTGGGCGTAACGGCCGAGGTCTTCGCCGTCACTGCCGTAGTACAGCGTCTGCGGATCGTAGTCTTCGAGACTCTGGCTGGCCTGGCGGCCACCGTCGCCGTGGTCGATCACGCTCTCGTCGTCAGCCGTGAGCGTGCTGACCGGCTTGTAGTCGAAGCTGGCCAGGCTGACCTTGCTGGTGCCGAGCTGGCGCTTCGAGTCCCAGCCGGTGATGGTGTCATCGGTTTCGGTCGCATCGGCACGATGGAAGCGCACCCTGGCTTGGGACGCCGCATCGAGCTGGTAGGGATCGTCGAAACCGATCAGCGTCGTCAGCGGCGTTTCGCCGCCGGCAAAGCCGAAGCGGTAGGCAATGCCTTCCTCGGCCAGCAGGCGCTGGATGAAGTCGAGATCCGATTCGCGGTACTGTAGACAGTAGGAGCGGGCCGGGTAGGTCTTGGCCAGATCGAACTGCAAGGCAAAGCTCGCGGCCAGCAGCGGATTGCGTTCCTGGTGTTCGGCGACGATCGCCTTGACGATGTCCGGCACGCTCAGGTCCTGGAACACCCGGCTGGTCTTGCGGTGTCGCAGCAGTGCCAGCGGCGGTTCGATCGTCAGGCCGTAGCGGGCAAAGCCGCCGTCCGAACCGAGTGATTTGACCTTGGTGACGACCCCGGTCAGCACCTGTGTCCCGCCATCGGCGGTGTGGATGTCGACTTCGATCGCCAATCCCAGCAGAGACTTCAGCTCCAGCCCGGCATCGGCCGACAGGCATTCCAGCGTGTAGAGGTAGGGCTTGCTCAGCGCTGTTTCACCGTCGAGCACGTGCGGCAGCAGCGTCTCCGGCACCGGCCCGCGACCTTCGGCGAAGTGCAGCGACAACAGGCGCTGGTCCTGATTGAACGCGGCGGCGAATGACGCGAGCAGGCTGG